>NZVC01000032.1 GCA_002701395.1 Maritimibacter sp. | reverse complement strand
TGGCGTCTGTCCTTCTTCGGCGAGGAACTGGAGGCAATCACCGAGTTCGACCCGCTGACCGGCGAGAAGACCGATACGTTCGACCGCATCCGCGTCTACGCCAATAGCCACTATGTCACGCCCCGCCCGACGATGAATCAGGCGGTGATCGGCATCAAGAAAGAGCTGCGCCAGCGGCTGGATCAGCTGGTGGGAGAGGGCAAGCTGCTGGAAGCACAGCGGCTGGAACAGCGCACCAACTTCGACATCGAGATGCTGGAGGCAACCGGCGTCTGCAACGGGATCGAGAACTATTCCCGCTACCTGACCGGCCGCGCCCCCGGAGAGCCGCCCCCTACCCTGTTCGAGTTCATCCCCGACAACGCGCTGGTCTTCTGCGACGAAAGCCACGTCTCGGTCCCGCAGATCGGCGGCATGTACAA
The DNA here is from genome assembly GCA_002701395.1 of Maritimibacter sp. GTDB lineage: Bacteria > Pseudomonadota > Alphaproteobacteria > Rhodobacterales > Rhodobacteraceae > Psychromarinibacter > Psychromarinibacter halotolerans. The sequence goes on along the minus strand of NZVC01000032.1, from coordinate 229,470 downwards.
GGGCGACTATCGNCGNAANTTCACGCTGGCGGANCANGGNTTCCGNNTGCCGTCCTGCATGGACAACCGCCCGCTGAAGTTCGAGGAATGGGACGCGATGCGGCCCCAGTCGGTCTATGTCTCGGCGACCCCCGGATCGTGGGAACTGGATCAGACGGGCGGTGTGTTCACCGAACAGGTCATTCGTCCCACCGGGCTGCTGGACCCGCAGGTCGAAATCCGGCCGGTCGAAACGCAGGTCGATGACCTGCTGGACGAGGTGCGCAAGGTATCCGCCGCGGGCTATCGCACGCTTGTCACGACCCTGACCAAGCGCATGGCCGAAGACCTGACCGAATANATGCACGAACAGGGCATCCGNGTGCGGTACATGCACTCGGACATCGACACGATNGAACGGATCGAGATCCTGCGCGATCTGCGGCTNGGCGCGTTCGACGTGCTGATCGGGATCAACCTGCTGCGCGAGGGNCTGGATATTCCCGAATGCGGTCTGGTGGCGATCCTCGACGCCGACAAGGAAGGCTTCCTGCGCTCGGAAACCTCGCTGATCCAGACCATCGGTCGCGCGGCGCGGAACGCCGACGGGCGCGTGATCATGTACGCCGACCGCATCACCGGTTCGATGGAACGCGCGCTGGGAGAAACCGAGCGTCGCCGGGAAAAGCAGATGGCCTACAACGAAGAGCACGGTATCACCCCCGAGACCGTGCGCAAGAACGTCGAGGACGTTCTGGCCGGGCTGTATAAGGGCGACACCGACATGAACCGCGTGACCGCCAAGGTCGACAAGGCGGCGGGCGGCAACCTGCAGGCCCACCTCGACGGCCTGCGCGAGGATATGCGGAAGGCGGCCGAGAACCTCGAATTCGAAGAGGCGGCGCGCCTGCGCGACGAGATCAAGCGGCTGGAGGCCGTCGATCTTGCCATCCATGACGACCCGCTGGCGCGGCAGTCGGCGGTAGAGGCCGCCGCGGACGCCGCTGTCAGCACGAGGGGGCGCAGCACGGCGGGGAGGCCGGGGCAGCGTGGCGGCAACGTGAAGAGGAGGAAGAAATGAGACCGACACTGGCACAGGGCGCCGTACTGGCGGCCCTGCTTACCACAGCGCCGGCGCTGGCCGACGGGGCGACCGACATGTGTCTCGACATGAGCGACACAGACGAAGAGCAATGCGCCTGCGCCGACGCGGAGTTGGCGGAAACCATCGAGGCCGAGGACTACGATCTTTATACCAAGATCGGCACGCTCTACATCGCGAACATGGCCGCCGGGCAGGGAATGGCGGACGCATGGGAGGCCGGGCTGGACCTGGTCGCGAACGAGCACGGGCTAGGCGTATCGGACCTGCGCGGCCGCATGAACGACGCGGGCAAGGCGCACCGGGACGCGATCGACGCCTGCGGGTAGAAGGACACGTTTCGCCGCCGCCAAAGACCAGCCCCCCTGCGAAGCCCGGGCCTCGTAGGGTGCGTTTTCAACGCACCGCACACGCAAAGGACACCGTCGCGCCGCGCTTGTTTTTCTGATAGGATCGTTCCACGAAGCGAGTCTACAGCGCCTCATCCTCGGAAATGTCCTGTCGAATGCGCGCCGAGAAGCTTCTGCGGAACCGCCGTGCCACTCTCCACGGCGGTTTCGTGTTGGAATAGTTTCCCATCGAAATCCCAACAGCGTGGACCGAAGTGCAATCGGCGCGACCGCAGCGATTAACCACTTGTTAAGCAAACTTCCCAAAGAGAAGAACTTCCCTTACGTTAATAATCATTAACGTGGGGGGCTCAGATTTTGAAATTCGCTTTTAGCGCCGTGCTGCTGATTGGCAGTGCCATTTATTTTTCGATCCCGGATCAGGTCAGCAGCCATGGGCTGCCCAAGGTCAATCGACCGTCGGACATGGCTGGATCTTCAACCTTCATCAAGCCGTCGCCTTTCGTGCCACGCAATGCGTCTGCTGACACCGCACAAAGTTGCGACCCGAACTATACCGGTGCGTGCGTGCCGATTGCCTCGGACGTCGACTGCGCCGGTGGCAACGGCAATGGCCCTGCCTACGTCCGTGGTCCCGTTCGTGTCGTCGGCTGGGATATCTACAGGTTGGACCGGGACGGCGATGGCGTGGCGTGTGAGCCATTCAAAAGCTAGGTGGCACGCTTGGCGCCTGATGTGAGCTTCGCCTCTGAGACTGAAGGACACGCGCCATGCTGACCGGAACCTGCCTTTGCGGCGAGGTCGGATGGACCTTTGACGGCCACCCTGGCACCGCCACTGCGTGCAACTGCACTGCCTGCCGGCGCTATGCGACGTTGTGGATCTACGATTGGGTCGGTGGGCGTATCGCGGTGACGGGCACCACGCGGTACTACGTGCGCCCGCGCGACGACGCTGTGCTGGGCTTCCATTTCTGCCCGACCTGCGGCTGCGTCACCCACTGGCAAGGCCTTGGCCCGAACCCCGACGGCCGCACCCGCATCGCGGTCAACGTGCGCCTGTCGGAACCCGAAACCGTGGGGCATCTGCCCATCCGGCATTTCGACGGACTCGTCCGTTTCGAAGCCCTGCCGATGGACGGGCGCACCGTCCACGACATGTGGTTCTGATCCGCAGTCAGCGGTCGAACAGCATTTTCCCAAGCAGCAGCACGATAACCGACCCGATCAGCGCGAAGACGATGATCGCAAACACGCCCCACGCGGCCAGAAGGCCGATGCCCAGCGCCGCGAACAGGAACGGGGCCGCGCACGCGCCGACGACGCCCAGCAACATGTACATGCCCTTGTTCCGACCCGCGACCGTCCCGGCGATCCAGCCCGCCAGCAGGCCGATCAACGCCATGATGACAAGCGCCATCACGCCCATCGTGCCAAGTACACCTTCCATTTTCGTCTCCGTCCTTGTTCCTGACGGGAAAGGTAGGGCGATACGGTGGAATACCAGACTTTGCCGGTTCGAAGCCGCGAGCGATAAATCTGTACCAAGTTAAGGTCCGGCCCGCAGGCTTTCTGCCGGCGTCGGAAATATATTTTTTCGGGTACAATAAATGACAAACTTTACAACAGTTTACATTCTTACGCTGGCGTGTGCGGGCATCGTCATTATTGGCGACGCGCTTTTGAAACTCGCGGCAGACAAGGGCCACGGGCTGGCCTCTGCCCCCCTTGCCGTCGGCTGCGCGCTTTATGCGGTTTCCGCGATCGCATGGTTACTTGCGATGCGCCATATCTCTTTGGCACAGGCCGGTGTGGCCTATGCGATGTTCAGCCTTCTGGCCCTGTGCGTGATCGGTAGCCTGTTCTTCGGCGAGCGGATCACTTGAAGAGAGATTGCCGGAATCGGCTGCGCGGTCGCGGCCATCTTCCTGATGGTCCGCTAGCGGGCCCACGTCAGTCGAAGTCGAAGATCTCTGCCAAGATCGATTTGCGGCGGCGCTTCTTATAGGATTTGCCACCGCGATACCGATCATCCCACCGATCGTCGTCATCATCCCGATATCTGTCGTGGTCGCGGATACCGCGTGCCGCGTACCGGTCCCCATCGCACGGGTCGCGACGCTCGTGATGCTCGCGCGGCGGCTCGCGGTAGGGTTCCTGCCAGACCTGCGGATCGGGCGCGCGGTGCTGCGGCGCCGTGGGGCGTTGATCCGGGTCGGGCTCGCGGTCGGGTTCCGGCTGGACCAGAGGGCCGGTGGCCTTCTCGATGATCTTGTCCAGTTCTCCGCGATCCAGCCAGACACCGCGGCATTTCGGGCAATAGTCGATCTCGACGCCGTGGCGTTCGGTCATCAGCAGATCAACGTCGCAAGTTGGGCATTTCATTCGCAGGTCTCCTCCGAGTCCGGCGACACATGGGGCCTGCGCCCTGCGACGCAATGCGCCCACACGGAAAGTTCAGGGACGCAGGAACTTGGCCCCGCCATCCATCTGGCGCGGGGGATCAGCCTCGGGCAAGGGTGCGGCGTCGGGCGCGGTTTCTGGACCGGCCTCTGTCACGACCTCTGGTGCGGGAAAGCGGACCAGCCGCGGCCCAAGATCGCGCCCGCCATCCTCGCACGAGATGCCGTTGGCATCCGGATCGTACCGCTTGTGATAGCCCGGGAACCCCTCGGCTGCCGGGGCAAGCCCGACCCTTCGCGCGTGTTCGCAACCGGCCAGCGCGTACAGGTGCAGCGCCGCGTCCGTGTGCGAAAACCCCGAGGTGCGGATGAAGATCGACACCGTCAGCCCTGTCGCGACCAGCGGAACGCCCGCGATCAGCCCCGCGATGCGCAGCGGCGAGAACGCGCGACGACGCAGCGCATCGGCGCGGGCCATCCGGCGCTCCACCCTGCGGGCGCGCCGCTGCTGACGAGGTGTCGTGGCGTCCATGCGCCCGGGGTATCCATCGATTATGGCGCAGGTGGGGCGTGCGGGCTAAGCTGCCGCGACGCAGACAGAGGGAGACAGCCACATGACCATTCACATCGGCGCGAAACCGGGCGACATCGCCGAGACGGTCCTGCTTCCGGGCGATCCGCGCCGGGCGGAATGGGCGGCGAAGACCTTCCTCGACGACCCTGTCTGCGTGAACGAGGTGCGGGGCATGCTGGGCTATACCGGCACATGGAAGGGCAACCGAGTGACGATCCACGGCACCGGGATGGGGATGCCGTCGCTGTCGATCTACGTCAACGAGCTGATCCGCGACTACGGGGCGAAGACGCTGATCCGCATCGGGTCCGCCGGGGCGATGCAGGAAAGCGTGGCGCTGCGCGATATCGTGATCGCGATGACCTCGACCACCCTGTCCACCCCTTCGGCTGGCATCCTGCGCGAGTTGAACTTCGCCCCCTGCGCCGATTTCGACTTGCTGGAATCCGCCGTCACGGCCGCGCGCGGCCGCGGCCTGTCGCCCCATGTCGGCAACATCTATTCGTCGGACGTCTTCTACGACGAACGTCCCGACCTGAACGAGGCGATGACCCGCCACGGCGTGCTGGCCGTCGAGATGGAAACCGCCGAACTTTACATCCTTGCGGCCCGCCACGCCTGCCGCGCCCTATCGGTGCTGACCATCTCGGATCACCTTCTGACGGGCGAGGATCTGCCGTCCTCGGACCGCGAACGGTCGTTCGGCGACATGGTCGAGATCGCGCTGGAGGCCGCTTTCGCTTGACCCTCCGTTCTGACGCGGCAGAAAGGGTGCAAAGCGGACGGACGAGGTAGGCGATGTTCTTCGAAGAAGGCTGGATCCCCCTGGGCGAGGTCACCGGCAACGTGTTCCGGCGGCTGCAGTCGCTAAAGGCCGAGAACAAGATCGGCAAGGGTCAGGGCAGCCTGCGCAGCATCCTTGCGGTGACCGTCTGGGACGTGTGCGAAGCCTCGGCCAAGCTGGCGGTGACCGCACCGGACGGCACCGCCGTGTCGGTGTCGAAAGACGTCGTGATGTGGGCCGACCCGACCAGCCTGTCGAACGAACACGTCAACATTCAGGTGGGGACCGTCGGATCCAGCGACATGCTGGACGAACACGGCGACCTGCCGGACACGGAAACGCTGGTGGCGCGCTACGGGCCGTTCCTAAACCTGCCGGTGGTCATCACCACCAACACCTTCCAGTCGTCCATCGGCTATCTGGCAGAAGAGGTGAAGGACGACCTGACCGAGGACAAGGAACTGATCGGCGGCGCCCGCACGATCCTGTCGATGGCCGAGTCCGGAGAGCTTCTGACCCGCGAGATCGCCCGCGCCCGTATCGGCACATCGCTGTCGCGCCGCCGGTTCAAGCTGGCATGGGCGATGGCCGCCGCGAAGGTGCCGGAACTGAAGAAACCGAACCGCTGGGCCGGGCTGTGACCGCCTAGCCTGCCAGCAGCCGCACGGCCTGCGTGCCGGGCACGTCCGTCCAGACCGCGCGCTCGCTCAGCCGCTCGGCCATTTTCTCGGGCAGCAGCATCTCGGTCGTCGCGGGTCGAAGCGGACCGCGTATGCTGTGCAGGCCGGGCGTGTTCAGGAAGGTATCCAGCCGCGGCAGGTCAAAGCTGAAATCCTGAAAATCGTGCGCAAAGGTCGGTTCGCGCAGGAATGTGTACAGCAGGTCCATCGTCTCGGCCGGCGCCGCCAGAAGCCGGTCGTAGTCGATCACGATCATCCGTTCCGACAGCGGCCCCATCAGCGCGTCCTGCACAAGGTTCAGCGACTGCCCGACGATGCCGTCGTCGGACATCAGCCGGTTCACCCGCTGCGCCAGCGTCGTGTCGGGGTCGAACAGTTTTGACTGACGAAACGTCAGCGACCGCCGCGCGCGTTCAAGCGAACTGACAACACGGGCCGGATCGCGCACGGTGATGATGAAACGGCACAGCGGGTACAGCGCGACCAACTGCTCGGCCCGCAGCAGCCAGCGCCGGTTGGTGTCGAACACGACCTCGGCGTCGCCCCTGTCGTGATGGACCGCGTCAATCACGCCGTGCATGACCGCGCGGCGCTGGTCGTCGTCCAACAGCGCCGACAACTCGCTGTCGCCCGAGAACTGGTTGTACAGCATCTGGAAGATGATCTGCGCCGCGCTGGTCCCCGAGGCGCGGAACCGGGGGTTCTGGTTCAGCAGCGCGGCCAGCATGGTCGACCCCGAGCGCGGCAATCCCACGATGAAATTGTACCGTGTCGCGCGTTTGCGCCCCTGCCCTGCCTCGGCCATTCGCCCGATCTCCGCCTGTTCCTGCCTGCCCGGACACGATGGCCCATCTGCGGCTGTCCGCCGTCCTGCCCCGCGACTGCGGCGCGACCGTGACGTCATCCTGCCGCAACGGGGGCGGGCGGGCAATCGCGGCCAGACGCCACTTTTTCGTTGTCCCGTCACGGTCCGGCGCTATGTAAGCGGCGCCCCAGGAGGTGACCATGAGTACAATGTTGTCCGTCAAGGACGTCCGAAAGACCTACGAAGGCGGCGGCGATGCCTTGAAGGGCGTGTCACTCGACATCCCCGAGGGAGAGATCCTAGCCCTGCTTGGCCCGAACGGCGCCGGTAAGACGACGCTGATCTCGATCATCTGCGGCCTGTCCACCATGACCGGCGGCTCTGTCACCGTCGGCGGCCACGACGTGATCCGCGACTTTCGCGCCGCGCGGCGGCTGATCGGGCTGGTCCCGCAAGAGATCGCGCTGGAACCGTTCGAGCGGGTTCAGAACACGGTGCGCCTGTCGCGGGGGCTGTTTGGGCTTCCGGCGAAGGACGGCAAGATCGAAGAGGTGCTGCGCCGCCTGTCCCTGTGGGACAAGCGTAACGAACCGATCCGGTCGCTGTCGGGCGGCATGAAGCGGCGCGTGCTGATCGCCAAGGCGCTGGCGCATGAACCGCGCGTGCTGTTCCTTGACGAACCGACCGCAGGCGTCGACGTCGAACTGCGCAAGGACATGTGGGACATCGTGCGGGACCTGCAATCGCAGGGCGTGACGATCATCCTGACCACCCACTACATCGAAGAGGCCGAAGCCATCGCCGACCGCATCGGCGTCATCAACAAGGGCGAGATCCTGCTGGTCGAAGAAACCGGCGCGCTGATGAAGCGCATGGGCAAAAAGCAGATGATCCTTGAACTGACCGATCCGGTCGAAACGATCCCGGACGGCCTGTCTCATTGGTCACTGGAAATCGGAGACGCCCCGAACGAACTGATCTACACCTACGACGCCCAGTCGGAACGCACCGGCATCAACCGCCTGTTCGCGGACCTGAAAACCGCCGGTCTGACCCTTCGGGACCTGACGACCCGACAGTCCAGCCTGGAAGAAATCTTCGTGGGCCTCGTACACAAGGAGGACGCGGCATGAACTGGCACGCGATCCGAGCCATCTACCTGTTCGAGATGACGCGGACCTTCCGCACCATCTGGCAATCCGTCGTGTCGCCGGTGCTGTCGACCTCGCTGTACTTCGTGGTCTTCGGCACCGCCATCGGCAGCCGCATCGACGAGGTCGAGGGCGTCAGCTATGGCGCGTTCATCGTGCCGGGGCTGATCATGCTGTCGGCGATCACGCAGTCTATCTCGAACGGCAGTTTCGGGATCTACTTCCCGAAGTTCGTCGGCACGATCTACGAGGTTCTGTCGGCACCGGTGAACTTCATCGAAATCGTCATCGGATACGTCGGCGCGGCCGCTACGAAGGCGCTGATGATCGGGGTCATCATCCTTATCACCGCGCATTTCTTCGTGGACCTTCGGATCGAACATCCGTTCGCGATGATCGCCTTCCTGCTGCTGACCTGTCTCAGCTTCGCGCTGTTCGGCTTCATCATCGGCATCTGGGCGAAGAACTTCGAACAGTTGCAGCTGGTGCCGCTTCTGGTGGTCACGCCGCTGGTGTTCCTTGGCGGGTCCTTCTACTCGATCTCGATGCTGCCGCCGGCGTGGCAGACGGTGACCCTGTTCAACCCGGTGGTCTACCTTGTTTCGGGCTTCCGCTGGTCGTTCTTCGGGGTCGCGGACGTGGCGCTTGGCTGGTCGCTGCTGGCGATCCTTGGGTTCACATGCCTGTGCCTGACCGTGATCTGGTGGATCTTCCGCACGGGCTGGCGGATCAAGACCTGATCCGTGCCAAGGGCGCCCATCCAGCGGGCAACAGCCCCACAATGCCCTAATAAACCGGGGAGGCGACCTTGTTGCGTCGCCCCCCCGAAGCTACATGCCTTGGCATGAAACGCTGGCTTCCCTTCGTAAAATCGCATCCCACCGTGGCCGTCGTCCGCCTGAACGGCATGATCGCCTCGGGCAACCGGCGCGGCGCGCTGAACGACGCGGGCACCGCCCAGACGATCGAACGCGCCTTCTCGCGCGGGAAACCGGACGCGGTGGCGCTGGTGATCAACTCTCCCGGCGGGTCGCCGGTGCAAAGCTCGCTGATCGCCGCCCGCATCCGTCGGCTGGCGAAAGAGAAATCCGTGAAGGTCTACGCCTTCACCGAGGATGTCGCCGCCTCTGGCGGGTACTGGCTGGCCTGCGCGGGGGACGAGATCTGGATCGACCCGTCGTCGGTCGTCGGTTCGATCGGCGTGATCTCGGCCAGCTTCGGCCTGCACGAGTTCATCGCCCGCCACGGTGTCGAACGGCGCGTGCATACCTCGGGGCGATCCAAGTCGATGCTTGATCCGTTCCGGCCCGAGAACCCGGATGACGTCGAACGGCTGAAGGGCTGGCAGGAAGAAATTCACGAGACGTTCATCGACTATGTGAAGGACCGGCGCGGCGCGCGTCTGGGCGACCACCCCGACCTGTTCACCGGCAACATCTGGATCGGCCGCAAGGCGGTCGAGGTCGGGCTGGCAGACGGCATCGGCCACGTCGTGCCGAAGATGAAGGAAATCTTCGGCGACAAGGTGCGGCTACAGGCCTATGGCCCGAAACGCGGGCTGCTGTCCCGGTTCGGCATGACGCTGGCCGACGACGCGATCGCCGCCATCGAAGAGCGCGACGCCTACGCGAGGTTCGGCCTGTGATCGTCAAGGTCGTCGTCCTTTTCCTTGTCGCGATGGGCGTGCTGGCAATGTTCGGCCGCCTGCGGTTTCCGGGCCAGAAGTTCCTTGCGAACAAGAAATGCCCCCGGTGCGGTCGCTACCGCATCGGCAAGGGCCGGTGCGACTGCGGTAGGGGATAGGAATCCTTGGATTATCTGTTAGCTGCCGCCGGTCTTGTCATTCTGCTGGTTGCCGGGGACCTGCTGGTCCGGGGCGCGGTCAACCTTGCCCTGCGCCTTGGCATACCCGCCCTGATCGTCAGCCTGACGGTGGTGGCGTTCGGCACCTCTGCCCCGGAACTGGTGATCTCGGTCGGATCGATCCTTGATGGTGCACCGGGCCTTGCGCTGGGCAACGTGGTCGGATCGAACACCGCGAACGTTCTGCTGGTACTGGGTGTGCCCGCCCTGATGACCGGCCTTGCCACCGGCAGCCACGACACCAAAAAATCCTACTGGACCATGATGCTCGCCACCGTGGTCTTCATCGGCCTCGCGTTCCTTGGCCCGATCACATGGCTGGACGGGCTTGTTCTGCTGGCCGTCTTCGCCGCCGTGATCGGCGAACAGATTTACTCGGCGCTGAAAGACCGGCGCGAGGCGAAGCTGGCCGCAGACGACGACGAAGCCCCCGAAGGCGCCGACCCGAACCTTGCGGGCTGGAAGATCGGCGTGTTCCTGGCCCTTGGCCTTGTCGGGCTTCCGTTGGGCGCGCAGCTGCTGGTCGACAGCGCGGTCAACATCGCGACCGCGTGGGGCGTCAGCGAGACCGTCATCGGCCTGACCCTTGTCGCGATCGGGACGTCGCTGCCCGAACTCGCCACGACCGTGGCCGCCGCCCTGCGCCGTCAGGCGGACGTCGCGCTGGGCAACGTCATCGGGTCGAACCTGTTCAANCTGCTGTTCATCCTCGGCGTCGCCTCGCTGTTCGGCGACATCCCGGTCGACGCGTCTTTCCTGCGGCTCGACCTGTGGGTCATGCTGGCCGCCAGCGTGGTGCTCGCGCCATTTGTGATCCGGCGCAAGGACATGGGCCGTATGGCTGGTATCGTCCTGTCGCTGCTGTACGTGGCGTACTTGGTCCTGATCCTTGTGATGAACTGAACCGGAGCCCGCCATGCAGATCCGAAACGCCCTTGTCACCGGCGCCGCCAAACGTCTGGGCCGCGCGATGGCGCTGGCCCTTGCCGAAGACGGCTTCGACGTGGCGGTGCACTATGCCGGGTCCGAGGACGCCGCGAACGAACTTGTGGCCGAGATCACGGCAATGGGCCGCCGCGCCGTCGCGCTACAGGCGGACCTGACCGACGAAGACGCGGCGCAGGCGCTTCTGCCGCGCGCGGCTCAGGCGCTGGGGCCGATCAGCCTGCTGGTGAACAACGCGTCGATCTTCGAGTACGACTCGTTGAAATCCGCGAGCCGCGACAGCTGGGACCGCCACATGGAATCCAACCTGCGGGCGCCCTTCGTGCTGACGCAGGCACTGTTCGCTCAGGCGCCGGACCCTTCGACCGACAGCATGGACGAACCCCGCGCCGAGGCGCTGGCGGTGAACATGATCGACCAGCGGGTCCGCAAGCTGACGCCGCACTTCATGTCCTACACCATCGCGAAGATGGGTCTGTGGGCCTTCACCCAGACTGCATCGATGGCGATGGCCCCGAAAGTGCGGGTGAACGCCATCGGCCCGGGCCCCACCCTTCAGGGCGCAAATCAACCAGAAGAGCATTTCCGCAAGCAGCGCGAGACCACCGTGCTAGAGCGCGGCTCGAACCCCGAGGACATCGTCGCCGCGCTTCGCTACTTCCTGAACGCCCCCGCCGTGACGGGTCAGCTGCTTTGCATCGACGGCGGCCAGCACCTTGCCTGGAAGACCGCGGACATCGACACCGAACTCTAGCAGCGGGTGCCCCGTCGCGGCGCCCGCCGCGAAGCTTGTGCACTGCCCCGGCCAATGTCATGAAATCGAAGCATTTTCTTAATAAATCACGGCCATTTACAATTCGTTCATAAATTTTATCAATAATAACAATGCCTTGCAAAAGTGACCAAAAATAAGGCAGACCGTGGAAACCGTATAAAAACAAAGAAAAAATCGCGCTGTCGCAGAGTTCTCTTCAGACTTATCCCCAGATTCCGTGGACACAATTCCGCTTGTTCTCGCCATGCGGAGATTGCAGCCAGCGCCCAGAATCACGATCTTGGATCCATGACCGACCAGACCAGCCAGACCCAGCCGGAAACCAAGCCCACGGGCGCCTCTGTCATCCAGTCGTACCTGAAGACTCTCGACGCGTCGCCGGGGGTCTACCGGATGCTGGATGCCAAGGGGGCGGTCCTGTACGTCGGCAAGGCGCGCAACCTAAAGGCGCGGGTTTCGAACTATGCTCGCGGGTCCGGCCACAGCCCGCGCATCTGGCGGATGATCCAGCTGACGGCCTCTATGATGTTCCTCACCACGCGCACCGAGACCGAGGCGCTGCTGCTGGAACAGAACCTGATCAAGCAGCTCAAGCCGCGCTACAACGTGCTGCTGCGCGACGACAAATCCTTCCCGAACATCCTCGTGACGAAGGACCACGCCTTTCCGCAGATCACCAAGCATCGCGGCGCGAAGAAGGAAAAAGGCGCCTACTACGGCCCGTTCGCCAGCGCCGGTGCCGTGAACCGGACCCTGAACCAGCTTCAGAAGGTTTTCCTGCTGCGCAACTGCACGGACTCGGTGTTCGAAAGCCGCACGCGGCCCTGCCTGCTGTACCAGATCAAACGGTGCAGCGCCCCCTGCGTCGGCCATATCGACGAAGCGGGTTATGCCGCATTGGTGTCCGACGCCGAACGCTTCCTGCAGGGCAAGTCCACCAAGGTGCAGTCAGAATTGGCGGCCGAGATGCAGAAAGCGTCCGACGATATGGAGTTCGAGCGCGCCGCGGCCTTGCGCGACCGGATCCGCGCGCTGACGCAGGTCCAGTCCAGTCAGGGCATCAACCCGCGCGGCGTGGCCGAGGCGGACGTGATCGCACTGCATATGGAAAGCGGGCAGGCCTGCGTGCAGGTGTTCTTCATCCGCGCCAACCAGAACTGGGGCAACCGCGATTACTATCCCCGGCTGGGCGGCACCGAAAGCGCGGCAGAGGTCCTGCAGGCCTTCATCGGCCAGTTCTACGACAACAAGGAACCCCCGCGTCAGCTGATCCTGTCGGATGACATCGAGGACAGCGACCTGATGTCCGAGGCGCTGGCCGAGAAGGCGGGCCACAAGGTCGAGATTCTCGTGCCCCAGCGCGGCGAAAAGGCCGAGCTTGTGGCCGGCGCCCTGCGCAACGCGCGCGAAAGCCTTGCCCGCAAGATGTCCGAAACCGCGACGCAGGCGAAGCTGCTGGACGGCATCGCCGAAAGCTTTGGGCTGGATGGCCCGCCGCAGCGGATCGAGGTCTACGACAACTCGCACATCCAGGGCACCAACGCGGTCGGCGCGATGGTCGTCGCGGGGCCCGAGGGGCTGATGAAGAACCAGTACCGCAAGTTCAACATCAAGGGCGACGACCTGACCCCGGGCGATGACTTCGGCATGATGAAAGAGGTCCTGACCCGCCGGTTCAAGCGCCTGCTGAAAGAAGACCCCGACCGCGACCGCGGCATGTGGCCGGACCTTTTGCTGATCGACGGCGGCGCCGGGCAGGTGTCGGCGGTGCACTCGATCATGACCGAGATGGGGGTCGAGGACATCGCGATGGTCGGTGTCGCCAAGGGGATCGACCGCGACGCCGGCAAAGAGGAATTCCACCGCATCGGCACCCGTCCCTTCGCCCTGCGCCACAACGACCCGGTGCTGTACTTCGTCCAGCGCCTGCGGGACGAGGCGCACCGCTTCGCCATCGGCACCCACCGGGCGAAACGCGCCAAGGCTCAAATGGCAAACCCGCTGGACGAAGTGCCCGGCGTCGGCGCAACGCGCAAGCGCGCGCTTCTGGCGCATTTCGGATCGGCCAAGGCCGTCAGCCGCGCCAACCTGTCGGACCTGAAGGCGGTCGACGGCATCTCGGGCCAACTGGCAGAGGCGATCTACGACTTCTTCCACGAAAAATCGTAGGCCCCCGCTTTTTTCGACCCATCGCACCACGGACGCGCCTGCGCCCGGGCGTCTCTCCACGCGTCAGCCGCTGCAGCTTTCACCAATCGGTCAACGCGACGCCACCGGACTGTTACCGACCCGCGCGACCGATGCGGCACTCGGACAAACTGGAGACACCGATGACCCTTGCCCCCCGCCTGATCGCGGCGCTGTTGGCGACTGCCGCCATGCCCGCCGCCTCCCTCGCCCAACAGGAATACACCGCCACGCTCACAGAGCACGCACAGCTTCCGGCGCAGACCTTCCTCGCCCCGCCCGCCGACGCGCCTGCCATGTTCAACGTCTCGGGCCGCTTCACCGGCGGCGCGCGCGTCGAACAGCTGTATGGCATCTTCGACGAGACCACCGGCCTCGCCCGCCCGTTCCCCGGCCAGCCGCTGCAGGGCTTCTCGGGCATTCGCAGCCTTGGCGACGACCGATTCCTCGTGCTGACTGACAACGGCTTTGGCAACAAGATGAACTCGGCCGACGTGCTGCTGATGTTCAACACGATGCACGTCGAGTGGGATTCGGGCCGCGTGATGCCGGAACAGACCGTCTGGCTGTCCGACCCCGACCGCGTCGTACCTTTCCCGATCGTCAACGAAGCCACCGAAAGCCGCTATCTTACCGGCGCCGATTTCGACATCGAGTCGATCCAGCCCATCGGCGACCACTACTGGATCGGTGACGAGTTCGGCCCTTGGTTGATCGAGACCGACGCCGAGGGCCGCGTCCTGCAGGTCATCGCGACCGAGCCGGGCGGCACGCTTTACCGCGCGCCCGACAACGCTTTCGTCGCCGCGCCCAACGCGGGCGGCACCCTGCCCGAGACCGTCATCTCGATGCGCTCTGGAGGCTATGAAGGGATGGCGCTGTCGGAGGATGGACAGACCCTGTACCCGCTGCTGGAAAAACCGGTGTGGAATGCACAGACCAGCGCTCCGATGGAAGTCTCGGGCAAGCCCGTCCTGTCGATGTTCGAGTTCGACACCGGTGCGAACGCCTGGACGGACACCGTCCGCTACTACCCGCTAGAGGACGCGGGCCACGCTATCGGTGATTTCAACATCATCGACGGCACCCGCGCCCTGATCATCGAGCGTGACGGCGGCCAGGGCGGCGATTGGGCCAGCACCCCGGCCTTGTTCAAGCGCATCTACCTCGTCGATCTCACCCGCGCCGACGAGAACGGCATCCTCGAAAAGATCGCCTACATCGACCTGATGAACATCGCCGATCCCGACGGCGTCGCGCCGCGCGGCACGGTGGACGGCGTGTTCACCTTCCCGTTCGTCACCATCGAAGACGTCGACCGCGTCGACGAGACCCACATCGTGGTCGCGAACGACAACAACTACCCGTTCTCGGTGGGCCGCGAAGAGGGCCGCGCCGATGACAACGAGTTCATCCTGCTGGAAGTCGCCGACTTCCTGAACGCGGAATAATCCGCCGGATGCAAAGGACGGACCCGGCATCATACCGGGCCCGTCCACAATTCCACGTCACTCGACACCGCAGACACCTTTCCAGCCCCCCCGGAAGGAGCTAGGTAAGTCGTCATGGCTTGGACGATCCCCAATATCCTGACCGTACTCCGGCTGCTGGCAGCGCCGGGTGTGGCGATCATGTTCCTCTACTTCGTGCGCCCGTGGGCGGACTGGTTCGCGATGCTGCTGTTCATCAGCGCGGCGGTCACCGACTGGTTCGACGGCTACCTTGCACGGCTCTGGAAACAGGAAAGCCGCTTCGGCGCGATGCTGGATCCGATTGCGGACAAGGCGATGGTCGTCATCGCGCTTTTGGTGATCACCGGCTTCTCTGGCATGGACCCGTGGATTCTGCTGCCCGCCACGATGATCCTGTTCCGCGAGGTGTTCGTTTCGGGCCTGCGGGAATTCCTCGGCGCACAGGCGTCGACGCTGAAGGTCACCAAGCTGGCGAAGTGGAAGACGATGGCGCAGATGGTCGCCATCGCGGTGCTGTTCGCCAAAGGCATCTTCGAACACCACATGATCGCCCGCACCGTCGGGATGGACGCGGCCACCATCGACGGCATCATGTCCGGCGCGATCCCGGATGCGGTGGGCCTGCAATGGAACGTCGCCGCCGCGTGGTACAGCTGGTGGGGCGGCGTCGTCCTGCTGTGGATCGCCGCCGTACTGACGCTGCTGACCGGCTGGGACTACTTCCGCAAATCGCTGCCCTTCTTCCGCGAAGGGGCGCCGAAATGATCGACGTGCTCTATTTCGCATGGGTGCGCGAACGCATCGGCCTGCCGAAGGAACGGATCGACACCTCGGCCACCACCGTGGCCGCGCTTATCGAGGAACTGAAGGCCCGCGAAGCCCGGTACGAGGCCGCCTTCGCCGACGTCTCCGCCCTGCGCGTCGCGCTGGATCAGGAACTGTCCGACTTCGATGCCCCGCTGGACGGCGTGCGCGAGGTCGCGTTCTTCCCGCCGATGACGGGGGGCTGACATGACCGTCCGGGTCCAGTCCGACCCCTTCGACCTCGGCGCGGAACTTGCCGGGTTCGCGTCCGGGCGGACCGACATCGGCGCACAGGTCAGCTTCACCGGCCTCGTGCGCGACGACGGCGGCCTGCGCCACATGGAGATCGAGCACTACCCCGGCATGACCGAGAAGGCGATCGCCGGGATCGTGGAACAGGCCACCACCCGCTGGGACCTGAAAGCGACGCTGGTGATCCACCGCTTCGGCACGCTGACCCCGGGCGAACAGATCATGATGGTCGCCACCGCCGCCGGGCACCGCGCCGCCGCCTTCGAGGCCGCGGAATTCCTGATGGACTATCTCAAGTCCCGCGCCCCCTTCTGGAAGCGCGAAGTCACCCAGACCGGCGCCGACTGGGTCGCCGCGAAGGACGCGGACGAGGACGCGCTGCGGCGCTGGTAATCGCGCCGCCTGCTTCTTCTCTTTCCAAATACCTCGGGGGACGTCGCCGCAGGCGACGGGGGGCAGCGCCCCCATGCAGTTTAATTTTTCCGACCAAGCCCGCCAAGGATTGACCGGCGGCACACGTCTCACCAAACGTGATGCGCATGAAGACGACAGACACCGAGCTGGCCAGCGCCGCTGCGGGCGGCGACCGGGACGCGTTCTCGGCGCTGCTCGCGCGGCACTACGACAGCCTGTTCCGCGTCTGTTTCCGCCTGTCCGGCAGCCGCCCGCTGGCCGAGGACCTCACGCAGGACATCTGCCTTGCGCTTCCGGCCAAGCTGCGGGGATACCGCGCCGAGGCGAAGTTCACGACGTGGCTGTATCGCGTCGCGGTGAACGCCGCCCATGATGCCCGCCGCCGCGCGGCGACGCGGGCGAAGGCCGCCGACGGCTGGGGCGACTGGGAAATTGCCCGCCGCGCCGCCGACGCCGAAACGGCCGAGGGGCTCGACTGGCTGCAGACCGCGATGCGCGCCCTGCCCGAAGACCTGCGCGACACCGCCGCGCTGACGATGGGGGACGAGATGACACATGCCGAAGCCGCCGAGGCGCTCGGCATATCCGAGGGGACCGTCAGCTGGCGGCTCTCGGAAATCCGCAAGCGCCTGAAGGCGATGCGGGATGAGGAGCTGAGTGCATGACCGATCCGCTCGACGACCTGAAACGCGCCTTTCAGGACGCGACCCCCGATCCCGACGCGGATCGGAAAGCCCGCGACCTTGCCCGTGCGCAAGAAATTTTCGACCGCGCCCAAGGATCGGCGGACGCGGCGCGTCCTACTCCTGACCGTCCACGATGGGCGGGTCTTGTTGCAGGAGTTCGAAACATGCTGACCGCTTTGACATCCCGCGCGGGTCTGACCGCCTCTACCGCCCTTGTCGCCGTGGGCCTCGTCGCCCTGATCCCGGTGCTGCAGGATGGCCCCGACCTTGGCGACCTTGCCCAGCCCGAGGTTGCGCCCGCCCCGGCTGTCGAGACACGGCGCGAAGCCGATGACACGGCCGCCCCGGGGCGGTCGCTGACCGAGACCCTTCAGGAAGAGGCCGAAGCAGAGACCTTCGCCGCCCCCGCTGAGATCGTCGCGGAACCGATGCCCGCCCCGTCCATCGCGCCCGACATGGCCCCGGTCGGCGGGCTGATCGCACCGGCCCCGATGGACCGGGTGGCGCCCGAGATGCCGGACACCGAAACCTTCGCCAACGCCGACACCAACCCGGTCAAGGTCGTGGCCGAGGACCCTGTTTCGACCTTCTCGGTCGATGTCGACACTGCCAGCTATGCCGTGATCCGCGACTTTCTGATGAACGGCCAATTGCCCCCGGCGGATGCGGTGCGGATCGAAGAGATGGTGAACTACTTCACCTACGACTACGCGGCTCCGGGCCCCGACGGCACCGCCTTCCGCCCGACGGTGACGCTGGCCGACACGCCGTGGAACCCGGACACGCGGCTGATGACCGTCGGCCTGCAGGGACAGCTTCCCGCGGTCGAGGATCGGCCGCCGCTGAACCTCGTCTTCCTGATCGACACGTCCGGTTCGATGCAGGACCCCGACAAGCTGCCGCTGCTGAAGCAAAGCTTTCGCCTGATGCTGAGCGAACTGCGCCCCGAGGACGAAGTCGCGATTGTCACCTACGCCGGGTCTGCCGGGCTGGCGTTAGAGGCGACGCCCGCCTCGGAGCGTGACACGATCCTCGCGGCGCTGGACCGGCTAGAGGCGGGCGGCTCGACTGCCGGGCAGGCCGGGCTGGAACAGGCCTATGCCGTGGCAGAGGCGATGACCGGGGAGGACGAGGTCAGCCGCGTGCTGCTGGCCACCGACGGCGATTTCAACGTCGGTCTCAGCGACCCCGACGCGCTGGAAGATTACATCGCCGACAAGCGCGACAGCGGCACCTACCTGTCGGTGCTGGGCTTCGGGCGGGGCAANCTGCAGGACGCGACNATGCAGGCGCTGGCCCAGACCGGCAANGGCACCGCCGCCTATATCGACACGCTGAACGAGGCACAGAAGGTGCTGGTGGATCAGCTGACCGGCGCGCTGTTCCCCATCGCGGACGATGTGAAGATACAGGTCGAGTTCAACCCGGCCCAGATCGCGGAATACCGGCTGATCGGCTACGAGACCCGCGCCCTGCGGCGCGAGGACTTCAACAACGACAGTGTCGACGCGGGCGAGGTCGGGGCCGGTCACGCGGTCACCGCGCTGTACGAGATCACGCCGGTCGGCTCTCCGGCCATCCTGAACGACCCGCTGCGCTATGCGAACGACAGCGCCGCCGACACCGCAACGGACGGCAACGACGAACTGGCGTTCCTGCGGGTGCGCTACAAGGATCCGGGCGAAGCCGCCTCGACCCTGATCGAGGTTCCGGTGACCGAAGGCATGGCCAGCGCCAGCCAAGACGCCAACTGGGCCGCCGCCATCGCCGGGTTTGGCCAGCTTCTGCGCGAAGGACGTTACGTCGGAACTTGGGACTACGACGATGCCATCGCGCTGGCGACCTCGGCGCAGGGCGACGACCCGTTCGGCTATCGCCGCGAGGCGATCAACCTCATGCGGCTTGCAGAAAGCCTTTCGCAATAAGCCTTTGATCGCGAGGGCCCCTCTGTCGCCGTCTCTCCCTTGGCCCTCGCCGGCCCCCTTTCCGCTGTCCCGGAAAGGGGGCCACGATCATTTGAAGGTCAGGTATTCCACCAGTTGAATGGATCGGGCCGCCGCGCTTAGATCGGCGGCCATGCTTGATCCTGTACCCACCCGCTTTGCAGTCATCGCCGATATCCACGGCAACGCCGACGCCTTGTCGGCGGTGCTGGCCGATATCGACCGGCGCGGGATCGGGACGGTAGTGAACCTTGGCGACCACTTCAGCGGCCCGCTGGCGGCGGCGGAAACCGCCGAGATCCTGCTGGCGCGGCCGATGCCGTCGGTGCGCGGCAACCACGACAGGTATCTGCTGGATCAGTCGCCAGAGCAGATGCACGTCTCGGACGCCGTGGCCTACCGGCAACTTCAGCCTCGGCACCTTGACTGGCTTGGCACGCTGCCCCCCACCGCACGGTTGGGCCACGACATTCTGCTTTGCCACGCCACGCCGCACGACGACCAGACCTATTGGCTGGACGAGGTCCGCGCCGACGGCACCACGGGCCCGCGCCCGCTGGACGGGATCCGCACCCTTGCCGGGGACACCGACGTGTCGCTTGTCCTGTGCGGGCATACCCACCTGCCCCGGATCGTCCGCCTTCCGGGCGGCCCGCTGATCGTAAACCCGGGCAGCGTCGGCCTGCCCGCCTATGACGACGACACCCCTGTCCCGCACGTCATGCAGACCGGGACACCCGACGCCAGCTATGCAGAGCTTACACGAGACAAGAACGGCGAATGGCAGGTCACCCTGCACGCCGTTCCCTACGACCCGGCGCGCATGGCCGCCACCGCGCGCGCTGAAAACCGCGAAGACTGGGCCACCGCCCTAGAAACAGGATGGCTTGCAGTCTAACGTGTAAATCATTGGCGTCGGCTGCAAATTTCTCAGGATAAATGAACAATACAATGGCCCAGAAAGACCTAGCCAGGCGTTTTCGCGACTTCATCGCGTGCGTCAACGCGAAGGACTGGACCTCGCTTGGTCAGCACCTTCACGAAAGTGTCCTGTACAACGGGCGCCTTCTTAGTATGGCCGAGATGCAAGCGAAGTTCATCGAACGCCTAGAACACGTTCCCGACTTGAAATACGAAATCGATTTCATGGTGGTCGAGCCGCCGATGGTCGCGGTGCGGTTGTGCTTCAACTGCACGCCCTGCGGCAAGATCTACGGCCTGCCGGTCAACGGGCGCCGGGTGCTGTTCAGCGCCAATGGCTTCTACAACTACGACGATGGCCGCATCACGCGCGGCTGGTCGACTGTCGATGTCCACGCCATCGCCGCGCAGCTTCAGACGCACTAGTCGCCAGCGGCCCCACTAAAAAGGGACGCGCCCCGAAAGGCACGCCCCTTCCCACACGAAAGCTTGGTGTCGGCTTAGTTGACCGAGACTTCTTCAGTCTCGACCGCCTTGCCGTCGACGGCTGCGGACGACGCAATCGCGATGCGACGCGGCTTCAGCGCCTCGGGCACTTCGCGCACAAGGTCGATGTGCAGCATGCCATTCTCATGCACGGCGCCGTTCACGCGGATATGGTCGGCCAGCTGGAACTTGCGCTCGAACGCACGGGTCGCGATGCCGCGATGCAGATAGGTGCGGTCTGTCGCTTCGTCCGCTTTCTTGGCGGCAACGATCAGCGCGTTTTCGCGGACCTCGACCGACAGTTCGGCGTCGGTGAAGCCAGCCACGGCAAGCGAGATGCGATAGGCATCGTCGGCGGTCTTTTCGATGTTGTAGGGCGGGTAGCCGGGCTGTTGGGCCACGTCACTGGCCACGACACGGTCCATAAGGTCGGCGATGCGGTCAAAGCCGACGGTTGCACGGTAAAGCGGTGCAAGATCAAAGTTACGCATGGGTCATCCTCCATTGAGCGATAACTGTATGTGATTGGTCCTCCCGACGGGACGGACCTGTCTGCCGGCCCCTTTTGGGCGTCCGACACTAGACATGTGGTTAGGGCAGAATGCCATTTCAAGGGTCGCAGGCGGACGCCCAAGCACCTGAAATATATAGACAGTTGAAGATTTTTTCGCGCGGCAAGTCAGATCATGCCCGCGCGGACGGTCTAGGGCCGGACGAACTTTGCCCCGCCGCCCGAGTCCGTGCCAACCGTGATGCGCCGCGATGTAAAGCCCGGCTTTGGCCAGACGCCCTCGCCGCTGGCAAGCTGCCGTTTCAGCTGTGCGACCAGCACCGGCAGGTCCATCCCGTAGGCGACCGTCTCGCCGTTCAGCCGCATACCGGACGAAATCAGCGACACGATGCGCCCCCGGTTGCCGACCCTCTCGAACACTGGCGCGCCAGAGGCGCCGAAGGTCACGTCGCAGTCGAAAGCCATCAGCCCCGCCTGCCGCCCCAGCAACCGGCAGGTCGCCTGCCGAGACAGCGCGTCGTCACGGCCCCGCGCGTAGGACACGACGCTGACCTCGCCCCGGGGGCCGGACGGCGTGTCGACAAGGAAGGGCGCCGCGAAGGCCGCCGGGATCGCGGTCTCAAGCTTCACCAAAGCGGCGTCATAGACGATGCGGCGGGCGGTCAGGTCCCCCGGATCGTATTCCGGCGGTACGACCGAACTTTCGGCAGCCACTTCGGCTACGGCGACACCGTCGCGCAGACCCGCGCGGAACACCATGCCGGTCCGGCGCGTGCCATCGCGTTCCATCACGCAGTGGGCCGCTGTCAGGACAAGGTCCGGTGCGATCAGAACGCCGGTGCAATAGCCATCGTCCAGTTGCAGCTTGCCCACCGCTTCGTAGCCGAACAGGTCGTCGCGTTCGGTCAGGCGGATCAGGCCGCTGTTCTGCGCGAAAGCGCCGGTTCCGCAAAGAACCAGCGCCAAGGCGATCGCAATCTGTCGAAACAAGATCATGGCCGGATGAACTTTGCCCCCGTGTCGTTGCGGGTTTCGGTCATGGTCAGGCGGCGGACGACCGGCTCGGCATTGCCGAACACACCGTCGCCAGCGCCGCGCATCGCCATCAGCTCGGACAGCGGCGCCTGCAGGTTCATGCCCAGCGCGACCTTCTGGCCGCTCATTTCGGCCTTGGACGACACGACCGACACGATCTGCGGCACGCCGTTGCGCAGCACGAAGACCGGCGACCCCGACGATCCGAAGTCGATGTCGCAGCTCAGGATCAGCGAAGCACCCTGTTCGCCCAGCACGTTGCAGACTTCTTGCAGCGACGGGCTGTCGGCGCGGTCGTAGGCGTAGCTGACGATGCCAACCTCTTCGCCGGCGTGGGGCGACGTGTTGGTGTCGAACGGCGTGACGGTGGTGTTGCGGATCGGCTGGTCCAGTTCCAGCAGCGCAAGGTCATGCGCCACGCGGGCCACGAAGTCCTCGCCCGAGGGGTTGAACGACGGGTGCACGAAAGACCGGCTGACACCGCGATAGGCCGAGGCGCGACCGCCGCGCCAGTCGGCCAGAAATTCAACGTTGGCATCGGGGATGCGGTGGCCGGTGGCGCCATCGTACATGCAGTGCGCGGCGGTCAGCACCAGATCGGGGGCGATCAGCGCGCCGGTGCAGAAGCTGCCGTCGGCAAAGTTCAGACGGCCAACGCCGCTCCAGCCGCGGCTGTCGTCACCGGTCAGCAAAGTGCGCAGTTCCGACTCGGTCCCGGCCTTCAGGTCGTGACCCCAGATGGCCAGCAGGATCAGAAAGATAAGTCCGCGTTTCATTGGGCTTCCCCTTGCTCGTTAAGCTAAGGGGTAAGCGCCGCTAAGGGCCGTTTTCGGACTCGATTAGGTCGATGTGGTGAACAATGATGGCGGTTTCGGGCCACCTGTTGCCCAGTCGAGAAGTTCAACGGTGTGGGCGACCGGTACATCGGTGCCCGATCCGATCTGCATCATGCAGCCGATGTTCCCGGCGGCGATGAGATTCGGTTTCTTCGCCTCGAGCGTCCTTATTTTGCGGGCCTTCAGCTTGCCGGAAATCTCTGGCTGCATCAGGTTGTAGGTGCCCGCGCTGCCGCAGCACAGGTGCGGATCGGCGGGTTCGACGACCTCGAATCCGGCCTTCCGCAGCAGATCCTTCGGCGCGGTCGTCACTTTCTGGCCATGTTGCAGGGAACAGGCGGCGTGATAGGCGACGCGCAGGTCCTTCGGCGCGCCCTCGGGAATCCCGATGCGCACCAGAAGCTCGGTGATGTCGGTCGCAAGCTCGGACACCCGCGCCGCGTCGGCGGCCATCCCCGGATCGTTGCGGAACATGTGGCCATAGTCTTTCACCGTCGTGCCGCAGCCCGAGGTGTTGATGACGATGGCGTCCAGCCCCGCGCCGCGATCCTCGGCCATCCATGCGCCGATGTTGGCCGCTGCCGCCGCGTGGCTTTCGTCCTCGCGGCCCATGTGGTGCACCAGCGCGCCGCAGCAGCCCATGCCCTTGGCCACGACGACCTCGCAGCCCAGCCGCGTCAGCAGACGGATGGTGGCATCGTTGATGTCGGTGTTCAGCGCCTTCTGCGCGCAGCCGGTCATCAGCGCCACGCGCAGCTTCTGTTCGGACCGGGCGGGAAAGCTTTGCGGGTCGTCGTTGCGGCTGACGGGCGGGACCTGCTTCGGCGCCATGTCCAGCATCGCGCGCAGGCGCGGGTCGGGCAGCAAGCGGCGGAACGGCCGCCCGATCTTGGCCCCCAGCAGCGCCAGCCGGAACCGTCCGGGATAAGGCAGCACGCGGCTAAGCACCCAGCGCAGCGCACGGTCGCGCCACGGACGGCGATAGGTCTTCTCGATATGCGCGCGGGCGTGATCCACAAGGTGCATGTAATGCACGCCCGAGGGACAAGTCGTCATGCAGGCAAGGCAGGACAGGCAGCGGTCGATATGCTTGACGGTCTTCTCGTCGGCGGGGCGGCCGCTTTCCAGCATGTCCTTGATCAGGTAGATCCGCCCGCGCGGGCTGTCGAGCTCGTCGCCAAGCACCTGATAGGTCGGACAGGTCGCGGTGCAGAACCCGCANTGGACGCAGGCGCGCAGGATCTCGTTCGCGCGGGCCGTGCCCGGATCCTTCAGTTGCTCTTCGCTAAACGTCGTCTGCATCTTCGCACTCCGCATCCCGGCCAGCCGCCGGGGCCAATGTCACGTCCGGTCCCGTGGCGGGGCCGCTGCCGCACTCATCCCATCAAGCCGGGGTTCAGCAGGCCGCGCGGGTCGAACCGCTGCCGCAGGCCCGTGGTGATCGCCGCCAGTGGGGCGGGCTCGGGCTGGAACACCGGCACCGCCGCGCGGTCCGCCTGCGTGGCGCGCACCAGCGTCGCGTGGCCGCCCAGCGCCGCCACCTCGTGCCGTACCGTGTCCGCCGACACCGACGGCATCAGCAGCCACACAAGCCCGCCGCCCCAATCGAACAGCGCCTCGTGCGGCACACCCGCAGACGTCAGCGCCGCCGAAAGGACCGGCCCGTCCGTCGGCTTGACCGAAACACGCCACACCGCGCCCTCGCGACCCGCGAAGACGTTCACGTCCCGAACATCGCGCCACAGGGCGGCGCTTTGGTCGCCGCTGACCGTCTCGAACCCCGGCAAAAGCTCGGCCAGCCGACCGGCGCGATACCGCACGGAGCCTTCCAGCCCCTCGACCCGCACCAGCGTCTGACCGCCACCGACATGCGCCGCGCCGCTGACGTCGAAAGGCGAACCCAGCGCCCGGCTCAGCGCCGCCACGCCCTGCTCGGCGGTCAGCCCCTCGGCCACCAAGGTGGTTTCAGTTTCGGGGCGGGCGAGCACCTTGAACGACAGCTCTGTCAGCACGCCCAGCGTGCCCCAGCTTCCCGCCATCAGCTTCACAAGGTCGTAGCCCGTGACATTCTTCATCACGCGACCGCCGTTCTTCACGACGGTGCCGGTGCCGTCGACGAACCGGACACCAAGCAGGAAATCGCGGCAGGCGCCGCCCTGCACCCGGCGCGGGCCGGACACGTTGGCGGCGACCACGCCCCCGATCGTCGGCGTGCCCGTGGTGCCCAGCAACGGACGATGGTCCATCGGTTCGAACGGCAGGCGCTGGTTCTCGGCGGCGAGCGCGCGTTCAAGGTCGTCCAGCGGCGTTCCCGCCCGCACGACGACGGTCAGCGCACCCGGCTCGTACAGGTCGATCCCGTGCAGCCCCGTCACCGACAGCGCCGTTCCCACCACGGGCCGGCCGATGTCGCGGGTGCCGCCGCCAACCACGCGCAGGGGGCCGGTGGCGGTTTTCACCGCCTCTGCCAGATCCGCTTCGGTCGCGGGCTGCAACATGCCTGTCCCCTCCTCCGGGATATGCGTGATGGTTCGATGTGCCACAGCCCCGGGGGCTGGGCAATGTCCTAGCCGAAGACCCGCGCGGTCAGGCCGCCCGCCGTGCCGCGCTGACCTTCAGCGGGAACACCTTCGCGGGGTTCAGAAGCCAGCCGGGATCGAACACGTCCTTCACCCGCATCTGCGCTTCCAGATCGTCGGGGGCATATTGCACCCCCATCAGGTCGCGCTTTTCGATGCCCACGCCGTGTTCCCCGGTCAGACAGCCGCCGACCTCGACGCACAGGCGCAGGATATCGGCGCCCAGTGCCTCGCACTTTTCCAGCTGCCCCGGTTGGTTGGCGTTGAACAGGATCAGCGGGTGCATGTTGCCGTCGCCCGCGTGGAACACGTTGGCGACCTCTAGCCCGTAGCCTGCCGACATTTCCCCGATGCGGTGCAGAACCTGCGGCAGCTTGTCGACGGGGATGGTCCCGTCGAGGCACATGTAATCGTTGATCTGCCCCATCGCGCCAAAGGCCGACTTTCGGCCCAGCCAGATGCGGGCGCTTTCCTCGGCGGACTGGCTTTCGCGGATCGCGACCGGTTCATAGGCACGGGCGATTTGCAGGATGACGCCCAACTGGTCGTCGATCTCGGCGTCAGAGCCTTCGACCTCGACGATCAGCAGCGCCTCGCAGTCGGGATAGCCGGCGTGGGCGAAATCCTCGGTCGCGCGGATGCAGGGGCGGTCCATGAACTCGATCGCGACGGGCAGGATGCCCGCCTTGATGATATCGCTGACGACCTGTCCCGCCACTTCCGAACTGTCATAGCCCAGCAGCACCGGACGCGCGCCTTCTGGCTTGCGCAGGATGCGCAGCGTCGCTTCGGTCACCACGGCAAGCTGCCCTTCGGACCCGCAGATCACGCCCAGCAGGTCCAGTCCGCCCGCGTCCAGATGCCCGCCGCCGATCTCGACCACGGTGCCGTCCATCAGCACCGCCGTCACGCCCAGCAGGTTGTTCGTCGTCACCCCGTATTTCAGGCAATGCGCCCCGCCCGAGTTCATCGCGATGTTGCCCGCGATGGCGCAGGCCAGCTGCGACGACGGATCGGGCGCGTAGAAGAAATCATCCTCGGCCACGGCACCGGACACGCTGAGGTTCGTGCGTCCGGTCTGGACCCGGATGAACCGGTTGTCGAGGTCGGTCTCCAGCACCTCGCTCAGGCGCGCCACGCCAAGGATCACGCTGTCCGCCGTCGGCAGCGCGCCCCCGGCCAGCGACGTCCCCGACCCGCGCGGCACGACCGGCACGTCCTCCTCGTGGCAGACCTTCAGCACCGCCGAGACCTCGGCCGTCGACGATGGCAGCACGGCCGCAAGGGGCGGGCACCGATAGGCGGTCAGCGCGTCGCATTCATAGGCGCGCACCTCGTGCTCTTCGAAGATCACCGCGTCTTCCGGCAGCACCGCCAGCAGGCGGTCCACCACGCGGGATTTCTTCGCAAGAATGTCGGCGCGCGGCTGTGGCATCTCCATGACGAAACCCTCCCCTGGGACGGTATCCGGGATACTCCCCATGCGGCAACTATGGCAAGGGACACGGCCACAGGATAAGTTCGCTGGATGACACTCATCGACCGCCTCCAATTCTTCAATCTGCTCGACGCCACCGCCGTCCTTTTGATCCTGCTGACGTGGTACGGATGCGCTTGGGCGATCGAGAAACCGCCCGCCAGCCGTCCGTCGACCGCGATCCTGATGGAACGCTACCGCGAGATCTGGCTGCAAAACTACATCACCCGCGCACCCCGCGTGTTCGATTCAATGGTCATGGGCAACCTGCGGCAAGGCGCCAGCTTTTTCGCCTCGACCTGCCTGATCGCCATCGGGGGTGGCATGGCGCTGATCGGCAACCGTGAACAGCTTCTGGGCATCGCGGAAGACCTGTCGCTGGAAGATGCGCCCGACATCATCTGGGACGCGAAGATCCTGCTGATCCTGCTGTTCCTTGCGAACGCGCTGTTCAAGTTCATCTGGTCGTATCGACTGTTCGGCTATTGCCTGATCGTCATGGGCGCCGCCCCGAACGACGAAGGCAAGGCCGCCTACCACCGCGCCGATCAGGCCGCGCATATCGCCAACTCGGCGGCCCGCAGCTTCAACCGCGGCCTGCGCGCGGTCTATTTCGCCCTTGCCGCCGCCGCGTGGCTGCTTGGCCCCGAGGCGCTGATCGGCGCGACGGTCCTGACGGTGGCGATGCTTCTGCGCCGCGAATTCGCCTCGCAATCCCGCCTTGTCCTGATGCAGAAGTCGCCGGAATGAGACGGCTTTTGCTACCGCTTTTGCTGGTGACTGGAACCCCGGTTCTGGCCGATGACCCCGTCGTCGAAAACGCGACGCTAAGGGACGCGGGCGGGACGTGGACCGTCTCGGTGACGCTGTCGCACCCGGACACTGGATGGGACCACTATGCCGACGGGTGGGAGGTTCTTACCCCCGACGGCACGCGGCTTGGCTTTCGCGAGCTTCTGCATCCGCATGTCGATGAACAACCGTTCACCCGGTCGCTGTCCGGCGTCGAGATCCCGGACGGGATCGACCACGTCCTGATCCGGCCGCGGTGTTCGGTCGATGGCTGGGCGGACGATCCCTACCGGTTGGACCTGGACCGCTGAAATAAGCGGCCCAGGTCCGAGGGGTGGGTCTTACGGCCATGGGGATGACCGTTTCGAAGCAGACGCCATGGGGATGGCGCCCTTGGTAAAGGCCTCTTTTGCGGGGGGCCTTTCTCTAGGATGCCAGGGGCATCTTTCCATACGCCCGGTGCCGCTGGACCAGCCGCTCTTGCCGAAGCCCTTCGGGCACGGGCCGTGCCGTGCTGGGGGCCGACGCAGCCAGTTCGAACATCTCAGGAAAGACGTCCATCAGCTCTGCCACCTGCTCGGGCGACATGTCGCCGGTGATACATGCGGTGGCGGGCACGCTCTCGACAGGAGCGTGCTGGGCGAAAATCAGTTCGTGGCGGTCGAACACAAGGTGGACATACTGCACCTCTGCCACGTCGTGGGCGATCTCGATGCCGGGAAGCTCCAGCAGGCGCCACGCCGGGATCAACACCTCTTTGGTGCCGAACATGCTGCGGGCGATGCCGGACGACAGCATGACGCGGTGCCCGGGTGACACGATCAAGGACCGCACCGGGGCANCGTCGCCAAGCGCGCCGGCGTTAATGCGAATGGGCCGAGTTTTCGGGTCCGACACGGCGCACCGGCGCAGGCCGACCCAGCGCAGCGGCTGGACGCCGCGATCCATCGTGACGACCGCGTCGCCGGCTTTCAGCGTCTCGACCGCACGGTCGCCTGTGGGCGTCAAAACGCGCGTTCCGACCGCAAGGCAGGCAGGCATTCCGAAGGTCGGATCGACGGGCTGGGGCTCTGCCGCGACCTCTAGCTGCAGGTCGGCGATGTCTGCCGCGACCATGTCGGCCTCGGCCTGTGGCATGTCCTCGATCCGGCACTGCACGGCCTGTCCCACCGGCGGGGCCGACCGCAGGACACCGATGCAGTTGGACGGGTCATAGGCGAATTGAAGGTCGCACCGCCCGACGAACACCACCTGATGCGCGGACGGCAAACCGAAGGCCTCGAACACCATCGGCGGCAAGCCGGGTCCGGTCGCGGGGTCGTAGCTGAAGTTCGCATCCTCGTCGCCCGCGAAGGAGACCATCGCATGCCGCAAAAGCGGGCGGTCCACGTCGACCAAGCCGCTGTCCAGCGCGATGTTTGCGCCGCCCGACAGGGCATAGGTGACGCCCGACAACACCCCGCCATCCAGCAGGCCATGATCCATCGAAAGGCAGGCACCTTGCGTCACTGCAAAGGTTGGGTGGGCTCCGGGTTTCGCCCCCGATATCGCGCGGATCTCGACATGAACCGCGTCGACGATAAGCGTGTGCGACCCAAGAGAGGTGATAACGACGACATCGCCGTCAGACGCACATCCACGATCGATTTTCCGGTCCGAGGATCCCAGATCGACGTTTATCGTAACCATTTACCGCGCTCCCCCATCTAAGGACTTCGGGTTCTGCATAACCAACTAAACGTTGTCTTCGGCTGTTCGCCTTAATGGTATTAAAACGTGCCGGACCCGGCATCGGCCATGAATTTCGGGAAATGCACGGGGAAATCGCAGGGTATCCGCCCAAACACGCAATAGGCGAACACCAAAACGCTATGCTTTTGATTTTTGTCGACAATCAATCAACAAACTGGCGTGATTTATTCTTCCTTAAGATACTCGGAAGACGAATCAATTAGTTTCAAACTCAATGATTATCTAGTTGATAGATCGCCGATTTCGTATATTTATTCCGCGCAGATTAACGAATTAATCTTCTGTCAATATATTTAACCATTCTGCGATATCAGAATGTCACCGTAAGCACCGCACTGACGCCTTCAGATCACGGCAGTCCATACGGAAACGCCGCAAGTACACGCATCATGCGGGCCACCTAGGCGGCCCGCGTCTATCGAAAAACAAAGGTTCTCTGTCAGCGGCGAAAGCGGTGCTCAGTTGCGCCCTTCGCGCATCCATGCGCCGACCATCAGCAGGCCCGCCAGCATCAGGAAAAGCCACCCCGACACCAGCGGCGTCAGGCGCACGTCCGCCGTCAGATAGGCCTCGCGCGGGGTGATCCCCAGCCAGCCGCGGCCCGCCGCGGGGCGCCCGGCGCGCACGGACCGCAAGTCCGGCACGCCATCCTCGATCCGCACGATCCCGCCACGGGTCTGATCGACCTCGGGCGCCAGCAGGTCGCCGCTGGCGATCGTCGCCTCGAACTCGCGCGGGGCCGCCGGGCCAAGCGCGATGACCGCGTCCTCGTCGCCTTCGCGCAGACGGTACAACCCGATCTCGGGGCCCTCCACTGTGGCCTCCCACCGGCCCGGGCGCACCTCTTCCAGCGGCACCATCATCACGGTGCCGTCCGGCGCGGTCAGTTCGACCTCGCCGACGCCGTCTTCCAGCGTGCGGCGCACGATGGTCATGGTCTGGCCCTCGGCGGTGGCGCTTAGCGCCTCTTCCTCAAGCTCGGGCTCTTTCATCATCCAGTGCGCCAGCCGCCGCAGCAGCTCCAGCTGCGGACCACCGCCCTCGAACCCGCGATTCCACAGCCACGCGTGATCCGACCCAAGCAAGGCGATGCGCCCCTCGCCCACCCGGTCCAGCACCAGCAACGGAAGCCCGTCCATCGCGCTCATCACCGTGTTGCCGGACGTTTCCTCAAGCTCGACCAGCCGGAACCAGCGGCCCCAGCGCGGTCCGTCCTCGTCTTCGTCGCCCGTGGCATCGACCATCTCGACCGGCGAGAACGCCTCTAGCCCGGCGGTCACCGGATGCCGCTCGCCCAGATCGGTGATCTCGGGCCGATAGCCTTCCTCCAGCACAAGGCTGGTCGGAGCGGCCGGCAAGATCTCGGCCAGCGGCGACCGGTACAGCGAATTCGCGGTGGCAAAGTCCGGCCCCGCCGCCACCAGCACCGCGCCGCCGTCCTCGACGTATTGCCGGACGTTATCCAGATACAGCGACGGCAGGATGCCGCGCCGCTTGTAGCGGTCGAAAATGATCAGGTCGAACTCGTCGATCTTGTCGATGAACAGCTCGCGCGTGGGGAAGGCGATCAGCGACAGTTCGTTGACCGGCACACCGTCTTGCTTTTCGGGCGGGCGCAGAATGGTGAAGTGAACCAGATCCACCGAGGAATCCGACTTCAGCAGGTTGCGCCACGTCCGTTCGCCGGGATGCGGCTCGCCAGACACCAGCAGCACCCGCAGCCGGTCCCGCACGCCGTTGATCTGCACCACGGCGGCGTTGTTGCGGTCGGTCA
Source organism: Maritimibacter sp. (assembly GCA_002701395.1). Taxonomy (GTDB): domain Bacteria; phylum Pseudomonadota; class Alphaproteobacteria; order Rhodobacterales; family Rhodobacteraceae; genus Psychromarinibacter; species Psychromarinibacter halotolerans. The sequence goes on along the minus strand of NZVC01000032.1, from coordinate 198,140 downwards.
GTTCGCCCTCGGCCTCGGGCACGGTGAACTGGATCACGTTCATCCCGCCGTGCGGCAGGGTGATCGGCAGCTCAAGATCCTCGCCCACCGGCACGTCGAACCGCTGCGGCTCTCCTCCGTCGATGGCGATCTCCAGCGGGGCAAAGCCGCGTTCGGTGTCCGGCACGGCGCCTTGGTCCTCGACCCGAAGCGTCAGCGTCACCGGCTCGCCGAGGATGGCGAAACTCGGGGCGTTCGTCACCATCAGCCGGCGGTCCCAGTCGTCCTCTTCGCCGGTCAGCAGCACATGCAGCGGCGCCGGAAGATCGGGCGCGCGGTCCACGTCGTGCAACTGGCCGTCCGTCAGCAGGATCGCCCCCGCCAGCCGCGCGCGCGGCTCTTCGGCCATCGCCTCGGCCAGCGCGGTCATCAGCAACGTGCCCTCGTCGCCCTCGCCGTCACCCAGCGGCACGATCCGCAACTCGGTGTTCTCCAGCCCGGCCACCTCGGCTTCGACCCGCGCGATCGATTCGGCGGTCTGGTCGGGGCGGCTGGCGATGCGCTGGCTGGCGCTTTCGTCGACCACAAGGATCACGATGTCCGACAGCGGCGCGCGCTGCTCTTGCTGCAAGGACGGGTTCAACAGCGCCACCACAAGCACGGCAGCGGCCAGCCCGCGCAGCCACCAGCCCGACAGCCCGCGCCACACGGCGGCGGCGACGAACAGGATGGCCACAGCCAGCGCCGCCCACACAAGCGGCCAGTCCAGAAGAGGGTCGAAGATGATCGAGCCGGTCAAAGAGATGCCCTTCTTTGGTCTTCAAGTATCCCGGGGGTCCGGGGGCAGCGCCCCCGGCCGCGCCCCGGCCTCATTGCCCCAGGCGGTCCAGCAGGGCCGGAACGTGTACCTGGTCGCTTTTGTAGTTCCCGGTCAGGACGTGCATGATCAGGTTCACCCCGAACCGAAGCGCCAGTTCGCGCTGCCGTTCGCCGGAAAATCCGTTTCCGATGGGGAACATCCGCCCGCCGTTCTCGTCCACCGCCCAGGCGGCGGCCCAGTCGTTGCCGCCGATGACGATGGGGGTCACGTTATCGTTCAGGTTGCGGAATGGCATCCCCTCGACAAGCTCGGCATCCGGGGCGGCGGCCTCGACCCAGACATCGCGGCCCATATAGCGGCCCGGGAAGTCCTGCAGCAGGTAGAAGGTGCGCGTCAGGACGTGATCCTGCGGGATGGGCTCCAGCGGCGGCACGTCCAGCGGCGCGGCCAGCCGCTGCAACTTGCGCCCGTTGGTGCTGGAGGCCCCGAAGCCCGCGATATCCGCGTCGCGCGTGTCGAACAGGATCATCCCGCCATGCCGCAGATAGCGGTTCAGCTTGGCATAGGCTTCGTCGGACGGGATCGGCTGATCCTCGGTCACGGGCCAGTACAGGAACGGGAAGAACGCCAGTTCGTCCGTCTCAAGGTTCACGCCAATGGGGTCCGCCGGTTCGATGGACGTGCGGGCCCACAGGGCATCGCCGATCCCGCGCAGACCGGCCTCGGACACCTCGTCCACCTGCGCGTTGCCGGTGATGACGTGGCCCAGCACGACCTCCGAAGTCGCCGCCAGCGCCAGTTCGTCATCGGGCAGTCCCTGCGCGTCGGCACCCTGCGGCGGCAGCGTCAGCATCAGCGCCGCCAGCGCGGCCGCCACCCCGCGCGACGCGCGGCTCAGCCGCCCGCCGATCCACAGCGAGGCAAGGATGTCGACGCACAACAGGGCCAGCGCAAGCGCCAGAAGCCAGCCCTTCAACAGCACCTCGTCCAGCAGGTCCAGCCCGGTCACGGCGATGCGCGACGGCCATGCGGTCGGTGCGATCTCGGCATCGGCGGACACGACGTTGACCGCGATCCGCCGGTCGTCGCCGGTGTACAGGCCGGGCGGCATGTCGGCCGCCGGGATGCCCGCCGCGATCCGTTCGCCCGGAACGCCGGGCAGCGTGCCCGCATCCTGCACCGTGCCGTACCCGTCCAGCACCGCGTCGGGCGCCCATACGGTTCCGGCAAGATCCTCTTCCGAGGGCTGCGCAGGACGGGTCGAGACCGCAAGCCGTTCCAGCATCTGCACGAACAGGCCCGACAGCGGAAGCGTCGACCACTCGGCATTCGCGGTGACGTGGAACAGGACGACCTGCCCCTGCCCCACCCGCTTGCGGGTCACCAAGGGCGTGCCGTCGGCCAACGAGGCGATCACACGCGACGACAGTTCGGGGTCTGGCTGCGCCATCACCTGACTGGACACGTTGACGTCTTCCGGGATGGCAAGGCCATAGAAAGGCGACGTGTCGGCGAACGGGCGCAGCGTCTTCGGCTCGCCCCAACTCATGGCGCCGCCGATGCTGCGGCCGCCCGCGCGCAGGCGCACCGGCATCAGCGGATCCTCGGTGCCGCGGCTGACGTCGGACCCGGCAAGGCGCGGCCCGGCAAAACGCAGCAACAGCCCGCCGTTCTCGACCCAGTCCAGCAGCGGCTCTTGTTCGCCTTCGCTTACGGTCGCCACGTCGGCAAGGATCAGCACGTCGGGATTGGCCAGCAGGATGTCCAGCATATCGCCTTCGATCAGGTCGGCTGTCGGTTCCAGCGCGCGCTGCAGATAGTGCAGCGGCGACAGCAGCTCTAGGCCCTCGCGGTCGTCCCGCCCGGCGATCAGCGCNACCTCGCGGCGGCGCAGGGCGTCGTCGGTCAGCGTGACGGTCCCGGCGGACCGAACGCCCGCGATCTCGAACCGCGTCACCCGGTTGCGCAATTCGGGCGGCAGGTCCAGTTCCAGCGTTGCTTCTGTCGCGTCCGGCTCGAAGGTCAGATCCTCGCGCGCCAGTTCGCGCTCGATCCCCGACGGGTCCAACCCGCGCGCGGACACGGTCACGACCGCCATCTCGCCCGGCACGGTCCGCGCGGCGGTTACGGCGACGGCGCCCTCGACGAACCCGGCGGGCCGCAGCGCGTACAGCGGGCGCGGGCTTTCGAACACCGTCACCTCACCCCGCGCCTCAAGCGTTTCCAGCAGCGGCGCACGGTCGTCCCGCGCCAGCCCGTCGGACATCCAGAAGGTGTCGAAATCCTCACCGGGCAGCGCGTCGATCCAGTCCGCGACGGCCTCTGCATCCGGCAGCCACGGCTGCGGCGTCAGGCTGGGCAGTTCGACAGCCCATGCGTCGGCGGCCCGGAACGGCAGATCGCCCGCCGCCGGAAGATCGGTCAGCGACACCAGCGCGACCGGCCGGCCCAGCCGACCCGCCTCGTCCAGCGCCGCCTCGACCCGGTCCATGCGCGCGGCCCAGTCGCGGGCATCGGCCCATGTGCCGTCGACCATCACCAGAAGCGGGCCGTCGCCCATGCCTTCCTCGCGCGGGTTCAGCACCGGGCCGGCAAAGCCAAGGATCACAAGCGCAACGGCCAAGGTCCGCAGCAGCAGCAGCCACCACGGCGTCTTGTCGGTCTGGCTTTCGTCATCGGTCAGCCCCAGCAACAGCGCGACACCCGGGAACATCCGCCGGATCGGCGCAGGCGGCACCGCGCGCAGAAGGATCCAAAGCACCGGAAGCGCGGCAAGCGCGATCAGAAGCCAAGGGGCCGTGAAACCGATGGAGCCAATCGTGAACATCTACAGTTTGTGCTCCAGAGCACCATAAATCCAAAGAAGCGCCGACTGGGCGCTGTCGCCGGTGTGATGGCAGGCGTACTGCCAGCCCGTCACCTGCGCGAGCTCATCCAGCCGCGCCTTGCGCTCGGCCAGCCGCTCTAGATAGCGGTCCTTCAGGTCGCCCGCCTTCAGCGTTTCGTGCCGCACCGTCTGGCCCATGCTTTCGAAGATCGTCCGCCCGTCGAAGGGAAAGGCCTCTTCCATCGGGTCCAGCACCTGATACAGCACGCCGCGCACGCCCCGGTCGGCGGCCTTGGCAAGCTGCGTCTCAAGCGGCGCAAGGTCGCCCATGAAATCCGACACGAACAGCGCGCGGGAATGCGGCAGCAGGTTGCGAACCTCGGGCGCGCCGTAATCCGGGCGGTCTTTTTCCAGCTCGAACGACTGCGCGATCCGCAGCAGTTGCAGCTCGGACGACCGCGGAGGTGTGCCCAGCGACGCCAAAGCCACCCGTTCGCCGCCCCGGATCAGCAGGATCGCGATGGCCAGCGCAAGCACGCGGGCGCGCTCGATCTTGGTGACGCGGTTCTTCTCGCCGGTGAAATCCATCGACCGGGCCTCGTCCAGCCAGATGAACACCGACTGCGCCGCCTGCCATTCCTTTTCCTGCACGAAATGCATGTCGGACCGGCCCGACCGGCGCCAGTCGATCGACCGCGCCTCGTCGCCCGCGCGGGCGGGGCGGTATTGCCAGAACTCGTCCCCCATGCCGCCGCGCCGGCGCCCGTGGAATCCCATCAGAACCGCCTGAGCAAGATGCTCGGCCTCTGCAAGCAGCGGCGGAAGCGGGCCTGCTAGGGTTTCCGACCGCTGGCGATACCCGGCGGCTGAGGTCACGCCGCCGCCTCGACCCGCGTCACCTGTTCGGCCACGGTATCGATCACATCGCCAAGGCTTTCGCCCCGGGCGCGCGCCGCGAAGGTCAGCGCCATGCGGTGGCTGAGAACGGGCCGCGCCATCGCCAGCACGTCCTCGGCGGACGGGGCAAGGCGCCCCTGCAGCAGCGCGCGGGCGCGCACCGTCAGCATCAGCGCCTGCGCGGCACGCGGGCCGGGGCCCCAACCGACCGAACGGTTGACGATCTCGGGCGCTTCCGGCTGGCCCGGGCGGCACGACCGGACAAGATCAAGGATCAGCTCGACNACGCCTTCGCCCACCGGCATCCGGCGCACCAGCGTTTGCGCGGCCATCAGCTCTTCCATCGTGAACACGGCGTGGGCCGTATCGTCGGTGGTGCCGGTCGTCGCGACAAGGATCTCGCGCTCGAAATCGCGGGTCGGATATTCGACGTCGATCTGCACAAGGAAACGGTCAAGCTGCGCTTCGGGCAGCGGATAGGTGCCTTCCTGCTCGATCGGGTTCTGCGTGGCCAGCACGTGGAAAGGCTTCGGCAGCGCGTGCGGCTGGCCACCGATGGTCACGACCTTCTCCTGCATCGCCTGCAGCAGCGCGGATTGCGTCCGCGGCGACGCGCGGTTGATCTCGTCCGCCATCAGAAGCTGGCAGAACACCGGCCCCTTGATGAACTTGAACGCCCGCGATCCGTCTTCCGCGGTCTCCAGCACTTCGGACCCAAGGATGTCCGCAGGCATCAGGTCGGGGGTGAACTGCACCCGCGCCTCGGACAGGCCCATCACCGTGCCCAGCGTCTCGATCAGGCGGGTCTTGCCCAGCCCGGGCAGCCCGATCAGCAGACCGTGGCCGCCGCAGACCAGCGTCGACAGCACAAGGTCGACCACCTTCTTCTGCCCGATAAACCGCTTCGCGATCGACGCCTCGGCCTCCTGCATCTTGGCGCCCAGCGCCTCGATCTCGGCAACGAGGTTCTCGGTATCGGCCATGACAAAGCTCCCGCACATGCTATTCTCGATACTCAGTATCGGCAGGTATCGCCTGAAAACACAAATGACAAAACGCGAGAGCGCACAAATGATCGTGAGACCTTCGGCAGACGGAATAGCCGAGGCGGCGAAGGCCGCGAGCAAGAAAGGCCCCCCGCCCGTACACCTCTGGAATCCCCCGTTTTGCGGCGATCTCGACATGCGGATCGCCCGCGACGGGACGTGGTTCTACCTTGGAACGCCGATCGGCCGGAAAGGTCTGGTCAAGCTGTTCTCATCAATTATCCGCAAGGATGGCGACGACTATTTCCTGGTCACCCCGGTCGAAAAAGTAGGCATCACGGTAGAGGACGCGCCCTTCGTCGCCGTCGACTTCGAGGCAAATGGCGACGGCGCCGACCAGACGCTCACCTTTCTTACGCATGTCGACGACGTGGTGACCGCCGGTCCCGACCACCCCATTCGCGTGACGCGCGACCCCGAGACCGGAGAACCCTCGCCCTACATCCTTGTCCGCGCCAACCTCGAGGCGCTGATCGACCGCAAAAGCTTTTACCGGCTCGTCGATCTTGGCACCACGGAACCGGTCGACGGCACCGACTGGTTCGGCCTGTGGTCCGGCGGACAGTTCTTCCCGGTGATCCCNGCGGCGGAGCTTCCGTCATGAAGCCCTGCGCCAACCTGACGTTCCTGTTCAAGGAATTGCCGTTCCTCGAACGGTTTCAGGCCGCCGCCGACGCGGGCTTCGACGCGGTCGAGATCCTGTTTCCCTACGACATGCCCGCGCCCGAGATCCTCGACCGGCTACAACTGGCGGGCCTGCCTCTGGCGCTGATCAACGCACCGCCGCCCAACTACACCGGCGGCCCGCGCGGCTTTGCCGCCGCGCCGGACCTGACCGACCGCTTCCGGTCGGATTTTCTCCGGGTGATGCGCTATGCAAAGCGGCTGAAGCCGCGGCACATCCACATCATGACCGGAGACGGCGAAGGCGACGCGGCGCGCGACACCTTCATCGCGAACCTGAAATGGGCCGCGGCAGAAGCCGCGGACCAAAGCCTGACGATCGAGCCGCTGAATCCAACCGCGATGCCGGGATATTTCCTGAACGACTACGCGCAGGCGGCCGACATCCTCGACGCCGTCGCCGCTCCGAATGTCGGCCTGCAATACGACAGTTTCCACGCGCAGATGATCCACNGCGACGCGGTGGCGGTCTGGCACGACCACGCCCCCCGCGTCCGCCACGTTCAGGTCGGAGACGCCCCCGACCGCAACACGCCCGGAAACGGCACCGTCGACTTCCCGGCGCTGTTTGCCGCGATCCGCGACAGCCGCTACGACGGCTGGATCAGCGGCGAATACAACCCGGACAAGGCCACCGAAAGCAGCCTTGGCTGGATGTCCGCGCTTGCGTGATCCGATGCCCTGACAGATGCTGACAGAACGCTGTCAGGGGGGCTGTGCGACAAGGTTCTCATCGCACAACCCGAACGGAGTATCGCCATGAGCACCCAACCCACCGTCGTCTGGACCGAGATCCCGGTGTCCGACCTGTCCGCCTCGATCGCCTTCTACAACGCCGTCTTCGACTGGAACATGGAACCGATGGAAATGGCGGGCGAAACCGTCGCCGCCTTCGGTCAGGACGGCATCGGCGGCAACCTTGTCGAAGGCGCGCCCGGCGCGGGCAGCGGCACGGTCATTCACCTCCTCGCCCCCGGCGGCCTTGCCGCCACCCGCGCGCGGGCCGAGAAAGCCGGCGCCAAGATCGAGAGCGACGAGATGATGGTTCGGCCCGGCCGCTACGTGATCGTGCACGACCCCGACGGCAACCGCCTTGGTCTGTTCGAACCCCACAAGGCCGCCTGATCCCGTGCGCCGCNCCGACCGCCTGTTCCGCATCGTGCAAGCCCTTCGGGGCGGGCGCCTGCGGACGGCCCGGCAACTGGCCGAAACGCTGGAGGTCAGCGAGCGCACGATCTACCGCGACATCGTCGACCTTCAGGCCTCGGGCGTGCCCGTCGAGGGCGCGTCCGGCTACGGCTATGTCATGGCCGACGGCTACGAGATGCCGCCGCTGATGTTCTCACGCGACGAAGTCGTGGCCCTTGTCGCCGGCGCCCGCCTTGTGCGGGCGTTTGGCGGTCTCGCGATGGCGCAGGCCGCCGAAGAGGCGCTGGTGAAAATCGCCGCCGTGCTGCCCGACGCGGAACGGCAAAGGGCGGACGCGGTGAAGATCCATGCCCTGACGACCGAGCCGCTGCCGGATGAGACCCGCGCCCTGATCGACCGGCTCGAATCCGCGACCGACGCGCGCGAACGGATGGATCTCGCCTATCGCGATGCCGACGGCACCGAAACCCGGCGCACGGTGCGGCCACTGGGTCTGGGGTTCTGGGGCAAGGTCTGGACCCTGCTGGCATGGTGCGAACTGCGCAAGGATTTCCGCATGTTCCGCGTCGACCGCATCGCCAGCGCCGAACCGCGTGGCACCTTCCGCCCGGACTCCGCCATCACCCTCGCCGCCTATTTCGACCGCGAGCGCCACCGCCGTTCCTTATCCTGACCAAGGGCCGGAGAAGGCGCGATCCCTGCTTCTTCTGTCCAGAAATATCCCGGGGGAGTCGCACATCGTGCGACGGGGGCAGCGCCCCCCCCCGCGACACCAGCGATCACGCGCTGAACGCGGTTCCCCAGCGTTCGATCAGCTTTTGCTGCAACAGCCGCGACTTGCCCTTCCAAGACCGCGCCCCTGCAGGGATCTCGTCCCCGCTGTCGGCTGCGGCCTCGCGCGCATCCATGTCGGCGCTGAAATACGCGAACACCATGTCGCGGCCGCCCGCGACGGACACATAGCCTGCAAGCGCGCTCACGAAGTTCAGCGTTCCGGTCTTGGCGCGGATCGTGACCGGGTGGTCCGGCATCACGTTTCCCGCCTCGTCCCGCATCGGCATGTTCTTCAGTAGCCCCGGCAGCGTCCCGATCCGGCGCGCCGCCAGCAGGGCGTCGACCATGTCGCGCGCGCTGACCCGCGAGGCGTCGGACAGACCCGAATGGTCCACCAGCGCCGCGTGTCCCGCGCCCAGCGCGTCATGCGCCCAGCGGCTCATTTCGTCGGCGGAATCCGCCAGCGTCGCAGGCTGCACACCCCGCGCGGCGGTGGCGGACAGACCGGCGACCTCGGCGGTCAGGTTGGTCGACCACAGCAGCATCTCGCGCAGGATCTCATCCAGAGGCTTGCTGTCGCGCACCACAAGATCCTCGCCATCCGGCGGCGCGCCGGTGAACTCTGCGCGCGGCAGCGCGATGCCGTGCGACCGGGCCAGCGTCTCGAACACCTCGGCCACGTAAGCCTCGGGCTTGCGCACCGGCAGCCAGCGGCTGCCGCCCTGCCCCAGCGCAGGCCGCGCCACGGTCCATTCGTCCGACCCTCCGGCGTCGGAATAGGTATAGACCGGCATGCTGCGGTCCACGACGCGCATCCGCGCGACCGACACCGCCGGGCTGAACCGCTGCGCGCGGGCGTCCATCGACACCGTGTAATCGCCCTGCTCGCGTTTCCACTGGAAATGGACCCGGTTGTAATTGAGGTTCAGACCCGAAACAGACGGGTTGTACCCGACGTGATCCGGCTGCCGGGGATCGATCGACGCGAAGGTCGGCAACACGCCTGAACTGACGCGGAATTTCCCGGTCAGCGCGCTGACGCCCGCCGCTTTCAGGTCGCGCGCCATGTCGCCCAGCGCGTCGGTATCCAGCCCGGGATCGCCGCCGCCCACCAGCACGATGTCGCCCTGCACGATCCCGTCCACCACGGGCCCGGTCGCCCGGATGCGGGTGGTGAACCGATGATCCGGGCCCAGCGCGTCCAGCGCGTAGCAGGCGGTGATCGCCTTGGTCACGCTGGCCGGCGGCAGGGCCAGCAGCGGGCTGCGCTGTTCCAGCACCTCGCCGGTCTCGGCGTCGGCCACCACGAAGCCCACCTTGCCGGTCAGCCCGATTTCGTCGATCAGCGCCTCGACCGGCTTCACGAAAGTCCGCGCAAACTCGGGGTCGCGCGGCTCGGGCCGGATCGAACGGGTCGGAGCGTTCGCAAACGCGGCCCCGGCTGCCGTTCCCATGAGCGCGCCCAGCACCGCACGCCGTGTCAGGCGCATTGGCGAAGATCCGTCACGCATACGTCATCATACCTTTTATCCACCCGCCCTTAGCGCACCCAATCGCCGCGCGCCCGGATCTCGGTAGACGAGAAATTTACCATTGGTACATTAACAAAGCACCATGCAGGTGGCGACACCCAAGGCAACTGCCTGCTTTGCGCGGCGCGCAGACGACGGTTCACGTAGCGCGTGGCTGCAACAGAACAACGCGCGGCGGTCCGGTCGCCGGGGCGCGCCAGCACGCCGATGGGAACTGTGTCGAATATCTCCTGCCACTGTTCCCACTTGTGAAACGATGCCAGGTTGTCCGCGCCCATCAGCCAGACGAACCGCACCCTGGGGTACAGCCGGATCAGCGCCGCCAGCGTCTGCGCGGTAAACCGGGTGCCGATCCGCGCCTCGATGTCGGTGATATCGACCCTTGGGTGCTGCATCACGACCCGGGCCCGGTCCATCCGCCGGTCCAGCGGGGCGGGGCCTTCGGACTTCAGCGGATTGCCCGGCGACACCAGCCACCAGACCCGGTCCAGCCCGAACTGCCGCAGCGCCTGCCGGGTGATGTGGACGTGACCCGCGTGCGGCGGATCGAACGACCCGCCCAACAGACCGACCGTCTGCCCGGCACGGGCCAAGGGAAGGTCCGACCGCATGGGCGGCCAGCGCGGCTCGGGCACGTCGTCCTGCAAGATTTCTTCCATCACTCCACCGTTGCCCGCATATCGCGCAACAACAGCGCCCTGTGCAACAGGGCATCGCCGCTGCGGCCCAGCGCCTGCAACAGCGCGACCAGCGCCTTGCGGTCGTCCAGCGTGCCCGGTTCGATGCGCAGCGCGGCTTCGTAGGCCTCGGTCGCCGCCGCCCGGTCGCCGCGCGCCTCCGCCAGCCGGGCGACCAGCCGCCACGCCTGCGGCATCGCGTCGTTCAGCGACAGCGCCCGCCGGGCCGCGGCCAGCGCGGCCTCGGCATCGCCCGACGCCGCAAGGATGAGACCAAGGTTCAGGTGCTGTTCCGCCATGTCGCCCGATATCCGCAGGCTGCGCTCGGTCAGCGCCCGCGCAGCGTCAAGGTCGCCCATCTGCAGCTTTGCCAGCCCCATCAGCTTGACCGGCACCGGGTGATCCGGCGCCAGCAGCCACGCCTGCTCGGCGGCCGCATAGGCGGTCTCGTATTGCCCCAGCCGCAGCGCGCTTTCGGCGAAGGCCAGCCACGGCTCGAACTCGGACGGGTCCTCGGCGGACAGCACCCGCCCAAGCGCGGCCGCCGCATAATCGGCGGTGTGGCCCGAGTAATTGAGGATGCTGAAAGTCTGCGCGATCACCGCCTCGCCGGGCGCCAGATCCGCCGGGGGATGGTACAGGAAAACCTCGGTCACCTCGGCGGGCCGCTTGTCCAGCGGCGCCAGAAGGTCGGTGTCCGGCGGAATCTGGATGCGGTGGTCGGTCACCCACAGCTCCGGCACGTCCTGCGGCCGCCGCGCGGGCATGTGGCAGGACGTACACTCCGCCTCTGCCGCAAGATCCGGATGAACCTCGGTCGCCTCGTGGCAGCCAGTGCAGACCGCGCGATAGGTGGCCTGNCGCTCTTCGATCGGGGCNTTGCCATGCGGATCGTGACANCTGGTGCAGCCGAAGGCACCGCCGCTCTCAAGGAAACAGGGGCTCTGCTCCATTCGATAGGGGTGATGGTTGATCTCGAACCGCGCATCCGGCGCCCGCAGGGCATCGACGATATCCACCTGCACCATATGAGCGCCCAGCGACTCGCCGGGGCGGAAGTCGTACACGCCACGCCCCGGCCGCACCGTGGCCGGCAAAGAGACGCTGGGCTGGAGGTGACAGGAATAACAGACGTCCCGCGCCCGGTCGGCAGGCAAGGTCGCGGGGTTCACGATCGCCGCCCGCACGGCATCAAGGTTACCGCCATAGATGCCCTCGTCGAACGCCGCCTCGACATGGGCCGCGCCGGGCCCGTGACACCGCTGGCACCCGATGCCTTGCGGCAGATCCGCTGGAAACAGCTCGGGCCGGCCAAAGTCCGCGGCGCCTTCGGGCACCTCGGGATAGGCATTGTGGCAGGTCATGCAGCGATGCCGGACAGGGCGCGACACCCCAAAGTGATCGGCAAACTCGAACCCCGGCGCCATGCCCCACTTGCCCTCTTGCGAATACCACGCCAGCGGAAGCTGGAACATCGCGCCGCTGTCGACCCGATACAGGTAGACACGTGACCGGTTGCCCGACCCGACAACCCAGTCGATGCGCCGCTGGAACAGGTCAAGCCGTTCGCCGTCCGGCCCCGCGCGCCACCGGCTGAACCAGTAATCGTTCCCGCGCAGTTCGACCTGGAAATGGCGGTCGCTCGGGGCGTGGTGGAACGGCGGCGCGTCGAAATCCTCGATCGCCGTGTCGGCGGACGGGCGATAGAACGACCGCCCCATCCCGATGGTTGGAAAGCGGTCCGCGATGTCCTTGTGACAGGTGCCGCAGGTGGCGTCCGGCACATACCCCGGCACGTCGCCGCCGGTGACGGGAATGCCGTAGACCTCGTCGGCGCGGCCCGCCCCCGCGCACAGCACCAGCACCAGCACCAGCACCGGCGCCGTGGCGCCCGCCCGTCTTACGATGGCGGCAAGTCCCACGCCGCGTCTCCGTCCTGTCCCGTCTGCCCGCAACCTTATGCGCAGCCCGCCGGCGCAACAACCGCAGGCGGTGCGCGGGCAAATCCTGTTGACGTCGCGGATTAAGTTGACCTAAGTCAACCAAATGAAACCGACCCCGATCCAGCGCATCCGCCGCTTCAACCGCGCCGTCACCGTAGAGGTCGGCGCGCTCGATGCCTCTTACCTTGGACGCGGGCGCCCGCTGGGCGCGGCCCGCGTTCTGTGCGCCGTCACCAAGGACGGCATCGACGTGACTGCGATCCGCGACCTGCTGCAACTCGACAAGGGGCTGCTGTCGCGCCTTCTGAAAGGGCTAGAGGACGAGGGCCTGTTGACGCTGGCCCCCGACCCCGAAGACGGCCGCCGCCGCATCGCGCGTCTGACCCTTGATGGCGCGGCAGAGGTCGCGCGCTATGACGCGCTGTCGGATGGCCGCGCCGAACGGCTGTTGCAGGCACATCCACGGTCCGACGCCCTGCTGGCCGCGATGGATCTTGTGGCCAGCGCGCTGGGACAGCACCGGATCGAGATCCTGCCCGCCGATCCCCGCAGCGACGACGCGGTCTACTGCCTTGGCGAATACTACGCCGAACTCGGCCGCCGCTTCGCGCAGGGCTTCGACGTGAACCTCAGCCGCGATCCCGACGCGGCCGACATGGTCCCGCCGCGCGGCGCGTTTTTCGTTGCGATGTCCGACGGGCTTCCTATCGGCTGCGTCGCGCTGAAGGGCTGGGGTGAAGAGGTCGCCGAGATCAAGCGCCTGTGGATCGCACCATCGGCGCGCGGCCTGAAACTGTCGCACCGGCTGATGGCGGCGGCAGAGGACGCCGCCCGCGCCCTCGGCATCCGCGTCCTGCGGCTGGACACGAACTCGGCCCTGCCCGAGGCGGTCGCGCTGTACCGCAACACCGGCTGGACCGAGATCCCGCGGTACAATGACGACCCCTACCCGGACGTGTTCTTCGAAAAGGCGGTGGCGGCGTTGTAGGCCGCCGCACCACCGACTCGATGCCCCGCACGGCGGAACGCCGGGCAGCGCCGACCCGCCCCAATGGGGCGGCGCTTTTGCGCCACCCCGCGAGCCGGCACTCACCTCAGGTCTCGGATCGAAATCTGGGAAGGTCAGCCCCCGCCCCGGCACACGACCGGAACCGGGGGCGCCGCCTTACATGATGCCGATCCGCCCATGAACGGGCGGCCCCACGGCCTCGCGCCCGGTCATAGGCGGAGGCAGGCCGACGTCGCGCCGCAGGTAGGCGGGCACGTCGTCGGACAGCACGCGCGGCGGATCTTGCGGCATCGCGCGCACAAGGCGGGCAAACAGCCGCACCAGTCCGGCGCGGCGGATCAGGGGAAGATAGACGATGTTGTTCTGCACAACGGGCATGACGCTACTCCTTTGGTGGGGAGGTCCGCCCGTAAAACCCGGATTCCGAAAACGAAAAAGGCCGCGTATACGGGCGGCCTCCGGGTTAAGATGACTTAGATCCGCAAGCCGCTCTAGGGGGTGCCCCCGGCGATATCTGCAAGCTTGCGTGCGGTCATAAGTCGTACTCCTGCTTCCGGTTCATCCGGTCAGTGAATGCCGCATAGCCCGGCCCGCACCTATCCGGCAACATCTTTTTCGCAGCGTCACCTGCACGGCGGACGGACGCCGCCTTTCGGCCACGGGGCGCACCGCCGCCCGCTGCGTCCGCGCCGGATTGCCCTTTGCGTCCGGCTTGGATATCACACCGCCCAACCCGACACGCAGACCGGAGCCCTTCCCTCATGGCCAGCTACCAATACGTCTACCACATGGATGGCGTCTCCAAGACCTATCCCGGTGGCAAGAAATGCTTCGAGAACATCCGCCTGTCCTTCCTGCCCGGCGTCAAGATNGGCGTCGTGGGGGTCAACGGCGCGGGTAAATCCACGCTGCTGAAGATCATGGCCGGCATGGACAAGGACTTCACCGGCGAAGCCTGGGCCGCCGAGGGCGCCAAGGTCGGCTACCTCCCGCAGGAGCCGGAACTGGACACCTCGCTGGACGTGCGTGGCAACGTGATGCTGGGCGTCGCGGCGAAGAAGGCCAAGCTCGACAAGTACAACGAGCTGGCGATGAACTACTCGGACGAGACCGCCGACGAGATGGCGCGCCTGCAGGACGAGATCGACGCAGAGAACCTGTGGGATCTCGACAGCCAGATCGACATCGCGCTGGAAGCCCTGCGCTGCCCGCCGGACGATGCCGACGTCACCAAGCTGTCGGGCGGTGAAAAGCGCCGCGTCGCGCTGTGCAAGCTGCTGCTGGAAGCGCCGGACATGCTGCTGCTCGACGAACCGACCAACCACCTCGACGCCGAAACCATCGCGTGGCTGCAACAGCACCTGATCGCCTACAAGGGCACCATCCTGATCGTCACGCACGACCGGTACTTCCTTGACGACATCACGGGCTGGATCCTCGAACTCGACCGGGGCCGCGGCATTCCGTACGAAGGCAACTATTCCGCGTGGCTGGAACAGAAGGCCAAGCGTCTGGAACAGGAATCGCGCGAGGACAAGTCCAAGCAGAAGACGCTGGAACGCGAACTGGAATGGATGCGGCAGGGCGCCAAGGCGCGGCAGGCCAAATCCAAGGCCCGTATCGCCGCCTACGAGGAACTTGCCAGCCAGTCCGAGCGCGAGAAGATCACGCGCGCCCAGATCGTCATCCCATCGGGCCCGCGTCTTGGCTCGAAGGTGATCGAGGTCGAGGGCTTGAACAAGCACTACGGCGACCGCCAGCTGATCGAGGACCTGTCGTTCTCGCTGCCGCCGGGCGGCATCGTCGGCGTCATCGGCCCGAACGGCGCCGGTAAGTCCACGCTGTTCCGTATGCTGACCGGGCAGGAACAGCCCGACAGTGGCACGGTCGAATACGGCGACACGGTCAAGCTGTCCTACGTGGACCAGTCGCGCGACGATCTGGCCGACAACGAAACCGTGTGGGAAGCCATCTCGGGCGGGGCGGAGATCATCGAACTGGGCGACGCGCAGGTGAACTCGCGCGCCTACTGTTCGTCCTTCAACTTCAAGGGCGGCGACCAGCAGAAGAAGGTCGGCCTGCTATCGGGCGGTGAACGCAACCGGGTCCACATGGCCCGCCTGCTGA
This sequence comes from Maritimibacter sp., assembly GCA_002701395.1. Lineage (GTDB taxonomy): Bacteria > Pseudomonadota > Alphaproteobacteria > Rhodobacterales > Rhodobacteraceae > Psychromarinibacter > Psychromarinibacter halotolerans. The sequence goes on along the minus strand of NZVC01000032.1, from coordinate 182,676 downwards.
AAGAGGGCGGCAACGTCCTTCTGCTCGACGAACCGACCAACGACCTCGACGTGGAAACCCTGCGGGCACTGGAAGACGCGCTGGTCGACTTCGGCGGTTGCGCCGTGGTCATCTCGCACGACCGCTTCTTCCTCGACCGGATCTGCACCCACATCCTCGCCTTCGAGGGCGAGGCGCATGTCGAATGGTTCGAAGGCAACTTCGAGGATTACGAGGAAGACAAAAAGCGTCGCCTCGGCCCGGACGCAGTGGAACCGAAGCGGATCAAGTACAAGAAGTTCGCGCGGTGAGTTCTTGGCTGGCATTGTTGTCAGCCTTTGGGGTGGGGGCGATTGCCTCTGCGGTCATCCAGTCATTGCTTGCGCTGCGTTCGGAGAAAATCCGGCGCAGCTTCAATGAACGCAAGGAAGCTTATGTCGGACTTCTGCAGGCATATCACCGCGCAGCAGTCGAGGGCACTGACGAGGCCGCGAAAAACTTCGCATATTGGCAGATTCGCTGCGAAATAGTCGGCCCGGAAAGCGTCCGGCAAGCTATCGTGGATCTAGTACGTTCGAATGAAGATCGACACGGTCGTAGTCGCGCTGAGGACAATCTGAAGCGCGAAATCCGGCTCGATCTCAGCATATCTAAATAAGCTAGATGTCGGACGCGGTTTCACCCCATCCCGTCGCCGACCGGGGGGCGGCTTCGAATCACGCCATCACCAGCGCCCCGATCCACATGCCCAGCCCGAACACCGTGTGCGCCACCAGACCCAGACCGCGCACTTTCCACGGGTTCGGTGTTTTCGACGCGCCCCAGCCAAGGCCCATGCCGGGCTGCAGCAGGAACCAGCCTGCCGCGATGGTCGCAAGGGCGTAGATCCACAGCGGTAGGAACGTCGGGTCTGCGCGCCAGCCGGCGCCCGCGAGCACCGCGAAGACCACGCCGTAGATCACCCCGACCGCGTAGTGGAAGAACCAGCCAAGATGCAGCTCGCCCGCCACCGGTTTTGCCGCCGCGATGTCCGCGTGGAACAGCTTGCCGCGAAGGGCGTGGGCCAGCCAGCGGCCCGGCATCGCCCAGTTGGGCTTGGGCTGCCCCGCAAAGCGCGCCAGCAGGATCGCCCAGAGATCCATCGCCACCGTTCCCAGCAGCCCCATCTCGATTCCCGTCCAGATCGCGTACATAGCGCGCCTCCCCCGTTTCGCGCAGGCTAGAACGCGAGGCCGGGGAAGGGAATGGGCCTGTGGGTGGCAGGGCCGCCAGTTGTTTCGCGCGCGAAACGATTGGCCCGGGTCAGGACGCGGAAACCTCGCGCGCCTTGCCGTCGGCATCCAGCGCCACGAAAGTGAACAGCGCCTCTGTCACCTTCTCGCGGCTGCCGATGCGGTCGCGCTTGACCCATGCCTCGATCTCGACCGCGATCGACGTGCGCCCGACCCGGACGACATCGCAATAGACGCACAGAACGTCGCCCACCTTCACCGGCCGGATGAACTTCATCGCGTCGANCGCCACCGTGGCCACGCGGCCCTGTGCGCGTTCCCCCGCGACCATACCGCCCGCGATGTCCATCTGGCTAAGGACCCAGCCGCCGAAGATGTCGCCGGCGGTGTTCGTGTCGGCGGGCATGGCCAGCGTGCGCAGCGTCAGCTCGCCCTCGGGTTCGGCTTCGGGTTCGGGAGCGGGGGCTTTGTCAGTCATCGGATGACTCCTTGTACCGGTTGGGTTGAGGTGCAATGCCCTGCGACAGACCCGCGTGGCAAGGGCCAACCGCACCCCTCAGGATCGGCACCCGCACCGCCCTTCGGACAAGCCACACAGGGGCTATAACGGCGCGCGCCACCCCCAGCCCCTGCACGCCACGCTTGATTTTCGCCGAAAGATTGCGCATATACCCGGTTGCGACTGTTACCTCTATCGACCCTGTCTTCCGTTACCGGCCGCCAGTTCGATCTTGCACTGACTGAGCCGAGCCGCCGCATACTGCGGGCGGCATCAAAAACGGGAGACATCACGATGGCCACCGGCACCGTGAAATGGTTCAACACCACCAAAGGCTACGGCTTCATTGAGCCCGAAGGCGGCAAGCGCGACGTGTTCGTGCACATCTCCGCCGTCGAGCGTTCGGGCCTGACCGGCCTTGCCGACGGGCAGAAGGTCACCTTCGAAATCGAAGCTGGCCGCGACGGCCGTGAGAGCGCAGTTCAACTCGCCCTCGCCTGAGCCTCGCTGCTTGGAAAAACAAAAGGCGGGCCGCTTGGCCCGCCCATTTTGGACGTCGGTTTCTGTCGGGCTTAGATAACGCCCTGATGCACCACGACGACCACGGTCGCCAGCAATAGTACACCCGCCGACAGGTAGTTGTTCAGCTGGATCTTCTTCTTATCACGCTGCAGCTTCCATGCGTTCCAGTGCTTTTTCGGATCCTGCTCTTCGGATTCGAAGTTCCATTTAGTCATGGCGCTCACCCCCGATTGTTTCCTTGTTCAGCACGGCTGTCTTCGCGCCTGATTGCGGCAACAGTTTGGCAGCACGGTCGAAATTGGTGGGCCGTGACAGAGGCGTGATCCGCAGGCAGCGGATTCGCTGGAAACGCTGGGTCAGGCGCGCACGCCCCACACAGAATCCGTGAAATGGCTGAAACATCTGCAACCGTTCCGAGAGGTGCGATCGTCCGAATCGTCGTGAAAAGGGGCGATGACGGGCCGCTGGGCGACTCGGTCGCGGCGTGCGGCGTTTTCTGGCCGACGGCCGCACAGCACAGATTGACCGGATCAAGACGCGGGATTACATCCGCGCCGCCGCCAGAAAGGCTGCGAAACACAGGACCTATCGACGTGACCCATACCGCTCGGAAACCGCGCCCGGAGAAGGCGCCGGAGCAACCCGTGCCCCATCCGGTAACCTTCAAGGACTGGGCCAGCATCTGAGGCCCCAACGATGGTTGGAACCTAGTCCCGCGCCCGGACCTGGCCCATTACGGCGGGTCCGGACGCGGGAGACCGGGATCACCGGCTGCGCAGCAGCTTCCCGACCTCGCGCACCGCTGCATTGGCGGCGGACGCCTTGGGGTTGGTCCGGCGAACACCGGGGCGATAGGTGCCCGGAGCGGCGCTGTGCCCGTGGGCCGACCGGCGTTTCGACCGGGCGTAGGTCTTAAGCGCCTTCTTGGCGAATCTCTTCAGCGACATCTTCGTATCCTCCATTCAGTTCGTGTGTTGCGAACTCAACGAGCGTTCCGGCGCAGGGTTCCCGTGGGGTAGACCCTTGGCAGAAGCTCGCCTACCCTTGGGTCACCATGCGATCTTGGGAGGGAGAAGCATGAAAAGAAGGGGGTTTCTTGCCGCTGGCGCGGGTTTTGCGGCCTTTGGCGCGATGGTTGGCTGCACGGACGGATCGGGACGCACCGTGGTCATTCCGCGCGGAGCGCGGCTTATCATCCTGCGCCACGCCGACCGCGAGGGCGACCACCTGACCGCACTGGGCCGCCAAAGAGCGAAGGCGCTGGTCGGCGCGCTGAAAAATGAGAAGATCGACGCGATCTACTATCCCGGCATCCGCCGCAACTATGAGACGGCGGCCCCGCTGGCCGAGGCGCGCGATGTGCCAATGCATCGGATCACCGAAGAACATCCGGCGGCGCGACTGATGCAGGTGGGCGCCGGACGGTCGATCGTCTGGGTGGGCAACAAGGGTAATCTGCATTCCATCTGGAAGGATCTGGGTGCCCCGGCGAGGCACCGCTGGAATACGGCGACCTGTTCATCGTCACGCGCGGCACGGCTGGCGTGCCCGTGGTCTCACGACGGTATTTCGGGCCGTAAGAAGCTGTGACCGATAAAATCTGAACGAAATCTCCACTGTCGCGTTGATTTCCCAACGTGACGTAAACGAGAGGAGATGCCGCCAGATGACCCATCGCAAGCCAGAGCCCGAGCCGGAACAGTCGCCGAATCGCCCGCGGCCCAAGCCGACGCCTTACCGTTTCACCGACTGGGCCAGCATCTGACGGTGCACCGATGCCCGGTCCCGCGCCGTTGATCCCGTGAAGATCCGGACGCAGGACGTTCCAGAGCCTCACATTCCAAGTTAACAAAGTCCTTGGAAATGCCGTTGCGTCGGCAGAATGCGCCACACTCTGGCCCCGTATTGCGCCAAAGTTCGGCCTTCATTCGGCGTAACCTTGGGGAAACTTGTTTTTCCAAGATGGGAAGCGGCAATGGCACGTCTTTTAAGACCATTCAGCATCCTGCCCTCGCGCGTGGCAGAGGGGTACCGCCGGTCCTCGGCGGTCTTCAGTTTCAACCACGACGGGCTGGAAGTGGCGCGGGTTCGCAACCGAAGCCGTTACTTGCCGCTGTGGCACGTCATCTTCTTCATCTATTTCGCGATGATCATCCGCTTGGTGGTCGCCGCCGACATCGGCACGGCTGGCTACGAGGCGCGGATGCAGGAAATGCGCGAGGGCCACACGCTAGAGCGGCTTGCCGCGCGGGTGATGCACATGGACCCCGTGTCGCGCCAGCTTGCCGTGCAGATCCGCACGGGCCTGACCTTCATCAACCAACGCATTCTGGACCGGCGCATCTGACGCGCTGACGGCCTAGCCCAGCCGGGCGGCGATCTCGTCGGCCAGCGCCGCAATCTCTTGCGCGGCGGGGCCTGTCTTGCGGAACTCGCACGCGGCCTGCCCGCGTCCCAGCGCCTCGGCGTAGGCGACACGATTGCCCAGCGCCGCCTGCGCCCGATCCAGCCCCGCTTCTTCGATCTCTGCCGTGATCCGTTCCGTCAGACGGGCACGGGGCGGCACGCGATTCATGACGATCAGCGCATCGCGATTCTCGCGCTTTGCCAGTTCGAACACGCTTTCGACGGCCCAAAGGTCCATCTGGCTGGTCGCGACTGGGACAAGGATCAGGTCAGCCTCGCGCAAGGCGGGGCGCAGGTCGGCGTCGATCCTGGGCGGCGTGTCGATCAGCACGAGGTCATGATCGCGTCGCAGCTTCTCGCATTCATAGGACACGCCCCACGCGCTGGCGGTGCCGAATTCCAGCCCGGCGTCGCCGTCCATCCTGTCCCGCCGGGTCATGAACCAGCGGCCCAAGCTGCCCTGCGGGTCGGTGTCCAGCACCGCGACGGTCTTCCCCATCTCGGCGAAGCGGACGGCCAGATTGATGGCAAGCGTGGTCTTCCCCGCGCCGCCTTTCTGTTGTGCAACCGTCAAGACGTGACCGGACATGGCGGGCCTCCTTTGGTTCAGGAAGGCGCTATTCCGCAGCGGAATGCAAGTGGATTTGCTGCAACGCAGCGAACCCCGGCGCGTCGGCGGGCGCTTGCGCGAAACGGCGCATCGGGGCAAAGGACCTTCATGGCAAAGCTATATTTCCATTACTCGACCATGAACGCCGGCAAGTCGACGATCCTGCTGCAGGNGGCGTACAACTACCGCGAACGGGGGATGCAGACCTATCTGCTGACCGCGCGGATGGACCGCCGCGCCGGCGAGGGCCGGATCGCCAGCCGGATCGGGATCGCCGAAGAGGCGGACACCTTCGTGTCGGGCGAGGACCTGTTCGCCCGGATCGCCGCCCGGATGGAGCAGGGAGAGGTCGCCTGCGTGTTCGTGGACGAGGCGCAGTTTCTCGACAAAGAGCAGGTCTGGCAGCTGGCGCGCGCGGTCGACGATCTTGGCGTTCCGGTCATGTGCTATGGGCTGCGGGTCGATTTCCGGGGCGAGCTGTTCCCCGGCTCTGCCGCGCTGCTGGCGCTGGCCGACGAGATGCGCGAGGTGCGCACGATCTGCCACTGCGGCAGCAAGGCGACGATGGTGGTGCGGCGCGACGCCGAAGGACGGACGCAGAAGGACGGCGCGCAGGTGCAGATCGGCGGCAACGAAACCTATGTCGCGCTGTGCCGCAAACACTGGCGCGAGGCGGTCGGCGACGCCTGAGCCCTGACGCTGGCGGGAACGAGGGGCCAGCCCCTCGTGCTCCCCGAGGTATTTTCCAAGAGAAGAAGAGGCCGGACGGCGTTCGGTGTCGTCTAGAACAGGCGACCGCCCAGCGGCACGTCCTTGTCCGGCGCGATCAGAACGACGGCGCCGGAGTCGTCCGGGACGCCGAGTACGAGGGCTTCGGACATGAAGGGGCCGATCTGGCGGGGCGGGAAATTGACCACGCCAAGAACGCGGCGGCCGATCAGGTCCTCTGGCGCGTAGTGGACCGTGATCTGGGCCGAGCTTTTGCGTTCGCCGATCTCCGGTCCGTAATCGACCCAAAGCTTGATCGCGGGTTTGCGCGCCTCGGGGAAGGGTTCGGCGCGGGTGATCTGGCCGACGCGGATGTCGAGCTTCAGGAAATCGTCGATGCCGACCAGGTCCGCGATGGTCATTTCGCCAGCTCCCGCCCCCGGTTCGCAGCGGCGGCGACCGCGCGGCGCAACAGGTCGGGAAAGCCCGTTTCATCGTCCATCAGCACCGATAGGGCGGCAGCGGTGGTTCCGCCCGGGGACGTGACGTTGACGCGCAGCTGGGACGGGTTGTCGTCCGACCCCTCTGCCAGCGCCCCCGCGCCGGCGACGGTGGCCTTCGCAAGCTGCATGGCAAGGTCGGCGGGCAGACCTTCGGCCTTGCCAGCTGCGGCGAGCGTTTCGATCAGGTGGAAGACGTAGGCCGGGCCCGAGCCGGATACGGCGGTGACCGCGTCCATCTGGCTTTCGTCGTCCAGCCGGACCACCTGCCCGACGGCGGCCAGCAGCGCCTCGGCCGTGTCCAGCTGGGCCGGGGCGACGCGGGGGTTGCCGACGATGGCGGTGATGCCGCGCCCGACGGCTGCCGGGGTGTTGGGCATCGCGCGCACGATCGGAGAGGCCGCGCCAAGCATGTCCTCGTAGGTTTCGATGGTGGTCCCGGCCGCGACCGACACGAACAGGGTCGAGCCGTTGCCATAGTCGGCGATGTCCGGCAGGGCCGAGCCCATCATCTGCGGCTTCACCGCGATCAGGACGACGGCGGGGCTGTCCGGCAGATCGGCNTTGATGTTGACGCCGGTGTTCTTCAGCCANTCGGACGGGTTCGGGTCGATGACCCAGACCGAGCCGGGTTCCAGCCCGCGATCAAGCCACCCGGCCAGCATCGCCGAGCCCATCTTGCCGCAGCCGAGCAGTACCAGTCCCCGGCGGGAAATTTCTTCGAACATGTCGCGCCCCCTTGCTTTGCCCCGTTCCTAGCTGCGCGGGCGGGCGGGAACAAGCAAGGGCCGCAAACGCGAACGGGCCGCGCGGGGTGGTCCCCGGCGCGGCCCGTCGAATACGCGAAGACTGGTGTCAGGCCCGGCCGTAGGCTTCGGCGATGGCGACGTTCACCGCCTCTTCGGGGCACTGGTCGCCCCATGCCACAAGCTGGAACGCCGGGTAGAACCGTTCGGCCGATCCGACCGCCGAGCCGATCAGCGTGTCGATCTGTTCGGGGTTGGCCATCTGGCCGCCCGACAGCACCAGACCGTAGCGGTAAACCATCAGCCGCTGGTCCGCCCAGTAGGTGAAGGCGCCCGACCAGCACATGTCGTTGGCGCGGTTCAGCGTCTCGTAGATGCCCGGAAGCTTGTCCTCGGGCGGTTCCATCTCGAAGGTGCAGATCAGGCGCAGCGTCTCGTCGTAGTCCGACCACGCCAGCGTGATCGAGTAGGTCCGCCACTGTCCTTCGACAGCCATCGCGATCTGGTCGTCCGCGACGCGGTCGAACTCCCACGCGTGGTGTTGCGCGATGTGCTCTACGATATCGATCGGGTGAAGATCTTCCGTATGGAACTGTTCTGCCAGCGACATGCCCCCGCCTCTCTGCTCATCGTTCGGGGGTCATGAAGTCGCCCCAGAACTAGGTGCCTGCTCTAGGATCGGCGATCTGTGCCGCACGTCCTACGAGATATGGTAAGGGCGAGTGATTCGCACTGTAAAGCACTAAAACGGGGATAAGTGCAATAACTTGGGGATGACCCGGCCAAGGGTACACGATCCGGTAACAGTTCGGTGTATCGCCGGGGGCGCGGCGCAACCTAAGCGGTCGCGCCGGCCTGCTGTCAGGATTTGGATGCGGCTTCCAGCGCGTCGAGGCGGGCTTTCAGCGCCTCGTTTTCTTCGCGGGCNTTCTGGGCCATCGCGCGCACCGCGTCGAATTCCTCGCGCGTGACGAAGTCGCGGTCAGCAAGCCAGCGGTCCACCAGCCCCTTCATCGCGGTCTCGGCTTCCTGCCGCGCGCCCTGCGCGACGCCCATCGCGTTGGTCATCAGCTGGCCGATGTCGTCGAAAACCTTGTTGCGGGTCTGCATATCTTAGCTCCGTTCCGATTGCCCCCTATATGGGCTGCCGGGACGCGACGGGCAAGGTCGCGTTCGTCCGGTTGACTTCGCCGTGCCGCCGTGGCCAAGGAAAGTGCATGTTGGCCGCCATTCCCTTCCCCTCCGTCTCGCCCGAGATCTTCTCGATCGACATCGGCAGTTTCACCTTCGCGCTGCGCTGGTACGCGATGGCCTATATCGTGGGCATCATCATCGGCTGGCGCATGGCCGTCGCGTTTGTCCGGCGCCCGCAGCTGTGGCGCGGCGAGCCGCCGATGACGGCGGCGCAGGTGGACGATTTCGTGACTTGGGTGATCGTCGGGGTGATCCTTGGCGGGCGGCTGGGCTTCGTGCTGTTCTACGCGCCCGGGTACTATCTGACGCACCCTCTGGAGATCCTTCAGATCTGGAACGGCGGCATGTCGTTCCACGGCGGGTTCCTTGGCGTGATGACGGTTATCCTTGTCTATTCCCGCCGGATCGGCGCGGCGACGGGAAGCGTGGCGGACATGCTGGTGGCGGCGACGCCGCCCGGGCTGCTGCTGGGACGGATCGCCAACTTCATCAACGCCGAACTGTGGGGCCTTCCCACCACCGTGCCGTGGGGCGTGGTCTTTCCCGGCGGTGCGGCGCAGGATTGCCCGCTGGTCGACGGCCCCTGCGCGCGGCACCCGTCGCAGCTGTACGAGGCGGGGCTGGAAGGGCTGTTGCTGGGCCTGCTGATCCTGTTTCTGGTCTTCGCGCGGAAATGGTTCCAGACGCCGTGGGCGATCACCGGCGTGTTCATCGGCGGCTATGGCGGGGCGCGGTTCTTTGTCGAGTTCTTCCGGCAGGCCGATGCGCAGTACATCACGCTCGACAACCCCTTGGGCCACGTCGTCCGACTGGGCGACGCCGGCCTGTCGATGGGCCAGCTGCTGTCGCTGCCGATGCTGCTGATCGGGATCGCGCTGGTGGTGTGGGCCCGGCGTCGGGCACCCGCCGGTTCATGACGCCGCTGGCCGGGCTTCTGGCACGGCGGATCGCCGCAACCGGGCCGCTGACGGTCGCCGACTACATGGCGGACTGCCTGCTGCATCCCGAGCACGGGTATTACACCACGCGCGACCCGTTTGGCGTTGCCGGGGATTTCACCACCGCCCCCGAGATCAGCCAGATGTTCGGCGAATTGCTGGGCCTGTCACTGGCGCAGGCATGGCTGGACCAAGGCGCGCCGTCACCCTTCGTGCTGGCAGAGCTTGGGCCCGGTCGCGGCACGCTGATGGCCGACATCCTGCGCGCCACGGCGCGGGTGCCGGGCTTTCACGACGCCGCCCGCCCGGTGCTGGTCGAAGCGTCGCCGGTCCTGCGGGACAAACAGCGCGAGACGTTGGCGGGATACGCGGTGCAGTGGTGCGACGACGTCGACGGGTTGCCGGACGGGCCGCTATTTCTTGTAGCGAACGAGTTCCTTGACGCGCTGCCGATCCGGCAGTTCCTGCGCGATGGCAGCGGGTGGCGCGAACGGCTGGTGATGGTGGCGGACGGGGCGCTGGCCTTCGGGCTGGGCGCGGTCACCCCGCTGGGCCCCCTCGCACACCGGATGGCCGACACCGCGGATGGCGACATGGTCGAGACCTGCGCCCCGGCGGCGGCGGTGGCCGAGTCGCTGGCGCCCCGGATCGCCGCGCAGGGGGGCGCCGCGATTTTCATCGACTACGGCGATTGGCGGTCGAAAGGGGACACGTTGCAGGCACTGCGGGCGCACGAACCCGACGATCCGCTTTCACATCCCGGTGAGGCGGACCTGACCGCCCATGTCGATTTCGAAGCCTTCGCACGGGCCGCAACCGGGGCTGCCAAGGGGGTCGCGACCTCTGCCATGGTGGCTCAGGGCGTGTTCCTTGAACGTCTTGGCATCACGCAGCGGGCGCAACAGCTGGCGGGCGGTCTGACCGGCGCACCGCTGGACCAGCTTGTCGCCGCGCATCGTCGCTTGACCCACCCACAGGAAATGGGGAGTCTGTTCAAGGTGCTTGCCATTCACCCGGACCGAACAGCGCCCCCGCCAGGGCTGGAGCGATGACGCTTGAAATCCTGACATCTCCCGCACTCGACGGTGTGCAGCACGGGTTCTTCACCCGGCTTGGCGGCGCGTCCTCGGGCGTCTTCTCGGGGCTGAACTGCGGGCCGAGTTCTTCGGACCAGTCCGACATCGTGAAGATCAACCGCGCCCGCGTGGCCGACGCGATGGCGGTCGCGCCAGAGGCGTTGATCGGCGTCCGGCAGGTGCATTCCGCGACCGCCGTCCGGGCCGAGGACATCGGCCCCGACAGCCCGCGCGCCGACGCGATGGTCAGCGCAACGCCGGGCCTTGCGCTTGCGATCCTGACCGCCGACTGCCAGCCCGTACTGTTCGCGGACCGCGAGGCAGGCGTCGTCGGCGCGGCCCATGCCGGCTGGCGCGGCGCGCTGGATGGCGTGCTGGAGGCCACCGTCGACCTGATGGTCGAGGCTGGCGCCCGTCGCGAGCGGATCACCGCCGCGATCGGGCCGACGATCAGCCAATCGGCCTATGAGGTCGGGCCCGAGTTCCAGGAGGCGTTCCTGGCCGCCGATCCCGACAACGCCCGGTTCTTCCGGGCTGGCGACGGCGACAGGCAGCATTTCGACCTGCCCGGCTTCGGGTTGCACAGGTTGCGGGCCGCCGGTGTCAGTCAGGCCGAGTGGACGCGGTGGTGCACCTATGCCGATCCTCGGCGATTCTTCTCCTATCGGCGCAGCCAGCACCGGAGCGAGGCGGATTACGGTCGCCTGATCTCTGTCATTCGGCTCTGATCCGCTCATTTTCGGCGACGCGCCGGCACCTCTTGACCGCAGCGTTTCCAAAGCGCGCACAGCGCCACATTCCCGGCCTTATTGAGCCGTAAAGAATCCTGACGCCGACATTCTGCAGCCCCAATGCCCGCCGATAGTCGTTCCAGCGGAGGCCAATTGCCTCGCTTCGGGAAACGACGAGAGACCGCGCGGGCTGCCCCCGCGCGAATCAAGGAGAGACGTCATGGCCAGCAAGGCGAACTGGATCGCAAAGATCGTGAAAGAGTCGGCCACGCTGGAGGTGAAGATGCCCTGGACGCGCGGCGCTCGCCGCGACGCCTTCATCGCAAAACGGGCCGCTGCCACGGCCAAGCCGGGACACCCGGCGCACGGTGCGACCTGAAGGCCGTCCGGGGCCGCGAAAAGCGTGGGACGGGCCCTGTCGGGCCCAGGCCCGATCCAAGGGGGAATTAGTCTGCCGCGGGTGTGAACATGCCCGTGTCACTGGGGAGCTGCGGCAAAGCCGCGGCGTGCGCCCGTGAGGTCGGCATCGGCCATGCGGGGCAGTCAAGAGGGAAACGAATGACATATCCGCATCGGCCGGGCGGTACTGCCGTCGCCCGCACTGCCGCACCGATGGGTCAGCATCGCTGGACGGTCCGTCGCGCCAACGCAGGCACACCGCAAACGCAACAACAATTTCCCGCGCGCCGTTTCGAGGCGCTGTCGCTGCTGCCGGATGGCTCGCTTGCCGAGATCATCAAGCGCGCGCCGGCGCATCCGGTGTTCGAGGCTGCCTTCTGTGCGCTTGCCCGCGGCACGATCATGGCGACCGAAGACGGTCCCGTCGCGGTCGAAGACCTGCTGCCCGGTATGCGGATCGAGACCCGTGACAATGGCTATCAACCGCTGATGTGGATCGGGAACATGACCCTTATCCCCGGTCAGCAGCCCGGCCAGACGCCGCCGCGCCTGTTCCGCATCCCGGTGGACAGCTTCGGGCCGTCGCGGCCCATGCCCGATCTGATGCTGGCGCCGCACGCCCGCCTTCTGCATCGCCACGCGCGGCTGCAGGACGTGGTGCAGGGTGACAGCGCACTGACGCCGATCACCGCCTTCGAAGACGGTCAAAGCGTGATCCGCGTGGCCCCCGCCTCGCCGGTGAACACGTATCATCTGGCGTTCCAGGATCATCAGATCCTGCGGGCGAACGGGCTGGAGATCGAAAGCTATCACCCGGGCACCGACCTGATGACCCGGCTGGGCGCGGACGGGATGCGGCTGTTCCTGTCCTTCTTCCCGCACATCACGTCGCTGAGCGACTTCGGCCCGCTGTGCGCGCCGCGCCTGTCGCCGGAAGAATACGAGACGGCGATCTACTGAACCTGCAGGCCGCTGGCGCCCAACAGGGCGTCAGGCGGTCTGGTTCAGCCGTTTCTCGAGAATGTCGAAGGGAACGCCGGGTTCGTCCTTGGCGCCCCGGATCACCAGCGACGTCTTCACCGAGATCACATTGTCCGCCGCCGTCAGCTGTTCCGTCAGGAAGGTCTGGAAGGTGGACAGATCCGGCGCCACGCACTTCAGGATGAAGTCCACCTCGCCGTTCAGCATGTGGCATTCACGGACCAGCGGCCAGTCGGCGCAGCGCCGCTCGAAGGCGGACAGGTCGGCCTCGGCCTGACTTTGCAGCCCCACCATCGCGAAGACCTGCACCTCGAACCCCAGTTGGCGCGAGTCGACCTCGGCGTGGTAGCCGCGGATGAATCCCTGTTCTTCCAGCGTTCGCACACGCCGCAGGCAGGGCGGCGCGGAAATACCCACCCGCTTTGCCAGTTCGACGTTCGTCATGCGCCCGTCGGCCTGCAATTCCGCAAGGATCTGGCGATCGATTGGGTCAAGCTTTGAACCAGGCATGGCGACTCCGCACATTATTTTTCCGATAGATACCGAAACAGAATAGCGCGGGCAATTATATTTCAAGATTGCGCAACATCATTATGCAGGTGCAGCACGATAGATCGCGGGTCAACCGGGGCTTTCAGTACAGGGCAGGCGTGGTTATATGCCTGTTCCAGATTTCAACGAACCCGCAGGAGGTCCGCGATGGCCGAGACGAAGCACACCAAGGTTCTGATCATCGGGTCCGGCCCGGCCGGTTACACCGCCGCCGTTTACGCCAGCCGCGCCATGCTGGAACCCGTGCTGGTTCAGGGTATCCAGCCGGGCGGCCAGCTGACCATCACCACCGAGGTCGAAAACTGGCCGGGCGAAAAGGAAATTCAGGGCCCCGACCTGATGGTCAACATGGAGGCCCACGCCCGCGCCGTGGGCACCGAGATCATCTCGGACCACATCTCGTCCATCGACCTGTCGAAGCGGCCCTTCATGGCGCAGGGCGACACCGGCACCACTTATACCGCCGACGCCGTGATCCTTGCGACCGGCGCTCAGGCCAAGTGGCTGGGCCTGCCGTCCGAGGAACAGTTCAAGGGCTTCGGCGTCTCGGCCTGCGCAACCTGCGACGGGTTCTTCTATCGCGGCAAAGAGGTCGTGGTGATCGGCGGCGGCAACACCGCCGTGGAAGAGGCGCTGTTCCTGACGAACTTCGCCAGCAAGGTGACGCTGGTCCACCGCCGCGACAGCCTGCGAGCCGAGAAGATCCTGCAAAAGCGTCTGTTCGAGCATCCCAAGGTCGAGGTTCGCTGGAACACGACGGTCGAGGAAGTCTATGGCGCCGACCAGCCGCGCGGCGTCGAGGGCGTGAAAGTCCGCGACGTGACGACCGGCGAGGAAAGCTCGATCCCGTGCGACGGCTTTTTCGTCGCCATCGGCCACGCGCCCGCGTCCGAACTGGTGAAGGACCAGTTGGAAACGCACATGGGCGGCTATGTCGTGACGAAGCCTGATTCCACGGAAACCTCGATCCCCGGTGTCTTCGCCGCGGGCGACCTGACGGACCATAAGTATCGGCAGGCCGTGACCAGCGCCGGGATGGGCTGCATGGCCGCGCTGGAGGCGGAACGCTTCCTTGCCGAACAGGGTGACGCGGTCGTGGCGCCCGAGGCCCCGGTTGCCGAGGTCGGCACGCCCGCCGAATAAGGCCCGGCCCGGCAGCGGCCCGCCAAATCTTCGCCCTTCGGGGCTGGTCCGGCCCGGCACCGTCAGACGGCGTCGGGCCGTTCGTTTCTGCACTGCGGCGGAACGGGCGGTCGCCTTTCGCTAAAGGCGCGGCCAAGCTGTCCTACGGGATCGCGGTTTTCTGAACGCGTGTCCCGTATGCGCCGGAAATCGCGCAATCGCGGACCTTTCCAAGCAGATCGGGGCGCATTCGCTAGACTTTGGCCACTTTCCGGGGCTAGACGGCCCGCGATCCCTTCAAAGACGCGATCCGCGCGTCGATCCGAACCAGTAGGCCTGAAATGCAGTTGAACAACCTCGCTCCGATCCCGGAACTTTATGTTTCTTACGAAAGCGCCCAGAAGCTGAAGGTCGAAGCCGCCGACCTGACCAGCTGGGATCTGACCCCGCGCCAGATCTGCGACCTCGAGCTTCTGATGAACGGCGGGTTCAACCCGCTGAAGGGCTTCCTGTCGGAAGAGGATTATAACGGCGTCGTCGAGAACATGCGCCTTGCGGACGGCACCCTGTGGCCGATGCCCATCACGCTGGACGTGAACGAGAAGTTCGCCGACTCGATCGAGGTGGGTCAGGACATCGCGCTGCGCGACCAGGAAGGCGTGATCCTTGGCACCATGACGGTCACCGACAAGTGGGAGCCGAACAAGGCCCGCGAGGCCGAGAAGGTCTTCGGAGCTGACGACAGCGCGCACCCTGCGGTGAACTACCTGCACAACCACGCCGGCAAGATCTATCTGGGCGGCCCGGTCACCGGCATCCAGCAGCCGGTGCACTATGACTTCCGCGCCCGTCGCGACACGCCGAACGAGCTGCGCGCCTTCTTCCGCAAGATGGGCTGGCGCCGGGTCGTCGCATTCCAGACGCGCAACCCGCTGCACCGCGCGCACCAGGAACTGACGTTCCGCGCCGCGAAGGAAGCGCAGGCGAACCTGCTGATCCACCCCATCGTCGGCATGACCAAGCCCGGCGACGTCGACCACTTCACCCGCGTCCGCTGTTACGAGGCGGTGCTGGACAAGTACCCGGCCTCGACCACGTCGATGTCGCTCTTGAACCTCGCCATGCGCATGGCCGGCCCGCGCGAAGCGGTCTGGCACGGGCTGATCCGCGCCAATCACGGCTGCACCCACTTCATCGTGGGCCGCGACCACGCCGGCCCCGGCAAGAACTCTGCCGGCGAAGATTTCTATGGCCCCTACGACGCGCAAGAGCTGTTCAAGGAATACGAATCCGAGATCGGGCTAGAGATGGTTCCGTTCAAGCACATGGTCTACGTGCAGGAACGCGCCCAGTACGAACCCGCCGACGAGATCGAGGACGGCGTGACCGTCCTGAACATCTCGGGCACGGAACTGCGCCGCCGACTGGCCGAGGGCCTTGAGATCCCCGAGTGGTTCTCGTTCCCCGAGGTGGTGAAGGAACTGCGCCGCACGCGTCCGCCGCGGTCGCAGCAGGGCTTCACCGTGTTCTTCACCGGCTTCTCCGGGTCGGGCAAGTCGACCATCGCGAACGCGCTGATGGTCAAGCTGATGGAGATGGGCGGCCGTCCCGTCACGCTGCTGGATGGCGACATCGTGCGGAAGAACCTCAGCTCGGAGCTGGGCTTCTCGAAAGAGCACCGTGACCTGAACATCCGCCGCATCGGCTTTGTCGCGTCCGAGATCACCAAGAACGGCGGCATCGCGATCTGCGCGCCCATCGCGCCCTATGCGACCACCCGCCGCGCGGTGCGCGAGGACATCGAGCAGTTCGGCGCCTTCGTCGAAGTGCACGTCGCGACCTCGCTGGAGGAATGCGAACGGCGTGACCGCAAGGGCCTGTACAAGCTGGCGCGCGAGGGCAAGATCAAGGAATTCACCGGGATCTCCGACCCGTACGACGTGCCCGCCAACCCCGAGCTGTCGCTGGATACCGAGAACGTGGACGTCGACAACTGCGCCCACCAGGTGATCCTGAAGCTGGAATCGATGGGGCTGATCGCCGCCTGATAAAAACAACGCCGCCGCGCACTCGCGTGGCGGCGTTTGCCTGTCCTCGGTCCGACAAGGTACGGAACGCAGGCTGACACGGCCCGCTGCTTCGCCCCAACAGACCGGCAGATCCTCGGCCACCCGAGACCGGCCAACGGTCTTTCGCCGAAAATCCTACAGGTTCAGATATCCGCGCATCAGGACGTGACCGCGCCCGCCAACGCGGACGCCTTCGATCGCGTCGCGCGGGCCAAGAACCTCGACATCGGCACGGCCCGGCCGCCCCATCCAGTGCCCCTGCTCCGCCACGAACCGCGGGCTGTCGATCAGCCCGTGATGCCAAAGATACGACGCCATCGCGCCGGTGGCCGATCCGGTGAACGGGTCCTCGGGCGGCAGCGGCGGCGCCAGAACAAGCCGCGAGAACGTGTCGCCGGCTTCGGTCTCGCCGCCCAGCGACACCCAGAAGGGTTCCAGCGTGTCGTGCGTCCCGCGCACCATGCGCATCGCGTCGAAGTCGGGGGACAGGCGGCGCAGGCACTCCTTTTCCTTCACCACGGCGATCACGAACGGCAGGCCGGTCGAGACGACCTGCGGCGTGCCTACGATATCGTCCGCGGACAGCCCGCCCGCAGCGGCGACAAGCGCCGGGTCCATCGTGTCGCCGAACACCGGCGCGACCTGCGTCATGGTGATCCGGGGGCCGTCCGCCGTCGTCTCGATCTCTACGGGGATCACGCCTGCGCCGGTCTCGCACCGCAAAAGCCCCGGCTTCGCGCGGCCACGGTCCGCCAGTGACGCGACCGAGGCCAGCGTCGGGTGCCCCGCGAAGGGGATTTCCATATTGTTCATGAAATAGCGGATCTTGACGTCCGCCGCGTCAGAGGGGCCGATGAACGTGCATTCCACCAGCCCCGTCTCGCGCACGAAGGTCATGCAGGTCTCGGGGTCGAGGCCGCCTTCGTCATAGACGACGGCGCACCCGTTGCCGCCGAAGGGAACCGCCGTAAAGGCGTCGACCCAGTCGAAATCCATCGGCATCCCCGCGCCTCTTTGGTTCAGTGAACGCTTACCGGGGCAAGATCGTTCTGCCGCGCCAGCGCGAAGGCCATGCTGCGGTCGCGCACCAGCGCCAGTCGCTCGCCCTCGGTGTTGTGGACGGCGAAGATCTGGTCAAGGCCCTCGACCTCGGCTTGAACGTCCTCGGGAAGATCGGCGACGTCGACCGACCGGACATAGACGATGTCCTGCGGCACGTCGGCCGCGAAATCGTAAGTGGTATTCATGGTCTCACCCCCATATTACCTGCGGTCGATCTGGATCGTCCGCACGACCTTCTCGGGCTCTGCCCGGCTCAGGTCCACATGCAGCAGCCCGTTTTCCATTGCGGCGCCGGATACCTCGACACCTTCGGCCAATACGAAACTGCGCTGAAACTGCCGCGCGGCAATACCGCGATGCAGGAAAATCCGGCCGTCATCCTCTTCGCCTTGGCGACCGCGGATCATCAGCTGCCGATCCTCTACGGTGATCGACAGGTCATCCTCGGCAAACCCCGCCACGGCAAGCGTGATGCGGTAGGAATTCGCGCTGGTCTGCTCGATGTTGAACGGCGGATATCCGTTGTTTTCGGATTTCACGGTCCGTTCCATAAGCCGTTCAAGCTGTTCGAACCCCAAGAAGAAGGGATGCGAACCCAAGCCAACTTTCGTCATGGCCTTGCCCTTTCATAAGCGACACTGCGTAAAGGCCCCGATTGCGGCGACCCTTTTAACGAATATGGGAAGAGGCGGCGCACCACGCAAGGGTGACAGGCTGCAAGTGGCTTTGAGAATTCGGAAAATGGCGTTACTACTCGCGCCACCAGCGACACAGCCAGACAGGAGCCAAGGCACGGGGATGAAGGCGCAATGAACGCATCCGGCCAAATGGACGAGACCGAGGTTTTGCGGGTCGAACTGGAGGTCCTCAGACGCGAGCATCGCGATCTGGACGACGCCATCTCTGCCCTGCAGGACACCCAGCGCGCCGACCAGTTGCGGCTGGGACGGCTGAAGAAGCAAAAGCTGCTGCTGAAGGACAAGATCCGCCAGATCGAGGACCGTCTGCTGCCCGACATCATCGCCTGAGGCAATCCGCCCCGGGCCGATTGCATCGGCGACCTTCCCGCGTATAGTGCGCGCTCCGCACCGCAGGGCGCACGGCGGGGCGATGACAACGGGAGACAGGACATGACCGTGGACGTGGGTATCATCATGGGCAGCCAAAGCGACTGGCCCACCATGAAGCTCGCCGCCGAGATCCTCGACGAGCTTGGCATAACCTACGAAACGAAGATCGTGTCCGCGCACCGGACGCCGGACCGGCTGTGGGACTACGGCAAGACCGCCGCCGACCGCGGCCTGAAGGTGATCATCGCGGGCGCCGGTGGCGCGGCGCACCTGCCCGGCATGATGGCGTCCAAAACGCGCATCCCGGTGGTCGGCGTGCCGGTCCAGACCCGCGCGCTGTCCGGCGTCGATTCTCTGTATTCCATCGTCCAGATGCCGCGCGGCTTCCCGGTGGCGACGATGGCCATCGGCGGCGCGGCGAACGCCGGGCTGATGGCGGCGCAGATCCTTGCCGTCACCGACGCGGCGCTGGCGGACCGGGTCGATGCGTGGCGCGATGCGCTGTCCGACTCGATCCCCGACGCGCCGTCCGACGATTGACCTTCCCGACCACGGCCTGACCCGGAGTCCCGCATGACCCTGCCCCTTACCCCCGGCGCCACCATCGGCATTCTCGGCGGCGGCCAGCTTGGCCGGATGCTGTCAGTCGCTGCCGCGCGGCTTGGCTTTCTGACCCACATCTACGAGCCGGGCGCCGAGCCTCCGGCGGGCCATGTCGCTCACCGCGTCACGACCGCGTCCTACGACGACGAGGCGGCGCTGAACGCCTTCGCCGCGTCCGTGGACGTGATCACGTATGAATTCGAGAACATCCCGACAGCCGCGCTGGACCTGCTGGAATCGCAAAAGCCGATCCACCCGGGGCGGCAGGCGCTGGCCACCAGTCAGGACCGTCTGACGGAAAAGACGTTCCTGCAGGATCTTGGCCTTGGCACCGCGCCCTTCGCCGCCGTCGACAGCGCCGAGGATCTTGCGAAAGCCATAGACGAGATCGGCACGCCCGCGATCCTGAAGACCCGCCGTTTCGGCTATGACGGCAAGGGACAGGCGCGGCTGCGGTCGCCCGACGACGCCGAAGCTGCGCTGGCCGATATGAACGGCGCGCCCGCGATCCTTGAAGGGTTCGTCGACTTTTCGATCGAGATCAGCGTGATCGCCGCGCGCGGCGCGAATGGCGAGGTCGCGGCCTTCGATCCCGGCGAGAACGTGCACAAGGACGGCATCCTCGACACCACGACGGTGCCCGCCCGCATCCCTGCCGCGCTGAAGACCGACGCGATCCTGCTGGCGGGCCGTATCCTGAACGCGCTGGACTATGTCGGCGTGCTGGGGGTCGAGCTGTTCGTCACGCCGCAGGGCCTGCTGGTGAACGAGATCGCGCCGCGCGTCCACAACTCGGGCCACTGGACCCAGACCGGCTGTGTGTCGGACCAGTTCGAACAGCACATCCGCGCCGTGGCGGGCTGGCCGCTGGGCGACGGCGGGCGGCATTCGGACGTGGTGATGGAAAACCTGATCGGCGACGACATCCTGAGGGTGCCAGAGCTTGCCCGCGACGCGGCCACCGCGATCCACCTGTACGGCAAGGCCGAGGCGCGGCCGGGCCGCAAGATGGGTCACGTCAACCGGATCACCGGCCCCAAAAGCTAGACCCGCCGCTACGGCCCTTAGCCGCCGGTGACGCGTACCAGCGCCTCGCCATAGCTCATCTCGGGGCGGAAGCGGCCGTTTTCCAGGAACTCCATCGCCTCGGCGATGACCAGCGGGTTCATCATCATGAAGGTATGCGTGACCGGCAGCGTGATGTGGTCGGTCATGCCGGGCAGCCGGGTCGACGCGACTGACACCTTGCCGTCGTCCTGACCGTCGATCACGTTCGAATACACCGGGTTCAGCGACCGCGTGCCCGCGATGATTCCCAGTTCGAAACGCGGCTGACCCAGCTGGTTCGGGATGCTGTCCGGGCCGGTGCCCAGTTCCAGCCCGGCAGGCCCGTTGATCCATTCGAACGGCGCCAGATCACCGAATTCGTCCACCAGTTCGCTGCCGTGGTTAGGCGGCCCCATCATCACCACGCGGCCCATCTGGGACGGGCGATGGTTGGACAGCCACAAACGGACAAGGATGCCCCCCATCGAATGCGTGACGAAATGCACCCGGTCGTCGCCGCAGTCCGCAACCGCCGGGCCGACCGCCATGTTGACGAGCACCTCGATCTTGCGCTCGGTCGAGGGATAGCCGCGGTTCACGACGCGATAGCCGTTGGCGCGCAACGCCTCGGCCAGCGGCACCATGCTGGTCGCGCTGCGGGCCAGCCCGTGCAGCAACACGACGCAATCCGCCGCGGCGGGGACGGGCATCAGAAGGAAGAGGATCAGAAGGAACCTGCGCATCCGCTTCAGATATGCCATCGCGCGCGCCAGACCAGTCCCTAACGCCTTGCGAGCACCGATAGCGCGACGCCGCCCAGCACCAGCGCGCAGGCGGCGATCAGCGCCAGCGGGACAGGCTCGGACAGGAACAACGCGCCGCCCGCCACCGCGATCACCGGCACGGTCAGTTGCGCCACCGCCGCGACGCTGGCGGCAAGGCGCGGCAGCACGGCGTACCACAGCGCATACCCCATGCCAGAGGTCACGATGCCCGACACCAGCGCCAGCACGACGCCCGCCCCGGTGATCGTCGCGCCGCTTCGGGCCAGAAGGGCGATCACCGCGCAGACCGGCACCGCCAGCAGGAAGTTCGCCGCCGTGGCGCGCAGCGGCTCTCCGGCGCGGCGGCCCACCAGCGAGTAGATGCCCCACCCCACCGCAGCGGCGGCCATCAACGCCCCTGCAAGCAGCGGGACGCTGGCGCCGTTTCCGGGCCAGAACATCCACGCCAGCCCCGACAACGCCACAAGCGCGCCGATCCAGCGCAGGGGCGGCATCGGTTCGCGGGCCAGAAGCGCGCCGGCGAACATGGTGACCTGCACGCCACCGAACAGGATCAGCGCACCGGCCCCCGCATCAAGCGTCCGGTAGGCGGCCGAAAAGCCCGCAAGATACAGCGTCAGCGACAGCACGCCCGCCACCCTGTGCGGCCCGCCGACCGACAGCCGCCGGTCCCGCACCAGCACCAGAACGGCCAAGGCCACGGCACCGGACATCACCCGGACCAGGGCGAAATCCATCGCGTCGATCCAGCCGCCGCCGACCGCCAGCCGGTTCAGGACCGAATTCGCCGCGAAGGCCACCATGACCACCGCGACCAGCGCGAACAGACGCATGTGCTTGATCTCCTGTTCCACGAATCCCGCCGGGCGGCACTGGACCCTCCGGCGTCCCGGGCGTAGCACTAACCCCGGGCCGGGCACAGCCGGTCAGTTCCGGAGCAAGACCATTCCCATTCCCTCTACACCGATGAACGTGCCGTCTCCCGCAGGCCAGCAGGTCGACAACATGCGGGGTCTTGCCCTTATGGCACTGGCGATGTTCGTCTTTTCGGCCGTCGACACGCAAGCCAAGTTCCTGACCCAGACAATGCACCCGATCCAGGTGACGTGGTCGCGGCAGCTTGGCCTGTTCGCGGCGATGCTGTTCCTGCTGGCGCGGCACGGTCCGTCGGTTCTGAAGACCGCGCACCCGTGGTTGCAGGTGTTCCGGGGATGCCTCGCCGCCGTTTCGGCTGTGTGCTTCATCGTCGCCGTCAGCTTCGTGCCGCTGGCGGACGCCGTTTCGATCAGCTTCATCGCGCCGTTCATCGTCACGCTTCTGTCCGCCTTCATCCTGCGCGAGACGGTGGGCATCCGCCGGTGGGCCGCCGTCACCATCGGGTTCCTCGGGACGCTGATCGTGATCCGTCCCGGGATGGGCGTGGTGAACCCTGCGATCTTTTTCGTGGTGCTGGCGGCGTTCTGCTTCGCGCTGCGCCAGATCGTGTCGCGATCCTTGGCGAACTCTGACCGCACCATCACGACCGTCGCCTATACCGCGCTGGTCAGCGTGGTGCTGCTGACATTGCCCCTGCCCTTCATCTGGCAGACCCCGACCACCGGCATCGAATTGATACTGTTGCTTGGCGTCGCGGCGATGGCTGGCGTGGGCGAATTCACCCTGATCAAGGCGCTGGAGGTCGGACAGGCCGCCGTGGTGGCGCCCGTGCAATATTCGCTTCTGCTGTGGTCGACGTTCTACGGCTGGCTGATCTTCAACGACCTGCCGGATTTCTGGACATGGGTCGGTGCGCTGATCATCGTGTCGACGGGGCTTTATACGCTTCACCGCGAACGGCTGGCGGCAAAGGCATCGAAGGCCAGAACCGGCTGAGACGCCGGTCGGCGGGCCCCAGCCCGGTTGCGAAGGCATCCGCCTGCCGCCGGTCGCGCAGGCGGATGACGGGCACGTCCGGGCCGTGGACGTGGCGCAGCGCCTCGATCGCGGGCCGGTAGACCCTGTCGAAGCGCCAGACATAGCCGAGGAAGGCAAAAAAATCGCGGTCCAGTTTCTCGGCACAGCCGTCCGGCAGGTCGGCACGCGGCCCTTGGCGCAACGCGCGGAGGGCGACGCGACGGGCGCAGGTCAGCCGAGGGGTGTCCATCCAGATCACAAGGTCGGCTTTTGGCAGGCGCAGGTCGAAGGTCTGGTGGTGGTAGTTGCCTTCGCAGATCCACGCCGGTCCGTCGGTGGCGTTGGCAACGCGCTGGCGGAACGCCTTGCGGCCCGGTTTCACCCACCCCGCGCCCCAGTACAGACAATCAAGGTGAACGACAGGCAACGACAGCTGCTGCGCCAATACCCGCGCCAGCGAGGACTTCCCACTGCCCGCGTTGCCCAGAATGACGATCCGTTGCGGCGTCATTGATACCCCCATCACGCGAGGTATCTAGGCGGCATCGGGACCGTTCACGCAAGAGAGTCGATAGGCTTGGCGCCTGTGTTCGGCAGCCGGTTGCCGGTGCAGCGGCGAAACTGCAAAGAAAAAGGGCGCCGCAAGGGCGCCCTTTCCCGATACTCCGGATGGAGCGGCTGATTACATCATGCCGCCCATGCCGCCCATGCCGCCCATGTCGGGCGCCGCGGGTGCGTCTTTTTGCGGCTTGTCGGCCACCATCGCTTCGGTGGTGATCAGCAGGCCAGCAACCGAGGCAGCGTCTTCCAGCGCGGTGCGGACGACCTTCGCGGGGTCGATCACGCCGAACTTGAACATGTCGCCATATTCTTCGGTCTGAGCGTTGAAGCCGAAGGCCAGGTCCTGGCTTTCGCGGATCTTGCCGGCAACAACCGAACCGTCGACGCCAGCGTTCTCGGCGATCTGGCGCAGCGGAGCTTCCAGAGCCTTGCGCACGATGGCGATACCGGCGTTCTGGTCGCTGTTCGCGCCTTCCAGACCGTCAAGGGCCTTGGCACCTTGGATCAGGGCAACACCGCCACCGACCACGACACCTTCCTGAACGGCCGCACGGGTCGCGTTCAGCGCGTCATCGACGCGGTCCTTGCGCTCTTTCACTTCGACTTCGGTCATGCCGCCGACGCGGATGACGGCAACGCCGCCCGCCAGCTTGGCAACACGTTCCTGCAGCTTCTCACGGTCGTAGTCCGAGGTGGTTTCCTCGATCTGCGTGCGGATCTGGGCAACGCGGGCCTCGATCTCGGCTTTTTCGCCGTGACCGTCGACGATCGTGGTCTCGTCCTTGGTGATCGACACGGTCTTGGCGGTGCCAAGCATGTCCATCGTGACCGATTCCAGCTTCATGCCGAGATCTTCCGAGATCACCTGGCCGCCGGTCAGGATCGCGATGTCCTGCAGCATGGCCTTGCGGCGGTCGCCGAAGCCCGGAGCTTTGACGGCAGCGATCTTCAGGCCGCCACGCAGTTTGTTCACCACGAGGGTCGCCAGGGCTTCGCCCTCGACGTCTTCGGCGATGATCAGAAGAGGCTTCTGCGACTGGATCACCTGCTCGAGCAGCGGTACCAGCGGCTGCAGCGACGAGAGTTTCTTCTCGTGCAGCAGGATAAGGCAATCGTCCAGCTCGGCGATCATCTTGTCGGGGTTGGTCACGAAGTAGGGCGACAGGTAGCCGCGGTCGAACTGCATGCCTTCGACGACTTCGGTCTCGGTCTCGAGGCCTTTGTTCTCTTCGACGGTGATGACGCCGTCGTTGCCGACTTTCTGCATCGCGTCGGCGATCTGGCGGCCAATGGCTTCTTCGCCGTTCGCCGAGATGGTGCCGACCTGAGCGACTTCGTTCGAGTCGTTCACTTCACGGGCAGCGGCCTTGATCGCTTCGACGACTTTGGCGGTGGCCAGGTCGATGCCGCGCTTCAGGTCCATCGGGTTCATGCCGGCGGCAACCGACTTGAGGCCGTCCTTGACGATGGCTTGCGCCAGAACCGTCGCGGTGGTGGTGCCGTCGCCGGCTTCGTCGTTGGTGCGGGAAGCGACTTCCTTCACCATCTGGGCGCCCATGTTCTCGAACTTGTCTTCCAGTTCGATTTCCTTGGCGACCGAAACACCGTCTTTGGTGATGCGCGGGGCACCGAACGATTTCTCGATGACCACGTTGCGGCCTTTCGGGCCGAGGGTCACTTTCACCGCGTCAGCAAGGATGTTCACACCCTTGAGCATACGGTTACGGGCGTCGGTGTCGAATTTGACGTCCTTAGCAGCCATGATTGGTTACTCCGTCTGAAATGTTTGAGTGATTGAAGGGGACAGGTCTCAGGCGATGATGCCGAGAATGTCGCTTTCCTTCATGATCAGCAGCTCTTCGCCGTCCAGCGTGATCTCGGTACCGGACCATTTGCCGAACAGGATCTTGTCGCCAGCCTTGACGTCCATCGCGATCCGATCGCCTTCGTCGTCCTTGGCGCCTGCGCCCACGGCGACGATCTCGCCTTCGGCCGGCTTCTCTTTCGCGCTTTCCGGGATGATCAGACCACCCTTGGTCTTCTCGTCGGATTCCACACGGCGGACCAGCACACGGTCATGCAGCGGGGTGAATGCCATCTCTGAACGCTCCTTGGTTCATTGTTCTCCCAAATTAGCACTCACCGGGGGCGAGTGCTAACGAGCCGGAGATAAGGAGGTGGGTTCCACGAGTCAACAGGGCGCCTTACAGAAATTTGCTTGCGGTCGGGGGGGACTGGCGTACCCTTTCGCGCAACACCCGCGGAGGACCGGCAAGTGCGCAAATTCCTTATCTTCCTGTTCCTTGCGCTGGTCGCGCTCAGGCCCGCCACGGCGGCAGCGGACTGTGGCGGAAGTGACCTGATAACAGCCATGCCGGCAGATGAACAGGAGCGCCTGCGAAACCTTGCCGACGCCGTTCCGAACGGCACCGGCATCCTGTGGGACGCCCAGCGCGACGGTCGGCACGTTCTGCTTGTCGGCACGATGCACCTGTACGACCCCCGCCACGAGGCGACGCTGGACCAGATCCGCCCGTTTCTGGAAACCGCCGACACGATCTATCTTGAGATGGGGGCGGGCGACGAGGCGCGGTTGCAGCGGATGATCGCCGCCGAGCCGTCGCTTGCCTTCATCACCGAAGGCCCCACCCTGCCCGACCTTTTGAGCGAGGAAGACTGGAACCGGCTGCGCGCGGCGATGGCCGATCGTGGTGTGCCGGGTTTTCTTGCCTCGCAGATGCGGCCTTGGATGGCGATGGCGCAGCTTGGCATGACCCGTTGCGACATGGAGGCCCTGCAATCCGGGAAGCGCGGGCTGGACGGGATGATCACCGCAGCCGCCGAGGCGCTGGACAAGCCCGCGCTGGCGCTGGAGCCGATTGACACAGCGCTGACAGCATTCGCGGCCTTCACCCAGCAAGAGCAGCTTGATCTGCTGCGCTACGGCCTGTCGCAGTCGACCGACCAAAGCGCCGATTTGGCGGTGACGATGGCCGAGGCCTATTTCCGTGAAGAAATCCAGCTGATCTGGGAATTCACCGTCGCCCTGTCAGAGGCGGACGAGACCTTTTCGGCCGAGGACTTGGAAGACCAGATCGCGCGCTTTGAAAAGGTGCTGATCGACGACCGCAACCGCGCGTGGATGGATCGCATCCTGTCCGCCGACGGCGACACGCTGGTGGCGGTCGGCGCGATGCACCTTCCCGGCGAGGCAGGACTTCTTCATCTGTTGGAGGCAGAGGGCTTCGACGTCACCCGCCGCGCCCGCACCCCGGACTGACGCGATCCCTTTTCAGGCGGCCGCAACCCCATCTCGCGCAGTCAGACCGATGCTGAGGCCCGAATAGCGGCGCAGGTGCTTGCGCAGCAAAAGCGGGCGGGCCCGGCGATCCATCTGCGGAATGTCGCGCCCGTCCAGCATCTCTGACAGGACCGGGTCCGCTGCCAGTGCCTCGGGACCGGCGAACACGGTTTCGGTCCAGACCCCGTCAGCGTTGACCAGTTCGTGGCGATCCATGACGAGGTGATAGTAGGTCACGTTCGCGCGCGGCGTTTCCACCAGCCGGGCAAGGCCCATCTCGTCCGCAAGGTGGCGCGCACGTACCAGCACCTCTCCGCGGCCATTGGGCCGCGCGTCGACGGCAAGGAAGGCGTGTTGCAGCGACACCCGCATCCGCTGGCGCGGCAGCCCGTCGGCAAACGCGCCCGCCGCGATCTCGACCGGGCGCAGCGCCGGGTCGGCTTTCTGGGCGGCGACGCTGACGCGGTTGCGCAGCACGGCGCGAACGGGGCGCAAACCGCCATCCGCGACCTGCAACAGGTCGCCCTCGGCCAAGGTTTCCACTGGACGCGGACCTGTCGCCGTCAAAACCATTGCCCCTGCCGTCAGGCAGACCGGCATGGCGACGGGCGACTCGGGGATGGTCGTGTCCTTCTCGGTCACGACCTGCTGCTTCAGCTGCTCGGCCGTGATGCCTTCGTTCCAATAATAGGTGAAATCAATCGTCAGGCTGGCGTCCTCGACCCCGTCCAGCGTCATGGTCCAGATCTTGGGATTGTCCGTCGGGGTCAGGATCACGTCGTCGATGGTCGCGCCGTCGACGTAGATGACGTCGTCTTCCGGGCTGAAGCCCATGATGGTGTCGTTGCCGCCTTCGGGCCCCCACACGATCATGTCGTGGCCGCCCTCGTACTCGCCGGCGTAAATCAGGTCGTCGCCCGCGCCGCCGTCCATCGTGTCGTCGCCGGTCCCGCCATAAAGCGTGTCGTCGCCGTCCCCGCCGTACAGGCGGTCGTTCTGCGACCCACCGTCAAGATAATCGTCGCCGTCGCCGCCGATCAGGACGTCTTCTTCGCTTCCGCCGTACAGCTTGTCATCGCCCGCGCCGCCGTCCAGCGTGTCGTTCTGCGACCCGCCTTCCAGTTGGTCGTCGCCGTCGCCGCCGCTTAGGCTGTCGTTGCCAGAGTCGCCTTTCAGCGTGTCGTTGCCTTCACCGCCATCAAGGGTGTCGTCGCCCGAAGCACCCGAAATGCTGTCGTCGCCGTCGCCGCCGGCAAGGTCATTGTCTTGCCAGTCACCCTTGATCGTATCGTTCCCGTTCTGGGATGACATAGTCTTGCTTTCCGCCTGAGTAGAACGCGCCGGTTCCCGGTCGCACCATCCGTTCAAGCCGGGAGAATCTGGCGGTTTTGCGGCAAATACCTGCTAAAAGCACGTATTCTCAGGGACTTGACGCGGCGTCTTTACCAATTTCGGGGGACTCGCTTGCCGCTGCCCCTTTTTTGGTCAACGCGTAAACGCCGGTCTGGACCCGCTCGAACCAACCATAGTGGTCGTCCGCCATGATCCGCGTGGCGCGGGTGACGCCCGTGGCCTTCGCAACCACCGCGCCCTTGCTTGGGCCGTGCGCCACGAGGTAGGCCGCCACCCGCATCGCATCTTGACGGTAGGCAGTAACCACCCCGCCCCGCACGGACCCGCCGGGGGACGGATCGCCTTCGCGCCGGGCGAACTCTCGCAGCAGGCGGTCGCGGCGCTTGGCCGACTTGCGCGGCGCATAGGGACCGGGATCGCAGGGCACCTCGACATGGCCGTCGGACAAGCGGACAAGGATCACCCCCAGCCCCAGCCGACGGCACAGGGCGATGTTGTCCTTCAGCGCCCGGTGAAAGGCCATCCCCGGCTTGCGCGGCACGCAGACATAGACCGCGTCGCTGATCGACAGCCGGGCGACCGCCTGATGCAAAAGCGCCAATGAGAACGAGGTCTTCAGTTCTACGATGACCGGCGGCGCGGCGCCGCGGCAGGCGACCACGTCGGCTTCGGCCACGTCGCCCTTCACCTCGTATCCCTGCCCTTCGAGAAACTCCTTCACGGGCGGGTACAGGTCTGTTTCACGCATGTCGGCCATGCGCGCCACTTGACCTCACCTGCCGCCGCGTGACAACCCGCCGCCGTGCCCCTATAGAGGCGCCCGAACGCACGATCCACGCCAGACCAAACGGCTTCCTGAAAACGACGGACAGAGACATGACCATCAAAGTCTTCGGCCACAAATCCCCCGACACCGATTCCACCGGCTCGCCGCTTATCTGGGCCTGGTACCTTTCCGAACACCGCGACCAGCCCGCCGAGGCGAAACTGCTGGGCGAGCCCAACACCGAAGCCGCCTTCGTGCTGGAACGCTGGGGCTTCGACAAGCCCGAGATCATCTCGGACGTCGCCGCCGGGGACAAGGTGGTCATCGTCGACACCAACAACCCGGCCGAGCTGCCCGACGCGATCAACGACGCGGACATCGTGCAGATCATCGACCACCACAAGCTGACCGGCGGACTGGAAACGAAGGGCCCGATCGACATCACGATCAAGCCGCTCGCCTGCACCGCGACCATCATGCACAACCTGATGGGCGACAACGCCGCCAAGATGCCCGAGAACATCAAGGGCGCGATGCTGTCGTGCATCCTGTCCGACACGCTGGAATTCCGCTCGCCCACCACGACCGAGCAGGACAAGGCGCTGGCCGAGGAACTGGCCGCCGATCTGGGGATCTCGATCTCTGACTACGCCGCCGACCTGTTCGCCGCCAAGTCGGACGTTTCGGCCTTCAGCGATGCCGAACTGATCCGCATGGACAGCAAGGAATACGAAGTGTCGGGCACCAAGTTCCGCGTCTCGGTTCTGGAAACCACCGCGCCGAACATCCCGCTGGACCGCAAGGCGTCGCTGATGGAGACGATGAAAACCGTCTCGGCAGAGGACGGCGTGGACGAGGTTCTGCTGTTCGTCGTCGACATCCTGAAGGAAGAGGCGACGCTTCTGGTGCCGAACGACACGGTCAAGACCGTGGCCGAGAAAAGCTTTGGCGCCACCGTGACCGGCGACAGCGTCGTGCTGCCCGGCATCATGAGCCGCAAAAAGCAGATCATCCCGGCGCTGACGCTGTAAGCGCATCGCCTGCCGACTGACGGAAGACCCCCGCACTGCCGGGGGTCTTTTCGTATCCGCCCCCCACATCCGCCCCCCGCATCCGGGCCCCGCCTTACGCCCGGCGCACCGGCACTGTGCGGCGTTCCGGGTTGCGCCCCGGCGGCCCGCCTGTCACCGATGGCCCATGCAGCCAGACAGCCACACCCGGACCACAGACCCGTACCGCCACCATCCCGGCCTGCGCGGCAAGATCGAGGATCCGCTGACCTCGTTCTTCCGCGACTTCGATCCGGCCACGATCGAGGCGGAACTGGCCGCACGCGGGCTGGAACCGATGCCCGCCTATCCCGATGCCGAACGCGAGGCGTTCCGCACCGCCGCGCTGGACGGCCGCCGGGACAAGGAACTTTGGGTGTTCGCCTATGGCTCGCTGATGTGGAACCCGGCGTTCCTGTTCGAGGAAGTGCGCCGCGCCCACCTGCCCGGCTTCGCCCGCCGCTTCATCCTGAAGGACGTTTCCGGCGGGCGCGGCACGCCGGACCATCCCGGCGTGATGGCCGCGCTGGACAGCGACCCGGACGGACCCGGCTGCGACGGGCTGGCCTTTCGCATCGCCGCCGAGCGGCTTGAGGAAGAGACCGACATCCTGTGGCGGCGCGAACGCATCTCGCCGTGCTATCACGAAGAATTCCTTCCGGCCTCGACCGACCACGGAGAGATCACCGTTCTGGCGTTCACCGCCGACCATGACGCCGACATGATCCACCCGGACCTGTCGCATGACGAACAGGTGACCTATGCGGCGTTTGGCGAGGGCATTCTTGGAACCAGCTTCGAGTATATCCAAAACCTTGCCGACAGGTTCGAGATCCTGAACATCGAAGACCCGGACATGGCCCGGCTTCTTGCCGACGCTCGCGCCCGCCGCGACGCCGCGGCATAGGATTTCTTGCCTCCGGCGGGGATATTTGAGGACCAAAGACAAAAGCGGCCGACGCAGGGCCGCCGCGATCGCGGGTTTCCGCGCCGCGGGCTTCGTGCGATACCGCCTGCGAACGCGCAGCCGAGGCCCTTTCATGACCCGTATCGTCCACGCCCTGTCCGACATTTCCGCCGATTACGACGCGCTGTTCTGCGACGTCTGGGGCTGTGTGCACAACGGTCGCGAAGCTTTCCCCGAGGCGGTCGCGGCGCTGCAGGCGTTCCGGGCGAAGGGCGGCACGGTGGTGCTGGTGACCAACGCGCCGCGCGCGTGGACAGAGGTGGCCAAGGGTCTTGATGAGATCGGCGTGCCGCGCGACGCGTGGGACGCGATCGCGACGTCGGGCGACAGCGCCCGGACCGCGCTGTTCACCGGCGCGGTCGGCAACAAGGTGCATTTCATCGGCTACGAATCCGATCGCACCATCTTCGAGCCGCCGAAGATTCTGGACGATCCGATCTCGGTCGAAGTTGTGCCTTTGGCCGACGCCGAGGGCCTTGTCGTCGCCGGGCCGGAAGACCCCTATGCCGATCCGTCGGTCTACAAGGGTGAGTTCCTGTTCGCGAAGACGAAGGGCATGAAGCTTTTGTGCATGAACCCCGACGTAATCGTCGACGTGGGCACCAAACGGCAGTGGTGTGCCGGTGCGCTGGCCGAGATGTACACCGAAATGGGCGGCGAAAGCCTGTACTTCGGCAAGCCGCATCCGCCGATCTACGATCTGGCCCGGCGGCGGCTGGCGGCGCTGGAGCGGGACGTGCCAGAAGCGCGGATCCTGTGCGTCGGGGATGGCATTCACACGGACGTCCAAGGCGCCGTGGGCGAGGATCTGGACGTGCTGTTCGTCGCGGGTGGGCTCGCCGCCGAGGAAACGCTGGACGGCGCGCATCCGCATTCCGACCGGCTGGACGCATGGCTTGCGACCAAGGGCTACGACCCGACCTACAGCATCGGGTTTTTGCGCTGACGACGAACGGCGCGGCAATAAAGTTTCAAATTTCTCGTTATTTCGTGATTTAAATTACCTTCCCGATTGATCCCACCTTGCCGGGCGGTGTATGCTGCAGCGCAACAACCGCCCGGAGGCCGCTATGCTCGACAATCTGGAACGTGGCACGATCTGCATCGAGGATCTTGAGATCGGGATGCGCCGCCACCTGCGCAAGCAGGTCACCGACCGCGACATCGAACTGTTCGCCGAGGTGTCGACCGACCGCAATCCGGTGCACCTTGATGATGCCTATGCGATGGACACGATCTTCGAGGGTCGCATCGCCCACGGGATGCTGACCGCCGGGCTGATTTCGGCGGTGATCGGAGAGCAGTTGCCGGGGCATGGAACGGTCTATCTTGGTCAGAGCCTGAAATTCATGGCGCCGGTGCGGCCGGGCGACGTGGTCGTCGCCGAGGTGACGGTGCGCGAGATCGACCATTCCCGGCGACGGGTCACGCTTGATTGTCAGTGCGCCGTGGGCGATACGGTCGTCCTGAAAGGTGAGGCGCTGGTCCTGGCGCCCAGCCGGAAATTCGACTGACGGACGGGGCGCCCCCGTCGCTCGGGGGACCATGAAGACCTTCACCGACTGGACGGGGATTGCCGACGCCGACAAGGGCGCGTCTGCTGCCATCGGCAATTTCGACGGCGTGCACCTTGGGCATCAGGCGGTCATCGACATCGCCCGGTCCGAGGCCGCGCGCACCCATGCGCCGCTGGGCATCATGACGTTCGAACCACACCCGCGCGAGTTCTTCGCGCCCGACGCGCCGCCGTTCCGCCTGATGAGCGCCGAGACCAAGTCGCACCGGCTGGAGAAGCTGGGCGTCGACCAGCTGTACCAATTGCCGTTCGATGCGCGCCTGTCCGGCCTGTCGGCCGAGGAATTCGCCCGTGACGTGATCGCCGACGGGCTGGGGCTGAGCCATGTCGTGGTCGGGGCCGACTTTTGCTTTGGAAAGGGCCGCAAGGGGACCGTCGATATGCTGCGGGAGTTCGGCGCGCGCTTTGGGTTCGGCGTGACCATCGCCGAGCTTGTCGAAACTGCGGGGATCGAGGTGTCGTCGACCCGCATTCGTACCGCGCTGGCCGAGGGCGAGGTGCGCCACGCCGCCGCGATGCTGGGACACTGGCACCGGATCGACGGCGCGGTGCGCCACGGCGACAAGCGCGGGCGCGATCTGGGCTATCCGACCGCGAACATGTCGATCAGCGGGCTGCACCCGCCGCGGTTCGGGGTTTATGCCGTCAAGGCCGACATCCTGACCGGCCCGCACAAGGGCAGCTATGACGGCGCCGCCAACATCGGGCACCGTCCGATGTTCGGAGAGAACGTGCCGAACCTGGAGACTTTCCTGTTCGATTTTGCCGGCGATCTGTACGACGAACACCTGTCCGTCGCGCTGGTCGAGTACCTGCGGCCCGAGGCCAAGTTCGACAGCCTTGACACGCTGGTCCGCCAGATGGACGCAGACTGCGCCCGCGCCCGCGAAATTCTGGCGGCGCTGCCATGACCGACGATCCGATCGACCGCCACGGGCTGCGGGACCGGTTCTGGGAACGGGTTCCGCTGAAGAACCTCACCGCGCGCGAGTGGGAGGCGCTGTGCGACGGCTGCGGCAAGTGCTGCCTGAACAAGCTGGAGGACCCGGACACCAGCGAGGTCGCCTTCACCCGCGTCGCCTGCCGGCTGCTGGACGACTCGACCTGTCGCTGCGCCCAGTACGAGATCCGGAAGCAGTTCGTGCCGGATTGCGTGGTGCTGACGCCGAAGAACATCGGCGAGATCGCCTATTGGATGCCGCAGACCTGCGCCTATCGGCTGATGTACGAAGGCAAGGCGCTGTACGACTGGCACCCGCTGATCTCTGGCACGCCGGACACGGTGCACGCGGCAGGCGTGTCGGTTCAGGGCTGGACGGTGCCAGAGTTCGAGATCCCGGAAGAGGACTGGGAAGACTATATCATCGAGGAACCCACCGGCTGAACGGTCGGCATACGAGGGGCGCTGCCCCTCGCGCTCCCCGGGATATTTGCGGATAGAAGAAGCAAGGGGGGCGTCCGATTGCTCTTGGGCGTGGAATGTGGTCTGACACGGCATCCCCGAACTTCAGGACGACCGCGATGTTCTTCTCCTCTGACAACTCGTCTCCCGCGCATCCCAAGGTGATGGAGGCGCTGGTCGCCGCCAACGCCGGGTACATGCCGTCCTATGGCGGCGATCCGATCATGGACGAGGTCCGCGCGCGTATCCGCGAGATTTTCGAGGCGCCCGAGGCGGCGGTGTACCTTGTGGCCACCGGCACCGCGGCGAACGTGCTGTCGCTGGCCTGCTATTGCCCGCCGTGGTCCGCGATCTTCTGCCATCGCAACGCGCATATCGAAGAGGACGAATGCGCGTCGCCCGAGTTCTATACCGGCGGCGCCAAGCTGGTGCTGGTCGATGGCGAGCATGCCAAGATGACCCCCGAGACCCTGCGCGAGACGATCCGGTTCACCGGGCGCGGCGGGGTGCACAACGTGCAGCGCGGGATGGTGTCGATCACCGACGTGACCGAGAACGGCACGGTCTATTCCGTGTCCGAGGTGGCGGCGCTGGCGGCTGTGGCGAAGGATTACGGTCTGCCGGTGCACATGGACGGCGCGCGGTTCGCCAATGCGCTGGTGTCGACCAACGCCTCGCCCGCCGACCTGACGTGGCGCGCGGGCGTCGACGTGCTGTCCTTCGGCGGCACCAAGAACGGGCTGATGGGGGTCGAGGCCGTGGTGCTGTTCGATCCCGACAAGGCGTGGGAGTTCGAGCTGCGGCGCAAGCGCGGCGGGCACCTGTTTTCCAAGCACCGCTATCTGTCGGCGCAGATGCAGGCCTATCTGGCCGACGACCTGTGGCTGGACATGGCGCGCACCGCGAATGCGCGGGCCGACCGGTTGGCCGAGGGCATCCTGAAGATCCCCGGCGCCAGCCTTGCCCATCCGCAGGACGCCAACATGGTGTTCGCCGCCTTCCCGCGCGGGCTGCACCACAAGGTGCGCGCCGAGGGTGCGGCGTATCACATCTGGCCGGGCCACCAGTCGCTGGAGGGCGATCCGGACGAACCCGTGTCGGCACGGCTTGTCTGCAGCTGGTGCACCGGCGAGGACGAGATCGACGGCTTTCTTGGCGCGCTGAACGCCTGAGGCGGGCGCGCTAAAGCTTGCCCGACAGGTGCAGGTCGAGATCGCCGAGGCTGTCCTGACCCCAGAACTTCTGACCGTCGTCGAGAAGGTAGAACGGCGCGCCGTAGACGCCGCGCGCGACCGCCTCTTCGAGGTTCGCGGCGTAGGTCTCGGCCCCGGCCAGCAACCCGCTGTCGGCAAGCGACGGGTCGAAGCCCGCCGCTGACAGGCAGTCGCGGATCACGTCGTCCTGCGCGATGTCGCGTTCCTCGGCCCAGCAGGCGCGCAGGATGCCGTGCACCAATGCGCCAAGATCGCCGCCGCCCGCCGACTGCGCGGCGATGATCGCATAGGACGACGGTGCGCCGTTGGCCGGCCAATATGCCGGTTTCAGGTTGATCGGCAGGCCAAGCTTCTTCGACTGGCGCGCCATGTCCTGCAGGCGGTAGTCCACCCGCCCTTCGTACCGCATCTCGGGCGGCGTGCCGCCGGTGCGGGGGAACGCCGCGCGCAGGTCGAAGGGCTTGTAAGCGACCGTGACCCCGTGGCGGTCCGCGATCTCTTCCATCCGGGTGCCCGCAAGATAGCTGAACGGTGACGTGGTCGAGAAGAAATAGTCGATATGCGGCAACGGCCCGGCCTCCCTGCGCTGCGTCTTGTTTGCAAGACCGTATCAGGGTGCTAAGCGGTGGCCAACGTCACGAATCCGTCATTCCCGCATCTTCCCAGAGACCAGCTGCCATGCCCGCGATCCACGAACCCAAACTGATGTCCGGCAACGCCAACCCGATCCTTGCCTCTGCCGTCGCACGGCGGATGTCGATGCACCGCGGTGTGAACGTCGGGCTTGTCGATGCGCGGGTCGAGCGCTTCAACGACGGCGAGATCTTCGTCGAGGTTTTCGAAAACGTCCGCGGCGAGGATATGTTCATCCTTCAGCCGACGTCGAACCCGGCGAACGACAACCTGATGGAGCTGCTGATCATGGCCGACGCGCTGCGCCGGTCCTCGGCGGCGCGGATCACCGCCGTAATCCCCTATTTCGGCTATGCCCGTCAGGACCGCCGCACCAAGGCGCGGACGCCGATCTCGGCCAAGCTGGTCGCCAACATGATGGTCACCGCCGGGATCGAGCGAATCCTGACGATGGACCTGCACGCCGCGCAGATTCAGGGCTTTTTCGATATTCCGGTGGACAACCTGTACGCCGCGCCGGTGTTCGCGCTGGATATCGAGCACCAGTTCAAGGGCCGGCTTAAGGACGTCACGGTGATCTCGCCCGACGTGGGCGGCGTGGCCCGCGCCCGCGAATTGGCGAAGCGGATCGGCGTGCAATTGGCCATCGTGGACAAGCGCCGCGAAAAGCCCGGCGAGGTGGCCGAGATGACCGTCATCGGTGACGTGAAGGGCAAGACCTGTATCATCGTCGACGACATCTGCGACACCGCCGGAACGCTGTGCAAGGCGGCTGAGGTCCTGATGGAACAAGGCGCGAAAGAGGTTCACTCTTACATCACCCACGGCGTTCTGTCCGGCCCGGCCGTCGACCGCATCACCAAGTCGGTGATGAAGTCGCTGGTGATCACGGACACGATCCAAGCGACCGAGCCGGTCAAGGCGGCGAAGAACATCCGCATCGTGCCGACCGCGCCGATCTTTGCGCAGGCGATCCTGAATATCTGGAACGGCACCAGCGTGTCGTCGCTGTTCGAGACCGAGACGCTGCATCCGATCTACGAAGGCACCTACGCCCGGTTCTGACCGACCGGAGCGAGGCGGAACGACAAAGGGCGGCCAACCGGGGCCGCCCTTTCTTTTTACCGGATCTGGCAAGATCTACATGAACGCCTGAAGGCCCGTCTGCGCCCGGCCAAGGATCAGTGCGTGCACGTCGTGGGTGCCCTCGTATGTGTTCACCGTCTCGAGGTTGACCATGTGCCGCATGACCTGGAATTCCTCGGAAATGCCGTTGCCGCCGTGCATGTCCCGCGCCATCCGCGCCATGTCCAGCGCCTTGCCGCAGTTGTTGCGCTTGATCAGCGAGATCGCCTCGGGCGAGGCACCGCCGGTCTCGATCAGGCGGCCCACCTGCAACGCGGCCTGAAGGCCAAGCGCGATTTCGGTCTGCATGTCGGCCAGCTTCTTCTGGAACAGCTGTGTCTGGGCAAGCGGCCTGCCGAACTGGTGCCGGTCAAGCCCGTACTGACGCGCGGCGCGCCAGCAGAATTCGGCGGCGCCCATCACGCCCCATGCGATGCCATAGCGCGCGCGGTTCAGACAGCCGAACGGCCCCTTCAGCCCCTCGACACCGGGCAGCAGCGCATCCTCGCCCACCTCGACCCCGTCCATCACGATCTCGCCGGTGATCGAGGCGCGCAGGCTGAGCTTGCCGCCGATCTTCGGCGCGGACAGGCCCTGCATGCCCTTTTCCAGCACGAAGCCGCGGATCTTGCCGCCGTGGGCCTCGGACTTGGCCCAGACGACGAACACGTCCGCGA
Source organism: Maritimibacter sp. (assembly GCA_002701395.1). Taxonomy (GTDB): domain Bacteria; phylum Pseudomonadota; class Alphaproteobacteria; order Rhodobacterales; family Rhodobacteraceae; genus Psychromarinibacter; species Psychromarinibacter halotolerans. The sequence goes on along the minus strand of NZVC01000032.1, from coordinate 145,328 downwards.
TCGGGCTGTTCGAGATCCACATCTTCGAACCGGTCAGCCGATAGCCGCCATCGGTCTTGACCGCACGCGTCTTCATGCCGCCCGGGTCGGATCCGGCGTCGGGTTCAGTCAGGCCGAAACAGCCGATCAGCGTGCCCTGCGCAAGGCCGGGAAGGTATTTCTGCCGCTGCTCTTCCGAGCCGTAGGCGTAGATCGGGTACATCACCAGCGACGACTGCACCGACATCATCGAGCGATAGCCGCTGTCGACCCGCTCGACCTCGCGGGCGATCAGGCCGTAGGCCACGTAGGACGCGCCGATGCCGCCGTATTCCTCGGGCAGGGTCGCGCCAAGAAGACCCACCTCGCCCATTTCGCGGAAGATCGAGGGGTCGGTCTGTTCTTCGCGGTAGGCGTCGATCACCCGAGGCGCCAGCTTTTCCTGCGCGAAGGCGTGCGCCGAATCCCGGATCATCCGTTCTTCTTCCGTCAGCAGGGTGTCGAGCTGCAGGGGATCCTGCCAGTCGAACGCCCCGAGTGCGGGCGCATCCTTGGGTTTCAGCTTTGGCTGGGTGTCCATGTCGTGTCTCCGATCCCTGCGGGCGGGGCGTCCGGCGGCGCGCCGGGCAATTACCTACCGCTTGGCAGGTAATTAATTCGTGCGGCGCGCCGGGTCAAGTTCCGTGCCGTTCTTCAGGGTTTCGCCGCCAGTCCCGCGACCAGTGTTCGCCCATAGCTCTCGGCGATCTCGACCGCTGAAAGGGGACCATCCTCGCTGTACCAGCGGGCCATCCAGTTCAGCATCCCAAGGATACCCCGCGCAAAGGTCGGGACGTCAGCGACCGCAAGACTGCCGTCCGCCACGCCGTCGGTCAGTACCGTCTCAAGGCAGCGGACATAGGCCTTCCGCGCCGACAGTTCGTCCGGGGAAAAGCGGTCGGGATCGCCATCTGTGCGGCCAAAGAAGCTGGCGCGGTAGCGGTCGCGATTCTGCTGAAAGAACCGCGCATGCGCCGCCATGAAGCCCAGCAGCCGGGCCTCGGCGGTATCGGCAGCAGCGACAGCCGTCTCGACCTCGCGCCGGAGATCCTGAAGCGTTGCCAGCACGATCGACTGGTACAGCGCCTGCTTGGTCGGAAAGTAGTGGTACAGCCCCGCCTTGGTGATCCCCACCGTGCCCGCGACGTCTTGCAGCGACGTGCCGTCGTAGCCCTTGTCGGCGAACAGCGCCGCCGCCGCCTCGCGGATCGCGGCGACCGGGTCTTCCATGTTGGGCGGTCGGCCGGGGCCGGGGCGGGTGTCGCGTCTGGTCATACGCGCTTTGGTTAGCGGATGCCCGACAGGCAGGCAATCGCCATCGCCGGTCAGCGCTCCAGCGTGCGGAACAGGGCGATTACTTGCCCGGGCGGGCAGGCAGGGTCACTCGACGTCCCAAGTGTCATCGTCGCGCAGCGCGCCGATGGCGAGCCAGTCTGCGCGGATCCGTGCGACACGGCTATCGCCCCATGTGCGGAACACAAGGTCGAAGCCTGTGGTGCTGATGCTTTCGGCCGAGATGTCTGCGCGCTGGTTGCGGTCCGCCCCGGTGTCCCACATCGAGATCGAGACATGCACCGATGGCGGGGTCTGATAGGCTTCGGCGAAGGTGATGCGGCGGCTGCACTTGCGAGGGCCGTCGCCTGTCCACATCTCGCCATCGTTCTCGAAATCAGAGAACATCGGGACACTGCCCTGGTCCACGCCGACCAAGTGGTTTTTCAACCGCTTCACCCCGATCCGTTCCTCTACCCTGTGACAGCCAAGGCTGATGCGCCCCCGGGCTGTCGATCTTACGCAAAGAAAAAGCCCCGGCAAGTCTGCCGGGGCTTCTTTAAGGATGCCCTAAGCGTTGAACGCTTCAGACCATGTCCTCGGCCAGATGGGCCAGATCGGACAGGGCCTTGGACGTGATGTCCTTCTCGTGGTCCTCGGCGGCCTCGTGCCGGGCTTCGGCCTCGGCGCGCAGTTCGTCAAGAAAGTCCTTCGTCACCTCGCCGCGCGGGATCGCCCGCTCGGCCAGCACCGAAGTCGACTCCGCCGCGATCTCGGCGAAGCCTCCGGACACCACGTAGTCCTGCGTGCCGTCCGGCCCTTCGACCGACAGCACACCCGGACGCAGCGTCGTGATGACGGGCGCGTGGCCCGGCATCGCTGTCAGGTCGCCCTCGGTGCCCGGGATACGGACGGCAGTGGCCTGCACAGAGGCCAGTTTCCGTTCCGGGGACACGAGGTCGAATTGCATGGTATCGGCCATCTCTGCCTACCTTACGCCGCTTCCGCGGCCATTTTCTCGGCCTTGGCTTTCACTTCGTCGATACCGCCGACCATGTAGAAAGCGCCTTCCGGCAGGTGGTCGTACTCGCCGGCCACGACCGCCTTGAAGGACGAGATCGTGTCTTCGAGCGGAACCTGCACACCGTCAGAGCCGGTGAACACCTTCGCCACGTCGAACGGCTGCGAAAGGAAACGCTGGATCTTCCGGGCGCGGGCCACGGTCAGCTTGTCCTCTTCCGACAGTTCGTCCATCCCGAGGATCGCGATGATGTCCTGCAGCGACTTGTAACGCTGAAGGATACCCTGCACGTCACGGGCCACCTGGTAGTGTTCGTCACCCAGAACCGCCGGGTCCATCAGGCGCGACGACGAGTCGAGCGGGTCAACGGCCGGGTAGATGCCCAGTTCCGAGATCGCACGCGACAGAACGGTGGTAGCGTCGAGGTGGGCAAAGGTCGTGGCGGGCGCGGGGTCGGTAAGGTCGTCCGCCGGCACGTACACGGCCTGGATCGAGGTGATCGAGCCCTGCTTGGTCGAGGTAATGCGTTCCTGCATCGCGCCCATGTCGGTCGCGAGGGTCGGCTGGTAGCCCACCGCCGAAGGAATACGGCCCAGAAGCGCCGACACCTCGGACCCCGCCTGCGTGAAGCGGAAGATGTTGTCGACGAAGAACAGAACGTCGGTGCCGGACTGGTCGCGGAACTGCTCGGCCAGAGTCAGGCCGGTCAGGGCGACGCGGGCACGGGCCCCCGGCGGTTCGTTCATCTGGCCGTAGACCAGTGCCACCTGCGAGTCTTCCAGGTTATCGGGTTTGATAACGTTGGATTCGATCATCTCGTGGTACAGGTCGTTGCCTTCGCGGGTCCGTTCACCCACGCCAGCGAACACCGAGTAGCCCGAGTGCACCTTGGCGATGTTGTTGATCAGTTCCATGATCAGAACCGTCTTGCCCACGCCGGCGCCGCCGAACAGGCCGATCTTACCGCCCTTTGCGTAAGGGGCCAGCAGGTCGATGACCTTGATGCCGGTCACGAGGATCTCGGATTCCGTGGCCTGCTCTTCGAACTTCGGAGCGGGCTGGTGGATCGCACGCTTTTCGGTCGATTCGATCGGCGCACCTTCGTCGACGGGCTCGCCCACGACGTTCAGGATGCGGCCCAGCGTGGCGTTGCCAACCGGGATCATGATCGGGCCATCGGTGTCGGTCACGGTCTGACCGCGGACCAGACCTTCGGTCGCGTCCATAGCGATGCAGCGCACGGTGCTTTCGCCCAGGTGCTGCGCGACTTCGAGGACCAGCTTGGTGCCGTGGTTCTCGGTTTCAAGCGCGTTGAGGATTTCGGGCAGGTGATCGTCGAACTGAACGTCGACGACGGCGCCGATGACCTGGGTCACTTTGCCTTTCGCGTTTGCCATGTAAGTGTCTCCGGTTCGGTTAGAGCGCCTCGGCGCCCGAGATAATTTCGATAAGCTCGTTGGTGATCACGGCCTGACGCGAACGGTTGTATTCGATGGTCAGCCTGTCGATCATGTCGCCCGCGTTGCGGGTGGCGTTGTCCATCGCCGACATCCGTGCACCCTGTTCCGAGGCGCCGTTCTCCAGCAGACCCGCGAAGATCTGCGTGGCGACCGACTTCGGCAGCAGGTCGGCGAGGATCGCTTCCTCGTCGGGCTCGTAGTCGTACAGGTTCGACGTCGTGGCCTCGGCGGCCTCGCCCTCGAACTTGGCAGGGATCACCTGCAGCTCTTGCGGCTTCTGGCTGATCACCGACTCGAACTTGGCGTAGTAGATCTTCGCCACGTCGAATTCGCCGGCATCGAACCGTGCAAGCACGTCCTTCGCGATGTCCTGCGCGTTGGCATAGCCGATGCGCTTGACCTCGCTCAGGTCGATGTGGCCCACGAACAGGTCGGCGTAGTCACGCTTCAGCTGTTCGCGGCCCTTCTTGCCGACCGTGAGGATCTTCACGGTCTTGCCTTCACCACGCAGCTTTTCGATCTGGTAGCGGACAAGCCGCACGATCGAGGTGTTGAAGCCGCCGCACAGCCCTTTTTCCGAGGTCATGACGACCAGAAGCTGCACGTCGTCCTTGCCGGTGCCGGTCAGAAGCTTGGGGCCCTGCCCCAGCTCCTGTGCCGAACCGGCAAGGCCAGCCATGACAGCGTTGAAACGCTCGGCATAGGGGCGCGCGGCTTCCGCGGCCTCTTGCGCCCGGCGCAGTTTGGCCGCGGCCACCATCTGCATGGCCTTGGTGATCTTCCGCGTCGACTTGACGCTGTCGATCCTGTTTTTCAGGTCCTTCAGAGACGGCATTCGCCTTCCCCCTTACGCGAAGTCTTTGGCGAATTCCTCGATCGCGGCTTTCAGCTTGTCAGCCGGCTCGCCTTTGATCTTCGGGTCCTCGTTGGTGATCCAGTCCAGGATATCCTTACGGTTGGTCCGCATGTGGTTCAGCAGACCAGCCTCGAAGTCCTTGACCTTCGAAAGCGGGATCTTGTCGAGGAAGCCATTGGTACCGGCGAAGATGACGCAGACGATTTCCGCGTTGGTCAGCGGCGAGTACTGCGGCTGCTTCATCAGTTCGGTCAGGCGCGCACCCCGGTTCAGCAGCTGCTGGGTCGAGGCGTCGAGGTCAGAGCCGAACTGAGCGAAGGCGGCCATCTCGCGGTACTGGGCGAGCGACAGTTTCACCGGGCCAGCAACCGAGGACATCGCCTTGGTCTGGGCCGACGAGCCAACGCGCGACACCGACAGACCGGTGTTCACGGCCGGGCGGATGCCTTGGAAGAACAGTTCGGTTTCCAGGAAGATCTGGCCGTCGGTGATCGAGATCACGTTGGTCGGAATAAACGCCGACACGTCGCCGCCCTGGGTTTCGATGATCGGCAACGCGGTCAGCGAGCCGGCACCGTTGTCCTCGTTCAGCTTGGCCGAACGTTCCAGCAGGCGGGAGTGCAGGTAGAACACGTCGCCCGGGTAGGCTTCACGCCCCGGCGGACGGCGCAGCAGCAGCGACATCTGACGATAGGCGACGGCCTGCTTGGACAGGTCATCGTAGATCATCAGGCCGTGGCGGCCGTTGTCGCGGAAGTATTCGCCCATCGCGGTCGCGGTGTAGGGGGCGAGGTACTGCATCGGCGCGGGGTCCGAGGCGGTCGCGGCCACGACGATCGAGTATTCGATCGCGCCGGTTTCCTCGAGACGCTTCACCAGCTGCGCAACGGTCGAACGCTTCTGGCCCACGGCGACGTACACGCAGTAGAGCTTCTGGCTTTCGTCGTCGCCGGCGGCTTCGTTGTAGGATTTCTGGTTGATGATCGCGTCCAGCGCCACGGCGGTCTTGCCGGTCTGACGGTCACCAATGATCAGTTCGCGCTGGCCACGGCCAATCGGGATCATGGCGTCGATGGCCTTCAGGCCGGTCGCCATCGGCTCGTGAACCGATTTACGCGGGATGATGCCCGGCGCCTTCACGTCGGCAACGCGGGTCTCGGACGTGGCGATCGGGCCTTTGCCGTCGATCGGGTTGCCAAGGCCGTCGACAACGCGGCCCAGCAGGGCGTCGCCCACCGGAACCGACACGATGTCGTTGGTGCGCTTGACGGTGTCGCCTTCCTTGATGTCCCGGTCGGAACCGAAGATCACGACGCCGACGTTGTCGCTTTCCAGGTTCAGGGCCATGCCCATGATGCCGCCCGGAAACTCGACCATCTCGCCGGCCTGCACGTTGTCCAGGCCGAACACGCGGGCGATCCCGTCACCGACGGACAGCACGCGGCCAACCTCGGCCACTTCGGCCTCCTGGCCGAAGTTCTTGATCTGGTCCTTAAGGATTGCGGAAATTTCCGCAGCTTGGATCGCCATCTTATCCGACCTCTTTCATTGCGTTCTGTAGGTTGGCAAGCTTCGAGCGGATCGACGTGTCGATCATCTTCGAGCCCACCTTAACGACGAGACCGCCGATGAGGCTTTCATCAACGGTCGTATTGATTTTCACGTCCTTGCCCACGGTCGAGGCGAGGGTCTTCGCAAGCTTCTCGGACTGCGTCTTGGTCAGCGCCTTCGCCGACACGACCTCTGCCGTGACTTCGCCCTTCTCTTCCGCAATGCGGTCGCGCAGGGCGCGCAACGTGTAAGGCAGGACGAACAGGCGGCGCTTGGAGGCCATCAGGCCCAGCACGTTGGTCATCGTGGTCGACAGGCCCATCTTCTGGGCGACCGCGGTGATCGCATTGCCCTGAGCTTCGCGGCTGTAGATCGGCGAATTGATCAGGTCGCGCAGGTCCGCGCTTTCGGCAAGTGCGGCGTCCAGCGTATCCACGTCGGTTTCGAGAGTGGCGATGGAGTTGTCTTCCTTGGCCAGTTCAAAGACGGCCGTGGCGTAGCGCGCAGCGATGCCGGTCGAAATCGAAGCTGTTTCGGACACGTCGATCCTTCCGAGTGTTGAAGCCTCGTTCCCCCCCACGCATGACGCGGGCCGAGGCAGCCCAAGTGGCAAGGCCGAGTGGCCCAGCCTTCAAAATCGGCGTCGGTCTAGCAGAGCCCTCTCCGGCCCGCAACATTCTTAGCCCGCTTTCCGGGACGCCGAAACCCTAGGAAAACAAGGCGATGACATTTCTGCGAGCGAATGCAGGGAAATAAAGTAGCGAAATAGTCACGAATTTCTGTCAGCGGCCGGGCGAATCCCCTGAAAAATCCGATTTTTTCGCCGCGACGACTGTTAGCGCCACCGTTCCCAAACGGCCCTGCGGGCGGCCTGCCAATCACCCGCCCTGCGCTTCGGCCCAGACCTTGATCCGCCGCAGCCAGTCTTGCCGATAAGGGTTCAGGGTGAAGCGCACGGCGCTTGCATCGGGCACACAGGTGTCCGCGATCTCTCGACGAACGACGCGCTGCTCCAGTTCGTCGAACAGGTGGGACATGTGCTGCCGCCAGCCATCCTTTTGGCCGAACGGCAAGGTCAGACTGACCAGCAGGGGCAGCGAAGGATGAAAAGATGTCATGCTGATCGGCGGGCCGTAGCCTTCAAGACCGCCAAGCCGCCCCTGTCCGAAATGGAAGAACACCGGCCCGCCGTCATGGACACCCCATGCGCCGTCCTGCCACGTCCCGTACGTCCCGCGATCCTCGAAATCGGGCCAGACCGGGTTCGGGCCGATCTCTGTCGGGATCTGCCGCTGACCAAAGCCCGCGTCTTCCCGGGCCGCCCCGATCACGGTCACATCACCGCACTCGGACCCTTGGCAGGGCAGCAGCCCGGTCAGCGGCAGCCGATAGCGGCCATACCAGACCATGTCCTCCGGAGGGCCGCCATCGCCCAAGTCGAGCCGCCCGGCGAAGCGCGGCTGATCGGGCGAAGAGCACAGCCCTCCCGGCACCGGCGCATCGAACCGTAGGACGACGCCGCAGGCCCAGACGAAGGCTTCCTCCGCCTGCGGACAGCGCGCGTTGCCACGCTCCAACAGCCCGGCGACAACGGGATCCGACATAAGGGCGGCGCGGGCCTCTGTCTGTGCCTCGCGCAGCTTGGCAATCCTGTGGGCGTTTAGCGCCCATGCAAGAACGCCTACAGCGACAAGGCCGCCCAGTGCGATCACAGGCAACAGGCGCATCTCAGGCAACATCTCGCGACACAGGGGCGCTCAGACCGGTTTCGCTTCGGGCTGCGTCAGCCCTTCAAGCACGCGCAGCGGTTTGCGCACACGCGATTTGATGCCCTTGGTCGGCGCCGACACCTGCTTGGTCGCCTCGACGATCAGCACCCCGCCCGCATAGCCCATCGACAGGCGACGGCCCGTGCGTTCCCAAAAATTGCCGGTCTTCAACCAGAACCGTGCATCCGACGGCGGTTGGTACAGCGCGGTGCTGCTGCGGGCCGGTTCCAGCGAATGGCGCTGCAACTGTGTTTCAAGCTGCGACAGCGAATAGGGCCGCCCGAAGCCAAACGGCGTGCCGTCGCGCCGTGCCCACAGGCCGGCTCGGTTCGGCACGATGAACAGCGCCTTGCCGCCCGGCACCAAAACCCGGCGGCATTCGTCCAGCACCTTCGGGGCGTTCTCGCTCGTTTCCAGCCCATGCAGAAGGATCAGCTTGTCCGCCTGCCCGGTCTGCAACGGCCACAGCGTCTCTTCGCAAAGGACCGACACGTTGGGCTGGCCACCCGGCCAGGGCATGACGCCCTGCTGTCCGGGCATCAGCGCGACAACACGCTGGGCGGTGGACAGGTAAGGCCGCAGGAGCGGCGCCGCAAAGCCGAAGCCCACGACCGTCTCGCCCGGGGCGTCCGGCCACAGTTCGATCACTTGGTTGCGGATCGCACGCTGCGCCGCACGGCCCAAGGCCGAGCGGTAGTAGAAGTTGCGCAGGTCCAGAACATCCAGATGCATTGCAGCCCGTTGGCGTATCGGCGAGTGTCGGGGAAAGAATACCGCAGCATGAAGGAAAGACCATGCCCCTGGAGATCGTCACCGTCCCCTGCCTGCGCGACAATTACGCCTACCTGGTGAACGGGCCGGACGGCGTCTGCCTGATCGACGCCCCCGAAGCGGGCCCGATCATCGACGCGCTCTACCAGCGCGGCTGGGGGCTGGACGCCCTGCTGATCACCCATCACCACCACGATCACGTCGACGGCGTCGAAGAACTGCGGGCCAAATACGGCTGCAAGGTGATGGGCCCCAAGGCCGAAGCCGACAAGCTGCCGCCGCTCGACATGGCACTGGAAGAAGGCATGAACGGCGGCGAAGGCGACGGCTATACGGTCCCCCTTGCCGTACCGGGACACACCCTCGGCCATCTTGCCTTTCACTTTCCACGGGCAAAGGCGGTGTTCTCGGCCGACAGCCTTATGGCCCTTGGATGCGGTCGATTGTTCGAGGGAACGCCCGAGATGATGTGGGACTCGATGCAGAAGTTCCTTGCGATGCCCGATGACACACTGGTGTATTCCGGCCACGAGTACACGGCCGCGAACGCACGCTTCGCGCTGACCATCGAGCCGGACAATGCCGCGCTTCAGGCCCGCGCCGCAGAGATCGATGCTAAGCGTTCCAGAAACGAACCTACCGTCCCAGCAAGCATTGGACAGGAAAAGGAAACAAACCCCTTCCTTCGGGCCCACTTGCACGAGGTCAAGGCGCTCCTAAATATGGAGTCGTCGCCCGACGCCGAAGTCTTTGCGGAGATCCGCAGGCGCAAAGACTCCTTCTGACAACGTCGCAACCTTGGGCACCCCGCGTTGCCCTCCTGCCCAAATTCCGGTCGCGTGAATAAAAATGTGACCGTACGCCGTTAGAAAACCCTTGAAGCGCGGGAAAAAGAACCGAACCTTAACGGTATGAGGTCACGGTGGAGAACGAGGCCTAGGCCCTCTCCGCCCAAGCGAAGGAGCACGACAGGTGCCGTCATTTTCGAACACCCTCGAGCAAGCCATTCATTCGGCTCTGGCGCTGGCGAACGCCCGCCGCCATGAGCTTGCGACGCTGGAGCATCTGCTTCTGGCCCTCGTCGATGAACCCGACGCGGCCAAGGTCATGCAGGCCTGCAGTGTCGATCTGGATGCGCTGCGAAAGACTTTGGTGGATTTCATCGACGACGACCTTTCGACCCTTGTCACCGATGTTGACGGGTCCGAGGCCGTGCCGACCGCCGCATTCCAGCGCGTGATCCAGCGCGCCGCGATCCACGTCCAGTCGTCCGGCCGCACGGAAGTGACCGGCGCCAACGTGCTGGTCGCGATCTTCGCGGAACGCGAATCCAATGCGGCCTATTTCCTGCAAGAGCAGGACATGACCCGCTATGACGCGGTCAACTTCATCGCGCATGGCGTGGCGAAGGATCCGTCCTACGGCGAATCCCGCCCGGTTCAGGGCGCGACCGAGGCCGAAGAGGAAACTCAGACGGCCGAGGATGAACAGAAGGGTGAAAGCGCCCTTGCGAAGTATTGCGTCGACCTGAACGCCAAGTCGAAGAAGGGGGACGTCGATCCCCTGATCGGCCGCGCGCAGGAAGTCGAACGCTGCATCCAGGTCCTGTGCCGCCGGCGCAAGAACAACCCGCTGCTGGTGGGCGATCCCGGTGTCGGCAAGACCGCCATCGCCGAAGGTCTTGCGCACAAGATCGTCGCCAAGGAAACGCCCGACGTTCTGAAAGGTGCGACCATCTACTCGCTCGACATGGGCGCGCTGCTGGCCGGCACCCGTTACCGCGGCGACTTCGAAGAGCGGCTGAAGGCCGTCGTGACCGAGCTTGAAGAGCACCCCGATGCGATTCTGTTCATCGACGAGATCCACACCGTGATCGGCGCCGGCGCCACGTCCGGCGGTGCGATGGACGCATCGAACCTCCTGAAGCCCGCGCTTCAGGGTGGCAAGCTGCGCTGCATGGGCTCGACCACCTACAAGGAGTTCCGTCAGCACTTTGAAAAGGATCGCGCGCTGTCGCGCCGGTTCCAGAAGATCGACGTGAATGAACCGACGGTCGACGATGCGGTGAAGATCCTGAAGGGTCTGAAGCCGTATTTCGAGAAGCACCACGAGATCAAGTACACCTCTGATGCGATCAAGTCGGCGGTCGAACTGTCGGCCCGCTACATCCACGACCGGAAGCTGCCGGACAAGGCCATCGACGTCATCGACGAGGCCGGCGCCGCGCAGCATCTGGTGGCGGACAGCAAGCGTCGCAAAACCATCGGCGCGAAAGAGATCGAGGCCGTCGTCGCCAAGATCGCCCGCATCCCGCCGAAGAACGTCAGCAAGGACGATGCCGAGGTGCTGAAGGATCTGGAGGGCACGCTGAAGCGCGTGGTCTTCGGTCAGGACAACGCGATCGAGGCGCTGTCGTCCGCGATCAAGCTGGCCCGTGCCGGCCTGCGCGAACCGGAGAAGCCGATCGGCAACTACCTGTTCGCGGGCCCGACCGGCGTCGGCAAAACCGAGGTGGCCAAGCAACTGTCCGAGTCGCTCGGGGTCGAAATGCTGCGCTTCGACATGTCGGAATACATGGAGAAGCACGCTGTTTCGCGCCTGATCGGTGCGCCTCCGGGCTATGTCGGCTTTGACCAAGGCGGCATGCTGACGGACGGTGTCGACCAGCACCCGCACTGCGTGCTTCTGCTCGACGAGATCGAGAAGGCACACCCGGATGTCTACAACATCCTTCTGCAGGTGATGGACCACGGCAAGCTGACCGACCACAACGGCCGCACGGTGGATTTCCGCAACGTGATCCTGATCATGACGTCGAACGCCGGCGCTGCCGAACAAGCCAAAGAGGCGATGGGCTTCGGCCGCGATCGTCGCGAGGGCGAAGATACCGCAGCCATCGAACGTCAGTTCACGCCGGAATTCCGCAACCGTCTGGACGCGGTCATCTCGTTCGGCCCGCTGCCGAAAGAGGTTATCCTGCAGGTGGTCGAGAAGTTCGTGCTGCAACTGGAAGCCCAGCTTCTGGATCGTGGCGTCGCGATCGAGCTAACCAAGCCGGCAGCCGAGTGGCTGGCCGAAAAGGGCTACGACGACAAGATGGGCGCCCGCCCGCTTGGCCGCGTGATCCAGGAGAACATCAAGAAGCCGCTGGCGGAAGAGCTGCTGTTTGGCAAGCTCGCCAAGGGCGGCGTGGTGAAGGTTGGCGTCAAGGACGGCAAGATCGACCTTCGGGTCGAAGAGGCAGGCGCGCCGCGCATCGCCTCGAAGAAGCCGCCGCTTCTGACCGCCGATTGATCCGGCTTCGACAGAACACACAAAAGGGCCCCGTTTCGGGGCCCTTTTTCGTTTCGGACGCCAGCGCCCGATGACCTGCACCATCGGTGCCGCTTCCGATCCGCGTGCGCAATCGCGGGGCGATGGCCGCAGCCCGTCGGCCGCCTAAAGGATCGCCACACGCTCGACCCTTTCCGGGTCGGGAAACGGGCGATACAGACCGTATTCGACCGTTTCGACCATGCCGTGAACCTTTTCGTAAAGCTCTGACACGTCGGCGGAACGGGAACAGGCGTGTCCGAACAGGTCGTCCAACGCGGCAAGGCCCTGCACTTCGATCTCCAGCACGAAATCGCGATGCGATGCCGAAGCGAGGTTCAGTTTCCGTCGAAGCAGCCGCCACCGCAGGATCAGCCCTTCGGCCAGAAGATGTTCCATCCACCGTTCCAGCGCGCTGGCAAAAACGATCGCCTTGGCGTCGTTCTTCAGGTCGATCATGCAGTGATACAGGTTCATGGCAGCCCCTTTGTCCGCGCGGAGGTACCAGCCGCGCGTTTAAAAGAGGTAAAGACCGGCCTCCCCGGCCCTGCCGCTATTTCTCTGTCAGCTTCAGCTCGATGCGCCGGTTCTGGGCGCGGGCCTCGGGGGTGTCGCCCTCGGCGATGGGCTGCCATTCACCGAAGCCCGTCGCGGCCAGCCGGTCGGGCGCGAAGCCAAGCTCGTCGATCATGAAGCGCACGACCGACAGCGCGCGGGCTTGGCTGAGTTGCCAGTTGTCTTCCCACCGGCCACCGCGCACGGCGGTGTCATCGGTGTGCCCGTCGACCCGCAGCACCCAGTCGATCTGCGGCGGGATCTCGTCGGCCACGTCCGCCAGAATCTCGACGACGCCCGCGATCTGGTCCTTGCCGGCCTCGGACAGTTCCGCATCGCCCACTTCGAACAGCACCTCGGACGAGAACACGAAGCGGTCGCCCTCGATCCGCACGCCGTCGCGGCCCGACAGAAGCTGTGACAGAAGGCCGAAGAACTCGGACCGGAAGCGTTCCAGTTCCTCTTTCTGGCGTTCCAGCTCTAGCCGCAGCGCCTCTTCCGCGTCGGCCCGGCGGCTTTCTTCCTGCGCCGCACGGGCCAGCGCGGCGTTCAGCTGCGCGCCCAGCGCTTCGATCTGCACGTTCGACTGCGCGTCTTCTTCGGCGGCAAGGTTCAGCATCGACTGAAGGGTGGCGATCTGGCGGCGCAGCTCGCCCACCTGTTCGTTCAGCGCCTGTATCCGGCGCTGGTCCGCGGCCGTGGCGACCTCTGCCTCTCCCAGTCGTTCGTTCGCGGTGGCCAGCAGCAGGTCGTTGCGTTCCTGTTCGGTCAGCGCGGCTTCGGCCGCCCGTTCGGCACGGCGCTGCGCGGCAAGCGCGGCGGCAAGCTGGTTACGCAGGTCTTCCTCGCTGATTTCGGCCGACCCGCTTAGCGAGGTCAGTTCCGCCTGCGCGGCATCCAGTTCGGCCTCGGCCTCGGACTGCGCGGCCAGCGCGGCCTGCAACCGTTCCGTCAGGTCCTCTTCCGCCGCGCGGGCCGCCGCCAGCAGGGTCAGCGTGTCCTCGGCCTCTTGCCGCTTTTCCTCCAGCGCCAGCGACATCGCGGTCAACTCGGCATCCGACTCTTCCAGCCGTGCCTGCAGCGCCTCGGCCGCAGCCGCGTCGGCCAGACGCGCGGCTTCCTCTTCCGACAGCTCGGTCTCGACCTCTGCCAGCTGCGCGCGAAGCTGCTCGGCGGCGGCGGCTTCGGCCAGCCGCTCGGCTTCGGCGTCGGTCAGGTCCACCTCGGCGGCTTCAAGGCGCGCGCGCAGTTCGGCGGCAGCAGCCTCTTCGGCCAGCCGGGCTTTTTCGGCCTCGTCCAGATCCGCTTCGGCGGTGGCGTACCGGCGCCGCAACTCTTCCAGCGCCGCCTGCTCTGCCAGCCGAGCCGCCTCGGCATCGCTAAGCTCGGTCGCCATCGCTTCCATCGCGCGCCGCAGCTGTTCAACCTCGGCCAGCCGCGCGATCCGGGCGGCGTCGGTTTCTCCGACCGTTTCTTCCAGCGCAGCCAACCGCGCGCGCAGGGCCTCTGCCGCCGCTTCCTGAGCGAGTTGCTCGGCTTCGGCCTCGCTTAGTTCGGCGCGGGTGTCTTCCAGCTGATCTTGCAACAGGGTCGCCGTCTGCTCGGCATCGGCCTCGCGTTGGGCCAGTTCCGCCTCCAGCCGCACGATGCGCTCGGCCAGCGTCTCGTTCTCGGCCGTGACGGCGGCTGCCGCATCCTGTTCCGTCAGCAGGCTGTCGCGCAGCGCGGCCAGTTGGTCCAGCGTATCCTGCTGGCTGTCGGTCGCCTCGGTCAGGCTGGCGGTCAGAGACACGATCTGCTCGCGAAGGCTGGCAGCCTCGTCCTGCACCGTGGCAAGGGTCGAGCGTTCTTCGTCCAGCGCCGACTGCATCAGCGCCAGCCTGTCGTTCAGGTCCGCGTTCTGCGTCCGCGCGCCTTCAAGCTGTGCCAACGACCGAACCAGCGACGCATCGCGGTCGGACACCTTCTGTTCAAGATCGGCGACCAGCGCCTCTAGTGCTTCGCGTCGGGCGGCGGCAAGGCGCGCGGCCTCGACCTGTTCGTCGATCTCGTCGCGGGCTTGCGCCAGCGCCAGCTGAAGCGCCTCTTGCTCTGAAATCAGTTCGGCATTCTCGCCCTGAAGCTCGGACAGGTCGGCGGCCAGCGCCTCTCCCTCGGCGCGGGCTTCGTCGCGTTGCGCCAGCAGGGACGCGACCTGTTCCTCGAACGATGCGATCCGGGCGGCGCGGGCTTGCAGTTCCTCGGTCTGGCCGGCGATCTCGGCCTGAAGGTCGGCGATCAGCGACGCTTGCGCTTCTCCCTGCGCGCGGGCATCCGCCAGCGTGGCGTTCAGCGACCCAAGCTCGGTTTCCAAGGCTTCGTTTCGCCGTTCCTCGACCCCCAGCGCGCGGGCCAGCACGTTGACCTCTGTCGCCAGCGCGTCGAGTTCGTCTTCCTGCCCGTGGATCTGTTCCTGCAACACGAATTGAACCACCATGAAGATGGTCAGAACGAACATCAGAACCAGCAGCAGCCCCGTCATCGCGTCGACGAAGCCGGGCCAGATGTTGCCCGACATGCGGTTGACGGATCGGCGGGTCAGCGGCATCGGCCTAGCCCTCGGTCGCTGCGCGTGTCAGCTCTCGGACGGCCTCTGTCAGGGCGGCAATGTCCGAGCGCAGGTTGATCGTGGATTCCTGCCGGCCGGCGGACATCTCTTCGAGAATGCGCAAAAGCTGCACGTCCATCGACCGCAGGCGCATCCGGCTTTCGGCGTCCATGCCGCCCCCGCCGCCTTGCGACGATTGCTGGTCCAACACCTCGACCAGACGCTGCTGACCATCGACCACGCGTTCCAGCATCCGCCCGCTTGAATCGTCGCGGTCCAGCTGCGCCGCGACGCGTTCAAGGCTGTCCGCCAAAGAGCCAAGCCGTTGATCCACCTGACTGCGGGCGATGTCGGACTGGGCGATGATCTCGCGCAGGCCTTCCATCTGGTTGTCCATGTGTTCCAGCACCGCGATCACCGCGTCCTGCTCCGTCGTCGCTTCGGAATCGCCAGACGAGATGCCCAAACGCGTGATGGTGGACACCCATTCTTCCAACTCGCGGTAGAAACGATTCTGGCCGTGGCCCGCGAACAGTTCCAGCAGCCCGACCACCAGCGAGCCGGCAAGGCCCAGCAGCGACAACGAGAAGGCGACGCCCATGCCGCCCAGCTGCGCCTCGAGCCCGGTCATCAGCCGGTTGAACACCTCAAGCCCCGACTCGCCGCCTTGCGGCGCCAGCGAGCGGATCGTGTCCACAACGGCGGGCACGGTGGTTGCAAGGCCGAAGAACGTGCCCAGAAGGCCGAGGAACACCAAAAGGTTGGTGATATAGCGCGTGATGTCCCGGATCTCGTCGATGCGGGTGGCCACCGAATCGAGGATCGAGCGCGACGAGGCCGCGCTGATCTGCATCCGCGCGTCGCGCCGCCGCAGCAAGGCGGCCAGCGGCGCCAGCAGGCGCGGCGCGTGGCCCGACCGGACCTCGGGGTCGCCGCCGGCGAAGCCGACGATCCAGTTGACCGAACGGACAAGCTGAAACACCTGCGCGAAGCACGCGACGATGCCGACGAGGAACACCAGCGCGATGAAGCCGTTCAGGTAAAGGTTGGCGAGGAATACCGATTCAACCCGCGGAAACGCGAGATAGCCCCCGAACGCAACGAGGCCCAGTACGATCACCATCGAGACGATCTGCCGGATCGGCTGTGAGAAATACGGCGCGGCCTCGCGCTCCGTCTGCACCATGAGAAGCGTTTCCCGGGAATGCCTTTTGCGGCAACGATATGGGGGATTAACCCCGGTGCCAACACCTGTGGCGGGATTAAAGCACTATAATCAGACGGATTCCGCCAGTGTGCGGACCCTGTGCGACAGCCAAAGCAGATCCGGGTCGTCGATCCCAAGCTCTTGCAGGTGTGATTGGGTGTTAAACAGGTACTCGGTGTTCGGCCCGCGTCCGCCGACGGCGGTCGAGATCACCTCGGCCTGCCGTTCCAGCGCAAGGCCGCCACAGTACTGAACGTGGTCGGTGTCGACGACATAGACCACCGCCTCGACCTCTTCGCCGTCGGAAAGCCGAAGCGGCAGCATCCGCTCGACATAGGCGGACGAGACCAGTTCGCGTTCCCGCAGATAGTCCAGCGTCCGCGCCCGGTGCAGCCCCGGCACGCGAAATCCAAGACCGTGGCATTCGGCGTCTTCGTGCGGGTCCAGCGCAAGGACAAGGCCGGGGTGTTCCGGCGTGCCCCGGTGATGGATCGACCACATGCAGAAAGTCCGGGCATAGCCGGTCAGGGTCGCAAGTTCGCGTCGGTCATACTCGAAACCGGGGTTCCACATCAGCGAGCCATAGCCGAAGACCCACAAATCCGCGTCTGTCATCACGTTTGCCCTTTTGCCTCGGGGCCTTATAAACACGGCCGGGCAGGCAGGGCAAAGGGGTCATCATGCGCTCGTTCATGATCGGGATCATCGCGGTGTTCTGCGCCGCCCTGCTGTGGTCGGGCTGGTGGTGGTACGGCTCGACCGCCGAGGAACGTGCCGTGGCGGCGTGGATCGGCCGGACCGATGGCGTCAGCGCGCGGGTCGTGTCGACAACGGGCTTTCCCAACCGGTTCGACACCACGGTGACCGAACCGGAAATCCGGGGGGATCGGCTGGACTGGTCGACGGGGTTCGTGCAGATCCTGCGGCTGTCCTATCGCCCCGGACTCTATATCCTTGCCTTCGACACGACGCAGCGGATCGACACCGTCGATCAGATCCTGACCTTCGAATCCGATCAGGCCCGTGCCAGCGTGGCGCGGGACGATGACGGCGCCCGGTCGAGTTTCGTGATCGACGCGCCCGTGCTGACATCGTCGGCAGGCTGGAGCGCGGCGGCGAACGCGCTGCTGTTCGCCACCCGGCCCAGCGGCGACGGGACCGAGTTCGGTCTGGACCTGCGCACGCTGGAGTTCGACGGCGTCACCTCGGACGTGCACCTGCAGGGCGTGTTGACCGAAGGGGCCAGCGGCCAGCCTACGGGCGAGTTGCTGCTGAAGGTCGGTCATTGGCCGTCGTTTCTGGCGTTGCTTCGGGCCGTCAACGCGGTGACGCCGGACCAGTTCGACCTGCTGTCGCAACCGACAGAGGAACGGGTACAGATGACGGTCACCCTGACCGATGGCGCGGTCAACCTAGGCGGCGTCGACATCGGAACGCTGCCGGTCCTGCCGCTTCCCCTGCCCTAGTCCGGCGATCCTGCCGCGAAGGGTCCGCCTTAGCGGCAGTAGGGACCGTAGCCGTGCTTGGCGACATCCAGATGCAGGTGATCCTGATGCTGCGCATCAGACTTGGGCCCCAGCACGGTGCCGAAGGTGCCGCACGCGCGGGCGTGGATCGTCTGAAGGATCGGTCCGGCAACCCGGTCGCGCCAGCCCGCTAGGACCGTGTGAACGGTGCCGTCCTTCAGGATCAGCGCCGAAATGTCGATGGCCTTGCCCTTGCCGTGTTCCGACACCGGGGCGCCCGGAACGTGGTTGCGGGTCCGGCAGGTGTAGCTTCCGGCAACGCGAAGCGCGGCCAGCCCGCCGCCGGTCTTGCCCACGGTCGGGATGACGGTGTTGGTGACCCAGCTGCGCAGTGCGCCAGCGGTTTCACAGCTGACCGTCGCCGGCGTGGTCAGCGCCACGCCGTCCACCGCCGTGATGCGGACCGGGTTCTGCAGGCCGCAGCCGGACATCTTCGCGGGGATCGGCGGGATCGCCTGACCCCGGATCGCCGGATCGCCGCAGACCGAACCCTCGGTCGGGTACTTGTTCTTGTTCGGCGCGCGGAAGATCGTCGCCAGCAGACCCTTCGGCCGCCCCGGCGGCACGGTCGGCGCAGGCGTGGCGACGGGACCGGAACTGGCCGTCACGACCGCGGCGGGTGCCTCGGGCGCGGGCGCGCGCACGATCACGCGCGGGCGCGGAACGGGGACCGGCGACAGGACCAGCCCACGGCTGACCTCGGCGACCTCGGTCGTGTCGTCGGTCGCGGGATCGGCAGCATCCGCTTCGCCCTCGGGCAGAACCGCGGCGGGGACAAGATCCGCCGGGCGCAGCATCGGAAAGCGGCTCGACACCTCGACCGTTTCGACAGGGGCTTCGTCGGGCGCGTCTTCGGACGCGGCAACGTCCGCTACTTCCACTTCGGCCACCGGCGTGTCGATCACGGGCGTCTCGTCCGTGTCGGCGACGGTCGTGGCAGGTTCGTCCGTTTCAGGCTCTGCCTCTGCGGCGTCTTCGGCAAGTGCTGCGATCTCTTCCTCGGTCAGATCCTCCGACGCGTCGCCTTCGGCGAAGGGCACGGGCACCTCGACCTCGGCCAGCTCGGGCTCTGTTTCGGGGCCGGGTTCGGGCAGCGGATCTTCGCCCATCGTCGCGGCAATCTCGGCATCCGGGTCAAGATCGGTGGGCCGGATCACCGGCGTAACCGCCCCCAAAAGCGCGCCTTCCGGGTCCGGACGGGTCATCGGGGCCATCGAGATCTCCGGCGCCTCGGCCAGTGCCGGCATCGCGCCAGCGACAAGAATCGCGGGTAAGATCAGGTAACGGAAGTTCATTTCCGGCTCGTTCCTCTTCCGAAGTCGGGGGCTTCGGTATCTTGCCCGGCCTCGATGATCCCGCGTCGGATCGCACGGGTACGGGTAAAGTAATCGAACAGTTGCTCTCCGTCACCTGTCCGGATTGCCCGCTGCAGCGCGAACAGTTCTTCGGTGAACCGCCCAAGGATTTCCAGCGTGGCTTCCTTGTTGGTCAGGAACACGTCCCGCCACATCGTCGGGTCCGACGCGGCGATCCGGGTGAAGTCCCGGAAACCTGCCGCAGAATACTTGATAACCTCTGAATCCGTAACCCGCCGCAGGTCGTCGGCCACGCCCACCATCGTGTAGGCGATCAGGTGCGGCGTGTGGCTGGTGACGGCAAGGACAAGGTCATGGTGATCCGCGTCCATCTCTTCGACATTGGCCCCCATGCCTTCCCACAGGGCGCGCAGGTTGGCGACGGCGCCCGCCTCGCAGCCGGCATCGGTGATCAGCAGGCACCAACGGTTCTCGAACAGGGTCGCGAAACCGGCATGCGGGCCGGAATGCTCGGTCCCCGCCAGCGGGTGACCCGGCACGAAATGCACGGTGTCCGGCAGATGCGGCGACACGGCTTCGACAACGTGTTTCTTGACGGACCCGACGTCTGTCACCGTCGCGCCCGGCTTCAGGTGCGGCGCGATCTCGGCGGCAATGGTGGCCATCGCACCAACGGGGACGGCCAGCACGACAAGGTCCGCGCCCTTCGCCGCCTCGGCCGCGGTCTCGGTCACGCGGTCGCACAGGCCCAGCCCGACGGCGACGTCGCGCGTGTCCTTCGAGCGGGCGGTGCCCACCACCTCGCCCGCAAGACCGTGCGCCTTCATGGCAAGACCCATCGACCCCGCGATCAGCCCCAGACCGATCAGCGCGACCCGTTCGTAGACATGGCTCATGCGCCGGCTCCTTCTGCGCGCGCCTCCATGAAGCCGCCGATAACATGCGCCACCCGGCGGCAGGACGCCTCGTCCCCGACCGTGATGCGCAGGCTTTCGGGAAAGCCATAGCCACCGACCCGCCGCACGAGGATGCCCGCCTCTTTCAGCGCGGCGTCGCAGGCGGCGGCCTCGTCCTCGGAGGCAAAGCGCGCGAGGATGAAGTTCGCATGCGCCGGATCGGACGGCACGCCCTTGGCAGCCAAAGCATCGGCCAGCCAGGTCCGCAGGCGGGTATTCTCGGCAAGACACTTCTCGACGAAGGCGCGGTCGCGCACCGCCGCCTCTGCCGCGGCCAGCGCGGGCACCGACAGGTTGAACGGTCCGCGAATGCGGTTCATCACGTCGATGATCTCGCGGTCGGCATAGCCCCAGCCGACCCGCAGCCCGCCCAGCCCATAAGCTTTCGAGAACGTCCGCAGCATGACGATGTTCGGCTTCGCATCCACCAGCGACACGCCGCCGTCATAGCCGCGTGCGAACTCGGCATAGGCGCTGTCGATCACCAGGATCGCCGTCGACGGCACACCGTCCGCAAGCCGCGCCAGTTCCGCGTCGGTCAGGATGGTCGAGGTCGGGTTGCCCGGGTTGGTGATGAACACCAGCCGCGTTTGCGGGGTGCAGGCGGCCAGCACCGCATCGACATCGACGCGACGGTCGCGCTCCGAGACCATGACCGGCGAGGCCCCGGCCGCACGGGCCGAGATCTTGTACATCGAGAACCCGTGTTCGGTGTAGATCACTTCGTCCCCCGGCCCGGCATAGCACTGGCAAAGGAAGTGGATGATCTCGTCCGACCCGACGCCACAGATGATCCGATCCGGGTCCAGCCCGTGAACCTCGCCAATCGCCGCGCGCAGGGCAGCGTGATCCGTCGGGGGATACCGGTGCATCAGATGCGCCGACCGCTTCAACGCCTCCATCGCCTTCGGGCTGGGGCCGAAGGGGTTCTCGTTGGACGACAGCTTGATCACGTCGTCGCGGCCCTCGATCGAGGATTGTCCGCCGACGTAAAGCTTGATGTCCATGATGCCGGGTTGGGGCTGAATGCCGGTCATTTTAACGGTCTCCTTCAGCGGTCGTCATAACGGCCCGGTTGCCGCTGCGCCAGCGACAATGCGGCGCACGGGAATATGTCGTGAAATCAATGGTCGACGCGCCGCGACACCGCCCGACAGCACACGCCGGACGCGGGGCGCCGCGTCTCATTTCTTCGCGCCGATCTTCGGTTCGGTCCCGGCCAGAAGCCGCAAGATGTTCGCCCGGTGCTTCATCCAGATCAGCACCGCCATCACAAGGATCAGCACCGCCCCGTGCCAGTGGTAGAAGATCAGCGCATAGACGGGCGAAAGCGCCGCCGCCACCAGCGCCGACAGGGACGAGATCCGGAACACCAGCGCCACCACCAGCCACGTCGCACAGGCGGCAAGCCCGACGGGGAAGCTAAGCGCCAGCAGCGTGCCAAGGAAGGTCGCCATGCCCTTGCCGCCGCGAAAGCCAAGGAACACGGGCCACAGGTGCCCCACCATCGCGAACAACGCGGCGACGCCCGCCGCGTCTTCTCCGACCAGCCAGCGCGCCAGCAGCACCGCCGCCGCGCCCTTGCCCGCGTCCCCGATCAGGGTCAGCAGGGCCGCCAGCTTGTTGCCGGTGCGCAGGACGTTGGTCGCGCCGATGTTGCCAGACCCCATGCTGCGCAGATCGCCCAGCCCGAAGACCCGCGCCATCACAAGTCCGAAGGACACCGAGCCCAACAGATAGGCCAGCACGGCCGTCAGGAACATCTGCAACATCAAATCACCCCGTTTTTCGCGCGGCCAATCTGGCCAAAAACGCGCCCCGAGGAAAGGCCCGCTTTCGGGGTCAGTCCGCCCCGGCCTCTGCAAAGCGCGGCAGGCTTTGCTCGATCCAGTCCGCGAACTCGCGTAGGCGGTCCGCCGCCTCAACCCCAAGCGGGGTCAGGCGATAATCGACGCGGGGCGGGATCTCGCCGTGGTCGGTGCGCAGAACCATCCCGGCGGCACACAGGTTCGACAGCGTTTCGGCCAGCATACGTTCCGATATGCCGCCGATGCTGCGCCGGATCTCGGCAAAGCGGAAGGTCCCGTTCTTCAGCACGATCAGGATCAGCGGCGCCCAGCGGCTGGTCAGCAGGCGCAGCACCTCTCGCGAGGGGCATTGCGCCGCGAGCACGTCGGGGGTCATCGGTGTCGTGGTCATGCGGGGTCTCCGGTCGGGGCGATGCGGGCAGGCCGGGCGGTCTGTGCACGCGCGCAGGGCGCGGTCTATTACGCGCCAATGCACTTATCAATATGTAAGTACTTACTATCCGTAAGCAAGGCGCTTATCCTGCCGTCATACAATGAACGACCGGAACGAAAGGACGTTAATATGACCATCGCAGTAACCGGGGCCACCGGCCAGCTTGGACGCCTCGTGATCGAGGGACTGAAGGAAAAAGGCGCAGAGGCCATCGCGCTGGTCCGCGACCCGGCCAAGGCGGACGGCATGGGCGTGCCTGCACGCAAGGCGGATTACGATCAGCCGGACACTCTTGCGCCCGCGCTGGAGGGTGTCGATACGCTGCTGCTGATCTCGGGCAGCGAGATCGGACAGCGCGCGCGCCAGCATAAGGCGGTGATCGACGCGGCAAAGACCGCCGGTGTGAAACGTATCGTTTACACGTCGCTGCTGAACGCGCCCACCAGCACCCTGTCGCTGGCTGACGAGCACCGCGCGACCGAGGCGATGCTGGCGGACTCCGGTCTGTCGGTCACGCTGCTGCGCAATGGCTGGTACACCGAGAACTATACCGGATCGGTGCCGCCCGCCGTGGCGAACGGTGCCCTCGTCGGCAGCGCCGGTGACGGGCGTATCTCGTCCGCGACCCGCGAAGACTTCGCGGCGGCCGCTGTCGAAGCCCTGACCGGCACCGGGCACGAGGGCCAGACCTACGAACTGGCGGGCGACGAGTCCTACACCCTGTCCGAACTTGCCGCCGAGATTTCGGCGCAGACCGGCAAGGACATCCCCTATGCCGACATGCCGCCGGCGGAATACGCGAAGATCCTTGAAAGCATCGGCCTGCCTGCCGGGCTTGCCGCGGCGCTGGCGTCCTTCGATGCCGAAGCCGCCAAGGGCGTTCTGTATTCCGAAGACAAGACGCTGTCGAAACTGATCGGCCGTCCGACAACTCCGCTGTCCAAGTCGGTGGCTGCGGCGCTGGCGTAACGGGCAGCACGATCTTTCAGACGATCGTTGGCAGCAGGAATGTCTAAAAAATCCTGCTGCCGACCGCCGCGAGATCCTCGCGGAACCGCGCTGTTTCCTCGGCCCTGCGCACCGGGTCGGGCAGCCGCAGCAGGAACGACGGGTGCACCGTTACGAACACTGGGCCGTGGGGCGTATCCTCGACGGCCCCGCGCCGTTTCAGCAGGCCCTCGCGGCGCCCCGTCAGGCTGTACAGTGCGGTCGCGCCCATCGACAGGATCAGCGCGGGCTTCACCAGCTTCAGCTCTGCCTCCAGCCACCATTTTGCATGTTCGATCTCTGTCCGGTTCGGCGGCTTGTGCAGACGCCGTTTGCCGTCGCGGCGGAACTTGAACTGTTTGACCGCATTCGTGACATACGCGGCGCGACGGTCCAGACCCGCCTGCCCCGCGATGTCGTCGAACAACTGCCCCGCCGGTCCGACAAAGGGTCGGCCCTGCCGGTCCTCGTGATCACCGGGCTGTTCGCCGACGATCATCAGCCGGGCGTCCAGCGGCCCCTCGCCCAGCACGATCCGGCCCAGCCCCTCGGGCAGATCACGGCTGTCAGCCTCGGCGCGGGCGCGTAGTTCGTCCCAGCCCATGGCCGAGCGCGTGGCGTGCAGCCGGTCGAGAATCCGTTCCGCCCGAACCGGCGGCAAGGCGGGCATCGCGGCCTGCATCGCTTCGGCCCGCGCCTGCGCCCCGGCGATCAGGTCGGGGATGTGCCGCGCCTCTGGCAGGTTCTTCCAGTATTTCTTTGGCATCTCCGAGGTCATCGCCTGCACCTTCACCCGCGCCGGGTTGAAGATGTTTCGGAAATAGGTGCCCCACAGCGCCTCGGCGCCATCCTCGGGCAGGTCGGGACGCGGCTGGCCCTCGGCAAAGCTGACCCGGCCATCTTGGAACCGGGCGGTGACGTCCGGGGTGGCGATGATCCAATCCATGTCACCGAAGCGGCCGGTGAAGAAGGGCGCTGTGGGTTCGACCGTGTGATGCGACGGTTCGAACCACGCGACAAAGGCCCGCCGCCCGCCGGGCCCGGTTCCGATGTCGCGGAACCGCACGAAGGCCTTCATCTTGTGGGCACAGCGGTTCACGTTCTTTTCCATCGCGCGCAGGCGGGCAAGGTCGGCGTCGCCCCGATCGGACAGCAGGCGCGGCTGCCGTTTGACCCGCAGAAGAAAGGCGTACAGTCGTGCGAAGCGTTCCGGGTCCGAATGCCACACGACCCGCGACGCAAGGTCGACGAACCCTTTAGGCACGGTCACGTTCGACGACGCGGTGACAGGCTCTGCCGCCCCGCCGAACAGGTCGTCCGCCGCATCCTCGCCAAACCGCCACAGCACGTCTTCGGGGCGGACACCTTCGGCCAGCAGGCCGCGCGCGGCGTCACGCCAAGCGGGCCACGTGCCGATCCGGGGAAGCTGCACCGTGCGCATGTGTCAGAACAGCGAAAGCTGCTCGGGCGGCGGCGCGAACCGGGCGCGCAGGTCGGCGCTGTCGGTCAACGCACCGGGCCGCCAGTCGCGCAGCACGATGAACGGGCGCGCGTGTTTCAGGTTGGCGCCCATGCGCTGAAGGTCCTCATAGCGCAGCGTGCGGTGCCGCCGCGTGGCCAGCACGCGCTTGACGGTCTTGGTGCCAAAGCCCGGCACCCGCAAAAGCAACTCCCGCTCGGCGGTCTGGACCTGCACCGGAAACCGGTCGCGATGCGCCAGCGCCCACGCCAGCTTGGGATCGACCTCTAGGTCGAGGTTGCCGTCAGGCCGCGCGCCGGTGATCTCGTTCACGTCGAAGCCGTAGAAACGCAGCAGCCAGTCGGCCTGATACAGGCGATGTTCGCGCAGCAGCGGCGGCTTGATCAGCGGCAGCTTGGCAGAGCTTTCGGGGATCGGCGAGAAGGCCGAGTAATAGACGCGCTTCAACTTGTGGTCGCCATACAGCCGCGTCGACTGGCCAAGGATCGTCCGGTCGGTCGACTCGTCGGCGCCCACGATCATCTGCGTCGACTGCCCGGCGGGTGCGAAGCGCGGCGGGCGTTTGCCGGTGTGACTGCGGTCTTTCGATTCCGCGCGCTTGGCCTTCACCTCTGACATTGCCGCGTTGATCGTACCGGCGTCCTTTTCGGGGGCGTAGGCTTCCAGCGCACGCACGGTCGGCAGTTCGATGTTCACCGACAATCGGTCGGCAAACAGCCCCGCCTGCTGGATCAGTTCGGGCGCCGCATCGGGAATGGTTTTCAGGTGGATATAGCCGCGAAACCCTTCGCGTTCTCGCAGAAGGCGGGCGATCCGCACCATGTCCTCCATCGTCTTGTCGGGCGAATGGATGATGCCCGAGGACAGAAACAGCCCTTCGATATAATTGCGACGGTAGAATTCGATGGTCAGATGCACGACCTCTTCGGGGGTGAAGCGGGCGCGCGGGGTGTTGGACGACACGCGGTTCACGCAATAGGCGCAATCGTAGATGCAGAAGTTCGTCATCAGGATCTTCAGCAGGCTGATGCACCGCCCGTCGGGGGCATACGCGTGACAGATCCCAGACCCCGTGGTCGAGCCAAGGCCGCCCGAACGGCTGTCCCGCCGGGCCGTGCCGGACGATGCGCAAGACGCGTCATAGCGCGCAGCGTCCGAGAGAATCGCAAGTTTCTGATCAAGGGTCCGGGGCATGTGTTCATGTTATGTTCACTTCCCCGGCGTCGCAATGGGGCAAGCGATCACGATTTTGACGATGCGCCACATGCCGTCGGAAGCCGGCGCTAAAGGTCGTACCGCTTCAACACCTTGTCGACACGCTGGCCGTTCGCCATCCGGTAATCCGCGATCCGGCCATAGTCCTCGAACCCGCGGCTTTGGTAGTAGGTCAGCCCGCTGGCGTTGTCGGCACGGATCTCGGCGTTGATCCACGCATAGCCAGCGGCGCGGCAGGCCTCTGCCGTCGCGCGAAACAGGGCGGACCCAACGCCCAGCCCGGTGCGCCCCACTTTCGCGAAGGTGGCGATCTGCGCGACGTCCGGCCCCGCATCCGGGTGCGGGTCGACCCACTGGAACCCCAGCGCCGTGCCGCCGTCATCCTCGGCTACATGCCAGATCGAACGCGGGTCGCGGGCCATCCAGTCCGCAAGGTCAGAGACGGTCACCGGGTCGGTGATCGCGGTCGTCCCGCCGATGGCGATGATCTCGTTCAGGATCTCGGCCATGCCTGCCGCGTCCAACGTGCCTGCGCGCCGGACGTGCAGCATCAGCTCATCGCCTTCATCAGCTGCGCGTGGCGCTGGGTGAATGCTTCGCGCACCACCTTCGGTTCCCGCAGGTGCAGCGTCAGGCCCTGCGCCTGCTCGGCTGCGGCCTTGCCGAAAAACCGGGTCGCTTCCGCCTCGCTGAACCCGGCCAGTTGAACCGCCTCAAGCCACGCGGACACCTTGTCGGCCTGCTTGATCTGGCGCTTCACCTTCACCGGGATCTGCGCGGGCAGACCGAACCGAATATGGATGGCCGCCGTCAGCCGGTCATCCAACGCGCCATAGCTCGGCCCGACCGCCGCCTTCACCGGAGAAATCATGTCCCCGATCACGTATTCCGGCGCGTCGTGCAGCAGGGCGGCAAGGCGCCATTTCACCGGCGCATCGGGGTGCTGGCGACCGAAGATCTCTTCGACCAGCAGAGAATGCTCGGCCACGGAATAGGCGTGATCGCCCCGGGTCTGGCCGTTCCAGCGGGCAACGAAGGCAAGGCCGTGCGCGATGTCCTCGACCTCGATATCCATCGGGGTCGGGTCCAGAAGGTCAAGCCTGCGGCCCGACAGCATCCGTTGCCAAGCGCGGGTCTGGGAAGCCATCCGTCATCCTTCGTCATGCTGGTTTCGCGGCCCGTTCCTGCCACAGCCGCGCCCGCTTATGGAAGCGGCATTCCGCCATTCATGCAGAGCTTGGTTCCGAACTTGGGAACGAAACCGCCGCGCCCGGCGTTCGACTGCAACACCACCCGGAGACACAAGCCATGAAAATGACCGTGATCGGAGCCGTGTCCGCCTTGGGCCTGACCGCCCTTGCCACCTCGTTCAATGCGCCCGAGGCCGTGGCGCAAGAGGACGACGTCGTCTGTGCCCAGCGCAATGACATCATCGAACGCCTTGGCGCGGACTTCGGAGAGAAGCCGACCGGCGGTGGCATGATGTCGCGCGAGCAGGTGCTGGAAATCTGGTCCGCCCCGGAGACCGGGACATGGACCGCGCTGATGACCTTCGCGGACGGCACAAGCTGTATCGTCGGAAGCGGAGAAAATTGGCATCAGGGCCTGCCCGATGCCGTTCCAGCAGGCACTCGGCTCTAATACCCCCTACTCCTGCTCATGTGGGCTGGTTGCTCGGGTTCCGGTACGATGCTAGAGGCATCTCGACCGGAACCACCAGGAGCCGCCCAGCATGGCAAAAGATTACATCGTCAAGGACATTTCTCTCTCCGAGTT
Source organism: Maritimibacter sp. (assembly GCA_002701395.1). Classification (GTDB taxonomy): domain Bacteria; phylum Pseudomonadota; class Alphaproteobacteria; order Rhodobacterales; family Rhodobacteraceae; genus Psychromarinibacter; species Psychromarinibacter halotolerans. The sequence goes on along the minus strand of NZVC01000032.1, from coordinate 117,452 downwards.
TGGCCGCAAGGAACTCGACATCGCCGAAACCGAAATGCCGGGCCTGATGGCTCTGCGCGAGGAGTACGGCGACAGCAAGCCCTTGAAAGGCGCACGGATTGCGGGATCGCTCCACATGACGATCCAGACCGCAGTGCTGATCGAAACGCTTGTCGCGCTTGGCGCCGATGTGCGTTGGGCCTCGTGCAACATCTTCTCGACTCAGGACCACGCCGCTGCCGCGATCGCCGCTGCCGGTGTGCCGGTGTTCGCCGTGAAGGGCGAAACACTCGTCGAATACTGGGATTATTGTGACAAGATCTTCGACTTCGAAGATGGCGCCAACATGATCCTCGACGATGGCGGCGACGCCACCCTGTACATCCTGATCGGCGCGCGCGTCGAGGCCGGCGAAGACAACCTGATCGCCGTCCCGACCAGCGAAGAGGAAGAAGCCCTGTTCGCCCAGATCAAGAAGCGCATGGCCGCCAACCCCGGCTGGTTCACCAAGCAGCGCGACATGATCAAGGGCGTCTCGGAAGAGACCACCACCGGCGTGCACCGCCTGTACGAGCTGATGAAGCAGGGCCAGCTGCCGTTCCCGGCGATCAACGTCAACGACAGCGTCACCAAGTCGAAGTTCGACAACAAGTACGGCTGTAAAGAATCGCTGGTCGACGGCATCCGCCGCGCGACCGACACCATGATGGCCGGCAAGGTCGCCGTGGTCTGCGGTTATGGTGACGTGGGCAAGGGCTCTGCCGCGTCGCTGTCCGGCGCCGGCGCCCGCGTGAAGGTCACCGAAAGCGACCCGATCTGCGCGCTTCAGGCGGCAATGGACGGCTATGAGGTCGTGACGCTGGAAGACGTGATCGACAGCGCCGACATCTTCATCACCACGACCGGCAACAAGGACGTGATCCGCATCGAGCACATGCGCGCGATGAAGAACATGGCCATCGTCGGCAACATCGGCCACTTCGACAACGAGATCCAGGTCGCCCAGCTGAAGAACCACAAGTGGACCAACATCAAGGATCAGGTGGACATGATCGAGATGCCCTCGGGCAACAAGATCATCCTTCTGTCCGAAGGCCGTCTGCTGAACCTTGGCAACGCCACCGGCCACCCGTCCTTCGTGATGTCGGCCTCGTTCACCAACCAGACGCTCGCCCAGATCGAGCTTTGGACGCGCGGTGACGAGTACAAGAACGAAGTTTACGTTCTGCCCAAGCACCTGGACGAGAAGGTCGCGGCCCTGCACCTTGAGAAGGTCGGCGCCAAGCTGACCAAGCTCACGCCCGAGCAGGCCTCTTATATCGGCGTGAACGCCGACGGCCCGTTCAAGCCGGAACACTACCGCTACTGATCCGAGACTTTGCCGTTTTCCGCCGATTGCAGGATCGGCGGGAACCGGCCCTCGAAAAAGCGCCCCGCTGGCAATGGTTCGCCATTCCGCGGGGCGCTTTGCGTTTCGGGGAACGGAACCGGCGGCTTGTGCCTTGTGTGGTCATACAGTGACCAATGGAGGCACAGATGAAACTGAAGAACCTGACGATGAGCGCAGCCCTTGCGGCCCTGGTTGCCGGTGGCGCATTCGCCCAAGACACCAACACCGACGCTGACATGGCAACGGAACCGCCCGCGATGACCGAAGGCGGCGACATGGCCGATAACGGCATGATGGACGGCACCGCCGCCGAGCAGCCCCCCGTCTTCGCCAGCATCGACGAAATGACCGTCGGCGACGTCGTCGGCATGGTTGCCTATGACCCCGAAGGCGAGCGGATCGCCGAGGTCGACTATGTCGTGGACAGCGAAGGCGCGGCCGCAGCCGTGCTTGGCATCGGCGGCTTCCTCGGCCTGGGTGAATACACCGTGTCGATGCCGCTGGAGGAATTCCGGCTGAGCGATGACGGCACCTCGTTCACCCTTGCGACCGACAAGGAAACCCTGAAGGCGCAGCCCGAGATCGACGAAGCCGAAGTTGAAGGCTTGCCCGACGACACCGCAATCGCAAGCCTGATGACGGATGTGGACCCGGCGGTTGAAGACGAAGCCCCGGTGGACCAATCGTCGGAAGTTGACCCGGTCGAAGGCGAAATGCCCGCGGTCGAGGAAGAGTCCGCCGAGACCGAGGAACTGCCGGTCGAGCAAGACGAGGAAGTCGTCGAGAACGACATGGAAGATACCTCTGACGACATGACGACCATGAACAACTGACGCGACCCCTATGTGTCGCATCACCGAGGCGCGCCATCACTGGCGCGTCTCTTGCATGTCCGCTGTCCATCCCCGAAGGTCCGGGCAAACGCGGACAGGGAGGATCGGATGCGCATCATCGTCTACGGGGTAGGAGCGATCGGCGGGGTCGTCGCGGCGGCGCTGGCGCTGGCCGGACGCGAGGTTGTCGGCATCGCGCGCGGCGGGATGCTGGATGCGATCCGCAAGGACGGTCTAAGCCTGCGCAGCAGCCGTGGCGCCGAGCAGGCGACCTTCGAATGCGTCGGCAGCCCTTCGGAAATCGAATTCCGCCCGGACGACCTGATCATGCTGACGATGAAAGGTCAGGACACGGGCGCCGCCCTGCACGCGCTGCGGGATGCTGGCGTGCGCGAACAGGCGATCTTCTGCTGCCAGAACGGCACCGAGAACGAGCGTCAGGCGCTTCGGCTGTTTCCGAACGTGCACGGCGTCACCGTCATGATGCCCGCGACCTACATTCAGCCGGGCCGCGTGGCGATCTTCGTCGAACCCCGGTTCGGCATGTTCGACATTGGCCGCTATCCGGGCGGCATCGATGACGCGGACCGCGCCTTTGCCAAGGCGCTGGAAGCCGCCAACGTAGCCGCCTTCCCTATGGAAGACGTCATGACCTCGAAATTCGGCAAGCTGATCCTCAACCTCGGGAACATCGTGCAGGCGGCCGCCGGAACCGGCGTCGACACCAGCGCGATCTCGAAGCGCGCGCGCGAGGAAGGCCGCGCCGTGCTGGACGGCGCCGGCATTGCCTATCTCGACATCGGCGACAACGACCCCCGGCGTGACGAATACATGCGGTCGGTCAAGCTGGAGGGCGAGACCTATGTCGGCGGCTCTACGACGCAAAGTCTGACGCGCGGGACCGGCACGGTCGAGACCGATTACCTGAACGGAGAGATCTCGCTTATCGGGCGGCTGCACGGCATCCCGACCCCGATCAACGACCGGCTGACCGTCCTGTCCGCCGAACTTGTCGGCGGCGGAAAGGGCGCTGGGTCGATGTCGCTAGAGGAACTGGAGGCCTATATCCAAGGCTGAAAGTGTGGAAGGTTTTTCCTTTCCGCACGCAACATTCATGTCTAACCTTAACTTGCATTAACGGGTCGGAAACAATCTGGCCGACCCAAGAACCCGCGAGAGAGGGACCTATGGGAAAACGTGACGAACTTATTGAGAAATACGCCGAAGACCTGAAGGAAAAGTGCGGCATGTCGCCAGACATGGACCTGCTGACCAAGGTCACCATCGGATGCGGTCCCTCGATCTACGACGACGACGCCTCGACCGTCGCTTCCAGTCAGGAAAGCGAGCTTGAGACCGTGAAAGAGAACTTCCTGATGAAGAAACTCGGCCTGCCGGATAGCCCCGAACTGATGGCCGGGATCGAGAAAGCGGTCGAGACCTACGGCAAGTCGGAACGCAACAAGTACCGCGCCGTGTTCTACTATCTGCTGGTCAAGCACTTCGGCAAGGAATCCGTCTACGGCTGACCCCGGCTTTTGCCCCCAGGCTTTGACCTTGGCCTTGCGGCCGGCGCAGACGTCGCCGGCCGCCCGTCGCCCCGCCCGGAATGGCGAGCATTTCCATCGAATTAAGCATAGCTTCCGCTTGCTTCGCGCAGGCGGTCCGCGCATGGTCCGCGCAAGACCGATCAGAAGGATCGGGACCTATCCGATGCACGCGGGGTGCCCCATCAGGGGTGTGAGGCGCGTGGGAAGACGGAGGGTCTCGACCTTGGTCGGGACCCTCCGCAATTTTCTGGACACTGTGAAACGACTGGCCGCGCCAGCCCGGCGCCAGCCTTCCGTTCATCCGGCCTAGTGAAAGATGCCGAGGACAAACCCCATCAGCGTCATCCCGCCCGCCGGATAGACACCGTCCATCCAGATCAGCGACCGCGACTTCTGCCCGAACAGGACGTTGGTCGCGATCCAAGGCGCAGCGATGAACAACCCAAGGCCAAGCCCGGTCACCGCCGCCTTGCCGACGCCGTCGATCCCCGACATCGCCAAAACGTGCCGGGTCATGCCAGCCACCACAAGGCAGCACAGGAAGCTGCCGATGTAGGGCAGCGGGTTGGACCGGTCGATCGTCTGGTCGGTCAAACCCTGCGCATCCATCCAGCGCGTTCCGATCATGCCGTACCAGACGGCCCCGAACACCCACGCGGCCGCCGCCGCGAGTATGACACTGATGATACCCATTCGCTTCTCCCTGCTTGCTTGGATCGAGTATGACGCAGGGCCTGCGGTCGGGCTACTGCAAGCTTAGGGGTCGATGCCCGCCATCTCGCAAACGGCCTTCCACTCGGCCTCGGCCACGGGCTGCACCGACAGGCGGGAATTGTTGACCAGCACCATGTCCTCAAGGCGCGGGTTGTCCTTGATGTCGGCCAGCGTGACCGGCGTGGCGACCGGTTTGACCGCCTTGATGTCCACGCACTCCCACCGGTCATCGTCGGTCGTACTGTCGGGGTGACATTCGGCGCAGACCTCGACGATACCGACGACGGCTTTTTCCTTCTGCGAATGGTAGAAGAACCCGCGGTCGCCCAGCTTCATCTCGCGCATGAAATTGCGGGCTTGGTAGTTGCGCACGCCGTCCCATTCCTCGCCCGCGTCGCCCTTGGCGACCTGATCGTCCCACGACCACGTGGAGGGTTCCGATTTGAAAAGCCAATAGGCCATTGTGCGTCTCCCGCAGTCGTTGCGATACCGGCAATGTCTAGGAAATGCAGGCCCGTCGGGCAAGCGACCTGAAGCGGCGTGTCCAGCTTACTCTGGTTACTCTGGGCGCAGCGGGCGTGTCAGCAGACCGTCGGCGGCCTGTTCGACCGTCACCGACCCGTCCAGAACCGCCGCGATGGCGGTGGTGATCGGCATCTCCAGCCCCTCGCGCGCGGCAAGCGTCGATACGGCGCGCGCGGTCGCGATCCCTTCGGTCGTGGCCAGCGTTTCCGCCTTGCCCGCCTGCCCTAGGCGCAAGCCGTATGCGTAGTTTCGGGACTTCTCGGACGTGCAAGTCAGGACCAGATCACCCAGCCCTGACAGCCCTGCCAAAGTCTCGCGCTGCGCGCCGCGCGCCATCGCAAGGCGCAGGATCTCGGCATAGCCGCGCGTCATCAGCGCGGCGCGCGCGCTTTCGCCAAGCCCTGCCCCGATGGCCATGCCGCAGGCGATGGCGATCACGTTCTTCAGCGCTCCGCCCAGTTCGACGCCAGCCATGTCCGTGCTGCGATACAGGCGCAGGACCGCCGTCGAAAGACGTTCCTGCATCGCCCGCGCCGCCGTCTCGTCTGCGGACGCCAGCGTCAGGGCAGTGGGAAGGCCGTTCGCGATGTCGACGGCAAAGCTGGGGCCCGACAGCAGCGCAGGCACCGCATCGGGCGCGGCCGCCGCGATCAAGCCGGACGGACCAAGCCCGGTCGCAAGGTCGACCCCCTTGCAGCACGCAACCAGCCGCTTGCCGCGCCAAAGGTCGGGGGTGGCCTTCAGGAAGTCCGACAGAGACTGCATCGGGACGGACAGCAAAAGACACTCCGCTTCAGCGGCGTGAGCAAGATCGGACACGGGCTCGACAGAGTCCGGCAGGGTAACACCCGGCAGCCGTTCGGCGTTCTCGCGCGTCTCGGCCATCGCACGGACCTGTCCGGCGTCGCGCGCCCACAGGCGCACAGGGTCGCCATCCCGCGCCAAGGCCACGGCCAACGCGGTGCCGAACGCACCGGCCCCCAGAACTGCAACGCTCATGCCTTGGCCCCCCTCTTGCCGCTGCCCAGCATCGGTGCGCTGGACTGGTCCAGCGGCCATCGCGGGCGCGCGGACAGCGTCATGTCGTCAACACGGCCCGCGCGGAACAGTTCCAGCCCGGCCCATGCGATCATCGCGGCATTGTCGGTGCACAGCGCCAGCGGCGGCGCGGTGAACCTGGCGCCAGCCGTTTCGGCAACGGATTGCAGCGCCGTGCGGATCGTGCCGTTCGCCGCAACGCCGCCCGCGACGGCCAGCATCGGAACGGCGGGCGCCTCGTTCAGGTAGACTGCCAGCGCACGACGGGTCTTTTCCGCCAGCACGTCGGCCACGGCGGCCTGAAACCCGGCACACAGGTCGGCGCGGTCCTGCTCCGTCAGCCCGCCCTTTTCCGCAACCAGCGCGTCCCGCGCCCGCAGAAGCGCGGTCTTGAGCCCGGAAAAGCTCATGTCGCAGCCCGGTCGGTCCAGCAGAGGACGCGGGAAGGCAAAACGGCGGGGGTCGCCCTTCTTGGCCTCTGCCTCGACCGAGGGGCCGCCGGGCTGCGGAAGGCCCAGAAGCTTGGCGGTCTTGTCGAAGGCTTCGCCCGGGGCATCGTCGATGGTCCCGCCAAGACGGCTGTAATCCTCGGGCCCGCGCACCAGAAGGAACTGGCAGTGCCCCCCCGACACCAGAAGCATCAGGTAGGGAAATGCCAGCCCGTCGGTCAGCCGGGGCGTCAGCGCATGGCCCGCAAGATGGTTGACCCCCACCAGCGGCAGGCCCGTGCCAGCGGACAGCCCCTTTGCGCACATCACCCCGGCCAGCACGCCGCCGATCAGGCCCGGCCCGGCGGTGACGGCGATCACATCGACCGTATCCAACGTCACGCCCGCCGCGTCCAACGCCTGCTCGACGCAAAGGTCCAGTTTTTCGGTATGGGCGCGCGCGGCGATTTCGGGGACCACGCCGCCGAAGGCCGCGTGCAGGTCGCCCTGCCCGGCCACCACGTTCGACAGGATCTCTGCCGCCGCGCCGTCCGCATGGCGGATCACCGCCGCGCCGGTGTCGTCGCAGCTGCTTTCCAGTCCCAGCACCGTCAGCGTCTTGGTCATCCGTCAGCCATGTTGCGTGAATACCGGACGGCAGGTAACACCTGCCCATGCGTCCTACAATCCCGGCGAACCGCCCGTGACCACGCTGCTTCTGACCCGGCCGCTTCCGCAGTCCGAACGTTTCGCCGAGTTGATCGGGGAAACGCTTGCCGATCTGCGCGTCGTCATCTCGCCGGTTCTGCGGATCGTTCGCGTCGAAACCCCGGACCTGCGCGACGGCGAGGACATCGTCCTGACGTCTGCCAGCGCGCTTGACGTCATCGACACGGCGCCGCTGGTCGGTCGGACAGCCTATTGCGTCGGCGACCGGACCGCTGCGGCGGCTAAGGCCGCTGGCCTGCACGCCGTATCCGCCGACGGAGATGCCGACGCGCTGGTCCGCCTGATCCGGTCCGCGCCACCCGGCGGCGGGCTGGTCCACCTGCGTGGCCGACACGGGCGTGGCGATGTGGCCGACAGGCTTGCGGCAACTGGACTGACAGTGCGCGAGGTCGTCGTCTACGACCAGCAGCCCGTGCCGCTGTCGCCCGAAGCCCGAGCTCTGCTTGGCGACACCGAGCCTGTCATCCTGCCCCTGTTCTCGCCCCGCAGCGCCGCCCTGCTGTCCGAAGCGGTGCCCGACCCCGCTGCGCCGATGGCGATCGTCGCGATCAGCGACGCGGCGGCAAAGGCGTGGAACGGCCCTTCCCCCGCGCGGCGTGTCGTCGCGGGACGGCCCAACGCACAGGCAGTCTTGGACGCGATCAGAACAATCTGCGCAGAATGGCCGGGTTGAGACCGACCCGACAGCGCACTAGTTTGACTTTGCGATAGGCGCCCGGCAATCCGGTCGCACAACGGAAGGGGGCTGCACCAGGTGGCTAAGACACCAAAGAAGGGCGATACGAACGCCGATTCCAAGCCGGGGACCGAGATCGAGCCGAAAACCGGATCGAAATCGAAACCCGACCCGAAGCCTGCCTCTGCGACGACGCCACCGGCGTCCGGTCCAGCAATCGGCTCCGAAAGCGAGTCGCGGATCGCACAGGATTCGCCCGGCAAGTCCCCGGACAAGTCTAATGCACCGGCGAAGCCGGACGCTGCGCCCGCGAAAGCTCTGACGTCCAAGACCGTGCCCACCACGGCGTCCGCCACGCCCAAACCGACGCCGAACCCCAAGACCGCCCCCGCGGCTTCGGCCAAGTCGAACACGGCGACGGCCACGAAATCGGCGTCAGACACGGCCAAGCCAGCGCCAAAGCCTGAAACGAAGCCCGACAGCAAGACCAGCGACAGCGCCGCGATCAAGGACGCGGCGGACACGCCGCCCACCGCCGGGATCAAGCCCGATGCCGCCAAGCCCGTCGACGCCGCACCGCGCCCCGAGCCGCAGCCCGCGCAGTCCGGGGTCGGCGGAATGCTGATCGGCGGCGTTCTCGCCGCGCTGATCGGCGCCGCTGTCATCGTGTTCGCGCAGGCGCTTGGCCTTGTGTCCTTCGGCGGCGCCGACGACGAAACACTCGCCCGCATCGACCAGCTTGAAACAGAGCTGGCCGACGCCCAATCCGCGCTATCGACCGCGCAGGACGAAGTTGCAGCACTGGCAGAGGCCGAACCGGACCTGTCGGCGATCACCGACCAGATGGACAGCCTGCGCACCGACCTTGATGCGCTGTCCGGCACGCTGGACGACACCAACCAGCGCCTGTCGGACGTCGCCGTGCAGCAGATCCCCGAAGCTGAACTGCCCGCAGCGATCTCTGCCGCTTACGACGAGCAGCTCGCCGACCTGCTGGCCACGATCGATGGCCGCTTCGAAGACATGCAGGGCGCTCTGGACGAGCGTCTGGCCGAACTGGACGCGACCCGCTCGGCTGCGTCCGAGGCCGAGGCCGCCGCCATCGCCGCCGCTCAGCTGGCCGAAGCTCGCGCCGCGTTCTCGGTCGTCAGCACCGCGCTCGAGACCGGCAACGCCTATGCCGAGCCGCTGCAGCAGGTCGCCGAACTGTCGGGCGCAGAGGTCCCCGACCCCCTGTCGGCCCATGCAGAGGACGGCATCCCCACGCTTGACGCGCTGCAGGACAGCTTCCCCGACGCCGCCCGCGCGGCCCTGACCGTATCGTCGCGCAGCGCCGCCGAAGAGGGCGAACTCAGCGCCTTCCAAGCCTTCCTGCGCACGCAGGTCGGCGCCCGGTCGCTGGAACCCCGCGAGGGCAACGACCCCGACGCGATCCTGTCGCGGGCCGAGGCGGCGGTTGCCGCTGCCGATCTGGACACGGCGCTGACGGAACTGCAGGCCCTGCCCCAAGAGGGTCAGGACGCGATGTCCGAGTGGGCCGCTCAGGCCACCGTGCGGCGCGACGTGCTGGCGGCGGCTGAGCAGCTTTCAGAACAACTGACAACGAATTGAGGACGACGGAATGCTTTGGTCTCTTGTAAAGGTCGTCCTGTTCGTCGCACTGATCGCCGCGGCTACGCTGGGTGCCGGCTATCTGATGGAAACCGACGGCGGTATCCGCGTCTCGGTCGCCAACACGGAATTCAACCTCGGCCCGCTTCAGGCGGTCATCGCGATGATCCTGCTGGTGGTCGTGGTGTGGCTGTTCATCAAGCTGGTCGGCTTCCTTGTCGCCTGCCTGCGCTTCCTGAACGGCGACGAAACCGCCATCTCGCGCTTTTTCGCGCGCAACCGTGAACGCAAAGGCTTTCAGGCGCTGGCAGACGGCATGATGGCGCTGGCATCGGGTGAGGGTCGCGTGGCGATGGCCAAGGCCCAGAAGGCGGAAAAGTACCTGCACCGCCCGGAACTGACCAACCTTCTGACCGCGCAGGCGGCGGAGCTGTCCGGCGACCGGCGCAAGGCCGAGGAGACCTACAAGCTGCTGCTGTCGGACGACCGCACCCGTTTCGTCGGCGTGCGCGGCATCATGAAACAGAAGCTGGCTGAGGGCCAAACCGACACCGCACTGAAACTGGCCGAGAAGGCCTTCGCCCTGAAGCCCAAGCACGAAGAGGTGCAGGACATCCTGCTGCGCCTGCAGGCCGAGAAAGGCGACTGGTCCGGCGCCCGTCACACGCTGGGCGCCAAGCTGAAGCACGGCAGCCTGCCGCGTGACGTGTTCCGCCGCCGCGATGCGGTGCTGGCCCTGTCCGAGGCGAAGGACGTGCTGGACGAGGACAAAAGCGTCGAATCGCGCGAGGCCGCGATCGAGGCGAACCGCCTGTCGCCCGACCTGATCCCCGCCGCCGTGCTGGCCGCGCAGGGCTATATCGACCAGAACAAGCCGCGCTATGCCGCGCGCGTCCTCAAGAAGGCTTGGGAAGTGCAGCCGCACCCCGACCTCGCCGCCGCTTTCGCCGAGATCGCCCCGGACGAGACGCCGCAGGAACGCATCAAGCGGTTCCAGACCCTGACCAAGCTGAAGCCCGACCATCCCGAAACGCGGATGCTTCTGGCGGAACTGAACCTTGCCGCCGAGGATTTCCCGGCCGCCCGGCGCGCCCTTGGCGATCTGGCGCAGTCGGACCCCACCGCGCGGTCGCTGGCGATCATGGCCGCCGTGGAACGTGGCGAGGGGGCCGACGAATCCGTCGTGCGCGCCTATCTGGCGCGGGCTCTGACGGCATCGCGAGGGCCGCAGTGGGTTTGCGACAACTGCCAGTCGATCCACGCCCACTGGGCGCCGGTCTGCTCGAACTGCTCGGCCTTCGACACCCTGTCGTGGCGCGTCCCGGCCGAGGGCGAGGTTGCGATGCCCGGTTCGACCGGGATGCTGCCGCTGATCGTCGGCAAGCCCAGCCAGCCCGCCAACGTCCCGGCAACAGTCGCGGACGCAGAGGTCGCCGATCCGGTCGCCCCGCCCGTTGCGGACGCGCCGGACAGCCCGGCACCCGCCCCGTCACCGGACGCGGAAGCCACCACGACGGCCGAAGTCTCGGACGCGGAAATCCTCGAGGACGACGCCGACAAAAAACCTTGATTTTGGGGCTACACTTGCGCGGCGGGCGGTGCTAAACGGCCCGCCAGTGGCCGCTGTAGCTCAGCTGGTAGAGCACGTCATTCGTAATGATGGGGTCGGGGGTTCGAGTCCCTTCAGCGGCACCACTAACCTTCCAAGACATCCCGCCCGGACGTATCAGGCAACACCTGTCAGGTGTCGCATGACTGGCCGGGCGCGTGGCTAAGGTTCACCGCCCGGTCGCCCTAAGGACGACTCCGGCGGTCTTCAGCAGGATCAGCAGATCCTGGCGCAGCGACAGCGATACGAAGTATTGCGTGTCATAGTCTGCACGGGCCGCGAAACTGGTGGCGTTGCGGTCCGACACCTGCCAGTTGCCGGTGATGCCGGGGCGCAGGCGGGTGTAGGCCCGTCCGGGGTACAGGCTTTTCTGGCAGGTCATCATCGGACGCGGGCCGACGATGGACATGTCGCCGCGCAGGACGTTCCACAGTTGCGGCAGCTCGTCCAATGACAGGCGACGCATCGCGTGCCCGAACCGGGTGATGCGGGGATCGTGGTCCAGCTTCTGCTTTGTCTCCCACTCCGCCCGGGCCTCGGGGTTCTCGGCAAGGTAGGCGTCCAGTTTCGCCTCGGCGTCAGGGACCATGGTGCGGATCTTGAGCATGTGGAACACGCGGCCATTCCGGCCGACGCGGGGCTGCACGTAGAACGGGTTGCGCCCGTCACTTGCCGCCAGCGCGGCAAGTGACGCAATCAGCCCGAAGGCGAAGGGCGCGAAAAGAAGCACAAGCGTTAGATCAAGCACGCGCTTGCCGACCAGACGATACAGTCGCGCGGACAGCCGGCGGACAGCACCGGATCCCGAGCGCGAAGTATTCCCGAACTCACGCGAGACTACATCATGAAACGTGTTGTGATTTTGAACAGTCAAACTCGCACCCATCAATCTTAAAAGCAGCAGAACACTCGTCACTCAACCATAGCGATTAGTTAATGACTGATTAACCATCGGATCGGCCATGATTTCGCCTTGGAGATACCACAATCGATCCACGCTGTATGCAGTTTTAGCGAAACTTTTACTAAGTTTTCCGCAACCTTATATTAACCATCGGCCGCTAGCGCGCAGTTTCATCAGGATGCAGAATCGCAACACACGACGCCAGATTCGGCAGTTTTTCGCCGATTCAAGCCGTAATCCGCCGATTTACCGTGGGTCCGTTCGCACTTTGGAAACAAAATGATAAGCGTCCCGCCATTGATCCAGCGGGCAATGGCATGGCGCGTATTAAGCTTTATACAGATTTCTTCAGGTTCGAGGACAACCCGTTCACGCTCGTCCCCGATCCAGAGTTCCTGTACTGGTCGCCCCAGCACCGAGAAGCCTTCGCGATCTTTGAATTCGGCCTGATGTCGCTTGCGCCGATCACGCTTCTGACCGGCGAAATCGGCGCCGGGAAGACAACCCTTGTTCAGGCAATGCTTCCGCGACTCGGGCCAGACGTGACCGTCGGCCTGGTGTCCAACGCGCAGGGCGACCGGGGCGAGTTGCTGCAATGGATCCTTTACGCATTGGGAGAGCCCTGCGGGTCCGGCGCCAGCCATGTTCAGACGTTCGAAAGACTGCAGGACGTCATCTTGCGGGAATACGCGGCCGGTCGCAGGATCGTCCTGATCTTCGACGAGGCGCAGAACCTGTCCGAGGACGGTTTGGAAGAACTGCGGATGCTGACCAACCTGAACTCTCGCAAGGACGTTCTTGTGCAGCTGGTGCTGGTCGGACAGCCAGAGCTTCGCGACATGATCAACCGCCCCGGAATGCATCAACTGCTTCAACGCGTGGCTGCCAGCTATCACCTGAAGAAGCTCGACAAAGGCTATGCCGCCGATTACATCCGGCACCGCGTCCGGGTTGCGGGCGGAACCGGAGACGAGTTCACGGATAGCGCCTGCGACGCGATCTACAACGCGACGAAGGGTGTGCCGCGCCTGTTGAACCAGCTTTGCGAGTTCACGCTGCTGTACGCCTGGGCCGGCAAGGTCCGGCGCGTCGATGGCGAGACGGTGGGTGACGTGCTTGCGGACGGCGTGTTTTTTCGAGGGCACGACCCCGAGTACGAATCCGCGTTCGCCAGACTATCGCCACGGCCGCCGTTTTCGGGGGCGTCGCCTGTGGTCTGACACGCCGCCCGGCGCGTCGGTTCAGTCGTCCGGAGGCGTGACAGACGCGCCGGCAAGGAAGGTGCACCCTTGAAGAACGGTCTGAACCGGCGCGTCCGGCGTGGCGATGCGCCGCCGCAACAAGCGCACCGCCTCGCGCCCCATTTCTCGCCGATCGACATCAAGGGTGGTCAGCCGCGGCGTCGCCATCTGGCTCCAGCCGATGTTGTCGAACCCGGTGACGGAAAAATCGTCCGGCACCTTCAGCCCGGCCTCCCACGCGGCCTGCAAAACGCCTAGCGCCATCAGGTCGTTGGCGCAGACCGCCGCTGTCCATTCAGGCTTGCCGTGCGTCGTGAAGAACCGGCGAAAGTACTCGTAAGCCGTTTCCTCGCGGTCGTAGGTGATGTTGATCACCTCTGCGTCCACCTCGGGATGCTCGGCCATCACATCGCGGAACGCGGCAAGCCGCTGCTTCGGGTTGTGACGCAGGTTGCCGACAAGGAAGGCGATCTTGCGATGCCCGGCGGCGATGACGTGCTTTGTCATCACCGCGGACCCCGAATAGTTGTCGGGCAGGATCGAGTCGAACCGCATCATTGGGTCGATGTTGTTGACGAGCACCATCGTTCCCTCGTTCAGGAAATACTCGGACAGGTCGTCGGGCACGTCCGCGTAGAACAGGATCGCGTTGCGGGTCTGGTGGTCGTCCATGATGCCGCGGACGCGGTCCAGCGTGATGTCCGCCTCGGGCATCAGGTAGGGGAAGATGTCGACGTCAAGCTCGGTCGCCGCGTTCTTCACCCCGTCGAAGTTCTCTTGAAACACCTGATGCAGACCGCCCGTCACCGGGTGCATGGGCAGGAAAACCGCCACCCGCTCGGACGCCAGCGCCTCGGGCAGGGAATAGCCCATGCTGCTGGCGATCTTCAGGATGCGGGCGCGTACTTCGGGGCGGGTCCCCGGCGCGCCGGACAGGGCGCGGGATACCGTGCTGATGCTCACCTCGGCGCGCCGGGCGATGTCCGCCTGATTGATCTTGCGCGGCGCAGCGGCGTCCTTCTCGCGGATATCGCTCATCGGTGTGCGTCCTCCCTAGGATCGGCGGCCGATGTGTGCGGGAGCCGGAAAATTTGCAACCCGCCACGCCACCAAACTCATACCATACTCATTGAATCACGGGCCGTTCCGTACTGCCGAAGCAGGACACCAAGGATCACAAGCATCCCAAGGCTGCCACCGGCGAACACCCAGCCCAGCCCCACCCGGTCGGCCAGCACGCCCATCGCCATCGCGCCCAGCGCAGGACCGGCGCGAAAGGTCATGCCGAACAGGCTCATGATCCGGCCACGCATGTTGGCGGGGGCAGACACCTGCATCATAGTCTGCGCCGAACCGCCGCCCGCCGCGATGGCGCCCCCGAACAGGACAGAAAACGCGATCGCCGCCGTCGCGGATTGCGACAGGGCCAGCCCGATGCCCCCAACCACGGCAAGCCCGGCGCCGACGTAGGACAGCCGCACCAGACCGTTGACGCCGCCCATCATGTTCGCAAGCCCGGCAAGGATCGCGCCAAGCCCCATCGCCGAGCTCAGCCGCGCCAGCATCTCGGCATCCCCGGACAGCGTGACATCCGCCAGTTCGGGCAACAGTTCCCCGATCGGGCGCAGCAGGAAGGCGGCGGCGACGAACAGCGCAAAGATCGGTCCCGACCCCGGCGCGGTCACGACATGGCGAAAGGCGGACCACATCCCCGCAAGGACAGAGCCAGAGCCGGTCATGCGGTCCAGCGGCGCGAACCGGACAAGCGCGAAGCCAAGCCACGACAGGCCCATCAGCGCCGCGGTCACCCAAAAGGCCAGCGACACACCCGACATCGCCAGCAGGACACCGGCGATGGCCGGGCCGATGAAGCGGGCAACGTTGAACAGGATCGAGTGCAGCGAGATCGCGGTGCCAAGCTGCGGCCGCGCGCAGACCCCGGTGATCGCGGCGTGGGCGGCGGGCTGGACAAAGCCGGTGACGACGCCGTTGGCCGCCATCATGGCGGTCAGGACCCAGATCCCCAGCGCATCCTGCCCCGCAAGGAACGCCATGGCGCAGAACAGGACCGTGGCCGCGCCGTAGCAGGCCAACAGCACGCGCCGCACCTCGATCCGGTCGGCCAGCACCCCGGCCCACGGCCCGGTCAGCAAGGCGGGCAGCATGTCGGCGGCCACGACGACCCCGACCCAGCTGCTTTGCCCGGTCAGCGCCCACGCATGCCAGCCGCTGATGGTGCGCAGCATCCAGTACGAAAGCTGCGTGGCGATGTTCCCGGCCGTGTAGATGTCGAAATTGACGTCTCCGCCAAGCACCCGCAGATCGTGCATCACGGGCATGGACGCCCTCCGTCCGTCACGGGCGAAAGGGGACCATGCCCAACCGTCATCGCGTGCAGCCTCGGGCCGAGACGTCCCAGAATTCAAAGCTGCCGTCGCGCTGCCGCACGGCGACCTGATCGTGCAGGTTGCTGACGGGGCAGACGTGGTTCGGCAGAATCAGGACCTTTTCACCGATGCGCGGCGCGGGCAGATCCGGGTCGAGCGTGACCATGCCATGCTCTTCCGTCAGCCGCTCGATCACCGCTTCGGGGTAGTCGACCAGCAGCCCGTGGCCCTTGTTCGGCGCCGCCACCGGATCGCTGGTCAGCGTCTTGGTGCCGCAATCCAGAACGAAATGTCCGGGCTTCGGCGCGCTGATGACCGTCGCCAGAACGTGTAGCGCGCAGTCTTCCAGGCTGGCCGCCCCTGCCGCCACCGTGTTGCGGTCGTGATAGATGTAGGTCCCCACCCGCAGCTGATCGACGATGCCAAGCTCGTGCTGGTGGAACGCTTTCGGGGTGCCACCACCGGAAAACACCGGCAGGCCGAACCCGGCGGCGTCCAGCAGCGGTTTCACTTCCTTCAGAAAGGCGACCGAGTTTTCATTCGACGGATAGGTCATCAGACCCGCGAACCGCAGCCCGTCGGTATCGCTGATCATCTCGGCCAGTTCATAGGCCTCTTTCGGCGTCACGACGCCGGTGCGCCCCATGCCGCTGTCGAACTCGACCAGAACGCCGATCTCTGCCCCGGACATCTCGGCGGCCTCGCGCAGCGTATCGACGGCGCAGATGCTGTCGGCGGCAACGGTGAACTTCGCCTTGCCCGCGATCGCGGCAAGGCGGCGCGCCTTCTCCATGCCGATCATCGGATAGGAAATCAGGATGTTCTCGCAGCCCGCGTCCAGCATGACCTCTGCCTCGGTCAGCTTCTGGCACACCAGCCCTTCCGCCCCCAACGCCAGCTGGCGCTTGGCCATCTCGACGATCTTGTGCGTCTTGATATGGGGCCAAAGCTTGATCCCGTGCGTGTCGCAGTAGTCCTGCATCCGCTTCAGGTTGGCATCGACCTTGGCAAGGTCGACGACAGGCACGGGGGTTTCGAGTTCGTTCAGGCTCACGCGTTGATCTCCGGTAGACGGCCGCCGGTGGCGACGTCGAACAGGTGCAGGTGGCCGGTGCGCGGCATCACGTTCAGGCTGGACCCGTCCTCGATTGCAGTCCGTTCACGGAACATCACGGTCGAGTCGAGGCCGCCGATGCTGCCGTAGACGTAGGTGTCAGTGCCGGTCTGCTCTACGATATTCGCGTCAAAGGCGAAACCACCCGAAGGAACGATGTCGAGGTGTTCCGGCCGGATGCCGACCAGCACCTTGCCGCCATCGGCGACCTTGTAGCTTGCGGGTACCGGAACCGACCCGGCGCCGCTGTCCAGCACAAGCATGCCGTCGGTGCAGGTGGCGGGCATCATGTTCATCGAAGGCGAGCCGATGAACTTGGCGACGAACACCGTTTCGGGCTTGTCGAACAGGTCCAGCGGCGTGCCGATCTGCTCGATCCGGCCCGCGTTCATGACCACAATGCGGTCGGCCAGCGTCATCGCCTCGATCTGGTCGTGGGTCACGTAGATCGAGGTCGTGCCGACCTTGTTGTGCAGCGCCTTGATCTCGGTCCGCATCTGCACGCGCAACTGCGCGTCGAGGTTGGACAGCGGCTCGTCATACAGAAACAGCGAGGGCTCGCGCACGATGGCGCGGCCCATCGCCACCCGTTGCCGCTGCCCGCCGGAAAGCTGTTTCGGGAAGCGGTCGAGATACGGGGAGAGGTTCAGGATCTCGGCCGCCCAGCCAATTTTCCGGTCGATGGCAGCGGCATCTTCGCCGCGCAACTTCGGCCCATAGGCGATGTTTTCGCGGACATTTAGATGTGGGAACAGGGCATAGGACTGGAACACCATCGCGATGTTCCGTTTCTGCGGCGGGGTGTCGTTGCACTTCTTGCCAGAGATGAAGACCTCGCCGTCGGTGATCTCTTCCAGCCCGGCGATCATCCGCAGCAGTGTGGACTTGCCACAGCCGGACGGGCCGACCAGCACCACGAACTCGCCCTCGGGGATGACAAGATCCAGCGCCTGCAGGACCTCTTGCTGGCCATAGCTTTTGCTGACCCGCACCATGCGAAGATCGGCCATGTCACACGTCCTCCAGCGTCAGTTCGCGCGCCATCTGGTGGTTGCCGGCCATCAGGCCGCCGTCGATCGGAAGCATGGCACCCGAGATGAACGCCGCATCGTCCGACGCCAGAAAGGCGATGGGCTTCGCGATGTCCTCGGGCGACGCGACGCGGCCCAGCGGATACCAGCGTTTCAGGCCATCCATCACGTCCGGCTTCTTCGCCAGCCGCGCGTCCCAAGCGGGGGTGCGGACGGTGCCCGGGCAGACGATGTTGGCGCGGACGTTGTACTCGCCGTACTCGGTCGCCATCGTCCGGGTGTAGGACAGCAGCGCCGACTTGGCCGCGCTGTAGCCGGGCTGCCCGAAGGTGGCGAGCCCGTTGACCGACCCCACCACGACGATCGAACCGCCGGTTTTCTTCAGCATGTCGATGCAGGCGTGAACCGTGTTGAACTGGCCCGCCATGTTGTCCGCGATCTCGGTGCG
Source organism: Maritimibacter sp. (assembly GCA_002701395.1). Taxonomy (GTDB): domain Bacteria; phylum Pseudomonadota; class Alphaproteobacteria; order Rhodobacterales; family Rhodobacteraceae; genus Psychromarinibacter; species Psychromarinibacter halotolerans. Next base: position 99,245 of record NZVC01000032.1, on the reverse strand, counting down.
GAAGGCTTCGGGCGTGGATTTGTCCAGCGTTGTCGACGCACCGCCGGTGTTGGCGTTCGCCACCACGATGCTGACCGGGCCCAGTTCTGCCACCGCCTTGTCGACGGCCGCCTTGACGGCGTCCGCGTCGCGGATGTCGGCGGCTGCGGCGGCGACCGGATGACCGTCGGCCTTATAGGCGTCGACGGCGGCCTGCACCGCGTCTTCCTTGATGTCCATCACGATGACCTTCGCGCCTTCGGCAAGGAAATCCTTCACCACGGCCGTTCCGATGCCACCCACCGCGCCGGTCACCAGCGCAACTTTTCCGTCCAGTCGTTTCACCTGAGCTGTCCCATCATATCGCGGCCAGGGCACGGCCGATCCGGTCAAGCCCGGACTGCCGCATGTGGCCATAGTTATAGAAAGCGAAGCCATCGACGCCCGCATCGGCAAAGCCGGCGACCGTCGCTGCAAATGTACCCTCGTCACGGTGCTCGGCCGAGGTGGGGCGCAGCACGACGCGCATGTCGGAATGCCCGATGTGCTGCGATACCATCGCGTGATCGACCAGCGCGGCCTTGCTGTAGAAGCAGACCTCCAGCCCGTCGCAGGCCTTGTCGATCCCGGCAAGGTCACTGCCTTCCATCCACGACAGGGCCAGCGGCTGATTGACCGACGGAATGATGTGCACGGTGGCGTCCTTGCGCACGCCGCCGCGGATCTCGGCGACCAGCGAGGTGACGATCTCGTTGCGCATCCGGATGTAGGCCGCGAGCTCGGGGTCCAGCAGCAGATCGTTTTCCAGCCATAGGCGGTCCGTTGCCGGGTCGGTCTCTTCAGCGGCGGACAGGGCCGATTCGATCCGCGTCTTCACCCGCGCCTCAAGCGCCTCGACATCGATGCCTGCGGCTTGTGCAACTTTTTTGCAGTTTGCGCAAAAACACAGCCCGAGGTAAAATTCGCATCGGGGAGAATCGCCGATCAATGCGAATTCGTGGTGGTACCCGTGGCGGTACGGAAGCCATCCCGGCGTCTCCAGCGACAGCCCCGCGATGTCGTACGAGTCGGCAATATCGGCGCACAGCGTGACCGCGTATTCCCGCACTTCGGGGGCCGATGGGCACAGGCTGTAGTGCAGCGGATCGCCATAGACGTTGCGGGTCACCGCCTCGGGATGCAGCGCTCCGATCCGGCTGTTGTGAAGCAACACGGTCCACGCCTGAACCGTCAGCCCGCCATGATCGCACATGCGCCCCATGACGTCGTCAGACTGCGCCAATTCGCCGATTTCAGGTTTGATCTTACCATATTTCCCAGGATTCACGCGGCAGTGCGCCACGCCGTCTTCGGGAAAATAGACCTTACCGGACGTGCCCTTGGGGCGGATGAATTTGCCGGCGTGGTACGACGCGGCCACGGCGACGGTATTCACGCCGATCCCGGCCATTTCATCGGCGAAGGCGTCCGGTCCCGTGTCCACGAGATCCCATGTGTAGGCGTACATCGCGCGGTAGGGCGCTGGTTCGGCCATAGCTTTCCGTCCTGTTGTCATCGCGGTCTCGGTGGCCGCTTTGACAACGAGGCTAGCCATGAAAATCGATTTGCGCAAATCCAGAAATTTTCTTGACGGATTTGCGAAAGCGTTCCTACCGTTCCTTCATAACAAGAATACCACAAACCAAATCGAACCGGGAGAAACTCATGAAAACCGATTTCCAGATCCGCTCCGGAAGCGCGCGGACCAGCCTGATGGCGGGCGCCGCGGCGCTGGGCCTGATGGCGGCTGCCGCCGACGCCGGCACCGTTCGGGTCACCATCCCCGAGTACAGCTCGAACACCCTGCCCTACTTCGAGCAGGCCGCCGAAGCCTTCATGGCCGAGAACCCCGACACCACCGTCGAACTGGAAATGGTGCCGTGGACCGCGCTGCAGCAAAAGCTGGTCACCGACATCTCGGGCGGCGTGAACTCGGACCTCGCCGTGATCGGCACCCGCTGGATTCTCGACTATGCCGAACTGGGCGTGATCGAGCCGCTGGACGATTACATCACCGAGGAATTCTCGTCGCGCTTCTTCGAAGTGTTCCTGACCCCGTCGGTCATCGACGGCACCAACTACGGCCTGCCGATTGCCGCCTCGGCCCGCGCGATGTTCTACAACAAGGACATCCTGTCGGCCGCCGGCTATGACGAGCCGCCCGCGACCTGGGAAGAGCTGATGGAGGTGTCCGCCGCCATCACCGAAAGCTCGGCCGACGACGTCTATGCCTATGGCCTGCAGGGCAAAAGCACCGAGACCGACGTCTATTTCTACTATCCGATGTGGTCCTACGGCGGCACCATCCTGACCGAGGACGGCAAGTCCAACGTCAACACCGAGGCCGGCCTGACTGCGCTGACGATGTACAAGGAAATGATCGACAACGGCTACACCCAGCCGGGCGTCGTCGATTATGCCCGTGCCGACATCGAGACCCTGTTCAAGCAGGGCAAGCTGGGCATGATCATCACCGGGCCCTTCGTGTCGAAGCAGATTCAGGAACAGTCGCCCGACCTGAACTATGGCCTCGCCAAGGTTCCGGAAGGCACCAACTTCGCGACCTACGGCGTGACCGACTCGATCGTCATGTTCGAGAACTCGGAAGTGAAGGAAGAAGCTTGGGCGTTCCTCGACTTCCTGTTCTCGAACGAGCAGCGCGTGAAGTTCGACGAGGCTGAAGGCTTCCTGCCGGTGAACCGCTTCGAAGCGGAACAGCCCCAGTTCGCCGACAACGAGGACCTGAAGGTCTTCACCTCGCTGCTGGCCGACGCCCACTTCGCCCCGCTCGTGGGCGGCTGGGAAGAGATCGCGGACGCGACCCTGACCAATCTCCAGGCGGTGTACCTGGGCCAGGCCGAACCGGCCGACGCCCTCGCCGAGATCGAAGCTGCCGTGAACGGCATCCTCGACTGATCCCCTGACTGCGGGGCCCTGTTTCGGCAGGGTCCCGCGCTTTTTGGTTCTCCAGACCGGACAGGACGCGACTAACGATGGTTGCCGAAACCCAGACCATGACCCCCGGACGGGCGCAGTCTCGCGCCGCCTTCATCATGGCACCGTATCTGATGATCGGGCCGGGGCTGATCCTCGCGTGCTTCATCATCCTTTATCCCTTCTACGCCCTGATCAATACGTCCCTGCGCGAAGTGAATCGCTTCGGGATGATCACGGACCTGAACAACTTCGAAAACTTCTCCGAGGTCTTCTCGGACCCGCTGTTCCACGCGGCGATCTGGCGCTCGATCATCTGGACCGGCTCTGTCGTGGGCGGCACGCTGCTGATCTCGGTGGTCACCGCGCTGATCCTGCACCGCCAGTTCTATGGCCGCGCCATCGCGCGGGTAATCATCATGCTGCCGTGGTCGGTGTCGCTGTCGCTTTTGGCGGTGGTCTGGCGCTGGGCGCTAAACGCCGAAAGCGGCCTTCTGAACCACTCGCTGATGCAGTTGGGCCTGATCGACGCGCCGGTCGTCTGGCTGGGCAACGGGACCATCGCCTTCACGGTCGAGATCTTCATCGGCATCCTCGTGTCGATCCCGTTCACCACGACGATCCTGCTGGGCGGCTTGTCCGCGATGCCGCAGGATATCTACGAGGCCGCCACGATGGAGGGCGCCACGCCGTGGCACCAGTTCCGCACCATCACCATGCCGCTGATGCGACCCTTCGTGAACATCGCGGTCGTGCTGAACATGATCAACGTGTTCAACAGCTTCCCGATCATCTGGATTCTGACCGAAGGCGGGCCGGCGAACTCGACCGACATCCTTGTGACGTACCTGTACAAGATCGCCTTCAAGTACGGGAAGCTGGGCGAGGCATCGGTCGTGTCCCTGCTGATGGTCATCTTCCTGCTGATCTGTTCGATCATCTACCTTCGCCTCATCTCGCGGGAGCAGACCTATGGCAGCTAAGACCGTAGACCCTATGGTGCGCCGCTCGTTCCTGATGTGGCTGGCACTGGCGCCGCTGCTGATCTGCAACCTGTTTCCGTTCGCGGTGATGATCTCGACCGCGCTGACGCCGGAACAGGACATCTACGCGCAGGGCACGCAGTGGATCCCGGAAACCTTCACGTGGCGCAACTTCGTCGACATGTGGGAAACCGTCGGCTTCGGCGGTGCGCTGGTGAACTCGCTGATCGTGGGCTTCATCACCACGGTGATGACGATCCTTGTCGCCGTGCCCGCCGCCTATGCGATGGCCCGGCGGCCGTTCAAGGGGATGCAGGCGTTCCGGATCTTCCTGCTGATCACCCAGATGTTCTCGCCCGTGGTTCTGGTGATCGGGCTTTTCACCCTGATCGTCGGGCTGGGGCTGCTGGACTCGCTTGTGGCGCTGTCGGTGCTGTACTGCTGCTTCCACATCGCGGTGGCGATCTGGATGCTGCAAAGCTACTTCGCCTCGATCCCGATCGAGCTGGAACATGCCTCGTGGCTGGAAGGCGCCAGCAAGGCCTATACCCTGCGCAAGGTGTTCCTGCCGCTGGCCGCACCCGCGATGGCGGTGGTTGCGCTGTTCACCTTCATCGGCGCGTGGAACGAATACGCGCTGGCGCTGGCCCTGATCCGGTCGTCTGAAACATACACCCTGCCGCTGAAGATCGCGGCATTGACGGGCGGTCGCTATCAGATCGAATGGCACCATGTCATGGCCGCGACCTTCGTGGCGACCATCCCCGTCTCGATCATCTTCATCTGGCTCCAGCGCCACCTGATCGCCGGCCTTTCCGGCGGCGCGGTCAAGGGCTGAGCCGAAACCAACCCTCTGAGAAAGAAGAAAAGAGGACAGCATGACCAAGGTCATCGAACATTTCACCAACCCCGGCGCAACCGGGACCCCACCGCTTAGCCCCGCGGTCCGTGCGGGCGATTACGTCTTCATCTCGGGTCAGGTGCCCGCCGGCGCCGATGGTGCCATCGTCGGACACGAGATCATCGGCCAGACCACCCAGGTGATGAAGAACATCGAGGCCGCGCTGGCGCTGGCCGGTTGCACGATGGACGACGTGTGCAAGACCACGGTCTGGCTGGATGACGCCCGCGACTTCGGCAAGTTCAACACCACCTACGGTTCGTTCTTCAAGAACGGCTTCCCGGCCCGCACCACCTGCGAAAGCCGACTGATGGCAAATATCCTCGTCGAGGTCGAAGCCGTCGCCTACAAGCCGCTCTGATTCGGGCGCGGACCCGCACCGGGACCACGGATAAGTACAAGGACACGACCATGACGGCGCAAGCCAAGACGTATGATCTGGTGCTGAAGGGCGGCCATCTGGTCGACGAACGGAACGGGATCGACGGTGTCACCGACATCGCGATCAAGGCGGGCAAGGTCGCCGCTGTGGGCAAGGATCTTGACCCGCAGGGCGCGCCCGTCCGCGACGTCTCGGGCTGCTATGTCAGCCCGGGGCTCATCGACATCCACACCCACGTTTATCACAAGGCGACGTCGCTGGGCATCGACCCCGACTTCATCTCGCGCCGGTCGGCGACCACGACGCTGGTCGACGCGGGCAGCGCGGGCGCGGGCAACTACGACGGCCTGCGCGACTTCGTGATGAAGCAGTCGCCGTACAATATCCTCGCCTTCTTGAACGTGTCCTTCCCGGGCATCTTCGGCTTCGACAAAGACGTGCAGATCGGCGAGGCCACGCTGGCCGAGATGCTGCCAGTGCACCGCTGCGTGCAGAAGATCGAGGAAAACCGCGACCGGATCGTCGGGGTGAAGGTCCGCATCGGCGGCCCCGTCACCGGCAAGTTCGGTCTTGGCGCGCTGGAACTGGCACTAGAGGCGGCGAACGCCGTCGATCTGCCGCTAATGACCCACATCGGCGGCCCGCCCCCGTCCTACGCCGACGTCGTGTCGATGCTGCGGCCCGGCGATATCCTGACCCACTGCTATCGGCCCGAGCCGAACAGCGCGATCACCGAGAACGGGGAAATCCTGCCCGAGATCCTCGCGGCCCGCGAACGCGGCGTGCTGTTCGACATCGCGCACGGCATGGGCGCTTTCGGCTATGAAAGCGCCGAGGTCGCGCTGCGGCACGACTTCAAGCCCGACCTGATTTCGTCCGACGTGCACATCGTCGCCATCGAGGGTCCGGCCTTTGACCTGCTGCACACCATGTCCAAGCTACTGAACTGCGGCCTGACCGTTGCCGAAACGCTGGCGCGGTCGTCGAACCGTCCGGCGCTGGCGATCAACCGGCCAGAGCTGGGGCATCTTGGCGTCGGCGCGGTGGCCGACATCACCGTGCTTCAGGTGAACGAGGCGAAGATCACCTTCGAGGACGTCCGCGGCATCCGGCGCGACGGCGACAAGCTGTTCTACCCCGTGGCCGTCTACATGGCCGGTCGCGAGTCCGAGATCGCGCGTCGCCCGTTCGAGGAAGGCAACTACGTGATGCAGCCCTGCCCCTGTGGTGGCCACTGACATGGGCTTCGTGCCGAAGATCGAAATCTGCGTGGAAGGCATCGACGAGGCGGTTCTTGCCGCCGAGGCCGGTGCCGACCGCGTCGAACTGTGCACCGCGCTGTCCGAGGGCGGGCTGACCGCGTCGCCCGGCCTTCTGCGCGAGGCGGCGGCGCGGGTGAAGGACGCGAAGGTCATGGCCATCGTGCGTCCGCGCAAGGGTGACTTCCTTTATACCGACGCCGAGTACGCCGTGATGCTGGGCGACGTCGCCGCGATCCGCGACGCCGGGCTGCCGGGGATGGTCTGCGGCTGCCTGAACGCTGACGGCACCATTGACGCGCCGCGCATGGCCGAACTGGTCCGTGCCGCCGGTCCGATGGAAGTCACCTGCCACCGTGCCTTCGACATGACGCCCGATCCGTACAAGGCGCTGGACGCCCTGATCCGGTGCGGTGTCACCCGTGTTCTGACCAGCGGCCAGACCGCCGATGCGCGCAACGGGCTGGACCTGTTGCGCGGCCTGATCCGACATGCCGCCGGACGGATCGAGATCCTTGTCTGCGGGCAGCTTTCGCCGTCCGAGATCGACCCGAACGACGAAGGCCTGACCGGCTACGAGTTCCATTTCGCGGACGCCACGGTCGAACCGGGGCCGATGGACTACCGTAACCCGGATGTGTTCATGGGCACCGACGCCGGGGACGCCGAATACGAACGCCGGGTGATCGACCCCGCGCGGCTTGCGGCCAAGATACGGCAAAGCCGGGGGCTGTGATCCCGGACGCCAGCCCGGAACTGACTGCCGTTTACGTCTGATTCACGCCGGTGTGCCATTCCTTCCCCCGACCGAGAAACGGCCGGGAAGGGCAGAATGTCCATCCAGATCATCAATACCAGCATCTCGACGACCGCCGCGGGCGATCACGCCATCGACGTGACGTCCGCCGGTGACGTCGTGCTGGTCCAGGCGGATCGCGTCGCCGCCGCCAGCGGTGCCGGCGCGCGCGGGATCTACGCCACGGCGGGCAGCGTCGATGTCACCGTCAGCGGCACCGTCGCCGCGCAATTGGCCGAAGCGATCCTGCTGGCATCCGACGACAACTCGGTCACCATCGGCATCAACGGAACCGTCCTGTCCGGCGCCGCGGCGGGGGTCGCCTTTTCCGGGGTCGGAAACCAGCTGACGAACGATGGCATCCTCCAGTCGGGCAGTTTCGGACTGTGGGTCACCGGGTCGGGCATGTTCGTCAACAACGGCGCGATAACGGCGGTCGGACCAGGCGCCCTGCTGCAGGATTTCGCGAATTCGACGCTGGTCAACACCGGCACCATCAACGCCGACCTTCCCGGCGTGCGGCTGGGCGGCGACGGAAGCTTGGTCCAGAATTCGGGCACCGTGATCAGCGCCGACTATGCCGTCGATTTCTCGGACAGCGCCCCCGGCGCCCGCAACACCCTGACGAACAGCGGGTTTCTGTCCGGACAGTCGGGCGCTTTTCTGGGCGGTGACGCCGATGACACTGTCCGCACCGGCGGCGTGATGGGCGGCGCGATCGACACCGGCGGCGGCGCGGACGAGGTTCTGGTCACCGGCGGGCTTGTCGATGGCGACATCCGCACCGGCACGGGCGCCGACGTGGTTCGTCTGACCGGCGGCACCGTCGCCGGATCGGTCGATGCGGGCGACGGGGCCGATACCCTTGACCTGCGCGGCGGAACCGTGGCCGGGACGGTCAGCGGTGGCGACGGCGGCGACCTTTACATCGTCGGCGGCGCCGGGATCACCATTTCCGAACAGTCGGGCGGCGGGCACGACACGGTGCACAGCAGCGTCGATCATGCCCTCGCCGACCATGTCGAGGATCTGGTGCTGACCGGCGGTTCGGACCTGTCGGGCGCGGGCACCGACTGGCAGAACGTCATCGCGGGCAACGCCGGCAACAACCGGCTTGACGGTCAGGGTTCCCGGGACACGATCGCGGGCGGCGCCGGGAACGACACCATCGACAGCGGGCGCGGCAACGACATCGTCGATGCCGAAGCAGGCGACGACCGTGTTGCGGGGCGCGCCGGGAATGACAATCTGACCGGCGGCGAGGGCGACGATTTGCTGTTCGGCGGCATCGGTCGGGACAATCTATTCGGTGACGACGGCGATGACACGCTGAAGGGCGGCGGCGGGCAGGACGACATGACTGGCGGCGCGGGGCCCGATGTCTTCGTCTTCACCCGCGTGACCGACAGCCTTCCCGGCACTGAAGATGTCATCACCGATTTCAACCCGGGCGAAGATCTGCTCGACTTCGGCGGGCTGGTGCAGGGCCAACTCGTGTTATCATTGCTGGGCAGCTACACGCCCGGACAGCCGTCGCTGCGGACCAGTGAAACCCTTGGCGGCGACACGCTGCTGTGGGCCGACGCGGACGGCGACGGATCGGTCGACATGCGTGTTGTCCTGACCGGGATGACCGGCTTGGGCGAAAGCGATTTCCTGCTTTAGCCGTCGCGATAGACCCGGCCCATCAGGATCGGCGTCAGGAACATCGGCACCTGATAACAGCCGATGAAGATCAGGATCGGATCGGTGGTCGCGGCGGGCAACGCCACGAGGAACAGCGCGACGTTCCGGTTTCCCGCCACGATGCAGGCGCCCGGCGGCAGGCCCGCCGCCCGCGCGGCAAACTGCAATCCGAAGTTCAGCACACAGGCCAGCGCCAGCCAGCCCAGCACGCGCATCGGGTCCCCGGCCAACGCCGGGACCACCGCCGACATCAGCCCGGTCACCAGCACCGCCAGTGCGATGGCCAGCACCCCATCGATCACGCCGATGACCTCGACCGACGGGTCTGGGAAAAACCGTCGGCGCAGCGCAAAGGCCGCGGCGGCGGCGGCCACGATCACCGCGATCAGCCTCAGCGCCGCGCCCGCGACCTCGGCCGGGCCGCCCAGCGCGGGCGACAGCCACAGAACGGGCAAGACCGTCAGCGGAAACAGCGCGGTGCCGAGGATCAGCAACCGCATCGCGGGGGCCGGGTCTCGGCCCAGCATGACGGCGAAGGCCGGGCTGCCCGCGATGGACGGCGCCGACAGCGCCAGCGTCAGGGCAAGCCCGACCGGGGTGTCGGCAATGCCCGCCACGATCATCGCAACCACGCCCGCGACGGGAAGCGCGACCTGCATCGCCAGCACGCGGCCAAGGCTGGCCCGGGCGTCGCCAAGGTTGCCCACCGCCGCCCGCATCCCGATGCGCAGCGCGCTCAGAAAGATCAGCCCCGCCACCAGCCACGGCAGCCCGGGCCGGATCGCCGCCGAAAGCCCCGGCAATGCCAGCCCCGCCGCCAGCCCGGCGATCAGGGCCAGCCGTCCGTGGCGACCGATCCAGCGCAGAATGTCTGCGGTCACGCCGCCTGCCCCCCGCGTGGCCGAACCGACACGACCGCCCGGATCACCGCGACGCCGCCCCGGACGACGCGTAGCGGGCCGGGGAATAGGGCGACAGGTCGATGTTCGGCTGCCGTCCCTGGATCATCTGCGCCAGAAGCCGCCCGGTCTTCGGACCGCCCGTCAGGCCGATGTGGTGATGACCGAACCCGGTAAAGACGCCCTTGGCGCCGGGAACTTCTCCGATCACGGGGATCGAATCCGCGGGCGCGGGGCGGTGGCCCATCCAGCGCGTCACCTTTTCCTGCGTCAGTCCGGGAAGCGCCGCCGCGACGTTCTTTTGCAGCAACTCGAAGGGCGCGGCGCTGGGGCCGGCGTCCAGCCCGCCGAACTCGACGATGCCTGCGGCGCGGATGCGGCCCTCCATCGGGGTGATGACGAACTTGCCGCCCGCCACCATCACCGGGGACCGGGGCGTGATCGAGGGGTTCCAGAATTCCATGTGATAGCCGCGCTCGGATTCCAGCGGCACCTTCAAGCCCAGCGCCTTGGTCAGCGGCCCTGACCACACGCCCGTCGCCACGACCGCCGCATCGCACGGGATCGTATCGCCCTCGGCGCGCAGGCCGGTGACGCGACCGCCCTCGATCACGAAATCCTCGACGTCCGCCTTCAGGATACGCCCGCCCGCCGCCTCGACCTCGGCGGCAAGGTCCTTCACGTAGCGACCGGGGTCGGCGATCCGCCCGTGGTCCGGCAGCCGCACCGCGAAGCCCAGATGATCCGCGAAGGCCGGGTCATAGGCGCGGAACGCCGAACCTTCGAGTTCCTCCCAACTGTATCCGTTCTCGCGACGCAGGCCCCAGCCGAAGGCGTCCGCCTCGAACGCGGCGCGGTCGTCGTAGATGAAGACATAGTCGGACGAAGCCAGCCATTTTTCAGCCCGCGTGCCCTTGGCCAGCGACAGATGCTCGGCATAGCTGTCGCCCACCACGCCCGCGACCGCCGAGGCGATCCGCCGTGCCTCGGCGGCGGTGGCGTGGGTCATGTACCGCGCCAGCCACGGCAGAAGCCTTGGTACATAGCCCCACTTCATGAACAGCGGCTGCTTGGGGTCGAACAGCATCTTCGGCGCCTTGCGCATCAGGCCCGGCCCGGTGATCGGAACGATCCCCGCCGATGCCAGTACGCCGCCGTTGCCGTAGCTTGTTCCCTCGGCCGGTCCGGCCCGGTCGATCAGCGTGACATCATGCCCGTCGCGCTGCAGCCACAGCGCGGTGGACACGCCCACGATCCCTGCTCCGACGATTGCGACCTTCACCATGCCCCCCTTCCACAAGTCCCGGTCCGCCGATGGCGCGACCGCTACAGAAAGGGGTACGCGTTCGCGCCGCCGTCGGCCAGTACCGTGCGCCCGGTGATATTCGCGGCAAGGCTGGAGGCAAGGAAAGCGCACAGCGCCCCGACCTCTGCGGGTTCCGAGAATCGCCGCGTCGGCAGGCTGGCCAGCCGCGCGGCGCGCACCTCTGCCACGCTCTGACCGGTTTCCCGCGCGCGGCGTTCGACGAAGTGCTGCAGACCGGCGGTGTCCACCGGCCCCGGCGCGATGCAGTTCACGGTGATGCCATCGGCGGCGACCTCTTGCGCAAGACTTGCGGCCATGTGTGTCAGCGTTGCCCGCACCGCACCGGACAGGCCCAGCGCCGCACCGCTTGCGAAGACCCCGGACGAGGTGATGTTGACCACCCGCCCCCAGCCCGCCGCCCGCATCCCCGGCAGGAAGGCCCCGATCAGCGCCATCGTCTGCGCCGGAACCGAGCGGGTCGCGTCCATCACGGTCGCAGCGTCGGTCAGCGACCCCGCCGGGCTGACGCCGGGATTGGTTACAAGGATATCGACCGGCCCCGCCGCGTCGCGCAGCCGCGCCTCGACCCCATCCTCGCCAAGGTCGGCAACGACGCCGCGCGCGCCCGGAACCTGTGTCACGGCGGCGTCAAGGCGACCGGGATCGCGGGCGACCATGATCACCTCGCACCCCTCTGCCGCCAGCACCTGCGCACAGCCGAAGCCGATACCCGCCGACGCGCCGCAGACCAGCGCCCGGCGCCCTGCTATTCCCAGATCCATCAGGCGACCGCCGCAAAGCCCGTGTCGAGCGCCTGCAGGATCGTGTCGGCCTCGGCTTCGGACAGGATCAGCGGCGGCGACAGGATCAGGTTGTTGCCCGACATCCGCACCATCGCGCCGGACTGATAGGCGGTGCGCTGAACCTTGGCGATCGTGTCCTTGTCGATCGGCGTCTTCGCCGCCCGGTCCGACACCAGCTCCATCGCGCACATCATGCCGTGCCCGCCACGGACGTCGCCGATCAGGTCGTACTTGTCCTTCAGCGCCTGAAGCCCGGCAAAAATCTGCGCCCCCCGCGCGGCGGCGTTGTCCTTGACTTGCAGCCGTTCGGTTTCCTTCAGGCAGGCGATGGCCGCCGCCGCGCCGACCGGGTGGCCAGAGTAGGTATAGCCCGATCCGATGGCGGCCCGACCGGAGGTGTCGGTCTCGAACACCTCGGCCACCTCGTCCGAGATCATCACGGCGCCGAACGGGAAGTAGCCGTTGGTGATCGCCTTGGCGGTGGTCATCATGTCCGGCTTTACGCCCCAGTGGCGCGAGCCCGACCAGTCGCCGGTGCGTCCGAAGCCGGTGATCACCTCGTCAGCGATCAGCAGGATGCCGTACCGGTCGCAGATCTCGCGCACGCCGGGCATGAAGCTTTCATGCGGCGGGATCACCCCGCCCGCGCCCAGCACCGGCTCCATGATGAAGGCGGCGATGGTATCGGCGCTTTGGAATTTGATCTCGTCCTCCAGCGCGGCAAGACACAGCTGCGCCAGTCTCTCGGGGTCGGTTTCGTTAAACGGGTTGCGATAGGTATACGGCGCCGGGATGTGATAGCAGCCGGGCATCAGCGGTTCGTACTGGGTGCGGAAGTTGGCGTTGCCGTTCACGCTGGCGCCCAGCGTGTGGGTGCCGTGATAGCCCTTCTTCAGCGACAGGTATTTCACCCGCCCGGCCTCGCCCCGCACCTTGTGGTACTGACGCGCCAGCCGCAGGGCGATCTCGACCGAGTCGCCGCCGCCCGAGGTATAGAACGCGCGGCCCATGCCGTCTTCGGCGAAGAACTGGCGCAGCATCCACGACAGCTCGATCGCGGCGTCGTTCGTGGTGCCCCGGAAGATCGAGTAATACGGCAGTCGATCCAGCTGTTCGGCGATGGCGTCCTTCACCGGCTGACAGGAATAGCCAAGGTTCACGTTCCACAGCCCGCCCACGCCGTCGACGGTGGAATGCCCGTCGACATCAGTGATCCGGCAGCCTTCGCCTGCAACGATGATGTCGGGCGGGTTCGCTTGGCAATCCGCCGGATGCGCCATCGGGTGCCACAGGTGGCGGGCGTTGTTTTCCTTCAGAAAGTTCATGTCTTTCATGGGGCTCTCCCTTACGTTTCGGCCGCCCACTTGGCGGCATGTTCCGGCGGCATCTGGCCGCCCAGCGCCCGCGTCGCCCGCGCCGCGCCGTCACACAGCGCAGGCAGGATCGCGGTCATCTTCTCTTCGGTTGCGCGCACGGCGGGAATGGCCACCGACAGCGCGCCCACGACCTCGCCCAAGGCGCCGAACACCGGCACGCCCTGCGAACTGACTTCCTCGTCGAAGGCCCGGTCCAGCCGGGCAACCCCGGTGGCGCGCACCTTGTCCAGCAGCGACCGCACCGCATCCGCGTCCGTCAGCGTGCGCTGCGTGATCCCCGGCAGGCCGGCCTTCAGCACCCGTGACACGAAAGCGTCGGGCGCGAAGGCCATCACGGCCAGACCGGACGAGGTCGCGTGAAGCGGCAGCATCTCGGCCTCGTCGAAATGGACCTGCGTGCCGTGGCCCAGCGGGTCGGCGTGGACCACGGGCGACAGCATCTCGCCCTGCAGGACCGAGGCATGGACCAGTTCGCCCACCGCGTCCGCCAGATCGCGCACCACGGGGCGCAGCACGGACCGCATCGGATAGGTCGCCTCGCGTACCCCGGACAGACGCAGAATCGCCGGACCAAGCCCGTAAGCCCGAGTCTCGGGGTTCTGCTGAAGGAAGCCGTTTTCCTCCAGCTCTGTCAGGTGCCGGTGCACCGTCGCCTTGTCCCGCCCCGACAGCTTCACGAACTCGCTCAGTCCGATCTCTGGCCGCTTGCGAGAGAAAAAGTTCAGCAAATCAAGAGCTTTGGTGATCGTGCCCATTAAAGTTCCCAGTCTGCCCGGCATTTGCGCGCCGGCGGCTTCACAGAAACGTTGACAGAAATCCGGCAGGCGGGCAATATTTTTTGATACCACAGGTTCAAATAATGAACCGATCCAACAGGAGGTGCAGATGCACAAGATTGTAGCCACCAGCGCGGTCGCGCTGTCCTTGGCCCTGCCCGTGACCGCGCCGACGGCGGCGCAGGCCGAATACCCCGAACAGCCCGTCGAATTCGTCGTGCCCTTCCCGCCCGGCGACCTTGAGGACGTGCTGACCCGGATGATCGCCGAACAGTTTCAGGAAACCTACGGCGTCCCCGCCGCCGTGGTGAACAAGCCCGGCGGCGGCGGCGGTCCGTTCCCCGGCGCAGCCGAGGTCGCGATGGCTGGCTCTGACGGCTACACCATCGGGTCCTTCGTGATCGGCGTGCCGCTGATCGGCCCCGAGGTCGGCATCCCGGCGCTGGACCCGAACCCGTTCGAACCCGTCGGCATCTTCCTGACCTACCCGTTCGTGATCGCCACCGCGGGCGACGCGCCCTATTCGACGATGGACGAACTGGCCAGCTACGCCGCCGAAAACGACGTGGCGCTGGGGCACTTCGGGTCCGTTCTGATCCCGACGCAGGTGACGCTGGCGCTGGCCGAAACGATGGGCTTCGATTACGGCTCTGACGCCGCGTTCGACGCGCTGGACTGCAACACGCTGGCGTCGGGCGACGCGGACGTCATCAACACGACGCTACAGCTGATCCTGCCCTGCCTTGACGACGTGAAGGTGCTGGCCTCGGTCGGCGCGGAACGCATCCCGCTGACGCCCGATGCCCCGACCGTGGGCGAACTTGCCCCCGAACTGGACATCGCGCTGTGGAACGGTCTGTTCGTTCACAAGGACACGCCCGCCGACGTGCGCGAGAAGATCGCCGCCGTCGCAGTCGAAGTGATCAACTCGGACGCCGCGAAAGAGCTGGCCGCGCAGACGGGCGCGCTGATCTATTGGCAGGACGAAGCCGCCTCGACCGCGCAGATCGAAAAGGATGCCACGACGCTTGGCACCGTGCTCGACCTGATCGACAACTGATCGCGGGGCGCCCCGGCTGCCACGGCCGGGGTGCCTGTCGCCTGTGCCGGGCGGGACATATCCCGCCCGGATCGCGAAACCCTCGTCGATGTCCGGGGACATGATGCGCCGCCTGCAAACCTTTCAGGACCTGTTCAAGCGATACCGCCGCCCCGGAGACATGGTCTTCGCGCTGGCCTTCTTCGCCTTCGCGCTGTTCCTGCTGCTGAACCTGCCGGTCCAGACGACGTGGGTGGAAAAACGCACCGCGCTGTTCGCGCAGCCCGCCTTCTGGCCCGCGATCTCGCTTGGGCTGATGACCCTGTTCGCCGCGCTGCACCTTGCCGGCGCGCTGGTGTCGCAGCGCATTCCGGGACGTCTGGCAGAGGCGCTGTATTGGGCCCGCTCGCTGGAATACGCGGCGTGGTTCATGGCGTATGTGCTGTTGGTGCCGTGGATCGGCTATCTGCTGGCCACCATCGCTTTCTGCTGCGTCCTGTCCTTCCGCCTTGGCTATCGCTCGGCCCGCTGGATGGGGATTGCCACGGTGTTCGCCATCGCGACCGTTGTGATCTTCAAGGGTCTACTGCAGGTGAAGATCCCGGCAGGCGAAATCTATGGCCTGCTTCCCGCAGGCGCGTTCCGCAGCTTCATGATGACGTACCTTTAGATGGACGCGTTTCTCTCTGGCCTCGACCTTCTGGCCCGCTTCGACGTCGCCTTCGCGCTGCTGATCGGATCGATCGGCGGCGTGATCATCGGCGCGATCCCCGGTGTCGGCCCCGCCGTCGCCATCGCCATCCTGCTGCCCGCGACCTTCTCGCTCGATCCGCTGGTCGGGCTGACGATGCTGCTGGGTATCTACGGATCTTCGATGTTCGGCGGTGCGCTGCCCGCGATCCTGATCAACACGCCCGGCACGGCGGTCAACGCGCTGACCACCTACGACGGCCACCCGATGACCAAGCGGGGCGAGGCGCTGCGGGCGCTTGGCCTTGCCTACGGCGCCAGCTTCATGGGCGGCATCCTGTCCATCGTGGCGCTGATCCTGTTCGCGCCGCTGCTGGCGAAGATCGCGCCGATGTTCGGCAGCCGCGAGATCTTTCTGGCCGCCCTGTTGGGCCTTGTTCTGGTGGTACTGGCGCACCGGGGCCAGACCTTCGCCGCCGGGATGCTGGCGGCGTTCGGCGTGTTCTTACAGACCGTCGGGCTGGAGCCGGTGAAATACACCCAGCGTTTCACCTTCGGGCAGGACTGGCTGGCGTCCGGCATCAACCTGATCGTCGTGGTGCTGGGCCTGTTCGCGCTGTCGCAGGCCTTCGTCCTGCTGACCGACCCGGAATCCGCGCCCGACACCCAGCGGATCAAGGGCAGCATGGGCCGCGCCATGCGCGAGGTGTTCCGCCACAAGCGCGTCGCCGCCGCCGGGTCCGGCTTTGGCGTTCTGATGGGCATGATCCCCGGCGTGGGAGAGTTCACGGCCCAGTTCCTCAGCTATACCTACGCGCAAAAGACGTCGAAGGACCCGGACGCGTTCGGAAATGGGTCGCCAGAGGGTCTGGTCGCCAGCGAGTCCGCCAACAACGCGGTCCCCGCCGCCGCGATGATCCCGCTGCTGGCGCTTGGCATTCCGGGCGAGGCGCTGACCGCGATGATGCTGTCGGTGTTCTACGTCCACAACGTGATCCCCGGTCCTGGCCTGTTCCAGAACCAGCTGGATTTCGTCTATGCCCTGTACATCGCGATGATCGCGCTGAACGTGATCGTCGTGGTGTTCATGCTGTTCGCGTCGAACTGGCTGATGAAGATCATCCGCGTCCCCACCCGGTTCCTTGGCGTGACGATCCTGACGCTGTCCTTCGTCGGCGTGTATAGCCTGCGCAACTCGATCACCGACTGCGCCATCGCGGCGGGCTTCGGCGTGTTCGGGCTGATCCTGAAACGGCAGAACCTGCCGGTGGTCCCGATCGTGCTGGGCATGGTGCTCGGCGGCATCATGGAGGTGAAGCTGCGTTCGGCGATGGCGCGGGTGAAGACGCCGCTGGATTTCGTCGATCGACCCATCGCGGCGCTGCTGGCGCTGGCCATCGTGGCCCTGATCATCCTGCACATTCGCGGCGTGATCCGCGAGCACCGCGACAACCTGCCCGAAGACGCCCACGACCACGACATCCACGACAGCCAGACACGGTAGGAGACACCCATGCCGGACCTTTCCCGGATCAAGGCCCAGCGCGACGCGGCAGAGGTTCGCCGCGCGCACAGCAAACCGCTGCGGGTGAGCCGGGCAAACGCAGGGGGCCGGCCATGACAGACCCGACGATCCTGATCATCGGCACGTGGGACACCAAGGACGACGAGCTGCATTGCCTCGCTTCGGTCATCCGTGCCCAGGGCGGCCGGGTGCGGACGATGGACGTCAGCGTGCTGGGCGACCCGTCGCAGCCGACGGATCATTCGAAGCACGAGGTCGCGGCCGAGGGCGGGCATTCGATCCGCGAGGCCATCGACGGCGGTGACGAGAACCGTGCGATGCAGATCATGGCGAAGGGCGCGTCGCTGCTGGCCGCGCGGCTGCATGCAGAAAGCAAGGTGGACGGCGTGCTGATCCTTGGCGGCACGATGGGCACCGACCTTGCGCTGGACGTCGCACTGGCCTTGCCACTGGGGGTGCCGAAATACATCGTCTCGACCGTCAGCTTTTCCCCGCTGATGCCGCCCGACCGGATTCCGGCGGACGTGCAGATGATCCTGTGGGCGGGAGGGTTGTACGGCCTGAACTCGGTCTGCAAGGCGTCCCTGTCGCAGGCGGCGGGCGCGGTGCTGGGCGCGGCGCGCGCGGTGGAACGGCCAGACCGGACGAAGCCGCTGATCGGCATGACCTCGTTCGGGAAGACGGTGCTGCGCTATATGGTGCCGCTGAAACCCGCGCTGGAAAAGCGCGGCTTCGAGGTTGCCGTTTTCCACGCCACCGGCATGGGCGGCCGCGCGTTCGAGGCGCTGGCCGCGCAGGGGGCCTTCGCCTGCGTCATGGACTTCGCGACGCAAGAGGTCGGCAACCACATCCACGGCTCTGCCATATCTGCCGGGGCGGACAGGCTGACCGCCGCCGGGCGCAACGGCACGCCGCAGATGGTCGCGCCGGGGTGTTACGACCTTGTCGACCTTGCCGGCTGGCAACCCGTGCCCGACGCGCTGGCCGACCTGCCCAGCCACGCGCACAACCGCCTGCTAAGCTCGGTCGTGCTGGATGCCGACCGCCGCCGTGCCGTGGCCCGCGCCCATGCCGAGCGACTGGCGCAGGCAACAGGGCCGACCGTGTTGTTGCTGCCCGAAGGCGGCTGCAACGAGTGGGACCGTCCCGGTGCAGACCTGCACGACGCCGAGGGACTTGCCGCCTTCCTGCAAGAGATGCGCGCCACATGTCCCGACACATGCACCCGCGTCGACGTAGACGCCCACATCAACGACGCGGCGTTCGCCGACACGGTGCTGAACCTGTTCGACGGCTGGCTGGCGGACGGAACCGTGGCGCGCCCCTGACCGGCCCGGGCCGTAACACAGACACTTCGGGCAGCTTGAACGCACGCTCGTAAATACCGCATCGGGGGATGATCCGCGCGCCTTGCTGCCCCCGAAACGGGCTGTCACAAAACCGTTTCGCAACCGCAAGAAAACCGTCGCAAAAGCTTAACACAAACGACGCCGACGGCACGTAGCAGTCCCCGGGACTTCAGGGGGCATTCATGCTGCACGTATCGTCGCTGACGAAGCGGTTCGGGGAACGGACCGCAGTAGACAACATCTCTTTCACCGTGGACCGGCCCTGCATGATCGGCGTCATCGGACGGTCCGGCGCGGGCAAGTCGACGCTGCTGCGGATGATGAACCGCCTTGCGGACGCCAGCGACGGCTCGATCACCTACGAAGGACGCGAGATCACTGGCCTGAAGGGCGCCCAGCGCCGCGAATGGCAGTCGCGCTGTGCGATGATCTTCCAGCAGTTCAATCTTGTCCCCCGCATGGACGTCGTGTCGAACGTCTTGCACGGCCCCCTGAACAAGCGGTCCACCTTCGCCACGCTGTTCAACCTGTATCCGCAGTCCGACATCCACCGCGCCATCGAGATCCTCGACCGGCTCGGCATCGCCGAGCACGCGTCGAAACGGGCCGAGGCGCTGTCCGGCGGCCAGCAGCAGCGCGTCGCCATCGCGCGCGCCCTAATGCAGGACCCCGACATCATCCTTGCGGACGAACCCATCGCCTCGCTTGACCCGATGAACGCGCAGATCGTGATGGATGCGCTGCGCCGCATCCACGAAGAGGACGGCCGAATGGTCGTCTGCAACCTGCACACGCTGGATACCGCGCGCCGCTACTGCGACCGCGTGATCGGGATGCGCGACGGCCGGATCGTCTTCGACGGGGAACCCGACGCGCTGACGACCACCGCCGCGCGCGACATCTACGGCGCCGGGGACGATTTCTCGGAAGGCGCCACCTCGACCCAAATCGAAGCCTTGGACAGGACCGAACTGGCCGCTGCGGCCTACGCCTGATCCCTGAACCCGCCCGCAATGCCGGGCAACCACAATGGAGACAGTGATGAAGACTCGCCTCTTTTCCGGCCTTGCCCTGGCCCTGACGGCCACCGCGATCGCATCCGGCGCCGTTGCGCAGGACATCGAGGAATTCCGCATTGGCATCCTCGGCGGCGAAAACGCGCAGGACCGCATGAACAGCTATGCCTGCCTGCAGGACTATGCCGAAGAAGCCCTTGGCGTTCCGATCAAGCTGTTCGCCCCGGCCGACTACAACGGCGTGATCCAAGGCCTGCTGGGCGGCACGCTGGACATGGCATGGCTGGGCGCGTCGGGCTACGCGGCGGTCTATCTGGAAGACCCCGAAGCCGTGACCCCGGCGCTGGTCAAGATCAACCTCGACGGCTCGTACGGCTACCACTCGATCGGTTTCGCCCGTGCCGACAGCGGCATCACCTCGCTGGAAGACATGCAGGGCAAAGCCTTCGGCTTCGGCGACCCGAACTCGACCTCGGGCTACCTGATCCCGTCGATCGAGATCCCGGAAGAAACCGGCGCCTCGATGGAATCCGGCGACTACTTTGGTGAAGTGAAATTCACCGGCGGTCACGAACAGACCATCGTCGCGGTCTTCAACGGCGACATCGAAGGCGGTGTGACCTGGGCCGACGGCCAGGGCAACTGGGAAGACGGCTATAACTCGGGCGCCCTGCGCAAAGCCGTCGACGCTGGCCTGATCGACATGAACGAACTGGTCGAGATCTGGAAATCCAAGGTCATCCCCGAAGGCCCCGTGGTCGTTCGCACCGCGCTGCCGGAAGAGGTGAAAGCCACGATGATCGAGCTGGTCGACAACCTGCAGGAAACCGACCCGGACTGCGCCTACGGCGTTGCCGCCGGTGACACGCTGGGCTTCGACCCGATCACCCATGACGCCTATCTCTCGGTGATCGAGGCCCGCAAAGCCAAGATCGGCGGCTGATACGGCCACTGCTTTCGCCGGGGGTCCCATCGGGGCCCCCGGTTTCGTTCTGACCCGGATTCCCATGACTGACATATCGCACCCCGCCGCCGCGGCCCCGCAGACGCGCATCGCCGACCTGCAAGCGGGCTACATGGAACTTGCCCGCAAAAAGCGGCTGTACGGCGGGCTGACGCTGGCCATCTTCACGCTGCTGCTGGTATCGGGCTTCGTCGTCGCCGACGGCCGCAACGCGGGCGGCTTCTGGGACGGGCTGGCGAATGTCGGGGACTACCCGGCCGCGGTGATTTCGGAGGCGTGGGAGAAACGCGCCGAGTTGCCCGCGAACCTTGTGAAATTCTTCCCCGCGCTGGTCGAGACACTGAACATCGCCGCCGTGTCCACCCTTGTGGGCGCGCTGCTGGGCCTTGTGCTGTCGTTCCTGTCGACCCGCGGGCTGGCGCGCTGGCCGCGCCTTGTGCCGCTGTTCCGGCGGATCATGGACATCATGCGCGCGGTCCCCGAGATCGTCATCGCGCTGGTGCTGATCTTCATGCTGGGCGGCGGGCCGGTGCCCGCGATGATCGCCATCGCTTTCCACACCGCAGGCGCACTGGGCAAGCTGTTCTCGGAAGTTACGGAAAACGCCGACCTGAAGCCGGTCGACGGCTTGGCCTCGGTCGGGGCGAACTGGAGCCAGCGCATGCTGCTCGGCGTGATACCGCAGGTCGCGCCCAACTTCGTCAGCTATTCCTTGCTGCGGTTCGAGATCAACATCCGTGCCTCTGCCATCCTTGGCTTCGTCGGCGCGGGCGGGCTTGGCTATGAACTGCGCAACGCGATGTCGTGGGGGCCCGGCCAGTTCGACGCCGCCGCCGCGATCTTCATCCTGCTGTTCGGGGCGATCGTGCTGTTCGACCAACTGTCCAGCCGCTACCGCAACCGCCTGACCGAGGGAGGTCACGCATGACCGACGCCACCATCACCCTTCAGGCGGGCGACCCCCTTGGTACGGCCAAGGCCACGGCGGACCACCTGTTCCGTCGCAAGCGACTGGTGACCTTCGGTCTGCCCGCGCTTGTTCTGGCCTACCTCGTCTATATCTTCTTCGCCTTCGACATCGCCGGACTGGCCCAGCGCGCGCGGCTGGACAACGCGGTGACGCTGGCGTCGGACAGTTGGTCCTACAAGACCCACGTCACCCGCGACCATCGCTCGGGCGGGATCGACTATGCGATCGAGGGCGAGCGCAAGGGCATGTACCCGGACGGGATGCGCCCGGACTGGGTGTCGGACGACGGCGACGCCACCGTGGTCGATCTTGAAGACGGCTACGAGGTGCGCATCCTGCCCGACAACCGGACCGAGTTCGACGTGCCCGGCTTCGGCATGATCGAAGCGCATTTCGACGGCGGCCGGATCGTGACCAACCTTGGCGACACGCCGCCGGACTGGATCAACGCCGGCGACCGCCGGGTTGCGATCACCACCGACAACGGGCGCGTGACCATCACAAGGTCCAAGACCGAAGTGTTCCGCTATTTCCCGGGGTGGGAGCTGTTCTGGTTCACGCTCGACAGCCCCTACTACGGCAAAAGCTTCTCTCAGATCGCGTTTGGCGAACAGCTGGACCCGGAACGGGGCAACATCCAAGGCGCGTTTCAGGATTTCTGGCACAACGCGATGTGGCGCCATTCCGATGTGGCCTGGGCCATCGGCGAAACCATCCTGATGGCCTTCCTTGGCACCTTCGGCGCGGCGCTGGTCGCGCTGCCGCTGGGCTTTCTCGCGGCGAAGCGGTTCAGCCCGCTGATGGCCGTGCGGTTCGGGATGCGGCGCATCTTCGACTTCGTGCGCGGCGTGGACGGCCTGATCTGGACCATCGTCCTGTCGCGCGCTTTCGGCCCCGGCCCGCTGACCGGCACGCTGGCGATCCTGATCACCGACACCGGCACCTTCGGCAAGCTGTTCTCCGAGGCGCTGGAAAACGTCGACGAGAAGCAGATCGAGGGCGTCTCGTCCACCGGGGCCAAGCCGCTGCAACGATACCGCTTCGGGGTGATCCCGCAGGTGGTCCCGGTGCTGCTGTCGCAGATCCTGTACTTTTTCGAATCCAACACCCGGTCCGCCACGATCATCGGCGCGATCACCGGCGGCGGGATCGGCCTTTTGCTGACGCAGGCGATCCAGACACAGAAGGACTGGGAAGAGGTCGCCTATTACATCGTGCTGGTGGTGCTGATGGTGATGGCGATGGACTGGCTGTCGGGCTGGCTGCGCACCAAGCTGATCGGGCGGTCCGAGGACAAGCACTAAGCCCCAAGCGCCCTAGACCTTGAGAAAGTCGATCAGCGCCCGCAACGCGGGCGGCGTCTGGCGGCGGCTTGGATGGTACAGAGCGAGGCCCGCGAAGGGTTCCGTCCAGTCGTCCAGCACGGTCTCCAGCCGACCTGCGGCGATGTCGTCGGCGACGTCCTCTTCCATGTGCAGGCTTACGCAGGCGCCGGTGCGCACCAGCGCCAGCGCGAGGTCGGAAGAGTTGCAGACAAGCTGCCCGGTCACGCGCTGTCGCAGCGTGCGGCCCTTTCTTTCGAACTCCCACGGGGCGATCGTGCCGCCGCTGATCTGGTGGTAGCTGACGCAGTCGTGGTCGCGCAGGTCGCGCGGGTGTTCGGGCCGACCGTGGCGGGCCCAATAGTCGGGTGTCGCGACCACGACGTGCCGCATCGGCGGCCCAAGACGCACCGCGATCATGTCCTTCTCGACGTCGTCGCCGAACCGGACCCCCGCATCGAAGCCACCGCTGACAATGTCCTGAAACCCGTCATCGACCGTGACCTGCACCGTGATGCCCGGATGCGCCATAAGGAAGGCCGGCAGGGCGCGGGCCAGATAGGTCGACGCGATCCAGTGAAAGGTCGTGATCCGCACGACGCCTTCGGGGCTGTCCCGCCAGTCGGCAAGATCCTCTAGCCCCGACTCGATCTCGGCCAGCGCGGGCGACAGGCGGTCCAGAAGTGCCAGCCCCGCCTCTGTCGCGGCCACGGATCGGGTCGACCGTGCCAGAAGGCGCACGCCCAGCCGCTCTTCCAGACCCCGCATCGCGTGGCTCAGCGCCGAGGGCGACACGCCGAACTCTGCCGCCGCGGCGGTGAAGCTTTGCGTGCGGGCCACCGCCGCGAAGGCGGCAAGGTCGTTGAGCGGCAGTCGCGCCATTGCTGAATTTTCCTCACAAGCTCACGGCACCGATAGCACCTAATCGCGCGGCCTGCATCCACCTAGGTTTCCGTCCAACACAAGGAGACATCACATGCAGATGACCGACTATCGCACCTTTGGCCGTTCGGGGCTGATCGTCAGCCCTCTTGCGCTTGGCACCATGACCTTCGGCGCCGGACGCTGGGGCACCGACGAACCGACGGCCCGCGCCCTGTTCGACACCTATGTCGAGGCGGGTGGCAACCTGATCGACACGGCGGACGTCTACAGCGGCGGCGAAAGCGAAAAGATGCTGGGCCGGTTCCTTGCCGACAGCGGGCTGCGGGACCGTCTGGTGATCTCGACCAAGTCCGGCTTTCCCAGAACCGAAGGCACGCCGATGCACGGCGGCAACGGGCGCTTCAACATCCGCGCGGGCATCGAGGGGTCGCTGGCCCGGCTGGGCGTCGACCGGATCGACCTGTACTGGGTTCACGTCTGGGACCAGCTGACCCCCGCCGAAGAGGTTCTGCGAACGCTGGCCGATGCCACGGCGCGGGGCGAGATCCTGCACTATGGCTTCTCGAACGCGCCGTCGTGGTACGTCGCGAAGATCGCCACGCTGGCGGCGGTGCATGGCCTGCCCGGCCCGGTCGGGCTGCAGAATGCATGGTCGCTGGTCGAACGCGGCGTCGAACTGGACCTGCTGCCGATGGCGCGAGAATTCGGGCTGGGCATGATGCCGTGGAGCCCGCTTGCGGGCGGGCTGCTGACCGGGAAATACGGGCGCGAAAAGCTGACCGAAACCGCGATCGGCGCACAGGTCCCGAACGCTGCGGACACGGCCGGTGATGCCCCGCGTGAACGGCTGAACGGCGCGAACCCCTATGGCAGCATGCTGTTCACCGACCGCAACTTCGACATCGTGGATGTCGTCCGTGACGTCGCCGAGGAGCAGGACGCACCGATGGCGCAGGTGGCGCTGGCTTGGGTCTTGGGTCAGCGGGACACGACCTCGCTTCTGCTGGGCGCCAGCCGCCCAGAGCAGCTAAAGGGGAACTTCGCGGCGCTGTCGCTTGAACTGACAGAGGATCAGCGCAACCGGCTGGACGCTGTCAGCGCGCTGCCTTCGCTGAACCCGTACTTCATCTTCCAACTGCCGAAGCAGATGCTGTTCGGCGGGGCGGACGTAACGCCTTGGGAAAGGTGATCGGACCAATCGGTCCGCACATGATTCAGAGACAGGAAAGGGCCGCCCTATCGGGTGGCCCTTTGCGCTGGCGTTCGCGAAGGATCATCGCCAGCGAACGGGTCGGGGAACCCGATACAGATTGGCGCAAGGTCGTCCCGACGCGCGCTTGGTCCGCGCCCTAACCGTGCAGGACGACGTTAAATTGCTCGTCGGCTGAAGGCAGAACGACGTGCCTTAAGATTTGGTGGAACTGGTCCTCCGTCACGGCGAATGCGTGACCGCCTTCCGCGTTGCGCATCCGAAGCCGTTCCAGGCAAACATCATCCGGCACGTCCAGCACATGAAGAATATGAGAGGCGCCCGCCTTCTCAAATATTCCCCGCATCCAGTTGCGTGCATCGACGGTGTTCGCCTGAAAATCCAGAACGACCGAGACACCTGCTTGCAGCAAAGAGACGACGTGCGGACCCACCACGCCCCGAAGCTTCCGCGCACAGCGGCCATAGTCTTTGATCGACGCCATGTCGTCTGCGAAGAGAGCGTTCAGCCAGTCGTCCTCTGATATGACGACGGTTCCAGCTTCGGTGCCGAGCTTGACGCATAGGGTGGATTTGCCCGACGCGATCTTGCCGAAAATCATGTGCAGTGTGGGTGGTGTTCCGGTCATGTCTGATAGGCCCCCGTCCGCAATGGTTTTATCCTTTCAGGAAGATCGACATCCCGAGCAAGGGACTTGGCCCGCCAACGACCCTACGGCCAGGCCTTCGCGGCCTTGTCCGCCAGACCGCCCGCAAAAGCGCGCAGCGTATCTCCGAGGATCATATCCAGCGCAAAGGCGATCGGTAGTGCGATCAGGATGCTCTGCCCCCATGTTCGCAGCCACGTCCACGACACCCCGAACTCCAGCAAAGTGAAGACACCGGACAAAGCCATGGACATGAAGGCCGACAGGACAAGCGAACCGGTCAGCCTGTGAAGGCGATTGTGATGGGTCATCTCAGGCCACCTCTGCCAGGGCCAGCGTTTCGGCCGCCGTCGTCAGCGCCGACAAGGCAGTCGGTTCGGTGATGCGCCCGGTTTCCGGATCGAACACGTCGTAGAAGCTCGCGACCGACACGGCCGCCTTCAGGTCTGCCCCGAAAAAGCGCGCCGAACCCTTGGCCAAGGCCAGCACACTGCCCGCGCCCCCGGCGCCGGGAGAGGTCGACAGGTAAACCGTCGGCTTGTTCTGGAACACCTTCTGGTCGATCCGGCTGGCCCAATCGAACAGGTTTTTATAGGCGGCGGAATAGGACCCGTTGTGTTCGGCGAAGGATACGATCACCCCGTCCGCCGCTCCGATCCGGTCGAAGAACGCTTGGGCTGCCGGGGGCTTGCCGATCTCGGCCTCTAGGTCCGTGCTGAAGATCGGAAGGTCATAGTCGGCAAGATCCAACACCTCGATCTCGGCATGGGGAACCAGTGTCGCGGTAAATCGTGCAAGGGATTTGTTGATGGACGCCCTGCTGTTGCTGGCGCCGAACGCGAGGATTTTCATGGGACTTCTCCTTTGATTTTCAGTGGGGTCGTTTGATGGCCGGCGGCTGTCAGTCGATCGAGCCAAGCGCGCCGGCGGCGTGGGCGGCAATGACGTCGGCCAGCTGACCTGCATCGCTCATCGCGTAGGGCCCCTTCTGAACGAAGGGTTCGCGAAGCGGGCGACCGGCAAGAAGGACGGCCTGACCGCCTTCGCTGGTCCGCAGGCGGATCTCTTGGCCGCCATGGGCCACCAGCGCCTCGTCCGGGCCGAACCGATGCCGGGTTCCGTCGATCTCGACCTCGACGTCGCCCCGGATCGCGTGCACCCAAAGGGCGTCTCCTGCCACTGGGTGGTGCGCGAAGCTGCCGTTCGGCTGCAGGGTGATGTCGAGTATGGTCAATGGCATGGCCGGTGGCGTCGCACCGGTTACCCCGTTGCTTGCGCCGGTAATCACCCGCACCCGATGGCCGGGCCCCTCGATGACCGGCATGTCCGTCGCGGCGACGTGCAAGGCGGCGGGCGCGTCCAGTTTCATCGCCGCAGGCAGGTTGACGAAGATCTGAAGCGCATGGGTCCGCGACCCGGTCGTCGGCGCTTCGTCGTGGACCGCCCCCCGCGCGGCCCTAAGCCAGTACATGTCGCCCGGCGCCAATTCGATATCGTTGCCAAGGGAATCCCGGCTGCGGAAGCTGCCGGTGCTGTCCTCGAAAAGGACGCTGACCGCAGAAAGACCGGCATGGGCATGGGGCGCGAAAGTCGGCGCGGTCATGGTGAAATGGTCGACCATGATCAGCGGATCCATCAACCCGTCCAAGGTGCGATGGATGAAGCTGAGTGCTTCGAAGCCCTCGCCACGCGTCATCGTCTCGCCTTGCTGGATCGCCGTGATCGCGATCCGGGGGTCTTCGGTCCAAGCGGTGTCTTGTGCGGTCATATTCGCCTCCTGTGATGAAGACGAACCTACAAACGGGACAAACCTCGCGAAATCCGTTGATTTCGGAACCCATCGTTCTGAATATGGAACGGCGCAAAGTGGTGGGAGGCAGATTGATGGACCTGAACCAAGCCTATTACTTGGTGCATGTCGTCGAGAAACAGGGCTTCTCGGCGGCGGCGCGGAACCTTGGTATTCCCAAGTCGCGGATCAGCCGGCAGGTGAAAGCGTTGGAAGACACGCTTGGCACGCGGCTGCTGAACCGCGATTCACGGCACATGTCGCTGACCGAAGCGGGCGAGGCTTATTACCGTCACGCCAAGATGGCGCTGGACTGCATGGTCGCGGCAGAGGCGTCGGTGCGCCGCGACAAGGACGCTCTGGAGGGCACGGTCACCCTGTCGTGTTCCGTCGGGGTCGCGCAGTTCGCGCTTGCCCGCATCCTGCCGCGCTTCTTGGCCGACAACCCGCGCGTCGTATTGCGCCTTCAAGCGTCCAACGACTATGCGGACATGATCGGCGACGGCATCGACCTTGCCATCCGGGGCCACGCCAGACTGCTGCCCGACTCCGGCTTGATCCAGAGACGGATAACCTCGGCGCCGTGGCACCTGTTCGCCGCCCCCGATCTTGCGCGGCGCCTCGGCGCCTCGGCCACTCCCACGGACTTGGAAGGTCAGCCCGGCCTTTCGCTTGGCTGGCGGCCCGCTGGCAGCGCGTGGTCCTTGGTCGGGCCAGACGGCAGCACGGCCTCGGTCCCATATGCGGTGCGCCTGCGCAGCGACGACATGTCTACATTGAAACAAGCGGCGACAGACGGGCTGGGCGTGGTGGCCCTGCCCGCGTATGTCTGCGCCCAGGATGTCGCAGCGGGACGGTTGGGCCGCGTCCTGCCGCACTGGACGGCCGGCTCGCCAGAGATCAGCCTGTTGATGCACGAACGGCGGGGCAACCCGCCACAGGTCGATGCCCTTGCCACCGTCTTGATCCGCGACTTGCCGGGCGTGATGAACGACGGCGGCAGCTAACAGCCTGCATATTTCAGACCCTGCTATCGCGGCGGAAAACGCTCGACGGGGGACCGGCATCACACGCAGCGAACCGGCGCTTTATCCTGGCAAGCCAAAGCAAAAGGGCCGCCCCGAAGGACGGCCCTTTCCCAATTCTTAACGACGATCACGCCACCAAGTCGAAGCGGTCGGCGTTCATCACCTTGGTCCACGCGGCCACGAAGTCCTTCACGAACTTCCCGGCGTTGTCGTCTTGGGCATAGACCTCGGCATAGGCGCGCAGGATCGAGTTCGAGCCGAACACAAGGTCGACGCGGCTGGCCTTCCATTTCACGTTGCCCGAGACGCGGTCGCGGATCTCGTAGACCATCTTGTCTTCGACCGGGACCCACGTGTTGCCCATGTCGGTCAGGTTGGCGAAGAAGTCCTGCGTCAACGCGCCGACATTGTCGGTGAAGACGCCAAGATCGGATCCGCCGTGGTTGGCGCCCATCACGCGCATCCCGCCCAGCAGGCAGGTGGTCTCGTGCGCGGTCAGGCCCATCAGCTGCGCCCGGTCCAGAAGCATCTCTTCCGGCGACACGACGAACTCGTCCTTCTCCCAGTTGCGGAAGCCATCGGCGAGCGGTTCCAGCGGCTCGAACGAGTCGGCGTCGGTCATCTCGTCGGTGGCGTCGCCACGACCCGGTTCGAACGGCACGGTGACGTCATGGCCAGCCGCCTTGGCCGCCATCTCGACGCCGACGTTGCCCGCCAGCACGATGGTGTCCGCGATGGACGCACCGGCTTCGGCGGCCAGCGGTTCTAGCACGGCCAGCACCTTGGCCAGACGGTCGGGCTCGTTCCCCGGCCAGTCCTTCTGAGGCGCAAGGCGGATGCGGGCACCGTTGGCGCCACCGCGCTTGTCCGACCCACGGAAGGTGCGGGCGCTGTCCCACGCGGTTGCGACCATGTCCGACAGGCTAAGCCCGGACTCGGCGATCTTCGTCTTCAGGTGGCCGATGTCGTAGTTCACCGGACCGGCGGGGATCGGATCCTGCCAGATCAGGTCCTCGTCCGGAACGTCGGGGCCGCGATAGCAGGCCTTCGGCCCCATATCGCGGTGGGTCAGTTTGAACCACGCACGGGCGAAGGTTTCCGAGAAATACTCGGGGTCCGCGATGAACTTCTGGCAGATCTCGTTGTAGACCGGGTCCACCTTCATCGCCATGTCGGCGTCGGTCATCATCGGCATGGTCTTGATCGACGGGTCCTCGACGTCCGGGGACATGTCCTTTTCGTCGATCTGCACGGGCTTCCACTGGTTCGCACCGGCGGGCGACTTGGTCAGCTCCCACTCGTGGCCGAACAGCATGTCGAAATAGCCCATGTCCCACTTGGTGGGATCAGAGGTCCACGCGCCCTCGATGCCCGACACCACGGTGTCGCGCCCGACGCCCCGGCCCTTGGTGTTGATCCAGCCGATGCCCTGATACTCGACGTCGGCTTCTTCCGGGTCGGGCGACAGGTTCTCGGCCAGACCGTTGCCGTGCGATTTGCCGATCGTGTGGCCACCGGCGGTCAGCGCGACGGTCTCTTCGTCGTTCATCGCCATCCGTGCGAAGGTTTCGCGGATCTGGGCCGCGGTCTTCATCGGGTCCGGCTGTCCGTTCACGCCTTCGGGGTTTACGTAGATCAGGCCCATCTGCACGGCAGCCAGCGGGTTGGCCATCGTGTCGGGACGCTCGATGTCCGCATACCGGCTGTTCGACGGCGCCAGCCATTCCTTCTCGTCACCCCAGTAGGTGTCCTTCTCGGGGTGCCAGATATCCTCGCGCCCGAACGCGAAGCCGTAGGTCTTCAGACCGGCGACCTCATAGGCGATGGTCCCCGACAGCACGATCAGGTCGGCCCAGCTGACCTTGTTGCCGTACTTCTTCTTGATCGGCCACAGCAGACGGCGGCCCTTGTCGGTGTTCACGTTGTCCGGCCAGCTGTTCAGCGGCGCGAAGCGCTGGTTGCCGGTCCCGGCGCCGCCCCGGCCATCGGCCAGACGGTACGACCCGGCGGCGTGCCACGCGACGCGGGCGAACATGCCGACATAGGACCCCCAGTCCGCCGGCCACCATTCCTGGCTGTCGGTCATCAGCTTGCGCAAATCATCCTTCAGCGCCTCGACGTCCAGCTTCTTCAGCTCGTCGTGATAGTTGAAATCGGCACCAAGCGGGTTCGACTTCACGTCGTGCTGGTGCAAAATGTCGAAGTTCAGCGCGTTCGGCCACCATCCGGTCACCGTGGATCCCATCGCGGTGTTGCCACCGTGCATGACGGGGCACTTGCCGCCGCTGCTCATGTCATTGCCGTCCATCCGGGGACTCTCCTCTGCTACGTTCCGGCCTCTTGGGCCTTGGCTGGAAAGGTGCGCCCGCGCGGCTCCTCCTCCGAAGCGGCGCGGTTTGATTCCCATCTTCCACCCACGATCATACCACCCATCTTCATAATGGGAATTTTAAAGTTCATATACTCATGATAGGCTATGGTTATGAATGGACTGACCATGAAACACCTGCGCTACTTCGTGGCGCTGGCCCGGCACGGCCACTTCGGGCGCGCGGCGGAAACCTGCGGCATCTCGCAACCGGCGCTGTCGGTGCAGATAAAAGAGCTGGAAGCCCTGCTGGGGGCTCCGCTGATCGAACGCGGCGCCCGGCAGATCCGTCTAAGCGGGCTGGGCGAAGAGCTGGCCGAGCGCGCGAAAGAGATCCTGCGCGCGGTGGACGAGTTGAACGACCTTGCCCGCGCGGCGCAAGGACCGTTGACGGGGCGGTTGCGGATCGGGGTCATCCCGACTGTCGCGCCCTACCTGCTGCCGGACCTCATCAAGGCGCTGGGGCAGCGGAACCCCGATCTAGACATCCGCCCGCGCGAGGCAATTACCGGCTCGCTCATCCGCGACCTGAACGAGGCGCGGCTGGACCTTGCCGTCGTGGCCCTGCCAGTGTCCGAGGCGGCGCTGCACGAGGAACCGCTGTTCGACGAGGACTTCGTGCTTGTCCGCCCCGCCGCCGACGCGGGCCTGCCGGTGCCCCGCCCGGAGATCCTGCGCGAAATGCGCCTGCTTCTGCTAGAAGAGGGACACTGCTTTCGCGATCAGGCGTTGTCGTTCTGTCAGGCCACCACCACCGGCCCGCGCGACCTGATGGAGGGCAGTTCCCTGTCCACGCTGGTGCAGATGGTCGGCGCCGGGATCGGAGTGACCCTGATCCCCGAGATGGCCGTCGCGACCGAGACGCGGTCAGCCGACGTGTCAGTCGCCCGGCTGGGTGCGCCGCGCCCAAAGCGGACGGTGGGAATGGTCTGGCGCAAAAGCAGTCCGATGGGCCCCCAGTTCGCCGAGATCGCGAATGCCGTGCGGGACCTGCCGCGCCGCGTCGCCTAGCTCTCGTCGCCCAAGGTCAGCGTAATCCTGTCGCCCGCAAACCATGTGCGGCCGAACTCGACCGGTACGTCGCCGGCATCGACGTTGACGCCTTCGGAATACAGCAGCGGCGCGCCCTCGGTCAGACCAAGGTGCAGCGCCTGCGTCGCGTCCGCCGCCCGCGCCGACAGGCGCGTGGACTGCCGGACATAGTCCTCGACCCCGAAGCGGGCCAGCGACTGCGTCACGCTGCGCAGCTCGCGCAGGGCAGCGCCGATTCCGGCAAAGCGCGCGGCGGGGAAATGGCTTTCGAACAGCGCAACCGGCTGCCCGTCGGCCAGCGACAGCCCCCGATAAACGCAGACCGGCTCGCCCGCGGCCAGCCCCAGCCGTTCTGCAACGACCGGGCTTGCGGGAACGGATTCCTCGACCTGCAGGATCTTGCGGTCCGGCGTCCGCCCGGCAGCAAGTAGGTTCTGGTTGAACCGCACCCGCGCGCCCAGCGGATAGTCGGTGGGCCGCGCCGTGACGAAGGCGCCCGCCCCGCGCCGGGTTCGGATCACGCCATCCTCGACCAGCGTCGACAGCGCATGGCGCACCGTGTGCCGGTTCACACCGAACCGCTCTGCCAGCTCCGACTCGGTCGGTAGCTTGTCACCCTCGCGATAGCGCCCCTCGGCGATGTCGCCTTTCAGCGCACCGGCGATGGCCTGCCACAACGGCGTCTTACGGGAACTCTTCGTCGTCATGTCGCCAAAAGTTCATACAACTGGGGTGGTGTAAACCGTCCTGCTAAGGCAGGATATGTCTAGTTGTATAGTAATGGCGGAAGCTGTCGAGATGCTCGATCAATCCACTCACGGAACGGCAGGCACCGACGCGCGCCGGGACTGGCTTGGGCTGCTGGCCCGCGCCCCCGGCGGGCGGGTCGCGGCGCTGGCCGCCGACCTGCCGCGCGGCTTCGACTGGCTTCGCAAGCCCGAGATCGGGGCCGTCATGGTGCGCGGCCGTGCGGGCGCCACAGGTGGGCCGTTCAATCTTGGAGAGATGACCGTGACGCGCTGTTCGCTGAAGCTGGCGGACGGCACGGTCGGGCACGGCTATGTGCAGGGCCGCAACAAGCAGGATGCCGAGGCGGCGGCGCTGGTCGATGCCCTGATGCAGACCGATGCCGCGCGGACGGTCCGGTTGGATGTGCTGGACCCGCTGATGACCGAAGAAGCCGACCGCCGGGCCACCCGCGCCGCAAAGGCGGCCGCGACCCGGGTCGAATTCTTCACGCTGGTGCGGGGGGACGACGGATGAACGCCGCCACTGCGCATCTTGAAGGCGGCTTTGCCGACCCGGCCCCGCAGGCCGCGACCGCGTTTCGCGCCATCATGTCGGCGATGGCCCGGCCCGGCCGGATCGAGACCATCACCGGCGCGACCCCGCCCGCGCCCCTGTCGCCCGCCGCCGGTGCGGTTCTGCTGACGCTATGCGACGCCGACACGCCGGTGCACCTTGCCGGCGATGCCGACTGCGCCGCGGTGCGCGACTGGATCCGGTTTCACCTTGGCGCGCCGTTGACCGGCCCCGAAGAGGCGATGTTCGCCGTCGGACGCTGGGATGCCCTGCCGAAGGCTACGTTCGCTATCGGGACCTCCGAGTATCCCGACCGGTCCGCCACGCTGATCGTCGAGACCGATCAGCTAAGCCCCGACGGCGCCACCCTGCGCGGCCCCGGCATCCGCGACACCGCCATGCTGTCGCTGCCCGAAACGGACGCCTTCCGCGCCAACCGCGCGCTGTTCCCGCTGGGGCTGGATTTCGTCTTTACCTGCGGCGACCGGCTGGCCGCGCTGCCCCGCTCTACGGAGGTCTGCTGATGTATGTCGCGGTAAAGGGCGGCGAGCGCGCCATCGACAACGCCCATACGTGGCTGGCCGAGGAGCGGCGCGGCGACAGGTCAGTGGCGGAACTGTCGGTGGACCAGATCCGCGAACAGATGACGCTGGCGGTGAACCGGGTGATGGCCGAAGGCTCGCTGTACGATCCCGACCTTGCCGCGCTGGCGATCAAGCAGGCACGCGGCGACCTGATCGAGGCGGTTTTCCTGATCCGCGCGTACCGCACGACCCTGCCCCGGTTCGGCTATTCCCAACCCTTGGACACCGGCGACATGGCCTGCGAACGGCGCATCTCGGCGACGTTCAAGGACCTGCCCGGCGGGCAGGTGCTGGGGCCGACGTTCGACTACACCCACCGGCTGCTGGACTTCAAACTCGCCGCCGACGGCGAGGTGCCCGATGCGCCAGAGCGCACTGCGCCGCCGGAACAGGTGCCGCACGTGACCGAGTTCCTCAACCGGGAAGGCCTGATCGAGGACGCCCCGGCCGATGACGCCACGCCGCCCGACCTGACGCGCGAACCGATGGAGCTGCCCGCCGACCGCGCGCTGCGGCTTCAGGCGCTGGCCCGGGCGGACGAGGGGTTCACGCTGGGCCTCGCCTACTCGACCCAGCGCGGCTATGCGCGCAACCATGCGTTCGTGGGCGAGTTGCGTATCGGCGCGGTGGCCGTCGAGATGGAGGTGCCGGAACTGGGCTTCGCGATCGAGATCGGCGAGGTGACGCTGACCGAATGCGAGACGGTGAACCAGTTCAAAGGCTCGAAGACCGAACCGCCGCAGTTCACGCGGGGCTACGGACTGGTGTTCGGCCAGTCGGAGCGCAAGGCAATCTCGATGGCGCTGGTCGACCGGGCGTTGCGGTGGGAAGAGCTGGGCGAAGACAACGTCGGCGCCCCGGCGCAGGACACCGAATTCGTGCTGTACCACGGCGACAACATTCAGGCGACGGGGTTTCTGGAGCATATCAAGCTGCCGCACTACGTGGATTTCCAGTCCGAGCTGGAGCTGGTGCGCAAGCTGCGGCGCGAGGCTGCGGAATGATTGGGGATTGGGCCCCCTCCCTGGCCCTCCCCCCGGCAGGGGGGAGGGAATACCGTGCCCCTGCACGGATGGTGTCAGACCGCCAACGTCCAAGCGACGGACCTCGCCGCCTCTGGGTCCCCTCCCCCTGCAGGGGGGAGGGCCAGGGAGGGGGGCAAGTCGCAACATCCGCATTTAACCCGCCCTTAACCACCCTCGCCCCACCCTCTGCCCGACCCAAGGCAACAGGGAACCCCGATGACCGGCTTCCGCACCGCGACCCAAAGGGCCCGCGCGAAGCAGTTGCGCAGCACGATGACCGAGGCCGAGACCCGGCTGTGGCATCAGCTGCGCGCGCATCGTTTCATGGGGCTGTCCGTCCGGCGGCAAGCGCCGATCGGACCCTACATCGTGGACTTCCTGATCCCGTCGCGCCGGCTGGTGATCGAGGTCGACGGCGGCCAGCACGCGCAGAACCCGCGGGACCACGTCCGCGACGCGTGGCTGACAGCCAAGGGCTATACCGTACTGCGCTACTGGAATCCGGACGTGCTGACCAACCTGCCCGGTGTGCTGGAGGATCTGCGGCTCAGGCTTGCCTGACGCGCTCAGTCGCCTTCGCGAAGGTGCGCGGCGCGGCGCTGACCGGCCCGCAGCGGTGGCGCGGCCTCTCGACCGCGAGTGGCGGACGGACGGCCGAACAGAAGGCGCTTCACCACCCATTGCAGCGCGAAGACCGCTACGCCGAACGGGATCAGCGCGCCCAGAACCGACCACATCGACAGCGACACGCAGGCGTCGCCCGCGCCGAACACCAGCGACCACAGCAGGCTGACCGTTTCGCGGCAGGGTACGGATTGGAACATCGGGCGTCCTTCGGTTGGCTTGGCCACAGCCTGACCGAAGAACGCGGCGCAACTTTGACACGCCGCGGACCACGGCAAGGAGACCGCGGATGACCGGAACCGTCTTCGCCATCGTCATGCTGGCGGCCCTGCTGCACGCGATCTGGAACGCGATGGTCAAGGGCGGCGCCGACAAAGCCGCGTCGATGACCGCCGTGATCGTGGGTCAGGGCCTGTTCGGCCTTGTCCTGCTGCCCTTCGCCGGGGTCCCCGCCCCCGAGGTCTGGCCGTGGCTGCTGGCCGGGGTGGCGCTGCACCTTGGCTACAACGTCTTCCTGATCCAGGCCTATCGGATCGGCGACCTGACGCAGGTCTATCCCATCGCGCGCGGCGCCTCGCCGCTGCTTGTGGTGATCGGCACCGCGTTGTTCTTTCACCAGACCTTCTCGACCTTCGAGCTTGCGTCGATTCTGATTATCTCGGTCGGCATCGCCTCGACCAGCCTTGCACGCAAGGCGGACGGGCTGTTTCAGGGCAAGGCCGCGCTGCTGGCGCTGATCACCGGCGGCTTCATCGCCGGGTATTCGATCATCGACGGGCACGGCGCGCGGCTGGCCGGAAGCGCGCTAGGGTTCTACGGCTGGCTCGCTGCCATCGACGGCATCGCGTTCCTTGCGGGCTGGGCGGTGGTGCGGCCGACCGTGATCCGCGACGCGCTGCGGCTGCGCAAGCATTTCTTCCTTGGCGGCGGCGCGTCCTTCACTGCCTACCTTCTCGTGGTGTGGGCCTTCACGCAGGCGCCCATCGCCCTTGTCACCGCCCTGCGCGAAACCTCCATCGTCTTCGCCCTTCTGATCGGCGTCACCGTCCTGCGCGAGCGCATCAGCCTCGCCAAGGTCGTGTCGACCGCAATGACCCTGACCGGCGCGATCATGCTGCGCCTGAACCGGACCTAGGACCATGAGTGACGACACCCTTGCCGACTACAACTTCGCGTACCTCGACGAGCAGACAAAGCGAATGATCCGCCGTGCCATCCTCAAGGGGCTGGCCGTGCCGGGGTACCAAGTGCCGTTCGCCAGCCGCGAAATGCCGATGCCCTATGGCTGGGGCACCGGCGGGGTGCAGGTGTCGGCGGCGACGCTGACCCCGGACGACACGCTGAAGGTCATCGACCAAGGCGCGGACGACACCACGAACGCGGTGTCGATCCGGAAGTTCTTTCAGAAGACCGCCGGCGTCGCGACCACCACCCGCACCGCCGAGGCAAGCGTGATCCAGACGCGCCACCGCATCCCGGAAGAGGACCTGACCGAGGACCAGATCCTTGTCTATCAGGTTCCCATCCCCGAGCCGCTGCGGTTCCTCGAACCCCGCGAGACAGAGACGCGGAAGATGCACGCGCTGGAAGAATACGGGCTGATGCACGTCAAGCTGTACGAGGACATCTCGCGGCACGGACACATCGCGACCTCTTACGCCTATCCGGTGAAGGTCGAGGACCGCTATGTCATGGACCCCTCGCCGATCCCGAAGTTCGACAACCCGAAGATGGAGATGGCGGCGATCCAGCTGTTCGGCGCGGGGCGCGAGCAACGGATCTATGCGCTGCCGCCCTACACGAAGGTGGTCAGCCTTGATTTCGAGGATCACCCCTTCGACGCTTCGAAGGCGCCGCATCCTTGCGCCCTGTGCGGGGCGGACGACAGTTACCTTGACGAGGTGATTACCGACGATGCGGGCGGGCGGATGTTCGTCTGCTCGGACACCGATTACTGCGAAGGTCGGCGCGCCGCCGGGCACGCGGGTGCGATGACCGAGGATGCGGCATGACCGAAGATCATCTTGGGATCGACCATCTTGGTCTGACGGTGTCGGATCTTGACGCCTCGGCCCGCTTCTTCATCGACGGGCTTGGCTGGACGCGGTTCGGTGGCAACCCGGACTATCCGGCGATCTACGTCACCAACGGCCATGCGAAGCTGACCCTTTGGCAGCAAAAGGGCGACGATCTTCGCGACTTTGACCGGCACGCGAACGTCGGACTGCACCACGTGGCGCTGAAGGTGCCAACGCGCGAGGCGCTGGATCGCCTGTACGACCGCGTCTGCGGCTGGCCGGGTGTCGCGGTCGAGTTCGCGCCAGAGCTTTCGGGCACCGGGCCGAAGGTGCATTTCATGATCAACGAACCCGGCGGCGCCCGGTTGGAGTTCAGCTATGACCCGCGATGACCCCGTGACCCCGCTGCTGTCCGTGCGGGACCTGACCCGCCGCTATGGCGCGCGCATCGGCTGCGCCGACGTCTCATTCGACCTGTACCCGGGCGAGGTCATGGGCATCGTCGGCGAAAGCGGGTCGGGCAAGTCGACGTTGCTGAACTGCCTTGCCGGGCATCTGCCGCCGGACAGCGGGCAGGTCATTTTCGACACCCGCGCCGATGGCCCCCGCGACACCCTGACCATGTCCGAGCCCGAGCGGCGGATGTTAGGCCGCACCGACTGGGCCTTCGTTCATCAGCACGCACGCGACGGGCTGCGCATGGGGGTGTCGGCTGGCGGCAACGTCGGCGAACGGTTGATGGCCGTCGGCGCGCGGCATTACGGCGAGATCCGCGAAACCGCGATCGACTGGCTAGGCCGGGTCGAGATCGCCGCCGACCGGGTCGACGACCGCCCCACCGCCTTCTCCGGCGGCATGCAGCAGCGGTTGCAGATCGCCCGCAACCTTGTGACCGGACCCCGCCTTGTGTTCATGGACGAACCCACCGGCGGGCTGGATGTCAGCGTGCAGGCGCGGCTGCTGGACCTGCTGCGCGGTCTTGTCCGCGACATGGGCCTGTCCGCCGTCATCGTCACTCACGACTTGGCCGTGGTGCGGTTGCTGGCGCACCGGCTGATGGTGATGAAAGACGGGCACGTGGTCGAAACCGGCCTGACCGATCAGGTGCTGGACGACCCGCAGCATGGCTATACCCAGCTGCTTGTCAGCTCGGTCCTGCAGGTTTGACCATGCGTATTGCATACGAACGGTCGGGGCAGGGCTTTGCCCCGTTCGCCACGCCCCGCGCGTCGGTGGCCGAGGATCGCGGTGGCCGGATCGGTTCGCGGCAAACCAGCGGCATAAGCCTCTGTCGTGCCGTCGTGACGCTGCTCGCGCCCACCAAACCGCAACCCCACCCGACCGATGGCGCCTCGGCGACGCTGCGCGGTGTGTTCCCGCCCACGCTTGGCGCCTCCCTGCTGCTTGAATGGAAGACTTGGCTATGATCGAGATCCGCGATGTGACGAAGACCTTTCGCCTGCACAATCAGGGCGGCGCCGCCATTCCGGTGATGGAGGGGGCGACCCTGTCCGTCGCGCCCGGCGAATGCGTCGCGCTGACCGGCGCATCGGGGGCGGGCAAATCCACGCTGATGCGCATGATCTACGGCAACTACCTTGCCGCCTCAGGCTCGATCCGGGTCGGCGACACCGACGTCGCGACAGCCGAACCGCGCGAGATCCTCGAACTGCGACGCACCGTCCTTGGCTATGTCTCGCAGTTCCTGCGGGTCGTGCCCCGGGTACCGACGCTGGACGTTGTAATGGAGCCGCTGCTGGCGACCGGCAGCGGGGCCGACGTCGCCCGCGAACGGGCCGAAACCCTACTGACCCGGCTGAACATCCCGCGCACCCTGTGGAGCCTGTCGCCCACCACCTTCTCGGGCGGCGAGCAGCAACGCGTGAACATCGCGCGCGGCTTCGCTTATCCTTTCCCGGCGATGTTGCTGGACGAACCGACCGCAAGCCTTGACGCGATCAACCGCGAGACGGTGCTGACGCTGATCGAAGAGGCCAAAGCGCGCGGCGCGGCGATCGTGGGGATCTTCCACGACGCGGACGCGCGCGACCGGGTCTGCGACCGGCAGATCGACGTGTCGGCCTTCACCCCGGCGCGGGCGGCATGACCGGGCGCCTGATCGCCGTTGTCGGCCCTTCGGGCGTCGGCAAGGACAGCGTGATGACCGCGCTGGCGGAGCGCCGCCCGTCCGTCGAACTGGTGCGCCGGGTAATCACCCGCGCGCCCGGTCTGGGCGGCGAGGATTATACCCCCGTCACCGAGGACCGCTTTGCCGAACTGCTGGCCGCCGATGCCTTTTGCCTGCACTGGGCCGCGCATGGCTTGCTGTACGGCATCCCCGCCACCGTGCGCGACCAGCTGGCCGGTGGCACCGACCTGCTGGTGAACCTGTCTCGGTCGGTTTTGCCCGAGATGAAGCGCGCCTTCGCGAACTCGGCGATCCTGTCGCTGACCGCCACGCCCGAAACGCTGGCCCGCCGCCTTCAGGGCCGTGGCCGCGAAACGCCGGACAGCATCGCGAAGCGGCTGGAACGTTCGGCCCTTGGCATCCCCGAGGGCGTGCCCGTCATCGAGATCTCGAACGACGGGTCACTGGACGAAACGGTCGCGGCCGCGCTGGACGCCCTTTACCCCGTGAAGGTGTAGCGATGGATCAGCTCGAACATCCCGTCGGA
Source organism: Maritimibacter sp. (assembly GCA_002701395.1). Classification (GTDB taxonomy): domain Bacteria; phylum Pseudomonadota; class Alphaproteobacteria; order Rhodobacterales; family Rhodobacteraceae; genus Psychromarinibacter; species Psychromarinibacter halotolerans. The sequence continues at coordinate 59,065 of NZVC01000032.1, read as the reverse complement.
ACGCTCGCCCGCCAGCGCCACCTGATCGATCACGTAGGGTTCGGGAAGCGCGGGCAGACGCGCCTCGACCTCGGCCAGCACGCGGGTCAGTTCGTCCGGCGGCAACCGGCCGCTGAGGGTCATGTGAAAGCGGAAATCGTCGAATACGTAGGGATAGCCCCAGCGCAGCAGCATCTCTTCCTGTCGCGCGCTCAGACCCGCCTTGCGCCGCCGCGCCAGTTCGGCCTCGGGCGCGGGCGCGCGGAAGGCGTCAAGTTCGGCCACGCAGCGCCCCGCCATCGCGGCCAGCGCGGCAGTCTCGCCCTTGGGCTTCAACGCAAGGAAATGGCCCAGCGCGCTGGGCACCAGCGCATCCAGCCACACGGGCGGCTGGTCGGCGACCATCGCCGCGACGGCCGCGTGCAGGTCATCGCCGCCGCACCCCTCGGCCAGCCGGAACGGCGGCTTCAGCGTGCCGTGGAAACCGTACTTGCGGGGCGTCGCCGTGATCTCGGCGATCCCCGTCACATCGGGCTGCGGCACCGCTGCGCCGCGCCCCACGTCCCAGCCAAGCCATTCCGCCCCGAACCGTTGAAGCGGGCCTTCGGGCGGCAGATAATAGATCGCATATCGGGTGTAGTCTGACATGAATTCCCCTTTCCCGCCGTCCCGGATCGCAGAAACAGATGACACCCCTGTGTCACAGGAAACCTGCCTCGCCAACGCCCGCATCGTGCTGTCCGACCGCGTGGCGCACGGACGCCTCACCTTCGACGGCGACACCATCGTGTCGGTCGAAGAAACCCCGGACGTGCCGACGGGCGCCATCGACTGCGACAGCGATTACATCGTCCCCGGCCTTGTCGAGCTGCATACCGACAACCTTGAACGCCACATTCAGCCCCGGCCCGGCGTCGACTGGCCGCTGGCGCCCGCGATCCTTGCCCATGACGGCGAGCTTGCGGCGACCGGCATCACCACCGTGTTCGACGCGCTGCGCGTGGGGTCGATCACCGAGGGCAAGGGGCGGTACGACAAATACGCCCGGTCGACGGCGTCCGAGATCCTGCGCCTGCGCGACGCGGGCCTGACCAAGATCAGCCACTTCCTGCACCTGCGGGCCGAGATCTGTTCGGCCACGCTGGCCGAGGAGATGGAAGAATTCGGCCCCCGCGACCGTGTCGGCATCGTCAGCCTGATGGACCACACCCCCGGCCAGCGCCAGTTCCGCGACGTGTCGAAGCTGCGCCACTACCTGATGGGCAAGAAACACATGACAGAGGCCGAGGTCGAAGAGCACTTCACCCACCTCAAGTCGCTGCGCGACGCCTATGGCGACCGGCACGAGGCGCTGGCCGTGCGCGAGGCCGCCCGGTACGGCGCCGTGCTGGCCAGCCACGATGACACCACGGCGGACCACGTCGCGACCTCGGCCGCGCACGGCATTCGGCTGGCCGAATTCCCGACCACCGTCGAGGCCGCCCGCGCCTGCCGCGAACAGGGCATCGCGATCATGATGGGCGCGCCGAACATCATCCGGGGCGGATCGCACTCGGGCAACGTCTCGGCACTGGAACTGGCGGGGTTGGATCTGCTGGACGTGGTGTCGTCAGACTACGTTCCGGCGGCGCTGATGTTGTCGGCGTTCCGGCTGGGCGCGTTCTGGGACGACCTGCCGCGTGCGATCCGGACGGTCACCGCCGCGCCCGCCGCCGCAACCGGGCTGACGGATCGCGGCGAACTTGCCGAAGGCCGCCGCGCCGACGTGGTGCGCGTGCGCCCGACGGACAATTTCCCGGTGATCCGGGGCAGCTGGTCGCGCGGTCAGCGGGTGGCGTAGCAAGACCTTCCCAAAAACCCTGCGCAGCACGACCTTCTGGAAGATCGTGCTGCGTGCGGCTCCGTCAGATGCGGAACAACGGCTGCAACAGCCGGGGCACCAGCGCACGGAACCGCAGCGGCGCATCGGTCGCGGCAAGGCAGATGCAGTCCGGCCCCGCCTCGGCGATGGGCTTGTGTTCCAGATCGTCGTTCGCGACTTCCAGATCGCCGGCGCCAAAGCGCCCGGTCTCGTCCGCGAAAGCACCCTGCAACACCAGCGTCAGTTCCAGCCCGCCATGCGTATGGTCTGGGACGGCCTGCCCGCCGGGGATCGACAAAAGCCGTACCGATCCGGTGGCATCCGCCGACAGGATGCTTTGCTTCACGCCGCCGCCCAGCTTGGTCCAGCGCGGGCCGCGGCCCTGCATGGCCGCAACCACCGGGGCCGGGAACGGCCCTTGACGGCGATAGACGGGTTCGTCCGGCACGGCGTCGTCCAGCCGGGACATCAGGTCCGCCTTCAACTGTCCCGACACGTCGCTTTTCGGCTCGTCTTCCAGCAGCGCCCCACCCACCGCATGGTGGGCTTCCAAAGCGGCGCGGCACTGGTCGCACATCGAAACATGCGCCGCGACCACAAGCGAAAACGCCTGCGGCAACGTGCCGGCGGCATAGGCCACCAGCAACCGTTCCGGTACGTGATGCACAATCTGCGTCATTCGTCTCGCAGTCCTTTCAGTTCATGGCGAAGCCGTTCCAGCCCAAGCCGGATCCGCGACTTTATGGTGCCTAGCGGCAACCCGGTATCGTCGCGGATGTCCTGATGGGTCATCTCGCCGAAATAGGCTTTCTCGATCACGCTGCGTTGCTCGGGGGTCAGCGCCCCCAGTGCCGCACGCAGCTTGCCCGATTCCTCTTCGACGGCGATGACCCGGCTTGCATCCGGTTCGGCCTCGGCCTCGTATCCCAGTTCCTCCGGCACGGGCCGGTTTTCCTTGCGGACAACGTCGATCTGACGGTTCCGCGCGATCTGATAGATCCAGGACGAGACCTGCGCCCGTTCCGGATCGAATTGAGCGGCCTTGCGCCAGACGGTCAGCATGACCTCCTGCACGATTTCCTCGGCCTGCCCTTCCGCGCTGCCCGACCGCAGCACCACCGCCTTCAGGCGAGGTGCGAAATGGTCGAACAGGCGACCGAACGCCACCCGGTCGCGCGTGTCGCGCACCGCCAGCATCCATAACGTCTGGTCCGAATACTCGGCCCGCTTACTAAGCACCGTCTTTCGGGTCCCCGTCTGCGCCGACAGAAGACCTGAAAGATCAGGCGGTTCGAGGTCGGCAGGTTCCACGTTTCCGATAAGCATACCGCTCTTACGGACCACTTGCAGCATCGGATCAAAAAATGATCCGCAATCTTGCGGCTCGCGTAACCGGTTAAATCACCCCGAGGGGAACTCATGTCGCTCGATCTCGTCCAGACCTCGCCGCAGGGCCGCGTCGCCATCATCGGCGGTGGCATCTCCGGCCTTGCCGCCGCCTATCTGCTGGCCCCGGGCCGGCCCGTCACCGTGTACGAAGCCGCCCCCCGGCTGGGCGGTCACGCCCGCACCGTCAACGCGGGCCTGCGCGGCGATCAGCCCGTCGACACCGGCTTTATCGTCTTCAACTACGCGACCTATCCGCACCTGACCCGGATGTTCCAAGATCTCGACGTGCCCGTGGCGAAAAGCGACATGAGCTTCGGCGCGACGATCGACGATGGCCGGATCGAGTACGCCCTGCGCAGCCTGCGCGCGATGCTGGCCCAGCCCCGCAACGCCCTGCGCCCCGGCTTCGCCCGCATGGTGCGCGACATCCTGCGGTTCAACGCGCGGGCCGAAAGCTATGCCGGCACCGGGACCATCGGCGACCTCATGGACGAATTGAACCTTGGCGCATGGTTTCAGGATTACTACCTGACCCCGCTGTGCGGCGCGATCTGGTCGACCCCCACCGAAAAGATCCGCGACTTCCCCGCCCGCGCGCTGGTGCAATTTTTCCGCAATCACGCCCTGCTGTCGGCCGGGGGCCAGCACCAATGGTGGACGGTCGACGGCGGCAGCCGCGAATACGTCACCCGACTGGAACACCACCTGCGCGGCCACGGTGTTGCGATGCGGACCGGGACGCCTGTGCAGGCGGTCGAGCGTGACGCCGCCGGTGTCACCATCCGCACCGCAAGCGGGTCCGAACGCTACGACGACGTGATCTTCGCGTGTCACTCCGACGTCGCGCTGCGCCTGCTGGCGCGCCCCTCTGCCGACGAAAGCGCGACGCTTGGGGCCATCCGGTTCCAGGACAACCGCATGGTGCTGCACCGCGACACCCGCCAGATGCCGCGACGCCGTCAGGCGTGGTCCAGCTGGGTCTACAAGGCCGACACAAGCCGCCCCGAAACCGCGATCGGCGTGACCTACTGGATGAACCGGCTGCAGAACATTCCCGAAAGCGACCCGCTGTTCGTCACGCTCAACCCGTCCACCCCGGTGAACGAGGCGCTGACCTACGACGAGACGACCTTCCGCCATCCGGTGTTCGACGAGGCCGCTCTTGCCGCGCAGCAAAGACTGCACGGTTTGCAGGGCACCCATCGCACCTGGTTCGCCGGGGCGTGGACCCGGCATGGGTTTCACGAGGACGGGTTCGCCAGTGCGGTCCGTATCGTCCGCGCGATGCAGGCCGCCACACCGCAGACGCAGGCGGCGTGACCCACGCCCCCGAACATATTCCTTGCGCCACCACTCACATCCGGCGCGGGTCGATCGGCAACAGGTTCCGCTACGGCGTGGACTATGTGCTGATCGACCCAACCTATCGGGGCGGGCCGTGGCTGTTCTCGCGCAACCGGCGCAACGTGGCTGCCGTGCGCGACCGCGACCACGGCGGCCCGCTGGGGGACGGACGCGGCGCCGACTGGGCGCGCGAGGCGCTTGCGGCACATGGGTTCGACCTTGACGCACCGGGCCCCTTGGGCGACCGGCAGCTTCTGCTGCTGACGCAGCCGTCATTTCTTGGCTATTCCTTCAACCCGGTCAGCTTCTGGCTTGCGTTCGAGGGCGACAGCCTGTGCGCCGTGATCGCCGAGGTGTCGACGCCGTTCCACGACCGCCACAGCTACCTGTGCCACCTGCCCGGCTTCGCCCCAATCACGCGCCACGACCGCATCACGGCGCAGAAGGCGCTGCATGTCTCGCCGTTTCAGGACGTGGCGGGCGATTACGAGTTCACCTTCGACATGCGCCCCGACCGCATCGCGATCCGCATCGTTCATCGCAACGGGGACGAGGGCCTGATCGCCACGCTGACGGGTCCGCGCCGCCCGCTGACCTCGCGCGGGATCGTCGCCGCCAGCCTGCGCCGCCCTCTTGGCGCGATCCGGACGATTTCCCTAATCTACTGGCAGGCTCTCGTCTTGAAACTCAAGGGAGCGCGCTACCGTCCAAGACCAGAACCACCCGCCAAGGAGATCACCTGAAATGCCGTTTCTCAGCGACCGCGTCCGGCGCGAATTCCTAGACAGCTGCGCGCGCATCAAGAACGGCACGCTGCGCCTTCGGACGCCCGAGGGCGACTGGCTGACATTCGGTGACGGCGCCCCCGAAGCGGTGATGGAAATCCACGACTGGTCCGTCGTGACCGCCGCCGCCGCGCGCGCCGACGTCGGACTGGGCGAGGCTTACGTCGCCGGCCTGTGGGACACCCCGTCGATCGCGACGCTGATCGGTCTGGCGCTGGAAAACTACGACGAGTTCGACAGCTTTACTGACGCCGGGTTCTGGCAGACGCTGAAGTTCCGCATCGCCGACCGCATCCTGCGCCGCAATTCGCCGACCGGCGCATCGCGCAACATCCGCGCCCATTACGACGTCGGCAACGAGTTCTACCAGCTTTGGCTGGACCCCGGCATGACCTATTCCTCGGCGCTTTACACGGCAGAGGACGGCGACCTGTCGCGCGCGCAGGACCGCAAGTACGACCGCATCCTCGACCGCCTGCCCGAAGGCGAGCGCATCCTTGAAATCGGCTGCGGCTGGGGCGGCTTCGCCGAGCGCGCCGCCGATCAGGGCCGTCATGTGACCGGGCTGACAATCTCGCACGCCCAGAAGGGCTATGCCGATGCGCGGCTGGACGGGCGCGCCGACATCCGGCTGCAGGACTACCGCAAAAGCGAGGGCACCTACGACCACATCGTGTCGATCGAGATGATCGAGGCAGTGGGCGAGGCCTATTGGCCGACCTATTTCGCGACCCTGAAAAACCGCTTGTCGGACGGGGGCCGCGCGGTGGTGCAGGCAATCACGGTGCCGGATCACCGCTTCGACCTCTACCGGCGCACGTCCGACTTCATCCGTCAGTACACCTTCCCGGGTGGCATGCTGCTGTCCGACGACCGCATCGCCGAACAGGCACGCCGCGCCGGGCTTGCGGTGAAGGACGTGTTCTCGTTCGGGCAGGACTATGCCCGTACCTGCGCCGAATGGCAGGACCGGCTCGACGCGCAGGCCGACCGCATCCGCGCGCTCGGGTTCGATGAACGCTTCCTGCGTTCGTGGCGCTATTACCTTGGCATCTGCTCCGCCGCTTTCGCGGCGGGGAACACCGATGTCGTGCAGGTCGAACTCGCCCATGCCTGATACAGAGCCAGACACCGGCCCTTTTCGTGGCAAGACGTGGTGGATCGTCGGCGCGTCCGAGGGCCTTGGCCGCGCCGTGGCCGAGGCGCTGGACGCCAAGGGCGCCCGCCTGATCCTGTCCGCCCGCAGCGAAGATCGCCTGAACGACCTCGCCGCTGGCCTGACGGACGCCCGCGCCCTGCCGTTGGACGTCACCGCCCCGGACGCCGCGCAAGCCGCCGTGCTCGCCGCGGGCGATTTCGATGGCATCATCTTCGGCGCCGGGTTCTACGAGCCCGTGAAGGCGACCGATTGGAACGCCGGCGCCGTCCGCAAGATGGCGCAGGTGAACTTCATAGGCTGCGTGAATGTCCTTGGCGCGGTGGTCCCGGCGCTGCTGCGCCGTGGCCGTGGCCGCATCGTGCTGATCGGATCGCTGTCTGGCTTCGCGGGCCTGCCCGGCGCGGTGGGCTACGGCGCCTCGAAGGCGGCGGTCATGCATCTGGCGGAAAACCTGCGCGCCGACCTGAAGGACACCGGCGTCACCGTCCAGCGCGTCAATCCGGGCTTCATCCGAACCCGCCTGACCGACAAGAACGACTTCCGGATGCCGCAGATCATGGAACCGGACGCCGCCGCGCAAGAGGTCCTGAAAGGCATCCGCTCGAACCGCTTCTCGCACAGCTTCCCCAAGCCCTTTGCGTGGCTGTTCACGGTGGGCCGCCACCTGCCGCTGTCTTGGTTCCAGAAAATCTTCACCTGACCCAGCCCGGCTTCTTCTCTTCCGAAATACCTCGGGGGAGTCACGCGCCAGCGTGACGGGGGCAGAGCCCCCTCGCCGTCTCGTATGCGCACTTGCGGTGCGCGGGGGGCACCCGCCCCCCGCCCGGCGGACCAGCACCGCGCCTAGCGCGAATACGGGTTCTTCGCGCCGCGGTCGTCGGACAGCGATTGCTGCGACCGTTCCACCAACAGCTCGATCGCGTCCGCCAGATGCACCTCTTGAATGTGATCGTCGCCGCGCGCCACGCGGATGCGGTGCGCCTCGATCATCACGTCGGCGTGGCGGTGGCCCTCGGGCGGCTCGAAGCGATAGCAGGCCAATTCGATCAAAAGCCCCAGCGGGTCCTTGAAATAGATCGAATCCATGAAGCCCCGGTCCTTCGGGCCGGAATGTCCGATCCCCCGCGCTTCCAGCCGCTCGACGACCTGGCTGAAGCTCGCGCGGCTGACGTTGAAGGCGATGTGGTGGACACAGCCCGTGTCCGTGGGCGTCCGGCGCGGGTCGACGGCCCGGTCTTCCTTGGTGAAGATCGTGATCAGCCGCCCGTCGCCCGGATCGAAATACAAATGGCCCTGCTCCGGGTCGTCCAGGTTGGGCTGGTCGAAAATGAAGGGCATGCCCAGCACGCCCTCCCAGAAGTCGATGGATGTCTGCCGGTCCGCGCCCATCAGGGTGATATGATGCACCCCCTGCGTCTGGATCTTCCGGATGTCCTTGCTCATGGCGCCCTCCCCTGCCGGCTTCGCTTATGCGAAGTTTAGCCCAGCGGGGAGGGATTGCCAGCTATCGGATCATCGTATCCGGCAGGAACAACGAGATCTGCGGGAAGGCGATCAGGATCGCCACCGCCGCCATCATCGCCAGCCAGAACGGCAGCACGCCCCGGAAGATCCGGGCCAGCGAGACATTCTGCGCCACCGATTTCACGATGAACACGTTGATCCCGACCGGAGGAGAGATCAGCCCCATCTCCAGCGTCAGCACCACCAGCACCCCGAACCAGATCGGATCGACGCCCAGCTGCGTGACCACCGGGAAGAAGATCGGCAGCGTCAGGACCAGCATTGCGAAGCCCTCGAGGAAGCAACCGAGTACAAGATAGATCAGCAGGATGATGACCAGCACGCCGGTCACCGGCAGGCTCAGCCCGGTCAGGAACTCGCCCACAGCCTGCGGGATGTGCGACAGGGCAAGGAACGGGTTGATCAGGTGCGCGGCGATCAGGATCAGCATGACCGTCGCCGTCGTGACGATGGAATCCCGGCTGGCCTTCCACAGCGTTCGCAACGTCAGCGTGCGCATCGCAAAGCCGATCAGCACGACCGCCCCGGCGCCCACCGCAGCGGCCTCTGTCGGAGAGAACATGCCGCCGTAGATGCCGCCGATGGTCAGCACGATCACCGCAAGGATCGGGATTGCGCCCGCCATTGCCTGCGCCTTCTCGGACATGGTCGTGCGCGGACCGGCGGGCCCCATTTCGGGGCGGATCCAGCAGATCACGGTGATGGTCAGCAGGAACAAAGACAGCAGCAGGATGCCCGGCAGCACGCCGGCCAGGAACAGGCGGCCGATGCTTTGCTCGGTCAGGATCGCGTAGATCACGAAGCCGGTCGACGGCGGGATCAGGATGCCCAGCGTGCCGCCCGCGGCGACAACGCCGGTGGACAGCCGCGTGTCATAGTTGAAGCGGTCCATCTCGGCCAGCGACACCCGGCCCATCGTCAAAGCGGCGGCGACGGATGACCCGGACAGCGCGGCAAAGCCGCCGCAGCCGATCACCGTGGCCGATGCCAGACCGCCGCGCAGCTGGCCGATCACGGCATAGGCCGCGTCGTACAGCCGCCGGCTCATGCCGGTGACCGAGGCGATGTTGCCCATCAGAATGAACAGCGGGATCACCACCAGTTCCGCCGACGAGCCCAAGGTGAACGCCTCGGACGCCAACAGCGACGTGGCGGCGTTCAACCCGTTCAGCGCGGCGATGCCGACAAAGCCCACGATGAACATGGCGAAGGCGACGGGAATGCGCAGGGCCAACAGAACGAACAGGGCGATAATGCCCACAAGGCCGGTCGCGGCGGGGGTCATGCTTCGGGGGTTCCTTCCTTGCGCACGTCACGGTCGGTAAAGGTCAGCTCTACCGCGCGCAGCAACATGCCCATCGCCGTGACGATGGCGAAGACCGACAGGGCGTACTGGAACCACGCCTTCGGCAGCTTGATCAGGTTGGTCGACAGGTTCAGCATCACCGACAGCTTCGCGCTTTCCATCACGGTCCACGCAAGCGCGGCGAAGATCACGGCCCCGAACAGCGCCGACACGATATCCAGGATGCGGTTCAGCCAGCCGGGAAAACGGTTTTCCAGCAGGTCGACCGAGATGTGGCCACCGGCCCGGTCACACAGCGCCATCGCACCGAACACCAGAATGACCATCGACATGGTGGTGACGTCCTGCGCGCCATACAGCGGAGAGCCAAGAGCCCGGCCGATGACGTCGATCAGGATCACGACAAGCTCGGCCAGAAGGCCGAGCGTGCCGAGAATGGCGGACAGACCGATCAGCCCGTCCGCCAGTTTTCGTATCGCGTGCATTCAGCCGTTACTCGCCGCGAAGTGCCGCAAGCGCGGACTCGCCACCGACGCGGGCGACGTAGGAATCCACCACATCCGCGACGGCTTCGGCGAAGGCCGCCTGCTCGTCCTCGGACAGGTCGACCACCTCGATCGCGTCGTTCTCGCGTGCGGCGGCAAGCGCCTCGTCCGCGACGGCATTCCACGCATCTTCGGCGCTTTTCGACAGGCTCATGCCCGATGCTTCGTCCAGCGCGGCCTTTTCTGCATCGCCGAGGCCGTCGTACACGCCTTGGTTCATGACCGTGTAGAACGTCAGGCGGCCCAGCGGCGCGCCGATGGTCACGGCGCCGGTCACTTCGTTCAGTTTGAAGTCGGTCAGAACGGACACGCCGGTGATCACACCGTCGATCAGGCCGGTCTGCATCGCGTTGTAGACCTCGGTCATCGGCATCTGCACGGGGGTCGCGCCCAGCGCGGTCGCCACCTCGGCAGCCGTCGCACCCGCGACGCGGACCTTCAGGCCGGCAAGGTCCTCGGGCGTACGGATCGCCGTTTCACGCATGATGAAGATGTTGGGCTCGGACGTCCAAAGCGCCAGCGCCTTGGTCGCCGGGAATTCGCCGACAAGTTCGCTGTCGAACGCGGCCCACAGCGCCTCGTAGCCGGCCATGTCATCCGGGATCGCGCCCGGAAGTTCCGCGATCATCGTCTTCTCGAACTGCGACGAGGTATAGCCCGGCAAGCCCCAGGACATATCCGCCGCGCCTTGCACGACGCGCACGTACTGTTCCAGCGGACCGGCGCCAAGCTCGCCGCCGTGGTAGCCCTGAACGGTCAGCGCACCGTCGGTGGCCGCCGAGACGTCGGCGTTCAGCTTTTCGATCACGCTGGCGTTGATCGTGTGGAACGGCGGCGTGAAGCTTGCGAACTTCAGCTCCTGCGCCGAAACCGTTCCGGCAAACCCGACCGCGATGGCGGCGGCTGCAATCAGTCTGTCGAATTTCATGTCGTTCCCTCCCCTGGTGACACCAGTGATGTTGACGGGGGCGAACCTAACCTCTGCCCGCCCCCGCGAAAATAGAATTCTTCGTTATTTCTAGCCCTTGGCCCGCCAGCTATCGGCCGCATAGCCTTCGCGCGCCTCGCGCGAGTAAGGCGTAGGCGACACGCGAACGCGGATTTCGGCCTGCTTGTGCGTCTCTGTCGAGGTCTTGCCGGTGTCGTCCGGCTCGCCCCATTTCATGGTCAGCACGTCGCCTTCCTGAACGCTTTCGTCGACCACGCCCAGCGACAGCATGCAGCGTTCGTTGAACGAATAGCCGTTGAACATGCTCATCCCGACCATCTTGTCGCCCTGCATCACCATATCGGCGCTAGAACTGGCATAGTTCGGCTGCGGGAAGTCGATCCATTTGTAGGGCGTGCCGTCCTCGAAGCCGCTGGCGATGACCTTCAGAACGTCGTCCTTGTTCCACTCGAAGGTGACCTTCTTGCGGTTCGGGCCGTCCTTCATCTTGGTCAGGGCGTCCTTGCCGATGAAGTCGTCTTTCTTCCAGCCGATGTAGAAGCCATAGCCCAGCTCGAACGGGTTCACGTAATAGTCCGCGATGTTGTCGCTGACATAGCTGCCGCCGATCGAACCCACGGCTTCGTAGGCGTCGGCGCCTAGGTAATCGCGGTATTCCTGCATCATGCCGTCGCCGGTGTAGATGCCGGGCAGCGGGCTGGGGATCCAGCCGGATTCAAGCGTGTTGGTCGAATAGGCGCGGCTGCCGCAGCGCACGAGGTTCACGCCCGCCTTCTCGGCGGATTCCATGATCACCGACTGGATGTAGGCCTTGTCCTTGTAAGGACCCCAGACTTCCAGACCGGGCGCGCCGGACATGCCGTGGCGCAGGGCCTGCACCTTCTTGGACCCGATGTTGATCCAGTCGACGTGGAAAAACTTGATGTCCGGAACGGGCCCGCCGTTCATCACCTCGAAGATCTTCGGCGCGTCGGGGCCCTGGATCTGGAAGCGATAGTGCGTGCGAAGCACCCGCTCTCCATCGGGGCGGCTGTCAGAGCGCGGGTCGTGGATCAGGCGGACCTTCCAGCTGCCGATGGCGGCTTGGAACTTTGTCCAGTTCGCGGTCGGTGCGCGGCCGACGAGGATGAACTTGTCCTCACGCTCGCGGAAAATGATCATGTCGCCGATGACATGGCCCGCCGGGGTGACAGGCACGAAGTGCTTGGCGCGGGCAAGGTCGAAGTTGGCGAAACCGTTGATGCCCACATGCGCAAGGAACGCCTCGGCGTCCGGGCCCTCGACGATCAGCTCGTCCATGTGGTGGGACTGGTCGAACAGCACCGCCGACTCGCGCCACGCGCGCTGCTCGTCGCGCCAGTTGGTGAACTCGGGCGCAACGACGGGATAGACGTACATCCCGATGGCCGAGTTCCGAAGCATGTCGACCGGATTTCCGGCCTTTGCAATCGCGTCACTGAGACTGGACATAATGTGGTTCCTCCTATGGTCAGTTGTCTGAAACAAGCGCAAGACCCGGCACGCGTTCCGCGATGTCCGGTCCGGCCTGCATGGCGTATTCAAGATTGATCCGCGCAAGCCGCGCATGTTCGCGGGCCAGCGATTCCGCGCGCGCGCCTTCGCGGGCGAGGATGGCGTCGAACAGGGCGCGGTGCTGACGTTGCGCGCGGGGCAGCGAGGCGCGGAAGTCGTGCACGACCTCCTGCCCCTGCAAGAACGCGCTGGGCGACGCGAGTGGCAGGCGCGCGGCGCGTTCGACCTCGCGCTGCACCACGCGGCTTCCGGCCAGCGCGGCGATCAGTTCGTGAAACCGCGCGTTCAGCCGCACGTAGGCCGTGAAGTCGATCGCATCCGCCGACGCCGTCGCCCGGTCCAGCGCATCAAGCACCGCGCGACATTCGACCGCCAGCGCCGGATCCGCGCCGCGTTCGGCCGCCAGCCGGGCCGCCGTGCCCTCGACGACGCCGCGCAGTTCGATGGCGTCGATGATGTCTTCCATGGTGAAACTTGCGACACGGCAGCGCCCGGTGTCGGCGCGTTCCAGCAGGCCTTCCTCGACCAGCCGGTCCATCGCCTGCCGCAGCGGCGTGCGTGAAATTCCGAAACGTTCGGCAAGCGCGGTCTCGGCCAGTCGGGTGTTCGCCTCGACCCCGCCGTTCAGGATAAGCGCGCGCAACTCCTGAAGCGCCTTCTCGTACTGAGAGACTCTCTCCTCCGTCGGCATGGTTCCTCCCTTTGCCGCTGGCGAAACGCTATTCTGTATACATTTCCCTGTCAAAGAATAACGCGCGGCGGACATACGGCCATCACGGGGCGCTTATGTATACAGAAATGTGATCGGCGCCCGTCCCAGCGGGCGAACGATCCGCCCAGCCAACCTGCCGCCGATTAAGCGAAATTTAACCATCTCCGGTGATTTTCCGGGGTACGGCATACGTGAATGTTCAGTCTTGGGGAGACGACGAAGATGCCTGCACTCAGGGTCTTCCGCTGCCGCGAATGCGGTCACCGGATGCGGCTGGCCGGGCGCCTCTGTGGCCGGTGCCATGCCCGCAAGGGGTTGCTGCAGTCCCGTGCCATCGTCATTGCATCCGGCTCGGCGATCCTGATCCTGTGCACCGTCATCGTGATCGTGCTTGCCGCACCGTCGGATTCCACCGAACGTCACGCCATCCAAGCCTCGGCGCTATTTTGACAAAACCGCAAACATACGGCAATTGGATGCAATTATCGCAACTCAGAGCCTGCCATGAACCTTCGGGGTCTTCGCCTGTTCCGCTATGTCGTCGCCACCGGCTCGCTGTCAGAGGCCGCCGACCGGCTGAACCTTTCACCGTCCGCCGCCAGCCGCCTGCTGACACAGCTGGAAGGTCAACTGTCGCTGACGCTGTTCTCACGCTCGCGGCGGAACCTTGAACTGACGGACGAAGGCGCGCTTTTCTATCAGCAGATTTCCAACACGCTGGACGGCATCGACGAGATCCCGCTGATCGCCCGCGACATCCGCACGCGGACCCGTAACTGGCTGTCGGTGGTCACCGCCGCACCGCTGGCGAACGGGCTTGTCGTGCCCACCATCGCCCGGCTGCGGCGCGAGGGCATCGACCTGCAATGCACGGTCCACGTTGAAAGCCGGTTCGAGATCGAAAGCAAGGTTGCCGCGCGGGGCTACAACATGGGCCTTATCTCGCTTCCGGTCGAGAACGAGATCATCCCGATCGACATCATGCCCGTGCTGCGGTCGCGACTGTGCGTGCTGATGCCTGCGGGGCATCCGCTGGAACGTGCGAAGGAGGTCGCGCTTGGCGATCTGGCCGCCGGTCCGCTGGTATCTCTGGCGGCAGGGCAACGGTGGCGCGACCGGCTGGAAGACGTGATGGGCACCGCAGGCCTGCGGCCCGAGATCGCGTTCGAAACGGGATCGACAATCGTGACCGTCGAGATGGTGCGGCAGGGCCTAGGACTGACCCTGATCGACCCGATGGTGATGACCCCGGCCACGATGCAGGGCATGGCGCTGCGTCCACTAGAGGGCGACCACTGGATCACCTACGCCAGCGTGCACGCGAAAGGGCCGCGCGCCGAGCTGGCAGAGGTCTTTCTTGATGGCATCATGGCCCATGTCGAAGACCGCCGCGCCACCGAACCCGGGCTTGCCGACAGCGTCTACCTGATCTGATCCGTAAGGCTTTTGGCCACCTTGTGCGCAAGGGCGGCGGCATCGCGGGCGATGCGGGCGCTGTCGCCGCAATAGCCAGCCGGGTCCAGACCGTCGCGAATGTCCGGTTCGGTCATGTGCTGGCGCACCGCGCCATCCGACAGCAGCGCGTCCAGCACCGTCTGCCCCGCCGCACGGTGGTCCAGCGCGTGGTGGATCAGGTCGTGCGCCGCCGCACGCCCGGTCCGGGGCGCAAGCATCATCATCAGCCGTTCGGTCGCGATGGCCCCGCCGGTGGCCCGCAAGTTCTGTTCCATTCGGTCAGGATCGACCGCGATCCGGCGCAGCAAGCCATCGAATCCCTCGGCCAGCGTCCACGCCAGCGGGACCGCGCGGTCCAGCACGGCATTGACCAACTGGTTGCGCACCGCGTCGCCCTCGTGACTGGAGGCCCCGGTTTCCAGCGCCGAGCCCGCCAGCCCGCGCAGTTCGGCCGCCTCGGCCAGCACGCGGACGACATACTTGGGATTGATCTTGTGCGGCATGGTCGAGGACCCGACCGTCCCGGCGTCCAGTGTTTCCGACACCTCTCCGATTTCCTCGGTCATCAGCAGGTACAGCTCGGACGCGATACGCTCGATGGTCATCGCCAGCAGCGACAGTTGCAGCACGTAGTCCGCGAACAGGTCGTTGATCGCGCGCCCGGGCACCAGCAACTTGTCCAGCCCGAACCGCGCGGCCAGCCGCGCGTTCAGCTCTTGCCCGCCGGCGCCATAGGCGTGCAATGCGCCGACCGCGCCGCCGAACGGAAGCACGAACAGGCGGCGGCCGCCGTGGTCCAGCCGGTCGATGGCGCGGGTCATCTCTTCGATCCAGCCAGCGACCTTGAACCCATAGGTGATCGGCAACGCATGTTGCCGGTTGGTGCGGCCCGCCATCAGCGTTTCAGCATGGGTCGTCGCGGTGTCGGCCAATTGTTCCAGCACCGACCGAAGCGCCTTGCGGATGGCGCGGTCGGCTTCGCGGATCAGCAGGATGCGCCCGGTCTGGATCACGTTCTGCGTCGTCGCGCCCCAATGGACCCACGCCCCGGCCTCGCCCGCGGCGCGCCCCAGCAGCCGGGTCAGCGACAGGATCGGCGCATGGGTGACGCGGATGTCGGCCTGCAACGCCTCGATCCCGATGGTGTCCAGCCGCGCGGCGGCGCGGATGCCCTCGGCGGCGTGGTCCGGGATCATGCCCATGTCGGCCTGCACCTCGGCCAGCGCAGCCTCGACGTCCAGCCACGACTGCCACAGCGTTTCGCGCGCGAACAGGGTGTCGGGCGTCAGGTTCGGGGTTCCAAGCTTCATCGGGCATCCTCTGTCACCGGCGCCCCGTCGCCAAAGCGCGGCGCCGCCGCCAGCAGGCGTGCGGTATAGTCATTCGTCGGGTTCGACAGGACGTCGGCGGCGGTGCCGTGTTCCACGATGCGGCCCTGATACATGACCGCGACCCGGTCGGCCGTTTCGTGCACCACCGCCATGTCGTGGGTGATCAGCAACGTGGTCAGCCCCATCTCGCGGCGCAGGTCTTCCAGCAGCTTCAGGATCTGCGCCTGCACCGACACGTCCAGCGCCGAGGTCGGCTCGTCGCAGATCAGCGCCTCGGGCCGGGTGACAAGCGCGCGGGCGATGGCCACGCGCTGGCGTTGCCCGCCGGACAGCTGCGACGGATAGGCGTGCAGCAAGCGTGCGGGCAGGCGGACATGTTCCATCGCCTCTTTCACCGCCGCCATGCGGCTCGTGCCGTCCCCCTCGCCCCGCAGCACCAGCGGTCGCGCGATGATCTCGGACAGCCGCCGACGCGGGTTGAGCGAGGTGTAGGGGTCCTGAAACACCGGCTGCACGAACCGCGCCCGTTCCGTCGCGGGCAGGTCGGCCAGCGGACGGCCCAGCATCGACACCGCGCCGGACGTCGGCTGGTCCAGCCCCAGAAGGATGCGCGCCAGTGTCGATTTGCCCGAACCGCTTTCGCCGATCAGGGCCATCGTCTCGCCGCGCTTCACCGACAGGCTGACACCGTCCAGCGCCCGGATCTCGCGCTTCGGGCCGAACAGCCCCTTGCGCGAGGTGAACAGCCGGGTCACGTCGCGGGCGACGATCACCTCGTCGTCGGAGGCGCGCGCCGAAATGACATGCGCCGGTTCGCCATCCAGACGCGGGATCGAATCCAGCAGCATCCGGGTATAGTCGTGCTGCGGGGCAAACATGACCTGCCTGGCGGGCCCCTGTTCGACCAGTTCACCAGCGTACATCACAGCGACCTTGTCCGTCCTCTCTGCCACCACGGCCAGATCGTGCGAGATCAGGATCAGCCCCATCTGTCGTTCGCGCCGCAGGTCGTCCAGCAGGTCAAGGATTTGCGCCTGCACCGTCACGTCCAGCGCGGTCGTCGGCTCGTCCGCGATCAACAGGTCCGGGTCCAGCATCAGCGTCATCGCGATCATCACGCGCTGCCGCTGGCCGCCGGACATCTGGTGCGGGAACTGGCTCATACGGCCCTGCGGATCGGGGATGCCGACTCGGTCCAGCAGGTCGACCGCCTTTTTTCGCGCCGCCGTGGCGGACATCAGACCGCGCGCCACGGCGGCCTCGGTCATCTGGCGCCCGATGGTGTAGACCGGGTTCAGCGACGTCATCGGTTCCTGAAAGATCATGCCGATCCGCGGGCCCGCGATGGTCGCGGCGAACGTGCGGTCGTCAAGCTGGGGCAGATCCTGCCCGTCGAAGGCCAGCCGCGCGGCCTTTGGCCGGGCACTGCGGGGCAGCAGCCGCATCAGGGCCAGCGCCGTCATCGACTTGCCAGAGCCGCTTTCGCCGACGATGCCCAGCGCCTCGCCCCGGTCCAGCGACAGCGAAATGTCCTTGACCGCGTGCAACATGCCGCCCGGCAGCGCCAGCGAGATGTCGAGATTTCGGATATCCAGAAGCTGGCTCATTCGTTGCGCCCCTCTGGCGAAGTGATGTCGCGCAGGCCGTCGCCCATCAGGTTGGCGCCGATGACCAGCAGGAACAGGCAGATGCCCGGCAGAACCACCAGCCACGGCCGATAGAACATGGCCTGCTTGCCCTCGGCGATCATCAGGCCCCACGACGGGGTCGGCGGCTGGATGCCCACGCCGAGAAAGCTCAGCGAGCTTTCGGCAAGGATCGCGATGCCCAGTTCGAAGGTGAAAATCACGATGATCGCGCTCAGCAGGTTGGGCATGATCTCGTGCCAGATGATCTGCCGCGGGCTGGCCCCCGATGCGGCGGCGGCGGCGACAAAGTCCTGACTGCGGATGCGTTGCGTCGCGGCACGGGTCACCACCAGGTAGTAGGTCCAGTGCAGAACCCCGACGATGCCGATCACCACCCAGATCGACGGGCCGATGATGAACACCAGCGCCATCGCCAGCAGCAGTCCGGGAAGCGCCAGCTGCGCGGTCAGCAGGAAGCTGATCGCATGGTCCGCCCAGCCGCCGAAGTACCCGGCGATGACGCCCAGCGTCACGCCGATCAGCAGGCCGACGGTGGCCGCGCCAATGCCGATGGTGATCGACACGCGGGTGCCGTAGATCAGCCGGCTGAGATAATCGCGGCCGTTCTGGTCGGTGCCCAGCAGATAGTCCCAGTTGCCGCCCTCGACCCAGACCGGCGGCAGCATCCGCGCCGACAGCGATTGCGCATAAGGGTCATGCGGCGCGATCAGCGGCGCGAAGATCGCGATCACGACGATCACAAGGATCAGGCCCGCCCCGATCAGAAAGCCGGTGTGACCGAACAGCCGCTGGCGAAAGATCTGGCCCGGCGTCAGCACGGTCTGTGACTCGTCATCGGCGGGCGTGGTGGAAAAGCTAAGGTCTGTACTGGTCATCCGATCCGGATCCTCGGGTCCAGTGCCGCATTCAGGATGTCGGCAAGAAGGTTCATGGCGACGAAGACGATGGCGAAGACGAAGATCAGCATCTGCACGGTCGGAATGTCCGCGCCGAGGATCGATTCCAGCGCCAGCCGGCCCAGCCCGTTGATGGCGAAGATCGACTCGGTGATGACAGAGCCGCCGAATTTCTGGCCCAGCTGCACCGCAAGGACCGAGATCACCGGCAGCAGCGCATTGCGCATCGCGTGGCGGCGCAGCAGCGGCCAGCCGCGAAAACCCTTCGACCGGGCGGTGCGGACATAGTCGGCGCCCATCACCTCGATCAGGCCGGTCCGCGTCAGCCGCATGACCGCCGGGACCGAGGACGCGCCCAGCACGAAGGCCGGAAGGACGAAGTGGCGCCAGCTGTCATCGCCCGACACAGGGAAGATCGGGACCATGACGCCGAACAGGATGATCATGATCAGGCCCAGCCAGAAGTTCGGCACCGCCTGCGCCGACACGGCGACGCCCAGCGCGAAACGGTCGATCCAGCTGTTGGGGTTCAGCGCGGCCAGCGCGCCCAGCGGAATGGCTATCAGGATGGTGACGGCCAGCGCCGACAGGGCTAGCGTGATCGTTTCGTCCGCGCGGTCCGCGACCAGTTCGGCCACCGGCTTGTGCCAGTAATAGCTTTCGCCGAAGTCGCCCTGCAGGACGCCGCCGAGCCAGTCGAAGTAGCGGACCGACAGCGGACGATCCAGCCCATAGCGGGCGCGGATCGCCTCGACCACGTCGGGGGTCGCGTCCTCTCCGGCGATGGCTTGAGCGGGGTCGGCGGCGACGTTCAGCAGCAGGAACGCGGCAAGCGAGACCGTGAAGGCGACAAGAAGCGCGAGCAGCCCGCGCAGGGCGATGTATCGCAACATGAGGCAAGGGTCCTATCTGGTGCGGAGGCCGACAGTATCGGCCCCCGCACGGGACGTGTCACTTCCAGCTGGCGTTCTGCAGACGGGGCAGCCCGTCCGGATCCAGCGGGAAATCAAGCTCTGGCGACACGAGGTAGTTCGCCGAGTAAGAGAACAGCGGCGCCCACAGGGCCTCGTCCGCGATCTTGCCGATGGCGTCGGAATAGATCGACTTCCGCTCTTCCTGGTCGCTGGTCTGCTCGGCCGACAGCACAAGCTCGGCCAGATCACCGTCGCCCGACATGTCGCGGTCGGACTGGCCCGAGAAGTGGATGCGCGCGATGGCCGCCGTGTCGGCGGTGCCGCCCGATCCCCAAGTGCCGAAGTACGCCGGGATTTCGCGTGCGGCGCGGGCTTGGTTCAGGCTTTCCAGCTTCACATAGCGCAGGGTCACGTCGATGCCGACCTTGGTCAGGTCCGACGCGATCGCCTCGGCCGCCGCCTTGTCGCGGTAGGCCCACAGTTCAAGCGGGAAGCCATCGGGATATCCGGCCTCGGCCAGCAGCGCCTTCGCTTTCTCGGGGTCGTAGGGATAGGCCACCGCGTTCTGGTCGCACCCGAACTGCGCCGGGTGACAGGCGGTGTGGATCGCCTCTGCCGAGCCGCCGATCAGGAATTCGGCCATCTCCTCGGTGTTCAGTGCGTGATTGACCGCGCGGCGCACCAGCACATTGGTCAGCGGGCCGTCCGGGTCGGTGTAGCCGCCAGCGTCCAGCACAAGGAAGCCGACCCGCAGGTCCGGACCGCTGAGATGCGAGGCCATCGGCGTGGCGCCAAGGCTTTCGGCAAGATCCAGCGGGACCTTGAACATCCAGTCGATGCCGCCGGACATCAGCTCTGCCTGCTGCGTGCCGACGTCGGGAATGTTTCGCACCACGACGTTGCCGATCTCGGGCGCCTCGCCGAAGTAGTCGTCGAACCTTTCCAGAACCAGTTCGGTGCCCGGCTCGAAGCTGACGACACGGTAGGGGCCGGTGCCGATCAGATCGCTGGACATCGCGTCGCGGTCGATCTCTCCGCCTTCGTTATAGGTGCCGTCCTTGCGGATCATGATCCGGTTGGCCATGTCGCGGATCACCAGCGGATACACGGACTTGAGGTGAAAGCGCACGGTATCGGGCCCGGTCACCTCTGCATTGTCCAGCCAGCGTTCGACGACACCCGTGGCGTTCGACTCGCTTTCGGGGCTGGCGATCCAATTGTAGGTGTAGGCGACGTCTTCCGGCGTCAGGGTGCTTCCGTCGTGGAACGTCACGTCGTCGCGCAGGGTGACGTCCAGCGTCATGTCGTCGACCCATTCGTACCCGGTCGCGATCGAGGGATTTACCTCCTGCGTTTCCGGATCGATGTTGAACAGCGTCGCATCGGTCAGCTGCGCAAGGATGATGTACTCGCGCTTGGTGGTGTAGTTGTAGTCGAGGTTCAGGATCTCTTCCGCCATCGCGGCGCGAAGCGTGTCGTCCTCGGGGCTTGCGTGGGCCGGGGCGAAGGACGTGGCGAGCGCAAGGGCACTCGCGGCGCAGACACTGCGCCAGCGTGACATTCTCATGGTTTCCTCCCTTTCGATGCCAGTGATACTAGCGTCGCCGTTTATATGCTAAAATTGCAAATATAAGACGTTTACTTGCATCAGACGCAACTGAGGTGCAGGAACCGCACAGCAAACGCCATGCCAGCGCATCGCCGCGTGACCGCAAGACACACGACGACGCGGCGCCGAAGCGCCGCGATCGTGCATGTCAGTCATGACTGGAAGGTGGTGGTAGCGGAGGAGGGACTTGAACCCCCGACACAAGGATTATGATTCCTCTGCTCTAACCAACTGAGCTACTCCGCCGGAACCGCCGGCGTAGGTATGCGAGGCGGCGCAGGGCGTCAAGCGGGAAAAACCGCCCGCATGGCGGAAAAATCCGCTGCCGTTGCGGCGGCCCTTATCGCTTGGGTGCGCTCGACTTGATCTCGCCGAAGGTCAGCACCGGAGAGGCATCCATTTCCTCGGCATTCAGCATCGAGGCGACCCGCTCCAGCGACGAGATCAGCAGCGCCTGCTCCCAGTCCTTCAGCGTCTCGAAGGATTTCACGAACCGCTGTTGCAGAGCATCCGGCGCGGTATCGACCGCCGCGCGGCCCGCGTCAGTGATGACAACGTCCGTCTGGCGGCGGTCCGCCTCGGACCGGTAGCGGGTGACCATGCCCCGCGCGACCAGCTTGTCGACCAGCGCCGTCACCGTCGCCTGACTGACGCCCATGCGGTTCGCAAGCTCTTTGGGTGTGACCCCGGCGTTCTTCCCGCCGGCCACCAGTTGCAGCACCCGCAACTGTGCTGGCGTCAGCCCCGCGGCCTGCGCAAGGTTTCGTTCGTACAGCTCTGTCGCACGCAGAATCCTGCGAAGCGCGATCAGGCTTTGGTCGGTTCTGGGGCTTACATCTTCGGCCATATGACGGGTTTATCCTCGCTCCGCAGGGATCGGCAACACCCCGCCGGTGGCACATCCTTCATGAGGTGAGGGACTTTTCAGGGCAAATTCCTTCGCTATGTGAAAGATTTTTTCCGCATATCACTATTTTAGCAACAAATTCGTGGATTTTTCTTTCATTCGTTGAAACCAAACGGCGTCCAATCTATTTAGTCTACCGAACGAAATGCGAGGAACGGTAAAAGCCATGCCGAAAGACACCATCACACCCCGATCGCGGACGCCCCTTCTGCGCAAGCCGGACGCGACGGACGGGGCCGAAATCTGGGAGCTGGTGAAAGCCTGCAAACCGCTCGACGAAAATTCCATGTACTGCAATCTGGTCCAAGCCGACCATTTCCGCGACACCTGCGTGGTGGCGGAACTGAACGGCGAAATCGTGGGCTGGATCTCGGGCCACATGATCCCGGCGAAAGAAGAGCTTTTCGTCTGGCAGGTCGCTGTCGGCCCGAAAGCGCGCGGTCTTGGCCTTGGGCGCAAGATGCTGCTCGAGCTGGTGAACCGCGGCGAATGTGAAGGTGCCACGCACCTGAAGACCACGATCACCGAAGACAACGACGCGTCGTGGGGTCTTTTCCGCAGCTTCGCCCGCCATATCGGCGGCGACCTGTCGGACGAGCCGCATTTCGAAAGCGAAGAACATTTTGGCGGCAAGCACGACACCGAGCACATGGTGACGGTCGAACTGCCGCAACCGGCCCCGCTGGCGCGCGCTGCATAAGCGCCGCCGCACCCGGTTTCCCCTCACAGAAATTCCTTCCCGAAAGGAGCACGACATGCCGAAAGACATGAATAAAAACTATGAGATCTACGAACGTCGCGAAAGCGAAGCCCGCTCTTACTGCCGTGGCTTCCCGACGTCATTCGCCAGCGCGTCCGGGTCCGAGCTGACCGACGACAAAGGCAACACCTACATCGACTTCCTGGCCGGTTGCTCGTCGCTGAACTACGGGCACAACGACCCGGACATGAAGCAGGCGCTGATCGATCACATTTCGAACGACGGGATCGCGCACGGTCTTGACCTGCACACCGACACCAAGGGCGACTTCCTGACGACGTTCGAGGAAAAGATCCTCGAACCGCGCGGAATGGACCACAAGGTGATGTTCACCGGCCCGACAGGCGCCAACGCCGTTGAGGCGGCGATGAAGATCGCCCGCAAGGTGACTGGCCGCACCAACATCATCGCCTTTACCAACGGCTTCCACGGCGTGACGATGGGCGCCCTTGCCGCAACCGGCAACGGCTATCACCGTGGCGGCGCCGCTGGCGCTGCGCTGACCGGCGTGACGCGTATGCCCTTTGACCGCTATATGGGCGAAGACTGCGACACCACGAAGTTCCTGGAAGCCGTGCTGAAAGACGCCTCGTCCGGCGTTGACGCTCCGGCTGCGATCCTGCTGGAAACCGTGCAGGGCGAAGGCGGTCTGAACGCTGCCCGCACCGAGTGGGTCCAGAAGGTTGCCAAGTTGGCCAAGGAACACGGCGCGCTGCTGATCGTCGATGACATTCAGGCGGGCTGTGGCCGGACCGGCACGTTCTTCTCGTTCGAGAAAATGGATATCCAGCCGGACATCGTGACGATGGCGAAGTCGGTCTCGGGCTTCGGCCTGCCGCTGGGCCTTGTCCTTGTGCGCCCCGAACATGACGTGATGGGCCCGGCCGAGCACAACGGCACCTTCCGCGGCAACACCCATGCCTTCGTGACCGCCCGCGTGGCGATCGAGAAGTTCTGGGCCGACGATAGCTTTGAAAAAGAGCTGGCCGAGAAGGAAGAGATCCTGACCGAGGCGCTGGCCGATCTGGCCGAGATCGTCGACGGCGGCAAGCTGAAGGGCCGCGGCCTGATGCGTGGCGTCGACGTCGGCTCGGGCGAGCTGGCCTCGAAAATCTGCGGTCGCGCGTTCGAGAAAGGTCTTATCATCGAGACCTCCGGCCCGGACGACGAAGTCGTCAAAGTGCTGGCGCCGCTGACCACCCCGAAGGAGACGTTCCGCAAGGGCCTGAACATCGTTCTCGATGCGGCTCGCGACGTCACCACCAACAACACTATTGCTGCGGAGTAACCCCACATGATCGTTCGTGACTTCAACAAGATCGTAAAGGACGAGCGCGACCGCGTGGTGTCCGATGCCAACTGGACCAGCGTGCGGATGCTGCTGGCCCAGGACGGGATGGGCTTTTCCTTCCACATCACCTTCCTCGAGGCGGGTTCGGAACACACGTTCCACTACAAGAACCACTTCGAGAGCGTTTACTGCATGCAGGGCAAAGGCACGATCACCGACCTCGCCACCGGCGAGACGCACGAGATCACGCCCGGCGTCATGTATGCGCTGAACGAACATGACAAGCACACGCTGAAAGCCGAGGAAGAACTCGTAATGGCGTGCTGTTTCAATCCGCCCGTGACCGGTACCGAGGTCCACCAAGAGGACGGGTCCTATGCGCCGGCGAAGGAACTTGCCGACTAAGCCATGACCGAGCAAAACCACACAGTCGAGAAAATCGGCGGCACGTCCATGTCGCGCGTCGATGAACTGCGGGACACGCTGTTCATCGGCGAGCGCACGGGCGCCGACCGCTACGGGCGCGTCTTCGTCGTGTCGGCCTTTGGCGGCATCACCAACCTGCTGCTGGAACACAAGAAGACTGGCGACGCGGGCGTCTATGCCCGGTTCGCCAACTCGGACAACGACCACGGCTGGCACGAGGCGCTGGACAAGGTCGCCGAGGCGATGACCGAGGCGCACGGCAAGGTGCTGGAGCACTCGGCCGACATCGAACGGGCCGACGGCTTCGTCCGCGAACGGATCGAAGGCGCACGCAACTGCCTGATCGACCTGCAGCGCCTGTGTTCCTACGGCCACTTCCGCCTGTCGGAACATATGCTGCAGATCCGCGAATTGCTGTCCGGGCTGGGCGAGGCGCATTCCGCCTTCGTCACGACCCAGATGCTTCAGCGGGCGGGCGTGAACGCGCGTCTGGTGGATCTGTCGGGCTGGCGTGACCAAGGCGACGTGTCGCTGGAAGAACGTATCAACTCTGCCATGAGCGGTGTCGATCCGGCGACCGAGATGCCGATCGTGACCGGCTACGCGCAATGCGCCGAAGGCCTGATGCGCGAGTTCGACCGGGGTTATTCCGAAGTGACGTTCTCGAAGCTCGCCGCCCTGACGGGTGCGCGCGAGGCGATCATTCACAAGGAATTCCACCTGTCGTCCGCCGACCCCAACCTTGTGGGTCAGGACGCCGTGCGCAAGCTGGGCCGGACCAACTATGACGTGGCCGACCAGCTGTCGAACATGGGCATGGAAGCGATCCACCCGAAGGCCGCCAAGACGCTGCGCCAGGCCGATGTGCCGCTGCGCGTTACGAACGCCTTCGAGCCGGGCGATCCGGGCACGCTGATCGACGATCAGCCGGCCGAGGAACCCGCCGTCGAGATCGTGACCGGCCTCGACATCATCGCGCTGGAACTGTTCGAACAGGACATGGTGGGCGTGAAGGGCTACGACGCCGCGATCCTTGAGGTGCTGACGCGCCACAACGTGCGGATCGTGTCGAAGGTGTCGAACGCCAACACGATCACCCACTATGTCGATGCCTCGCTGAAGACCATGCGGCGCGTCGAACGGGATCTGTCGGAACGCTATCCGTCGGCCGAAGTCCGGTCGCGGACGCTGAGCGTGGCATCGGTCATCGGTCGCGACCTGCGCGGTCTGTCGGTGCTGACCCGTGGCCTTCAGGCCATCGCGGATGCCGGTCTGGAATCCATCGGCGCCAGCCAAGGCCCGCGCAACGTGGACGTCCTGTACGTCCTGGAACGCGACGACCTGAAGCCGGCGATCAAGGCGCTGCACGGCGCGCTGGTCGAAAACCAGCCGGCCGCTTTTCCCAGGAAAGCCGCCTGATCCGCCATCGGCAGGTTTGAAATGACAAAGGGTCGCCCTTTCCCGGGGCGGCCCTTATCGTTTGGGTCAGCTTGCGACCCGGAACGCGTCGGTTTGGGCGATCATGCTGTCTTCGGGAACCTCCAGCGCCTCTAGCGGCACCGCCGCCAGACGCTCGGATTCCTCGGGCTCGACCCCCATCGCGCGCAGCATCGCCGCCACGAAGGCGTCGACGTCGACATCGCAACCATTGTGAAGCCGACGCAGGACCGCCAGCGAGCTGGACTCGAGGATGTCGATGGCGATCTGCGACGGGATCGGACAGAACAGACCTGCCTTCATCCCCTCTTCAAGGTAGATCGGCGTGACCTCGCGGACGTAGCTACCCGGCCCGGCGCCGCGCATACCAAGTCGCGCAAGGAATTCCAGAAACAGCGGATAGCGCCGTGCGACGTCGATGAAACCTTTCAGCCCCTGCACCATCTGCACCCGCGCATCGCCGCTGTTCTTCCGCGCCGAGGCGGATGCCAGTTGGATGATCTCGTGGCCAAGCTCGTTCTTCGCGGCCTCTAGCAGCGCGTCGATGCTGCGGAAGTGGTTGTAGAACGTGCCACGGGCAACGCCGGCCTCTTCGATGACATGCTCGATCACCGTCCCTTCCGGACCCTGCCGCGCGAAAACGCGGGTTGCGGCCTCGATCAGGCGTCGGCGCATCTTCACGCGCCGCTGCTCGGCCACACGGGTGCGGTGGTCTCCCATCGCGTTCATCATTCCTTCTCCGGTCGTTTGACGTTGAACACGGCGCAGTACAGCGCCGGGACGAACAGCAGGGTGATCAGCGTCCCTGCAATGATGCCGCCCATCATCGCGAAGGCCATCGGCCCCCAGAAGATCTGGCGCGAGATCGGGATCAGCGCGAGGCTGGCCGCCGCCGCGGTCAGCAGGATCGGGCGGGCACGCTGGTCCGAGGCCTCGAACACGGCGTCCCAACGGCTGCGGCCCGCTTCCAGCAGGTCCTGAATTGCCTGCACGAGGATGATCGAGTTCCGGATCAGGATGCCGACCAGCGCCAGCACCCCCAGCACCGCGACGAAGCCCATCGGCGCGCCGGACCCCAGCAGCGCCACGACCACGCCGATCAGGCCCAGCGGCGCAACTGCCATGACCACCGCCATCAGGCGGAAGCTTTGCATCTGCATCATGGTCAGCGTCAGGATGATCAGGATCATGATCGGCACGACGGCGACGATGGGCGCCTGACTTTCGGCGCTGGTTTCGACGACGCCGCCGATCTCGACCGTGTAGCCCCTTGGCAGCTCTTGGCGGAACGCTTCGATATCGGCGGCCTGATCGTTCACGATGGTGGCCGGCTGGTCGTCGCTGATGACGGCGGCCTTCACGGTGATCACCGGC
The DNA here is from genome assembly GCA_002701395.1 of Maritimibacter sp. Classification (GTDB taxonomy): domain Bacteria; phylum Pseudomonadota; class Alphaproteobacteria; order Rhodobacterales; family Rhodobacteraceae; genus Psychromarinibacter; species Psychromarinibacter halotolerans. The sequence continues at coordinate 31,930 of NZVC01000032.1, read as the reverse complement.
GTCCGATCCTCTTGGCGGATGATCGGCTGTTCGGTTGTCCATGTCAGACTGGCGATCGACGACAGCGGGATCGGTGTCCCGTCCCCACCGGCGAACTGCAGATCCTCAAGCGAGGACAGCGTCGAACGGTCCTGCGCCTCGCCCCGCGCCAGCACGTCCACCAGCGTGCGCCCATCGCGCAGCTGGGTGACGGTGGTGCCTTCGAACAGGCTAGTCAGCACGTTGGCGACGTCGGCCTGCGTCAGGCCAAGCTGCCGCATCCGCGCTTGGTCAAGATCCACCCGGATGACGCGGCTGGGCTCGTTCCAGTCAAGGCTGATGGCGTCCAGTCGCTGATCCTTCGACAGCACCGCCGCCAGCTTCAGCGCCTCCTCACGCAGCACCGCATAGTCGGTTCCGGCCACGCGATACTGCACCGGCTTGCCGACCGGCGGCCCAAGCTCGATGAACTTCGGGAAGAACTCGACCGCGACATGTTCAAGCGAGTATTCGCGGATCTTCGCTGTCAGCGCATCGCGGGCGTCCAGATCCGGGGTCACGATCACCACCTGCCCGATGTTCGGCCCGGCGGTGGGCGCATCGTGGGTCAGGATGAACCGGGGCGCCCCGTCCCCGATGTAGGCGGTCCAGAAGGTCGGTTCCTCCTGCTCTGCCAGCCATGCCTCGAAATCCGCCATTTCGGAATTGGTCGCGTTGAAGCTAGCGTTTTGGCGCAGCGTCACGTCCACCACGATCTCGGTCCGGTCGGACGTCGGGAAGAACTGCTGTTCGACCTTCGCCATGCCAAGCAGTGCGACGGCGAACGCGGCAAGCGTGACAAGGATCGTCAGCCACCGGAACCGCATCGCCAGCCGCAACACGCCGTGGAACCTGCGCCGCAGCCAACCCGGTTCGCCATGCGTGTGCTTCCATTTCTTCGGCAGGAAGGTCGCGCCCAGCACCGGCGCGAACAGGACGGCGACGATCCAGCTTAGCACAAGCGAGACCGCGATGACGTAGAACAGCGAGATCGTGTACTCGCCCGCCTGACTGCCGTTCAGCCCGATGGGAATGAAGCCCGCGACGGTGATCAGCGTGCCGGTCAGCATCGGCCACGCGATCGTCGTCCAAGCATAGGCCGCCGCCTTCGTCCGGCTTTCGCCGCGCTCCAGCCGCGAGATCATCGTCTCGATCGCGATCATCGCGTCGTCTACCAGCAGGCCCAGCGCAATGATCAGCGCCCCCAGCGAGATCCGCTGCAGCGTGATGCCCATCTCGTTCAGGATCAGGAACGTCAGCGCCAACACCAGCGGGATCGTCAGGCTGACGACAAAGCCGGCCCGAATGCCGAGAGAGACGAAGCTGACGGCCAGCACGATCAGAACCGCCTCGGCCAGCGCCTGCACAAAGTGGCCGACGGACTCGTCCACCACATGCGGTTGGTCGGCGACCTTGTGCACCTCGATCCCGATCGGCAGGTCCTTGACCATCTCGGCCATCAGCGCGTCGATTTCCTCGCCGAAGTCGAGAATGTTCTCGCCGGGCCGCATGCCGATGATCAGCCCGATGGCCGGTTCCCCGTTGTACCGCACCAAGGAATCCGGCGGGTCGATATAGCCTTCGCTGACGTCGGCCACGTCGGACAAGGTGAAGAAAATGTCGCCCGACCGCAGCGGCGCGGCGGCCAGCGCCTCGGCATCTTCGAACTGACCGCCGACGCGAAGCAGAAGGCGTTCTCGTTCGGTGTGGATCGTGCCCGACGGCACGATGGCGTTCTGCGCCCCCAATGTGGTCAGCACGGTCTGCGCGTTCAGGCCAAGGGCCGCCATGCGCTCGGTCGAGAATTCAAGATAGATGACCCGTTCGCGGGTTCCGATCAGGTCCACCTTGCCTGCAGCGGGAAGCTGCTGGACCGCGTCGCGGACATCCTCGACATAGTCCTTCAATTCTTCCGGGCGGTAGCCGTCGGACGTGAAGGCGAAGATGTTGCCGTAGACGTCGCCGAAGTTGTCGTTGAACCCGAAGCCCGCGAACTCGTTCGGAAAATCGCCACGGATGTCCGACATCATGTTGCGGACCTTGGTCCATGCGATCGGAATCTCGGACGAATCCATGTCGTCGCGCAGATCGACATAGACCACGGCCTGCCCCGGATAAGTGACCGAGCGGGTCGAATCCAGAACGTCCAGTTCCTGCAGCTTCCGCTCGATCCGGTCGGTGACCTGCGTCACGGTCTCTTCGGCAGTGGCACCAGGCATCGACGCGGACACGACCATGGTGCGGATGGTGAAAGACGGGTCTTCCTCGCGCCCCATCGACATATAGGACAGGCCGCCGCCGATCAGCGACACCAGCATCAGGAACCAGACGAAGGACCGGTGCCCCAGCGCCCAGTCGGACAGGTTGAAGCCTTTCATTCCCGATGCTCCCCGACGATCTGTCCTTCTTCGAGGCTCGACGCGCCCCGCACTACGATCTCGTCGCCGTCACCGACACCCGACGTGATCACCACCCGGCGTCCCACCTCGGGGCCCAGTTCCACGGGAACGAATTCCACCGCGCGACCCGGCCCGACACGCCAGACCCCCGGCGCGTCCTCGGTGCCCCCGATGGCGCCAGCAGGCAGCGAGATCACCGGCGCGGTCTCGGTCGCGTAGGTCGCGGTGACGAGGCTGCCGATGCGGAAATCGTCCGGCGGATCCTGCAGGGTCAGCCGCAAGCGGCGGGTATCTAGGTTGGCATCGGCCACCGGCTCGACCAGTCGCAGCACAGCCTTCACCGGCGTGACGCTGGCGGAATGGTGCCGCACGTCGAAGATCGCGCGGCGCGGCAGCAGCGTGACGTATTCCGTGGGCACGTCGATCACCGCCTCGCGCCCCAGAACGTCGACCAGTTCAAGGATCGCCGTGCCGGGCGACACAAGCGTGCCCGGCTCTGCCTGCGTCGACAGGATGATGCCTTCGCGCGGCGCCAAAAGCGTGCCATAGGCGGCGGCGTCCTCGGCCTGCGACAGCTGCGCCTCGGCGCTGCGAAGGCTGGCGGCGGTCGCGTCCCGGTAGGCGCGCGCCTGCTCCAGCGCGGCGGTGGTGGCGACGCCCAGTTCGACAAGCCGCGTTGTGCGATCGAACTGCTGGCGGCCCAGCCGCGCCTCGGCGGCGGCGGCGCTCAGCGCGGCGCGCGAAGCGGCAAGGTCTTCTTCCAGCGTGATGCCGTCCAGCGTCGCCAGGACATCGCCGCGCGCCACGACATCGCCGACGTCCACGTTCAGGGTCGCCAAGCGGCCGCTGGTCTGGAACGCCAGCGTCACGACGTTCTCGCCCTGCACCACGCCCGCGAAGCCGCGTTCGGTGCTTTGGTCTTCGGACACGATTTCCGAGATCACGGGCCGCGGCACATCCGCAGTCACCAGAGGTTCTTCGGCGGGCACCACGGGTTCGCTTGCAGGCAGCGGTGCGGGCAACAGGAACGCCAACGAAACAAGGACCATAACGCGTTTCATTCCGAACCCTCCCCTGCCTCGACAAGGCGACCGTCGTACATGAATTGCGACCCCGCACCGACGACAAGGTCGCCTTCTTCAAGGCCACCCGTGATCGCGACGAACACGTCCGCATAGGCCCAGACCTCGACCCCGGACAGGTGGGCGCGCATGGTTTCCGGGTCCACCAGCCAGACCGCCGGGCCGTCCGCTGTGGCCGTCAGGGCGTTCCAAGGGACCCGCATGATCGGCAGGCTGGTGATGGTGACAGAGCCGGTCACGGTGGCGCCGATCAGCATCGCTTCGCCAAGGTCTTCCGGGATTTCCGCCCGGACCTCGACGGTGCCGGACTCGGTCAGGACCGGCGACACCTCGCGGACGCGCGCCTTGAACTCGGCGTCGCTTCCACGTGGCGAAACGGTGAAGCTTCTGCCGATGAACGCGGACAGACCGCCAACGTCGGGGGCATAGAACACCGCTTCGCGCTTGCCCTGACTTGCCAGAGAGACAACGGCCGATCCAGCGGTCGCCACCTCGCCAACGTCGGCTCTGCGCTCGATCACGATCACGTCCTCGATGGCGCGGATCTCGGTGTCTTCGACCGCCTGCCAGGCGCGGTCAAGCTGGGCCGCTGCCTGATCGCGCGAGGATATGGCAGAGGTCAGCGCCTCTTCCGCCTCGTCGAGGGTGGATTGCGTGCCGACGCCGCGTTCGACAAGGTTCGCGGCGCGGTCGCGGGCCTGCTCGGCCTGAACCAGCGCGGCCTCTGCGGCGGCCAAGGATGCCTCGGCGGCGCTGAGCGAAGCGTTCGCCTGCGCCGGATCGACCCGCGCGATCAGGTCGCCGCGGTTCACATCGTCCCCGACCTCGACGGCGATCTCGACGATGCGGCCGCCGGTGCGGAACGCCGCGGGATAGCTGTTCTGCGCCTCGATCGACCCGATCAGGACATAGTCACGCGGCAGCGTTTGCTCGGTTACCTCGACGATCTGTACGGGAAGCGCGGTTTCCGCACTTGCGGCGCTGGCAGTCACTGCGATCAGCCCGGCCGCGGCTGCGGCCCGAAATAGTCCACTCATAATCTCACCCTCCGAACCGGATGGCCCGCGACCGGGAATTTGTTCAAAATGACACTTCTGTCAATACTACGACTGAAACATTTGTGCGGCGGGTTGCCGCGCCGGGTCCGACGTAAGGCGGAACCGCAAGCGCCGTCGGGAGTTATAGAAGCTGATAGTACGCGATGCGTCGCAGGTGATGAAGTGTTGTTTATCCGTCGCTTGCGGCGGACCAAGCCTCGTTTCACAGCCGCGACATCCATGCAACGCACAGTGGCCCGCATGTTTCGCACGACCGTTTCCGAGGACTAAAGATTGACCAGCACTGACACCCAGATGGGCCGCAACGCGGTCGAAGACGGCGACTCGGTTCACGACTCGGGGCCGGCTTCTGTGTGCGAGGTCATCGACCGCATGGAATCCTCCGCCGACGGTGAAAAAACGACGCTTCGCGAGGTCGTATCGGCGCTGGGCGAGGCCTCTTTCGTCCCGGTGCTGATGGCGCCCGCGCTGGCCGTCCTGTCGCCGTTGTCGGGCGTTCCGGCATTCTCTTCGATCTGCGGCATCACCATCGCGCTTGTGGCGATCCAGCTATTGATGAACCGCGACCACTTGTGGTTGCCCGACTGGATGATGCGCCGAAAGGTGAAGTCCTCTTCGCTTCTCAAGGCGACCCGCTGGCTACGCAAACCGGCGGGATTCCTTGACCGCATGTCGCGCGAAAGGGTCAGCTTCCTTGTCTCGCGCCCGTTCTCATGGGTCACAGAGCTTGCGTGCCTGCTGTGCGGCCTTGCGATGCCCTTCCTCGAACTGCTGCCGTTCACCTCTTCGATCCTCGGCGGCGCGGTCACGTTGTTCTCGCTGTCGCTTCTGGTGCGCGACGGGCTGATCTCTGTGATCGGGTTCTTCGTGATCGGATGCGCGGCAACGCTGGTCTACATGCTGGTGGTCTAAAGACAGCCCTTCAGGTCGTCGGCAATCCCCCGCAGCAAGGCGCCGTAGAAATCGGGGCCAGTCGGGTTCTCGGCCCCCTGCAGGTCGATCACCGCATAGGGCACGTCCGCGCCGACCGCCCGGGCAAGTCCGGGGCTGACATGGGGTTCCAGCACAATGCAGGCGTGATCCAGCGCGGCGACCTCTTCGGCAAGCTCGGACAGCCGCCGCGGGCTGGGCGCGCTTTCACCCATCGTCATCGTGCCGGCAGCATGCAGGCCGAGCCCGGCCTCGAAATACTGCGTCGCGTCGTGAAACAGGACAAGATCGACCGACCGGACCGGCGCCAGCGTGTCGTTCAGCTCCGCAAACAGCGCCGTCAGCCGCTCGTGCGCCGCCGCCGCGTTCTGCTGGTACGCATCGGCATTGTCGGGGTCCGCGTCAGACAGGTGCGCCGCGATGACATCCAGCCACGTCAGGGCGTTTTCAGGCAACAACCAGACGTGCGGATCGAACGCACCCGGGTCATGCGCGTGNNCGCCATCGTCATGGTCATCTTCGCCGTGNTCGTCNNCNCCGTGGTCGTCTTCGTCATGACCGTGTTCGTCCGCGTGATCCGACGCATCGGCCCACCGAAGCGCCAGCCGCTCTGTCCCGTCGGCATCCATCAGCGACACATGCTCGGCCCCACCAGCCAACGTCTCCATCGGTGCGGCCAGCCACGGCGTCAGCGACTCGCCGACCCAGAACACCATGTCGGCCTGTTCCAGCGCGTCCGCCTCTGACGGGCGCATCGAGTACGAATGCGGGTCAGCGCCCGGCGGCAGGATCAGGCCGGGCTCGGCCAGATCGCCCATCACAAGCGACACAAGCGAATGCACCGGACCGATGTCCGTCACCACGGCGGGGACGTCGGCAAAAGCCGGAGCCGAGGTTGCGGCCAGAAGCGAGGCGATGGCGGTCTGTCTGAACATGAAAGCGGTCTCCGGCGCGGGTTGCGAGCGGGCTTGATGACCGATACAGCATAACATATCAAGTGGGAACCAACGGAGGACGCGACGATGGACCCGGTCGGTTTCGAAAACCACGATCATCACCACTGCATCGCCGACGGCGTTGCCGCGGCAGACGCCTACTGCGCGCAGAACGGACTTCAGCTGACGAACCAGCGCCGCCGCGTGCTGGAAATCCTGCTGGAACGGCACCGCGCCCTTGGCGCCTACGAAATCCTCGACGTCCTGCGCGAGGAAGGCATGGGCTCGCAGCCGCCTGTGGCGTACCGCGCGCTGGATTTCCTGCAAAAGCATGGCTTCGTGCATCGGATCGAACGGCTGAACGCCTTCATCGCCTGCTCGCATCCCGGCGCGCGCCACTCTCCGGCGTTCCTGATCTGCCGCGTCTGCGACAGCGTGGCAGAGGCCAGCGCCGACCCGGCCAGCGGAATGCTGGGCCACGCCGCCGCAGAGACGGGGTTCGTGATCGAACGCGCCGTGGTCGAGGCAGAGGGCGTCTGCCCCAATTGCAAGGACGCCGCATGAGCCTTGTCGACATCCGCGGTCTTGGCGTGAAGGCCGGCGGGCGCCAGATCCTGCATGACGTCACCTTCCGTATGGACCCCGGAGAGATCGTGACCGTCGTCGGCCCGAACGGGTCCGGCAAGTCGACCCTGCTGCGCTGCATCGTCGGTGCCGTCCGTCCGCAGTCGGGGTCGGTGAAGCTGAAGCCCGGCCTGCGCATCGGCTATGTCCCGCAAAAGCTGCATATCGACCCGACGCTGCCGATCACCGCGCGCCGGTTTCTGGGCCTGCCGCATCCCGTCGCGGACGACGCGGCGCAGCAGGCGCTGGACGCCTCCGGCGCCGGACATCTGGGCGGGCACCAGATGGCGGATCTGTCCGGCGGGCAATTCCAGCGGGTGCTGCTGGCCCGCGCGCTGCTGACCCGGCCCGACCTGCTGATCCTTGACGAGGCGACGCAGGGCATGGATCAGCCGGGCTCTGCCGAGTTCTACCGCCAGATCGAAAAGGTCCGGGCGGAACTGGGCTGCGCCGTGTTGATGGTCAGCCACGAACTTCACGTCGTGATGGCCACCTCGGACCGGGTGGTCTGCCTGAACGGGCACGTCTGCTGCGAAGGCGCGCCGGAACATGTGGCGTCAGCCCCCGAGTACCGCGCCCTGTTCGGCACCGGCACGCAGGGCGCGCTGGCGCTGTACCGCCACGAACACACGCACAGCCACGACCACGATCATTCCCACGCGCATGATCACCCGCACGAACACGACCACGGGCACAAACACGGGCACGAGCACGCAAATTGACCCTTCTCGACAGCTTCCTTGCCCGCGCCACCCTTGCCGGGATCGGCACCGCCCTTGCCGCCGCACCGCTGGGCTGTTTCATCGTGTGGCGCCGGATGGCGTACTTCGGAGACGCGACCGCGCACGCCTCGATCCTTGGGGTGGCGCTGGCGCTGGCGCTTGACGTGCCGGTCTTCGGGGGCGTGCTGCTGGCCGCGCTGGCGATGGCGACGCNGGTGTCCGTCCTTGCCGGGCGCGGCTTCGCGATGGACACGCTGTTGGGCGTGATGGCGCATTCGTCGCTGGCGTTCGGACTTGTCGCGGTCTCGTTTCTCGACGGCGTGCGGGTCGACCTGTCGGCNTATCTGTTCGGCGACATCCTCGCCGTCGGCCGCGTGGACATCGCGCTGATCTGGGGCGGCGCCGTTCTGGTGCTGGCGCTGATCTGGTGGCGCTGGTCGGCGATCCTGACGGCGACGCTGAACCCCGATCTGGCCCATGCCGCCGGGATCGACCCTAGGCGCGAACAACTGGTCCTGACCCTTGCCTTGGCGATCGTCGTCGCCGTCGCGATCAAGGTGGTCGGCATCCTTCTGATCGTCGCGCTGCTGCTGGTGCCCGCCGCCGCCGCCCGCCCCTTCGCACGCACCCCGGAAGGCATGGCAATCGTCGCCGCGGGCATTGGCGTCGTGTCGGCTGCGGGGGGGATGCAGTTCGCTTATCTCCTCGATACACCGACCGGTCCGACCATCGTTTGCGTCGCCGCGATCCTGTTCCTGATCAGCGGCACGCTCGACGCGCTGCGCCGCAGGCTTCTTCGCTAACGCAGCGAAATTATTTCAAAAATTTTCTTGCCCAAAGCGGTTTGGGCCGCAAATATGCCGGTGGGAGGACTGGAAGGCATCCCCGGCTCACAGTGTTGACCGCGACAAGGCCCGTCAGAGGCCGGTCTGCGTGAGTATTTGCCCTGCCCTGTTGCACGGGCACGGGATGGCCTCTCGCACAGACGCTACGGACGACGTACCAATAGGGAGACCTTCATATGCATTTCGGACATTCTAAACGGGCGTGTTATATGCTCGGCGGGGCGATGGCCCTTGCGCTGACCGCGACCGCGGGACTTGCCGACATCCGGTTCTGGACCACCGAGGAACAGCCCGAACGCCTTGCCCTTCAACAGGAAATGGCTGCCGCCTTCGAAGAAGAGACCGGCATCGCGGTCGAGGTCATTCCAGTGACGGAAAGCGACCTTGGCACCCGCACGACGGCCGCCTTCGCCGCAGGCGATCTGCCCGACGTGATCTATCACACGCTGCAGTACGCCCTGCCGTGGTACGAAGCCGGCATTCTTGATTCCGACGCCGCGACCGAGGTGATCGAGGCGCTGGGCGAAGACACCTTCGCCCCCGGTGCGCTGGGCATGGCCTCGGTGGACGAAGGCTGGGCCAGCGTTCCCGTGGACGGCTGGACGCAGATGATCATCTACCGCAAGGACCTGTTCGACGAGGCCGGTCTGGAAGCGCCCAGCACCTATGCCAACGTGCTTGCCGCGGTCGAAGCTCTGCACAACCCGCCCGAGATGTTCGGCTTCGTCGCCGCGACCAAGGTGGACGAGAACTTCATGAGCCAGGTGCTGGAACACGTCTTCCTCGCCAACGGCGCNACGCCGGTCGGCCCGGACGGGTTCGCCGGCTTCGACGAAGCGAAGACCACCGAGGTGCTGGAATTCTACAAGGCCATCGCCGAAGCCTCGCCCCCGGGCGAACTGTACTGGGACCAGTCGCGCACGCTCTACTTCGCCGGTCAGGCCGCGATGATCATCTGGTCGCCGTTCATCCTCGATGAACTCGCCGGTCTGCGCGACAGCGCGCCGCCGACCATCACCGACGANCCGACCTCGCCCGAACTGGCGTCGAAAACCGGCATCGTGACCAACTTCGCCGGCCCGTCGAACCCGGACGGCGCGGCTTGGGCCGACATCCGCTATTTCGGCATCACGGTGGACGCCAACATCGACGAGGCGATGCAGTTCGTCGAGTACTCGATGGGCGACGGCTATACCTCGACCCTGTCGATCGCGCCCGAAGGCAAGTTCCCGGTCCGCAACGGCACCGCCGAGAACCCGACCGAGTTCATCGACGCATGGGCCACGCTGCCGATGGGTGTCGACCGCAAGGCGCCGATGGGTGACGTCTATGCGCAAGAGATGATCGACGAGGTCGTCGGCGGCCTCGACGTGGCGCAACGCTGGGGCGTCGAAGAGGGACAGCTGGCGCTGGCCTCGAAGATCATCAACTCGGGCGCGATCAACCGCGTCGTGCGCCAGTACATCGACGGCGAGATCGACGCTGCGGCGGCGGTCGAGGCGATGAACGCGGAACTGTCCGCCATCGAATAACAGGTCGCAAGACCCGCACGCCCCTTCCCCCGGCGGGGGGAGGGGCAGACAAGGGGGCATTCCCCGACAGACCGGACAGGACGCATGACCACAGCCACCCCCCCAACGGGCCGCGGCCCCCTTGCCCGCCGAGAGGCACGGCTGGCCTGGGGCCTGCTGCTGCCCACGATTATCTCGGTGTCGCTGGTGGTGATCCTGCCGCTGCTGTCGATCTTCTGGATCAGCTTCAAACCCATCGGCCTTGCCGACCTGCGCCCGCCCGCACCCGTGGTGCGTGAATCGCTGCGCGGCCGGCCCGAGGCACCGGGGGACGACGGCGAACTTCAATACCGCCTGCGCAACTCGTCACAGGACAAGCCGATCCTCGGCGTCACCCTGTCCGACACCCTGCCAGAGGGGCTGACCATCACGGGCGACATCGATCCGCGCTGCAGCCTCGACGGTCGCGACCTGTTCTGCGACTTCGGCGACCTCGAAGGCGGCCAGCGCGAGACCATCGAGATCCCGGTCACCGTCGAGGCGGCCTATCTCGACAGCGGCGCCGACGTTGAAGACACGGCCCCCGGCATCACCGGGCGCGCCGACAACATCCTGACCAACGCGGAATTCACGCTGGACAACTTCTCGCGCATCTTCAGCGGCGACGAGTTCATCACGGTGCTCTGGGCCACCATCTTCTATACCGTCGTCGGCACCGTGGGCGCGCTGGTGGTCGGGCTGTTCGCCGCCATGCTGCTGAACAAAGAGTTCCGCGGCCAAGGCATCCTGCGCGGCCTGTACCTGTTCCCCTACGTGGCGCCGGTCATCGCGGTCGCCTTCACCTGGGTGACGCTGTTCGACCCGTTCTCGGGATCTGCGAACGCGCTACTTGTTCAGATGGGCGTGGTCGACAGTCCGATCAACTTCTTCGGACAGCGCCCGCTGGCCCTGATCATGGTCACCGTTTTCGAGATCTGGCGCTATTTCCCGCTGTCGTTCCTGTTCATCCTCGCCCGGATGCAGTCGATCGATACGGATATGTACGAGGCCGCCGACATGGACGGCGCCTCGCCGTTCCAGCAGTTCTGGTACCTGTCGCTGCCGCAGCTTCTGGGCATCCTGTCGGTGCTGTTCCTGCTGCGCTTCATCTGGACCTTCAACAAGTTCGACGACATCTTCCTGCTGACCGGGGGCAACGCCGGAACCCGCACCCTGACGGTGAATGTCTACGAACAGGCCTTCGCGGTCTCGAACATCGGCGCGGGCGCCGCCGTCGCGGTGGTGATCTTCTGCGTGTTGCTGGTGTTCTCGATCTTCTTCCTGAAATACGTCAGCCGCGAAGAGGGCCTGTAATGACCATGCAAACCGCACGCCCCCTTCTTCTCTTTGCAAATACCTCGGGGGAGTCACGCGTCAGCGTGACGGGGGCAGAGCCCCCCCTGCNCCCCGCCATGCCGGGGGCCGACCGATGAGCGCGCTGCGGCACGGCTGGCTGACCGGCCTCGTCATCGGCCTTCTCTGGCTGTTCATTCTCGCCTCGGCCTTCGCCGTGGCAGTGGCCTTCGGCGCGGGGGCAGAGATCCGGCCCGCGCTGCTGTTCATCGCGGTGCTTGGGGTGGTGACGGGGCTGGGCTGCGTAATGCTCGGCGACCGCCCCTTGGTGGTTCAGATCGCAACCACCGTGCTGTTCGGCCTTCTGGCGGCCGTTGGCCTTGGCCCGATCATCAGCACCGGCGATACGTCCTCCGCGCTTCTGATCGCGACAAACGCCGTGCTGGGCTTCGCTTTCGGCTGGTCGATGACCCGCTTCCTCGGCGCCATGCCCGCTGGCGCGCTGAACCGGCACATATTCGAGGCGGCCGTGATCCGGTTCCTGACCGGCACCGGCTATATCCTTTTCACCGCGCTCGTCGCCATCCCGTTCTACGTGATGGTCATGACCAGCCTGAAGAACCAGCAGCAACTGGTGCAGAACCCGCTCGACTTCTCGCTGGACCTGTCGAAGGGCTTGGACCTGTTTTCAAGCTATGTCGAGCTGTTCAGCCAGTTCAACTTCGGCAGCTACCTGTGGACTTCGTTCTACGTGTCCTGCCTGACCGTGGCGATCACGCTGCTGTTCTCGGTTCCCGGCGCCTACGCGGTGGCGCGGCTGCGCTTCGCCGGGCGGACGGCCTTCTCGCGGTCGATCCTGCTGATCTACATGGTGCCGATGATCGTGCTGGCCCTGCCGATCTACATCGTGTTCTCGATGACCGGCCTACGGAACACCATCTTCGGTATCGTCATCATCTACCCGGTCACGACCATCCCCGTGGCGCTGTACATGCTGCAGGGCTACTTCCGCGGCTTGCCCGCCGAGGTCGAGGAAGCCGGGCTGATGGACGGGCTGACCCGGCTGAAGGTGATCTGGAAGATCACCCTGCCCCTGTCGTTGCCTGCGCTGGCCTCGGTGTCGCTGTACGTGTTCATGATCGCGTGGAACGAGTTCCTGCTGGCCTTCATGCTGCTGGACGATCCGTCCAAGTTCACCCTGACCCGCGGCGTCGCGATGCTGAACTCGTCCGAGATCCCGCGCCAGCACCTGATGGCGGGCGCGGTGATCGCGACAGTGCCAATCATGGTGCTGTTCCTCGGGCTTGAGAAGTTCATGACCAAGGGCCTGACGGCGGGGAGTGTCAAAGGATGAGCTGCCGTTCGTTCCCCGCGATGAGGGCAGCGCCGTACCCGAGGGGTGGCGCACTAGCGCCGCCCCTGGGGGGCGGGTCGGCGCTGCCCGGCGTCGCCGCCGGGCGGGACGTGGTTCATGGACCTGCGCCCACCGGAAATGGCCTTTACGCTATGGGAGCCGAAACAAATGGCTGACGCCACAACCTGCGACCGCGAGGCGCGCGCGATCCTCGCGAAGAACGACCGTGGCGGCTATACCGTGCCGACGGCGAACCTGTACCCGTACCAGTGGAACTGGGACAGCGTCTTCGCCGCCATCGGCTTTGCCGAGCATGACATGGACCGCGCGTGGACCGAGATCGAGACGCTGTTCCGGGGCCAGTGGTCGAACGGGATGGTGCCGCATATCCTGTTCCATCAGGTCGACCCCGGCTACTTCCCCGGCCCCGATGTCTGGCGCGGCGTCGGCCCGATCCCGTCGTCAGGCATCTCGCAGCCGCCCATCGCAGGCACCTTCGTGCGCTGGCTGCTGGACCGGAACCCCGGCGCCCAGCCGCGCGCCCGCGCCCTGTTCAAACCGCTGATGGACTGGCACCGCTGGTTCATGACGTGGCGCAACGAGGGCGGCGCCATCGTCGTCACCCACCCGTGGGAAACCGGGCGCGACAACTGCCCCGACTGGGATGGCCCGTTCGCCGCGATCGAACCCGAGGGCGTCGAGCAATACTATCGCCGCGACACCACGCACGTCGTCGAAGAGGAACGCCCGCGTCGCTACGACTATGACCGTTACCTGTACCTTGTGAAGCTGGGCGCCGAGTGCGGCTGGGACGAGGCGCAGCTCAAGGACACCACGCCGTTCCGCGTCGCCGACCCCACGATGACCTTCACCCTGCTGCGGTCCACTCGCGACCTGAAGGCGATGGCCGAACGGTTCAATGAGCCGGTGGACGAGATCGACCGCTGGATCGCCGAGATGGAGGACGGCTCGGAACGGCTGTGGAACGCCGAGGCCGGGACGTACGACTGCTATGACATCCGCGCCGGCAAGCACACCGGCGTCGTATCCAACGCCTCGTTCCTGTCGTGGTACGCAGGCGTCGGCGGCGACCGGATGCTGGACCAATTCGACCGCATAGCGGGCCTGACGAAATACTACGTCCCGTCCACCGACCCGGCGCATCCGGCCTACGAGCCCAAGCGGTACTGGCGCGGGCCGGTCTGGGCGATGATGAACATGCTGGTCGCCACCGGCTTGGGCGAGGCGGGCCATGTCGACCGTGCAAAGGCGCTGACGGACAACACCCGCGCGCTGATCTCGAAGAACGGCTTCGCCGAGTATTTCGACCCGACGAACGGCGCCCCCGCAGGCGGGCGCGACTTTACCTGGACCGCCGCCGTCTGGCTGGCTTGGGCCTCTCCCAACACGGGGAAAACACCATGGGCAGCATAAGCCTTCAATCCGTCGAAAAGTGGTTCGGCGACCTTCAGGTCATCAAGGGCATCGACCTGGACATCCACGACGGCGAGTTCATCGTCTTCGTCGGCCCCTCGGGCTGCGGCAAGTCCACCCTGCTGCGGATGATCGGCGGCCTGGAAGAAACGTCGCGCGGGAAACTGCTGCTGGACGGCAAGGACGTCACCGACCAGCCGCCGCACCAGCGCGGTCTGTCGATGGTGTTCCAAAGCTATGCGCTGTACCCGCACATGTCGGTCCGCGACAACATGGGCTTCTCGTTGAAGACCGCCGGCGCGCCGAAGTCCGAGATCGACGACAAGGTGAACAACGCCGCCGCGATCCTGAAGCTGGAACCCTACCTTGACCGCAGACCCAAGGCCCTGTCCGGCGGCCAGCGACAGCGCGTCGCCATCGGCCGGTCGATCGTGCGCGACCCGACCGCGTTCCTGTTCGACGAACCTTTGTCGAACCTCGACGCCGCCCTGCGGGTCGAGATGCGGTACGAGATCGCCAAGCTGCACCGGGCGCTGAAGGCGACGATGATCTACGTCACCCACGATCAGGTCGAGGCGATGACCCTCGCCGACCGGATCGTTGTGCTGGAATTCGGCACCATCGCGCAGGTGGGGACTCCGAAAGAGCTGTACGAACGCCCCGCGAACCTGTTCGTGGCGCAGTTCATCGGCTCTCCGGCGATGAACATCGTGCCCTGCACCACGTCGGACGGCCGCTATGGCTTGGAAGGCGGGCGTGGCGGGGTCTACACCGGCGATCACGGCGCTGTTCAGCTTGGCATCCGCCCCGAACACATCGACATCGGCGCCCCCGGCGAAGGACAGGTCGATGCCCGCGTCGACGTCTTGGAATACCTTGGCGCCGACAGCTACGTGATCGTCGACGCCGGCCCTCTTGGCCAGATGACGATCCGCAGCCACGGCGAGCAAGAGGCCGAGCCGGGTCAGGAGATCGGTCTGAAATTCCGCGAGGACAGGCTGCACTTCTTCGACGACAAGGGGCTGGCGGTCCGGCGCTGACCGGCCCTATACCGGGCCCGTATGAGAACCACCGCCGACCGCATCCGCCACTCGCTGCTTCTTGAAGTGTTCGCGCTGCTGATCGTGACCCCGCTGGGCGCGATCGCTTTCGGCGTGCCGGTGTTCGACTTCGGCATCGTCGCGCTGGTCTGCAGCATGGTCGCGATGCTGTGGAACTATGTGTACAACCTGCTGTTCGACCGCGGGATGCTGCGTGCGACGGGCAGTAGCGTGAAGGCGATGCGGCACCGCATTCTGCACGCGGTGCTGTTCGAGGCCGGGCTGCTTGCCCTGCTGGTTCCCTTCATCGCGTGGCACCTTGGCGTGACAATCTGGGTCGCGTTGATGATGGACATCGCCCTTGCGGGCTTCTTCCTTGTCTACACCTTCCTGTACAATATCGCCTACGACGCGGTGTTCCCGATCCCGAACGCGCCGGTGCCGCCGAAAGGCTGATCCGATCGCCCAATCGCGCGCCGAAACCGGCGCCCCCACAACCTCGCGGCGAAAAATGCTTTGCCCAACGCAAGTGTTGCGCCAGAATTAACCCGTCTTAGCAAGTGATGGAGAGAAGGATGTCCGACAGCAGCCCCGCTTCGGAAGGCAAGGGAATGTCCCTGACCGTCAAGGTCATGATCGGGATGGTGGCAGGGCTTATCGTCGGCATCGTATTCAACGCCATCGACTCGGACTTCATCAACACGCACATCGTCGGCGGCTTCTTCGCGATGGTCGGCACGATGTTCGTCAACGCCCTGAAAATGCTGGTGGTCCCGCTGGTGATCTTCTCGCTGATCTGCGGCGTGACCGGGATCGGCGACATCCGGGTGCTCGGGCGCGTCGGCGGCAAGTCCTTCGGCCTGTACCTNTTCACCACCGCGGTCGCGATCGCCATCGCGATCCTGATGGCGCTGATCGTGGCGCCGGGCGACGGGTTCGACATGACCGGCGTCGACACCTCGGGCGTCACCGGACGCGAGGCGCCGACCGTCTGGCAGGTGTTCGCCGGCATCGTTCCGACCAACCCCATCGCCAGCTTCGCCAGCGGCGAGATGCTGCAGATCATCTTCTACGTGATCATTGTCGGGATCGCCGCGCTGATGCTGGGCGACCGGTCCAGACCCTTCATCGAAGCCTGCGAATACATGAACGAGCTGATGATGAAGGTGGTGTCCATCGTGATGGCCTTCGCGCCCTACGGCGTGTTCTGCCTGATCGCCAAGACCTTCACCGAACAGGGGATCGAGCTGTTCGTGCCGGTGCTCGCCTATGTCGGAACGCTGACGGTGGCGCTGTTCTTCCACCTGTTCGTCACGCTGATGATCATGCTGAAGGTGCTGGCGGGCCTGAACCCGTTCACCTTCATGACCAAGATCCGCCCGGCGCAGATCTTCGCCTTCTCGACCGCGTCGTCGAACGCGACGATCCCGGTCACCTTCCGCTGCGTGACGCAGCGGATCGGGGCCGACAACTCGGTCGCGTCCTTCACCGTGCCGTTCGGCGCGACGATCAACATGGACGGCACCGCGATCATGCAGGGCGTGGCCACCGTGTTCCTTGCCAACGTCTACGGCATCGACCTTGGCGTCGGCGGCTACCTGACGGTGATCGCGATGGCGGTCCTTGCGTCCATCGGGACGGCGGGCGTACCGGGCGTCGGGCTGGTGATGCTGACCATGGTGCTGGGCCAGGTCGGCCTGCCGATCGAGGGCATCGCCCTGATCCTAGGCGTCGACCGGCTGATGGACATGATCCGCACGGCGGTGAACATCACCGGCGACGCGGTGGTGTCGACCATCGTCGCGAAGTCCGAGGGCAAGCTGGACATGGCCGTGTTCCGCGACCCGGACGCGGGCGTGATCATCGACCACGAGCTGGACATCGACCCCGCCGCCGAGGCGCGGCTGGCCTCTGCGGCGCACCCCCCGCGGAACGCGCCGGCCGAGTGATCCGGCAACCGTGCCGGGTCGCCTGTTCCTGACCGCATCGCTTTCCGGGGTCGCGGATTTCCTCGGCGCCGATGACACGGAGGTCGCGCCCACCCCGCCCCGGTTCAACATGGCGCCGGGCGAGCAGGTCCTCACCTGCCCGCCCGACCGCACACTGACCCAGATGNGATGGGGCATGATCCCGGTCGGCCGCGTGAATGCGCGGGGACGGCCGGTGATGGAGACCATCGTCAACGCCCGGTCGGAAACGGTATTCTCCAAATCCGCGTTCGACGGCGTCGCCCGCGCTTTGGTGCCCGCGAACGGCTGGTACGAATGGACCGGCGAGAAACGGAAAAAGACCGCGTGGCGCATTGCCCGGCGCGACGGGCGGCTGCTGGCCTTCGCGGCGATCTTCGACGTCTGGAACGGGCCCGGCGGCGTGCGGCTGCCGCAGGTGGCGACCGTTACCTGCCCGCCGTCGGGCGACGTGAAGCACATCCATGACCGCATGGGCGTCCTGCTGGACCCCGACCAATTCGCGACATGGCTGGGCGACGACACCGAGGCGGCGACGACGCTGATGCGGCCCTACCCGGATGGCAGCCTGTCGGTCGAACCCGCGACCGGCGTCGACTGGACCGCGCCCTAGGGTCTGCGAAGGCTCGGGCGGCGCAACGCCGACAATCCCGCTTTCCTTTCCCCTGCGGCCGGTTCAATGATCCCGGCATGGAATTCACCGCGACATTCTGGACCCTCGCAGCGATCGCATCGCTGTTCGTCGGCATGTCGAAGGGCGGCCTGCCGATCATCGCTCTGCTGTCGGTGCCGATCCTGTCCTTCGAAATGCCCGCCGCGGCGGCCGCGGGGCTGCTGCTACCGGTCTACATCATCTCGGACGTCTACGGCGTCTGGCTGTACCGGCGCGAGTACTCGGCCCGGAACCTCAAGATCCTGATCCCCGCCGCCGGGATCGGCATCGCGCTGGGGTTCGTCACGGTGGCATGGGTGCCGGGCGATGCGGTGAAACTCGCCGTGGCGCTGACCGGGCTGTACTACCTTGCCGACAAGATGCGCAGGCGGCTGAACCCCAGTATGCCGCCCCGGCCCGCCGACGTGCCGCGCGGCCTGTTCTGGGGGGCGCTGGCGGGATTCACCAGCTATATCTCGCACGCGGGCGGCCCGCCGTTCCAAGCCTATACCCTGCCGCAGAAGCTGCCGAAGATGGTCTTCGCGGGCACCGCCACGATCCTGTTCGCCTGCGTGAACCTCATGAAGGTGCCGCCCTACGTCATGGCCGGGCAGATCACGCTGCACAGCCTGTCGGCGATCCTTTGGCTGACGCCGGTGGCTCTGTTCGGCGCATGGTCGGGGTATCGCCTGACCCGCGTACTGCCCGAGAAACTGTTCTTCGCCTTCGTCGAGACCGCGCTGCTGCTGCTGTCGCTGAAACTGATCGCCGACGTGATCTTCTGATCACCGCGCCCACTTGCCACTGCCGCACGCCCGTATATCCTCGCGCTCCAGATACAGGAGGATCACCCCATGCAAATGAGTTCCGAACGCGAGATCGCAGCCCCGCCAGAGGAAGTCTGGGCCGCGATCCTCGACCCCGAGGTGCTGCAGGCCTGCGTGCCCGGCTGCCAGGACATGTCCGGCAACGCCGACGACGGGTTCGAGGCGACGGTCGTGCAGAAGGTCGGCCCGGTCAAGGCGACCTTCAAAGGCCAGGTCACGGTCGAGAACCGGGTCGAGCAGGAAAGCCTGACCCTCGTGGGCGAAGGCAAAGGCGGCCCCGCCGGGTTNGCCAAGGGGGCAGCCGACGTGAAACTGACNCCGACCGANACCGGCACGTTGCTGTCCTACGAGGTCGACGCGAAGGTCGGCGGCAAACTCGCCCAACTGGGCAGCCGCATCATCGACGGCTTCGCGAAGAAGATGGCCGACCAGTTCTTCGAACGCTTCCAGACCGCCATCGAAGGCACCGCCGAAGCAGTGCCGGACGACGCGCCGGAGGAAGAGAAGAAAAAAGGCTGGCTGTCGCGCCTGAAAGGCTGACGCCGGTTCCGGGGGCTCTGCCCCCGCCCCGCCTTCGGCGCGGCTCCCCCGAGGTATTTTCAAAGAGAAGAAGCAGCCCCTTCGCGCTCTTCTTCTCTTTTGAAATACCTCGGGGAGCGCGAGGGGCTGGCCCCTCGCTTCCGTCAGGTGTGATCAGGCCGCGCGGTCCGGGAACAGCCCCGCCAGCCCGTCCGGCGATGCGGCGGCGATGCCGCGTTCGGTGATCAGTCCGCTGACCAATCGCGCGGGTGTGACGTCGAACGCAGGGTTTCGCGCGCCGGTCGTGTCGGGCGAGATCTGCACCTGTGTCACGGTTCCGTCCGCCAGCTTGCCCTGAACGTGGGTGACTTCCGCGCCGCCGCGTTCTTCGATCGGGATGTCGAACCCGTCTTGGATCGTCCAGTCGATCGTCGGAGACGGCAGCGCGACATAGAACGGTACTCCGTTGTCTTGCGCCGCCAGCGCCTTCAGGTAAGTGCCGATCTTGTTGCACACGTCGCCGCGCGCGGTCGTGCGGTCGGTGCCGACGATGACAAGGTCGACCTCGCCCCGCTGCATCAGGTGTCCGCCGGCGTTGTCCACGATCAGGTCGTGGCTGACGCCGTGGCCGCCCAGTTCCCATGCGGTCAGCAGCGCACCCTGATTTCGGGGCCGGGTTTCGTCGACGAAGACATGCACCGGGATGCCGGCCTCGTGCGCCTGATAGATCGGCGAGGTGGCGGTGCCCCAGTCGACCGTCGCGATCCAGCCCGCGTTGCAGTGGGTCAGCACGTTGACAGGCCCGTCCTTTTTCGCGGCGATGTCCTTGATCAGCTCCAGCCCGTGGACGCCGATCATGCGGTTCGTCTCGACATCCTCGTCGCAGACCGCCGCAGCCTTGGCGAAGGCCGCCGTCGCGCGGTCACCCACCGGCAGCGGGCGCAGCGCCGTCTGCATGGTTTCGAGCGCCCAGCGCAGGTTCACCGCAGTCGGACGCGTGGCGTTCAGGGCTTCGCAGGTCTCGGCCAGATTGCCGTCCGAGGCGTCGCGCGCCATTGCGCAGGCCACGCCGTAGGCGGCCGTCGCCCCGATCAGCGGCGCCCCCCGGACCCACATATCGCGAATCGCCGTCGCGAAATCGTCAAGGCTTTCCAGCGTGACGACGCGGAACTCGTGCGGCAGCCAGCGCTGGTCGATGATCCGAACCTCGCCGTTCTCGAACCAGATGGAGCGGTAGTGGGTGTCGCCGACCTTCATGCGGGTCTCCTGTGGTTGCAGGTGTCGGGGCAAGTGTCTCGCGTGGTCGGCATCGCTTCAAGGGGAAAGACGCGGCGCCGTGGTCCGGAACCCCATTGCACTTGGCCGCGTCGCGCGCGACGTTCCGGCCATGACCACGTCCCCCCTGATCCGCGACATCGGCCTGTCGGGCATGCTTGTCACCTTCGCCGACCGCCTGTCCGAGCCTGCGAACCGCGCCGCGCTGGCGTTTCGCGCGGCGGTCGATCAGGCCGGGTGGGACGGCGTGCACGAAACGGCGACGTCGCTGGCGTCGGCCTTCATCCGTTTCGATCCGCTGGAACTGGACCACGACGCGCTGAAGGACCGGCTGCAAGAGATGCTGAGCGGTCGCGACTGGCTGGCAGAACCGTTGCCCGAGGGGCGCACGCTGTGGACCATTCCCGTCGCGCTTGGCGGCGACAGCGGTCCGCAGTTCGACGAGGCCGCCGACACGGCGGGCCTGTCCCCCGACGCCGCAACCGAGGACATCGCCGCCGCCCGCACTCGGGTGCTGACCATCGGCTTCGCGCCGGGTCAGGCCTATCTCGGAGAGTTGCCCGAGCACTGGAACATCCCGCGGCTGCGCGATCTGTCCCCGAATGTGCCGCAAGGCGCGCTGGTTGCCGCGATCCGGCAGCTGATCGTGTTCGCCCGGACCACGCCCACCGGCTGGCGGCATATCGGGCAGACCGCGTTCCAGTCGTTCCGGCCCGGCACCGACACGCCTTTCCCGCTGACCCCCGGCGACGAGATCCGGTTCGAGCCGACGACGCCCGACGCCATCGCGCGGCTGGCCGACGGGGACGGCATCGGCGCCACATCCGAGCCCATCGCATGAGCCAGCTGACGGTTCTTAGCGCCGGTCCCGGCGTCACGGTGCAGGACGCGGGGCGGCCCGGCCACCTTGCGACCGGCCTGTCGCGCGGCGGTGCTGCCGACCCGCTGGCGCTTGCGGAGGGGGCGGCGCTGTTGAGCCAGCCCCCCGATACGGCGGCGATCGAGATGGCGGCGATGGGCGGCACGTTCCGCGCGGATCGCGATCTTCGCATCGCCCTGACCGGGGCGCCGATGCAGGCGACCGTCGATGGCGAACGCCTGGCATGGAACGCCAGTCACCTGCTGGAGGCCGGCAAGACCTTGGCCCTCGGCGGCGTCACGCAGGGCGCTTATGGCTACCTGCATATCGGCGGCGGCATCGCGACCGAGCCTGTTCTGGGGTCACGCGCCACCCACCTTGCCGCCGGTCTTGGCGCCGCCTTGCGCAAGGGGGACACGCTGCCGCTTGGACAGGACCGTGGCGGTGAAACCGGGATGATGCTGGACGTGGCCGACAGGGTCTCGGGCGGGACGGTCCGGGTGGTTCCGTCGATGCAAACCGACCGGTTCGCGCCCGCCGACCTTCAGCGGTTCGAAGACACGCCGTTCACCCGCGATCCGCGCGGCAACCGGATGGGCGTCAAGATGCAGTTCGAAGGCGACCCGTTCGCGGCGCAGGACCAGTTGGTGATCCTGTCCGAGATCATCGTGCCCGGCGACATACAGGCAACCGGCGACGGCGCGCCTTTCGTGCTACTGTCGGAATGCCAGACCACCGGGGGCTATCCCCGCATCGCCACCGTGATCCCCGCCGATCTGCCCCGCATCGCGCAAGCCGGCCCCGGGGCAACGATCCGGTTCGCCTTTGTCACCCGCGAACAGGCGCTGGCCGCCCATCGCGCCCACGTCGCCCATCTGGCGAAACTGCCGCGCGCGCCCCGGCCCCGCATCCGCAACCCGCACGACATCCCGGATCTTCTGAGCTATCAGATGATCGGAGGTGTCACAGCCGGAGACGAGACATGACCCTATCCATCGACCTGAACGCCGACATGGGCGAAAGCTTCGGCCCTTGGCCGATGGGCAACGATGCCGCGCTGCTGAAGATCATCAGCTCGGCCAACATCGCCTGCGGCTTCCACGCGGGCGATCCGGATCACATGGCGCGCGTCATGCGGCTGGCGGTCGAGAACGGGGTCGGCATCGGCGCGCACCCCGGGCTGATGGATCTGCAGGGCTTCGGCCGCCGCAGGATGCAGGTGCCGAACGAGACCCTTGGAAACTGGGTGCGCTACCAGCTTGGTGCGGCGCGGGCGATGGCGGCTTCGGTCGGCGGCAAGGTCCGCCACCTGAAACTACACGGTGCGCTGGGGAACATGACCTCGGAGGACGAGACGATGGCCCGCGCCTGTTACGAGGCCGCGCTGGACGTCGATCCGGACCTGACCATCATGGTGATCGCCGCGACCGCCCAGCAGCTCGCCGCCGAAAAGCTGGGATGCGCCTTCGCCGCCGAGGTCTTCGCCGACCGCGCCTACAACGACGACGCGACACTGGTGGACAGGTCCCGGCCCGGTGCCGTGATCCACGATGCCGCCTTTGGGGCAGAGCGGATCGTGAAGATGGTGAAGGCGGGCGCGATCCTGTGCGACAGCGGCAAGCAGATCCCGACGCGGATCGACACCATCTGCGTTCACGGCGACAACGCCGAAGCCGTCGCGCTGAGCACGGCGGTGCGCCGTGCGCTGGAAGACGCGGGCATCGCGGTGCGACCGATCTGACGCTGAGGCGATCACCGGCTGTTAACCCGAATCCCCGTAGGACTCGCGCGACCAAGCGAAGGAGACGCGGGATGCGGACTGGAAAACGGGGCGCCGACAGGCACCAAATCGGGCTGCCTGCGGACCTTGCTCATGCCGTTCGCGACAACATGGCCGTTGCGTGGATCTCTCCCGATGGCCAGATCGAGGACGCAAGCGACCGGTTCTGCGACCTGATGGGCTACGAGTCCGGGGAAATGAACGGTCTGCCCCATGACCAGCTGCTAGAGCCGAAAGATCGCGGAAGCCCGGAACACGCGGGGTTCTGGGATGACCTGAACCACGGCAAGATCCGCGGTGACGACGCGTTTCCCCGCATCGACGGCAGCGGAAACACCGTCTGGATCGGCGCGAATTACTTCCCGGTGATGGACGAAAACGGTGTGCTGCGCCGTGTCATCCTGTTCGCGCGCGACGTGACGAAATCCGTGCGCGGCAACGCCGAGGCGCAAAGCCGTCTGGATGCGCTGGACCGGTCGCAGGCCCGCGTCGAGTTCGACCCTGACGGCACGATCCGGATGGCCAACGACAATTTTCTGAAGGTCGTCGGCTATGACCGGGACGAGATTATCGGCAAGCACCATCGCATGTTCTGCGACAAGGACTATGCCGCCAGCCCCGACTATGCGCAATTCTGGGACAACCTCGCGAAGGGGCAGCACACATCGGGCGAGTTTCGGCGCGTGGGGAAAGACGGGCACGAGATCTGGCTTCAGGCCAGCTATAACCCGATCCTTGGCCCAAGCGGGAACACGCGGGGCGTCGTGAAGATCGCCTCGGATATCACCGCCGACAAGCTGGATTCACTGCTGTCGCAATCCCGTCTAGACGCGCTGAGCGACGCGCAGGCCATCATCGAGTTCGAGCCCGACGGCACGATCCGCGATGCGAACGAGAATTTCCTGTCCTGCGTCGGCTACTCGATCGAGGAAATCCGTGGCAAGCATCACCGCATGTTCATGCCGCCGGACGCCGTTGGCACCGAAGAATACGCGCGGTTCTGGGACGAACTGCGGCAAGGCCACTTTCAGGCGGGCGAATTCCAGCGGGTCGGCAAGAACAACCGCGAGATCTGGCTTCAAGCAACCTATAACCCGGTCGCCGACAGTCAGGGAAAGGTGTTCCGGGTCGAGAAGTTCGCGAACGATATCACCGGGTCCAAGACCGCGATCGCGGCGTTCCAGACCGCGATGTCCCGACTGGCCGGCAACGATCTTGCCGTCCGCATCAACGACAGCGTGCCGCCAGAGTTCGAGGCGTTGAAGTCGCAATTCAACCAATCGATGGATGCCCTGTCGACGGTCATCGCCGGCATATCAGAGCGCACGGATCGCATTCTGGCGGACGCGGCGCAGATCGAATCCGCCGCCGACGACCTAAGCGTGCGGACCGAACGGCAGGCTGCCACGCTGGAAGAAACCGCGGCGGCGCTGGACCAGATGGCCGGGTCGGTGCGCAATGCCGCCGCCAGCGCCGAAGAGGCCGCGGCAACCTCGACCTCGGCCGAGGACAGCACGACCACCGGGCTGGAAACGGTGAAACGGGCGGTGGCCGCGATGAACGAGATCGCGGAAAGCTCGAACAAGGTGTCCCGGATCACCGACACCATCGACGCGTTGGCGTTCCAGACCAACCTTCTTGCGCTGAATGCCGGGGTCGAAGCGGCACGCGCCGGAGAGACGGGGCGCGGCTTTGCCGTCGTCGCCTCCGAAGTCCGGCAGCTTGCGCAACGCTCGTCGGAAGCCTCGCAGGAAATCGCGGACCTGATCCGCGCGACCTCCAGCCAGATCCAGTCCGGCGTCAAGCTGGTGGACGATTCCGGCGGTGCGCTGGAACGGATCGCGGCCTTCGTCGGCGACATCCGCAAGAAAGTGGCCGGCCTTGCCGCCGCCGCACAGGAACAGTCGCGCGGGCTGGACGACATCAACGCCGCGGCGGGCGAGTTGGACAAGGTTACCCAGCAGAACGCGGCGATGTTCGAGGAAACCACCGCCGCCACCCAATCGCTGAAGCGCGAGGTGACGGATCTGTCGGACAGCACCCGCCAGTTTTCCCTTGGCGACGGCGCAGACGGCGGAAGCTGGGGCGACGCCGCAGACCGGGCCGAAGCACGCCGAAGCGCGTGATCCTGCCCGACGTGCTTGACCGTACCGGGTTCCTCGGCCATCACCCCGTGCAATCCGCATGGTGTGACGTCGACGATGAAGCCCTTCCTGATCCTGCAGCTTCGGCCTGAAACCGACGCCGCCGACAACGAGTTCGAGGCGTTCCTGTCCAAGGGCGCCCTGACCCCCGACCGGGTGCATCGCATCCGGCTGGATCGGGACCCGCTGCCCGACGATCTTGACCTGTCCCGCTATGCCGGCACCATCGTCGGCGGCGGCCCGGGGTGCGTATCGGACCCGCCCGAAAAGAAATCAGAGGTCGAGGCGCGGATCGAGACCTCTGTTCTGTCGCTGATGCCCCGGATCACCGGCGCCGACTTGCCCTTTCTCGGGTGCTGCTATGGCATCGGCATCCTTGCCCACCATCTGGGCGCAGAGGTCTCGAAGGCACGATATGGCGAACCCGTCGGCACCTCATTGTGCCACATCACCCCGGACGGCGCCGCCGATCCGCTGTTGACCGGCCTGCCGACCCGCTTCGAGGTTTTCGTCGGCCACAAGGAGGCCGCGCAAGAGCTTCCGCCCGACACGGCGCACCTTCTTGCCTCGGATGCCTGCCCGTTCCAGATGATCCGCCACGGGCAGAACGTCTATGCCACCCAGTTCCACCCCGAGGCGGACGCGGCAGGCTTTCATGTCCGGATCGATATCTACCGCCATCGCGGCTACTTCCGCCCGGAAGAGGCGGACGATCTGCATGCGATGGTCGACGCAGCCCGGGTCGACGCGCCCGAGTTGATCCTGCGGAATTTCGTCGCGCGCTATGGCTAGGCGACGGGCCGCGTGCGCAGGAACAGGTACAGCGGCAGACCGCAGCTGACCCCGATGCAGAATGTGGCCGGGATCGCCAGCAGGGCGATCCAGTTCCGCCGCACCCATGTTTCCGCCAGCACGAACACGGTCAGCGCGATGGCCGCGATGGTCAGGTCCCACACCAGCCCTGTGCTGCCGGACGTCACGAACCAGCTGTCCACCAGACCCGACAGCGACACTCCGTTCTCGCGCCAGTGCCGCACGAACCACCACATTGGATGGATCGCGCCCCAGACGGCAAGACCAAGGTAGATCCAGCGCAGCGCGGACATGGCCTAGAAGAACCCGTCGGGGTCGATCTGGCTGGGATCGGTGATGTTGTTCGGGTCGATCCCCGAGCCGGGCGGCACAGGCGCGCCATCGACGCCGCAGGACGCGACAAACGTCAGCACCAGCAAGGCCGCCCAGACCGGTTTCATCCCAGCATCTCCTTCCAGCGCGCCACCTGCGCCCGGACCTGATCCGGCGCGGTGCCGCCATAGCTCATCCGGCTGGCGACCGAATTGTGCACGCCCAGCACCCCGAAGACATCGTCGCGGATGCCCTTGTGCACCGACTGCATCTCGGCCAGCGACAGGTCGGGCAGATCGCAGCCCTTCTTCTCGGCCATCGCAACCAGCGTTCCGGTCACATGATGCGCGTCGCGGAACGGCAGGTCCAGTTCCCTGACCAGCCAATCTGCAAGATCGGTCGCGGTCGAGAAGCCCGAGGACGCGGCGGCCTCGAGGCTGGGGCGGTTCGCCTCCATGTCCTTGACCATGCCTTCCATCGCCGCCAGCGCCAGCATCAGGCTGTCGGCGGCGTCGAAGGTCTGTTCCTTGTCCTCTTGCATGTCCTTGGAATAGGTCAGCGGCAAGCCCTTCATGATGGTGAACAGCGCCACCTGCGCACCAAGGATGCGACCGATCTTGGCGCGGATCAGTTCCGCCGCGTCGGGGTTCTTCTTCTGCGGCATGATCGACGAGCCGGTCGAAAAGCGGTCGGACAGCGCCACGAACCGGAACTGGGCCGAGGACCAGATCACCAGCTCTTCCGCGAAGCGCGACAGGTGCATGGCGCAGATCGCGGCGGCAGACAGGAATTCCAGCGCAAAGTCGCGGTCGGCCACGGCGTCCAGCGAGTTCGCGGACGGCCGGTCAAAGCCCAGCGCCTTTGCCGTGGCGTGGCGGTCGATCGGGAAAGATGTGCCAGCCAGCGCGGCGGCGCCCAGCGGGCTTTCGTTCATCCGCACGCGCGCGTCGGTGAACCGGCTGCGGTCGCGGGCGAACATCTCGACATAAGCCATCATGTGGTGGCCCCACGTCACCGGCTGTGCGGTCTGCAGGTGAGTGAAACCCGGCATCACCCAGTCGGCCCCCGCCTCGGCCTGCGTGACAAGCGCGGACATCAGCGCGGTCAGCCCGTCGATGGCGGCGTCGCATTGGTCGCGGACCCAAAGGCGGAAATCGGTCGCGACCTGATCGTTGCGGGACCGCGCCGTATGCAGGCGCCCGGCGGGTTCGCCGATCAGGGCCTTCAGCCGCGCCTCGACGTTCATGTGAATGTCTTCCAGCGCGGTCGAGAATTCGAACGTACCGCCCTCGATCTCTGACAAAACGGTGAGCAGGCCTTCCCGGATCGCCTCGGCGTCTTTATCGGTAAGGATGCCCTGCGCCGCCAACATCGCGGCGTGGGCGCGCGAGCCCCGGATGTCCTGGGCGTAGAGCCGCTTGTCGAAGGCGATCGAGGCGTTGATCGCCTCCATGATCGCGTCGGGCCCCGCGGCGAAGCGTCCGCCCCACATGGCATTCGATTTCGTGTCGTTCATTTGGCTGACCCTCGGAGGGAAGATTACATGCGCTGGTTCCGGTTCGCCGTCCTCTACACCTGCCTTGGCCTTTGCGCAAATGGCGCCTTGGCAGCCGATCCGTCGGCGTTGGAGGCGATGCGCGAGGGCGACATGCGCAAGCTGGTGATCCACCCCGAACCGGAAGCGGTGCCCGATATCAGCTTTGTCGACGCGGCGGATGCCGAGGTCAGCCTGGACCAGTACCGGGGCAAGTACGTGCTGGTCAATTTCTGGGCCACGTGGTGCGCGCCCTGCCGCAAAGAGATGCCGTCGCTGTCGGCGCTTCAGGCAGAGTTCGGCGGCGACGACTTCGAGGTCGTGACCATCGCCACGGGCCGCAACCCGGTGGCCGGGATGCGTCGGTTCTTCGAAGACGTCGGCGTCGACAACCTGCCGCTGTACCGCGACCCCAAGCAACAGCTGGCGCGGCAGATGGCGGTGCTGGCGCTGCCGGTCAGCGTGATCCTCGACCCTGAAGGGCGCGAGATCGCGCGGCTGATGGGCGACGCCGACTGGCACGGCGACAGCGCGCGGGCGATCGTATCCGCATTGGTCGGCGGCGAAAGCTGATAGGTCAGCGCGGCGGTGCCATCGCCGCGACCTGCGCGTGCCGGGCGCAGCCGGTCACGTGGTCGTTCACCATGCCGCAGGCCTGCATCCACGCATAGACAATGGTCGGGCCGCAGAACTTGAACCCTTCGGCCTTCAGGTCCTTCGAGATCCGGCGCGACAAGGGGGTTTCCGCGGGCACCTCGGCCATCGACGCGAAAGCGTTCTGGATCGGCGCCGCGCCGACCCGGTCCCAGAGAAAGCGAGAGAACCCCTCGCGCTCTTCGATCTTCAGGAAGGCGCGGGCGTTGCCGATGGTCGCTTCGATCTTGCCGCGGTGGCGGACGATGCCGGGGTCGGCCAACAGGCGCGTCACGTCCGCCTCGTCCCAGCCCGCGATGACCTGCGGATCGAACCCATCGAACGCGGCGCGAAAGTTGTCGCGCTTGCGCAGGATGGTGATCCAAGAAAGCCCCGCCTGAAAGCCATCGAGAATCAGCTTTTCCCAAAGTGCGCGGCTGTCGTACTCGGGCACGCCCCACTCGGTATCGTGGTAGGCGACATAAAGCGGGTCTTCGCCGCACCAACTGCACCGGCCGTCCATTTCTTGCGCTCCGTCAGGTAGTTAAAAGAAACCGGGCATCCATTTCAAATTAGAACAAACCAGAAACTTCACCTTATGTAAACATCCCTCGCGCACCGTGCCACGGACAGAACGGAGTGTGAAATGCCCCAGACGGACAGACCCACCGTCCCGGCGCCGGGCGACCCGGACAGCCCGCTTGGATACGCGTTGGCCGAACGTGATATGGGCATTCACGCGATGGTCCGCGACGCGATTGCACACCGCAATGTCCTGCTGGCCTTCCAGCCGGTGGTGCAGGCGGCGGACCCCGACCGACCCGCTTTCTGGGAAGGGCTGATCCGTATCCTGGATACATCCGGCCGTGTCATCCCGGCGCGGGATTTCATCGACAGCGTGGAAACCACCGAATTGGGACGCCAGATCGACTGTCTTGCGCTGGAACTGGGCCTGGAGACATTGGCGGACAACCCGGCCCTGCGCCTTTCCATCAACATGAGCGCCCGGTCCATCGGCTATCCCCGCTGGACCGAAACGCTGGACATCGGTCTGCGGCGCGACCCCACGGTCGCGGAGCGCCTGATCCTTGAGATCACGGAATCCTCGGCGATGGTGATCCCCGACACGGTTCAGGTGTTCATGGCCGAGATGCAGCATCGCGGCGTGTCCTTCGCGCTGGACGATTTCGGCGCGGGCTACACCGCGTTTCGCTATCTTCGCGAATTCTACTTCGACATCCTCAAGATCGACGGCCAGTTCATCCGCAACATTCACGACAACCCGGACAACCAGGTCCTGACGCAGGCGCTGATCTCGATCGCCCGCCATTTCGAGATGTTCACGGTGGCCGAGTTCGTCGAAACCGCCGAAGACGCAGAGTTCCTGTGCGACATCGGGATCGACTGCATGCAGGGTTATTATTTCGGGGCGCCCACCACGCGGCCGTTCTGGTCGGTCAAGGCCGACGACCTGCAGGTCGGATGACGGCGCCGGCAAGGGCGCGCGCCGCCGCCCGGATACGGCACGGTCGCCGCAGTGCCCGCGACCCGTTGCTGCACCTACGTCAATCTCTTGCATTGACCCGCGCCACCGCATACCACCGAATGCGAAACGGGCGGGGCATCGACGCTTTCTGACCATCGGCACCGGACTCCGCCCGGCACCCTGATGGAGGAAGATCAGTCATGACCAATGTCGTAATCGCATCCGCCGCGCGTACCGCGGTGGGCAGCTTCAGCGGTTCGTTCGCAAACACCCCGGCCCATGACCTTGGCGCCGCCGTGCTTGAAGCCATCGTGCAACGCGCCGGGATCGACAAGGCAGACGTCAGCGAAACCATCCTTGGTCAGGTTCTGACCGCCGCGCAGGGCCAGAACCCCGCGCGCCAAGCCCACATCAACGCCGGCCTGCCGCAGGAATCGGCGGCTTGGGGCATCAACCAGGTCTGCGGCTCGGGCCTGCGCGCCGTCGCGCTGGGGGCACAGCACATCATGCTTGGCGATGCGTCGATCGTCGCGGCCGGCGGGCAGGAAAACATGTCGATGTCGCCCCATGCGCAGAACATCCGGCAGGGTCAGAAGATGGGCGACCTGTCGTTCATCGACACCATGATCAAGGACGGCCTGTGGGACGCCTTCAACGGCTATCACATGGGTCAGACCGCCGAGAACGTCGCCGAAAAATGGCAGATCAGCCGCGACCAGCAGGACGAATTCGCCGTCGCCAGCCAGAACAAGGCCGAGGCCGCGCAGAAGGCCGGCAAGTTCGACGACGAGGTGATCGCCTACACCATCAAGACCCGCAAGGGCGACATCGTGGTCGATAAGGACGAATACATCCGTCACGGCGCGACCATTGAAGCGATGCAGAAACTACGCCCCGCGTTCACCCGCGACGGCACGGTCACCGCGGCGAACGCCTCGGGCCTGAACGACGGCGCCGCCGCCGTGCTGCTGATGTCCGATGCCGAGGCCGAAAAGCGCGGCATCGAACCGCTGGCCCGCATCGCGTCTTACGCCACCGCCGGTCTGGACCCGTCGATCATGGGCGTCGGCCCGATCCACGCCTCGCGCAAGGCGCTGGAAAAGGCTGGTTGGTCCGTCGGCGACCTTGACCTTGTCGAGGCGAACGAAGCCTTCGCCGCGCAGGCCTGCGCCGTGAACAAGGACATGGGCTGGGATCCGTCGATCGTGAACGTGAACGGCGGCGCCATCGCCATCGGCCACCCGATCGGCGCATCGGGCTGCCGCATCCTGAACACCCTCCTGTACGAAATGAAGCGCCGCGACGCCAAGAAGGGCCTTGCCACGCTGTGCATCGGCGGCGGCATGGGCGTTGCCATGTGCCTTGAGCGGCCCTGACCTGCGCGTAAATCACTGTAGGATCACGCAACTTTGTTGCGCGATCCACTTTGCGCGTGTAGGAAGATTTCGTGAGGAAAGTGGAGGGAGACCATAAATGTCGCGTACAGCCCTTGTCACCGGCGGGTCCAGAGGGATCGGCGCCGCTATTTCCAAGGCCCTGAAAGACGCCGGATATTCCGTTGCTGCCAGCTATGCCGGCAATGACGAAGCCGCGGCGAAATTCACCGAGGAGACCGGCATCAAGACCTACAAATGGAATGTGGCCGATTACGAGGCCTCGAAGGCCGGGATCGCCCAGGTCGAGGCCGATCTCGGCCCGGTCGACATCGTGGTGGCCAATGCCGGCATCACCCGCGATGCGCCGTTCCACAAGATGACGCCGGATCACTGGCAGCAGGTGATCGACACCAACCTGACCGGTGTCTTCAACACCGTGCACCCGGTCTGGCCCGGCATGCGCGAGCGC
>NZVC01000031.1 GCA_002701395.1 Maritimibacter sp. | reverse complement strand
CGCCAATTCTCCTACCCTATGCAGGAATTGAATCAGCCGAGGGCCCTTCGATCAAGCACGAGTTTTTCAACAAAATAGGCCTCATGATCCTTTTCGCTGCAACGCGGCAGATTGACATCGCATCAATATTCCGACTAGAAGCGTTCTCGTGTAATTTTGTTGCGCACCGGATTCGACGGAGGCCAGGATGACCCAACCGCAGAAAGACCGCCCTTGGCTGTTCCGCACCTATGCGGGTCACTCCACGGCTGCCGCGTCCAACGCGCTGTACCGCTCGAACCTCGAAAAGGGGCAGACCGGCCTGTCCGTCGCCTTCGACCTGCCGACCCAGACCGGCTATGACAGCGACCATGTCCTTGCCCGGGGCGAGGTCGGAAAGGTCGGCGTTCCCGTAGCGCACCTTGGCGACATGCGCGCGCTGTTCGATCGGATCCCGCTGGACCAGATGAACACGTCGATGACGATCAACGCCACGGCGCCTTGGCTGCTGGCGCTGTACATCGCGGTGGCCGAGGAACAGGGCGCCGACATCGCGGCGCTTCAGGGCACGGTCCAGAACGATCTCGTCAAGGAATACCTCAGCCGCGGCACCTATATCTGCCCGCCGAAGCCCAGCCTGCGCATGATCACCGACGTCGCCGCGTGGGCGCGGGTGCACCTGCCGAAATGGAACCCTATGAACGTGTGTTCCTACCACCTGCAAGAAGCCGGCGCGACGCCCGAGCAGGAACTCGCCTTCGCGCTGGCCACCGCCATCGCGGTGCTGGACGACCTGGAGGGCAAGGTCGACGCCGCCGACTTCCCCGAAATGGTCGGCCGCATCTCGTTCTTCGTGAACGCCGGCATCCGCTTCGTCACCGAGATGTGCAAGATGCGCGCCTTCGTCGAACTGTGGGACGAGATCACCGCCGACCGCTACGGTGTCGAGGATCCGAAGTACCGCCGCTTCCGCTACGGCGTTCAGGTCAACTCGCTCGGCCTCACCGAACAGCAGCCCGAAAACAACGTCTACCGCATCCTGCTGGAGATGCTCGCCGTCACCCTGTCCAAGAACGCCCGCGCCCGCGCCGTGCAATTGCCCGCGTGGAACGAGGCGTTGGGACTGCCCCGCCCGTGGGATCAACAGTGGTCGCTGCGGATGCAACAGATCCTCGCCTACGAGACCGACCTGCTGGAATTCGGCGACCTGTTCGACGGCAACCCGGCGGTCACCGCGAAGGTCGAGACGCTGAAGGCCGGCGCCCGCGCCGAACTGGCGCAGATCGACGCAATGGGCGGCGCGATGGAAGCGATCGGCCACATGAAACGCCAGCTGGTCGAAGCGAACGCCGCCCGCATCGCCCGGATCGAAACCGGCGAAACCACCGTGATCGGCGTCAATCGCTACACCGGCGCCGAACCCTCGCCGCTGACGGCGGGCGACGCGATCCTGACCGCCGATCCGCAGGCCGAGGCCGACCAGATCGCCCGTCTCGCCGACTGGCGCGCATCTCGCGACGAGGCCGCCGTTCAGGCCGCCCTGTCCGACCTGCACCGCGCCACAGCCGACGGCAGCAACATCATGCCCCCCTCGATCGCCGCCGCGAAGGCCGGCGCCACCACCGGCGAATGGGCCGAGGTGATCCGCCAGACCTTCGGCCATTATCGCGGCCCCACCGGCGTGTCCGACGCCCCCTCGAACCGGACCGAGGGGCTGGACGACATCCGGGCCGCCGTCGACGCCGTCTCTGCCCGCCTCGGGCGCCGCCTGAAACTGCTGATCGCGAAACCGGGCCTCGACGGCCATTCCAACGGCGCCGAACAGATCGCCGCCCGCGCCCGCGACAGCGGCATGGACTTCCGCTACCACGGCATCCGGCTGACCCCGGCGGACATCGTCGATGCGGTGGCGCAAGAAGAACCGCACGTCCTTGGCCTGTCGATCCTGTCCGGCAGCCACCTGCCGCTGATCGAGGATGTCACCGACCGCCTGCGCGCCGCCGGCCTCGGCCATGTTCCGGTGATCGCGGGCGGCATCATCCCCGAAGACGACGTGGACCGCCTGCGCGCGATGGGCGTCGCCCGGGTCTACACCCCGAAGGACTTCGAACTGAACCGCATCATGTTCGATATCGTCGACCTCGCCGCCCCGCGCGACGTCGCGGCGGAATAGCCTGCGCGCCCCTCTTCTCTTCCGAAATACCTCGGGGGAGCCGCCGAAGGCGGCGGGGGCAGAGCCCCTACTGCGCCAGCCCCAATGCGGCCAGGTGGGCGACGCTGGCCTTCACCTTCGAGAAGTCGTTGATCTCGACGATCAGGTGCGGCCGTGCCGCCGACCGGCCCAGCGCCGCGAAGACGGCGGCAAAGTCGATGCTGCCATCGCCCAGCGCCCAGTGGCAATCGCGGCTGCCGTCGGTGTCCTGCAGATGAACGTGCGACAGCGACGGGCCCGCCGCATCCACGAACCCTGCGGCATCCGGCGCCCCGCAGGCATGGTGGGCCCAGTTCGCGTGCCCCGTGTCGACCGACAGCCGCAGCGCCGGGCTGTCCGCCGCCGCGATCACCGCCGCGCGCTCTGCCGGATCCACGTCCTTGATGTTCTCCAGCACGATCGTCACGCCGATCGCCTCGGCGCGCCGCACCGCAGGCTCCAGCGTCGCAAGGATCGCGGCGACCCGACGTTCGCGATCCTTCGGCTTGTGGCCAAGGTTGGCGTGATCCCACGGATCATAGGGCGAATGCAGCACCATCTGCACCGCCCCCAGCTTTTCGCAGGCCGACAGGCAGGACAGCAGCCGCGCCTGCACCACCGGGCGCAGTTCCTTGTCCGCGACATCCAGTTCGAACCCCCGGAACGGGCCGTGCACACCCAGCCGCCCGGTCCACCCGTCCAGCTTTGCCTTCGTCTTCGCGATCAGCGCATCCGGCGCACGCAGAATGTCGGCCATCGCATATTCGGGCAGTTCAAGGTCGCGGTTCTTCTCGATCAGCCAGTCGCGGTGACTGTCCAGAAGCAGCGCCGTCAGTTGCGCCCCCACCACCGGAAGATCGCCCATTGCCGCCCCCTACCCGTCGAACCCGGACTTAAGGATCACCGGCACGATGATGTCCTCTTCATCCGTCAGGTGCCGTTCCAGCAATCCCGCGAAGCCGGTCAGTTCCTCGTGGAATGCGCCCGCCCCATCGCGCCGTCCGTCGGACGTGTCCGCCGTCAGCAAGACGTTCGCCTTGTCGGCAAAGCGGTTCAGCATCGGGTCGATCAACTGGTGGTCGGTCTCCAGCATGTCGAACCCGCGCTCGATCCGGGCGTCGATGCCGACAAGCTGCGGGAAATAGTGCATGTCTTCGATCTGGTGGTGCCCGTGCAGCTGGTTCAGAAAGCTGCCGCCCAGCCGCGACAGCCGCGGGGCGTACCGCTCGAACTCGGCGGTGCCGTCGATGAACCCCTCGGTGTCGGCCAGCATCCGGCGTGTCATCTCGCGGAACATCATGTGCCGATCCAGCCAGAACCGGACCAACTGGCCGAAGTTCTCGTGGCCCTCCCAAACCTCGCGCGGGAAGGCTTCCAGCAGGACGCGAAGCGCCTCGGGCAGCCCGTCGCGGGTTTCCAGGTTCAGGTCAGACATCGGCGGGCTCCCTCGTTGCCACCTGTCTCCCCGATGCATCACCCAAGATCAACCTCCCGGACGCACAGGTCCTGTTAACCTTTTGTTAACCCTTTCAACCCGACCATGCGCCCGGGGGAAGAGCGGAGGTGGGATGGATATCCTGCGATTGGCACTTTTGGTGCTCGTTCTGGCCCCCCAGAACGTGGCGGCAGGCGCATGGGCGCGCGGCGAAGGCAACACCTTCGTGGCCCTGAGCTACAAGATCGAAGGCGACCCCCAGACGCTGGGCACGCCAGAGTTCGACACCACGGGTTACACTTCGTTGCTGGTGGAACGCGGTCTGGGCCCAAGGCTTACCTTCGGGCTGGACGCCGGCATCGGGGACGACGGCGGCGGCACCGCCATCGCCTATCTCTCGCGCACCGTGGGCCCGGACGACGGCCCGCACCGCTTCGCCCTTCACGCGGGCGGCGGCACCATGCGGCGGGGCGACACGTCCGAGCTTCTGGCCTATGTCGGCGCGTCGTGGGGGCGCGGGCTGGACACGCGTTGGGGCAGCGGCTGGGCCGCAGCCGATCCGATGCTGTACTACATGACGCAGACCGGGGACGTGGTCGTGAAGACGGAC
Organism: Maritimibacter sp.; assembly: GCA_002701395.1. Lineage (GTDB taxonomy): Bacteria > Pseudomonadota > Alphaproteobacteria > Rhodobacterales > Rhodobacteraceae > Psychromarinibacter > Psychromarinibacter halotolerans. The sequence goes on along the minus strand of NZVC01000031.1, from coordinate 52,960 downwards.
GTGACCGTTGGCATCTCGCCATCGGACAAGACAAAAGTGTTCGTCCAACTTCAAGCCGGGCAGTACCCCGACGCGGACGCCTACCTGCGGATCGTCCCGTCGATGTCCTACAACATAGGCGAAGGGCGCGACCTTGAAGTCGGCACTCCGATGGGGCTGGTCGGCGGAAACGACGTCGGCCTGAAACTGGGCGCGTGGCTGTCGTTCTGACCCTTCAGCCCCCGTCGGCCCCCGAGAGGCCCCCGTCACTCCGCCTCGTCAGCCGAAGTCGGCGGCGACCTCGTACATCACCGGCTCGAAGCTTTTCGACAGCGCCCCGAACCGGCGGTTGCGTTCGCGCATCTCGGTGCTGCGCAGCATCGCCTGGAAATCCTCGCGCCGCTGCCACTGGCTATAGTTCGCGATCCGCGTCTGCGCGTCGTTGACGTGCAGCCCGGCGGCAATGAAGCCGGGCTGCTTCGAAATGAACGACTCGTAGGCCTCTGTCAGCGCCTCCAGCAGATCCTGGCAACTGCCGGGATTGACCTCGAAGGTGGTGATGACGGTCTGCAACGCCTGGCTTTTGGCGATCTTCACCATGACTTGGCTCCTCCCGTTTTGCCGTGCTTCGGGATTACCTTAGCACATGGACGCAGCACTGCGCATGGCGCACGACACGCGCCGCTGTCGAGCCAAGGAAGAAATCCTGCAGGCCCGGCCGGTGCGAGGCGATGACGATCAGGTCGACGCCATTCTTCTCGGCGTAATCGACGATGCTGCGCCCGGCATGACCCTCGACCACCTTCATCGCGATGTGGGCGTCGTCGTGCAACTCGGCCTTCATCCGGTTCATCAGGTTCTCGGTCCGGGTCTTGATATGGTCATCCGGCAGGTACTGCGCGGCAAGGCCCGGAAGCGGTTCGCTGACGTGAAGCGCGGTGATGCGCCCGCCTTCGTCCATCACCTTGGCCGCAACGACCAGCGCTTCTTCGGGCGTATGTTCGTGGTCCAGCGCCACGGGGATCAGGATGTGCTTGTACATGGCTTTCCTCCACTCGGGTCCATAGGCAAGGATACCGGCGGGGCTGCGGGGAAACCTTGATCCATGTCAGCCACTTCGCCCCTTGCGCCCCGCGCCGTGGCCTGCACAGTCCTGTCCCATGACAGACCTGATCCGACCAACCGACGACGAAGCCCGAACCCTTGCCCGCACCCTGCTGGACACGGCCCGGTTCGCGGCGCTTGGCGTTCTGCTGCCCGGAACCGGCGCTCCGATGGTGACGCGCATCGCACTGGCACGCGACGACCGGGGCGCGCCGCTGACGCTGGTGTCGTCGCTGGCGCAGCATACCGGCGCGCTGAAGGAAAACCCTGCCTGCTCGTTGCTGGTCGGCGAACCCGAGGACCGGGGCGATCCGCTGGTGCATCCGCGCCTGACGCTGCAGTGCACCGCCGCCTTCGTCCCCCGCCCCGGCGACCTGCACGACCGCCTTCGCGCGACCTACCTGCGGCAGGTCCCGAAGGCGAAGCTGTATATCGATTTCGGGGATTTCACGCTGGTCCGGCTGGACATGACCGAAGGCTTCCTGAACGGCGGCTTCGGCAAGGCGTTTCACCTGACGCCGCAGGATCTGTCGCTGGGCTAGACACCGGGGCCGCCACGGCGCCCCCGGTTCGTGTGCAGAACTGCGACCTCAGATCGGACGGTCCGCGCGTACCGTCACGAAGACCGACCCCCGGCACGGCTCGGGCCAGTTCAGGTTGATCAGGTTGTTGTCGGCCCCCGCGTTGATGTCGACCGACGGCATCGCATAGATCGGCGCGTCCGCCCCGTTCAGGATCTCGCCCTTCAGGATCACCGACGACACGGTGCGCGAATTACCCTCGAACGGCAGGAAGTCTCCGACGTTCAGCGTCCACGTCGCCGCGTCCGACGCCTGATCGAATTCCAGCGTCGCCGGGTTCAGCGTCTGCTTGTCCACCGCGTTGAACGTGTTGCCCTCGAAGATCACGTTGCGCGTGCGGAAATAGTCGAGATCGGCGATAGAGTCGTCCACGCGATCGACGCGCTCGATCTCGCCGTTGAAGACCCGGAACGAGTTGCCGATCATCGACAGCCCCTGCACGAAGTGGTCCGCGCCATGCGGACGGATCAGCAGGAACGGCGTGTCGTAGGAACAATCGCTGGCCACGAAGATGTTGCCCGTTACGGTCAGGCCGCCGAACGAAAATTCGGACGCGAAATCGGGCTGCGCATCGTGCTCGTTCGTCATCTCGATCCACGAGTTGTCGATGTAGTTGCCGGTGATGACCGAATTCACGTTCGGATAGGTGAACACGATCGCCGCCGTGCGCGGCGCTTCGGTCAGCCCGTCGCCGCCGAAGGTGTGATTGCCGACGATCAGGTGCCCCGTCCCGTGCAGGACGGCCATGTTGCGCAGCCGCTGGAACCGGTTGTCGCGGATCTTCGCGTCGTTGGCGTTCACGTTGAACCCGATGGACACGCGCGCCGTCGCCGCCACCGCCTGTTCGTCCGAGTAGAACGAGCAGCGATCGACGTGCAGGTCCTGACACCCGGACCCGATAGAGGTGATCCCGCGATGTTTGGGCCGGGTGAAATGCACGTCGCGGAAGTGCATCACCTCTCCCAACGGCGCGATCATCACTGCGCTGGCGCGGCCGCTGCACTGAAACTCGACATCGGTGACCGTCAGGCGCGACAGCTTGGTGAAACCGGAGAAGTCCAGCACGTACTTGAACCGCGTGAAGGTGAACGTCTGGCTTCCCGCCGCATCGTACAACGGCTGGCTTAGCTCGATCTCTTGCGCGCCGACATCCTTCGACCGCACGTAGACCTCGCGCCCGACCCCGTTGCCCTGCACCAGCGAACCGACCGCGATGCCCGCGACATTCGCAACCCCGGTCAGCCGCGTCGGGTTGCCGGGGGAATAGGTGGCCGCCGAGGTCACGACGTCCTCGTCCCAGTCGGAGGAGGCAAGGCAGTTGAACTGGCCGTTGCGGATCACCCGCCGGCTTTCCCATGTGTCCCGGTTCGGCACCGCCGCCCGCATGTCGATCGGCGCGTCCAGCTCGATCCGCCGCCCGCACAGGTCCAGCGATTCATGCTCGCCCGCGTTCAGCAGAGCCTGCCATGCTTTTTCAAACGCCAGCACCTCGTCCCCGAAGGCCGAAAGATACGCGTCATAGTCAAACCCCCGCCGCAGGATCAGCATGACATCGGCGGCGCAGGTGACCGTCCCCTCGAACTTGACGAAGTTGTCGAAGGTCACGTTCTGCTCCAACAGGTACGTCCCCTCGGGCACCAGCACGGTGCGTCCGGCGGCGGCGGCATCCGCGGCGGCGAAGGCCGCGCTGTCGTCGGCGATGCCATCCCCCGCCGCACCGAAATCGCGCACATCGACCACGCCGATCATGTCGCGCAGGAAGGCGCTGGTGATGTCCTCGATGACGATGTCATCAATCCGCACAACGCCACCGTTGGTCCCCGTAAGGTCCAGCCCGAAATGCCCGTAGACCGGCTGCAGACCCCACGCCATGTCCACGCCGCCCCGGCTGCCGGTGCCCACGATCGCGGAAACCTCGACGATATCGCCGTATCCCGTCAGCGCCACCGAGCCGCCCGTTTCATCCAGACCGCCGACGTGATCGTCGCTTCCGTCACCGGCCCACCCGGCGATGCGGACAGACGGAATGTTGCCGCTGATCGCCTTCACGCGGGCCGAAATCCGCAGGTAGCAGCCGGGCAGGATCGGCGTCTGCCCCATGAACCGCAGCTTTTGCGTCGTCTCGGTTTTCACCAGCTCCAGACACCCGCCAAAGTCGCCATCAGCCGGAACGAAGGCGGCATTCGGTGCGCCGTCATAGGTGGCCGACCCGGCCGTGCCATTGCCGCTGGACCAGACGTCCAGCCCGTCGGTGAAGGGCGTGGGCATCAGCACCAGGCCGTCGGTAATCACCTTGTTCATCAAGTACCCCTTTCCAAGTCCATCCGGCACGCACCCCGACGCGCGCGGCAGCCCGCAGCCGGACCACCGGCGGGCCGCCGGACCCGCAACATGTTGCTCTGTCAGGAAGATCCGGGCCGAGGTGCCCGAAGCGGAAGGGGAGGTATCACGCCCCGTCTGAAGGGCGTGTTAAGCGTCCGGTCGGACGGGATCGTGGAACGGGCGTGACGTCAGGCAGCCACGTCCGGCGCGGGCAGCAGCACGACGCCGTCGATGCGCCAGCCATCGGCGCCCTCGATCATCGTGTACTCCAGCGCGTGAACGGCGCCCCGGGCGTCGGTGATCAGCACGCGCTGAACCAACTGACCGTCACGCTCTTCCAGCGCCAGATAGCGGACGTCGCCCGGCCGCCAGACCATCGGATACCCGCGCTGGACCATCATCCCGAACATCTCGGGAGTCCGGAACAGGCGCTGGATATTGGGGGACGCAAAGCTGAACGCCTCGTCGACGTCATCGGCCTTGAACGCCTCGAACTGCTGGTCGATCACGCCCTGAATTTCGGCATCCTGAGCGTTTGCCGCCGCGGCAAAGGAAAGAAAAATGGCCGTAATGATGAATTTCATGGTCGATCCTCCTTCGTACCTGAAGATACGAAAGGATTGACCGTTCGGTTTCATTCCGCGCGGGAACCTTGTCCGCCAGAGCTACGTTCGTTCGCCATGCCCTATGCTTTCCTTCCCTCCGACGACACGGTCCAGCACGGTGTGCGGCGCATCACGCACCGGCAACTGACCGGCGCGCTCGACGCGCTCGAGTCTCCCGAAGACCTGCACAGCGCGATCCACGACGCCCGTAAGGCCTGCAAGAAACTGCGCGGCATGATCCGCCTGATCCGCCCGCACTTTCCCCACTATGGCAAGGAAAACGCGGCCCTGCGCGACGCGGCCCGGCTGCTGTCGGGGGTGCGCGACAGCACCGCAATGATCGAAACCTACGACCGGCTTGCGGCCAACCCCGACTGCACGTTCGACCGCACCGTCTCTGTATCCTTGCGCGACAGTCTGGAAGACAGGCGGGCGGCCGAAGAACAGGACCAGTCCGTGAAAGAAAGCCTGAAGGCTTTTCGCAACGCCCTGTCCGACACCCGCGACCGCGCCGCGAAATGGAAACTGGACAAGGACGGCTTCGCGGCCATCGAAGGCGGACTGGCCGACACCCTCAAGCAGGCGCGGCGATCCATGAAAACGGCGCGGAAGACGCGGGCCGTCGATGACTTCCACACGTGGCGCAAACACGTGAAATACCACTGGTATCACGCGACGCTGCTGCAGAACCTGTGGCCAGGTGTTTTCGAGGCCCGCATCGAAGCCGCCCGGGACCTAGGCGAGTTGCTTGGCCAGCACCACGACCTCGCGAATTTCCAGATCCTGCTGCAGGACCCGACGATGCCCGGCGCGGCGCGGCATGCCCTGTACCCGCCCGCGCGGGACGAGATGCAGCGCTTGGAAGACGAGGCCCTCGCGCTTGGCGCGCTGTTGCTGTCGGAAAAGCCGAAGGCGGTCGCCAGCCGGTGGAAGACGTGGTGGACGCTCTGGCGCGACACCTGAGCATCCGAAGTTAGGCGCGGCCCCGCTTCAGGGCCGCACCGCTTGTTGGATCAGGCCGACAGCGCCATGCCGAGGTCGTCCGCGTCCAGCCCAAGCGTCGCCCGCAGCTCTGCAGGCAGCAACCGCGCCGACGCGACGCGGGGCAGATCCATCTCGGGAATGATCCGCTCGGCGCCGAACATCGCGACATACTCTGCGTGGTTGTCGTACCCCGCCCGGCCCGTCGCATCGGCAAAGCTTTCGGCTGCAACGCCCTCGGCCAGCAGGGCTTCATGACTGTCGGTCTCGACGTGGTACACCGTCACCCGGTCGGCCATCGCGGCTGCGGGCTCGAACCGGATCGTGCTGCCGTTGACCAGCGCACATGCGTTCACCAGATGCCCGTCCAGCACAAGGCCATGCTCGCCGGTCACGACAAGATCACGCTTCGGCAGACCGTGTCCCAGTGCCCCTGCGCCGATCCGCACCAGCGAATGGTCCATGTTCGGTGTCAGGCCCGTGTTCCGCGTTACCTGGCCCAGCCAGCGCACGGCGACCGCGCGGCCATCGGCGGTCAGCACCATGTCGCCCGGCTGCAGCGTCTCGACCCCGACCTCTCCGTCCGGCGTCGCGATGGCGGTCCCGGCGGCAAAGCAGGTCGTGAACGGCGCGGTTACGAGGTCGACGTTGAAATCGATGCTTGCAGGCCACGAAATCGACGCGGTGTCCAGGTAGTCTGGAACGATGATGCTGACATAGTCGAGGTCGGTCACGCCACTGGTCGATCCGTAAACGACGGCCATGTCGACGCCGTCGATGGTGACATAACCAAGATAGTCATTCCCATCGCTCGTGATGTCTTCGCCAGCTTCGAATGTGCCGTTATCGTTCTGGTCATAGCCCGTGATGCCGCCGGTAAACTGTTGCGAAGGATCGGGATCAAGCGTCGCGACATTGGTTCCGGTGTTCAGGTCATATCCCTGATAGCCATCCGCTTCATAGGCTGTCGGCACGGCAAATACTCCTCGTCTGGCAGGCTGGTCCTGCATCCTGTTCAAATGGATGCCGACGACACTGCTCAGGGCCGACGGCACGGGCGTGGTGGGCGAACCCACCAAGGCCCGGCCAAGCCGGCGATCGGAAGCAAGAACCGGCGCGCGCAGAACGCACCCGAAGGAAAACCCAACCCCGGCCGGCACTTGAGCCGCCCGGGGTGATTAACATGTATTAGGTGCCCTGCCGTCAAGACCGGCCAGCTGCCTGACAAGGCTCACCTGACGTCAACCAGGCATCCGGTGATCGCGTTTTGGGCTTAGCCCGCTTGCAGCGTCCCGTTCAGGCCAGCGTCGATCAGCGCGATGCTTTCATCGACACCGTACAACGCGATGAACCCGCCGAAGCGCGGCCCTTGGCTTGCGCCCAGCAGAACCTCGTACAGCGCCTTGAACCAGTCGCGCAGCGGCTCGAACCCGTGCGCCTTGCCGACGGCGAACACCATCGACTGCAGCTCTTCGGGGTCCAGCCCGCCGTCCCACGCCTTCAGCCGGTCGCGCAGATCCTCCAGCGCGGCCCGCTCCTGATCGGTGGGGGCACGGAACACCTTCGTGGGCTTCACGAAGTCGTTGTAATAGCGCACCGCATGACCGGCGGCCGCGTCCAGATCCGGATGCGTCTCGGGCGAGGCGTCGGGCGCATAGCGGCGGATGAAGCCCCACATCTGGTCCTTGTCCTCGGCCGACGAGACCGACGCAAGGTTCAGCAGCATCGAGAACGGCACCACCATCTTCGATTCCGGCACATCGCCGTTGTGGATGTGGTAAACCGGGTTCGCCAGCTTCTGCGTCGCGTCCTGATCCGCGTAGGCCCGCAGCTGCTGGTGATACTCGTCCACCGCGCGCGGGATCACGTCGAAGAACAGCCGCTTGGCCGTCTTCGGCTTCTGGTACATGAAATACGACAGGCTCTCGGTCGAGGCATAGGTCAGCCACTCGTCGATCGAGATGCCATTGCCCGACGATTTCGAGATCTTCTGGCCCTTGTCGTCCAGGAACAGCTCGTAGGTGAAGTGTTCCGGCGCCGGCGCACCAAGGATACGGCAAATGGAATCGTAGATCGGCGTGTTGGTGCTGTGGTCCTTGCCGTACATCTCGAAATCGACACCCAGCGCCGCCCAGCGGGCGCCAAAGTCCGGTTTCCACTGCAGCTTCACCTGCCCGCCGGTCACCGGCAGGGTCCATTCGCGGCCATCCTCGTCATCGAAGGTGATCGTGCCTTCCTTCGCATCGACATGCTTCATCGGCACGTACAGCACGCGACCGGTTTCGGGATGGATCGGCAGGAAGATCGAATAGGTCTGCTGCCGTTCGTCGCGCAGCGACTTCAGCATCACCTTCATCAGGTCGTCGTACTTCTCGCAGGCGCGCAGAAGCGTCTCGTCGAACTGGCCCGACTTGTAGAACTCGGTGGCCGAATANAACTCGTACTCGAACCCNAANGTATCAAGGAACCGGCGCAGCATCGCGTTGTTGTGGTCGCCGAAGGACGGGTATTCCTCGAACGGGTCGTACACGCTGGTCAGCGGGCGCTGAAGGTCCTCCCGCAGCCGCTCTTGGTTCGGAACGTTGCCCGGAACCTTGCGCATCCCGTCCATGTCGTCCGAAAAACAGATCAGCCGCGTCGGGATGTCCGAGATCAGCTCGAACGCCCGCCGGATCATCGTCGTACGCAGAACCTCGCCGAAGGTGCCGATATGCGGCAGGCCGGACGGGCCATAGCCGGTTTCGAACAGGACATAGCCCTTTTCCGGCGGCGCCTTCTCGTAACGTTTCAACACCCGGCGCGCTTCTTCGAAGGGCCAGGCCTTGGACGTCATCGCGGCTTCGCGCAGATCGGACATGTCGTTCTCTCGATTCTCTGACAGGGGCACCCGGCCCCGGGGACGCCACTCCCTATTGCCCGGGCACCCCGGCGTCAATATTTACGACCCTGAACCCGCTTTCGAAGGATTCCGACTCGTGGATGACAACCAGCTCACCCTCTCGCCCCAAGACAGTCTTGTCGCAGTGATGATCGCGCTTTCGGCCTCCGACCAGAACATCCGGACGGCGGAACTCGTGTCCATCGAATCCATCCTCGACCACATGCCGGTCTTCGCGGACTACGACAAAGACCGCCTCAAACGCGTCTCCACCACCGTTTTCGACCTGTTCGGCGAAGAGGACGGGCTTGACGCCCTGTTCGGCCTCGTCCGGGAAACGCTGCCGGAAAAGCTGTGGGAAACCGCCTACGCGCTGGCCTGCGACGTCGCCGCATCGGACGGCCTGCTGGGCGAGACCGAACTGCAGTTCCTCGCCGAGATCCGCTACGAGCTTCGCATCGACCGCCTGCACGCCGCCGCCATCGAACGCGGCGCCCGCGCCCGCCACATGCAACTCTGACAGCGACCCGCCCCCGGCCAAGCGGGGCCTGTCTCACGCCCGGCTTCTTCTCTTTGAAAATACCTCGGGGGAGTCGCGAAGCGACGGGGGCAGAGCCCCCACCGCCGGCGGATTCACGCGGTGACGCCGGCGCCGTGCGCAGGCGTCGGACACTCAGTGTGTCACCCCATCCGTTCGCTTGCGTAGGAACCAGGCGAGGCTGGGAACACCACCGTCTTGTTCCCGTTCAGGAACACGCGGCGGTGAATGTGCGCGTGGATCGCCCGCGCCAGCACCTGGCTTTCCACGTCACGCCCAAGCGAAACATAGTCCGACGGCGACTGCGCGTGCGTGACCCGCACCGTGTCCTGCTCGATGATCGGACCCTCGTCCAGATCGGCGGTGACATAATGCGACGTCGCCCCGATCAGCTTCACGCCCCGCTCGAATGCCTGCTTGTAGGGGTTCGCCCCCTTGAAGGACGGCAGGAACGAGTGGTGGATGTTGATGATCCGGCCCGACATCTTCTGGCACAGCTCGTCGCTGAGGATCTGCATGTAGCGCGCCAGAACCACCAGCTCGGCGCCGGTGTCCTCGACCACGTTCATGATCTGCTTCTCGGCCTCGGGCTTGTTCTCTTTCGTGACCTTGATGCAGTGGAACGGGATGTCGTGGTTCACGACCAGCTTCTGGTAATCCATGTGGTTCGAGATCACGGCCACGATCTCGATCGGCAGCGCGCCAATGCGCCAGCGGTACAGCAGGTCGTTCAGGCAGTGCCCGAACCGCGACACCATGATCACCACCTTCATCTTCGCGCCCTCGTCGTGGAACGCAAAGTCCATGTCGAAGGATTTCGCGGTCTCGGCGAACCCGGCTTCCAGATCCTGCAACTCGATCCCGGTTTCCGACACCATGCTGACGCGCATGAAGAAATTACCCGTCTCGAAGTCGTCGAACTGCGAGCTGTCGGTGATGTTGCAGCCCTTCTCGGCAAGGTAGGAAGAGATCGCCGCGACGATGCCACGGGTCGTCGGGCAGGTGACGGTCAGAGTGAATTTCGACATTCCGGCTCTCCTGTCGGGTCGGGCCACGCGGGCCATGCAGACTTGTTTTGAATGGGTCTCAGGCCGTCAGGCCGTCGGGCTCGGGCAAATCGTTCGCCCGGCAACAGGCCGTCAGCGTGTTGGCCAGCAGGCAGGCGATGGTCATCGGGCCGACGCCGCCGGGCACCGGCGTGATCGCGCCCGCAACCTCCGACGCACTTGCGAAATCCACGTCGCCCACCAGCCGCGTCTTGCCCTCGCCCCGCTCGGGCGCGTCGATCCGGTTGATGCCCACGTCGATGACGGCGGCGCCCGGCTTGACCCAGTCGCCCTTCACCATCTGCGGCCGCCCCACGGCGGCGATCAGGATGTCGGCGCCACGGCAAACCTCCGGCAGGTCCTTGGTGCGCGAATGCGCGATCGTCACCGTGCAGCTGTCACGCAGCAGCAGCTGCGCCAGCGGCTTGCCCACAAGGTTGGACCGTCCGACGACCACCGCGTTCAGGCCGGACAGGCTGCCCAGTTGGTCGCGCAGCAGCATCAGGCAACCCAGCGGCGTGCAGGACACCATCGCCTTCTGCCCGCTGGCCAGCAGGCCCGCGTTCACGACATGCAGCCCGTCGACGTCTTTCGCCGGGTCGATGCGGGCGACGATGTCGGTTTCGCTCAGATGATCCGGCACCGGGAACTGCACCAGAATGCCGTGCACCGCGGGGTCCGCGTTCAGCCGGTCGATCAGCGCGTACAGCTCGGCCTCGGGCACGTCGGCGGGCAGCTTGTGCTCGAACGAGTTCATGCCGACCTCGATCGTCTGCGTCCCCTTGTTGCGCACATAGACCTGACTGGCCGGGTCCTCGCCCACCAGCACGACAGCCAGACCGGGGGTGATCCCGTGATCCGCTTTCAGCGTGGCGACGCCCGCCGCCACCTTTTCCCGTACCGTCGCCGCAAAGGCCTTGCCGTCGATGATCGTCGCGGTCACGCCGCACCCTCCAGTCTGTGGGCCGCGGTACTCAGCGCGTGCCACAGCGATCCCGCCGCCGAGCGCATGCCGATGACCGCAAGCCGGTCTTCGTCCCGTCGGATAACGAAAACGCCCAGATGTTCAAGGACGGTTCGCGACGCCTTTCCGGGCCGCAGCGTCACGGGGTCAAGATTCACGAGCCGTTCAAGCAGGTCAAGGATCGGACCTTCCCCGGCGTCCGACACGATCTCGACCGCGACCCAGCCATCGGTTTGCTCTGTCACCGAACAGCCCGGCGCGTTGCGCAGGACCTCGGCGGCGAAATCCTCGCGCGGGTCCTCGGGCACCGGCCCCTCGATCATCCACTGGCCCGGACCGGTCCAGAACGCCGCGACACCGACGCCCTCGACCCAGTCCCCCGGCCCCGGCCCCGGCAACGCCAGCCCCATCGGCGCGGGCACGTCCATGTTCCGGCGCAGGGCGACCGAAGCCAGCGCCAGCCGGTCGTTCTCTGTCAGTGTCAGGGACCCAAAGGTCGCCGTGCACGGCGCGGCGTCCCCCAGCGCGGTCGTGGGCACAAGATCAGTCACGCAGCCGCTCTCCTTCCGGATCGACGAAATGCGGGCTGACCACCTTCGTCTCTAGGTTCACTCCCGCCAGCGGGTTCGCCGCGATCACTACGTCACCCATGCGGCTGTCGCCTTCTTCAAGAAAGCCCAGCGCGATATAGCTGCCAAGGTGCGGCGAAAAACAACTCGACGTGACCCAGCCTTGGTCGGTCGCCGTGGTCTGTTCGGCGCCCGGTTCGAACAGGTGCGCGCCGGCCATCACCTGCTGGCTGGGATCGACGGGCATCAGCCCCACAAGCCGCCGCCGGTCTTCCGCCAGCCCTTCGCGCCGCGACATCACCGCGCCGATCGAGTCCTTCTTCCCGGACACCATCCGCCCCAGCCCCAGCATCGCCGCCGTGGTCTGCCCGTTGATCTCGGCCGCGACCGCGTGACCCTTCTCGATCCGCAACACCGCCAGCGCCTCTGTCCCGTAGGGCGTCACGCCAAGATCCTGCCCGCGCTCTGTCAGCCGCTGCATCAGCGCGTTGCCGTACCGTGCCGGCACCGCGATCTCGTAGGCGAGTTCGCCCGAGAACGAAATCCGGAACAGCCGCGCCCGCAGACCGCCGCAGATGGTCAGGTCGCCGCAGGCCATGAAGGGGAACGCCGCGCTCGAAAGGTCGAACCCATCGTCCACCAGCCGCGACAGCAGCGTCCGCGCGTTCGGCCCCGCCACCGCGATCTGCGCCCATGCGTCGGTGGTCGAGATCACCTGCACGTCCAGGTCCGGCCACAGGCACTGGCGCGCGAATTCCATGTTGCGGAACACAAGACCCGCGTTGCCCGTGGTCGTGGTAACGACGAAATGGTCCTCGGCCATCCGGGCGCAGGTGCCGTCGTCATAGACGAACCCGTCCTCGCGCAGCATCAGGCCATAGCGGACCCGACCGACCTTCAGCGTCGAGATCATGTTGGAATAGATCCGGTCAAGGAACACCGCCGCATCCGCGCCCTGCACGTCGATCTTGCCCAGCGTGGTCACGTCGCACAGCCCCACGCCCGACCGCACCGCCTTTGCCTCGCGGTCGACCGACTGGCGCCAGTGCGTCTCTCCGTCCCGGGGGAAGTACTGCGCCCGCATCCACTGGCCGACCTCGACGAATTCCGCGCCCCGCGCCTTTGCCCATGCGTGCGTCGGGGTCAGGCGGGTGGGCCGGAAATCGGGCCCGGTGTCGCCGCCGCCCAACACCGACATGGCGACAGGCGTATAGGGCGGGCGGAAGATCGTGGTGCCGGTCTGCGGGATCTCCTTGCCGGTCAGTTCCGCCATCACGGCCAGCGCGGTGACGTTGGCGGTCTTTCCCTGATCGGTCGCCATGCCCAGTGTCGTCCACCGCTTCAGGTGCTCGACCGGGCGCATGTTCTCTTTGTGGGCCAGCGCGATGTCCTTGACCGTGACGTCGTTCTGAAAGTCGACCCACGCCCGCCCCCGGCCCGGCACATGCCAGACCGCGGCCTGCGACAGCGGCGCGTCCTCGGCCTTGGGAAGCGGAAGCTCGCGCGCCGAAAGGCCCAATGACTCCAGCGCCGCACGGGCCTGCGCCGCGCCGTCCGCCAGTGCCGCATGGGTCGATCCCTTCCCGGCGGCAGCCCCGGCAACAGACATGCCCGGCGGCAGGTCGCCGCCCGGCAGGAAGGCAAGGTGGTCCTCCGACCAGACCGGCCGCCCCCGGTGGTGCGAGGCAAGGTGCACGTTCGGGTTCCACCCACCGGACACGCCAAGCGCCGAACATTCCAGCCATTCCGGCCGGCCGTTCCGCGTCACCTCGATCGACGTCAGGCCCAGCCTGCCCCGCGTCCCGGTCACCGACGCGCCCGCCATCACCTGATATCCGCCCAGCCGCGGCGCGTCCTCGCGCGGATCGATCACCGCCAGAACCGGAACGCCCTTGGCCAGCAGGTCCACCGCCGTGCGGTGCCCGTCGTCGTTGTTGGTGAACACCGCCACCCGTTCGCCCGTGGTCACCGGGCTGACCGCCCACCGGTTCGCATAGGCCCGCATCGCGCCCGCCAGCATGATGCCGGGGCGGTCGTTGTTGCGGAAGGGAATGTGCCGCTCGGTCGCGCCGGCGGCCAGCACCGTGCGCTTCGCGGTGATCCGCCACAGCGTCTGGCGCACCCGGTCGCCCGGCTCGGCAAGGTGATCCGACACCCGTTCAACCGCGCCATAGATCCCGTGATCGTAGGCGCCGAACACCGTGGTCCGGGTCAGCACCCGCACGTTCGGCAGGCTGTCCAGCTCTGTCTTGGCTGCGCGGACCCAGTCCGTCGCGGGGGCCTCGTCCAGCGTATGGCTTTCCGCCAGAAGCCGCCCGCCCAGCCGGAAATCCTCGTCCGCCAGCACCACGCGGGCACCCGCCCGGCCTGCCGTCAGTGCCGCCGCCAGCCCGGCCGCGCCACCGCCGATCACCAGCAGGTCGCAGTGCAGGAAGCCCCGGTCGTAGGCGTCGGGGTCGGGCTGCATAGACAACCGACCAAGCCCCGCCGCGTGCCGGATCGCGGGTTCGTACAGCTTTTCCCAGAGCGCCTTGGGCCACATGAAGGTCTTGTAATAGAACCCGGCGGTCAGGAACGGCGCGAACAGGTCGTTCACGCCCAGCAGGTCGAACCCCAGTGACGGGAACCGGTTCTGGCTGCGGGCCTCCAGCCCGTCGAACAATTCAGCGACGGTGGCCCGCGTGTTGGGCTCTTGCCGCGCTCCGCTGCGCAGTTCGACCAGCGCGTTGGGCTCTTCCGACCCGGCGGTCAGAACGCCGCGCGGGCGGTGGTACTTGAAGCTGCGCCCCATCAGCCGCACACCGTTCGCCAAAAGCGCCGAGGCCAGCGTGTCGCCGGGATGGCCCAGGTAACGGTGGCCATCGAAGCGGAAGGACAGGGTGCGGTCCCGGTCGATCAGGCCGCCGTCGAGCCGGGTCATGCCGCGCCTCCCTTGCCGTAGCGGGCCAGTTCGGCGCCAAGGATCTCGTGGGTGACGGTGTCGCGGGTGACCACCAGCCACGACCGGTCTCCCTGCTCGTGATACCAAAGCTCGCGGTGCACGCCCGCCGGGTTGTCGCGCAGGAAGACATAGTCGCAGAACGCCGCTTCGCCGTCCGCGGGATCGGGCCGGTCCAGCAGGCGGGCGTCGCCGAGATAGGTGAACTCTTGCGCGTCGCGTAGTCCCAGCAAGGGATGAGGGATCAGCATTCCGACATCCCCCGCCCGCACGACGGGGCACGATCTTCTAGAAGATCGTGTCTTTCAGAATTTTCTAGAAAATTCTGCATCTTCCCTCCTCAGTGCAGGTTCGGCTGCGCGCCGGCGCCGCGTTCGTCGATCACGTGGCCCCGCGCGAAGCGGTCCAGCCGCAGCGCCGCCGCCGTCTCGTGCGGGCGGCCCGTCGCCAGCAGATGGGCAAAGCAATAGCCGGACGCCGGCGTCGCCTTGAACCCGCCGTAACACCAGCCCGCATTCAGATAGAGCCCGTCGATCCCCGTCGCGTCGATGATCGGCGAGCCGTCCATCGACATGTCCATCACGCCGCCCCAAGACCGCAGCATCCGCGCCCGGCCAATCATCGGCATCAGCGCCATGCCGCCCTCGGCCACGTCCTCGACGGTGGGCAGGTTGCCGCGCTGCGCATATGAATTGTAGCCGTCGATGTCGCCGCCGAAGACCAGCCCGCCCTTGTCCGACTGACTGATATAGAAATGCCCGGCCCCGAAGGTGATGACCCCGGGAATCGTTGGCTTCAGCCCCTCGGACACGAAGGCCTGCAGCACATGACTTTCGATCGGCAGCCGCATCCCGGCCATCGCCATCACGCGGCCCGAGTTGCCCGCGACCGCGACTCCCACCGTCTTCGCGCCGATCCGGCCGCGCGTGGTCTCGACCCCGGTGACGCGACCGTCCGCGATCTCGAAGCCCGTGACCTCGCAGTTCTGGATGATGTCGACACCGGCCATGTCCGCACCCCGGGCATAGCCCCAGACAACGGCATCGTGCCGCGCCGTGCCCGCGCGTTCCTGCATCAGGCCGCCCTTGATCGGGAACCGGGGATTGTCGAAGTTCAGGAACGGCGCCCGCTCGCGCACTTCGTCCGCCGTCAGCAGCCGCGCATCGGCACCTGCCAGCAGCATCGCGTTGCCCCGGCGTCGGTAGGTGTCGCGCTGGCTGTCGGTGTGGATCAGGTTGATGATGCCGCGCTGGCTGACCATCGCATTGAAGTTGAACTCCTGCTCCAGCCCTTCCCACAGCTTCATCGACAATTCGTAGAACGGCTCGTTCCCCGGCAGCAGATAGTTCGAGCGGATGATCGTCGTGTTGCGCCCGATGTTGCCGCCGCCGATCCACCCCTTGTCCAGCACCGCGATCCGCGCTTTGCCGAAGGTCTTGGCAAGGTAATAGGCCGTGGCCATCCCGTGACCGCCACCGATGATGACGAAGTCATAGTCCTTTTGCGGTTCGGGGTCGCGCCACAGGGGCTTCCATCCCCGGTGACCCCGCAATGCCTCGGCGACCAGCCGCAATCCGGAATATCGCATGATCCCTCCGCCGTCCTGTGTCTGACCTTGCAGACCCGCCGCGCCGGGTGAAGTCACGTTCGTGACACCGTTCCCGCGTGGCGGATACCTGCCTCAGATGTCCAGCGTATGCTCCCGTTCCCAAGCCGAGAAATGCGACACGAAGCTGTCCCATTCCTTGCGCTTCATCTTGGCATAGGCGGCCGAGAATTCGGACCCCATCGCCGTGGTAAAGCCCTGATCCGCCTCAAACGCACGGATCGCGTCCAGCAGGTTCAGGGGCAGCTTGACCGCGTCCTTCACCGTGTGACCCTCGGCGTACATGTCGATGTCGTGCCGCTTGCCGGGATCGGCGTTGGTCTTCAGCCCCGACAGACCTGCGGCGATGATCGCCGCCTGCAGCAGATAGGGGTTGGCCGCGCCGTCCGGCAGGCGAAGCTCGAACCGGCCCGGGCCCGGAACGCGCACCATATGGGTGCGGTTGTTGCCGGTCCATGTGACCGTGTTCGGCGCCCATGTCGCGCCCGACAGGGTCACCGGTGCGTTCAGCCGCTTATAGCTGTTGACCGTTGGATTGGTGATCGCGGTCATCGCGGTGGCGTGGGTCATGATCCCGCCAAGGAAATGACCGCCGTCCATCGACAGACCGACTTCGCCGACCTGCCCGCCCCCATCGCCCGCGAAGGCGTTGGTCTTGCCGTCCGTCGACCAGACCGAGATATGCGCGTGACAACCGTTGCCGGTCAGCCCCTCGATCGGTTTCGGCATGAAGGTCGCGCGCAGGCCGTGCTTTTCAGCCACCGATTTGACCATGAACTTGAAGAAGGAATGCCGGTCGGCGGTGACCAGCGCGTCATCGAATTCCCAGTTCATCTCGAACTGGCCGTTCGCGTCCTCGTGGTCGTTCTGGTACGGGCCCCAGCCCAGATCCAGCATGTAGTCGCAAATCTCGGAGATCACGTCATAGCGCCGCATGACGGCCTGCTGGTCATAGCAGGGCTTCGCCGCGGTATCGGCGGGGTCGCTGATCTTGTCGCCCTCGGGCGTCAGCAGGAAGAACTCGGCCTCGACCCCGGTCTTCACACGCAGACCCTGTTCGGCCGCCTCGGCCACCAGACGGCGCAGCACGTTGCGCGGCGCCTGCGCGACCTCTTGGCCTTCCATAACGCAGTTGGCGGCGACCCACGCGACCTCGGGCTTCCACGGCAGCTGGATCACGGTGTCCGGGTCCGGCACCGCCAGCATGTCCGGATAGGCCGGGGTCATGTCGAGCCACGTCGCGAAGCCCGCGAAGCCGGCCCCGTCCGCCTGCATGTCCGAGATCGCCGCCGCAGGCACCAGCTTGGCCCGCTGACCGCCGAACAGGTCGGTGTAGGAGATCATGAAATACTTAACGTTGGTCTTCTTCGCGAAGGCGGCGAGGTCGGTCATCGTGGTCGGTCCCTGTTCGTTTTCTTTGTATCAGCGGGCCGTGGTTCCCGGCCCGGCCGGCCGGGGGCGCTGCCCCCGGACCCCCGGGATATTTTCGGACCAAAGAAGGGGCCGGTTCCCGGTGTTATCTGGCCTTGGTCAGAACCCAGCCTTGCCCGGGTACCAGTCGGTCCCCGCCAGCGGCACCTGCGCCATTGCGGCGGCTTCCATCGTCAGCGCGCACAGGTCCTCGGGTTCGAGGTTGTGGACGTGGCTTTTGCCGCAGGCGCGCGCGAGCGTCTGGCATTCCAGCGTCATCACGTTGAGGTAGTTGCGCAAGCGCCGCCCCGCCTCGACCGGATCAAGCCGCGCCATCAGCTCGGGGTCCTGCGTTGTGATGCCCGCCGGGTCGCGGCCCTCGTGCCAGTCGTCGTAGGCGCCGGTGGTGGTGCCAAGCTTGCGGTATTCGTCTTCCCATTTCGGGTCGTTGTCGCCCAGCGCCACCAGCGCGGCGGTGCCGATGGACACCGCGTCGGCGCCCAGCGCCAGCGCCTTGGCCACGTCGGCCCCGGTGCGGATGCCGCCGGACACGACCAGCTGGACCTTGCGGTGCATCCCGAGATCCTGCAGCGCCTTCACGGCGGGCCGGATACAGGCGAGCGTGGGCTGGCCGACATGTTCGATGAACACGTCCTGCGTGGCGGCGGTGCCGCCCTGCATCCCGTCCAGCACGATCACGTCCGCGCCTGCCTTCACCGACAGCGCGACGTCGTAATAGGGCCGCGCGCCGCCGACCTTGATGTAGATCGGCTTTTCCCAGCCGGTGATCTCGCGCAGTTCGAGGATCTTGATTTCCAGATCGTCCGGCCCGGTCCAGTCCGGGTGGCGGCAGGCCGACCGCTGGTCGATGCCGACCGGCAGGTCGCGCATTCCGGCGACGCGTTCCGTGATCTTCTGGCCCAGCAGCATGCCGCCGCCGCCCGGCTTGGCGCCCTGCCCCACCACGACCTCGATCGCATCGGCGCGGCGCAGGTCGTCTGGGTTCATGCCGTAGCGCGACGGCAGGTACTGGTACACCAGCTTCTCGGAATGGCCGCGCTCTTCCTCGGTCATGCCGCCGTCGCCGGTGGTGGTCGAGGTGCCGGCGAGGGTGGCGCCGCGCCCGAGCGCCTCTTTCGCCGGGCCGGAGAGCGAGCCGAAGGACATGCCGGCGATGGTGATCGGGATCTTCAGCTCGATCGGCTTCTTCGCGAAACGGGTGCCCAGCGTCACGCCGGTCTCGCATTTCTCGCGGTAGCCTTCGAGCGGATAGCGCGACATCGACGCACCAAGGAACAGCAGGTCGTCGAAATGCGGCACCCGCCGTTTCGCGCCGCCGCCGCGGATGTCGTAGATGCCGGTCTGCGCGGCGCGCCGGATCTCGGAGTTGATCTCGTTCGAGAAGGTCCAGGACTGGCGCGGTTCGGTCTGCGGAATGTCTTTCATCGTGCCGTCCTCAGTATTCGTCTGCGTGGTCGATGTTGAAGTTGTAAAGCTTGCGGGCCGAGCCGTAACGCTTGAACTCTTCCGGCTTCGCGTCGGCGCCGGCGCGGTCCAGCAGGTCGGCAAGGATTTCCAGATGTTCGGGGCGCATCTCTTTTTCGATGCAGTCGGCGCCAAGGCTTTTCACCTCGCCGCGCACGAACAGCCGCGCCTCGTACAGGCTGTCGCCCAGCGCGTCGCCAGCATTGCCCAGCACAACAAGGTTGCCCTTCTGCGCCATGAAGGCGGACATGTGGCCGATGTTGCCGTGCACCACGATGTCGATGCCCTTCATCGAGATGCCGCAGCGCGAGGACGCGTTGCCCTTCACCACCAGCAGCCCGCCGTGCCCCGTCGCGCCCGCGTATTGCGAGGCGTCGCCATCCACGATCACCGTGCCGGACATCATGTTCTCGGCCACGCCCGGGCCGACCGAGCCCTCGACATGCACCGTTGCCTGCTTGTTCATCCCGGCGCAGTAGTACCCGGTCGAGCCCTTCACCGTGACCTCGATCTGCGCGTCGAGCCCGACCGCAACGGCGTGGCTGCCGCGCGGGTTGACCAGTTCGAAGGCCGTCTCGTTGCCAGAGGCGCCCTGAAGCGTCGCGTTCACCTCGCGCAGTTCGGTGGCGGACATGTCCAGCACCAAAGCGTCGGTTGCGGGTTTGGCCATTGCTGCAGCCTCCATGTTCAGCGCTCCCAGAAATAGACGGTGGCGGGCTCGGGTTCCCAGACGCGGGCGGTTTCGATCCCCGGCAGGTCCGCGAAAGCGCGATACTCGGAGCCGAAGGCGACGTAATCGTCGGTCTCGGCCATCACGGCGGGCTTGCAGGCGATCGGGTCGCGCACCACGCCGAACCCGGTCTTGGTGCCCATCACGAAGGTGAAGAACCCGTCGAGATCCTGCAGCGTGCCTTCCAGCGCCTCGCCAAGGCTGGCACCGCCCGCGATGCGGGACGAGATGTAGGCCGCGCCGACCTCTGTGTCGTTCTCGGTCTTGGTCACGAAACCCTCGCGCGCAAGTTGGCGGCGCAGGCGGTTGTGGTTCGACAGCGAGCCGTTGTGCACAAGGCATTCGTCGGACGCGGTCGAGAACGGATGCGCGCCCAGCGTCGTCACCGCGCTTTCCGTCGCCATGCGGGTGTGGCCGATGCCGTGGCTGCCGCCCATGGTGCGCAGGTCGAACCGCGCGGCGACGTCCTTCGGCAGGCCGACTTCCTTGTAGATCTCCATCGCCTCGCCCACGCCCATCACGCGCAGTCCGCGATCTTCAAGGAACGCGACCGCGCGCGTCTTGGCGTCGGCGGGGATGGTCAGCACGGCGTGGGTGTCGGACACTTTCATCGGAACCGCACCGCCCAGCACTTCGCCCAGCGCCACGTCGAGCCCGTCGAAGTCTTCGGCAGGCGTGTCGGACTGGACGGTCACCTTCAGCCCGTCGCCGGGGTCACCATAGATCGCGATACCGGCCGAGTCGGGGCCGCGGTCGGTCATGGTGATCAGCATGTCGGTCAGCATCTCGCCCAGCTTGGGGCGCAGCGCCTCCGACTTCAGAAAAAGGCCCACGATGCCACACATGGTCGTCTCCAGTTCGTTCCTTGGGCAACCTGCCCTCTCGATCTTCTTCTAGCCACCGAGGAATTTCTTTTCAAGAAACTTTCTTTCTCTGCTAGAAAGATTCGAGCACAGCCGGAAAGCGCCTTTGCATAGGGCGCAAAAGGCGGTCAGCAGGGCCTGCAAGTAGAGATTTTGGGCGCTTGCCCGACGCCACGTCAGCCGGCCTGCGGGTAGGTGATGATCGAAAGATACCGCGACGGCAGTTCCAACAGCACCTCGGGACCGTGCGGCGCGTCCGAATCGAACAACAGCGCGTCGCCCGGTTCCAGCAGGTACAACTGGTCGCCGTGGCGATAGTCGATCTTGCCTTCCAGCATGTACAGGAACTCGATCCCCTCGTGCTGAAACGCCGGAAAACGGTCAGCTTCGCTGTCCAACGTGATCAGGTAGGGCTCGACCACGACGCCCGAGTTGTTCGATCCGATGTGCCCCAGCAGGTTATACTGGTGCCCTGCGCGGGTGCCCGCGCGTTCGATCTCGACACCCTGCCCCGCCTTGACGTGCATCGCGCCGCGCACCTCGTCGAAGCCGGTGAACAGCTGGACAAAGGGCACGCGCAGCGCATTCGCCAGCACCTGCAGCGTGTTCAACGAGGGCGAGATATGGCCGTTCTCGATCTTCGACAGGGTGCCCACCGAAAGGCCGGAGGCCGCGGCAAGATCCGAGCCGGTCATCCGCTGCCGCTTGCGCAGGTCACGCACCTGCCGGCCGATGGCGACTTCGAGGTTTTTCTCGCGGACTTCCCGCGTGGCGTGCGGGTCTTGCGTCAGCTTGGTCTCGGATGTCTTCGTCGGCTTGTTCATCTGGCCATTGCCTCCCTTGGCACTCGCTTGGCAAACTGACCGAGTTGTATGGTGTTCACCCCGCCCCCTCAAGCAGCGAATTTTCCTGTCGCGAAACTTTGCCCCTCAGGATTTCACCCTGACGTTCTGCGGATCGTATAACGGCGACAGCGTGACCTCACACGGCACCCGCTTGGTCGCGACTTCCAGCTCGTAGGTTCCGCCCAGAACCCAGTCGCGGGTGACACCCTCGGCGTGGCGGACATAGCCCATGCCGATCGCCTTGCCGACGGTATGGCCGAACCCGCCCGAGGACAGGTATCCGACCCGAACGCCGTCGCGATAGATCGTCTCGCGGCCCAGCAGGATCACCTTTGGGTCGGCGGTAAAGGTCGCCAGCATCTTGGTCACGCCGGTGGCCCGCTGCGCCTCGACCGCCGCCTTGCCGCGATAGTCGGTGGACTTGCGCGCCGCCCAGCCCAATCCCGCCTCCAGCGGCGTGTGGTCCGGTCCGATGTCCGCCCCCCACGCGCGATACCCCTTTTCCAACCGCAGCGTCTCGATCGCGCGATAGCCGGCGTCGGTCACATCGCCAGCCGCATGCAGCGCGTCATAGACCGACAGGGCGTACTCGGTCGGGATATGCAGCTCCCACCCCAGTTCACCGACATAGGACACCCGCAGCGCCCGAACCGGAGCGCCCGCGATGCCGATGGTCTGCGCGGTGCCGAAGGGGAAGGCGTCGTTCGACACGTCCGCCCGCGTGACCGCCTGCAGGATATCCCGTGCCTTCGGCCCCATCAGCGACAGCACCGCCCAGCCCGAGGTCACGTCCACCAACTGCGCGTTCATGCCCTGCGGGATACCTTTCGCGATCCAGTCGAAATCCCGCGTGGCAAAGCCGGTGCCGGTCACGATGTAATATTCATCCAAAGCCATCCGGGCACAGGTCAGATCCGCCTCGATGCCGCCGTGATCGTTCAGCATTTGCGTGTAGGTCAGACTGCCCGGAGGACCGCTGACGTCGTTCGCGGCGATCCAGCCCAGCGCGGCCATCGCATCCGGCCCCTTCAGCGCGAACTTGGCGAAGGACGACTGGTCGATCAGTACCACGCCGTCACGACAGGCTGCGTGTTCCGCCCCGACATGCGCGAACCAGTTGGGACGGCCATAGGTGTATTCGTCCCGCGCGCCGTCCGGCCCGTACCAGTTGGGCCGTTCCCACCCCAGCTTTTCGCCGAACACCGCGCCGCGCGCCTTCAGCGTCGCGTACAGCGGCGAACGGCGGCAGGGGCGGCCGCTGTCGTGTTCTTCGGACGGCCACGCCATCGTGTAGTGTTTTCCGTAGGCCTCGACCGTGCGGGTGCGGATCCAGTCCGTGTCGAAATGCGGGCGGCCAAAGCGGCGAATGTCCACCGGCCACAGATCGAACGGCGGCTCTGTCTTCGCCACCCACTCCGCCAGCGCCATGCCCGCGCCGCCGCCCGAGGCGATGCCGAAGGCGTTGAACCCCGCGCCGACGAAAAATCCGGGCTGTTCCGGCGCCTCGCCAAGGATGAAATTGCCGTCGGGCGTGAAGCTTTCCGGCCCGTTGGTCAGGGTCTTGATCCCCGCCGTCTCCATCGCGGGAACACGGCCCAGCGCCAGCTCCATGATCTGCTCGAAATGGTCGAAGTCGGAATCCAGCAGGCTGAAGTGGAACCCCTCGGGAATGCCCTTCACGGCCCACGGCTTCGGGTTGGGCTCGTAGCCGCCCATCACCAGCCCGCCGACCTCTTCCTTCCAGTAGGTCAGCCGGTCGGGGTCGCGCAGGGTTGGCAGGTTCGGCGTCACCCCCTCGATCCGCTCGGTCACCATGTACTGGTGTTCCATCGACACCAGCGGCACGTTCACCCCGACGGTCGCGGCAAAGGCGCGGGTCCACTGACCGCAGCAGGCGACGACCTTCGGGCAGTCGATGCGGCCCTTGTCGCTGACGACACCCGTCACCACACCGTTCTCGATGTCGACCGACTGCACCGCGCAATCCTCGACGATCAGCGCGCCCGCCAACCGCGCGCCTTTCGCCAGCGCGGCGGTGATGTCGGACGGGTTCGCCTGACCGTCGGTCGGCAGGAAAGCCGCGCCGACCACGTCCGATACGTCCATCAGCGGCCAAAGGTCCTGCGCCTCTTTCGCGGTCAACAGTTCCATCTCCAGCCCGAAGGAATGCGCCGTCGTGGCCTGCCGCTTTACCTCGGTCCAGCGTTCGTCATTGCACGCAAGCCGCAGACCGCCGTTCCGTTTCCAGCCCGTGGCAAGCCCGGTCTCTTCTTCCAGCCGGTCATACAGCTCGACCGAATATCCCAGAAGCTGGGTGATATTGGCCGAGGACCGCAACTGCCCCACCAGCCCCGCCGCGTGGAAGGTCGACCCGCTGGTCAGCTTGGCCCGCTCCAGCAGCACCACCTCGACCCCCATCTTGGCAAGGTGATAGGCGGTCGAGCATCCGATGATCCCGCCGCCGACAACGACAACCTCGGCACTGTCTGGCAAGCTCATCCGCGACTCCAGTCGGCCAAAGCGGCCTCGTATCGGGTCATGTTTTCCTCCGTGTAGGCGGCATAGTCGAAGTCGATGTCGGACGAGATTTCCGAAACCATGCTCCACGTCGTCTCGCGCAGAAGCGAGGCGCATTTCATCGCACGATAGCTGCGCAGCAACGCGGCATCGGGCGGGCGTCCGAAAAAAGCCGCCAGCATCCCGATCTCGGCCTCTTCTGGCAGGCCCGCGTTGCTGGCCAGCCCGCCAAGGTCGAACAGCGGGGAATTGAAGCCGCCGTATTCCCAATCCACCAGCCAAAGCCGGTCCGCGCCGCGCAGGATGTTGGCGGGCAGCAGGTCGTTGTGCCCCAACACAAGCTGCACCGGGCCGACGCCGTCTTCCAACAGGTCGGACTGCGCCAGCAGCGCGTCCAGCTTCGGTGCGTGGCGCGAACCCTTGGCCTTCAGATAGGCGGCGTAGGTTCGGATGACGTGGAACACCCAGAAGGTCAGCACCGGCCCGGTGATCGCCCGCGTCACCTCGCGGTGAACCCGCCCGACCAGCGCCACCGCCTCGGTCAGTGTCTGGGCGTCGTGCAGGTCCTGTTCCTCAAGTGCGGTGGACTCGACATGGTCGAACACCATCACGCCGGGCTCGAAATGGCGCAGCGGCGGCGACACGCCAGCGGCTGCGGCGGCCTCGGCAATGCGGCGTTCGTTCCAGCGCATCACAAGGTGCTCGGGGATGTCCTCGCCCAGCCGGACGACGTATTTGCGCCCGCCATCCTCGACCACCGCGTTCACGTTGGTGATGCCGCCGCCCAGCGCCGAGATTGCGCCCGGATCGGTCCAGAAGGGGATCGCGCGGATGCGCGCTTCAAGCGCCTCGGGGACGGGTTCGCTATCGGTCATGAGCCTCCCTGCACGGCCGGTCGGATGTTGACCCGACTGTCACGACGACTTGCGTGGGATGCAAATAGTTTTCTAACCAGTCACATTTCGAGGAGAGAAAGTGCCGCGAAATCAGGCAGGCCCGGCGGTCAACTCGGCGAAGACGCCAAGAAAGCGATCCGCCTGTTCCGCGCTCAGGCACAGGGGCGGGCGGATCTTCAGCGTGTGGCCGAAACGACCGGCGGCGCCGACCATGATGCGGCGATCCCGAAGCGCGTTGATCAGCCGCGTCGCGCCGTCCGGGTCAGGTGCGTCGCCCGCGACGATGTCGACCCCAAGGTACAGTCCGCAGCCCCGGACCGCGCCGATGACAGGACTGTCCAGCGCCGTCAGCCCGTCCTTCAGCCGCGCACCGACGGCGGCGGCGTTGGCGATCAGGCCCTCGTCCTCGATCACATCCAGCACCGCCGACCCCGCCGCCGCGGCCACGGGATTTCCGGCGAAGGTGTTGAAGTACCCGAAGGCCTCTGCGAACCGCGCCAGCAGATCGGCGCGGGCCACCATCGCCGCCATGGGAAATCCGTTCCCCATCGGCTTGCCCATCGTCAGGATGTCCGGCACCGCCCCCGCCGCCGCCACGGCCCACAGCCCGCGCCCGGTGCGGCCAAAGCCCGGCTGCACCTCGTCCGCGATATAAAGCCCGCCCGCCGTGCGCGTGACCTCTGCCGCCGCGACCAGCGCCGACCAGTCGAAGGCGAACACCCCGTCGGACGAAAAGATCGAGTCGCACAGGAAGGCCGCGAACCCGTGCCCGTCGGCTTCCAGTCCGGCGATCGCCGCGCGCAGAGCCGACGCGAAGCCGCCCGCGATATCGTCGCCATAGGCGGGTCCGGGCGGTGGGATCAGCCGGACGTGGTCGGGCACCCCGCCCTGCCGGTAGGACACCGGCGACACCTCGGTCACAGCGGCGGTATTGCCGTGATACGCGGCCTCGGTCACCACGACGCCACGCTTCCCCGTCGAAAGCCGGGCGATCCGCAGCGCAAGATCGTTCGCCTCGCTGCCAGAGCAGGTGTAGGCGATCCGTGCATCGGGCACAGGCACCGTCGCCAGCAGGCGCTCGGAATAGGCCTCGGTCACCGCGCTGAGATAGCGCGAGTTGGTGTTCAGCCGCGCCACCTGATCCTGCACGGCGGCCACGACGCGGGGGTGCGAATGCCCGACGGACGGCACGTTGTTGTAGAGATCAAGGAAGACGGTGCCGTCCGCCGCCGTCATCTCGGCCCCCTGCGCGCTGACCATCTCGATGGGCCGTTCGAAGAACAGCGTCGACGCCGCCCCCATGCTCGCCAACCGCCGCGCGACCAGCGGGTCGTCGCCATCGCCGTGAAAGGCGTTCATGTCTAGGATGTCGCGCGACGTGACGCTCATGCCGACAGATACCGCTCGGCCAGCATCACCGTGCCGTCGGTGAACCCGTCACCGAACTCTTGCGCGGTGGGCGTCTCGGCGTGGCTGGCGATCCACGCGGTCAGTTGCAGGCGGCGCAGCATGACGAAGGTCGGCAGCATCGCCGCGTCCGCGTCCCCCAGCGGCGCCACGGCGCGATAGCCCTCGACCCAAGCGTCCATCAGCGCGGGGATCTCGGGGGCTTCTTCCATGAAGCTGACGGCGGCGGCGAAGTCGAAGCCGAACCAGCCGAACCCGCAATCGTCGAAGTCGATCACCGTCAGCCCGCCCTCGCGGACCAGCAGGTTGGCCAGCCGCAAGTCGGCATGGATCAACCCGAACCGATCCGGCCCCGTGCCCCATGCGGCCAGCCGCGCGTCCAGCGCAGCCGCCAGACGATCCAGCACCGCGCGCCCGTCCGGCGTCAGCCCCAGCGCGGCCTGCCACGGCCCCCAGTGCGGCCGGTCCCCGGCAATGGTGTCGAACGTCCACGTCTTGCGCAGGAAACCTGCGGGCTTGTCCCACGCGCGCACATGCCCGTGCAGCCGCGCGCTGATGCCGCCCAGCGTCCGGAAGCCGGGCACAAGGTCGTCGCCGGGGCGCGGTTCGATCCCCTCGGCAAAGGCGAAGGCCACGACATGGCGCAGTTCGTCCCCGTGATCGAAGGCCCGGACCCGGACGCCGTCGCGGGTCGGCAGGATCGCCGGTGTCTCGACGATGCCCTGCGCCCGCAATGCCTCGATCCACGCAAGTTCGGACCGGATTTCATCCTCGGTGTGATAGCCGGGGCGATGGACGCGAAAGACCGTGCGCCCGTGCGGCCCGTCCAGCAGGTAAGTCGCGTTCTCCGAGATGGTCAGCAGCCGCAAGGTGCCCGAAAGGCCCCATTCGGGCAGCAGGCCCTGAACCCCCTCCGCCAACTCCTCCAGCACCGTTTCGCTGTAAACTCCGCCCATGCGCCCAACTTCCGTGCAGTTCCCCGGTCCCGTCACTGCGGGGGTGGGACCGTTCCACCCTCTCTCTTCCCTGCCCGTGCGTCAGACGCAAGCATCCGGGCAAAAGACAGGGAGAGATGACAGGATGCTGACACCGATCACGGGACAGACCGCAATCGTCACCGGCGGCTCGAAGGGTATCGGACGTGGGATTGCACGGGTTTTCGCCAGAGCAGGCGCGAAGGTCCTTATCGTTGGGCGCGACCTGTCCGCCGCCGAGGCGGCAGCGGCAGAGCTGACCGCAGACGGCGGAACCGCGCTGGCCCATTCCGCCGACGTGTCCGACTGGGACGCCGTGCAGGGCATGGTCGCGGCGGCGACCGAAGCGCTCGGTGGCGTGGATATCCTGTGCGCTAACGCGGGTGCGTTCCCGCAGTCCAAGCTGATCGACATGGAGGTCGAGGAATGGGACGCCGTGATGGCCACCAACCTTCGGTCGTCGTTCCTGTGCACCAAAGCCTGCATCCCCGCGTTCAAGGCGAAGGGCGGCGGGCGGATCGTTCTGACCTCGTCGATCACCGGCCCGTTCACCGGCTTTCCCGGCTGGACCCACTATGGCGCATCGAAATCCGGTCAGCTTGGGTTCCTGAAAACGGCGGCAATGGAACTGTCGCGCTACAACGTCACGATCAACGCGGTCCTGCCGGGCAACATCGCGACCGAGGGGCTGGCCGATCTTGGGCAGGACTACCTTGATACGATGGCCGCCTCGATCCCGCTGAAACGGTTGGGCGACCCCGAGGACATCGGCAACGCCGCGCTGTTCTTCGCATCGAAAGAGGCCGGGTACATCACCGGCCAGACCATTGTGGTGGACGGCGGACAGATCCTGCCGGAGTCGCTGGAAGCCATCGAAGAGATCTAGGCCGCCGCCGCCAGACGCAAGCGCAACCAAGCCCCTCCCCCCGATTGGGGGGAGGTTAGGGAGGGGGCCCGGTCAGGCCCCGATCATCCGCCGGATCTTTGCCACCGCGCGGTCGAAGCCTTCACCATAGCCGACCGGCTCGAAGAACCGGCCATCTTCGTCGAACAACAGCACGCTGGCCGAATGGTCCATCGTGTAATCGCCGCCTTCCAGCGGGACCTTCGCAGAGTAGACCATGAACGCCTTCTCGGCCTTCTTGACCTCTTCCGGCGTCCCGGTCACGCCGACGGTACCAGGCACCCAGCCGACATAGTCGCCCAGCACCTCGGTCGTGTCCCGCTCGGGGTCGACGGTCACGAAGAACACGCGCAGTTCCTCGCCATCTGCGGCAAGCTCGTCCTGCCAGCCGGCGACATCCCCCAGCGTGGTCGGGCAGACCTCGGGACAATGGGTAAAGCCGAAGAACACCGCCGTCGCGCCGCCCTTCAGGCTGTCTTCCGTGAAGGGCTGACCGTCCGTGGTGACGAGTTCGTAATCTCCCACGCCCAGCCCGTCGCTGACGCGCGCCTCGATCTGCGGCGCCACAAACCTGAAGTAGGCAAACGCAAGCAGCGCGATTGCCGCCGCGGCCCAGAGAATTCCGATGAATACCCGGTTTCTGGTCATCCGTTTTCACTCCTTGCCGGTGTCGGCCATGTGGCCGTGATCGTGCTGCATCGTGCCGTTGCCGGGCCCTTTGGCGTTCGGCGCGCCGATCAGCAGCGGCACAACGACCTCGCCCGCGTTCTCGAATTCCAGCGTGACCTCTAGGGTCTCACCTTCGACAAGCGCGCCGGTCAGGCCCATGAACATCAGGTGATAGCCGCCGGGCTTCAGATCAACCGTCTCGCCCGCAGGAAGCGGCAGGCCGTCCGAAAGCTTGCGCATCCGCATGACGTCGCCGTCCATCGCCATCTCGTGGATCTCGACACGTTCGGCCGCGTCGGAACTGGCAGAGACAAGGCGGTCGGCGGCGCCCGCGTTCTCGATGGTCAGGAAGCCACCACCAACGGGGGCGTTCGGCAGCGTCGCGCGCGAGAAGCCGCCCGTCAGCGTCAGGTCCCCGGCGACAACCGGCCCGTCGTTTGTAATGGCGGCCGCGTCATGGTCGTGCCCGTGTCCGGCACCGTGGCCATGCCCGTGTCCATGACCAGCACCCGCGACGACCCGCGCGTTGGGCGCGGGGTTCGGCACGCCATCGGCGCCGGTGATATCGGTCCAGTCAGATGTTCCGTTCGCGCAGTACTGCATCACCGGAAGGTACAGGATCGTGCCGGGCGTCACTTCGGGGCCGATCACCGCGCGGACGGTGAACTCATCGTACCACCCATCTTCAAGATTGCCGCCAGACCATGTGACCTTGCGCACGCCTTCGGTCATTTCGGTGCCGTGGTTCATGTAGGGGGTCGCATAGGCGCCGGTTTCGGTCGTCAGCTCCCACCCGGCCTTGGGCATCGGCTTGGCGTTGTAGACGCCTTCGGGCAGCGTCACCTCGACGGTGTGGGTCGCTTCGCCATCACAGCCGTGCGGCACGCGGACGGTCAGCTTCGTCGTGGCACCTGCGGTGACTTCGCTTTGCGCAAGCGTCGAATGCGCAAGGGCGGCGGACCCGGACAGCGCAAGCGCAAGGGCCGGGACGAAGGTCAGGGAAAGAAGTTTCATGGTCGCTCCAAGGGTCGCAGCCGGCTGTGCCGGTCTGCCATTGATCACCGCCCGCACGATGGCGGGCCAAAACGAGGGGGATCTCAGGCCGTGCGTGGAGGAGCGCGCGCCGTTCTGTGCAACCCGTGCGTCTGCGGGCCGGTGACAAGATCGGGCGACAGGTCGGCAACGAAGCGATGCACCACCCGCGAGGCCGCAGGCGTGAACGCCATGCTCTGTGCCTCTGGCAGCTTGTGGCAGAACGGGCAGTCGTGGACATGCGCCGGGCCGCCATCGGTCTGGCACAGATCCGCAAGGCTTCCGCCCAGCGCCGCAAGCGAGGCTTCCGCCATCATCTTGTCGCGGTCCGGCCCCATCTGCCGCGCTGACAGCGCGCCCGACACGACAAGCGTGACAGCCAACAGCAGCCCGAACAGGATATGAGGCCAGGATCTGGTCATGCGGCGATCTCTATCGCGAACCAACGGTCGAACGAAAGAGAGAGATTGTCACATCACCCGTCGGGTCCACCGGCATCTGTGCATCGCCCCGCGCGCCCGCTAGGCTGCACGGCAGCCAACCGGAGACCGCAACGATGACCGCCACCCTGCTGATCGCCACGCTGGACGTGCTTGGCACCTTCGCCTTCGGGCTAAGCGGCGCGCTTGTCGCGGTGCGCCGCAAGCTGGACCTGTTCGGCATCGTTGTGCTGGCCGTCGCGACGGGCGTGGCTGGCGGCATGGTCCGCGACATCCTGCTGGGCGATACGCCGCCCGCCGCGCTGCGCACGCTGACTCCGCTGGGCGTTGCCGCCGGGGCGGGGCTGTGCGTGTTCTTCCTTGGCCCGGTGATCAACCGCCTGCGCCGCCCGGTTATGGTGCTGGATGCGCTGGGGCTGGGCGTGTTCTGCGTCGCGGGATGCCACAAGGCGCTGGAATTCGGCCTGGCGATCCCGGGCGCGGTGCTGCTGGGCGTGATGACGGCGGTCGGCGGCGGCATGTTGCGCGATATGCTGGCCGCCGAGGTGCCTCGCGTGCTGCATGAAGAGGTCTATGCCCTTGCCGCGCTGGCGGGGGCGCTGACCTATGCGGTCGCGCTGCGGTCCGGCATGCCCGCCATCCCGGCGACGGTCGTCGCGGCCCTGCTGGCGTTGGCGCTACGGCTGGCCAGCGTCCGGTTCGGCTGGCGGCTTCCCCGCGCACCGTGGGGCTGACCTCCACGGCGCTGCCGGGTCAGTAAAGGCCCTTGGCCCGGCTTTTGGTCGGGTCGAAATGCGGGAACGGGACCACCGTCGCGGGCAGCCGCTTCTGATGGCCGTCCAGACGACCGATCTCTAGCACCTCGTCCATTTCGCCATGCGGCAGGTTTACCCGCGCCAGCGCGATCACCCGGTTCAGCACAGGCGACCACACCGCCGAGGTGACGACCCCGACCTGCACCCGGCCCGCGCGGACGCAGTCGCCGTGCGACGGCACCTCGCGTCCCTCCAGCACAAGCCCCACCAGCCGCCGCTGCGGGCTGGCCTTGCGCGATTCCAGCGCGGCGCGGCCGGCAAAGTCGTCCTGCTTGGACTTGAGCGGCACGGTAAAGCCGATGCCCGCCTCGAACGGGTCGGTCTGGTCGTCGAACTCGTGGCCCGCGAAGGCCAGCCCCGCCTCGACCCGGAGCACATCCAGCGCGGCAAGGCCCAAAGGCAGCATCCCCTTCGGCGCGCCCACCGCCCAGATCGCATCCCAGACCGCGCGGGCGTCTTTCGGGTGGCAGAACACCTCATA
Organism: Maritimibacter sp.; assembly: GCA_002701395.1. Classification (GTDB taxonomy): domain Bacteria; phylum Pseudomonadota; class Alphaproteobacteria; order Rhodobacterales; family Rhodobacteraceae; genus Psychromarinibacter; species Psychromarinibacter halotolerans. The sequence continues at coordinate 21,381 of NZVC01000031.1, read as the reverse complement.
GCCCAGTTCGCCGGTATAGCCGGTCCGGCTGATCATCACTGGCATCCCGTCAAACCCGCCGATCCGCGCGATGGTGAAACGGAACCAGCCCAGTTCGTCGACCGTTGGCCGCGCGGGCGGGGTCCAGAACACCTCGGACAGGATCTCGCGGCTCAGGCGCCCCTGCACCGCGACGTTGCACAGCTGGTCGGTCGAGGTGCGGACATGCGCGTTCAACCCCAGCGCCGCCGCACGTTCGCGCAGGAACAACCCGCTGTCGTCCGTGCCACCGATCCAGCGGAAGGCATGGTCGGACATGCGGAACACGGTGCCGTCGTCGATCATCCCGCCGTGGTCGGCGCACACGGCGGTATAGACCACCTGCCCAACCGCGAGCTTCGCGATGTTGCGGGTCACGCAGGCCTGCAGCAACGCCTCGGCGTCGGGGCCGGTCACCTCGTACTTGCGCAGGGGCGACAGATCCATGATCGCGGCCTTCTCGCGGCAGGCCCAGTATTCGTCCTGCCAGCCCGCCCGCGTGGCATTCGCCAGCCAGTAGCCTTGGTATTCCACGAAATCACGGGTGTGCTGCGCGAAGCAGTCGTGAAACCCGGTTTCCTTGGTCATTTCCACATCGTCCTCTGGTCGCTTGCGCCATCCGATGGCCCGCTGGAAGCTTTCCTCGGGGCGGTACGTGCGCAGCTGGATGTCGGTCGGGTTCCAGCCGTTGGCCGGGTCTATGTCGTCGGGACAGGCGGTCGAGACGCAGACAAGATCGGCCAGCGCCCGCACCATCACGTAGTCGCCCGGCCGCGACCAAGGCTCGTCACCGACGATCCCGTGGTCCGCATCGATCATCGTGTTGAAGAAGAAGTTGATCGCAGGCCACCCGGCGCGCGGCCGGACGCCGTAGGCCGCAAGCCCCGCGTTGATGTTGTCGGTGCAGTTGTGGTGCCCGAAATATCCCATGTCCTCGTAATACCGCGAGGTGCAGGCCAGCCCGAAGGTGTCGTGACGACCGACAGTATCCTGCACCACCTCGACCAGCGGCTCGAAATCCACGGTCCAGAACTTCGAATGCAGACCCGGAAGCGGATAGGCGGTGCCGGTCATCGACCGGGTCGCGGTCGGGTCGATCTCGCGGTCGGTCCCGGCGTCCAGCGCGCGTTTCGAGAACGCCTGAAAGTCCGAGCATTCGCGTCCCTGCACGTCGAGGATCTGAATCCACGTCCCCGCCGGCACCTCGTAGACATGCGCCTCGCCCGGCTGGATGTTCACGTCCAGCACCGGGTCCGCCAGCGGATCGGGCGGCGCATGGCGCGTTCGCGCCTCGCCCGTGTCGGCGCGGCGCAGGTACAGCAGGATGTCGGTCGGGGTGTCGTTGTCTTCCGGCGACATCGGCCCGCCAGGGGCCGCGACGATCAGCAGCCCGTCCCCTGCCGCGACCCATGTCACGCTGTCGTTCGGGGGGCTCTCGGGCCCGAAAGCGGCGACGCCCAGCGCCTGCCCCAGATCGAACCCCGCCCGTTCCAGCGCGCGCCGCACCACCCGGCCCGACCGGCTGTCCAGCGACCGGCGCAGCCCGTCCGGCACCCAATCCGCCGCCTTGCCGATCAGCCCTGCGTCACAGCGCCCATCGGGGCGGAAGGCCACGACTTCGGCGCGCTGCCCACCCTCGCGGTCGACCAGCGTGATCTCGTCGCCTGCCCGGATCTCGACCGCGCGGCTGCCACCGCCCGGCACCGGAAGCCGTTCGACCCCCGGCGGCAGAACCGGCAGGCCGGGCGCGACGACGCCCGACCGCGCAAAAGGCGTCTCCAGCCCCATGCTATTCGCCCGGAACCGGTTCCGGTGCGGTCAGGTAGCTTTCCAGCGAGTCGTCCAGCGCGTCCTTCCACGGCGTGTGGTGCGGCGGCGCCATCGTGCCGGTCAGGGGCGAGACATAGCCGTGGTTGCGGAAGGTCATGATCCCCTTCTTCTTGTGCTTCTTCCACTGGAAGAACGCCTCGTTCGCACCATCCACGTTGAACGACGGATAATCCGTCTCGGCGATCAGCTCTTTCACGTAGTCGCCTTGGTACACGATGGCGCCATAGTCGTCGGCCACGGCATCCTCGTCCGCCTGACGCTGTTTCCAGTCGGCCTCCATCGCGGTGGCGTCCGGCAGGGCGATCTTGCCCATGATACAGTCCCGCACCCACCACGCCTGCGCGTCGAACATGTTGAAGGTGAACCACTGGTCCTGCATGCCCAGATAGAACAGCTTCGGATTCTTGACCCAGACGACGCCCTTGTACAGGTCGCTTGCCGCAAGCCGGTTCGCCGTCTTCAGCCGCAGGTCGTCGGGCAGGAACGGGAAGTGGTGCTTGTAGCCGGTGCACAGGATGATCGCGTCGACCTCTTTGCTGGTGCCGTCCTTGAAGAAGGCGGTCTTGCCCTCGACCTTCACAAGCGCCGGAACCTCTTGCCAGTTCTCGGGCCAGTCAAAGCCCATCGGTGCCGTCCGGTGGGCGACCGTGATCGACTTCGCGCCGTACTTCCAGCATTGCGACCCGATGTCCTCGGCCGAGTACGAGGTGCCGAGGATCAGGATGTCCTTGCCCTCGAACTCGCGCGCGTCGCGGAAGTCATGGGCGTGCAGCACACGTCCGTTGAAGCTTTCGAACCCGGGATAATACGGCACGTTGGGGACCGAGAAATGCCCGGTCGCGACGATGACGTGATCGAAGGTCTCGCGGGTTTCGGTGTCGGTCTCGCAATTTCGGGCGACAACCGTGAACAGACCCGTCGCATCGTCAAAGCTTACGTCCCGCACGACGGTCGAGAACTGAATCCAGTCGCGGACGCCCGCCGCCTTCACGCGACCCTCGATATAATCGAACAGCACGGCGCGCGGCGGATAGCTGGCGATCGGCTTGCCGAAATGTTCATCGAAGGAATAGTCGGCGAACTCCAACCCTTCCTTCGGGCCGTTCGACCACAAATAGCGATACATAGAACCGTGGCAGGGGTTGCCGTATTCGTCGACGCCGGTGCGCCAGTCGTACCGCCACAATCCGCCCCAGTCGGCCTGCTTCTCGTAGCAGATGATCTCGGGGATCTCCTTGCCCTTCATCTTCGCCGACTGAAACGCCCGTAGCTGTGCAAGCCCGGACGGTCCTGCTCCGATCACGCATATCCGCATGGCATAAATTCCCTGTTGGCCCATGTTTTCCTCATGCTCGAAAATTTTCACTGTCAGGCAAGAAAAATTCTTGCGGCGGCCAGTTTTGAGTGGAAGTTTTCCGGTACACGCAAAAAAGCTGCCCAAGAGTCGGGCAGCAGCACGATCGAGGGGCAGATTGGCACATTTCGTCGTTCTTCAGCATGAACCGACGGCGCATCTGGCGTTGTTCGCCCCGATGATCGCCGATGCAGGCCACCGCATGACAGTCGTGCTGCTGGGCCGCGACAGCCTGCCGCCGCTGGACGATGTGGACGCGCTTTGGATACTCGGCGGCGCGATGGACGTGTTTGAGGAAGACATCCATCCGTGGCTGATCGACGAAAAGCGGTACATCCGCGAAGCGGTGCAGCATCGCGGTCTCGCCGCCTTCGGTATCTGCCTTGGCCACCAGTTGATGGCCGAATCTCTGGGCGGCGCCTGCGCGAAGGGCGGGGCAGAGATCGGCGTGCTGGGCGTTACCATCTCGGCACCCTCGCCGTTCCTTGCCGACATGCCGCCAACCTTCCCGGTGCTGATCTGGCACGGGGTCGAGGTGACCGCCCTGCCCCCGGGCGCGACCTGCGTGGCGACGTCCGAAGACTGCGCGGTTCACGCCATCCAGTACGGACCACGCGCCTTCTCGATGCAAAGCCACCCCGAGGTCGGGCCCGATGTCGTGGCCGACTGGGCGGCGATCCCCGCCGCCGCCGTGGTGCTTGCCGACCGGCTGGGCCCGGACGGGGCCGACCGCCTGACCGACGATGTCGCCCGCCACTTCCCGGACCTGCAGCGCAACGCCCGGACCCTGTTCGATAACTGGTGCCGTCAGGTCGGCATCCCCAGCGAGGTGCCCGCATGACCGACGCCAAGATCTACAACGCGGGCGATTTCGTCCTGCAATCCGGCCTGACCCTGCCGGACGCCAAGATCGCCTATGTCACCTATGGCGAACTGAACGCGGCCAAGGACAACGTGATCGTCTATCCCACGCGCTACGCCGGGACCCACAACGAGCAGCCGCCGCTGATCGGCGAAGGCATGGCGCTGGACCCGGCGAAATACTTCATCATCGTTCCGAACACGCTGGGCAACGGCGCCTCGTCGTCGCCGTCGAACACCCCCGCCCCGCTGGGCGGCCCGGACTTTCCGCTGGTCACGCATTACGACAACGTCATCCTGCAAGAACGGATGCTGAAAGACCTGTGGGGGATCGAACAGATCCGGCTGGTCTGCGGCTGGTCGATGGGCGGGCAGCAATCCTATCACTGGGCCGCGATCTTCCCCGACCGGGTTCGCGCCATGTCGTGCTTCTGTGGTCAGGCGATCACTGCGCCGCACACCCACGTCTTTCTTGAAGGCGTGAAATACGCGCTGATCACCGATCCGGCGTGGATGAACGGATATTACAAGGAACAGCCGTGGCGCGGCTTCACCGCGCAGGGCCGGGTCTGGGCGGGCTGGGCGCTTAGCCAGGAATGGTATCGCCGCGAGATGTGGCGCGAACTGGGGTTCTCGTCGCTGGAGGATTATCTGAAGCGCGCGTGGGACGGCGCGTATTTCCCGCGCGACGCCAACGACATGCTGTCGCTGATCGCGACGTGGCAGGCCTGCGATATTTCGGACAATCCGATCTACAACGGCGACCGCGCGGCGGCGCTGGGGGCGATCACGGCGAAGGCGATCATCATGCCGGGGCGCACCGACTTCTACTTCCCGCCCGAAGACAACGCCGCCGAGGTCGCGCAGATGCCCAATGCGGAACTGCGCGTGATCGAGTCGGTCTGGGGCCACTATGCCGGCGGCGGCAAGGCGGCCGAGGATACGGCCTTCGTCGATGCCGCGCTGAAAGAGCTTCTGGCGTGAGCTACGACGTCATCGTCATCGGCGCGGGCAGTGCCGGGTGCGCGTTGGCCGAACGCCTGTCCCGCGATCCCGCCTGCACGGTCCTGCTGATCGAAGCCGGGCCCGCAGGCCGCCACCCCTTCGTGCAGATGCCCGCCGGTGCCGCCAAGGCGATCTCGCACCCCCGGTTCAACTGGCACTATGAATCGGTGCCACAGGCGCACATGGACGGCCGCAAACTATACGTGCCGCGCGGCAAGGTGGTGGGCGGGTCCTCGGGCATCAACGCGATGGTTTATGTCGAGGGGCATCCATCTGACTACGACGCGTGGGAGGCCGCGGGCTGCGCAGGCTGGGGCTGGCAGTCGGTGGAACCGGCGCTGGCGCAGGTGAAGGCTACGCTTGACCCCTCGATGCCCGACAGCGGGTCAAAGCCCTATTCCGCCTTCATCGCCGCCGGTGGCGAAATGGGGTTTCCCGTCTTCGATGCGGTCGAGGGGCGGCAGGCTGGCTTCGGCATGTTCCGCCTGAATGTGAAGGACGGGCGGCGGCGCAGCGCGGCGGCGGCCTATCTCGGGCTGGCGAAGGGACGTGCGAACCTGACCGTCCGCACCGGCACCCGCGTGCTAGGGCTGACCGGCGTCGGGCGCATCCGGGGCTTGCGGGTCGCGACGGCGGGCAGCGAGGAAACCTTGCAGGCCGGGCACGTCGTGCTGGCGGCGGGCGCCATCGGCACGCCGCAGACCCTGATGCTGTCGGGGATCGGCCCGGCGGATCATCTGTCCGAGCTTGGCATCGCGGTGCGGGCCGACGTGCCGGGCGTGGGCGAGAACCTGCACGATCACCTCGAGGTGAAGGTCAAGCACCGCATGACCCGCCCCCTGTCGCTGTGGGACCACGCGAAGTTTCCCAACAACCTGCTGGTCGGCGCGCAATGGCTGCTGACCAAGAAAGGCGTCGGGCGCCAGCAGGGGCTTGAGGCCGGAGCCTTCCTGCGGCTGGGCGGGGACGACGGCCCGCCCGACACGCAGTTGCACTTCATCAACGCGCTGGCCTTCGACGGCGCCACCGACGACGACCGGGGCCACGGGTTCGCGATCGACGTCACCCAGTTGCAGCCGGAAAGCCGCGGACGGCTGCGGCTGGCCTCGGCGGATCCGTCGGCGAAGCCGCTGATCGACCCGAACTACCTTGCCGCCGATGCCGACGTCGCCGCGCTGCGCGAAGGGCTGCGCTTTCTGCGCGAGTTGTGCCGCCAGCCCGCCCTTGCCGCCATCACCGGCGACGAACTGCGGCCCGGCCACGGCAAGACGACGGACGCCGATCTGGACGCCGTGGTGCGGGCGACAGCGGATTCGATCTATCACCCCGTGGGCACCGCGAAGATGGGCACCGATCCGATGGCTGTGGTCGATCCCGCCACGATGGCCGTGCACGGGGTCGAAGGACTGTCGGTCGCCGACGCGTCGGTCATGCCGCGTATCGTCAGCGGCAACACCAACGCGCCGTCGGTGCTGATCGGCGCGATGGGAGCCGACCGGATCGCCGCCACGCTTGGATTGGGCTGAGAAACACGGTTATTTGCGTGCGTCCGGATGACGGTGACTGTGCGTCCGCGCATGTAGAAATGACGCGGCGTCCGGGCGATCATTTCGCGGACACGATAACCCCGGAAGAATTGCACATGCCGATGACCCGTCGAACCCTGCTTGCCTCTGCCGGTGCGGCCGCCGCACTGCCCCGCACCCTATCCGCCGCCGAAGACGGGTTGCCGATGTCCGCCCCGGTCAGCGTCGGGAAGGTCGGGCTTTGGGCCCGGGACGCCGAGCGGCTGGCCGATTGGTACGCCGACCGCGTGGGCCTGCGCCGCATGGGTGGCGAAGGCAACGTGATCGCGATGGGCAACGGACACGACGTGCTGCTGGAGATCACCGAGGACAGCGCGCTGAACATCGCCCCGCCGACGCAGGCGGGCCTGTACCACACCGCGTTCCTGCTGCCGTCCCGCCGGGACCTTGCGCGCTGGGTGCTGTTCGCGATGGACCGGCAGTTTCCCGTCGATGGCGTGGCCGACCATCTTGTGAGCGAGGCGATCTATCTGACCGACCCCGAGGGCAACGGGGTCGAGATCTATGCCGACCGGCCCGCGTCCGACTGGGTCTGGACCGGCGGCAGCGTCGAGATGGCAAGCAATCCGATCGACTTCGAGAATCTGCTGGCAACGGCGGGCCCCGCGCCGATCCCGTGGGAATCCGGCCCCGAGGGCACGGTCGTCGGCCATGTTCACCTGAAGGTCGGCGACGCGTCGGTCGCGGGCGACTGGTGGCAGACGCAGATGGGATTCGACGAGGTGCGGGCGCGGGAGGGTGCCGTGTTCCTGTCGACGGGCGGCTATCACCACCATATCGCGGTGAACCAGTGGCAAAGCGCGGGCGCCTCGATCCGCCCCGAGGGGTTCACCGGCCTCGCCTATGTCGAGTTGCAAAGCCGCGCCGCGCCGGACGTGGTGGCCGTGCGCGACGCGTGGGGCACCGAGATTCGCGTCACATCTTTGTAAAACGTGACGCCGCCCCGCCTGTGGCCCGGTTCAGTCCGGGCGCTGGTCCGGCGGGCGGCGCACGAAGAACGCCGCCACGATCATCAGCATCGAGATCGCCGCGCCGGTGGTGAAGCCAAGTCGCAGGCCCGCGGCGGTCGCCGCCACCGTGTCCGCACCGGCGGCCAGTTCGGTTCCGATCCGCAGCGACATGATCGACACGAACAGGGCGATGCCCGCCGCGCCCGCAACTTGCTGCACGGTCCCGATCACGGCACTGCCGTGCGAATACAGGTCCTGCGGCAGCGACCCCAGCGAAGAGGTGAACAGCGGCGTGAACAGCAGGGCCAGCCCGACGCTGAGAACGACATGCGCCACCAGCACCCAGACCATCGAGGTCGAGACGCCGAAGGTCGACATGATCCACAGGCCCGAACTGACCAGAACCGCGCCGGGGATCACCAGCTTGCGCGCGCCGACCCGGTCAAAGGCTCGGCCGATGGCGGGCGCGAGAAGGCCCATGACCAGCCCACCCGGCAAAAGCAGCAAACCGGCGGTCAGCGGCTCCATGCCCAGCACGCTTTGCATGTAGATCGGCAACAGGATGATCATGCCGAACAGCGCCATCATCGCGAAGCCCATCATGATTACCGACACGGTGAAGACCTTCACCTTGAAGGTATGGAAGTTCAGCAGCGCCCGGTCACGCAGCATCAGCTGGCGGGCGATGAAGATCACCAGAACCACGCCACCGACCACCAGCGGTAGCCAGATCGGCACCGGCCCGCCTTCGCCGTGCCCCTCGCCGATGGTGGACAGGCCGTAGACCAGCCCACCGAACCCGATGGCGGACAGCGGAACCGAGATCAGGTCCAGCGGGGCCTTCTTCGGCTCTGTCACGTTCACCAGCTTCGCCCAGCCCAGCGCCAGCGCGCCCAGCCCGATGGGAAGCACAAGGATGAACATCCAGCGCCAGTGCAGGTAGTACAGGATGATCCCGGAAATCGTCGGCCCGATGGCCGGCGCGACCGAGATCACGATGGAAATGTTGCCCATCGTCCGGCCCCGGCTTTCGGCGGGGACAAGGTTCATCACCGTGGTCATCAGCAGCGGCATCATGATCGCCGTGCCCATCGCCTGAACGATACGGCCCACGATCAGCAGGCCCAGCCCCGGCGCCGCAGCGCAGACCAAGGTGCCAAGGCTGAACAGGCTCATCGCCATGGTGAAGACGAACCGCGTATGGAACCGCTGCAGCAGGAAGCCCGTGATCGGGATCACCACCGCCATCGTCAGCAGGAAGGCCGTCGTCAGCCACTGCGCGGCGTTCGCGGTCACGCCGAGATCGGTCATCAGCCGCGGCAGGGCCACCGACATGATCGTCTCGTTCAGGATGACCGTGAAGGCCGACACCATCAGCAACGTGATCACCAGACGATTCCGCGCGGCGTGTTCAGGGGCGGACGCGGCGCTGGCCACCGGGGCGGAGGAAATATCTGGCTGCATGACGGTTCTCGGGGGCATGAAAAAGAAAAACGGCCGGAGACTCTCCGGCCGCTTGATCTGAGGTCGCCCGTTATCGCGATGCGGTCAAGGGGCCGCGTATGCAAGGCCGCCTTGCGGTCGCGACGTCAGGAATGCCCGCGCCTCGCGTTCGCCCGCCCTGTCTGCTACCGCGCCTCGAACGCGATCGGCAACGAGACGGGCCCGGTGTTGCCGCTGTCGGCCAGCCACGTCGCGTCGCCCGCCGGTGTCGGGCAGGTGATGCGCTGCGACAGCAGCCGATAGGCCACCGCCATGTCGTTGCGCGCCACAAGGTTGCCAAGGCAGTGATGGATGCCGCCACCGAACCCATAGTTGCGGGCCCGCTTCGCCGTGATGTCGAACGGCGCATCGCCCATCGCCACAGGGTCGGTCCCCGCGCTTTCCGAGTACAGATGCAGCACCGTGCCCTTCGCCACGGTGATCCCGCCATAGTCGAAATCCTCGATCGCCTCGCGCGTCACCCACGTGATAGTCGGGCGCATGCGCATCACCTCTGTCGCGGCGGCCATGTCCAGCGACGGATCGGCCGCCAGCGCGTCCCACTGCACGGGGTGGTCCATGAACATCGACATGCCAAGCCCAAGCTGGTTGCGGGTGGTGTCCACCCCGGCAAAGGCCAGCATCAGGGCAAGGTTCTTCAGTTCGGCGTCCGACAGCCGGTCGCCGTCGGATGTCGCCTGAACCATCGCCGACAGGATGTCGTCGCCGGGGTTGGCCTGACGCTCGGCCAGCACCGCGTTCATGAAGTCGCCCAGTTCCTTGGTCGCCGCCTCGATCACGTCGATCTCGGCCTTGTAGTTCACGCCCAGCGCCAGCCCCATCGTGGCCGAGGTGCGCAGGATGAAGGCCGCGTCGCTTTCCGGCAGTCCAAGGATCAGGCACAGCACCCGGGCCGCGTAGGGGTCCGCGAAGTCCGCCATGAAATCGCAGCTTCCCTTGCCGATGAAGGCATCCGTCAGGTCGGTGGCGATGCGCTCGAACTCGGGCATCATCGCCTTGACGACCTTCGGAGAGAACGCCGGGTTCACCAGCCGCCGCAGCCGCCAGTGGTCGTCGCCCTCTGTCACGAGGATCGAGCTGTTCCACCAGTCCGCGAACAGCCCGCTGGGCACGCCGTTCAGCGCGGGCCAGTTGTGGCTGCCCTGGATCAGCGACTTGTGGGTCAGCAGCTCGCCCATTTCCTTGTGGCGCAATACGGCCAGACCATATGGCGTCTTGGCATACCACGAGGCATCGCGCGCCTTCCGCACCGGTTCGGACCGGAGCGAGAAGGCAGGGTTGGCCACGTCAAGGAAGGGGGCATCTTCCAGTACAAGTGTCACGGCAGGCACTCCATGTAGGTGTCCTTGTCCCAATCGGTCACGGTGGACATGAAGCGCGCCCATTCGTCCGACTTGTACTCGTGGTACAGGCGATACATCTCGCCGGGCAGCCCCTTCTGCACCACTTCGTCGTTTTCAAGGTGCACCAGCGCCTCGCCCAGCGACATCGGCAGCTTCTTGACCTTCTTGCCCTGCGCCATCGCGTCGTAGATGTTGCGTTCCTCGGGCTTGCCGGGATCAAGATCGTTGTCCAGCCCGTCGTCCATCGCGGCCAAAAGCGCCGAGCCCATCAGGTACGGGTTCACCATCGAGTCGACCGAGCGATATTCGAACCGCCCCGGTGCCGACACCCGCAGGCCGGTGGTGCGGTTCTGGAAACCCCAGTCGCTAAACACCGGCGCCCAGAAGCCCGTGTCCCACAAGCGGCGATAGCTGTTGACCGTGGACGCGCCAATTGCCGTCAGCGCCTGAAGGTGCTGCACCACGCCGCCGATCGCCTTCAGCCCCGTCTTGCCGGGCATCTGCGGGTCGTCGGTGTCGGGCATGAACGTGTTGTCGCCGCCCGAGACATACATGTAGTTCTCGGCCATGCCCGGCAGGTTGTCCGGGTCGTTGCCGGTCTTCTTGAAGACGTCTTCGCCCTCGGTCCACAGCGACATGTTGTGGTGACAGCCGGACGCCGAGACCCCCATGAAGGGTTTGGTCATGAAGCAGGCAAAAATGCCGTTCTCGCGCGCGACCTGCGCGCAAAGCTGGCGATAGGTGGTCAGGCGGTCGGCGTTGCGCAGCACGTCGTCGAAGGTCCAGTTCAGCTCTAGCTGGCCCGGCGCATCCTCGTGGTCGCCCTGGATCATGTCCAAGCCCATCTTGCGGGCATAGCGGATCACCTGCATCGACACCGGGCGCAGGCTTTCGAACTGGTCGATGTGATAGCAGTAGGGCTTGGAATAGCCCTCGTTCGGCTTGCCGTTCTCATCGAACTTCAGCCACATCATCTCGGGCTCGGTGCCCATGCGCAGTTGCAGGCCGTGCTTTTCCTGGAACGCCTTGTGCATCCGGCGCAGGTTGCCCCGGCAGTCGGCCGTCAGGTAGGCGCCCGGGTCGACCTTTTCTTCACGGTTGCGGAACAGGGTGCAGTACATGCGGCCGATTTCCGGCGCCCACGGAAGCTGCATGAAGGTCTCGGGCTCGGGGATACCCACCAGCTCGGCGGCCTCGGGGCCATAGCCGAGATAATCGCCCGCACGGTTGGTGAAAAGGTTTACCGTGGCGCCGTAGACCAGCTGAAACCCCTTCTTCGCAACGCTTTCCCAGTGGTCGGCCGGGATGCCTTTGCCCATGATCTTGCCGGTCACCGACACGAACTGAAGGTAGAGATACTCGATCCCCAGCGCGTCGATCTTCTCGCGCACCGCCTTGATCTTCTCGGCGCGTCCCTCTTCCTCGACGAAGCTTTCGATATCCATCTGGCCGTGGTCCCTGTTGTGATGTTCGTTGCCCAAGACAAGTCGAAGGGAATCGCCCTTGTCCACGAAAAACTAACACTCACAGGAAACATTTATTCTCTGCACGAGAATAAGGCGACAAAACGCCCGGCACCTTTCTCACTTCGCCCAAAAAGCGGGCTGGGCTTCCGTAGCGTCGCCTGAAACCGGGCAAACCCGGCGAAAACCCACGATTCCGTGATTGCGCATTTTGGCTGACAGGAAACTTTCTTCACTCTCAGCACCAGAGGGGCGCCTGCCCCTTTCACAAACAATGTGCTGACAGGGAGTCAGAGACGATGGAACGGGAACTCGCCCAGTTGGTCGAACGGGTGACCGCCCTAGAGGGCGGCGCCGGTTGGGCCGGCACGGTCAACTCGGAAATATTCTATTGGTGGTGTACCGCGCTGATGATCACCATCCACGCGGGATTTCTTGCCTACGAGATGGGGGCAAGCCGCGTAAAGAACGTGCTGGCATCGGGGATCAAGAACATCCTCGCCTTCGCGTTCATGGTGCCGACCTTCTATTTCTTCGGCTGGTACATCTATCTTGCGTTCTACAACGGGTTCATCCCCGCCGCCGACGGCGCCGCGGGCCTTCCGTGGGACCTGTCGATGGGGCCGAACCTTGCCGACAACGCAACCGGCATCTTCTGGGCGGCGTTCACGCTGTTCGCCGCGACAACCGCTTCGATCTTCTCGGGCGCGGTGATCGAGCGGATCCAGACCGCCGGCTTCCTGATCCTCGCGATCCTGCTCGGCTCGGTCGTCTGGATTCTTGGCGGTGCTTGGGGCTGGCACCCCACCGGCTGGTTGACGGTGAAGTGGGGCTATCATGACGTTGGCGCCGCTGGCGTCGTGCACATGGTCGCCGGCTTCTTCGCCCTTGGCGTGCTGATCAACCTTGGCCCGCGCGTCGGCAAGTTCAACGCGGACGGGTCGGCCAACGTGATCAAGGCGCACAACATCCCGTTCACGATCACCGGGCTGATGCTGATCATCGTCGGCTTCTTCGGCTTCCTCGGCGGCTGTATCATCTACATCCCCGGCGAGCAGTGGCAGAACATCTACGGTCAGCCGACCACCCTGTCCGCCTTTGCCTTCAACACGCTCATGGGCATGGCAGGCGGCATCATCGGCGCTTGGATGAAGACCCGCGATCCGTTCTGGATGATGTCCGGCGCGCTGATCGGCATCTTCGCCGCGGCGTCCGGGCTTGATGTCTACTATCCGCCCGTCGCGTTCCTGCTGGGTACCTTCGCCGGCTTTGTCGTGCCGATGGTCGCGGTCAAGCTGGAGAAGATGGGGATCGACGACGCAGTGGGCGCCTTCCCGGTGCACGGCATCGGCGGCCTGATCGGCGTGGTTGCCTGCGGCATCTTCGCGGCCGGTTATCCAAACGTCGGCGAAGGCTATCCGCCGGTCTCGCTGATCGGCCAGATCGTCGGCGCGATCACGATGGCGCTGCTGGGCTTCATCCCGGGTTACGTCGTCTCGTTGATCCTGAAGATGTTCGGCCTGCTGCGCGTGCCGGATCACATTCAGGAAATCGGGCTCGACGTGGTCAAGGTGCCGGTCGAGGCCTATCCCGAGGGCTACATTCCCGGCCCTGTCACCACCATCGACCCCGGCGCAGCGCCGGCAGAGTAAAGGAGCAACCGCATGAACACTTCTCCGATCACCAGCTGGGACGGGGCCGAGGCCATCTTCACCTGGGCCGACAGCCCGATGATGATGGGCATCGCCCTGATCGGCGCGCTGGCCGTCACGGTGGGGGCCATCGTCTACGCCGCGTCGCACGACAAGCACGCCTACGCGAGCTACAAGCCGAAATAACACACGCGCACGAACACGCGTCTGGATCGGGCGGCCCTTCGGGGTCGCCCTTTTCTTATCCAGCGTAGGCTTCGACCGTGTCGGCCGAGATCGCGTAGCCGATTTCGGCAAGCTGGGTCGAGGTCGCAGCGGCGCCGAACATGCCCGTTACGGTCACTGGCTCGAACAGGCCGTCGGATTCGTAGGGCCTGTCGGTCGTCGTCACCAGAACCAGCTGGTTCGCGGGCGGCGGCGGGACGTGGATNCAGGCGCCGACATAGGGCACCAGCATGAACACCGACACGCCGGTCCCCTCGTAATCCAACGGCACGATGAAGCCGGACAGCTTGACGATCTTTCCGTTCAGGTCGGTGCGGATGCCGCTTGCGGGCGGTTGCTGGCTGGCCAGATCGCCCGCGCTGTGATCGACAACACCGGCGAGTTCTTCGGGAAGCGCAGGCTCTCCCTCGGGCAACAGGTCGCGCCATTCCAGTTCGACGACGTCTTCCGCGCGAAGCGGCGCGGGCAGAAAACCCGCAGCGGCAAGGCCAGCAAGCATTGCGCGGCGCGATACGCGCTGTCGGCCAGGATCTGTCGTCTGCATTCCGGGGTTCCTTTCCATGCGGCGCAGCGTGTCAGGCCGACGCTTCAAGTTCTTACCATCATGCCATCCGCAAGCGACAGCCGGTAGGCCCGCAGCGCCGGCAGCAGGCTTGCCAAACCAGCGGCGACGATCACGCCGCCCAATACCACCGCCTCGTGCAGCGACGGCGCCTCGATCGGCAGCCACAAGCCAAAGGCCGCGTCGATCCACGGGCGCAGCACCATCATGCCGCCATACAGCAGGGCAATCCCCAGCACGGCACCCGCCAGCGCCATCAGAACGGCTTCCAGCACCAGCAGCCCAAGGATCGTCATCGGGCGTGCTCCCATTGCGCGCCAGATCGCCATCTCGCGGCGGCGTTCGTTGAGGCTGGAGAAGATCATCGCCATCATGCCCAGCAAGGCGGTGACCACCACCATGCCCGACACCCCGATCAGCGCGGTCTCGGCGATTCCGACGATCTGCCANAGCTCTTGCAACGCGACGCCCGGCAGCACCGCCAACAGGGGCTCTTCCGGGTATTCGTTGATCCAGCGTTGCAGCCCGAAGATTTGCAGCCGGGATTCGACCCCCACCAGCGCCGCGGTGATCGCGGTCGGCGTCAGGTCCATCTGTCGGATCGCCTCGACCGGGGTGGCCTGTCCGGGGCTCTGGGCACCGCTTTGCCAGTCGACGTGGATCGCTGCGATCGCCTCCAAACCGACGATGACGGTGCGATCGACCGGTGTACCGGTCTTGCCGATGATGCCCGCCACACGGAACGGCTGGTCGTCGTGCTCGGTGAACGAGGCCAGACCGTGCGCCACCACGATCGGATCGCCGACCGAATAGCCCAGCGTCTCGGCCACGTCGGCCCCGATCACCGCGTCGTACAGGTCGCCCAGACCCTGCCCCTGCACGATGTCCAGCGACCGCCCCCCGCGGTAGCGGTAGTGGGTGAAGAACGCGTCGGTGGTGCCCATCACGCGGAATTGCCGGTGGCTGTCGCCAAGCGAAATCGGCACGATCCAGTCGACCTCGGGCCGGGCCGCGATATCTTGATAGCTTTCCCACGTCACGTTGTTCGTCGCGTTGCCGATCCGGAACACAGAATACAGCAAAAGCTGCACCGACCCGGACCGCGCCCCCACGATCAGGTCGGTCCCCGAGATCGTGTCCGCGAAACTGGCGCGCGCGCCGGTGCGCACCTTCTCGACGCCAAGGAACAACGCCACCGACAGGGCGATGGCCAGCACCGTCATCCCCACGGTCAAGNCCCGCGCCAGAAGCGAGCCGATGGCAAGGCGCAGGATCATGCGGCAGTCCTTTGCGTGGTCACGATGTCTTCAAGACGGATCACCCGGTCGAACCTGTCGCCCAGCCGCTCGTCGTGGCTGACCATCAGCAGGGATGACCCCGCCTCGGCGGTACGCTCGAACAGCAGTTTCAGGAAAGTGTCCTGCGTCGCGGCATCCAGCGCGGACGTGGGCTCGTCGGCGACAATCAGCGGCGGCGCCCCGATCAGCGCACGCGCCACGGCGACCCGCTGTTGCTGCCCCACGCTGAGCCGTCCGGCAGGCAAGGCCGCCACGCCCTCGGGCAGCCCAAGGGCGCTGCACAGCCGGTCCGCCTCTGCCGTGCCGCCAGCGCGTCGACGGCGGTCCGGGGCAAAGCGCAGGGGCAGCAGGATGTTGTCCGATACACTGGCATAGGGCAGCAGGTTGAACTGCTGGAAGATCACCCCGATCCGCTCGGCGCGGAACCTGTCACGACGTCCCCCGCTCAGCGATTTCAGATCGGTTCCGCCCACGGACACGGATCCGCTGTCGGCGGTGACGATACCGCAGACCAGCGACAGCAGCGTCGACTTTCCCGACCCGCTGGCGCCAAGAAGCAAAACGCTTTCACCGGGCGCCAGCGCAAAGGCCGGACAGGTCAGCCGAAAGCCTGCCCGACCCGGCCAGCCGTAGCTGACGTCGCGCAGGGCAAGCGCAGGTTCGGACATGGTCAATCGATCGTCATTTCGGGCGCATCACGGGTGACCTCGGCGGAACCGGCGCCCGAATCCGTCACGTACTGCACCTCGATCTCCTGCGCGTTTTCGAATTGATCGAAGTACGGGAAACGCAGTGTGTTCAAAGCCTCGGGGCTGGCGCATTCGAAGACGAAGTGCGCGGTGAATGCACTGTGCGACGCTTCGTGCTCATGGTCGTGGTCATGATCCTCGGCGTGATCGTCATGGGCGTGATCCTCGGCGTGCTCGTCATGATGGTCGTCATGCTCTTCGAGGGCATAGGCGGCATCGCCATCGACCAACTCGCACCCTGCGGCATCCGGCAGGGAAACGACGGTCGCGGCATCCGACAGCCGGATAACAGAGGTGTCGACGGCCATCGCCTCGGTTTCTGACGACGGCATGTACTCGAAGCCGACGATGTCCATCCCCGGCGCGTCCAGCCGCATCTCGACAGTCCCGCCGTCGATCGCGACTTGCAGTGTGCTGACGCCGTGAACGTGCGCGCTGAGTTCGCGATGTTCCTGCGCCAAAAGCGGCGCCGCAGCGACCGAAGCCAGAAGAGCGAGGCTGATGGTTTTCATGTCGTATCCCTTATCCGAAGTTGGGCGTATGTTATTCTATAACGCTCCGAGATCAACGCGATAATCGGCGCTGTGTGCCGGGCTTTGAAAGACATGGCGTTGGATTGGGAACTGGTCGGGGAAGCGGTCTTGTCAGCGACGCCCCCGAAAACGAAAAAGGGCCCCGAGGGGGCCCTTGATCCAATTGGTCGGAGTGGCGAGATTCGAACTCACGACCCCTGCCTCCCGAAGACAGTGCTCTACCAGGCTGAGCTACACTCCGACCGTGGCGGGTGCAGTATCCCCTCGTCGCGGCATTTGCAATACCCCATCTACCACCTTTATTGCGCCCGCGCCGGAGTGCGGCGCGAGATCCGTGCAAGTGCAGACACACGGGGTGTCGTGCCCGTCTCGGCGCGGGACTTCGTGCGCAGCACCGGGGTCACGCGGGACATGCCGCCAAGGCTTTCGCGCAGCACGATGTAGACCCCGCTTGAGATGATGATTCCCGCCCCGATCCACGTCACCGTGTCCGGCACCTCGTCGAAGAACAGACTGCCGAAGATGGCGGCCCAGATCATCTGGGAATAGTGCATCGGCGCCACGATGGCCGCGTCGCCGTTCTTGTACGCCTGAATCATCAGGATGCCCGCGATGAACGCCAAAGAGGCCATCAGCCCGACCAGCCCAAGGTCGACCAGCGGCATCGGCGTGTAGACCACCGGCAGCGCCAGCGCCATGACGACGAAGTTCGCCATCATCGGGTACAACAGCAACACCGCGCTGCGTTCGTCTTGCCCGATCTTTCGAACGATGATCGACACAAGCGAGCCGGTGAACGCCCCCACGACAGCCGCAAGGTGGCCCAAGGTGAAGTCGGACGCACCGGGACGCAGCACGACGACAACGCCGACCAGCCCCACGAAGACGGCTGCCCAGCGATGGCGGCCCACCGTCTCACCCAGGATGGGGATGGAAAGCACGGTGATCAGCAGCGGCTGCGCGAAGATGATCGCATAGACCTCTGCCATCGGAAGCGTCGCAAAGGCGTAGAACACGCACAGGCCGGTGATGACCGCGCAGCCCGTGCGCAAGGCCGTCCACCACGGGTGTTTCGGGATCAGCGTATCCGCCGTCCGGTCGCGCATCAGCATGAGCATGACCAGCGGAAAGCTAAGAAGCACGCTGTAAAAAATGATCTGAAAGGTCGACAGGGTCGCGCCCAGCGTCTTCACGACCACGTCGTGGGTCGAGAACAAGGCGAAACCGGCCAGCGCGAAGAGCGCGCCCTTGATGTTGGATTTTGGTGCAGACATTCGGCAAACCTAGGATGGTTGCCTTGGACTTTGTGTTAACCGGCGGCAGGGTCAAGCCATGCCGCCGGTATTGCACGATTTTTCAGCCCGATCGGCGGGCTTTCGATCACCGTATTAAAGCGATGCGTCCAGCTTGGCGACGACCGCGTCGCCCATCTCGGCGGTCGAGACCGGCTGGACCCCGTCTTCGCCAAGAAGGTCGGCGGTGCGCAGGCCGTCGGCCAGCACGGCGTTCACGGCCTCTTCCAGCCGGGTCGCCTCGTCGCCCTTGTCGAACGAGTACCGCAGCGCCATAGCGAAGGACAGGATACAGGCGATCGGGTTCGCCTTGCCGGTGCCGGCGATGTCGGGGGCCGAGCCGTGGACGGGTTCGTACAGGGCCTTGGGCCGGCCGTTCGCCATCGGGGCGCCCAGCGATGCCGAGGGCAGCATCCCAAGCGAGCCGGTCAGCATCGCCGCCAGATCCGACAGCAGGTCGCCGAACAGGTTGTCGGTGACGATCACGTCGAACTGCTTGGGCCAGCGGGTCAGCTGCATCGCACCGGCGTCGGCGTACATGTGCGACAGTTCGACATCCGGGTATTCTGCGTCGTGGATCTCCTGCACCACGTCGCGCCACAGCACGCCCGATTCCATCACGTTGGCCTTCTCCATCGAGCAGACCTTGTTGTCGCGCTTGCGGGCCAGTTCAAAGGCGGACCGGGCGACACGGGCGATCTCGGATTCGGTGTAGCGCTGCGTGTTGATGCCGACGCGCTCGTTGCCTTCCTTGAACACGCCACGCGGCTCGCCGAAGTACACGCCCGAGGTCAGCTCGCGGATGATCATGATGTCCAGACCGGCAACCACGTCTTTCTTCAGCGAAGAGAAATCCGCCAGCGCGTCGAAGCACTGGGCCGGGCGCAGGTTGGCGTACAGGTCCATTTCCTTGCGCAGGCGCAGCAGGCCGCGCTCGGGCTTCACGCTGAAATCGAGGGTGTCGTACTTGGGGCCGCCCACGGCGCCCAGAAGTACGGCGTCGACCTCTTGCGCCTTGGCCATCGTCTCGTCGGTCAGGGGCGTGCCGTGCGCGTCGTAGGCGCAGCCGCCGACAAGGTCCTCGCTGACGTCGAAGGCCATGTCGCGCTTAGCACCGAACCAGTCGATCACCTTGCGGACTTCGGCCATCACCTCGGGGCCGATGCCGTCGCCGGGCAGGATCAGAAGCGAGGGGTTGGACATGCGCGGGTTCCCTTCCTTTATGTCGTTCTCACGGGTCGGGCATCGCCTATCCCGGCGTTGCCGGGGGGTCAAGAAACCTTGGGGTTTCGCTGCATTGCGGCAAGGCCGTATCTGCGCGCTTGGGTGGGCGGAAGAGAACACGGCCGGTGCCGCGTGAAGCGGGCCGCACATCCCGGTACGGCAGCCTGCGCGTCAGCCCGGCACGTCAAGATCGACCCACACCAGACGGTGACGCGGCAGCCCCTCTCCCTCGACCAGCGGTCGAAGCGGGTCGCCTGCCACGGGCCAGAACACCCCGGCGTCTGTCACGGCCAAGGCACGGTCCGGCAACACGTAGCTGACACGCAGGTTCCCCGGGCCGGGATCGTCGGACCAGTCGGCGGTGTCCAGCGCCGCGTCCCCGGCTTGGCCAGTATTCGCACCGCCGTGCACCACGGCAGCCTTTGTGCCGCCCGCGCTGCGGGGGCGCGGGTCCTGCAGCCGGGCGTGCCCGATCAGGTCGCGGATCGCCGTTTGCCGCCCCTCGCCGTCGGACGGGTCGAGATTGGCGTTGCCCAGCACGACCACCGCATCCTCCGGCGGCGGCCCAAGCCCGCCATCAAGGTAGACGGACCACAACGCGATCTCATCATGGTTTCGAAGGCCATTGGCGTCTTCGGGTCCGTCGAACACTGGCGTGGTTGCCGCGAAGCACAGCAGGTGCAACCGCCCGCCATCCGGCAGGATCACCGGCACGTCCCAGTGCCCGGTCGAGGACAGCCGCAGCGCCGCCTGCGCCTGAGGCGAGGGAAAGGGCTGTCCGTTCACCATCGGCGGGCGACCCCAAGCAAGATACGCCCACAGAAGGTCAGAAAAGTCCTGCACCTTCGCGCTGTCGATCGGCAGGCGCGACAGCAGCACCATCGCCCCCTGCCCCGCGAACCATCCATAGCCTTGCGCATCCCGTGGCCCACCGGTCCGGCCATCGCCGTCCATGTCCAGCCCGGTGGCCAGCCCGGCATTCGACGGCAGCGCGAACAGGTGGGGATAGCCCGCGCCAGCCGTGGCCAATCGCGTTTCTAGCGCGCGAGCGGCGGCAAGCTTCAGGTCCCAGTCGAAGCCGGTCAGCAACAGGATGTCGGGCGAAACATGGGCGATCACGTCCACGACGGCGGCGACATCGGGATCTTCCCCGGCAAGGATATCGCGCAGCAGCAAGCCGGGGCCGCGTCGCTGCATCTCGACATGCCAAGTCGCCACGCGCAGGGGCTCTGCGGCGGCGGGAAGGACCAACAGGAAAAGAAGGATCAGGCTGGCTGCATCTCGTCGCGGCCAGCGATGGCGCGCTTGCGTTCGATCAGCGCCGCGATGCGGCCCATCGCAAGGCCGCGCATCAGAAGGCTTGAGGGAAGGAAGGCCCATGCCGCAACGATCCACACCATCGACTGCGGATTCTCCAGCGTGACCTGACCGAACAGGTTCTCGGACGCTTTCAGCGCAGCCGGGATGAAGAATGGCATGGTAAATCCTACCACGATGTTAAAGCGCGCATCCCGTTCAAGGCGCTGCACCACGTCGCCACCGGTGGTCGGGTCGAAGGTGGGCAGGTTCACCCAAACATTGAAAGGGCCGCGATGCAGCGGCCAGTTCTTCACGCGAACACAGAAGTAAAAGATCGCAAGCGTCAGCATCGAGAAGAAATAGCTGATCCCCGCCGCGGTCCGCACCCGATCCACATGGGTCAGGTTGGCGTCGTCGGGCAAGAGCAGCACGATCTGGCGGACGGGGCTGTAGGGAAAGTCGATCGCGGCGCCGATCCCGGTGCCCAGATCGGTGATCATATCCGTCAGCGCCGATGGCGAGGTTTCTCCGCGGATCACCACGGAGATCATGAAGACGATCAGAAACAATGCGAGGAAACGCAGCCGATTGAACGGCGGGGCGTTACGGAACTCGACGATGCCGGGATAGACAG
>NZVC01000030.1 GCA_002701395.1 Maritimibacter sp. | reverse complement strand
CTGCACGGATTTCTTTTTTCACCCAGCTCGCACCGAGGTCTTCGCCCTGCCAGACCCATTCTTCCATGGTCAGCAGGTCAACGTGACCTTCGAGTTCGCTTTCAGCACCGATTGGAATTTGAATCGGCATTGGCTGCGCACCAGTACGCTCCTTGATCATCTTCACACAGTTGAAGAAGTCAGCGCCGAGCTTGTCCATTTTGTTGACGAACACGATGCGCGGAACTTTGTAGCGGTCAGCCTGACGCCACACGGTTTCGGTCTGCGGTTCAACACCGGCGTTACCGTCCAGCAGGCAGATCGCACCGTCGAGAACGGCGAGCGAACGCTCGACCTCGATGGTGAAGTCAACGTGGCCGGGCGTGTCGATGATGTTGTAGCGGAACTTCGTGTCCGAGGTGCCTTCCTCGGTCGGATCTTCCTGCCACTGCCAGAACGTGGTCGTGGCAGCAGAGGTGATCGTGATGCCACGCTCCTGCTCCTGCTCCATCCAGTCCATCGTGGCGGCGCCATCGTGGACTTCGCCGATCTTGTGGGAGCGTCCGGTGTAGTACAGGATCCGCTCGGTCGTCGTGGTTTTACCGGCGTCGATGTGCGCCATGATACCGAAGTTACGGTAGCGCGTGAGGGGGTAGTCGCGTGCCATTGGAGGGCCCTTAGATCTGAATTACCAGCGGTAATGGCTGAACGCTTTGTTCGCGTCGGCCATCTTGTGGGTGTCTTCGCGCTTCTTCACGGCCGAACCACGGCCGTTCACGGCGTCGATCAGCTCGCCTGCGAGGCGTTCTTCCATGGTGTTCTCGTTGCGGGCGCGCGAGGCGGTGATCAGCCAGCGGATCGCCAGCGCTTCACGACGCTCGGGACGCACCTCGACCGGAACCTGGTAGGTCGCACCACCAACACGGCGGGAGCGGACCTCGACGGCCGGTTTGATGTTGTCCAGCGCCTCGTGGAACACTTCCACGGGGGCTTTCTTCAGCTTGCCCTCAACGCGCTCGAAGGCGTTGTAGACGATGCTTTCTGCGACCGACTTCTTACCGTCGATCATCAGGTTGTTCATGAACTTCGTCAGCACGCGATCGCCATACTTGGCGTCGGGCAGAATCTCGCGTTTCTCAGCAGCGTGACGGCGGGACATCTGTCAGATCCTCTTATTTCGGCTTCTTGGCGCCGTACTTCGACCGGCGCTGCTTACGATCCTTGACGCCCTGGGTATCCAGAACACCGCGGAGGATGTGGTAACGAACGCCCGGAAGGTCTTTCACACGGCCGCCACGGATCAGGACAACCGAGTGTTCCTGAAGGTTGTGGCTTTCACCGGGGATGTAGCTGATGACCTCGTAGCCGTTCGTCAGGCGCACCTTGGCAACCTTACGCATGGCCGAGTTCGGCTTCTTCGGCGTCGTCGTGTAGACGCGCGTGCAGACGCCACGCTTTTGCGGGCAGCTTTCCAAGTGCTGGGACTTGGACCTTTTGACTTTGGGCTGCCGCGGCTTGCGGATCAGCTGTTGGATCGTTGGCATTCCGGTTTATTCCCCGTGTTGCAACACTTCATGTTCATCTCTGGGGCGCGCGTCCCCGGTTCATCTGGCGTGCTCCGCGCGTCCGCAAAACACGAAAACCGCCCCCGTCCCCGTTCGCGGGAACGATGCGGTGGGCATTCAGAGGATCGAGGCATCCGCCCGGATCTTGACCACTACAGTTCTGTTAAAGGCAGGAGGCCCCCTGCCCAAGTGGGCGCCGTATAGGGTGAGTCCCGACCCTTGTCAACAGCCGGGCCTCCGGCGCGTCAACCTGGGCGGCGCGTGACCGGGAAATGGGGTGGCCGCGCCCGGATGTCAACGCACTCGCAGCGCCTTGGGCGGAGCCCGGCGCAGGTTGCGTTCACGGTAAAAAGTATAGATGCCGGTCGCCACGATGACCGCCGCGCCCAACAGCGTCAGACGGTCCGGCCAGTCCCCGAACACGACGAACCCCAGCAGCAGCGCCCAAAGCAAATTGGTGTACCGCAGCGGCGCGATGACGGCGACCTCGCCCACCCGCATGGCCGAGACCGAGAAGACGTAGCCGCCGATCAGCAGCACCGACGCAAGACCCATCTGCATGGCCGCCAGCCCCGATACCGGGCGCCATTCGATGAACATCGAGCCGATCCCGAAGAACACCATCACGGACACGGCGTTGAAGAACGCCACGGTCATCGAGGGCACGTCAGCCGACAACTGGCGCGACAGCAGGTCCCGCACGGTCACCAGCACGACTGCCGCCAGCGCGTACAGGGAATAGTGATTGAACCCCTCGCCTCCGGGTCGGACGATCAGCATCACGCCTGCAAAGCCGACAAGGATCGCGCTAAGACGTCGCCACCCCACGGCCTCGCCCAGAAACAGCGCGCCGGCCAACGTCACCGTCAACGGCATCGCCTGTAGGATCGCGGTGGCGTTGGCAATCGGCATGTTGAAGAACGCCGACACGAAGAAGAAGGCCGCGCCGACCTCGGCCACGTTGCGGATCGCGATCAGCGTCCAGTCGCGCCGCGAGAAGTCAAAGCGCAACCCGCCCAGCGCCCGCGCCAGAAGGTACATCCAGACCGAGGTGGCGATGCCGCGCAGGAACACCGCCTGAAACATCGGCAGTTCATCGGACAGCGCCTTCATCGCGGTATCGTTCATGGTGAAACAGGCCATAGAGCCCGCCATAAGCGCCGCGCCGCGCAAGTTGTCTGAACTGGATGACGTCGTCATGTATCGGCAGCTACCAGCGAAACCCGCGCTTTGCCAGTGGCGAAACGAGCGCGATGGCCCGCCCCGATAATGCCCGGCCCCTACGGCGCCTCCGGGCCTAGTCGATGTGCTTGAACGCCCCAAGCTTGCGGCCGAAGTTTTCGCGCAAGATCGCGTCGATCTCTTTGTTGGGAAGCTGAAGCTTCTCGCCGGTGCGATGCGGGTTCGCCTTGTTGTCCTGATGGATCGTGCGGACATAGGCATAGTGCTGCGTGTCGGACCACGCGTTGAAGAACTGCGGCAGCTGGCGGTGATCCACCTTGTAGATGTTGTCGCGCCAGCTGACCGGCGCGATCAGCGCCGCGCCAACGCTGATCGGCGTACGTTCGCAGGTCGGATAGACCAGCGTCTTGTCGTCCCGCCGCTCAAGGTAGAAGCCAAGGTTGTGGGCGATGGCGGTCGGGTTGTCGATGCCGCCCAGCGCCGCGGCGCGGGGGGCGACCTCCTTCAGCCGCGCGATAAAGCCGTTGTCCAGCGCGTCGTCGTCATCGAAGCGGAACGTGGTCCGGTGCGTGAACCCCTCGGTCGGGATCTCGGCAAAGGCGGCGCGAATGCCGGCATAATGGTGCTGCGGCTCGGCCTCTGTGATGCGGATGGCGGGGACGTCCGCGCACAGGGCGCGCAGTCGCTCTTTCCATTCGGCCGGCATGTTGGCGCCCACCAGAAGGATGCAGGTGAAGTCCGGGTCAGTCTGCTGTGCCAGCGAAGGCAGGCAGTAAACCTCGAACAGGCGGAAGCGACGCTCTAGCCGGTCGGGTGCGAACAGGAAGGCTTCCATGTCCTCGATCGTGTCGAAGCCCGGATAGAAGTTTCCGATCGTCGCAAAGGAAAACCGGATCAGCCCGATCACCTGGTTTCGAAGGTCCATAAGCGCCCGCCGTTGCCATCCCGGCGCGGACAGTGGCAGTCGCGCCGCGCCCGGTCAACCTTGGGCAGACGTGCCGTTTTACGCGGCGCGCCGTGCGGGTATACCTGCGACGGAAGGCCGTCAGCGGCGCCGCGGTATGGGGACACGGGGTATGACACAGAATTCCGAGTTTCTCGTCGCCGCCGGAATGCGGAACGAGGGCGCCTTTCTGGTCGAGTGGGTCACGTGGTACCGGATGCTTGGCTTCGACGTGCTGGTCGCGACGAACGATTGCACGGATCACTCGCCACAGCTGCTGAACCTGCTGCACGATGCGGGCTGGCTGTCACATACCACCCATTCGCCCGACCCCGGCACGCCGCCCAAGCGGACCGCGCACCGCGCCATCCGCAACCACCCTCTGACCGCCGCGCATGAGTGGCTGCTGCTTTGCGACGTGGACGAGCTCCTTGTCTTCCACATCGGCGACGGCACGGTCGGAGGCTATCTTGGCGACACCTCCGACAACCGGTTTCACGGCATCGGGTTTCACTGGAAGTGCTTCGGCACCTCGGGGCACGAGACGTGGGAAGACACCCTTCAGCACCGCGTGTTCACCCGCGCGGCCGAGACGCAGCACAAGGCGAACACCTCGTTCAAGTCGCTGATCCGTCGACCACTGGAATTCGCTGTCTTCGGCGCCCATAGCCCGCAACGCTATGTCGGCCCGGGCACATGGGGTGAGGCTGGCAACGTCTGGCTGGACGGCGAAGGGCGCAAGCTGGGCCGCTACAATCCAGACGGCGCGGCACAGAGGGCGACGGCGCCGGACCGGGTGACGCATCTGGGCGCGCAGATGAACCACTACATCACCCGCACCCCGGAAAGCTACGCGCTCAAGCTCGGCGTTCCCAGCGCCTCGGCCGGGCGGGACCGCTATACCGACGAGTTCTGGGACAACTACAACCGCAACGAGGTTCAGGACCTGTCCGCCCTGTCCTATTCCGACCGCTTCGACCCGCTGTACGCACAGGCGATGGCGATCCCCGGCGTCGCGCGGCTGCACC
The DNA here is from genome assembly GCA_002701395.1 of Maritimibacter sp. Lineage (GTDB taxonomy): Bacteria > Pseudomonadota > Alphaproteobacteria > Rhodobacterales > Rhodobacteraceae > Psychromarinibacter > Psychromarinibacter halotolerans. The sequence goes on along the minus strand of NZVC01000030.1, from coordinate 107,123 downwards.
ATTTGTGCTGCGCGGATTACGTGGTGCGGCTGGCGGAAGCGGCGGGCGCGGACCCCGCGAAGGATCCGCGCTTTGAGCGGCACATGGATCTGGCCGCATCGGTGTAACCGGGCAGAGGTCTATACGATCTCGCGCGCGGTAATGGAGTAGGCGAAATCGTCGGGCGACAGTTCGTCCTGCTCCATCCCGTCGATCTCGGCGTGGGGGTACATCAGGAACGGCAGCGTTCCCGCCGACGACCCCGGCAGCACCACGTCATGCGCATCGTTGTAGACCAGCCAGTTGCCCTCGGCCGCGCCGAACAGCGCCGCGCGGACATCCTGAACTTCGGGGTCGGCCAGCGTCAGGGTCTTCGGCGGTTCTTCCAGCACGACCTTGCGCACATCGGCGGGGTCGGCCGGAATCCAGCCGATGCCGTCCACGAACACCTCGGCGCGGCAGTGCTGCGCCTTCGTCACCGTCTCGGACCCGGCGCCAAGGCTTTTATACCCAAAGGCCGACGGCGCCACCCGCAAACCGTACAGGTCGCGCGCGGGAAGTCCGGCGGCGCGGGCAAGCCCGACATACAGCGCGTTCAGGTCGGCGCATTTGCCGGTCAGATCGCCCAGCGTCAGCATCGAGGCGACGTCGCCCAGCCCGCAGCCACGCGTCTCGGGGTTGCGCTCGGTGCTTTCGATGACCCACTCGTAGATCGCCTGCGCCTTGGCAAGATCGTCCGACAGGCCGTCGGTGATCATCAGGGCCGTCTCGCGCACGATGCCGTCGGTCGGGATCAGGTCGGTCGGCGCGGTCTGGCGCGCGCGTTCCGCGTCGGACAGCGCAGCACCCGTGGGCTCAAGCGGAACCGCGCGGCTTTGGGTGGCGGCGCGCGAAACGACCTCTAGCGTGGCCGGCGTATCGCCCGCGTCCCATTCGGCGTGGACAAAGGCGATGCCCTGCGCGTCGTCCATCACAAGCTGCGCGCGGTCGGCGGTGGTGGCGAAGGTGGTGTCGCCCGGACGGAACCAGTCGTCCGCCGTCAGCGACGGAACCGGCACCCACGCCTGCGCAGGCGCACCCGCGCGCGGCAGATCGACCTTGGTGGTCAGGGTAAAGGCGCGCCAGCCCGTGGGACGGGGCGCATACCCGGCGGCAGCGCGGCCGATGGACGGAAGCAAGCCAGCTCCGACGGCGGCGGCGGACGCCAGAAGGAAGGTGCGGCGGTCAAGGATCATCGGGACTGCTCCGTGTTTCGGGGGGACCTGTCGCGCGCGGCTATAGAAGCTTGCCCCTTACCGCGCAAGGCACGCCTACACGCGTGTCAGCCCCACAGCGCCGCCGACGGGGCATGAACGCCCGCGTCGTCGTAGAACATGGGATCCTCGCGGTCGGTCGCCAGCAGAAGCGGCGCGTCAAGATCGACCACCGTCGCCCCCTGCGCCACCAGTTGCGCCGGGGCCATCGCCAGCGACGAGCCCATCATGCAACCCACCATCACATCATAGCCTTCCGCCAGCGCCGCCTCGCGCAGCGCCAGCGCCTCGGTCAGGCCGCCGGTCTTGTCCAGCTTGATGTTCACGATGTCATACTTGCCCGTCAGCTTCGGCAGCGACGTGCGGTCGTGGCAGCTTTCGTCGGCACACACCGGCAACGGTCGGTCGATGCCCAGCAACGCGCCGTCGTCCCCGGCAGGCAGAGGCTGTTCCACCATGTCCACGCCAAGCTCGGGCAGAACGCCGGCCATCTCGCGGTAGGTGTCCAGCGTCCACCCCTCGTTCGCGTCGATCACGATACGCGACTGCGGCGCCCCCTCGCGCACGGCGCGCAGACGGGCGATGTCGCCCTCGCCGCCCAGCTTGACCTTCAGCACCGGGCGGTGCGCGTTCTCGGCGGCCTTGGCGCGCATGTCGTCGGGTTCGCCCAGCGACAGGGTGAATACCGTGGGCACGGGTTTCGGTTCGGGCAGTCCGGCAAGCTCCCACACGCGTTTGCCAGCGGCCTTCGCCTCCCAGTCCCACAACGCACAGTCGACGGCATTTCGTGCGGCGCCCGCCTTCATCGCGGCCAACAGTCCCTGCCGGTCCAGCCCCGCCTTCAACTGCGCCTCGACGGCACGGATCTCGTCGGTCGAGCTTTCCAGCGTCTCGTTGTAGCGTGGATAGGGCGTGCATTCGCCCCGGCCCACGATCCCGTCGCGTTCGATGGTAACGGTCAGCACCCACGCCTCGGTCCGCACCCACGGCGTCTTGTCTCCGCGCCCCGAGATGACGAAGCTGCCCGCGATCTTGAAGGCGTCCTGCGTGATGTCGAGTTTCATGGCGCGTTCCCTGTCTGTAATAGATCGGGGGCCATGACGGCCCCCGCTGCTGTCCGGCCGAAGACCCGGCGGATCAGATGGCGTCCAGCGCGTCGGCCAGACGCTCGGCACCCTGACGGAACGGGTCGGCCGTGGGAAGGCCCATCTGCTTTTCGACCTTTTCAAGGTACGACAGCGCCTCGTCCTCGCCCATACCGGCGGTGTTGATCGACACGCCGACGACCTGACAGGCCGGGTTCGCCACCTTCGCCAGCGGCAGCGCGGTGTCGCGCAACGTCTCCAGCGTCGGCAGGTCGTAATCCGGCAACCCGCGCATGTGGGTGCGGGTGGGTTCGTGGCACAGCACCAACGCGTCGGGCTGACCGCCGTGGACCAGCGCCATCGTCACGCCCGAGTACGAGACGTGGAACAGGCTGCCCTGCCCCTCGATCATGTCCCAGTGGTCGTCGTCGTTGTCCGGGGTCAGATACTCGATCGAACCGGCCATGAAATCCGCGACCACCGCGTCCAGCGGCACGCCGTCGCCGGTGATCAGGATGCCGGTCTGGCCGGTGGCGCGGAACGACGACTTCATGCCGCGTTCCTTCATCACCTTGTCCATCGCCAGCGCGGTGTACATCTTGCCGACCGAACAGTCCGTGCCGACCGCAAGGCATCGCTTGCCCGACCGCTTCTTGCCGTTGGCGATCGGGTATTGCACCGACGGCACGCGCACGTCGTGCAGTTCACGACCGCAGGATTTGGCAACGGCGGCCAGATCGGGTTCGTCGCGCAGCAGGTTGTGCAGGCCCGAGGCCAGATCGAAGCCTTCTTCCAGCGCCGCGATCAGCACCTTCTTCCATTCCTGGCTGATCACGCCGCCGCGGTTGGCCACGCCGATCACCAGCGTCTTGGCACCGGCGGCCTTCGCGGCAGCAAGGTCCATGTCCTCGATCTTGAGATCCGCCTTGCAGCCGTCCATCCGGTACTGGCCCAGCGCGTATTGGGGACGCCAGTCCTTGATGCCTTGGGCGACCTTGGCCGCCAGACCGTCAGGGGCATCTCCGAGGAACAGAAGATAAGGGGTCTCGATCATTGCGCGTTTCTCCGTTTTCTGACGACATAGTCTAACGACAGGCATGTCGAGGATGTTTGCCAAGTTCGCCGGTTTGCAGGGTCGGCGCGCAAATCTCTGCGTCGTTTCCCCGAGATGTGCGAAGATTCTCCGGCAGATCGCCGTTTGCTCGAAAGATGTGCAGTTTGAAAACACCGATGCGCGCACGGCTTAGCGCGCGGACCTGCTGCCCCGAGCGGCGGTGTCGAAAAACCGGGTTGCGGACGTAGAGGTAACAATATACCAAGATCTGCGCCGAACTTGAAATCTTATTGCGACGAGGTTCCCATGTCCTTCCGCATACAGCCTGCCGCCCCTGCCTGTCCGAACCGCTGTCAGCTGTTCGGCCCCGGCTCGCGCCCCGCGATCTTCGAGAAGATGGCAGCCAGCGCGGCGGACGTGATCAACCTTGACCTCGAAGACTCGGTCGCGCCCGATGACAAGGTGCAGGCCCGGGCCAACGTGATCGAAGCGATCGGCGACATCGACTGGGGCGACAAGACGCTGTCGGTGCGGATCAACGGGCTGGACACGCCCTATTGGTATCGCGACGTGATCGAGGTGGTCGAGAAGGCGTCGCACCGGCTGGACCGCATCATGATCCCCAAGGTGGGATGCGCCGCCGACCTGTACGCGGTCGACGCGCTGGTCACGGCGGCGGAACGCGCCACGGGCCGCGAGAAGCCAATCAAGTTCGAAGTCATCATAGAAAGTGCAGCCGGCATCGCGCATGTGGAGGACATCGCAGCCGGCTCCCCGCGCCTTGAGGCCATGAGCCTCGGCGCGGCCGATTTCGCCGCCTCGATGGGAATGCAGACCACCGGGATCGGCGGCACGCAGGAAGACTATTACATGGTTCGCGAAGGCCAGCGGTACTGGCCGGACCCGTGGCACTGGGCGCAGGCCGCCATCGTCGCCGCGTGCCGCACCCACGGCGTTCTGCCGGTCGACGGCCCGTTCGGCGACTTCTCGGACGACGATGGGTTCATCGCCCAGTCGCGCCGGTCCGCCACGCTGGGCATGGTCGGCAAATGGGCGATCCACCCCAAGCAGGTCGCCTTGGCAAACGAGGTCTTCACCCCGTCCGCCGAGAAGGTCACCGAAGCGCGCGAGATCCTTGCCGCGATGGAAGACGCCAAGGCCAGCGGATCGGGCGCGACGGTCTACAAGGGTCGGCTGGTCGACATCGCGTCGATCAAGCAGGCCGAGGTGATCGTGCGCCAGGCCGAGATGATCGGCGCCGCCTGACCGGGTCGGGCGGCGCGGACCGTCACAGAAGGAAATCGCTTTCGGTCACGCCGGTCACCAAATTCAGCTCGATGCGCATATCGGTGCCGCCGTCGCCGTCGGCATCCACGAAAACGATGGTATCGCCATAGCTGTTCTCGTTGGTCCGAATGCTTGGTCCCGACCCTGTATAGGCCCCAAGGATCGACAGGTCGAACGACCCCGACAGCATTTCGGTGAAATCCAGAACGTCGGTCCCCGGCGTGAAGTCCAGCACGATATCAGAACCGCCAGAGGGGCTGTCGGACACCCGGCTGAACACGAAGCTGTCCTGCCCCTCGCCGCCGGTCATCGTGTCAGAGCCAAGCCCGCCCTTCAGCGTGTCGTTGCCGTCGTTGCCCAGCATGATGTCGCCGCCGATCCCGCCGAACAGAAAGTCGTCGCCTTCGCCGCCGTCCATGATGTCGACCCCGGCGCGGCCCAGCAGGATGTCGTCGCCCGCGTCGCCGTCCAGCACGTCGTCGCCGCGTCCGCCATCTACGGTATCGTCGCCGGCGCCGCCCGACAGCGTATCGCGCGACCCCTCGCCCGAAATGTCGTTTTCGCCCGTGTTGCCGACCACCACGTTCTTTGAACTGTTGCCCGTCCCGTCGATGTCGGTCGCCCCGATCAGCGTCAGGTTCTCAACGAAATCGCCAAGCGTGAAGTCGACCGAGGCATAAACCGTGTCCACCCCGCCGCCCGGCGCTTCGAAGACGAACGTGGTGCTGTCGTCGACCCAATAGCTGTCGGCCCCGCCGCCGCCGTCGACAACGCCGATCAGCGTGCCGCCGCGACCGTCGTACACGTCGTTGCCGTCACCCAATTCGATCCGGCCTTCGATGACGCCGGTGTTGTAAATCATTTGCGTGGCTTCATCGCCCTCGATTGCAAGGCCGCCGCCTGCAACGCGGATCTCGCCGGAATTCGAAAAGTCCAGCACAGCCGCTTCGCTGGAACCAGTAAGAAGGACACCGATCTCTTGAGCAAAGATGCTCCCCGCATTTCGGGCGATGGCTGCCGTATTGACGTTGAGGATGGAAATCCCCGTCCCTCCGACCAAGATGCCCGTATTCACCACTTCCGCTTCGTCACCCATGACACGAACTGCGGATTCTTCGCTTTCAGCGTTGATTGATCCACTATTTACAATACTCGCGCGCTCACCGTTCAGCCAAATCCCACTGCTGATCTCTGACGACACATCCCCGCGATTGACGACGCGGTTATTGTTGCCAACGAAGTACACGCCAACACTGTAAGCAGTGACCGAACCATTATTGGTCAGCGAGGACTGGCTGGCGCGCACATCGACGCCTTCGCCCCCCATTCCCGTGATGCTTCCATAGTTGACGATGTCGTGGCCCGAGTCGTTGAGCGAGTCTCCGAAAAGCTGAATGCCATCGCCGGCGGCGTTCACCGACGCATTCGCGCTGATCACGATGTCGAAGTTGTTCGCACCGGATGACGCGACGATGCCGTCGTCCCCGGAAAAGATGTCCCCCTCGAGGAAATATTCCAAGTTATCGAAACCACCAGCGTCGAACCCATCCACGTCCGACGCTACGTAATAGCCTTCCCGCGTATACCAGGTGTCACCGCTTGCCGAGACGACGATCCCCGTCGTCGAGCTTCCCGTGTGCTGTACTGCCATGATTGCCTCCAAAAAATGCCCGCGAACCGGGCCATTGCCAAACCGGCATATCGCCGGATCAAATCGGCGCGGATCTTAGACCCGAGGCGGCAAAAAAGCTGGTATGGGTTTCCGGACTAGCGCCGTTAAGTTGCATGTTACGCACATGCAGCCTCAGGCACGTTCGTCCTTCGGGCTGCCCATGATGACGTAAGTGGTGATCGCGCTGACCATCGGCTGGGCCCCCAGCACCTCGCGGTGAAAATGCTGATAGGCCGCAAGGTCGGTGCACTCGATTCGCATCAGGTATTCGATGGTGCCGGTTGTGTTGTGCAACTCGCGGACCTCCGGCGCCCGCCGCATCGCGCGCTCGAACGCGTCCAGCGCCGCCGATCCGTGGTTCGACAGCCCGACACCGACATAGGCCGTGAAGCCGTGGCCAAGCTGGACCGCGTCCAGCACGGCGCGGTAGCCCTTGATGATGCCCGAGCGTTCCAGTTCCTGCACCCGGCGCAGGAAGGCAGAGGCAGACAGCCCAACCTGCGCGGCAAGGGTGATATTACTGATGCGCCCATCAACAGACAGAATGCGCAATATATGTTCGTCGATGCGATCCATGGCCGATAATAGTTGTGATTTTTCCGTGCAAGGCAATGCAAATCGCAACCCTGTGCGGCCTAAGCCGTGGAATATTGCAGCGCATGGATACCGCATACCTTCCCGCCCTTGCGCTGTTCGCGCTGGTTCAGACCGGAACGCCCGGCCCGAACAACCTGATGCTGCTCGCGTCGGGTGCGAACTTTGGCTACCGCCGCACGATCCCCCACATCCTTGGGATCGCGGCGGGCGTGGCGGTGATGAACCTGCTGGTGGGCCTTGGACTGGCCCGCGCGTTCGACCTGTTCCCGGCGCTGCACACGATCCTGACCGCGCTTAGCGTGACCTACTTGCTGTGGCTGGCGTGGAAGATCGCCAATGCCGCCCCGCCCGAACACGGCGCGGCCGAGGGGCGGCCGATGACCAGCCTGCAGGCGGCGCTGTTCCAGTGGGTGAACCCGAAGGCGTGGACGATGGTTCTGGCGGCGATCACGCTGTACGCGCCGGGGCGGGATCTGCCCGCGATCGGACTGGTCATCGCCACCTTCGCGGTGATCTCGCTTCCGGTGATCAGCCTGTGGGCTGCCGCCGGACAACAGGCCCGGCGGCTTCTGGACAAGCCCGCCCGCATCCGCACCTTCAACTGGACGATGGCGGGGCTGCTGGTGCTGTCCCTGATCCCGGTCCTGCTTACCGCGACCTGAGCGGCACACAGACCTCTGTCAGCAGGTCCTCTGGCGCGGTGTCGACGGGGGCATTCAGATAAATCTCGACCGGCGGGTGATCGCCCAGTTCCTCGCCCGCGTCGGGCAGCCATGTGCCGTACAGGTGGGCATAGGCCGCCTTCAGCCCCGGATACGGGCCCTTGTAGTGCATCACCGCATAGCGCCCGCCGGGCAGACGCAGTTCTTCCAGCGGCGCATCCACGGCAGCACCGTCGTCGACGCTGATCCCCGCGAAGCTGCGCAGATCGGGCTCGGCCACCGCATCGGGGTCGTCGTAGTAGACGCCGATCATCTGGCTGCCATGCGGCCACAACGCGCGGGTCGCGAACAGCATCGCGCATTTCTCGAACTTCTCGGCGACGTCCATGTAGTCGCCCCGATGAGGGAGACCGGCAAGGCGACGGGCGGGCTGGGTCATGATCTCGATGGGAAACACGGGGTAGGTTCCTTTCTGTGGCTTCAGAAGCGGCGACCGAAATTCGCCGCGGTTTCGGAACGCCCCGGGCGACATGCCGAACGCCTCGCCGAAAGCCCGGTAGAAGCTTTGCTTGCTGGCGTACCCCGCCCGCGCGGCCACCGTGTCCAGCGTCCAGTCGGAATGGATCAGCCAGCCGGCGGCGCGGTGCAGGCGCAGCCGCCGTACCGCCTGCGCGCAGGTCTCGCCGGTCATCGCGCAGAACACGCGGTGCCAGTGAAATCGCGACATCGCAGCGACGTCCGCCAACGCGTCCAGCGACAGGTCGCCGGCGGGGTTGTCGTGGATATAGTCCAGCACCCGCAACAGCCTGTCCTCGTAGCGTCCCGCCATGTTATGTCCTCCGGTTCGTTCCGGCACCGTTGTGCCCTGCCCCGTGTTCGCAAATCTTGCCGACTTGCAGCCCCGCGCGCGAGGTGCAACTTTCCCGCCGTCGCAGAGGAGGACACGACATGACCGAGCAGAAAGTAGCACTGATCACCGCCGGGGGCTCTGGCATGGGCGCCGACGCGGCACGGCGGCTGGCGTCGGATGGCTTCCGCGTGGCGATCCTGTCGTCCTCGGGCAAGGGAGAGGCGCTGGCAGAGGAACTTGGCGGCGTCGGCGTGACGGGCAGCAACCTTGACCCTGCGACGCATCAGGCGCTGGTCGACCGCGCGATGCAGGCATGGGGCCGCATCGACGTGCTGGTGAACTCGGCGGGCGACGGCCCGAAAGGCGGCGTTCTGGATATCACGGACGAGGACTGGCACCGCGGCATGGAGGCCTATCTGCTGAACGTGATCCGGCCCTGCCGTCTGGTCGTGCCGATCATGGCCGAGACCGGCGGCGGCGCGATCGTCAACATCTCGACCTTCGCCGCCTATGAACCCGACCCCCGGTTCCCGACCTCTGGCGTGTTCCGCGCTGCGCTGGGGAATTTCACCAAGCTGCTGGCCGACAAGCACGGCCCGGACAACATCACGGTGAACAACATCCTGCCCGGCTTTATCGACAGCCGCCCCCACAACGACGAACGGCTTGCGCCGGTCCCCTTGGGCCGCGCCGGGACGATGGCAGAGGTGTCGGGGCTGATCTCGTATCTGGCCGGACCCGAGGGGCGCTATGTCACGGGGCAGAACCTGCGCATCGACGGCGGCGTCACGCGCGGCGTGTGACGCCGTTCCGCCCGTTGCAAAGAACGCCCGGCAACGTCATATAGCCCGCAACCGCTCACTCGCAGGGACCATACATGACCCACTACCTCGAATTCGAAAAGCCGCTTGCCGAGATCGAAGGCAAGGCCAACGAACTCCGGGCGCTTGCGCGCACGGGTGAGGGCATGGATGTCGAGAAAGAAGCCGCCGCGCTGGACGAGAAAGCCGCGGCGATGCTCAAGGATCTGTACAAGAACCTGATCCCGTGGCGGAAATGCCAAGTGGCCCGGCACCCCGACCGTCCGCACTGCAAGGACTATATCGAGGCGCTGTTCACCGAGTACACGCCTCTGGCCGGCGACCGGAACTTTGCCGACGACCACGCCGTGATGGGCGGTCTGGCCCGGTTGGGGGACCGCCCGGTCGTGGTGATCGGCCACGAGAAGGGCAACGACACCAAAAGCCGGATCGAACGCAACTTCGGCATGGCGCGCCCCGAAGGCTATCGCAAGGCGATCCGCCTGATGGACCTTGCCGACCGCTTCAACCTGCCGGTGATCGCGCTGGTCGACACGCCCGGCGCCTATCCCGGCAAGGGTGCGGAAGAACGCGGCCAGTCCGAGGCAATCGCCCGGTCCACCCAGCGCTGCCTGCAGCTTGGCGTTCCGATGATCTCGGTGATCATCGGCGAAGGCGGCTCTGGCGGAGCGGTGGCCTTCGCCACGGCGAACAAGGTCGCGATGCTGGAACACTCGATCTACTCGGTGATCTCGCCCGAGGGCTGCGCGTCGATCCTGTGGAAAGACGCCGAGAAAATGCGCGAAGCCGCCGAGGCGCTGCGCCTGACGGCGCAGGATCTGTCCAAGCTGGGCGTGATCGACAAGATCATCCCGGAACCGCTGGGCGGCGCCCCCCGCGATCCGCTTGCCGCGACGGATGCCGTTCGCAAGGCGCTGGAAGCGATGCTGAAGGATCTCGACGGCAAGGATCGCGATGCGCTGGTGAAGGCCCGGCGCAAGAAATTCCTGTCGATCGGATCGAAAGGGCTGGCGGCCTGACGCCGGTCCGATGGGGGCGCTGCCCCCGTCGCTGCGCGACTCCCCCGAGGTATTTCGGAAGAGAAGAAGCAGGCGTCTTTCGTGCCTGCGGCGCCGGATTTCATGAAATCGTCATGGCGCGCGCTACATGTCTCTGGCAACAGGGCCGCCTTCGGGCGTGTTGAATCCGTGCCACCGCGTTGTGGCGCGCAAAGACAATCTATTCGCGAGGACGTGACATGACAGGGTTTACCTTGGGCTGGGAAGAATGGCTTGCGTTGCCCGAGCTTGGGCTGCCGGCGGTGAAGGCGAAGGTCGACACCGGCGCGCGGACGTCGGCGCTTCATGCCTTCGCGATCGAACCCTTCGGCCCCGCCGACAAGCCGATGGTCCGCTTCGGCATCCATCCGAACCCCGACGACCCGAAGCTGGAGATCATGTGCTCTGCCCCGCTGAAGGACCAGCGCGAGGTGACCTCTTCGAACGGCGAGACCGAGTATCGGTATGTCATCGAAACCGACATCGCCATCGGCGGTCGCAGCTGGCCGATCGAGATTTCGCTGACCGACCGCAGCGGCATGGCCTACCGGATGCTGCTGGGCCGCTCGGCGCTGCAGGACGACGTGCAGGTGGCCCCGTCCGCAAGTTTCCAGCAGCCCGAACTGAACTTTGACGAATACCGTGCGATCCCGCGCTCGAAATGGACCAAGCGAGTGCTGCGCATGGCGATCCTGACGCGCGAGCCGGACAACTATTCCAGCAAGCGGCTGGTCGCCGCCGCCGAGGCACGCGGCCACACGATGGAGGTTATCGATACCTCGCGCTGCTACATGCACATTCAGGGTGTCGGCGGCGAGGTTCATTATGACGGCCGCAAGCTGCCGCATTACGACGCGATCATCCCCCGCATCGGCGCGTCGATCACCAACTACGGCACCGCCGTGGTCCGCCAATTCGAGGGCATGGGCACGTTCTGTCTGACCGGGTCCGAGGGGATCTCGGTCTCGCGCGACAAGCTGCACGCGCATCAGGTGCTGGCGCGCCACCGGATCGGGATGCCCGACACCGCATTCGCCCGCAGCCCGAAGGATTCCAAGAACCTGATCAACCTTGTCGGCGACGCGCCAGTGATCCTGAAGCTGCTGGAAAGCACGCAGGGCAAGGGCGTGGTTCTGGCCGAAACGCGCAAGGCCGCCGACAGCGTGATTTCCGCCTTTCGCGGGCTGCGGGCCGATTTCCTTGTACAGCATTTCGTCAAGGAAGCCTCGGGCGAGGACATTCGCTGCGTCGTGCTGGGCGGCAAGGTCGTCGCGTCGATGCGGCGGCAGGGGACGCCGGGCGACTTCCGGTCGAACCTGCATCAGGGCGGCACCGCGACCGCAGTCAAGATCACCCGGCAGGAACGGGAAACCGCGCTTCGGGCCGCCAAGGCGATGCGGCTGGACTTCGCGGGCGTCGATCTGCTGCGCAGCGACAACGGCCCGAAGGTGCTGGAGGTGAACTCGTCGCCCGGACTTGAAGGCATCGAAAAGGTCACTGGGCAAGAGATCGCGACGCGCGTGATCGAGCATATCGAGAAAAAGCTGGGCACCCGCACCGTGCGGGCCGCGGCGCGGGCGCGCTGATCCGTCGACCCAAGGGGTCAGTACAGCCGTGTCTCCCCGTCGCGCTTCACGATCGCGTCCATCTCCGCCACCGAGTCGGACAGGGCGCCATGGGCCACCATCATCTCTGCCAGTGTCGGGATCGTCTCGCGCGCGGGCCAGCCGTCGGCGTCCCAGACCCCGCCGCGCACGAACGCCTTGGGGCAGTGGCACAGCACGCGGTTGACCTTGATCAGCAAGGCAGACTGCGCCGGTTTGCCCTGCACCGAGAGCGTCTCGCACAGCGACGCGTCCCGCACCAGCCGCGCCTCGCCAGAGATGCGCAGGGTGTCGCGATGGCCGGGGATGACGCAGATCAGCCCGACTTGCGGGTCGCGCAGGATGTCCTCGAAGGCGTCGGTCCGGTTGTTCCCCATGCGGTCGGGCAGCGCCAGCAGGCGGGGCGACAGGACGTGCAGGAACCCCGCAGGGTCGCCGCGCGGACTAAGGTTGATCTGCCCGTCGGCTCGGCGCGTCGAAAGAAACACCAGCGATGTCGCCGCCAGAAACCGTTCCGCCAACGGGTCGATATGGTCGATGACCTTGTCGCTGACATAGCGCGACGGCATCTTGTAGTGCTGCCGCAACTGTTCCGGCGACGTAATCGCCTCGTCCACCTCGTATCCGAAAACTGACGGCATCCGCCCTTCCTTCCGTGGGGTCATCCTTGGAACGATGACACGGAACGGCGGTGCATGGCCAGTTCCGAAACGGCAAGCGGCTACCAGAGACGGGGCTTGGCGTATTCGGGATAGGTGCGGTCGTAGGCTTCGCCATCGAAGCCTGCGTCGACCTCTTTCACGAAATCGCCGGCGGTCGGCACCGTCTTGCTTTCATCGCCACGCGACCAAAGCCCCGACCGGATCAGCGCCTTGGCGCACTGGAAATAGATCTCGGCGATCTCGACCACGATGGCCGACCGCGGAAGCCGGCCTTTGCGTTCGAAGCTTTGCAACAACGCCGGATCGGCGGTGATGCGGCCGGTGCCGTTGACGCGCACGACGTTCTGCGATCCCGGCACCATGAACATCAGCGACAGGCGCGGATCGCGGACAAGGTTGCGCAGGCTGTCGATCCGGTTGTTGCCGCTCCAGTCGGGCAGCGCGAGGGTATGCGCGCCCAGTTCCGCCACCACCGGGCCGTCGTCGCCGCGCGGGCTGGCGTCGGTGCCTTCGGGGCCCACGGTCGACAGGACGCAGAACCGCGACGCCATGATCCACTTGCGATACATCGGCGTCAGCTGCGGCACGACCTTCTTCAACGACCGGTCCGCTGGCGGCTCTGGATACAGCGCCTCGAGCGCCGCCAGATCCTGAATGTAATCCATCATTTTAGCTCCAGCTGAAATCCGGCCTCGGCCAGCAGGCTGTTCGAGGCGGTTTCGACCTCGGACTCCAGCCTGTGCATGTAAGTGGGGCGGTCCAGCCCGGCCTCGATCCGCGGCAGGAACTCCAGCACGGCAAGACCCGGCTTGCGATAGATCCCGGTGCGCGCCCAGAACAGGCCGACGTTTGTGGCGGCGGGCACGCAATCCTGACCGAGTTGTTCGTACAGCACGGCGCTGCCGACCTTGTACTGCATCGAGACACCGGGCGCGACGCGGGTGCCCTGCGGATAGATGATCAACTGCCCCGGCAGCGCCGCGCCTTTCTTGACATCCTCCATCATGCGCGCGACTGCGGCGCCGCGCTTACCGCGGTCGACCGGGACGCAGCCGATCCGCAGGGCGAACCAGCCAAGGATCGGCGCCCATTTCAGGGACTTCTTCATGATGAACTTCGGGCGCGGCAGGACCGAGCAAAGCATGATGATGTCGAGGAACGACTGGTGCTTCGACGCGATCAGAACCTCGTCGGTGGGCACGGTTCCCCGGATCTCGGTCCGAAGCCCCACGATCCATCGGGCCGACCACCGCACATAACGGCAGTAGGTGTGGATCCCGTCATAGGCCCCCTTGGGCGACCGGATGGCCGGGATGATGAACCACGCCGCAAGAACGGCCATCGCAAGGTACATCTGGATCACGAAGATCAGCGAGCGGATCCATTGCATCACATCAACTCCCGCAAGGTCCGGAAAGCCGCCGCCCGGGTGGCGGCGAAGGCGACTGCTGCCGCCAGAAGCGGAATGACCAGCGGCCACAGCCAGTGCCAGCCCTGAAACCCAAGCCCGGTCAGAAACCCGCCCTCGACAGACGCGGACGGAAGCAGGGCGACGGCCACCATGCCCGCCGCCGTCCCGGCCGCCGCGCCGGTCACTGCGCGCAGGGTAAAGCGCCGCACGAAGGCGCGGGCGATATAGACGTCGCGCGCGCCGACCAACCGCAGAACGCGGATCACCTGCGCGTTCGCCGCAAGCGCAGCGTTCGCGGCCAGCGTGATCATCGCCGCCGTCGCAGCGCCGATCAGCAGGATCGACAACAGGCCAAGCGTTCGCAGCCGGCTGGCCGCCGTGACCAGCGGACGCCGCCACCGGGTGTGGTCGTCCAGCACCGCGCCGGGCGCCTCGGCGGTCAGCCGCAGGCGCAGGCCCTCAGGGTCATAGCCGTCGCCGTCTTCGATCACCTCGATCAGGCGCGGCACGGGAAGCGCGTCGATCGGCAGGTCGGGGCCGAACCACGGTTCAAGCAAGCCGCGCTGTTCCTCGTCCGTCAGAATGCGCACCTCGGCGATACCGGGGGTCGTCTCCAACACCTGCACCGCGGCGCGGACTTGCGCGTCCTCTTGCCCCGCCGGGGCAGAGATCCGGACGGTCGCGGTGCGGGCCAGTTCGTTGCCCCAACTTGTCGCCAACCGCCCCGTCGCCAGTGACAAGGCCAGCGCGAACACCGCAAGGAAGGCCATCGCCCCAGAGGTGAACAGCGTCAGCCACGCAGTATGGCCAGTGGGCGGCACCACGCGGTCGGCCTGCCCGTCGCCGCGCGCGGCGCTGACGATATCGCCGATCACGCTCATAGGTCTGCCCCTGCAAGTTGAAGCTGCCGGTCGCGAATTCGCAGCACCCGCGCCTGCACCTGTGCCTTGGCCGACCGGATCAGGTTCAGGTCGTGCGTCGCGATCACGATGGTCTTGCCCATCCGGTTCAACTCGACCAGCAGGGTCAGCAGCCGAAGCGACATTTCCCAGTCGATGTTCCCGGTGGGTTCGTCGGCGATGATGATCTCGGGCGCCATGATGACCGCGCGGGCCAGCGCCGCGCGCTGCCGTTCGCCGCCAGACAGTTCCGGCGGCAACGATCCCGCCTGCGCCGACAGGCCGACCCATGACAACAGGTCGGTCAGGTTCGCCTCTCCGGTGGCCGAGTCCCGGCCGGACACGGTCAGCGGCAGCGCGACGTTCTCTTCAACCGACAAGTGATCGAGAAACTCGCAATCCTGATGAACCACGCCGACCCGCCGCCTCAGCCGGGCGATGTCGTCGCGACCAAGATTGCGCACATCCTGACCGAAGGCCGAAACGCGGCCTGCCGTTGGCAGAAGATCGCCGTAACAAAGCTTGAGAAACGTCGTCTTGCCGGCGCCGGACGGCCCCGTGAGGAAGTGAAACGATCCCGGCTGCAAGGTCAGACTGATCCCGGATAGAAGCTCGCCGCCCCCGTAACTGTAGGACACGTCTTCGAGCTCGATCACGCAGGCACCTCAATCTGTGTTAAGACTGCGGCTCTTTTGCCGAAATTGGCCATAGGTTGCAATCACGCCCGGCGCAAAAGCTTTGAATTGCCCCAAGGGACTGGTACACCCTGTGGAAAAGCGGAAGGGATCGTGAGGTACCTCTGGGGCGATCCGAAAGGGACGTTATGCGGCTGATTTGCCCGAACTGCGGCGCGACATACGAAGTTGACGCGGGATTGGTCCCGCCTGCGGGACGGGACGTCCAGTGTTCGAACTGTGGTCACGGCTGGTTCCAGCACCCCGAAGGTGAGGACCCGCACGAGGACGAAGACACGCTTGCGTCGGCCTTCGCGGCGGACGTCGCGGCTGTCGACCGGGACGAACCAGAAGATGTTTCCGTCGACTTCCCTGAAACCGACGCGGGCAACGACCCGACGCGGGCCCGCGCCACCTATGATGACGATTACGAGGAAGACTACGAGGACGAAGCCACGTCCGGCATCGCTCCGGCGTGGGACGCCCCGGAAGACGAGGACGAGGACGCAGCGCCTGCGGACATCGAAGACGACGAGGACCCGGACGGCGACCCCTACCCCGACGATTCCGATGACGAAGACTACGACGAGGACGAGGATGACGCAGAGGTCGATCCGCGGACCGATCCGGCCGGGGCCGCGCCGCATCACCGGCGCGAGCTAGAGCCCGGCATCGCCGACATCCTGCGCGAAGAGGCTGAACGCGAAGCCGCGGCACGGCGCGCCGAGTCCAGCGACGATCTGTACTCGCAGCCCGATCTTGGGCTGGACGAGGATGACACCCCCGAGGACAGGTCGCCTGCCGCCCGTGGCCGGGTGGCACGGATGCGCGGGCACGGTGCCGACGCGCCCGACGACTCTGCCAGCAACCGCAGCGGCCTGCTTCCCGACGTGGACGAAATTAACTCGACCCTGCGCGGACAGGACGAGCGCGACGACAGCGGCGCGATCCCGGACATGGCACCGCCACCGCAGGCCGAAACGGGCATGAGCTTCAAGTCGGGCTTCCTGATCGTGGTGATCATCGTCGCGATCCTGGTCGCGGTCTACGCCTTGGCACCCAACATCGTTGATGCGGTTCCAGCGGCGGAACCGTCGCTGCGCGCCTATGTCGACGCGGTGAACCAGCTTCGGCTGGCGGTGAACGGCGGCATCGAAAGCCTGATTGCCAAAATCAACGGCCTGATCGGCGGCTGATACCGCGAACCGCTGCCGTTGCATTGTGGGCATCGCATTAGATGACCCACGCCCCTGCCTGGCAGGCGCCGAAAGCGGGTTGAAAGTCCCGACAATGTGAAACCCAAAGATCGGGGAACCTGACCGACGACCGAGATCGTCGATCAGAAGCGGTCCAGCAGACGCCGCAGGTAGTCCAGTTCTTCTTCGGGGCGCGACTGTTCGGCGGACCGGCGGCGCAGTTCCTCTAGCAACTCGCGCGCGCGGCCATAAATGTCGTCGCCCTGAAGCATTTCCTCTTCGGTGCCGATCTGGCCGTTGCCACCGGGTTCGCGGCCCAGCGGATCACGGGACTGGCTGTTGTCGGCCTGCCCCTGCGCCTCGCCCTGCTGGCCTTGGTTGTTCTGCTCCTGGGCCATCATCTCACCAAGGTTGCGCATGCCTTCGCGCAGCGCCTCGATGGCGTCGGACTGGTTGTCCAGCGCGCCCGCAAGGTCGTCGTTGCGCAACGCCTCCTCGGCCTCGTCCATCGCGCGGCCCGCGCGGTCCAAAGCCTCGCCCGCGGCATCGCCTTCGGGGGTGCCGGCGCCGGGCATGTTGCCGCGCTGGCGATCCAGTTCCTCGCGCAGGGCACGCTGGCGTTCGGCAAGCGCGTCGCCGTCAAGCTCGCCCTGCCCTTGCCCTTGGCCCGACCCGTCAGATCCGTTAGGCGGGCCGCTTTGACCCTGCCCCTGTCCTTGGCCCTGACCCTGACCGTCGCCCTGCTGCTGCCCGTCGTTGCCCTGCTGGCCGTCCTGACCGCGTTCGCCCTGCTGGCCATTCTGGTTCTGGCCGAACTGGTCCTGAAGGTCGCCGAAGGTCTCGTCGCTTAGATCCTGCTGGTCCCGCAGCATCTCGCCCAGCCCTTCCATCGCTTCCTGACCCGGCGAGCCTTGGCCCTCGCCTTCGGTGACTTCGAGGTTCTCCAGCATCTGCGACAGGCGCTCCATGAGCTCCATCGCCTCGTCCATCCGGCCTTCTTCCATAAGCTGCTGAAGGCGTTCCATCAGCGCCTCGATCTGGTCGCCGGTGATCTCCTGCCGCTCGCCCTGCGCCTGCTCTTGGCCGTCCTGGTTCTCGCCATTCTGGCGCTGCTGCTCGGCCAGTTGGCGCATGTACTCTTGCGTGGCTTCGCGCAACTCGCGCATCAGTTCGGCGATCTCTTCGTCGGTGGCGCCGTTGCGCATCGCCTCTTCCAGACGCTCGCGCGCCTCGCGCAGGCGTTCCAGCGCGTCGGACAGGCTGCCGTCCTCGATCAGAACCGCAAGATCCCACAGCAGCTGCGCGATCTGGTCGCGCTGATCCTCGGTCATGCCGTAGCGGTTGAACAGCTCTAGCTCGCGCTGAAGGTCGCGCAGCTTCAGATAGTTGGTCTCGGAATCGAACACGTCGTCCGGCTGATAACTGACGGCCCGCAAAACCTGCGCGACGCGGCGCCCGTTCTCGTCACGGTTCCACAGCATGTCGCGGCGCATCTCGATGATGGCGTTCGCAAGCGGGTCGAAGAAACGGCGGCCCGGCAGAACCACCTGCGCCGGTTCGGACCGCCCCTCCTGCCCAAGATCGTCGGTGGCGTAGAACACCATCGTGACCGGCAGCGTCGCCCACGGATGCTGCGAGAGGTTCTCGATCAGCACCTCCTCGAACTCGGCGCGGTCGCCGGAAATCGTCATCGGCAGGTCAAGCGTGATCGGCTCGCGCGGTTCGGGATCGGGCGCCAGCCCATAGCGGCGGTCGATGGACGCAAGGTCCAGCGTGATCTCGGCCCGACCGGACACGACGCCATAGTCATCGCTGACCGAGAAGGTCTGGCGCATCTCACCCGACAGCCCACGCTCGGGCTCGCCAAGGATCGTGACCTCGGGGGCGGTGTCTGCGGTGACGCTGATGTCCCACGCGGTGCCGTTCGCGCCTTCGATGGCGATGCGACCGGCCTGCGTGACCTCGAAGCTGTGCGACGCGTCGCTGGCAGCAGGGATCTCGGCGGTGCGGCCCGACACGGTTTCGGTCACGGTCAGGTCACCGACGTCGCCGTACAGGCGGATCGTCACGCGGCTGGCTTCCGGCACCTCGAAGCTGCCGGCGCGAATGTCGTTCAGGTACAGCGACGGCTTGCCGGTATAGGCGGGCGGTTCGACCCAGCCTTCCCAGCTGGGGCCCTGCGCGACGGTGTTGGTTCCGCCGGGCACGGCCTCGGACACGGTGGCCACCGACAGGAACGACCCGAACAAAAGCGCCACGGCAAAGGCCAGCGCGGCGACGAAGCGCAGCGCATAGGGGTCGCGGTCGGCGATGCGAAGATTGGGTTCGACAGCGCGGGCAGACGCCGCGCGTTCTGCCATGCGGGCGACGTGTGCCTTCCACACGGCCTGACTGGCGGCGTCGGTGGAACCGATGGCCTGCGTGTCGGCAAGAGCCGAGATCGGGCGCCCCGGAAGCGTGCGGTCCAGCCGGTCCAGCGCCTCGGCCCGCGAGGGCCAGTGGAACCGGCGGATGCCGTACCAAAGCGTGGCGATCAGACCGGCCGCGCCCACGACGAACAAGCCCCAGGTGACTTCCAGCGGCAGGCTTTCGTGCACACCCAGCATCAGCGCGGCCAGCGCCAGAAGCAGGACCGTCCACAAAGGCCAGAACGACCGCAAAGCACGCTCGGCGACCATGCCCGTGCGGGTCAGGGTCAGCGGCCAGCGCAGACGGTCGAGGGCGGAGTCAGAAAGCTTCGTCGTCTCGGTCATGTACCCGTGCCAGTGGTTGTTGCGCGGGATCGCGCCTTACAACCATGCAGGCACCTTATCGCGCGCGATGATTTCGTCAAAGGAAGGTCGCGGGCGGATGACGGCAAATTGATCTTCGTGAACCAGCACTTCGGGGATCAGCGGCCGCGTGTTGTACTCGGACGACATGACCGCGCCATAGGCTCCGGCCGACCGGAATGCCACAAGATCGCCGGGCGCGACCGGGGGCATCTGGCGCTGCTTGGCAAAGGTATCGCCGGATTCGCAGATCGGGCCGACGATGTCGTAGGGCGCATATTCGACGCCCGCCACGGGCTCCTTCACCGGCACGATGTCGTGGTGGCTACCATACATCGCGGGACGGATCAGGTCGTTCATCGCACTGTCCAGAATAAGAAAATCGCGGCCCTCGCCGGATTTCACGAAGATCACGCCGCTGACGAGGATGCCCGCGTTGCCGGCGATCAGGCGGCCCGGCTCGATCTCGACCTCGCAGCCGGTGGGGCCGACGACCTCTTTCACCATCTCGCAATAATCGGTGGGCAGCGGCGGCGCCTCGTTGGACCGCTCGTAGGGGATGCCAAGTCCGCCGCCAAGGTCCAGACGACGGATGTCGTGCCCCTCGGCCCGAAGCTGTTCGGTAAGCGACACGACCAGATTGTAGGCATCGCGGAAAGGCTGCAGGTCGGTCAGCTGGCTGCCGATGTGCACGTCGATTCCCACCACGTCCAGCCCCGGCAGCGCGGCGACCTCGGCATAAACCTCGCGGGCGCGGGCGATCGGGATGCCGAACTTGTTCTCTTTCTTGCCGGTCGCGATCTTCTCGTGCGTCTTGGCATCGACATCCGGGTTCACACGCACGGTCACGGGGACTGTCACGCCCATCGACGCCGCGACCTCGGACAGCAGCCGCATCTCGGGCTCGCTTTCAAGGTTGATCTGGCGCACGCCGCCTTCCAGCACCTGCCGCATCTCTTCGCGGGTCTTGCCCACGCCCGAGAACACGATGCGGTCGCCGCTGAAGCCCGCCGCCTTCGCCCGCGCGTATTCGCCGCCCGACACCACGTCGACCCCGGCGCCAAGCTGTTCCAGCACCTTCAGGACGGCTTGGTTCGAGTTCGCTTTCATCGCATAGCAGACAAGGTGCGGCACGCCGTCCAGCCCTTCGTCGAACAGCTTGAAATGCCGCGTCAGCGTGGCGGTGGAATAGACGTAGAACGGCGAACCCACCGAAGCCGCGATGTCCGGAACGGGAACGTCCTCGGCGTGCAGGATGCCGTCACGGTACAGAAAATGGTCCATCGCCCAATGCCTTTCGCTGATGCCCGAGCGTCATGGCAAAAAGGCGGGGGCGATGCAATGGACCTTGGGACAGCGCGCGGCGCTGGCTAGTAACACAGCACTGTGTCCGCCGCGGCAGCCGCCTGCACCAGCCGGTCGGGCATGGCGAAACTGGCGTTCAGACCGTCAAGCAGCGCATCGTCATAGCCGCGGGCCTTCGCGGATTTTCCCGACACAAGAAAGGGCGTCCCCGCCTCGGCATGGCGGTCGAGGTGTGCCCCGATCACGCCGGTGCCCTCGCCCTCCAGATCGCGGTTCGCGGGGGCCAGCAGGTGCACCCCGTCACCGGCGAGGAAGACGGTGACATCGTGGCCCTCGTCCTTCGCGGCCAGTGCAACCAATAGGCCCAGCGTCGCCTTGTTCTGGTCGGCGTGCCCGGTGTGGATGTGGATCAGAAATGTCGCCATCGGCTCCTCCCTCTGTCGCCCGGCGGTCTGCCGTGTCCCCAACTCCCCAAGGGACACCGGGCGGCGCGGGGCCGCCCGGTCGTATCAAGCTTAGCCGAAAACCTCGGTCAGCGCACCGTCGATGGCGTCGGTGATCTTGTCGATCTCGGCCGGGGTGACGATCAGCGCCGGGCTAAGGCACAGCGTCGTGTTCATCCCCGGCAGCGACCGGTTGGTGCAGCCGATGATCACGCCGCGCGCCATCGCGCCCGCGACAACGGCCTGCGCCTTCTTTTCCTCGACCGGCTGTTTCGTGTCGCGGTCGGCCACCAGCTCGGCACCACAGAACAGGCCCTTGCCGCGCACATCGCCGATCACGGCGTGCTTTTCCTTCAGCTTTTCAAGGTTGCCCATCAGCCGCTCGCTCATGGCAAGACAGTTGTCGAGCAGGTTCTCGTCCTCGATGATGCGCATGTTTTCCAGCGCCGCAGCCGGGCCGGCGGTGCAGCCGCCGAAGGTCGAGATGTCGCGGAAGTAGGACATCGGATCGCTGGCGTCGTCCTTGAACATCTCGAAGACCTTCTCGGTCGTCACGGTGCAGGAAATCGCGGCATAGCCGGACGCGACACCCTTCGCCATCGTGACGAAATCCGGCTCGACGCCCCAGTTCTGATAACCGAACCACGTGCCGGTGCGGCCCAGCCCGCAGACCACCTCGTCGATGTGCAGCAGGATGTCGTACTTGCGGCAGATCTCTTGCACGCGGGGCCAGTACCCCTCGGGCGGGACGATGACGCCGCCGCCGGCGGTGACCGGCTCAAGGCAGATGGCGCCCACGGTATCGGGGCCTTCGCGCAGGATCACCTCTTCGATGGCATCGGCGGCGCGGCGGCCATAGTCGGCGCCCGACACGTCGTCCCACTGCTTGCGATACTCAAGACAGTGCGGCACCCGAACGAAGCCCTCGGGGAACGGACCGTACAACGCGCCGCGCTCGTCCTGTCCACCAGCGCCAAGACAGGCGATGGTCGTGCCGTGATAGTCGCGGTCGCGGTACAGGATCTTCCACTTCTTGCCGCCGTGGAACCGCTGCGAGATCTGCCGGACCATCTTGAACGCCTTCTCGTTCGCCTCGGACCCGCTGTTGGAATAGTAGACCCGGCTCATGCCCGGCATCTTCTCCAGAAGCTTCTCGGCGAACAGCGCGCCGGGCACGGACCCCATCGAGCCGCCGAAGAAATTCATCTTCACCAGCTGCTCGCGCACGGCGTCGGCGATGGTCTCGCGGCCGTAGCCGACGTTCACGGTCCAGACGCCGCCGGACACGGCGTCGATGTATTCCTTGCCGGTGGCGTCCCAGACCTTCACGCCGCGCCCCTCGACGATGACGCGGGGGTCGACCGTTTCGTAAGGCTTGTGCTGGGTCAGGTGGTGCCAGACGTGGGCGCGGTCGGTCGCGACCACGTGGGACAGGTCGTTGGGGGTCAGGTTCACGTTCATCTTCGGCCTCCGGTTTATCTGGGTCGCGTGGGGTCTAGCAGGCGGGTGCGCCGGGCGGCGCGTCTGAATACGACATCTCGCAGGCGCTCAGACATGGGCAAGCCCCGCCCGGCGCCGCGTGGTGAAGAAAATGTAACCGACGATCGCGAGGTTCAGAAGGTTCCACGCGATCCCGTTCAGGAAGGCCATCGTGTAGCTGCCGGTCTGGTCGTAGATCCACCCCGACAGCCAGCCGCCCAGCGCCATCCCAAGGATGGTGGCGCAGATCACAAAGCCGACGCGGGCCCCCGCCTCGCGCGCAGGCATGTATTCGCGGATGATCACGGCATAGCTGGGCACGATGCCGCCCTGGCTTAGACCGAACACCAGCGAGACCGCATAAAGCGACGCCATGCCCCCCGCCGGCAGGTACAGCAGCAGCGCGATGCATTGCAGGGTCGAACCGACCATCAGCGTCATCACGCCGCCCAGCCGGTCGGCCATCACGCCGGAGACAAAGCGCGACAGCACCCCGCCCCACAGCATCAGCGACAGCATCTCGGTGCCGACCGCCGGGCCATAGCCAAGGTCGGTGCACAGCGCCACGATATGAACCTGCGGCATCGACATCGCCACGCAGCAGCCGACCCCGGCCACCACCAGCGCCCATTGCAGCACGGCCGGTGACAGGTTGACCCGCCCACGGTTGAGGCTGGAGACCGCATCGGATTCGGCCTGCGCCTCTGGCGGAACCCGGCGCCGCAGGGCCAGCGCGCCCGGGATCATCAGCGCAAGGGTCGCAACCGACAGGGTCAGGTAAACGGCTGACCAGCCGCGGTCGACCAGCACATCGGACAACAGCCACGGCCAGACCGCGCCGGACAGATAATTCCCCGCCGCCGCGATCCCCACCGCAACGCCGCGCCGACGCAGGAACCACTGCGAAATGTCGGCGATCAGCGGCCCGAAACTCGCCGCCGTGCCGAATCCGATCAGCAACTGGCAAAGCGAGAGCATCAGGATACCGGTACTTGCCGACGCCAGCGCGAAGCCTGCGGCGTTGGACACGGCGGCAACCAGCAACACGCGTGTCACGCCGAAGCGGTCGATCGCACGGCCCAGCAGCAGGTTGCCCAGCGCATAACCGACCATCGTAAGCGTCCACGGCAGCGAGGCATCGGCGCGGGACACGTCGAACTGCACCTCGACCGAGGGCAGCACCATGATCACCGCCCACATGCCCACGTTCCCGATCGACGCGACGGCCAGCGTGATCGCCAGCCGGGTCCAAGAGTATTTGGTATCAAGAAGGGACGCGGTGCTCATGCGCGGACGCTAGGCGGCGGCGGCGGCAATGTCCAATGCCCGTCACCGTCACCTTGGCAATGAACGCGGCGGCAGGTGGCGCGCAAAAGGGGGCGCTGCCCCAGTCGCACCCAAGGTGCGCATCAACGGGAGCGTAAGGGGGCTCTGCCCCCGTCGCTGCGCGACTCCCCCGAGGTATTGTGGAAGAGAAGAAGGCCCCAGTGCGCCGCCTAGCTTTTCAGCCGGTCCTGCCACGCCTTGGCGCGAGCCAGCGCGCCGCGGCGCAGGATGGTCACGTCTAGGTCCACGGCGGTAAAGACCGACCCCGCGTCCACCATTTCCTCGAGCAGCGAGTCGTCAGGCGACAGGAAGCCAGCCGGTTTGCCTGCGGCGCGGATGCGGCGGATGGCGTCGGCGCAGGCGCGGCGGACCTCGGGGTGACCATTCTGGCCGATATAGCCCAGCGAGGCGGCCATGTCGGCGGGCCCCACGAAGATCGCGTCGACACCCGGCACGGCGGCGATCTCTTCAAGCCGGTCGACCGCTTCCTTGGTTTCGATCTGAACGATCAGGCAGATCTCGTCGCGCGCCTTCTTGCCGTAATCGGCGACCGCGCCCCAGCGGCTGGCGCGCATCACGCCCGCGACGCCGCGCATCCCGTCGGGCGGATATGTGACTGCCGCCACCGCCAGCGCCGCCTCTTCCGGGGTCTGGATGTAGGGGATCATCACCGTCTGGGCGCCCGCGTCGAGGAACTTCTTGATCTGCAGCGGGTCAAGGCCGGTGGGCCGTACCGCGCAGGACACGTCATAGGGGGCCGCGGCCTGAAGCATGGGCTGTACGTTCAGCGGATCCATCGGAGAGTGTTCGGTGTCGAACATCATCCAGTCGTAGCCGGTGTTCGCCAGCATCTCGGCCATCGCGGGATCGGGGATCGAGCACCAGATGCCGACCTGCGGCGTCCCCGCAAGGATTGCTTCCTTGAACCGGTTTTTCGGAAATTCCATCGTGTCGCTCCTCCCAGCGTGCGTTCGTTAATACGTTAACCGTGACACGCGGCGGAGTACATCCGGCGTCGTCGTCGGCAGGCCGAAGAATTCCAGATAGGCCGGGATCTGCTCGAACAGCATGTCGGACCCGACCTGCGTGGCGCAGCCTTGGGCGCGGGCAGCGGCAAGAAACGCGGTTTCCTCGCGCTTCATCACCACCTCGCCCACGAAGGTCGTGGGGGCGATGCGCGCCACGTCCACCGGCATCGGGTCGCCCTCGTTCATGCCCAGCGGCGTCGCGTTCACCACGATGTCCCATCCCTCGGGATCGTTCGACCCGGTCGAGACCGCGACGGCCGGGTAGCTGTCCGACAGCCGCCCGGCCACGCGATCCGCCGCCGCGCCGTTCACGTCGTACAGCCCCAGCCGGGCCAGCCCCGCCCCGGCAAGTGCGGCAGCGATGGCCGAGCCCACACCACCCGAGCCGACAACCAGCGCCGAGCGCCCCGCGATTCCGCAGCCCTTGCGCAGCAGCCCGCGCGAGAAGCCTTCGCCGTCGAACATGTCGCCCAGCAGGCGCCCATCGTCGCCGCGTTTTACCGCGTTGCAGGCGCCGCAGACCCGGACCGCCGGCGACATCTCGTCCAGCAGGTCCACCACCGGCACCTTGTGCGGCATGGTGATCAGCGCGCCGGTGAAGTTGGTCAGCCGGGCCACCATGCGCATGAACTGCGGAAAGTCGTCTGGCCCGCAGCCCATCGGCACCACCACGCAATCCACGCCCTGTTCCTTGAAGAACGGGTTGTAGATCATCGGCGCGCGGAAGCTTTCCGTCGGCACACCGAGATGGGCGATGATCTTCGTGTGTCCGGTAATCAACTGGGTCATCGGGTCGGCCTCAGGCGGCCAGCGTGCAGACGCGGCGCACGGCGGCCTCGTAGCCCTCGATCCCCAGTCCGGCGATCACGCCGTCGGCGCGCATCGACACATAGGAATGATGCCGGAAGCTTTCGCGCTTGTGGACGTTCGAGATGTGGATCTCGATCACCGGCCCCTCGAAGGTGTTCAGCGCGTCCAGCACCGCGACCGACGTATGGGTCAGCGCGGCAGGGTTGATGACGATGCCGCAGGCCTGCTCGCGCGCTTCGTGGATCCAGTCGACGATCTGGCCCTCCCAGTTCGACTGCATCAGCTTCAGATCGAACCCGTCCGCCAGCACCGCGCGGCAGTTGCGCTCGACGTCGTCCAGCGTGTCGTGGCCGTAGATCTCGGGCTGGCGCTTGCCCAGAAGGTTCAGGTTGGGTCCATTCAGGATGTAGATCGTCTTGGCCATGTCGTCCCTCGTCATGCGCCGGCGCGGCGCTTTGTCCGCCGAATAGCACATCCCGCCGCCCGCGCCATCCCGCCAGCGCAGAACAGGCTTGCCGCAGCGCAAGGTGCCATGCCACAACCGCGACCCAGAAGTTCACACGCAAACGGTTTCGGGAGGCGGAAGCGCAGATGACCGGCGACGGGACGCAACGCTTTGGCGTGTTGACAGAGATGTCCGGCTTTCTGCTGTCGCTGGCGCAGGCACATGTCTATCGGCTGGACGAAGCTCTGGACACGCTGGAGGGGCTGACAACGGCGCAGCTGTCGGTGCTGACCGTGATCCACGAGAACCCCGGCATCCGCCACGGCGAGGTCGCCGAGATGCTGATGATCAAGCTGGCGTACATGACCAAGCTGTTGAAGGGGTTCGAGGCCTCGGGCTGGGTGGAGCGCCGGTCCGATCCGGCCGACCGCCGCGCGATCCACCTGTCGCTGACGCCGGACGGCCAAGGGGTGGTCGAACGCACCCTACCCGTCCTGCTGGCCCATGACGCGGCGCGGCCGAACGGCCTGACTCCGCGCGAGATGGGGCAGATGAAACGGCTGCTGGCCAAGTACCTGGAGCTGCCCGAAGCGGAACAGCCCTGACAGAGGCGCGCGTCATCTGTCGATGGTGGCCGAGATGCTCGCCTGCGGAACGGCCGGGATCGAGCCCTGAGCGGGAAACAACCCTTCGCGCGATTTGAAAGCCGGTTCGTCCAGTTGCCGTGCGATCTGCGGCGGGCCCGGGGGGCTCCGCCCGTTCGCCCCTCAAAAGGTCCCCCNGACCTTTTGCCGCCCAAGGGCGGGCCGGGGGGCTCCGCCCGTTCGCCCCTCAAAAGGTCCACCGGACCTTTTGCCGCCCAAGGGCGGGCCGGGGCTCACTCCTGAAGGCCGTAGCCTTTTACTTTTTCGAGGACGCGGTCGATCTCTTCGATGCTCAGCAGCGGCGGCTCGCCGAAGGGCAGGCAGCCAAGGTACTGCTTCGCCAGCGCCTCGACCTCCACCGCAAGCCACATCGCCTTGTCCAGAGTGGCGCCGCAGGCGATCATCCCGTGATGCGCCAAAAGGCAGGCGGCACGCCCGTCCAGTGCCGCGACGGCGTGCTCTGACAATTCGGCCGTGCCAAAGGTCGCGTAAGGCGCGCAGCGGATGTCATGCCCGCCAGCGACGGCCACCATATAGTGCAGCGGCGGGATGCCCTTTCCCATGATCGCCAGCGTGGTGCAGGCGGTCGGATGCGCGTGGACCACCGCGTTCATCTCGGGCTTCTCGCGCAGGATATCAAGGTGGAACCGGAACTCGGTCGAAGGCTTCAACGCGCCCTCTCGACTGCCGTCGAACCCCAGCCAGACGATGTCCTCGGGCTTCATCTTCGCATAGGGCTGGCCGGAGGGCGTGATCAGGATGCCATCCCCCTCGCGCACCGAGATATTGCCCGACGTGCCTTGGTTCAGGCCGCTGCTGTTCATCTCCAGGCAGGCATCGATGATTGCCTGCCGGACCTCGACACTCCCCTTCACGGCCTGTCCCTCCTCCGCTTCTTTGGTCCCGAAATATCCCGGGGGTCCGGGGGCAGCGCCCCCGGCTTGCGCCTAGCGCGTGAACCGCCACTCCGTCACCTGCTGCCAGTCGTCTCCGGGGCGCAGCGTGATGTCGGGGAACGCCGGATGCGCCGTGGCACCGGGCCAGAACTGGGCTTCCAGCGCGACGCCGCAATAGGCAACCGGCGACGGGCCGTCGTTGCCGGAGTATTGCGGCAGGTCAAGGATGTGGCCGTCAAAGACCTGAAGCCCCGGTTCGGTGCTCGACATCTCCATACGCACACCGCTTTTGCCCTGCAGCGACGCCACCGGACGCAACGGTTCGCGTTGCTGCGAAACGCAGAAGTTGTTGTCAATCAGCCCCTCGGCCCCTGCCTCCAGCGCGCGGCCTTGGCGATAGTCGAACCGGGTGCCGTCCACCGGCAGGATCTCTCCGGTCACGATCATCTCGTCGTCGCGGGGCAGGACGTGATCCGCCGCCACCGTCAGAACCTGCCCCTCCACCGTCGGCGCATCGTCCATCCGCCAGTAGCTGTGGTTGGCAAGGTTCAGCAGGGTCGGCGCGTCGGTCTCGGCCGTCAGCGTCAGGCGCAGCGTGGCGTCGTCCATCACGTCGTAGCGGGCGGTGACGGTGCGGTTGCCGGGAAAGCCCGACTCTCCGTCCGGGGCCGTCATGCGCAGCACGGCGTGCGATGGGCCCTCGTCCACGATCTCCCACACGCGGCGGTGAAACGCGGCGTCGCCGCCGTGGATCGTGTGGCGGTCGTTGAAGTTCTTCGTGAACGTGAAGGTCGTGCCGTCGATCTCGGCGCTGGCGCCGGCGATACGGTTCACCACCGGGCCCATCAGGCCGCCGCAGCTGGCCATCCGGCCTTCGTAGGCGGCCAGTTCCGGGCTGCCCACGGTCAGCGAGTGCGCCACCCCGTCCAGCCGTACGTCTTGCAGGTTCGCGCCGTAGGTCAGCACCGCGACCGACAGCGGGCCGTTGCCAAGAAGCAGCCGGTGAACGGTTTCGCCGCCCTCTGCCGTGCCGAAGGTTTCTACCGCCATTCTCAGATCTCCACGCGCGGCTCGGGCAGGCCTTTGGCCCCCGAGTCGAATTGATAGGTCATCCCGTTCTCAGACCGCGCGGCTTCTTCCGGCGGCAGATTCTCGAGCGCGGTGGTGACGTAGACCGTCGACAGGTCCGATCCACCGAAGGCGGGGCAGGACGTGTGCGCGGCGGGGATGTCGTGCGCGGCAAGGAAATCCCCGTCCGGGCTGTAGACCGCGACCCGATACCCGCCCCACTGCGCGTTCCAAAGGTTGCCCTCGGCATCGGTCACCGCGCCGTCGGGGGCGAAATCCTCGGCCGAGAGGTCAAGGAAGACCTCGGGCCTGTCCGCGGGCCATCCATCGGCATCCAGCGCCACGCGCCAGATGGTCTTCGCGCGCGAGCATGCGTAGTAAGCCGCGCTGCCGTCGGGGGTGAAGCAGATCGCGTTGGGGATGGTGATGTCCGCCACCACCTTGCGCAGCTCGCCGTCGTACCAGCGGTAGATCGCGCCTTTGCCCTCTTCCGCCTGCTTGCCCATCGTACCGATCCAGAACCCGCCCTGCCGGTCGGCGCGACCGTCGTTCGAGCGGGTCGAACCGTCCTCGGACTCCAGCGCGCAGACATAGGTCTCGTCGCCGGTTTCGAGGTCGAAGGTGAACAGGCGCGTCTCGCTCGCGATCAGAAGACGGTCTCGGTCGATCCACCCGGCGGCGGTGACGATCTCGTCGAACTGCCAGCGCCACGGGGCACCGTCGCGCTGGGTCAGAAGCTGCATGGACAGGATGTCGAACCAAAAGAGCTGCTGGCGTTCGGGATGCCACAGCGGCCCCTCGCCCAGTTCGCAGCGGCGGTTGTCGTAGACGTCACTCATCCCCACACCTCGTCATAGGCGGCGACGGTCTCTGCCGCGTTCGCGGCGGTGACGTCGACCGGGTTGCCGGGTTTGTACAGCGACGACCCAAGGCCAAAGCCATCGATCCCCGCAGCACGCCACACCGAGAAGTTCGCGGGGCCGACGCCGCCCACGGCGTAGACCTTGGTCCCGGTGGGAAGCACGGCGCGCAACGCCTTTAGCCCCTCGGGCCCCATCTGCGTCGCCGGGAAGATCTTCAGCCCGGTCGCGCCCCATTTCAGCGCGTTGAAGCACTCGGTGGCCGAGAAAACGCCGGGATAGCTTTGCAGGCCGGCGTCGACCGTGGCGCGGATCACATCCTCGTCGCAGTTCGGCGACACGATCAGCCGTCCCCCGACCGAGGCCACGCGGGCCACGTCGTCCGCGGTCAGCACGGTGCCAGCGCCGATCAGCGCGACATCGCCGACCGCGGCGGCCATCGCTTCGATGCTGTCGAAGGGGTCCGGCGAGTTGAGCGGCACTTCGATCCGGTCGATGCCGGCTTCGATCAGTGCGGATGCGGTGGCGACAGCATCCGCAGGCGTGATGCCGCGCAGAATGGCAATCAGGTTGCGGCTCATGGAAATCCCCCTTGAAGAAGCTGCCTGCGCGCGGGTGCGCTTCGGGCCGGAATTGAAACTCCCTCGGCAGGCAGGGTTGCCGTGCGCCGGGTGCAAGGTCAAGGCGACCCCCGGAGACGGCGCGCCGCCGTGGCGGATATGTGCACATCTGTGGCCATCCTGCCGCCCCGGCCCGCCCCGCTCTGGCCCGCGCCGAACGCGCACTGGCGAAGGCCGGACCGGCCAGCTAGACCGGCAATGGGACACGAGGACACGATGGACGCCAAACTGCTGGTCGTTGGAGGGAACAGCCGGGTCGGGCAGCTGCTGCGGCAGCCGCTTCGGGATGCGCCGGTGACATGGTGCGCCCGCGATGGCGGCGACGTGCGGTGGCGGCTGGAGGACGGCGCCAGCACGCTTGCGCCGATGCTCGACGGGCAGGACGCGGTTCTGTGCCTTGCGGGCGCGACCCCGGGCGCCGGGGCGTTCGACCTGAACACCGACGTCGCGCTGGCGGTGATCGAGGCCGCGCGACAGGCGGGATGCCCGCGTGTGCTGCTGTGTTCGTCGATGGCGGTCTATGGCCCCGGCTTCGGACATGCCGAGGCCGGCCCCTGCGCCCCCGCCGCCCCCTATGGCGCGTCGAAGCTAGAGATGGAGCAGCGCGCGGCAGCCGCCGCCGGGGATGTCGCCGTGACGGCGCTTCGGCTGGGCAACGTCGCGGGGGCGGACGCGTTGTTTCGCAACATCGCCGCCGGTCGGGCGATCACGCTGGACCTGTTCGACGACGGCACGACGCCTGCCCGGTCCTACATCGATCCGGCGCTGCTGGCACAAGTCCTGATGGCGTTGCTGCGGCTGCCG
This sequence comes from Maritimibacter sp., assembly GCA_002701395.1. Classification (GTDB taxonomy): domain Bacteria; phylum Pseudomonadota; class Alphaproteobacteria; order Rhodobacterales; family Rhodobacteraceae; genus Psychromarinibacter; species Psychromarinibacter halotolerans. Next base: position 75,881 of record NZVC01000030.1, on the reverse strand, counting down.
GACCTGCCGCCGGTTTTGAACCTTGCCGCCGATCCGCCGGTCGAGATGGCCGCCCTGATGCGCGCGGCNGNGGCAGACTACGCCACCCGCCCTGCCCCGGACACCGCGCTGCGCGAGGTTTCGATGGACCTGTCGCGCCTGAAGGCGCTGGTCGATCTGCCCGACCGCCCGGCAGAGGCCCTTCTGGCCGGTCTTGCACAGGCGGAGGCCCCCCGATGACCCCGGGCAAACGCGCGCTGGACCTTGTGCTGGCCCTGCTGCTGGCGATCCCGCTGGCGCCCGTGGCCTTGGTTCTTGCGATTCTGATCCTGATCCGGGACGGGCGGCCGGTGTTCTACGTGTCGGAGCGGATGAAGACCGTATCCGAACCGTTCCAGCTGTGGAAATTCCGCACGATGACGACGGTCGACACCGACAGCGGCGTCTCGGGCGGCGACAAGGCGGCGCGCCTGACGAAGCACGGCCGCTTCCTGCGGCGGACCCGGATGGACGAGATTCCGCAACTGTGGAACGTGTTGCGCGGAGACATCAGTTTCGTCGGCCCGCGCCCGCCGTTGCGGCTGTACGTGCAGCGGTTTCCCGAACTGTATGTCGAGGTGCTGAAATCCCGCCCCGGCATCACCGGTCTGGCGACGCTGTACTTTCACCGCCACGAGGAACGCCTGCTGTCGAAATGCACGACCCCGCAGGAAACCGACGCGGTCTATTCCCGCCGCTGCGTGCCCCGGAAGGCGGCGCTGGACCTGATCTACCGCGACCGCCGGTCGGTCGGCATGGACCTGCGGCTGATCGCCATGACCGCCGCNCGGGCGGCGGGGCGTGATCTGAAAAGCTGCGGTCTGCCGGGGTCGCGGCGCGAACGGCCCGGCAAATCGGCTTAGCCGCGTGCGGGGTCCGCCGGGTAGGTGCCGAGTATCTTCAGGTACGAGGTGAAGTAGTCCAGCTCTTCCAGCGCGCGGGCGACGTGGGGGTCGTCCGGGTGCCCCTGAATGTCGGCATAGAACTGCGTCGCGGTGAACGAGCCGTCGACCATGTAGCTTTCCAGCTTGGTCATGTTGACGCCGTTCGTCGCAAAGCCGCCCATCGCCTTGTACAGCGCGGCGGGAATGTTTCGCACGCGAAACACGAAGGTGGTCATCATGCGCTCGTCGCGGCGGTCGTGTTCCGGCTTGGGCGACATGATGAGGAACCGGGTCGTGTTGTGCGCGTGATCCTCGATATGGCGGGCAAGGATGTTCAGCCCGTAGATGTCTGCCGCAAGGTCCGAGGCAAGGACGCCCTCGTCGCGGATGCCCGCCTGCGCAAGTTCCTCGGCCGCGCCCGCGCTGTCTGCGGCGGCCTCGCCCTTGATGCCGTATTCCGACAGGAACGAGGCGCATTGCGGGATCAGCACAAGATGCGCGCGGACCTTCTTGATATCCTCGATCGCCACACCCGGCAGCGCCATCAGCGAGATATGAACGCGCACGAACGCCTCGTCGACGATGTGCAGCCCGCTTTCGGGAAGCAGCCGGTGAATGTCCGCCACGCGACCGTAGGTGGTGTTCTCGACCGGCAGCATCGCAAGCTCGGCGGCGCCCGTGTTCACGGCGGAAATCACGTCCTCGAACGTGTGGCAGGGCAGCGCCTCCATGTCCGGTCGCGCGTCGCGACAGGCCTGGTGAGAGTAGGCTCCGAGTTCGCCCTGGAATGCGATACGTCCGCTCATTTCGTTCTAGGTCCGCAGAAAAAGCCGAAAAGGTCGATTGGTCGCGCCTCATATCCCTTGAACCGTGCGAAGGGAACCGGATAGATAACGCCGGAATCTGAACGGAGCTAGGCGCGATATGTTCGACACAATGACGGTAACCAAGGTCGTGGGCGGCTTCTGCGGAACCTTCCTGATCTTCCTTCTTGGCGGCTGGGTCGGTGAGACCCTGTACCATGTCGGCGAGTCGGGCCACGGCGACGAAGTTCACCAAGCCTATACGATCGAGGTCGAGGACAGCGAAGCCGACGCCGAGCCGGAACCCGAGATCGACTTCGCCGAAGTCTATGCCGCCGCCGACGCCTCGGCTGGCGAGCGTCTGTTCCGCGCCTGCCAGGCCTGCCACAAGGTCGAACCGGGCGCGAACGGCACCGGCCCGACGCTGTACGGCGTTGTCGGCCGCGGCATCGACACGGTCGAAGGCTATTCGTACTCCGGTGCGCTGGAACAGATCGGCGAAACCTGGACCCCCGAGAACCTGAGCCACTTCCTGGAGAACCCGCGCGGCTCCGCGCCGGGCACCAAGATGACCTACGGCGGCATGGACGACGTGGAAGACCGCGCCAACCTGATCGCGTGGCTGGACAGCATCGACGACTGATCGCCCGCCGAACAGGCAATTGCTTTCAGGGCCGCCCCGACCGGGCGGCCCTTTTTCTTGCGTAACGGCCGGATCACGCGCGTTTGACGGCTTGCAACTTGCTATTAGGAAATTTTTCTTAAAATTCGCGCAAGACACTCCGGCAAGACACGCTAGGCTATGCTTTGCGCGCCGAACCCTTGTCCGTCCCTTGGAAGGAGCCTGACACATGCCCCGAACCGCCACCATGATCCGCCGGATCGCCCTGCCCGCCGCTTTGGCCGCCCTTGCCTTGGCCGCGCACGCGCAGGAGACCGACGAAGAGGTCATCGTCGCGCACGGGGTGTCGAATTTCGGCGAACTGAAATACCCCGAGGGCTTCGCGCATCTCGACTACGTCAACCCGGACGCGCCCAAGGGCGGCGAGATCAGCGAATGGGCCTCTGGCAACTTCGACAGCTTCAACAACTACACCCGCAAGGGCGTGTCGGCGGCGCTGACNGAACTGATGTACGAGAACATCCTCGTCNCGACCGCAGACGACCCCTATGGCCTGTACTGCTATCTGTGCGAGACGCTGGAATATCCCGACAGCCGCGACTGGGTGATCTTCAACCTGCGCGACGACGTCACCTTCTGGGACGGCACCACGCTGACGGCAGAAGATATCAAGTTCACCTTCGAGCTCTTCATGGAACAGGGCATCACCGAATACGTGAACGTGGTCGGCGGCTATGTCGAAAACGTCGAGGTGCTGGACGAATACCGCATCCGCTTCGACTTTGCCGAGGATGCGCCGCGCCGTGACGTGATCGGCATCGCCGGCGGCACGAACGCGTTTTCCAAGGCGTGGTTCGAAGAGACCGGCGCACAGCTGGACGAATCCACGCTGGACCCGTTCATGGCCACCGGGCCTTACCGGGTCGACAGCTTCGACGTGGGCCGCCAGATCATCTATGCCTACAACCCCGACTTCTGGGGCGCCGACCACCCGCTGAACATCGGGCAGAACAACTTCGAACGCATCCGCGTGGAATACTACGCCGACAGCTCTGCCGCGTTCGAGGCGTTCAAAGCCGGCGAATACACCTTCCGCATCGAGAACTCGTCGCGCGACTGGGCGACCGGCTACAACTTCCCGGCCATCAACAACGGGGCGGTGGTGCGCGCCGAACTGCCCGACGGGTCGATCGGGTCGGGGCAGTCCTTTGTCTTCAACCTGCGCGATCCCAAATGGCAGGACCCCGACGTGCGCGAGGCCGTGCGGATCATGTTCAACTTCGAATGGTCGAACGAGACGCTGTTCTATGGCCTGTACGACCGGGTGAACTCTTTCTGGGAGAACTCGCCGCTGGAAGCCACGGGCACCCCGTCCGAGGACGAGGTGGCGCTGTTGCAGCCGCTGGTCGACGAGGGTCTTCTGGATGCCGCCATCCTGACGGACGAAGCGGTGATGGCGCCGGTGAACGAGGCCAGCGACAACCTGCCGGGACGCCGTGCCCGCCGCGCGGCCGCCAACCTGCTGGAACAGGCCGGTTGGCTCGCCGGGCCTGACGGCATGCGGTCCAAGGACGGCCAGCCGCTGACGCTGACCATCCTGTCCTACAGCCCGACCTTCGACCGGATCATCAACCCCTACGTCCAGAACCTTCGGTCCGTCGGCATCGACGCCGAGATGGAGCGTGTCGACATCTCGCAATATGTCGACCGCCGCCGCAGCAGCGACTATGACCTTGTGAACCACACGTTCTCGATGGGGTTCGAACCGGGCATCGGCCTGCGCCAGTGGTACGCATCGGAAACCGCCGACGACAGCTCGCGCAACCTGATGGGGCTTAAGGACGAGGCCGTCGACCGCCTGCTGGATGTCGTGATCGACGCCGAGACCGTCGAGGAACTGACCACCGCGACCCACGCCTTGGACCGCGTCCTGCGCGCCAAGGGGTTCTGGGTGCCGCAGTGGTTCAAGGACGTCTACACGGTCGCCTACTACGACATGTACCGCCACCCCGAAGAACTGCCGCCGCTGGCGCTGGGGTACCTGAGCTTCTGGTGGTACGACGAGGAAGCCGGTGACGCGCTTCGCGAATCCGGCGCCGTCAACTAAGGAGCCTGCCCTCTTGGGAGCCTACATCCTTCGCAGATTCCTGCTCGTGATCCCCACCCTGCTGGGCATCATGATCGTGAACTTCGTCCTCACCCAGTTCGTGCCCGGTGGCCCGATCGAGCAGATCATCGCCAACATGGAAGGCGGCGGTGACGTGTTCGAGTCGATCTCTGGCGGTGGTTCGGAGGCGGCCAGCAATGCCAGCGGCGGCGGCGGTGGCGCAGGAGACCGCTATCTTGGCGCCCGCGGCCTGCCGCCCGAGTTTATCGAGGAACTGGAACGCGAGTTCGGCTTCGACAAGCCGCCGCTGGAGCGGTTCCTGACGATGATGTGGAACTATCTGCAGTTCGACTTCGGCGAGAGTTACTTCCGCTCGATCTCGGTGGTGGACCTGATCCTCGAAAAGATGCCCGTGTCGATCAGCCTTGGCCTGTGGTCGACCCTGATCGCTTATCTGATCTCGATCCCGCTGGGCATCCGCAAGGCGGTCAAGGATGGCACGTCCTTCGACACTTGGACCTCGTCGGCGATCATCGTGGGCTACGCGATCCCGGGCTTCCTGTTCGCGATCCTTCTGCTGGTGCTGTTCGCGGGCGGGTCGTACTGGAAAATCTTCCCGCTGCGCGGCCTGACCTCGGACAACTGGGACCAGCTGACGCTGATCGGCAAGATCGCCGACTACTTCTGGCACATCACCCTGCCGGTCATCGCCTCGCTGATCTCCAGCTTCGCGACGCTGACGCTGCTGACCAAGAACTCGTTCCTGGACGAGATCAAGAAGCAGTACGTGATGACCGCCCGCGCCAAGGGCCTGTCCGAACGCCGCGTGCTGTACGGCCACGTCTTCCGCAACGCGATGCTGATCGTGATCGCCGGTTTCCCGGCGGTGTTCATCGGGGTGTTCTTCTCTGGCTCGATCATCATCGAGACGATCTTCTCGCTCGACGGCCTTGGCCGGCTGGGCTTCGAGGCCGCGGTCGCCCGCGACTATCCGGTGATCTTCGGAACGCTGTTCGTCTTCGGCCTGATGTCGCTGGTGGTCGGGATCATCTCGGACCTGATGTATGTGTTCGTCGATCCGCGGATCGACTTCGAAAAGCGGGAGGCCTGACATGGACAGGACGCCCCAGGCTGAAATGCCGCCCGAACCCGTGCCCGGCGCCGACCCGGCCCCGACGCCCGCGCCGGTCCCGCCCGCGCGCCGCCGCCGCATGACGCTGTCGCCGCTGAACCAGCGCCGCTGGCGCAACTTCAAGCGCAACCGCCGCGCCTATTGGTCCGCGGTGATCTTCGCCGTCCTGTTCGGCCTGTCGCTGTTCGCCGAGTTCATCGCGAACGACAAGCCGATCCTCGTCGGCTATCGCGGCGAGACCTACATGCCGATCTTCCGGTTCTACCCGGAAACCCAATTCGGCGGCGATTTCGCGACCGAAGCGGTCTATGCCGACATCGAGGTGCAATGCCTTATCGTGTCCGGCGGGCTGGAAAGCTGTTTCGACGACCCCGAGGGCGTAATCCAGCAGGCGGAGACCGGCACAGTCGACGGCGAGGCGATCGAACAGGGCTGGATGCTTTGGCCGCCGATCCCCTATTCGTACAACACGATCAACGACATCTCGGGCACCGCCCCGTCCGCGCCCGATGGCGACCACCTGCTGGGCACCGACGACACCGCGCGCGACGTGCTGGCGCGGGTGATCTACGGCTTTCGGCTGTCGATCCTGTTCACCATCATCGTGACCTCGGTCGCCAGCGTCATCGGCATCATCGCCGGCGCGGTGCAGGGGTTTTTCGGCGGCTGGCTGGATCTTGTGTTCCAGCGCCTGATTGAGATCTGGGTATCGACCCCGTCGCTGTACATCATCATCATCATGTTCGCGATCCTCGGGCGAAGTTTCTGGCTGCTGGTGTTCCTGACCGCGCTGTTCGGCTGGCCCGCGCTGGTGGGCGTGGTCCGGGCGGAATTCCTGCGCGCGCGCAACTTCGAATACGTCCGCGCCGCCCGTGCGCTGGGTGTCGGCAACTGGACCATCATGTTCCGCCACATGCTGCCCAACGCGATGGTCGCGACGCTGACCATGCTGCCGTTCATCATCACCGGCACCATCGGCACGCTCGCCTCGCTCGACTTCCTCGGCTTCGGCCTGCCGTCGTCGGCGCCGTCGCTGGGGGAACTGACACTGCAGGCCAAGCAGAATCTTCAGGCCCCTTGGCTTGCCTTCACGGCGTTCTTCACCTTCGCCATCATGCTGTCGCTGCTCGTCTTCGTCTTCGAAGGCATCCGCGACGCGTTCGACCCCAGAAAGACCTTCGCATGACGCCGATCCTTGAAGTCCGCGACCTGAACGTGCGCTTCCGCCAGGATGGCGCGACGGTGCACGCGGTGAAAGGCAACAGCTTCACCGTCGGCAAGGGCGAAACCGTCGCGCTGGTGGGCGAAAGCGGCTCTGGCAAGTCGGTCACCGCGCTCAGCACCGTCTCCCTGCTGCCCGACAGCGCAGAGGTGGACGGTTCGGTCCTTTACAAGGGGCAGCAGATGGTCGGCGCCACGTTCGATCAGCTGAAGCAGGTCCGTGGCAACGACATCTCGTTCATCTTTCAGGAACCGATGACGTCACTGAACCCGCTTCACACGCTGGAAAAGCAGCTGCGCGAGTCGATCGAACTGCACCAGGGCCTGCGCGGCGCGGCGGTCAAGGACCGTATCGTCGAACTGCTGACCAAGGTCGGCATCCGCGACGCCGAGACGCGGCTGAAGGACTACCCGCACCAGCTGTCCGGCGGGCAGCGGCAACGGGTGATGATCGCGATGGCGCTGGCCAACGGCCCTGACCTGCTGATCGCGGACGAACCGACGACCGCGCTGGACGTCACGATCCAGGCCCAGATCCTTGACCTGCTGGCCGACCTGAAGGCGTCCGAGGGCATGAGCCTTTTGTTCATCACCCACGACCTGAACATCGTTCGCCGCTTCGCGGACCGGGTCTGCGTGATGAAGGACGGCGAGATCGTCGAACAGGGCACGACGGCCGAGATCTTCGACAATCCCACGCATCCCTACACCATCAAGCTTCTCAGCGCCGAAGCAGCGGGCCACCCGCTGCCGGTGCCGGAAGACTCCCCCACCGTGGTCGAGACGGACCACCTGCGGATCTGGTTCCCGATCCAGCGCGGCCTGCTGCGCCGTGTCGTGGGCCACGTGAAGGCGGTCAACGACGCCTCGGTCAGCGTCCGCGCCGGCGAAACGCTTGGCATCGTGGGCGAATCCGGGTCGGGCAAGACGACGCTGGCGCTGGCGATCATGAAACTGATTTCGTCCGAGGGGAAAATCGTCTTCGACGGGCGCCCGATCCACGACCTGCGCAGCGGGGCCATGCGCGACCTTCGCTCGAAGATGCAGATCGTGTTCCAAGACCCCTACGGTTCGCTCAGCCCCCGGATGACGGTGGAACAGATCATCTCGGAAGGACTTGGCATCCACGGCTCCGACGACACGCGCCCCCGGCGCGAACTGGTGGCCGAGATCATGACAGAGGTCGGCCTCGACCCCGCGCTGATGGATCGCTACCCGCACGAATTTTCCGGCGGCCAGCGCCAGCGCATCGCCATCGCCCGCGCGATGGTCCTTCGCCCCCGGCTGGTGGTGCTGGACGAACCCACCTCGGCGCTCGACATGACGGTGCAGGTGCAGATCGTGGACCTGCTGCGACGGCTGCAGGAAAAGCACGGACTGGCCTACCTGTTCATCAGCCACGACCTGCGCGTGGTCCGCGCCCTGTCGCACAGGGTGTTCGTGATGAAGCAGGGTGACGTCGTGGAATCGGGAACCGCCGAGGAAATCTTCGAAAACCCGAAGACCGACTATACCCGGGAACTGATGGCCGCCGCCTATATGGACGACGTCGCCGTCGCCTGACGTCTGGACCGCCCCAGGATTGGGGGCTTTGCCCCCGTCGCCTTCGGCGCCTCCCCCAGGATATTTGAGGACAGAAGAAGCAAGGGAAGTACGCTTCCGCTGCTGCTTCTTCTCTTTGAAAGTACCTCGGGGGGAGCGCGCATGGCGCGCGGGGGGCAGAGCCCCCCTGCTGTCGGCTGTTGGCGTGGCAGACCCTAGGACGCCGGTCCCATCGTGGTACAGGCGATGTTGCGGGCCTTCAGCCGTTCGCAAGCCATCTCGGCAGCTTCCGCCGTCAGGCCGACGAAGTTCGCTTCGAAGCCCTTGTTGCTTTGCTTCACCTTGCGCAACGCCTCGTCCAGCGTGCCCAGTTCGGTCAGCGCGGTCTGCAGCAGCACGCGCTCTGCCTGATAGCGAGAGGTGTAAAGCCCCACGTTGATGCCGAAGTGGCGATCGCCGCTGGTCGACAGGCGTTCGACGACCACGGGTTCCGCTTCGACCACCGGGGCGGGGTCTACAGCTTCGAGTTCCGCCGTTAGCGACACCGGGCGCGGCACCGGAAGCGGCGCCGGTTCGCCCACCGGAACCGCCGCGTTGACGGCGCCGGGCTTGGTCGGCGGCGGCGTCCGCGCGCCCTCGGGAAGGGTCGAGGCCGCGGGGGCCGTCGCCTCGATCGCGACGACGGTTTCCTCGATGGTTTCGGCCATCGCGACCAGCAGTTCTTCCGGCAGCGCCTCGGTTCCGGGTCCGGGGCGCAGGCGCGGCAGCGGGCTGCGGTCGGGGTCGCGCTTGGCATAGCGGATGCGGCCAAGGTCGGCGCCGGGCGTATAGGCCGGTTTTCCGGGGCGGCGCACCGCCACCCGCGTCGGCGCCTTCGCGAAGCCAAGGTCCAGAAGGCGGGCCATTTCCTCGTTCCGCCACGGGGTCGAGCGTCCGCCGAACACCGCCGCGATGATCCGCACACCGCCGCGTTCCGCCGAGGCGACAAGGTTGAAGCCAGCGGCGCGGGTATAGCCCGTTTTGATCCCGTCGGCGCCCGTGTAGGCGTTCAGGAAGCGGCGGTTGGTGTTTGCGACTTCCCGCAGCCCGGCATCCGTGGTGATGCGGCTGAACAGGTTGTAGTATTCAGGATAGTCGTAGAACAGGTGCCGCCCCAGCAGCGCCATATCGCGCGCCGTCGACAAATGCGCGTTGTCGGTCAGGCCGTGGGCGTTGCGGAAGGTCGTGTCGCGCATCCCGATTGCCTTGGCGGTCCGGTTCATACGCTCGGCGAAGGCCGCCTCGGAGCCCGAGATCGCCTCGCCCAGCGCGGTCGCCGCGTCGTTGGCCGACTTGATGGCCGCCGCCCGCACCAGATAGCGCAGCTTGATCCGCTGCCCCGGGCGCAGACCCAGCTTCGACGGCGGCTCGGACGCCGCGAATTTCGAGATGGTCACTTCTGTGTCCATCGTGATCTCGCCGTGCTCGACAGCTTGAAACACGATGTACAGCGTCATCATCTTGGTCAGCGACGCCGGGTGAAGCCGCGTCTCGGAGTTGTCCGAGTGCAGCACCTCTCCGGTCCTGGCGTCTATGACGTATGCTGCGTAAGGGGCTGCCACCGCCGCGAGGGGCGCGTAGATTGCCACTATAGCGAAAAGAAGGCCCACGCGGGCCATGTGCTTGAGGTGCGCGCTCACGTCACCGATCCTGATACTGCCTCGTTCCGCCGGATCATTTGTCGCCCGGTCGAATTGTTGAGGTCAGCGTAGCATGGGCCGCGAACTCCGAAAACAGAAGATTTTCAACGTCTTTCAAATCCGCCTTCAAGTGATGCCCGAGATGTTGCGGGCGCGCCATGCCGGACCGCTAGATGTTTCCTTTGTGGCGGAAATGTGGCGCGCCGATTATTCAAATTCGAACAATAGTGGCATCAATGCACCAAGATCGGGGATCTCGCGGAACCGGCCGTGGCCCTCGGGCGGGTCGGCATGTTCCAGCGCCCATGTCTGGCCGTGCGGCACGTAAACGCCCCAGCCGCCCGCCTCGATCACCGGCAGCACGTCGGACTTCATCGAGTTGCCGACCATCATCGCCCGCGCCGCCCCCTCGGCCCTGCCATCGAAGATCCGCGTATAAACCGGCGCGGTCTTGTCCGACACGATCTCGACCCCGTCGAACAGCTCTCCCAAGCCCGACTGCGCCAGCTTGCGTTCCTGATCCAGCAGGTCGCCCTTGGTGATCAGCAGAACGCGATAGCGACTGGCCGCGGCCTCGACCGCCTCGCGCGCGTGGGGCAACAGTTCGATCGGGTGGCGCAGCATCTCTTGCCCGGCCGCGATGAGTTCGGCGATCACAGAGGCGGGCACCTTGCTGTCGGTCACTTCGATCGCGGTCTCGATCATCGACAGCATGAAGCCCTTGATGCCGAACCCATAGTGGCCGACGTTGCGCCGCTCTGCCTCCAGCAGCCGCTGGTCCAGATGGTCGGGGTCGGCATGGTCTGCCAGAAGCCGGAAGAATCGGTCCTGCGTGATGCGGAAGAACTGCTCGTTGTGCCACAGCGTGTCGTCCGCATCGAACGCGATTGTCGTTAACTTTTCCGCCATCTGTCAAACTTACCCTGTATACGGACGTCCGGGGCAAAAGCCCCCCTTTTCATAGCGAAAGGTGACCTTATATAGTCGCACCATGCAATCAGGACGTTCTGCGGAGAATTTGCACGGGATGCATCGGCCCGAGATCATGACGAAGAAGGACGGCGACGACGGCGATACCGGCGTCGTTGTGGAAACGCGTGCGAAAACGAAACGCCCGCCGCTTTACAAGGTCATGCTTCTGAACGACGACTTCACGCCCATGGAATTCGTGGTGCACGTGCTGGAACGCTTCTTCGGCATGAACCACGCGCAGGCGTTCGAACTGATGCTGACCGTCCACAAGAAAGGCTTGGCCGTCGTCGGCGTGTTCAGCTTCGAGATTGCAGAGACCAAGGTCGGGCAGGTCATGGACTTCGCCCGCCGGCACCAGCACCCGCTGCAGTGCACGATGGAAAAGGAATAGGGCCCCGGGCCCGCACCCCATGTCTTCGACACGACTGACCACCGCGCTTGAGAACGGCGCGTGCCAGCTGCCCGATGCCGGACGCATCGCGGTGTTTCGCCCACGCGCGGGGACCGACCTTACGCCGCTGCCGAAAGACCGCGTGCAGGTCATTCAGGGCTTCCGCCCCGACCACGATGCTTTCGCGACCCAAGGCTACGACACCGCCATCGCGCCCGAGGGCGACTTTGCCGCCGCGCTGGTCTGCATCCCCCGCGCCAAGGCCGAGGCGCGTGCGCTGGTGGCGCAGGCGACGGCGCTGACCGGCGGCACCGTGATCATCGACGGCCAGAAGGAAGACGGCGTCGAAAGCCTGCTGCGCGACTGCCGCAAGGCGGGCAGCGTGGGCGAGGTGATCTCGAAGGCGCATGGCAAGATCTTCACCGCGACCGGCGACTTCTCGGCTTGGGCCGCACCGGCGGCGGGGCAGGACATCGGCGGCTTCGTGACGGCGCCGGGCGTGTTCTCGGCCGACGGGATCGATGCGGGCTCTGCCGCGCTGGCCGACGTGCTGCCGCCGTCGCTGCCGAAGCGGGTCGTGGATCTTGGCGCCGGCTGGGGGTACCTCGCCGCCGAGGTGCTGAAACGCACCGGCGTGGAAGAGCTGCACCTTGTCGAAGCCGAACACGCCGCGCTGGACTGTGCGCGGCGCAACGTGACCGACCCGCGCGCCCGCTTCCACTGGGCCGATGCGCTGACATGGCGCCCGGATGCTGCGGTGGATGCCGTCGTGTCGAACCCGCCGTTCCACACCAGCCGCGCCGCCGATCCGGCGCTTGGCCGTGGCTTCATCGCGGCGGCGGCTGCGATGCTGAAACCCTCGGGCCGCCTGTGGCTGGTGGCCAACCGCCACCTGCCCTACGAAACAGAGGCCCGCGCGCGCTTTCGCGAGGTCGAGGAACTGGCCGGAACCGACCGTTTCAAGATCCTCTGCGCCGCGAAACCCATTGCCGCAAAGGGCGCTTCCCGATAGCGGGAACCGCCGCTAGGCTGCCCCACAGGAATCAGGACACGCATTCATGTCTTTCTCCATCGCAGGCAAGACTGCCATCGTGACAGGCGCCGCCAATGGTGTCGGCCTTGCGATCGCGCGGCATTTCCTTGAAATGGACGCCAACGTGGTCTTCGCCGACATGGACGAAGAGGGCCTTGTGCGCGAGATCGGCGAAGAGGCGTCCAAGGACGACTCCCGCGCCCGCTACTTCGCTGGCGACCTGCGCGAGAAGCTGTCGATCGCCAACCTTCTGTCGGCGACCATCGACGCCTTCGACACGGTCGACATCCTCGTCAACGCCAGCCGGCAGGTCGCCTATTCCGAGGCGCTGTGCCCCGAGGAAGACAGCGTCGAGGAACTGCTTCAGCAGAACCTGATGACCTCGCTTCGGCTGACCCAGCTTGTCGCGAAACGGATGATCAAGCAGGCCGAGGAAGAGGACAAGCCATGCCAAGGCTCGATCGTGAACCTCAGTTCCATCGCCGCGCGCCGCACCCACCCCGACCTGCTGGGCTATTCGATCAGCTGCGCCGCGCTGGACCAGATGACGCGCGCGATGGCGGTGGCGCTTGCGCCGCACAACATCCGCGTCAACGCGGTGGCCTTCGGCAGCGTGATGAGCGCCAGCCTGAAGGACACGCTGAAGATCAAGGAAGGCTGTCGCGACGACATCATCCGCAACACGCCGCTGGCCCGGATCGCAAGCGCAACCGAACTGGCCGAAGCGACGCGCTTCCTCGCCTCGGATGGCTCGGGTTTCATGACCGGCCAGATCCTCACCGTGGACGGCGGCCGGTCCATCGTCGACACCGTGTCGATGGCCGCCCACTAGGCGCGCATCCGGGCTTCTTCTGTCTGTAAATATCCTGGGGTGAATGCGCCGCAGGCGTAGAGGGGCAAAGCCCCTCAACCTTTTTCTAGCGCACCTCTGGTGCGACGGGGCAAAGCCCCTCAACCTTTTTCTTGCGCACCTCCGGTGCGACGGGGCAAAGCACACTCTTCTACTTCACCGCGCCAGCGGCCATTCCCTTGATGATGTAGCGTTCCAGCACGACGCCGATCACGATCAGCGGCAGGATCGCCGCCGTGGACAGCGCCGCCATCGCCCACCAGTTGATGCCCTGCGACCCGGTCTGCGACGCCACCATCACCGGCAGGGTCTTGGCGTCCGTCGACGTCAGCAGCGCCGCGAAGAAGTACTCGTTCCACGTCAGCACGAGCGACAGGATAAATGCCGCCACCATGCCCGGCAGCGCGATCGGCAGGACGATGGTCAGGAACGCGCCCCAGATCGACAAGCCGTCGACCAGCGCGGCTTCTTCCAGCTCGACCGGGATCGACTGGAACTGGTCGCGCATGATCCAGATGACGATGGGCAGCACCGTCAGCGTGTACAGCAGGATCAGGCCGATCCGGGTGTCGAGGAAATCGAGTTCTTTGTAGAGCACAAGGAACGGCAGGGCGAGCACCACCGGCGGCAGGATCAACTGCGACAGGAAGAAGAACGAGATGTCGGGATTGCGCATGAAGCCAAAGCGATAGCGGAACCGCGACAGGCCATAGGCCGTCATCGACCCCAGGATCACCGCCAGAAGCGAGGCCGAGCCCGCCGTGATCACCGAGTTGGCAAAGCGTTTCAGGAATTCCTCGCGCACCGTCGATTCCTCGCCGATCAGGCGCGGCGACAACCCAAGGCTTTCGAAGCCCTTCCAGCTGGGCTGGTAGTCCACGAAGGGGATCAGGTGGCCCTGCATCACGTTCGGTGCCAGCTTGAACGAGGTCGTCAGCGTCCAGTAGATCGGGAACAGGCAGACGATGGTCCACAGGATCAGGATGCCATAGATCGCCACCCGTCCGGCAAACCACTTCGCCCGTCCGGCGGTGTCGTGTTCGCTGTCGTGAAAGATCTGGTCCGAGGACCGCGTTGCATCGGTCATGGTCAGTACCTCGGGTTCATCCAGCGATCGACGAGCTTCATGAAGATCGTGATCGAGATCACGATCAGCACGAGGTACACGATCGCCAGCAGTGTGCCGTATCCCACGTTCGACCGGTCACGGTATTCGCGGAAAATGAAGCTGGTCACGCTGTCCGTCGCGCCGCCCGGCCCGCCGGAGGTGACGTTGATGATGATATCCGCCAGCTTCAGCTTGAAGATGATGCGGATCAGGATCGCCGTGATCGACACCGGCAGCATCAGCGGGAAGGTCACCTCCCAAAAGCCGCGCCAGCCGGACGCGCCGTCGACTCGCGCCGCTTCCTGCACGTCGCGCGGGATCGCCTGAAGCCCGGCCAGTAGCATGATCATCATGAACGGGATGAAGGTCCACGCGTCCATGATCATGATCATCGCCCGCGCGATTTCCGGGTCCGAGAAGAACGCGGGCCGGTCCCAGCCCAACCACCGCGCCAGCCGCGCGATGGGGCCAAAGCGGCCCTCTAGCATCGACTTGCCGATCATCCACGACACCGCCACGGGCGACAGCATCAGCGGCAGCAGGAACGCGACGCGGAAGAATTTGCGCGCCTTGATCTCGCTGGCAAGGATCAGCGCAAGGCCAAGGGCGATCACGTATTCCACGATGATCGCCAGCGTGTACCAGACCATGTTCGTCAGCGCGTTCCAGTAGAACGGGTCGTTCCACATCTGCACCACGTTGTCGAAGCCGTTGAAGCTTCGTCCCTCCAGCGAGGACAGGTTCCAGTTGGAAAACGCGATGCCCAGCGCGAAGATCAGCGGGAAGATCACCATCGCGATCACGAACAGCGCGGCGGGCAGGATAAATAGCGTCCGCTTGCCCTGTTCGCCGTGCAGCACCACCTGCGCGATGCCAAGGCAGATGCCCCAGAACAGCGCGGCGTACAGCGCCGGGCGCCAGTTTCCGAATTCCAGTCCGATCCGTCCGGCCTGCGCCAGTGACAGCACCGCGAAGACCGCGACCAACAGCCCGAACGAGCCCCAGATCAGCAAATGCCCAAGCCGTTTCCGGCCCGGCCCGATATTGTCGTCCGTCACGACGTGAAGCAGGTCACCTTCTTCGGCTGACATGCCCGTCTCCCCCGTATCGCGGGTCTTCGCCCGCGTCCCCTTTGCCGTATCGGGGCGCGACGTTTGCCGCCGCGCCCCAAAGTGTTGTCGGACCGGTCAGGTCACATCCCCAGCGAGGCCTTGTACAGCTCGATCTGCTGCTCGCGGCCGATCTGGTCGGTGATGTTCTCCCACGCGGCGGCGATGGCATCCGCGGTCTCTTGCGCGCTGCCGTACTGGCCGGCGAAGCCTTTCGCCAGTTCGTCCTCGGCGACCGAGTAGTATTGGAAGATACCCGGAATACGGGGTTCCAGCGCCGCGTTCGGGTGGTTGTAGCTGTCCAGGTTCGACCCGAGGTAATCCTCGATATAGTCGCGGTCGTACCCGGCGGCTTCCCACTCGTCGTACTGGAAGTGCGAGTTGCGGTAGGGCTGGAAGCCCGAAGGATAGGCCGAGGCCCACAGCGACAGGTCCTTGCCGCCAAGGTGCGCGGCGGCCGACCATGCGGCTTTCTTCTTCTTCTCGTCGCCCTCGACGGTCGCCATGACGTAGACGCCCCACCCGAGGTAGGCCATGTTCGGCGCCTCGTTCCTGGTGTCTTCCCATGCGCCCGAGGCCGCGTTGTAGCGGCGGTCCGAGGCGGGGTTGATGTCGAAGCCGACGACGTCGCCCACGACCGAGGTGTCGGACGTCCGCGCGCTGGAACCCACGTCGCCCCACCACGTCAGCATCGAGCCGGTGCCGGCAAGGAACTGCTGGAACGCGGTCGTGCCGGGGTCGGCGTTGATCTGGTCCGGCGGATAGGCGCCGTCGGTGGCGATCAGGTCCATCACGTCCTGGATCGCCTGCACCCAGCCCGGGTTGTTGACGCGCGGCTTCATGGTGTCCGGATCGAACAGCCATGCCGGATCGTCCGGATGCTTCACATAGGGCGCGGCGCGATTTTCGAGGAAGTAGAAGCCGAAGCCGCCCCAGCCCTTCAGCGGGTCAAGGTAGCCATGCGCGTCCAGCCCGGTCAGCGGGTCGGACTGTCCGGCCAGCATCTTCGAGACCTCGTTGATCTCTTGCCACGTCGTCGGAACCTCGCGGCCGGCCAACGAGCCTTCGCCGAAGTAGTCCTTGCGGTAGGCGAAGGTGTGGCAGTCGCCGTCGATCGACACGCGGTAGGTCTTGCCATCCCATGTGCCGACGGGCGCCTTCAGGTAGTCGACGTAGTCATCCATGTCGATGATGTCGGCGACCCACTGGGGCATCTCGGACGCCATGCCGCGACCCAGAACGTCGCCTTCGAACGGCGCGCCCATCTCGACGATGTCAAAATCGACCGTGCCGGTGGCGATGGATTGCTGCAGGCGCGCGTTGTAGTCGGCCTGTGCAAGGTCGATCCAATTGATCTTGGCGCCTGTGTAGGCCTCCCACGGCTTCAGGAACCCGCGGAACAGGAAGTTGTGCAGGTTCTGGTTGTTAAGGCCCATGAAGGTCAGCTCGACGCCGGCGAATTCGCCTTCCGAGACGACCTCTTTGATCGGGCCAAGGCAAAGCTCGCCGACCTTCTGCCAGTCAGAGTCGGTCGGGCTGCCCATGCCGACGCCGGGGATCTTCAGGATCTCGGCCCGCAAAGCGGCGCTGTCCTGCGCCCAGACCGGCCGCACGCTTGCCCCGGTGAACACGCCGGAGAACGCGGCAACAGAACCCGCGCCCGCCATACCCTTCAGCACATCCCGGCGCTTCATCCGGCCGGTACGCTGCAAATAGTTGTAAACTTCTTTTCTCATTAAGACATCCTCCCTGTCTTGTCGCCGGGTCGGGCCTCCTCTCCCGTTGCCGGCAGCGACGCAAAGCCGCACGCGGCCAACTGTGCGGCGCGGCTTCGTGACCTGTCAAGCTTGCTTCGGGCTTAAAATTTCGGCGATGGACAGCCGCTTGTCCCTTCGCTTAACCTGCCCAAGCCCGGAGGGGGCAAGGGAGGATTTCAAGCGCATGGCCGAGGTACGGATCCGCGATCTTCGCAAGAACTACGGTTCTCTGGAGGTCATTCACGGTGTGGAATTTGACATATCCGATGGCGAGTTCGTCGTGCTTGTCGGGCCGTCGGGCTGCGGCAAGTCCACGCTGCTGAGAATGATCGCGGGGCTCGAGGGTATCACCTCGGGCTCGATTTCCATCGGCGACCGCGTGGTGAACAACCTGCCGCCGTCCAAGCGCGACATCGCGATGGTGTTCCAGAACTACGCGCTTTACCCGCACAAGACCGTCGGCGCGAACATGGCGTTCTCGTTGAAGATGGCCGGGATGCCCAAGGACGAGATCCAAGACCGCGTTCGCCGCGCGGCCGAGATTCTCGGGCTGACCGAATACCTGAACCGCTATCCCCGCGCCCTGTCGGGTGGCCAGCGGCAGCGGGTGGCGATGGGGCGCGCCATCGTGCGCGATCCGCAGGTCTTCCTGTTCGACGAACCGCTGTCGAACCTCGACGCCAAGCTGCGGGTGCAGATGCGGACCGAGATCCGCGAACTGCATCAGCGGCTGCAGACCACGACGGTCTATGTCACCCACGACCAGATCGAGGCGATGACGATGGCCGACAGGATCGTCGTGATGCAGGGCGGTCATATCGAACAGATCGGCACCCCGCTGGAACTGTACGACACGCCTGCGAATACCTTCGTGGCCAGTTTCATCGGCTCGCCGTCGATGAACATGCTGCCCGCCGTGCTGCGCCAGCGCGACGGCATGATCCTTGCCGATACCGGCGCCACCCAGCTGCGCGTCGCGGGGAACGCCCATTGCGAGGACGGCCGCGAGGTGACGCTGGGCATCCGCCCCGAGGCCCTGTCGCCCGCCGGCGAAGGTCTGCCCGGAGAGGTCGCAGTTGTCGAACCCACCGGCGCCGAGACGCATCTTGTGATCCGGTCCGGCAAGTCCGAGGTGACATCCGTCCTGCGCGAGCGTGGCAATTATCGTGTCGGGGACACGATCACCCTTGCCGCCGACCCCGCGGCGATTCATCTGTTCGACAAATCCACGGGCGCGCGTCTGGCCTGACGCCGCCCCAAGACTTCCGGAGGAAGACCATGCTCAAAGGCATCGACCCGCGCCTCAACGCAGAGGTGCTCTACGCGTTGCGCGCAATGGGCCACGGCGACTATCTGATTCTGTCCGACACCAACTTTCCCGCCGACAGCATTGCCCGGCAGACGGTCTATGGCGATCTGCTGCGGATGGATAACCTGACCTCGGCCCAAGCCGCCGAGGCGGTGCTGTCCGTGCTGCCGCTGGACACCTTCGTGCCCGACTTCGCGGGCCGGATGGAGATCGTCGACGCCCCGGACGAAATCGCGCCGGTTCAAGCCGAGGTGCAGTCGGTCATCGACGCCGCCGAGGGCGAGCCGCGCAAGATGATCGGCATCGAACGGTTCGCGTTCTACGACCTTGCGAAAGAGGCCTACGCGGTGATCCAGACCGGCGAGCGCCGGTTCTACGGCTGCTTCATGCTGCGTAAAGGCGTGATCCCGCCCGACGCCTAAGACACGGGCGACCCAATACCCCGCGCCTCCGCGAAAGCGGGGGCGCCACCGATCAGACCGCGTTCACGTAGTCGCTTTCGAC
Organism: Maritimibacter sp.; assembly: GCA_002701395.1. Classification (GTDB taxonomy): domain Bacteria; phylum Pseudomonadota; class Alphaproteobacteria; order Rhodobacterales; family Rhodobacteraceae; genus Psychromarinibacter; species Psychromarinibacter halotolerans. The sequence continues at coordinate 56,840 of NZVC01000030.1, read as the reverse complement.
GTCCTGTGCGAATTCGTAGATCCGGTCTGTGAACCGCTTGTTCAGATTGCTTTTGGCGAATTTCAGCGACTGCAACAGCAGGCGCGCGGACAGGTTCGTCGCGGTCAGCTCCACGCCGACCTGAAGCCGGGTGCGGCGCGGCGACAGGGCAACCAGGTCGATGGACACCAGCCCCTCGACACCGCCGGAATGGCTGGACAGCCTCATCGCGTGCGGCCGGTCGAACTCTGTCACCTTCGCCTCGACCGTGCGCGGCTTGCCGCGGTATTCGAACGTCACGGTCCACTCGGTGCCCGGCCCGGGCTGCCCGGCGGCATCGGATCGCACAACCTCGGCACCGCGACGCAACAACTGCCGTTCGAACCGCTGGAAGCGAGTGACCGATGCCCAGACATGCTCGATCGGCGCTTCGATATCCTCGCGCGTGGAAAACTTCATGCGTTCCGCCTGTTTGACCGCCCTGCCCCGGCGCCTAGTCTAGCCTGTCCGCCAGCCAGTTCCAAATCAGGAAATGCGCGATCGCGCCCTCCCGCGCCGGTTTCAACCGCTGGCTGTTTCCGGCGAAGACATCCATCATCTCTTCCCGGCTGACCCAGATCGCATCGGCGATCTCGACGGGATCGACGGTGATCTCTTCGCTCAGCGCCTCGCCCCGGCATCCGAACATCAACGACGACGGAAACGGCCACGGCTGGGATGCCAGATAACCGACCTCGCCCACGCGCACCCCGGCCTCTTCCATGACCTCGCGGCGCACGGCGGCTTCGATCGTCTCGCCGGGTTCGACGAAGCCGGCGAGAAGCGAATACATACCTTCGGGCCAGTGGGGGCTGCGGCCCATCAGCACCTTGTTGCCCTGCGTGATCAGCATGATCACGACCGGATCAGTGCGCGGGAAATGGTGCGTGCCGCAGGCCGGGCAGTCGCGCTGCCAACCGCTCATCGCGATATCGGTGGGCTGACCGCAACGGGCGCAAAAGCCGTGGCTTTCGTGCCAGCCGGTGATCGCCTTCGCGGTCGCGGCCAATTCCGCGTCACGCGGTGTCAGGCGGGTCATCGCGGCGCGCAGTTCGGCGAACACCTCTTGCCCCGGCAGGTCGGGATGCCGCTGCTGCGACGGGTCTAGGAAGGCACCCAGCGTGTCGGGGATCTCGGCCGGTTCCCAGTCCGATATGTCGCAGGCGAAGCGCGGCGCATCGTCCTCCAGCCCAAGGAACACCGCCTCGGCCCCCGCGACCACCGGATGCCCGGGCGGAAGCCATGCCAGCCCGTCCTGTTCCGGCCCGTCGAACAGCGGTTTGCCGCGCCAGATCGGCAAGAACCCTGCCTCGGGGTCGGCCATCCGCGCCGCCATGCCCGCGCTGTCGCCGCGCAGCTCTGCCGCCCGGTTCAGCGCCGAGCCTCCGAAAGTCACCGTTTCCGCGATCCGCACCGCACCTGCCCCTTATCTGTCCGCCCTTTGTTGGCACGCACGCGGGCCAGAGGCAATCGACGCCCGGATCGGCACGAACACGCCACGGACTATTCCATCGCTTTGGCGTCACACGCGGCCGCTATAGGCTTGGCGTCATCGTCCACGGAGAATCGTCATGACCCAAAAGCATTCCATCGCACTCAACCGCCGGGCGTTCCTTGCCGGCACCGCCGCCGGCGCCTCGTTGATCGCGCTGCATCCGTATTCCGCCCGTGCCGCCGCGAACCAGGTCCACCTTCGCCTGATGGAGACGACGGACCTTCACGTTCACGTCTTCCCCTACGACTATTACGCCGACCGCCCCGTCGACACGCTGGGCCTGTCGCGCACCGCGTCCATCGTCGACGAGATCCGCGCCGAGGCGACGAACGCGATGCTGCTGGACAACGGCGACCTGATCCAAGGCAACCCGATGGGCGACTACATCGCCTATGAACGCGGGATGAGCGACGGCGACATGCACCCGATCATCAAGGCGATGAACACGCTGGGCTATGACGCGACGACCATCGGCAACCACGAATTCAACTACGGCCTCGACTTTTTGATGAAGTCGATGGCGGGCGCAGACTTCCCCGTCGTGCTGTCGAACGTCGCGCTGGAACAGGGCGCCGGGCCGCGGGACGACAAGACCCTGTTCAAGCCTTACGCGATCCTCGACAAGACCGTCACCGACGGCGCCGGGAACACGCACCAGATCAAGGTGGGCGTCATCGGCTTCACCCCGCCGCAGATCATGAACTGGGACCGCAAGCACCTTGAAGGCAACGTGCAGGTGCGCGACATCGTCACCACCGCGCAGGCTTGGGTTCCCGAGATGGTCGAGGCTGGCGCCGACATCATCCTCGCGCTGTCGCACTCGGGCATCGGGTCGGCCAACCATACCGAAGGGATGGAAAACGCCAGCGTGCCGCTGGCCGCCGTCGACGGGATCGACGCCGTGATGACCGGGCACAGCCACCTTGTCTTCCCAAGCCCGGACTACGACGAATTCGCCGCGGTCGATGTTGCCGCCGGGACGATCCACGGCAAGCCCGCGACGATGGGCGGTTTCTGGGGCTCGCACCTTGGGCTGATCGACCTGATGCTGGAGATGGACGGCAACCAGTGGCGCGTCGTCAGTTCCGAAACCTCGGCGCGGCCGATCTCGAAGCGGAACGAGGACCGGTCGGTCACCGCGCTGGTCGAAAGCGACCCGGAGGTCGAGGCGTCGGTTCAGCAGGAACACGAAGAGACGCTGGCCTATGTCCGCCGCGCGGTCGGCAAGACCTCGGCGCCGTTGCATTCTTACTTTGCGCTGGTGGCGGACGACCCGTCCGTGCAGATCGTGAGCCAGGCGCAGCTTTGGTACATCGAACAGATGATGCAGGGCACCGAGTACGAGGGCCTGCCGATCCTGTCCGCCGCCGCGCCGTTCAAGGCCGGGGGCCGTGGCGGGCCGGACTATTACACCGATGTGCCGGCAGGCGACGTGGCGATCAAGAACGTCGCGGACCTGTACCTGTATCCGAACACCATTCGTGCGGTGAAGATCACCGGCGCGCAGGTGAAGGACTGGCTGGAACGCTCGGCCGGGATGTTCAATCAGGTCGAGGCTGGCGCGACGGACGCGGTGCTGCTGAACCCGGATTTCCCCAGCTACAACTTCGACGTGATCGACGGCGTGACCTACCAGATCGACCTGTCGCAGCCGATGAAATACGACCGCGAGGGAGAGGTCATCAACCCGGACACCAACCGCATCGTGAACCTGATGTTCGACGGCGCGCCCGTGGATCCGGCGCAAGAGTTCGTGATCGCGACGAACAACTACCGCGCCTCGGGCGGCGGCAGTTTCCCGGGCGCGGACGGCTCGACGATCATCTTCGAGGGGCCGGACACCAACCGCGACGTCATCGTGCGCTATATCGTTGATCAAGGCACCATCAACCCGTCGGCGGACGCGAACTGGACGTTTGCCCCATTGGACGGCGCGACGGTGCTGTTCGACACCGGTCCGGCGGCAGAATCCTATGTCGATACGGTCTCAGGCATGGAGATCGAAGCGGCGGGGGACGGCCCGGATGGCTTCGCCCGCTACCGCATCACGCTGTAGGCCCGGCACAAGCGCCCGCCCCGTCCCCGCGCATCCGGGGACGGGCAAGGCGTGCGACACATGACTTGAAACCGGTCGCCGGATCGCCTAGATGACGGCTTGAGAGGTTGGCGCGGGCAGGCGCCTCGCCAACCCGGTCAGGTCCGGAAGGAAGCAGCCGTAACGAGACCCGCTTGGGTCGTGATCAGCCTCTCACCCTACGACGGCGCCCCTTGGGGCGCCGTTCGCGCTTGCGGCCTGCGTTTCTTTCAGGACAGTCCGACCCACAGCGCCATAAGGCTAGCGACCGCGACGGTGATGACCAGGACGCCAAGCGGGAAATAGGCCGCCCGACGCCGCCGCGATCCGCGAGGCAAAAGCGGGGCCTGAAGCGCGCACAGCATCGCAAGCACGGTTGCCACCGCCTGCCAAAGCATCAGGACACGCAACCGGTTCCAGTTGCCGGACAGGCCCAGTTCCTCGGTCGGTTCGATCCAGAGCGCGGTGAACGACCCCGACCAGGCGACAAGCCATGCCGCCAGCAGGACCTTCACCCAGGCCCAGGATTCCCGCGTCGCTTCGGCAGTCATTGTGGCCAACCTCCCCACAACCACGGCACCCGGCTAGGGCGTCGGATCCGTCACCTGTTCGGGATGCGCTTGGGCCCAGTCGGCAAGAAACGCCGCCATACCCTCATCGCCCGCGAAGTCGATCACGCGTCTCGGAAGCGGCACACCCGCATCAAGGGCAAGCCGCGCGCAGGCGACGTGATCCCTATGTTCGGATGGGTCGTTCCGGGCCGGACAGTTTTCGGACCCGTGGATGACCGTGGACAGCAGATCACCCCCGTACTCATTGATATGCTTAAGATTTGGCTGAAGCGAGAGAAAAAACGAAAGCTGTTCGGGAAGCCCCTCCCAGCCAGCGATCTGGACCGGCGGCAGCCCCATCTGGTCGGTCAGGTCGGGATCGAGGCCAAGTTCTATCAGCCTCTGGATATGAGGAAATTTTCCCGGCAGGTGCAGCAGCTCGCGCGGGAGAACGCGGTAGACATCGGGCAGGCCATCTTCGGCCAACCGGGCGCCGGGGGGCAGCCGATCCTCGGCCGCTGCGGCCAAAAGCGTCTCGTCCGGGGTCAGGCGGGTGTCTCCGCCCGCCGCAGCGATTCGGTCAGCCACCGCGCCGTTGCCGAAAACACGCGCCAAGGCATAGGGCGTCACGCCGCGGTATTGCGCAGACGGGTCGGCCCCGGCGTCCAGCAGAAGCCCCGCCATCGTGGCGTCGCACATGCGGCGCGCGGCTTGGTGCAGCGCGGGGATGACAAAAGGCGGCTCTCCCGATGGATGCTGAACGATCCCCTCGTTCGGGTCCGCCCCGGCGCCAAGAAGCAGGCGCACCGCCTCGTGGTCGTTGAAGTCCAATGCGCGGGGCAGCGCGTTGGTGCCTTCGGGCCGCGCGCCATGCGCCAGCAGCAACCGCAGGCCGTCGCGATGGCCAAGCTCGGTGGAATGGTACAGCGACTCGTTGTCGTTCGGGTCCGCGCCGTGGGTCAGAAGCCACTGGGCCAGCGCCATGTTGTCCGCGTGCCCGACAGCACCGTACAGGGCCGACAGCGGCGACGCCGGATCGCCTTGGTAGGCATAGCTATCGTTCACGTCGGCGCCAGCCGCCAGCAGCGCATCCGCCACCAGAAGCATGGCGTCCGGGTCGCCGCCGCCGTGCAGATGCTGCGAGAACGCAAGGTGCAGGATAGGTCGCCGCCCGCGTACCGGGCGCTCGGCGGCCGTCCGGTCGCGCGCCAGCACGGCATGAACTTGGTCGATGTCGTACAGCGCGCAGGCCAGCCCGAGGTCGTCGCGCCCAAGGTCCGGCACATCGGCCAGCAGCATCTGAACCACCCAGTGCTGCCCGAAATAAAGCGCCGTATCCAGCCGCGCCGCCTTGGCCGCGCGGTCCATGTTCAGCGCCTCTGCCGCGAATTTCAGGCGCGGCCAGCTGGCAAATCCCTCTTCCCGCGCGATGACATGCAGCGCGTCGGTGTGGCGCAGGGTCTGGGCCTTGGGCAGCACCGCACGCACGCGGGCTATGGCGGCGGGGTCGCCTGCCTCGAACGCCTTGCGCAGCCCCTTTGCCACGCGCCTTAACTTGTCCGGATGATGGGTCATCGGTATCCCTCTGTCCGCCCGCCGATCCGCCTGCCGGGCACGAGTTCAACCGAAAATGGGTCGGTCTTCGTCTAAGGGGTGCTGTCACAGCTTTCCGCGGATCCGGATGCCGCCCCTGCACGGCATCCAAATTCTAACCGCGGTCTGCCGTTCGGGCAAGCAGGCGCTATCCGGGCTTGGGGCCGCCCGCCGCTTCCTTTAGGCTCGGCCCGTGCCCGATTCAGCCGGAACCCCTATGCCCCAAGATACCGCCCCCGCCGCCTATCAGGTTCTTGCCCGCAAGTACCGCCCCGAGACCTTCGCGGATCTCGTGGGTCAGGACGCGATGGTTCGCACCCTGCGCAATGCGTTCAAGGCGGATCGCATCGCGCAGGCCTTCATCATGACCGGCATCCGGGGGACGGGTAAAACCACCACCGCGCGGATCATCGCCAAGGGGATGAACTGCATCGGCCCCGACGGCACCGGCGGCCCCACGACCGAACCTTGTGGCGTGTGCGAACACTGCAAGGCGATCATGGAAGGCCGCCATGTCGACGTGATGGAGATGGACGCCGCGTCGAACACCGGCGTGGGCGACATCCGCGAGATCATCGACAGCGTGCATTACCGGGCGGCCAGCGCGCGCTACAAGATCTACATCATCGACGAGGTTCACATGCTGTCCACCAGCGCGTTCAACGCGCTGCTAAAGACGCTGGAAGAACCGCCCGCCCATGTGAAGTTCATCTTTGCCACCACCGAGATCCGCAAGGTGCCGGTGACGGTGCTGTCGCGCTGTCAGCGGTTCGACCTGCGCCGGATCGAGCCAGAGGTGATGATGGACCTGCTGCGCAAGATCGCCGGGTCCGAGGGCGGCGAGATCTCGGACGAGGCGCTGGCGCTGATTACCCGCGCCGCCGAAGGGTCGGCCCGCGACGCGACCTCGCTTCTGGATCAGGCCCTGAGCCACGGCGCGGGAGAAACCACCGCCGATCAGGTGCGCGCGATGCTGGGGCTGGCCGACCGGGGCCGGGTGCTGGACCTGTTCGACATGATCATGTCGGGCGACGCGGCGGGCGCGCTGTCGGAACTGGCGGCGCAGTATGCCGATGGGGCCGACCCGCTGGCGGTGCTGCGTGACCTTGCAGAGATCACGCACTGGGTCAGCGTCATCAAGATCACCCCCGACGCCGCCGAAGACCCGACCATCGGCCCCGACGAACGCGCGCGCGGGCTGGACATGGCCGAACGGCTGCCGATGCGGGTGCTGACCCGCATGTGGCAGATGCTGCTGAAGGCATTGGACGAGGTCGCGCAGGCCCCGAATGGCATGATGGCCGCCGAGATGGCCGTGATCCGCCTGACCCATGTCGCCGACCTGCCGCCGCCCGAGGATCTGCTGCGCAAGCTGCAAGACACGCCCCCGCCGCCTTCGGGCCCACCCGGTGGCGGTGGCGGCCACGACGCGCCCGGCGGCAGTGCCGGGGCGCAGGCAGTTTCGGGCCACGCGACCCGGATGCGGGCCGGGGGCGGTGCGGGCGGCGCGGCCACCGCGCTGGCGCATGATCCGGCGCAGGCGCTCGCACGGTTCGCCCGGTTCGACCACGTGGTCGACCTGATCCGCGCAAATCGCGACGTGAAGCTGCTGGTCGAGGTGGAAACGACCCTTCGCCTTGCCCGCTATCAGCCCGGCCGGATCGAGTTCGTCCCGACCGACGCCGCCCCCGCAGACCTGGCGGCCCGCCTTGGCGCGCGGCTGCAGACATGGACCGGCGTCCGCTGGGCCGTCACCGTCGTGAACGAGGGCGGCGGCACCACGATTGCCGAGGACCGCGACGCCGACCGCCGCGCGCTGGAAGACGAGGCAAAGCAGCATCCGCTGGTGCAGGCCGTCTTCGCCGCCTTCCCCGAGGCCAAGATCACCGACATCCGGTCGCCGGAAGAGATCGCCGCAGAGGCCGAGGCAGAGGCCCTGCCCGAGGTCGAGGACGAATGGGACCCGTTCGAGGACGACTGAGGCCGCCCCTACCGGCACCGGCGCTGCAGATCCAGCTTTAGGCCCCCTGTCGGGACACCGGTCATAGGTCCCGCCCGGCGGCAACGCCGGGCAGCGCCGACCCGCCCTTTCGCCCCCCGAACTATCGCCCCGTGCCAGCGGTTTGCCGCCTCTGCCCTTGTCACCTTGGACCACCGCCCGTATCTAACCCACTGACACCCCGGACAAAGGAGCGACGCAATGTTCAAGGGATTGGGCCAGCTCGGCGACATGGCCGGGATGATGAAGAAGGCCAAGGAAATGCAGGAGAAGATGGCCGAGATGCAGAACGCTCTCGACACCATCACCGTGACCGGTGAATCCGGTGCGGGCCTTGTGAAGGCGACTGCGACGGCCAAGGGCGAACTGACGGCGCTGGACATCGACCCGTCGATCTTCGACCCGAACGAGAAAGAAGTGGTCGAGGACCTGATCCTTGCCGCGATCAAGGACGCCCAGATCAAGGCCTCTGAGCGCAGCCAGCAGGAAATGGGCAAGATCACCGAAGGTCTCGGCCTGCCGGCAGATTTCAAGATGCCGTTCTGATACCTTGCTTGACCGGGCGTCTCAGCGCCCGGTCAGCTTGTACCCAAGCGCGGCCAGCTTCGATTCTCCGCCGCCCTTGGCCTCTTGCCGGTCGGCGGCTTCCAGCAGCTTGTACATCCCCTGCACCCCCATCCAGCGCAGCGGCTCCGGCTCCCACCGCCGGACCCGGCGGTTGACCCACGGCAGCCGCGTCAGGTCGCTGTCGTTGCCGGTCACAAGATCCGCCAGCGTGCGCCCGGCAAGGTTCGAGGTCGACACCCCGACCCCGACATAGCCCCCAGCCCAGCCGATCCCGGTCGACGTGTCGTAGCCGACGGTGGCGCACCAGTCGCGCGGCACGCCCAACACACCGCACCACGCATGGTCGATGCGGGCATCCGCCGCCGCCGGAAAGTGCCGCCGCAGGATCGCCATCAGCCGCGACACGGTACCCGCATCCGGCGTGCCCGACGTGTCGACCGCCGATCCGTAACGGTACGGCACCCCGCGCCCGCCCACGGCGATGCGCCCCTCGCGGGTGCGCTGGCAGTAGCAATAGGCATTGGCGAAATCCCCCACGATCTCGTGCCCTGCCCAGCCGATCTGGTCCCAGACTTCCTGTGGCAGCGGTTCCGTCACGATCTGGGCCGAGTTCAACGGCAGCCATTCGCGCTTGGCCTCCGGCAGGGTCGCGGTGAAGCCCTCGGTCGCGCGCAGAATATGGCGGGCCTTCACCGTGCCACGGTCGGTCACGACGCGGCCCGGTTCGATGGTTTGCACCGTCGTGCCCTCTGCCAACCGGACGCCCGCGCGTTCCACCGCCGCCGCCAGTCCGCGCACCAGCTTGGCGGGCTGGATGCGGGCAACGTTCTTCACCAGCATCGCGCCCTTCGTGTTGGGCACATTCACCCGCGCCCGCGCGGCGTCGGCGCCGATCACCTCGATCCGGACCGTCTCGCCCCAGCGTTTGCGGTCCTCTGCCTCGGCGGCAAGCCGCGCCATCTGGCCGTCGTTCACCGCCATCACCAGTTCGTCCGTGCGCAGGATGTCGGCGTCGATGTCCTGGCTTTCGGCGACGCGGATCACCTCGTCCACGGTGCCGTTCATGGCGTCGACCATCGCCCGCACCGCGTCGGCACCGCTGGCCGCGACGTACTTGTCATGGCTCCACGCGAACCCGCCGGTCAGCCAGCCGCCGTTCCGCCCCGAGGCGCCGAACCCGGCAAAGTCCTTCTCGACCACCAGCACGTCCAGCGTGGGATCGGCCCGTTTCAGATACCACGCGGACCAAAGCCCGGTGTACCCCGCCCCGACGATGCAGACGTCGGCGGTCGTATCGCCGTCCAAGGGCGCGCGTCGGGTCGGCAGGCCGCCAAGATCGGCGTACCAGAAAGAGACGTCGCCAAGACGCCGGGGCTTGGTCTGAAGGCTGGTCATCGGCACATTCCGCTGTCGCTCGGGTTTGCCCCGGTTTATCGTCCCGGCATGTCCGACGCACCCCGTGAAATCGAAGCCCTGATCGAGATGATGGCCAAGCTTCCGGGGCTTGGCCCCCGGTCCGCGCGCCGTGCCGTTCTGCACCTGATCAAGAAACGCGGCCTTCTGATGAACCCGCTGGCCGAGGCGATGCAGGCCGTCGCGCAGACCGCGCGCGAATGCCTGAACTGCGGCAATATCTCGACCGGCGACGTCTGCCCGATCTGTACATCGGAAAAGCGCGCCAATGGCGAGTTGTGCGTGGTCGAGGACGTCGCGGACCTGTGGGCGATGGAACGGTCGAACGTGTTCAAGGGCCGGTATCACGTTCTGGGCGGCACCCTGTCGGCACTGGATGCTGTCGGGCCGGAGGAGCTTCGGATTCCGAAGCTGATCGACCGCGTGACGTCCGAAGGCATCACCGAAGTCATCCTTGCGCTGAACGCCACGATCGACGGCCAGACCACCGCGCATTACATCGCCGACCAGTTGGACGGGCGGGTGAATGTCACCTCGCTGGCGCAGGGGGTGCCGATCGGCGGAGAGTTGGACTATCTTGACGACGGCACGATCACTGCCGCGCTGCGGGCGCGCAAAAGCCTGTGACGCGTCAGCCGTTCCGCTTGGACCGCAGACCCGCGAAATAGTCGACCCGCTTCTTCAGTTCGCGTTCGAACCCGCGTTCGACCGGCACGTAGTAGACGCCGCGCTTCATCCCGTCGGGAAAGTAATTCTGCCCCGAGAACGCGTCTTCCTGATCGTGATCATAGGCATAGCCGTCGCCGTAGCCCTGTTCCTTCATCAGCCGTGTCGGCGCGTTCAGGATATGCTTGGGCGGCGGTTCTGACCCGGTCTTCTTCGCCGCGACGACCGCTGCCTTATACGCCGCGTATCCGGCGTTCGACTTGGGCGCCAGCGCGAGATAGATCACCGCCTGCGCCAGCGCGAGTTCGCCTTCGGGCGAGCCGAGCCGTTCGTAGGTCTCCCACGCATCAAGGCAGACCCGCTGCGCCTGCGGATCGGCAAGCCCGATGTCTTCGACCGCCATGCGGGTGAACCGGCGCGCCAGATACCGCGGGTCCTCGCCCCCGGCCAGCATCCGCGTGTACCAGTACATCGCCGCGTCCGGATCAGACCCACGCACCGATTTGTGCAGCGCCGAGATCAGGTTGTAGTGCGCATCGCCCGACTTGTCGTACTGCGCCGCTCGCTTCTGAAGGCGCGACGTCAGCGCGGCGGGGTCCAGCGGCCGCTCGGTCCGCCATGCCATCACCTGCTCGACAAGGTTCAGCAAGGCGCGCCCGTCGCCGTCGGCCATCTCTAACAACTGTTCGCGCGCCTCGCCGGTCAGCGGCAGGGCACGGTCCACTTCCTTTTCGGCCCGCTGCACCAGCCGCTCGAGATCCGCCAGCGACAGCCGCTCCAGCACCAGAACCTGACTGCGGGACAAAAGCGCGGCGTTCAGTTCGAACGACGGGTTTTCTGTGGTGGCGCCCACCAGCAGGATCGTCCCGTCCTCCATGTGCGGCAGGAAACTGTCCTGCTGCGACTTGTTGAACCTGTGGATCTCGTCGACGAACAACAACGTGCCCCGCCCGGTGCGGCGGCGCAGCTTTGCCTCTTCGAAGACCTTCTTCAGCTCGGCGACGCCCGAGAAGATCGCGCTGATCTGGACGAAGTGCAGGTCGGTCTCGTTCGCAAGCAACCGCGCGATGGTGGTCTTGCCGACGCCCGGAGGCCCCCAGAACACCAGCGACGACAAGGCGCCGGCCTCTAGCATCACGCCCAGCGGCGCCTCGGGGCCCAGCACCTGCTGCTGGCCGATCACCTCGGACAGGGCGCGCGGCCGTAGCCGGTCGGCCAGAGGGCGGTGCGCCTGGGTCGCGGCGGCGTCGTCGGAAGGAGAGTCGAAGAGGTCGGCCATGGGCAGTATCTAGCGGCTCGGCGGGCGAACACCAATGGGTATAGCCGACGGCGAAGACGCGAGGCGGGGAACCGATGCGGAGCCCCGAGGCACCCGATGCCGAGTTTCCAAAGTGGAAACAAAAGGTTGAACTTTTTTATCAGACTCCATGATTAACAACTCAATTAAACCGCATGATAGGAGAACACATGCCCGCGACCCAGAGCTATTTGTATGGATATACGTTTACCGGCACGCCCGGAGACACGATTACGATCGACACGCAGATCGGCCAGTCGGGTGGCACCTTCATCCTGTCCGATACGCGTGACGGGAATGACGCCGACGATCAGACCAACATCGACGACCATATCTCTTTGTCCCGCGGGAACTTCGGCGGAGACTATGATTATGTCGTACGCGGTCTCACCAGTGATGGCGGCGTCATCGTTCAAGCCTCGGGCGGAGTCGGCGCGATGTACGTGTATTCCGACGTCCTGTACACGGGCGGCGAGACGCTGACCTCTGACACGTCGACGCCCTACACTTTCTGCTTTGGCCCCGGAAGCGCGATCGCGACCCCGTCCGGTCCGGTTGCGGTCGAGACGCTGGTGCCGGGCGACCGGGTGCAAACGGCCGAAGGGCAGGAGGTTCCGGTGCTCTGGGTCGGGCGGCAGACCCTGCGGCAGCGGTTTTCCGATGTCGGGTTGGTGCGGCTTTGCAAGGGGGCGCTTGGCAACGGGCTGCCGCTGCGCGATCTGATGGTGACGTCGGACCATGCGCTGCTGATCGACGGACTGCTGGTGCAGGCCGGGGCTTTGGTGAACGGCGACAGCATCGTTGCCGTACCGCGTTCGCAGCTGCCGCAGACATTGACCGTCTACCATGTCGAGACGCCGGATCACGAAGTCATTCTGGCCGAAGGCGCCCCGTGCGAGACGTTTATCGATGCCGCTGGGCGGAGAGCGTTCGACAACTACGCCGAATATGCCGCCTTGGTCGGACCCGACCGGATCGTACCCGAGCACCCGGCCACGCGTATCGCGTCCGCCCGGTTGCTGCCGCAGGACCTGCGAGACCGGCTTGGGATCGCGGAGGAAGACGCGGTTCTAAGCGCCTGATTGCCACAGGTCCGAAACGAACAAGGCCGCCCCACGGGGCGGCCTTTCTATTGTCCGGAACCGTCTGACGGGTCCGCGGCGGTCGGAAGCACCGATTACTCGGCGGCTTCTTCCGCAGCGACGCGTTCCTTGTCGGCCTTGCCCTTGGCGTCGAGGTCGCGGTCGACGAACTCGATGATCGCCATCGGCGCCATGTCGCCATAGCGGAAGCCGGCTTTCAGGACGCGGGTGTAGCCGCCGCTACGCTCGGCGTAGCGCGGGCCGAGGATCTCGAACAGTTTCGCGACATAGGCGTCCTGCTTCAGCTGCGACGCGGCCTGACGGCGGGCGTGCAGGTCGCCGCGCTTGGCAAGCGTGATCAGCTTGTCGGCGATACGCTTGAGTTCTTTGGCTTTCGGCAGGGTCGTCTTGATCTGCTCGTGCTCGATCAGCGAGCCGGCCATGTTCGCGAACAGCGCCTTGCGGTGTTCGTGGGTGCGGTTCAGGCGGCGGTAGCCGCGTGCGTGACGCATGGGTCTTTCTCCATTTCGTGCCCTCTACGGGCGGTTTTGCTTTGTCCGACCGGGGATGCGTGTCTCCCGGTTCTCCTTGGGGCGTTGTGCCCGGGGTGGCTCGTATGCGGTGCGCATGAATGCGCACCCTACGGGGCCGTCGGCACGTGCGGTGCCGGTATTGTAGGGGGCGCATTCACTGCGCACCCCATCGAAGACCTTAGAACTGGTCTTCGAATTTCTTCGCCAGATCCTCGATGTTCTCGGGCGGCCATTCCTCGACATCCATGCCAAGGTGCAGACCCATGCCCGAAAGCACTTCTTTGATCTCGTTCAGCGACTTGCGGCCGAAGTTCGGGGTGCGGAGCATCTCGGCTTCGGTCTTCTGAATCAGGTCGCCAATGTAGACGATGTTGTCGTTCTTCAAGCAGTTCGCCGAACGGACCGACAGCTCGAGCTCGTCGACCTTCTTCAGCAGCAGCGGGTTGAACTCCAGGCCTTCGTCCTCGTCGGCGCGGCCGGCGGCTTCGGGTTCTTCGAAGTTCACGAAGATCGACAGCTGGTCCTGCAGAATACGGGCAGCGAAGGCCACCGCATCATCCGGCGAGATCGAACCGTCGGTTTCGATCTTCAGGGTCAGCTTGTCATAGTCCAGCACCTGACCTTCGCGGGTCGGCTGCACGTCGTAGGACACGCGCTTGACCGGCGAATAGATCGCGTCGATCGGCATCAGGCCGATGGGCGCGTCTTCCGGGCGGTTCTTGTCGGCCGAGACATAGCCCTTGCCGGTGCTCACGGTCAGTTCCATGAACAGGTTCGCGCCGTCGTCGAGGTGACAGATGACGTGATCCTTGTTCAGGATCTCGATGCCCGCGGATTCCGAGATGTCACCGGCGGTGACGACCATCGGCCCCTTGGCAGAGATCGAAAGACGCTTCGGCCCCTCGACATCCATGCGGATCGCGACACCTTTAAGGTTCAGGACCACGTCGGTCACGTCCTCGCGGACGCCGGCGATGGACGAGAATTCGTGCAGGACGTTGTCGATCTGGACGCTGGTGATCGCGGCGCCCTGAAGCGACGACAGCAGCACGCGGCGCAGCGCGTTGCCCAGCGTCAGACCGAAGCCGCGTTCCAGCGGTTCGGCGATGACGGTGGCCTGACGCGCAGGGTCGTTGCCCGGCTTGACGTCAAGCTGCGTCGGTTTGATCAGTTCCTGCCAGTTCTTATGGATCATGCTGTGCGGCCTCCATTCCTGCCCTCCGCCCTATGACCCGTGGCGGACGACTCCCGAGGTAAAAACGACTTAACGGGCCGCGCGGGGGTCTGCGCAGCCCGTGATAGTTGGCGATCCCCGATCAGACGCGGCGACGCTTCGGCGGACGACAGCCGTTGTGCGCAATCGGCGTCACGTCGCGGATCGACGTGATGTTGAAGCCGGCGGCAGCCAGCGCGCGCAGCGCGCTTTCACGGCCCGAACCGGGGCCCTGCACTTCGACTTCCAGCGTTTTCACGCCGTGTTCCTGCGCCTTGCGGCCAGCATCCTCGGCGGCCATCTGGGCGGCGTAAGGAGTCGATTTGCGCGAACCCTTGAAGCCCATCGTGCCGGCGGACGACCACGAGATCGCGTTGCCCTGCACGTCGGAGATCAGGATCTTGGTGTTGTTGAAGCTGGAGTTCACATGAGCGACACCAGCGGCGATGTTCTTGGATACCTTGCGCTTCGGAGCGCGACGATCGCGTGCCATTGTTCCTGCTCTCCCTTACTTCTTCTTGCCGGCAATCGGCTTCGCCGGGCCCTTGCGGGTACGGG
This sequence comes from Maritimibacter sp., assembly GCA_002701395.1. Classification (GTDB taxonomy): domain Bacteria; phylum Pseudomonadota; class Alphaproteobacteria; order Rhodobacterales; family Rhodobacteraceae; genus Psychromarinibacter; species Psychromarinibacter halotolerans. The sequence continues at coordinate 41,781 of NZVC01000030.1, read as the reverse complement.
CGTTGGTATGGGTGCGCTGACCGCGCACGGGCAGGTTGCGGCGATGGCGCAGACCGCGGTAGCAGCCAAGGTCCATCAGGCGCTTGATGTTCATCTGCACTTCACGGCGCAGGTCGCCCTCGACCGTCACGTTGGCGTCGATGTGCTCGCGGATCTGCAGCACTTCGGCGTCGGACAGTTCGTTGACGCGGCGGGTGGAATCGATGCCAATGGCTTCGCAGATGCTTTTCGCGACTGCGGGGCCGATACCGTGGATGTAGGTAAGCGCGATCGGAACGCGCTTGGATGTCGGGATGTTAACGCCGGCGATACGTGCCACGTATATGTCCTTTTCAGTTGCGGTTCCGTAATACCAGAACCTTTTTTCACAACGCGAACCCGCGGACACTGGGGCCTGCGGGTCTTTGCTATACGAAGTTGACTGTAAGCGGGGCGCGACCCCGGCTTGCGGCCGATTCTCTGTCGAGACGCTGCGGAATAAGGGGCTGGTGAGGAAAGGTCAATACCTTGGCCACGCGCAAGCCGCGATGCAGCGCAGATCGGCCCTTTCGGGCACTCTACCCCGGCAGGATACGGAAGCGGAAGCGATTTCTGCGTCCGTCATTGCCGGGCGACGATCACTCTCCCGTCAGCGGCACGCGGTAGATCACCCAGTCGTCCGTCCGCGTCACCTCGCGCCCGCCCAGACGTTCCTGAAACTCGGGGCGGCCCTCGAAATCGACCGGGCAGCCCACGAGATCCTCGTCGCGGTTGATATAGGGCGCCGTGTAGCGGGTCGCGCCGACGCGGCGACAGGGATCGTCGGTTCCCCGGTAGCCCATGCCAAAGCGCAGATCGGGTTCTGAATTTCTGGAAACGAACTGGGCGCAGCCGGCAATCGGCAGGATCAGCGCCGCCATAAGGACAAATCGAGCCATCCGGCCCCTCCCAACCAATACCCGGGCCGGGAGCGGATCGCCCCGCGACTCCGTCAAAATTCACTTGGTGCGGATCAAGAATGCCCTTGCGTCAACAGACCTGTCAAGTTGCAGACGGAGGCGCCGACGCGCGTCGGGTCAACTCGCGGGCAGCGCGCCGGTCAGGACGTAGCGAAGGATGTCGACCACCTGAAGCGGATCCTCGGCCACCACGAGCGCGGCGGCGTCGACTTCTTTCAGAGCGTGCTGGTGGTCGGGGCCGTGCAGCACGATCAGCGACTTGCCCAGCGCGGCGGCATAGCCCGCGTCGAAGGCCGCGTTCCATTGCTTGTACTTGTCGCCGAACCGGACCACCACGACATCGGCGTCCGCAAGCCCCTTGCGGGTCCGGATCGCGTTGACCTGTGCGCCCTTGTGATCGTGCCAGAACTTGTTCGGCTCGGCACCGAGGATCGCGACGCCGCAGTCGTCCGAGGCCCCGTGATCGGTCACCGGGCCGTCAAAGCTGACATCCAGCCCTATCGCCCCCTCGACGATCCGTTCGCGCCAATCGGTGTGGATCTCGCCCGAGAGATAGACCTTCAGCGTCATCGCGTCCTCCATTGCGGTTCGCAAGCGGGCTAGCTTCCCGGGGCGGGAATGTCAAAGCCGGTGCGGACGGGGGATAGAGGCCAAGGGGTAGAGATTTGGGGGCGCTGCCCCCGCCGCGCGCTGCGCGGCTCCCCCGAGGTATTTCCCGAAGAGAAGAAGCAGGGGCGGGACGACAAAGGGGCCGCCGGGGATCTTCCCCGACGGCCCCGTTGCGTCATGTCCGGTCGGGCATCAGCTGCGCAGCGTGCCGCCGGTGGCTTTGGTGACCTTGTCGACAATTTTGGCGCCGATCGCCTCGATGTCCTTTTCGGTCAGCGTCTGGTCCGTGGGCTGCAGGCGCACCGTGATCGCGAGGGACTTCTTGCCCTCGCCCAGCGCGCCGCCGATGAACTCGTCGAAGACGCGCACGTCCTCGATCAGCGCCTTGTCGGCCCCGGCCGCCGCGTTGACGAGGGTCAGCGCCTCGACATCGGCGTCGACGACGAAAGCGAAGTCGCGTTCCACGGCCTGCAGGTCGCTGATGTCGAGCGCCGCGCGGGTGGCGCCGGTGGCGCGTTTCACCGGCACCTCGGCGGGCCAGATGGTGAAGGCCATCGCGGGGCCTTTCACGTCCATCTGCTGCAGCACCTTCGGGTGCGGTTCGCCGAAGACGCCCAGCACCTTCTTGGGCCCAAGGCAGATCTTGCCGTGCCGGCCCGGGTGCCACCAGCCCTGCGCGCCGCGCAGGATCTGCACCTTGGCGGGCGCGCCGATGGCGGACAGCACCGCCTCGGCATCCGCCTTCACGTCGAACACGTCGACCGGACGGCGGGCGCCGTGCACATCGCGGGGACCGGTGTGGCCGACCAGCAGCCCCGACAGCAGCAGGTGCTGTTCGCCGGGTTCGCCGCCGTGGAAGGCCGCGCCGATCTCGAACAGGGCCATGTCGGCGAAGCCGCGCGCCTGATTGCGGGCCGCGGCCTGCAGCAGGCCGGGCAGCAGCGCCGGGCGCATGTGGCTCATTTCCGAACTGATCGGGTTTTCGAGCCGGGTGGAGTCATCGCCGCCGCCGAACAGCTGCGCGCTGGCCTGATCGATGAACGAGTAGGTCACGCATTCGTTGTAGCCCAGCGCCGCAGCGGTGCGGCGGGCGGCCCGTTCGCGCTGTTGCGCGACCGTGAGCACCGGCTTCGGCACACCGGCCTGCGGGCGCGGCATCGGGCGGCCTTCAAGCTTGGTCAGCGACGCGATGCGGGCGACCTCTTCGACGAGGTCGGCTTCGCCCTTCACGTCGGGACGCCACGACGGCGGGTGCGCCATGCCGTCCTTCAGCGTGAACCCAAGGTCCTGAAGGGTCTTGCGCTGCGTTTCGGCCGGGATGTCCATGCCAACGAGGCTGGCGACGCGGTCGGTATCGAGCTTGTAGGCGCGGTCGGTCGGCAGCCGTGCGCCGTCCTGCACCACCTCGGACGCCTCGCCGCCGCAGATGTCCAGGATCATCCGCGTCGCGGCCTCGAGCCCCGGCAGGGTGAAGGCCGGATCGACACCGCGTTCGAACCGGTACTTGGCGTCCGAGTTCAGGCGCAGTTTACGGCCCGTGGCGGCGATGGTGACCGGATCCCAGTAGGCGCTTTCGAGGAACACGTTCACGGTGTCCTCGGTGCAGCCGGTATGGGCGCCGCCAAGGCAGCCGCCGATGCTTTCGAGGCCCTCGTCGTCGTAGATCCCCATCATGCCCGGCTCGACCGTGTAGGTCTTGTCGTCCAGCCCCTCGTACTCGGTCGGCGCGTCGACCCAGCGCACGTTGAGGTCACCCTTGACGATGTCGGCGTCGAAGACGTGCAGCGGGCGGTTCTGGTCGAAGGTGAAGAAGTTGGTGATGTCCACCAGCGCCGAGATCGGGCGCAGGCCGATGGCCTTCAGCCGGGCCTGCAGCCAGTCGGGGCTGGGGCCGTTCTTCACACCACGGATCACGCGGCCGATGAAATGCGGGCAGGCCTTGTCCTTCAGATCGTCGGCGATGGTCACCTTGATCGGGCTTTCGAACGCGCCGGCGACCGGTTCGACGGTATAAGGCTTCAGCGTGCCAAGTCCGCGCGCGGCAAGATCGCGGGCGATGCCGCGGATGCCCAGCGCGTCCTGACGGTTCGGGGTGATCGCGATTTCGATCACGGGATCGACCACCTGCGGCCGGTTGGCGGCCAGCCAGTCGGCGAATTCGGTGCCGACGGCGGGTTCGCCCGGCAGTTCGATGATGCCGTCGTGTTCTTCCGACAGCTCCATCTCGCGTTCCGAACACATCATGCCGTGGCTTTCGATGCCGCGGATCTTGCCGACCTGAATGGTGGTGTCGATGCCGGGCACGTACATGCCGGGCCGGGCCACGACGACATGGATGCCGGCGCGCGCGTTCGGGGCGCCGCAGATGATCTGCTGAACGCCATCTGCGGTCTCGACCTTGCAGACGCGAAGGCGGTCGGCATCGGGGTGTTTCTCAGCCTCTTGCACGAAGCCGACGGTAAAGCCCTTCAGCGTGTCGAGGGGGTTCGTCACCTCTTCGACTTCCAGCCCGAGGTCGGTCAGCGTCTCGGCGATCTCGTCCACCGACGCGGTGGTGTCGAGATGGTCCTTCAGCCAGGACATCGTGAATTTCATGGGCGTGCCTCTTGCCTCGTCATGCGGTCGCGCCGTCCTTAGCGAAATCGAGAGGGAACCGGAAGGGGTTCGCCCCGGTCCGCCGAAGGCGGCGAAAGGTCCAGTGGACCTTTCGAGGGGCGAACGGGCGGAGCCCCGGCAACGGACCCCGGTCCACCGAAGGTGGCGAAAGGTCCAATGGACCTTTCAAGGGGCGAACGGGCGGAGCCCCGGAACGGACCCGGTCCGCGAAAGGCGCAATGGAATCCGGAGCGCACCGCATGCAGCGCCGCTAGGGCGAAGCCACATATCTGCGAAGCCCCCTACCCAGCCGTCAGCTTTCGACCCGTTCCGCCAGCTTTTCCAGCTCGCCCATGCGCGCCAGCTTGATCTCGCGCGCCAGCCGCAGCGAGGGCTTGGCGGCGAACAGGATCGAGCCGACCAGGAACAGCCATGTCGCGATGGTCATCGTGCTGTCCCAGAAGAACAGGACCGACCCGATGGTGAAACAGACGGCCGCGCTGAAATCGACGAAGGTGTAGGCCAGTTCGAACATCGCGTAGACGCGGCGCGTGCCGTGGTTGCGTTGGCGGTTCTCGTGACGGAACAAGCGCATGTCGTTTCCCCTTGGCTACGGTGCGACCACAACGATAGCGGCGGTTGCCCCAACGGCCAGCCCGACCGGACCTCAGCGGCGGAAAACTTCGTCGCGGAAAAAGCGCAGCCAGCCCCTGGATGGGCGAAAACGGGCGCCGAACCCGCGCGTAGCGCCCCCGTCGGCGTGGAAGTCGCGTGCCACCTTGCGGGCCATCGCCACATCGCCACCGTGCAATCCATCGAAGATCGCGCGCAGACGGTCATTGCCATCGGCCAGCGCGCGGCCCTGCGCGGCGGTCAGCGTGTTGGCGCGCACGGCGGCCTCGGCCTCGCGCGCCGTTCGTTCCAGTTCGGCCAGTTCGGCCCGAAGCGCGGGGTCGGTTGCGGCGCGGCGAAGCTGAGCCGCGGCAAGGCGGCTTTGCACCGCCAGCCGAAGCGTCAACAGCCGCGCCGGGTTCAGCGGCTTAGCCCGCCTGCCAAAGACGGCATGTCCAGCGCGGAAAAGCCGTAATGGCGCAGCCAGCGCAGGTCGCTGTCGAAGAAGGCGCGCAGGTCGGGGATGCCGTATTTCAGCATCGCCAGCCGGTCGATGCCGATCCCGAAGGCGAAGCCCTGCCACTGGTCGGGGTCGATCCCACCCGAGCGCAGCACATGCGGGTGCACCATGCCCGACCCAAGGATCTCCATCCAGTCGTCGCCCTCTCCGACCTTCAGCGTTCCGTCCTGCCACGAACAGCGCAGGTCGACCTCGGCCGAGGGTTCGGTGAAGGGGAAGTGCGACGCGCGGAAGCGAAGCTCGACCTTGTCGACTTCGAAGAAGGCGCGGCAGAATTCCTCGAGGCACCATTTCAGGTTCGCCATCGAGATATCGCGGTCGATGGCCAGACCTTCGATCTGGTGGAACATCGGCGTGTGGGTCTGGTCATAGTCGGCGCGGTACACGCGACCCGGTGCGATCACGCGGATCGGGGCGCCCTGTTCCAGCATCGCGCGGATCTGCACCGGCGAGGTATGGGTCCGCAGCACATGCGGCGGGCGGACGTCGCCCTCGGCACGGTGCATGTAGAACGTGTCCATCTCGGTCCGGGTCGGATGCTCGGCCGGGATGTTCAGCGCATCGAAGTTGTACCAGTCGTCCTCGACCTGTGGGCCCTCGGCCACGGCGAAGCCCATGTCGGCGAAGATCGTCGTCACCTCTTCGGTCACTTGGCTGACCGGGTGGACCGACCCCTGCCGCACCGGGCGCGACGGCAGCGTGACGTCCAGCCACTCGGTGCGCAGGCGTTCGTCCAGCGCGGCATCGGCCAGCGCGGATTTCTTGGCAGCAAGCGCCGAGTTGATCTCGTCCTTCAGCGCGTTCAGCTTCGGGCCCATCACCTGACGCTCTTCCGGGGTCATCTTGCCCAGTTCGCGCATCTTAAGAGCGACCTCGCCCTTCTTGCCGACGGCCTGCAGACGCAGGTCCTCGAGCGCGGACTCGTCGCCGGCACCGGCAATCGCGTCGAGGTATTTGGTTCTGAGATCGTCCATCGTGGGCCCCGTCTGCCTTGGTCGCGGCATCTGCTACCCAGCGCGGCCTCCGAATGCAAGGCTGTGCCGTGTTTGCGGCCCCGGCAAAAGCACCGCCGGGAGGCTTGCTTGCCTTTGAATCGCCCCCCTTTATAGTGGCGCGAAAACCGGGGCAGGAGCAGGCGTCCCATGTTCGAGACCATCACCGCGGAACGTGCCGCGGCGGACCAGTGGGATGTCGTCATCGCAGGCAGCAGCTTTGCGGCGATGTTTTTTCTTGCCGGACTGCCCCGCGACGCCCGCGTTCTGGTGGTCGAGAAGGGCCCGACCGTTTCCCATGCCGACCAGCTTGCCACGATGGAGCTTCCGCGCGCCGAATTCCGGTTCGACAACCGCTCGGACCGGCCGAAGCACTGGGTGGCGCACACGATGTTCGGCGGCAACTCGAACTGCTGGTGGGGACAGGTGCCAAGGTTCCACCCGTCCGATTTCACCCTGTTCGAAGATCACGGCGTCGGCGCCCCTGGCCGATCCGGTACGACGACCTTGAGCCCTTCTATGCCGAGATCGAGGCGATCATGGAAATCGCCGGGCCGGACGACGACCCGGTGCATCCACGGTCGGGACCGTTCCCGTTTCCGCCGCATCTCGTGTCCCGAAGCGACGCGGCCTGTATCGCGGCGCGGCCCGATATCTGGCTGCCGGTCGCCTGCGCCCGCGCCAACGGCGGCCGCCGCGCCGGATGCTGCACCAACGGCGTCTGCGATCTGTGCCCGGTGGATTCGAAGTTCACGGTACTGAACGGGATCGACGCCTTTGTGCGTGACAACGTCCGGCTGGTGAGCGGCACCGAAGTGCGGGCGGTCAGCGCCGAGGCTGGCACCGCAACTGGCGTGATGCTGCGCGAGGCGGACGGCACGGAACGGTCTGTGCGCGCCGGGCTGGTCGCCGTGGCGGCGAACGCGATCGGCAACGCGGCGATCCTGCTTCGGAGCGGGCTGACCTCTCCGGCGCTGGGACGCTACCTGCACGAGCAGGTCAGCCTAGAGATGATCGTGGACGTGGGCGCGCCGAACTATTTCGGCGGCACCTCGATCACCGGGCATTGCTATGGCTTCTACGACGGCCCGCATCGCGCCACGGCGGGGGCGGTGCTGCTAGAGAATTACAACGCCCCGAACGAGTTGCGGACGGATCGCGGGCGGTGGACCGAACGGCTGAAGCTGAAGCTGATCGCCGAGGATCTGCCGCAGGCCGACAACCGCGTGACGCTGGGCGAAGACGGCGACGCCGTGATCACGTGGATCGGACATTCCGATTATGCCTATGCCGGGATCGAACGCGCCGAGGCCGGGCTGGCCGACGTTTTCCCGTTTCCGCTTGAGGGCGTCGTGTCCAAGCACTTCTCGGAAACCGAGGCGCATATCCAGGGGACGCACCGAATGGGCGCGGACGCCGGAACCTCTGTCACCGACGGATACCTGCGCTGCCACGAGGTCGACGGGCTGTTCGCGTTGGGTGCCGGGGCCTATCCGACCTCGTCCGCGGCCAATCCGACGCTGACGCTTTCGGCCCTGTCCCTGCGCGCCGCGAGGTCGGTGTGATGCGGCGGCGGACGGTGTTTGCCGGTGGCTTTGCCGCCATCGCCGCCGCCGTCGCGGCGCCCCTGCTGACGCGGCGGATCGACGATGAACTGCGCCATATCCTGCGCACGGGCTTCGGCGACGTCATCGCCGACGACCCCGAGGCCGACCTTTTCATCGCGGACGTCGCGGCCATCTGGGACGGCATCACACCGCCCGCCCAGCGGATCACCAAGCCGACCACGTGGATGCTGTCGCCCCTGCTGTCCGGCCCCCGTGCCGAGCGCGCGAACCTGACAGAGGTGGTGACGCTGACGTTCATGCACGCCACCAACGCGGTGCGCGCTTTCGAGACGGGTGAACCGCTGGTGTACCTCGGAATGCCCGATCCCTACGCGAACCCCTGCGCCAATCCCCTGAGCGCCATGTGGCTTTGACCCGCCACGCTTGACAGAAAAGGGCGCGGGGAAGGACGCTTTCCACGTTTAGAACCGGGGATTTTCATGAAGGCGTATCTTGCTTCGTTTCTGGCCGTTTTGGCCTTTGCATCTGCAGCGGCTGCGCAGGGCAATTTTGGCATCTGGTGGCATGGCGACACCGAGTTCCGCAACAGGGCCGCATGGGCGCTAAGCCAGGGCAGCGGACGGGGCCCCTGGACCGTGACGGTGGACTGCGAAAGCTTCGGCGCGGTGCTGCACGTCCACAGCATTAGGTTCTCGCCTACCTATACCACCGGAGAGATGGTCGTTCGTGCTTCTGGCCGGTCCTTCCGCCTGCCCGCCTTCACCGAACCCGTGGCGGCCGAGCCGGGCTGGTCGGCCCCACTGCTTCCCGCCGTGGCGAAGGCGATGATGAGCGGATCCGCGGCCGACATCAGCGTTCCGTCCGGGTCGATGCGGGTGGGGCTGTCGGGGTCGCGGCGGGCCATCGGCGCCGTTCTGGCGGAATGCGGGCCGGGCCGCACTGGACCGGGCGTGTTTCCTCCGCCCCGTCCCGATGCGGCCTTCCCGCCGGGCGAAAACCCTACCAAGCCCGCACCAGAACGCGACACTGCCAAGAGCATTCCCCTGATCCCGTTGCCGCAGCCCTCAGCCCCCGCGGGTGGCATTCCCCTGATCGTGCCGCGAACGACTGCGCCCGCCCACGAAACACCATCCATCCCGCTTATCGTCGACCGTCCCCAGGACACGGCGCTTCCGGACGTTCTGAGCACCACGATCCGGGACGCCTGCCAGCCCGGCACGGCAGAGGTGGCGGATGGCGCGTTGTTCCGAGGCGATCTGACCGGCGACGGCCAGCCTGATCACGTGGTCAATTGGGGAAAGGTCACCTGCAACGGCGTAGGCCCGGCAGTTACGCGCGGCGCGGGGTACTGCGGCGCTGCGATGTGCTCGGCCGATGTCTACGTTTGGCCCGCCCTGCCACCCGACCGCCCCACGATTTCGATCCTGCACGCGGGGATAAGCTTTTTCCCCGGCGCCACGGTGTCGATCCGGACAAGTTCCAGCCGGATCGGTCCCGTCGACTGGATCTGGACCGGGACGGAGTTCACCAACCCCTAGTGTCGGGCGGCCACTTGGCCGCGACGCCGCCGGAGGTGCGTTCAGTTGGGCTGCGTCCGCAGTTGCGCGCCCTTGTCACCGCCTGCCCTGCCCGAGGCTGACCTCGCGTTGAGCCAGCCCGCAAGGAACAGTGTTGCCGTCAGGGCCACGCAGAGGATCTCGCGCAGCAGGATCGGCGTGTCGCGGATCCACGGCCATCCGCCCAGCATCACCACGTAGCAAAGCGCAACGTGCCATGTGTACACCGACAGCGAATGCCGCCCGAGGAAGATCATGGGTCTCCACCCGACGACGGCGCGGAAAACGGATGCGATCCGGCGCACCAGCATGCTGCCCGAGCGATCACCGGCGACAAGCAGCCAGACGGCGATGTAGGCTGCCGCCAGGAACTCGAGCAAGCTCAGGATGCTAAGCGTCCGACGTTCGAAGAGCCGGTCGAACATCAGCGCGCCTTCACGCGCCAGGTGCCCCTCGTTCCGGAGGATCGTCAGTGCAAGGATGATCCCTGCAACCATCAGGCTCGCGGCGAACAGCACCGCCCCGGCGCCGGTTCGGACAAAGGACAGGTCCAGCCGGTTCTGCGCGACCCGCATCCCGGCAATGAGACCGCCGAAGTATAGCGGCTGCCACGCGAGACGGTCCAGGTACAGGCCGATCTCGATCCGTTTATCGTCCAGCCCGGTCCACGCCACGATCGCGGACTGCACCCAATCGACCAGTCCGAATTGAACCACCAGCCAGGCAGAAACAGACAGCAGGATCAATGTCCGTTCGTGCCCGTCCCTGAGTGCCTGCAGCGCCATCGGCGTTAGGGCCATGAACAGGATGTACATCGGAAGGATGTTGATGAACATCGGGCCGGACAACAGCGCAAGCCCCAACGCCAGCGACAGTGTCGGGAGATCGCCCCAAAGGAAGTGGACAAGGCCGTCGGCCCAAAGCAGCGTGCACGCGAAGATCGCGATCAGCAACAGGGCGTGCCAGCGATAAATGATCCGGATGCGGCCGAACAGGCTTTGACGCATCGACGTTTCGGATCTGGTCAGCAGGCGGCGGCCATAGACGATCCCGATGATCAGTCCCGACAGCAGGACGAACCCCTGGGCGACATCCGGAAAACCGAACTGGTGATTGAGCCGTCGGCCAATGCCCGATGCCAGCAATAGGGCCAGGTGGCCCATCGTCATGCAAATCAGGAACCAGCCCCGGAACCCATCCAGAATATCAATGCGCATGAGGCGCCAATGTCCCGCAAAATGAAATCCACGTTGACCGTTAATCGGCAAATCCGACCTCAGGTGGAACGAAAGCGGGCAGGAGTGGGGCGATGCGGCAGGGAACGAAGGGGCGGCGGCACCGAGCGCGCAAACAAAAACCGCGGGTTCCTGTCGGAAACCCGCGGTTCGAATTTGCCTGGTGCTCGCCCGTATCAGGCAGGCAGCGCGGCCTTGGCCTGATCCACGATCGAGTTGAACGCGGTCGGTTCGTTCACGGCCAGGTCGGCCAGAACCTTGCGGTCCACTTCGATGCCGGCCAGCGCCAGACCGTTGATGAAGCGCGAGTACGTCAGCGATTCATCGTGCGCACGGACGGCGGCGTTGATCCGCTGGATCCACAGCGCGCGGAAGTTCCGCTTGCGCGCGCGACGGTCGCGAGTCGCGTACTGGTTGGCCTTGTCGACGGCCTGCTTGGCAGTCTTGAAGTTCGTCGAACGCGCGGCGTAGTAGCCTTTCGCGGCCTTCAGGACCTTCTTGTGACGGGCGTGGGTTACGGTTCCACCTTTAACGCGGGACATATCAGATCACTCCTATCAGCGGTCGTAGGGCATGTAGCCCTTGACGATCTTGGCGTCAGGGGCGGACAGGGTGGTGGTGCCACGCGCGTCGCGGATGAACTTCTTGTGACGTTTGATCATCCCGTGGCGCTTGCCGGCCTGACCGGAAATGACTTTCCCGGTCGCCGTCACCTTGAAGCGCTTTTTCGCGCTCGACTTGGTCTTCATCTTCGGCATTTCCGTCTCCTTGCGGTGAAAGCGCGACTCGGCATGCCATAAGCCGGCCACGCAGTTATTCGAGAGGCGCCGTATAAGGGGGCAAAGCACAGCTGGCAAGCCCCGATTTCCCGGACGGCACCGCGATCCCGCCCTGCGCACGAGGCGCAATCGTGCGGTTTGAGAATTGCCGCGAAACGCGCTATGTTATCCACAAAACAAGACAAGACCAAAGAGCAGTTCCCATGACCACGACCGTTCCCGGTGCAATGTGCGCCGGCACGACCCGTGCGCCCTTGATCCGCCGCGCCCTGCCGCTGGCGGTGCTTCTGCCATTGCTGGCGCTTGCCGGTTGCGGCGGCGGCGGGGACGGCATGGGCGACGCCCCCCGCAACCCGGAGAACGCCTGCGCGGTGATCACCGAACGCCCCCACTACTACGAGGCGCTGCGCGCGTCAGAGCGGAAATGGGGCGTGCCTGTGCATGTGCAGATGGCGATCCTGTTTCAGGAATCGACGTTCCGCTCGGACGCGCGGCCACCGCGCAAGAAGGGATCGCGCGACAGGATTTCGTCCGCCTACGGCTATGCTCAGGTGCTGGACGGCACGTGGGGCGATTACCTGAAGGGCCCTGCCCGCAACGGCGCCCAGCGCAACAACTTCAACGACGCGACCGATTTCATGGGCTGGTACATCAGTGAATCGAACCGCGCGCTGGGGATTCCGCTGAACGACGCCAAGAACTCGTACCTTGCCTATCACGAAGGGCGGGCCGGTTTTCAGCGGGGCAATCACCTGAAGAAGACGTGGCTGCTGAGGGTGTCGGACGGCGTCGCCAGCCGGGCCGACCGCTATTTCGAGCACCTGCTGTTCTGCGGGCTATGACCGCGCTGCGGGGCCGCTTGGGCCCCGCGCAGATCTCGCGCAGGTCTAGCGCACGAAGTAGGCCACCACCCGGACGAACGCCTCGGGCACGCCGTGCAGGGTGTAGGACTGCCGTGACAGCGCGACCCCCACCATGCCGGCGCCGATGGCAAAGACCAGCACCGCCACCCAAGGCCGCCGCCGGTCGGCGAAGGCCCCAAGCAGGGACGGCACGGCGAACGTGGCGAGGATCAGCCCGAGGACCAGATACAGGTCGGCCGAGGACATCGCCACGCGACCGCGTCCTTATTCCGGCTCTGCCGAGTAGATCTTGCGTTCGTCGCAAGGCGCGACGCGCAGGATGTTCGTGGTGCCCGGCACGTTGAACGGCACGCCCGCGGTGACGACGATGTCGTCCTCCTTGGTGGCGAAGCCTTCCTGCGTGGCGGCCCGGACGGCGCGGACGACCGCTTCCTTGAAGCGGCCCATCTCGTCGGTCTTCACGCAGTGCGCGCCCCACGTCAGGCACAACCGGCGCGCGGTCCGCGTGGTCGCGGCCATCGCGATGATCGGGACCGAGGGCCGTTCGCGGGCGACAAGCCCAACGGTGGTGCCGGACTGGCTGAAACAGGCGATGGCCTTGATGTCGGCGGTCTCGGCGATTTCGCGGGCGGCGGACACGATGCCGTCGGCGATGGTCATCTTCTCGGCGCCACGCGACGCACCGATGACGACGCGGTAGGTCGGGTCGCTTTCGACCTCGATCGCCACGTTGTGCATCGTCTGCACCGCCTCGATCGGGAAGCGGCCGGCGGCGGACTCGGCGGACAGCATGACGGCGTCCGCGCCTTCGTAGATGGCGTTCGCGACGTCCGAAACCTCGGCCCGCGTGGGCATCGGGCTGTCGATCATCGACTCCAGCATCTGCGTCGCAACGATCACCGGCTTGGCGACGGCGCGGCACTTGCGGATCAGGCGTTTCTGGATCGGCGGCACGTTCTGCACCGGCAGTTCGACGCCCAGATCCCCGCGCGCGACCATGATCCCGTCAGAGACCTCTAGGATCTCGTCGAAGCTTTTCACGGCGGCGGGCTTTTCGATCTTGGCAAGCACCGCGGCGCGGCCCTTCACCAGTTCGCGGGCTTCCAGCATGTCTTCCTTGCGCTGCACGAAGCTCAGCGCGATCCAGTCGACACCCAGTTCGGCCACGAACTCGAGGTCTTTCTTGTCCTTCTCGGACAGGGCGGCCAGCGGCAGGACCACGTCGGGCACGTTCACGCCCTTGCGGTTCGAGATCTCGCCGCCCGCGATCACCTCGCAGTTGGCGTAGTCGTTGGCGCAATAGGTGACACGCAGCCGAATCTTGCCGTCGTTCACCAGAACGGTGGTGCCGGGTTCCAGCGCCTCGAAGATTTCCTTGTGGGGCAGGCAAACGCGGGTGTTGTCGCCCTCGGCCGGATCAAGGTCCAGCCGGAACATCTGGCCGTCCGACAGGGTTTCGGCCCCGTTCTTGAACACGCCCACGCGCAGCTTCGGCCCCTGAAGGTCGGCGAGGATGGCGATGGGGCGGCCGGTGTCTTCTTCGACCTTGCGGATATTGGCGTGCCGGGTCGCGATTTCCTCGTGCGAGCCGTGGCTCATGTTCAGCCGGAACACGTCGGCCCCGTTGCGAAACAGTGCGCGGATCATGTCGTAACCCGTGCTCGACGGGCCCAGCGTGGCCACGATCTTGATATTGCGAAGACGTCTCATCGGCCCGTCCTGTTGAAATTGTTAGCGTTCTCGGCGACGTTTCGCCCACCTATGGCGGAATTCCCGTTCACTGACAACTGGCGCTTCCCGATACGGCGCCTTATTCATCCGGCCGATACAAAGGATGCTGCATTCATGAGCTTTGACGCTTATCAAGTTCACGGAGCCGACCGGCCGGGTCGTTTCCTTATCACCTGCGATCACGCATCCAACGCGGTGCCGCCGATGATCGCGGACGGCGACCTTGGCCTGCCCGAGCGCGAGATGCAGCGGCACATCGCCTATGACGTCGGCGCGGCAGAGCTGACGCGCCGGCTGGCGGAACGTCTGGACAGCCCGGCGATCCTGTCGACCTTTTCCCGCCTTGTGATCGACCCGAACCGGGGCGAGGACGACCCGACGCTGTTGATGCAGCTGTACGACGGCACCGTGATCCCCGGAAACCGCCACATGGACGCGGCCGAACGCGAGCGGCGGCTGGACCTGTGCTATCGCCCCTATCACGACGCCGTCGAGCAGCTTGCCGCGCGGCGCGACGATACCGTCTATGTCGCCGTCCACAGCTTCACCCCGCGGCTGAACGGGCGCGCGATGCGGCCTTGGCAGGTGGGCGTGCTATACGGCTATGACGCGCGGCTGGGCCGGGCCCTGATCGACCGCCTGCGCGAAGAGCCCGACCTTTTCGTGGGCGAGAACGAGCCCTATTCGGGCGAGTTGAAGGGCGACAGCGTCGACCGCCACGCGCTGCACCACGGCCGCCCCAACGCGCTGATCGAGGTTCGGCACGACCTGATCGAGACCGAGGCCGACCAGCACGCGTGGGCCGACCGCCTTGCGCCCATCCTTGAAGACGCCCTGCGTCGCACCCAACTTTGATTCAGGAGGACCGTCATGGACGCCCAGACCAAGCTTGAACTTGAGGCCGCCGCGTTCCGCCGCCTGCAGCAGCACCTGATGCAGGACCGGCCCGACGTGCAGAACATCGACCTGATGAACCTTGCGGGCTTTTGCCGGAACTGCCTGTCGCGCTGGTACCAAGAGGCCGCGAACGAACGCGGCATCGAGATGTCGAAGGAAGAAGGCCGCGAGGTATTCTATGGTATGCCCTACGACCAGTGGCGCGCCCAGAACCAGACAGAGGCCGGACCGGAAAAGCAGGCAGCCTTCGAAAAGGCGTTCAAGGAAAACGTCGGCGACCCGAAAGGCTGACCCTTCGAACCGGCAAAGTTGATTTGCCCTTGGGGCGGGGGCGGCCCAGACTTGGGTCCACATTGGGACACACCGTCCTGAAGAGCAGGAGGCTTGCATGAAGAAAGCTATCATCGCCACCCTGATGTCGCTGCCGCTGTACGGCGCACTTGCCGCTGCCCCGGTCCTGACAACCGCGACCCCCGCCGTCGCCGCGCCCAGCGCACAGCTGGTCGCGCTGGTGGAGCGAAAGTTGCGCGCCTACAATCTCAGCGCGCCCGTCGATCGCATGACTACCGACAGCGTCACCGCGCTGTATGCGATCCTGCTGTCGGGCGACCGTTACCTGAAAAAGCGTTTGCGGCTTAAGACCGCGATCGCGAATGCGACCTACTACCGCTAGGAGACCGCGATGAAACGCCCCCTTCTTGCCGCGCTTGCCGCTGCCGCCGTCGGCCTCGCGGCCCCGGCCCACGCCGACTATGACGCCGCACGCGCGCAACTGATCAACTCGGTCGAACGCGAACTGCCGCGCTATGCCCGCGACGTCGACCTGTCGCAGCTGTCGAACGCCAAGCTGGCCGAGATCAAGGCCGCCATTCACGGCCCCGGCAGCGAAAGCGACAAACGGATGAAGGTCCGGTCGATCCTTGGCGGGCGGTTCAGCCTGCGCGGCCTGCTGTTCAACTGATCCCCTGCGGCGGCGCGCCTCGCCTCGCGCGCGCCGCCCCCTGTCCCCTGCTTGCGCCACGGGAACCGCAAAGCGCCTTGCGGGCTTTCGGTGGCCTGCACTAGGCTCCGCCGCAAGCTGGAGGACATCATGACAATCGACACACGCGCCTGGGACCGTCTGGGCATTGGCGGGCTGACCTTCACCGAGATGGGCTTTGGCAGCGCCCCGATCGGCAACCTGTACCGCGCCGTTCCCGACGCAGAGGTCGACGCGCTTCTGCAGATCGCATGGGACAACGGCCTGCGGTACTATGACACCGCGCCGCTGTACGGGCTGGGCCTGTCCGAAACGCGGCTGAACCGCTTTCTGCGCGACAAGCCCCGTGACGAGTACGTCCTGTCCACCAAGGTCGGCCGCCTGCTGAAGGCCTGCCCGCCGGATCAACGCGACGGCTTCGGCAAGTGGTTCGACGTGCCCGCGCGCAAGGAAGTCTACGACTACGGCTACGACGCCACGATGCGGTCGCTGGAATTCTCGCTAGAGCGGCTGGGCGTCGACCGCGTCGATATCCTGTACGGTCACGACCTTGATATCTTCAACCACGGCTCGCAGGACGTGCTGGACGCCAAGCTGGCCGAGTTCATGGACGGCGGGCACAAGGCGCTGGTCGAACTGCGAGAGCAGGGCGTGATCAAGGCTTTCGGTACCGGCGTGAACGAATGGCAGTCGGCGCAATGGGTGGCCGAACGCGGCGACCCGGACATCTTCCTTCTTGCCGGACGCTATACCCTGCTGGAACAGGAGGCGCTGGAAAGCTTCCTGCCGCTGTGCACCGAACGCGGCATCGGCGTCGTGATCGGCGGGGCGTACAACTCGGGCATCCTCGCCACCGGCCCCCGGCCCGGCGCCTATTACAACTATGACCCTGCCCCGCAGGAGATCCTTGACCGCGTCGGCCGCATCCAGTCGGTCTGCGAGGATCACGGCGTGCGGCTGGTCGATGCGGCCTATCGCTTCCCGTTGCTGCATCCGGCGGTGGTCTCGGTGATCCCCGGCGGTCAGGGCGTGGCCGAGATGAATTCCAACCTACAGGCGGCGCGGGCGCAGATCCCCGCTGCACTGTGGGACGATCTCAAGGCGCAGGGGCTGATGCGGTCCGATGCGCCCACCGGAGGAGAACACTGAGATGGTACAGATCGACGCGCACCAGCATTTCTGGAACCCCGCGCGGGGCGATTACGGCTGGATGCCGAAAGACAACGAAACCCTGTCGCGCCCCTATGGCCCCGCCGACCTTGCACCGGCGCTGTCGGCGCACGGCATCGACTATACGGTCGTGGTGCAGGCCGCGCCGACCGTGAACGAAAGCGAGTACATGCTGGGCCTTGCCGACGCGACGCCGCATATCGCGGGGGTCGTGGGCTGGGTCGACTTCGAAAAGCCCGAGGATGCCGCCGCGCTGGAACGGCTGGCCGGGCATCCGAAGTTCAAGGGCGTCCGCCCGATGATCCAGGACATCCCCGACGATGACTGGATGCTGCGCGACGATGTGCAGTGGGGCTTTGCCAAGGTGGCCGAACTTGGCCTATGCTTCGACGCGCTGGGGTTCCCCCGGCATCTTGCCAACTTCCTGACGATCCTGACCCGCTATCCCGAGATGCGAACCGTCGTGGATCACTGCATGAAACCCGACATCGCCGGGAAATCCGACGATCACTTCCGGTTCTGGGCCGACGGGATGACCAAGATCGCGACCCAGACAAGCGCGTACTGCAAGTTCTCGGCGCTGGTGACAGAGGCCAGCCCGGACTGGACGGTTGCCGACCTCAAGCCCTACGCCGACCACATCTTCGAGGTGTTCGGCCCGTCGCGGATCATGTGGGGCTCGGACTGGCCGGTGGTCCGGCTTCGGTGCGAGTACGACCGCTGGCGCGCCGCCGCCGAGGAGCTGACATCCGGCCTGTCCGATGCCGACCGCGCCCGCGTCTTCGGGGGCACGGCCGTCGAATTCTACGGGCTGGACGTCTGACGCAGCCCCCGCGCGCGCGGGTCACATCTGGGCCAGCTGGCATTCGATCATCTTGCCGATCGCGGCTTTCGATCCGTCAAGGCTGACGGCGAAGGGCGCAAGACCTGCTGGCATGACCATCAGGGTTTCCTTCTCGGACAGGTCCATCAGGAAGTCCGGGTTCGTGATGTGGACATAGCCGCCCTCGAACCCGGGTCGCTTTTCTTCGGTGATGTCCCCCACGAACTCGTCACCGTCGAGATCAAACAGCACGGCAAGGTGTTCGCCGTTCTCGAACCCCATGTGCTTCTCGGTGAAGATGGCAAGGAAGGTGCTGTCGTCCACCGGGTCGAACCCGACCTGGATCTGGACGCCGTCGCGGGTCGATTCCGCGATGCAGCCGTTCCCGGTTTCGCGGCGGACAAGGATGTTCCAGCCGTCGGTCTTGCCGTAGGGCGTTTCCTCCATGCCGACCATCGTCGTAAACGCACCGCTTTCGCCGCGCAGGTACTCTGACGCGGCCCAGCCCGTCAGGCCGTCGGCGGGCCGTTCGACCTCGCACCATGTTCGGTCGGCCTCTCGCAGGCAGCCAAGGTTGCGAAACACCGTGCCGTCGCTGGCGTGCAGGACCACGTCGGATTCGGCGTTCGGCGCGGCGTGGATGCGCAGGCGGCTGTCGACCTCGACGACATAAAACTCCGGGCCGGAAAACGGACCGTCCACAGAGGCCGGCGCGTCAGAGGTGCTTGCGACCTCTCCCTGCACGTCTCCGGCCGTGACCTCCAGCACGAAACGCGATTCCTCTCCTTCGCGGGCTGCGGCGCGCACAAGGTATACGGAAACGCTATAGATCCCGGATTCACGAACCTTGGTGCTGAACGTGTTGATGTCGGGCACCGTCGGCCCCGTCCGGTCGCTGGACCCAAGCGCGATATTGCCCGGACCCTTGTCCGGTTCGTAAACGTTGAAATACGTGCCCGGATTCGATGGATCCAACCGCACCTGCAGGGTCTGGTCCTTGCGGACGTAGACGCGGTAGTTCACCGATTCTCGCCCGTAGATACGATCCAGCAATTCGACCGTGGTCTGCCCTTCATCGAAATGCACTGTCTCCTCGCGCATCTGGCGCGCGTCGGCTTGCACCGCGCACAGGCCGACGGCGGCGGCTAAAACGATTGATCGTATCCGGTTCATGACTGACAGCTCCCATCCGAAATCGCGATCCGCGTGACATCGCGGACAAAAAACGCCACCGGGCAGACCAGGTGACGTGAGGTCAGTATACGACCTTCGGATGACATTGCAGCAAAATTCTTACCTAGCGTCAGATCGCTGTCGCGGCCCATTCAGGTCACGGCGCCGCGCGCACGCGCAGGTCTTCGCGTCTCGACGGCTGGTCAGGCAAACGCACGCTTTCGCGGCGGCGGCGCCAGTCGGCGATCCATGCGATCCACATCAGCAGCGCAAGGCCGATGGGTGGAAGTCCCCATGCCAGCAGGGGCGCCTTGTCGGTGCCGAACAGCAGAACCTGAAACCCAAGCGCCAGCACCGTGCCGGCGCCGAACACCAAAAGCCCCTGCCGCCCCATCAGGCGCAGCGGTGCAGCCAGCCGGTGCGCGCACATCCGGGTCACCCACGGAAGGCACGACACGAAGTAGACAAGTGCCAGCGCGTGCAGCAGCCGGGGCGCCCCGAGGTACGTCTTGTTGTGCGAGGTGATGTGGAACGGCAGCCCGTGCTGCGACAGCTGCCACATCTGGTTGTTCATATAAGGACCGACGCCGGGCACGTATTTCCACACCAATGTCAGCAGCAGAACCGCCGTGGCGATGCCGAACAGCCACTTGGAACGGGCGACGAACCGTTCGCCGCGCCGCATGTAGATCCCGATCAGCAGACCGGTCACGAAGATGAACTGCCACGACGCCGGGCTAAGGAACCAGCCGCCCGGGCGCGGGAAATTGGGCATGTTCAGCCGCCACAGCCCAGCGGCGAACCACAGGCCCGCGCTAAGAGCGAACAGAAGCCACGGGCGTTTCAGCGCCAGCAGGATCGCCGCGGGCGCGCCAAGAAGCAGCACGGTATAGACCGGCAGGATGTTCACGTAACCGATCTGGTGACCCAGAAGCGTCAGCCCGAACAGCACCTCTTGCGGGTCGTCCCACACAGCGCCGAGATTGTGTTTTTGCAGCAGGGACTGCATCCCGAAGTACTCGGCCCCGGCGGCGAACAGCGTGATCGCGGCCAGCGTCAGGAAGATGTGCACAAGGTACAGCGTCCAAGCGCGGCTCCAGACCGGGGCGATGGCGGGCCAGATGCCCTTTTCGGCGCGTGTCTCGGGCAGGAAGCGGCCGGAATAGGCCAGACCGGCCGCGATGCCGGACATCACGAAGAACGCCTCGGCCGCGTCCGAGAAACCCCAGTTGCGCAGGGTGATGTGCTCGTACGGGTTGCCCGGCATGTGGTCGATGAAGATCATCGCCAGCGCCAGCCCCCGGAAGGCGTCGATGCGCGGGTCCCGAGGCCGCCGCTCGCGCGGGGTTTTCGGGAACGACAATAGCTTGGTGTCAGACTGCGACATGGGCGGCGGCCCCCGGGGCGGACGGTGCCGCGGGTTTCTCGGCCGTCGCCGGGGACATCTCGTCCAGCCACGCGCCGTGGATGGCGCGGAAGCGGTTCAGAACCGGCGGCACGGCGCGTTCTTCCGGCGCGCGGAACAGGGCATGGGTCAGCGGGCGCGAGGTCCACGCGATCAGCAGCGGGGCCAGCAGCATCGGCACGCAGACCGGCAGCAGCCACGGGGCCAGATCCGGGGCCAGCCACGCGGTCGCAAAGTAGATGGCGCCACCGGCGATGACGATCCAGAAACTGGCGCGGGTGGCCTGCGCGATGCTCAGCTTGCCCTCGCCCCGCGCGTTCGCAGGCCAGCCGCCATCACGGCCCGACAGCACCTGAAGCACGGCGCGGGACTGGTACATCAGCATCACCGGCGCCAGAAGCGAGGTCAGCAGGATTTCCGTCACGACCGACAGGAGAGACCCCAGCGCTCCGCCAAAGCTGCGCACCCGGCCCTCGGCCAGCGACTGCGCCCAGATCGCGAACTTGGGCAGCACCAGCAGCCCGAGGATACCCAGCGCCAGCGCCATGATCTCGCGCGAGCGGTCGGTCGGGAACACCGGGAACAGCTGATACCGGTCGGGGAAGTAGTCGGGCGCGGGCGCGGTCACAGTCGCCGCGACCGACGCCACAAGGAACCCGGCCCAAAGCAGCGACACGAGATACGAGAAGATCCCCTGCAGAAAGACAAAGCGGCTCCACCCGGCCAGACCGGGGGCCAACAGCAGGCGGATGTGCTGCAGGTTGCCCTGACACCAGCGGCGGTCGCGCTTGGCGTAGGACAGAACGTTCTCGGGACCTTCCTCGTAAGAGCCGTCGATGCTTGCGTCGACTTTCACGGTCCAGCCGGCGCGCGCCAGCAAAGCGGCCTCGACGTAGTCGTGGCTTAGGATGTGCCCACCGAACGGCGGCTTGCCCGACAGTTCCGGCAGCCCGCAGCTTTGCGCGAAGGCACGAATGCGCACGATGGCGTTGTGCCCCCAGAAGGGACCGGTCGTGCCTTGCATCCGCGCCAGTCCGCGCGTGAAGGCAGGGCCGTGGAAGGCCGCCGCGAACTGCATGGCCCGACCGAAGAAGGAATGCGCCGCGACGATGCGCGGCAGGGTCTGCAGCAGGCCCAGTTTCGGGTCCGCCTGCATCCGCGCGATCATGCCCCGGATCGCCGAACCTTCCATCAGGCTGTCGGCATCAAGGATGACCGCGAACTCGTAGGCGCCGCCGGACCGGCGGATGAAGTCCTCGACGTTTCCGGCCTTGCGGCCGCGCCCGTCCTCGCGCTGGCGGTAGAAGATCCGTTGCGCCCCCTTCGTCTCGGCCATCAGCCGAGCGAACGCGCGCTGTTCGAGGGCCGCCGCCTCGGGGGCGCGGGTGTCGGACAGGATGGCGATGTCGGCCCGAATTCCTGCGTCGCGGATCGACCGATCCATCGCGGCCACCCGTGCGAAGGTTGCGACCGGGTCCTCGTTACAGATCGGAACAAGGACGACCGTGGCCGGCTGGGGCAGTTGCAGGTCCGGCTCTGTCGTCGCACGGCGGCGCGCCAGCCCGATGAAGGCAAGCATCGCACCCCACGCCAGCCACGCGGTCGTCACGAAGATCAGGATGACGCGCACGATATCCAGCACCTCGATTCCGTCCTGAATCGATGCCTCGGCCAGCAGGCCCGCCGCCAGCGCCGCCGGCAGAAGGGCGCAGCTGATCGCCGTGACACGATAGCTGGCCGTCGCCGTATCAACGGGCGAACGGTCCTTCGCGGCATCGGAAGTCCGGGGCGGGGTCGACGGGTCGTGCATGTGCGTCAGGCGGTCCGGCGCATCGGCAGAAGCCGCAACAGGAACCCGGGCACGGGCATACGGCGCGCGCGGCCTTCCAGCACTTGGCTGGGCATATCGAGCGGAGCCTCGGGCGGTGTCCAGCCTTCGGCCCGCTCGGTATTCGCGCTTTGCTCTTCGGTCATTCTTTCACCCATTGATACAGCCACGTTTCGGTCAGGGGCCGCCCATATCCTTCGATCGAGGCCTTCAGCTCGGCAGTCGTGCCGGGCTCTGCCGTCGCTTCGATGACAAGCCGCCAGATATCGGTACCGGAGACACGCGACAGGACCGTCTCCTCGACGTTCCCGCGCAGAACACTCACGTTAGCTGTAACTTCACCGTCAGACGGAAGTTCCGCCAAAAGCCCGCCTTGGAAATCCACGACGAATTTTCGCCGATCGGTCTCTTCTTCGACCCCCGCAACGCCGCCTTTACCGACTCGGGTGCGCAAAACCTGTGCACGTTCCGAAGATCCGCTGCCGTGCGGCTCTAGCCCCCAGTTCAGGCGATAGCTGAACTCCAGCTCGTCGCCTGCGCGAGTCTCGCCCCCGGGAATCCAGTAGGCGACGACGTTGTCGTTGACCTCTAGATCGGACGGAATCTCTAGCAGTCGGACGGTCCCCTGCCCCCAGTCGCCAATCGGCTCGACCGTCAGCGACGGGCGACGTTCGTAATGCGCCTGCGCATCCAGATAGGTGTCAAAGTCCCGGTCCCGCTGGACCAAGCCGAAGCTGGCAAGGCCATTCGCGCCAAGAAAGCTGCCCGCAAGGCGGGGCGGGTTGTTCAGCGGGCGGAAGAACGTCTCGCCCGAGTTCATCGTCATGATCAGCGCCTCGCTGTCATGCACGGCCGGGCGGAAATCGTCGAACTCGCCGGGATCGGCGCCGCCGTATAGGTACATCGAGGTCAGGGGCGCGATACCAAGCTGCTGGATGTCCTCGCGCAGGAAAAGCCGCGCGGTCACATCCATCGTCGTCGTCGGCCCCGGCGTGATCGCAAAGCGGTAAGCCCCGGTCACGGACGGACTGCGCAGCGCAGCGTAGAACACCATCGTATCACTGTCGGGGGTCGGCCGCTCGACCCAGAAATCGGTGAAGCGCGGGAACTCTTCGCCCCCGGAAACCCCGGTGTTGACGGCCAGTCCGCGTGCGCTGAGGCCGTAGAGGCAATCCTTGCCCAAGGCGCGGAAATAGCTTGCTCCGAGGAAGGCCACAAGCTCGTCGTAGATGTCGGCGCGATTAAGTTGCGACAGCAGGCGGAAGCCCGCCACACCCGGCAGATCGAACTGTTCGTCGGCGCCTTCGACGGGTTCGTAATAGATGAAATCCTCGCTTGAGAAATTCATCGGAACCGCCTGTCCGTCGGTCACCTCGAAGATGTGGACGGGTTCCTTGAACAGCCACCCAAGATGGAAGGTCTCCAGCTGGAAATGGCTGCCTTCGGTGTCGGCGTAACGGCTGCGCTCGCGGTTGAAGTTGATGCGCTGGTAGGCATCGTAATCCAACTCGGCAAGGAAGTCGGCGATCGGTTCGGGCGCGGCGTCTTCTTCGCGCGCTGCCGACCGCATTTGGTCCGTCAGCCAATCGAACGAAAATGGCGCGGCTTCGGGTGCCGACTGTGCCCACGCCACACCCGGAATGGCAGGCAGGGCCACGGTCCCCGCCAAAGCGGCCAGAAACGAGCGGCGGGAAGGATGCGGAAAGAGGCGTTCACGTATGCATGCGTTCGGGGCCAATGGCTTGGTCACGTTTCACTCCGTCAATGTCCTCCCGGCTGCATTAAGTGATTTTGTTTTGGGGGAAATCAATCGGCCTTGATCAACACGCGCGGCTGTTCGCCGAGGGGCGAAATGCGGAAGGCGGGGAATCGCCATGTGCAAAATGGTCGGGAACTTTTCGCGGCTTCGCGATTCACGGTTTTGGCGCGACCAAGGCGCGGCCAGCTTCGGGTCTTTCTGGCGCGGGCCGTCATCACGAATGCGACAGGCGTGCCATCGTCGTTGGACGCGGCGGGGCCGACCGCTAGCCTTTTGAGCAAGGTTATTCAGCGAGAAAGGCCGCCCCATGCGCACGATCATTCCCGCCACCGCCCTTGCCGCCCTGTTCGCGCAAGGCGCGATGGCGCAGGACTTCAACGCCGCCCCGCCCAACGCACCGGGCCAGACCCCAGCGTTCGAGGCGCAGACTCGCGCGCCGGTGATCGACGACGCGATGACGTTGAACCGAGAGGTAATTGCAGGCGGGCTGGCGAACCCTTGGGGCATGGATCTTCTGCCCGACGGAAGCTGGATCGTCACCGAACGCCCCGGCCGGATGCGGATCATCAGCGCGGACGGCGACATTTCGAATCCCATCAGCGGCTTGCCCGAGGTCGATTCTCGCGGTCAGGGCGGGCTTCTGGACGTGACGGTCGCCGATGACTTCGCCGACACCCGCCGCGTCTGGTGGAGCTTCTCCGAGCCGCGCGGCGGTGGCGAGAACGCGACCGCCGTCGCGACCGGCGTCCTGTCCGAGGATGGCAGCGCGATGGAGCAGGTCGAGGTTATCTTCCAGCAGCAGCCCGCGTGGAATTCGACCCTGCACTTCGGATCGCGGCTTGTGTTCGACGAGACCGGCGCCCTGTTCGTCACGACCGGCGAGCGGTCGATGCCGGAACCGCGCCAGCTTGCGCAGGACGTCGGGACGCACCTTGGCAAGGTGCTGCGCATCGACCCGATGGGCGGCGCCGCCGAGGGGAACCCGGACATCGACGGCGGCCTTCCCGAGATCTGGTCCTACGGCCACCGCAACCTGCAATCGGCGGCGCTTGGGCCGGATGGCGCGCTGTGGACGGTCGAGCATGGCCCCAAGGGCGGCGACGAGTTGAACCGCCCCGAGGCCGGGCTGAACTATGGCTGGCCCGAGGTGACGTATGGCGTCGAGTATTCGGGCGGCACCGTCGGCGAGGGGGTGACCGCCCGCGACGACGTGGAACAGCCGGTGTATTACTGGGACCCCGTGATCGCGCCGTCGGGGATGGTCTTTTACGACGGCGACCTGTTCCCCGACTGGCAGGGCGACGCGCTGATCGGCGGGCTGGCCTCGCAGTCTCTGGTGCGCCTGACGCTGGAAGACGGACGCGTCACAGGCGAGGCCCGCTATCTGCAGGGTCAGGGCCGCGTGCGCGACGTGGATGTCGATACCGACGGGTCCATCGTCATCCTGACCGACAGTTCCAACGGCGCGCTTGTGCGGCTGACGCCCGGAGGCTGACACAACGAACGGCGCGGGGATTGGCGCGGGGCGCTGTCAGCCCTGCGCCGCCGCCGACAGGGCCGCCGCATGCGGCCCGCTGGTGTTCACCGCTGTGCGGATGTCCTCGGCAAAGCCTGCCACCTGTTCCAGCCCGAAGTCGCTCGGCGCCTTGAACGGGGCCCGCTCGGCGCGGATGTCGATGTCGGCCTGCGCCGCGAACAGCCGCTTGCCATAGCACAGCATTCCCGGCACCGACCGCGACATGAACACGATGGCGGGCAGCAGACGGCGGTGGATATCCAGCGCGTCCGCCGTTCTCCCGTCACGCCACATCTCGTACATCGCCACCTGTGCCGGCAGGAAGTCCGGCGCGGGGATCAGCCCGGCCCCGCCCGACTGCAGCAGCGCTGGGAACTCGATCCCGCCGTGCCCGCCGAACACGGCAAAGGCGCCGTCGGACCCGGCAATCGCACGGTCGATGTCCACCGACCAGCCTTCGCCCTTCAGGATGCGGATGTTCGGGTGCGCCCGGTTCAGCGCCACCAACCCGTCCGCCGACAGCGAAACGTCAAGGTTCACCGGGTTGTTCTGCACCGCGACGTCCACATCCACCGCGTCAGCGACGGTGCCGAAGAAGCGGATCAGGTCGGCCTGCGAGGTTCCCTTGACCGGGGGCGGCTGCAGGATGACCCAGTCCGCCCCGGCGGCGGCGGCGGATCGGGCAAAGGCAATCTGCCCTTCGGTCGAGGGTTCGGCGACGGTGACCGCATAGGGCACCCGCCCCGCGATCATGTCGCCCACCATCTCGACCAGATGCAGCCGCTCGTTGACGTCCATCTTGTGGACCTCGGTCACCAGCCCCAGCACCGCGATGCCGTGCGCGCCGTTGGCGATGCAATAGTCGACCTGCCGCGCCATCGCGGCCCGGTCAAGCCGACCGTCCTCGCCCCAGAACGCGTAGATGATCGGGTAAATTCCGTGCCAGCTCATGCCACGTCCCCGCGCACATGCTCCAGCAGCGCATCCGCCGGGCGGACGCCCAGCCCCGGGCCGCTTGGGATCGCGTAATGCCCCTTGGCACAGCCCATGTCGCCGGTGGTGAAGGCAAGGTTCCGGTCGAAGATCGAATGCTGATATTCGTGGTACGGCACCCGCTGAAGCGCGGCGGTGGCCTGAAGGCTGGCCGCCATGAACAGCCCGACCGAGATCGAGGCGTGCGGGATCACCTGCTTGTGGAAGCCCTGCGCCATCTGGCCGATGCGGGCGAACTGGGTGATGCCGGTGTGGCCGATCTCGGGTTGCAGGATGCCGCAGGTGCCCGAGGTCAGACGCGGGCGCACCTCGTAGACGGTGCGCCATTCCTCGCCCAGCGCCAGTGGCACGCCGATGCCCGCGGCGACCTTGGCCTGCCCCTCGATGTCTTCGGGCTGGCACGGCGCTTCGGCGAAATACAGATTGTAAGGCTCCAGCCGCCGGATCAGGCGGATCGCCTCGGACGCTTCGAACTTCCAGTGCAGGTCGACCATCAGGTCGATGTCGGGGCCCACCGCTTCGCGCAGGGCGGCCATTTCCTGAACGATGCCCTCGTCCGACACGGCGGCGGCGAACTTGATCGCGCGGTAGCCCTTGTTCACGAAGTCGACCGCCATGTCGCACCGTTCCGCCAGCGTGGCGCGCGGCAGGCCCGAGCAGTACGCGCGAAGCGTGTCGTGCCGCCGCCCGCCCAGAAGCTGTGCCACCGACAGCCCGGCGCGGCGCCCGTAGAGATCCCACATCGCGATGTCGATGCCCGCCAGCGCATCCACATAGTAGCCGCCGAAGAAGCCGCGCACGCGCATCAAGTCATACATGTCCTCCCAGATCACCGCCGCCTCGGAAGGGCAGCGACCCACGATCACCGGCGCCAGAAGGTTGTCGACGATCGCCGTCACCGCTTCGGGCGCGGCGATGCCGTAGGTCTCGCCCCAACCGACCTCGCCGCTTTCGCCGGTGATCCGCACCAGCACCGACAGGTCGGACGCCGGATAGATAGAGCGGTTGCCCTTGCGGATCAGATAGCCCTTCTCGTTGATGAACTCGCCGTCTTTCAACGGCCCAAGGTAGGGCACGTCGCGCGGAACCGAGACGATGAAGCTTTCCACCTTCGCGATGCGATCAAGCGGAGCTTGGGTGCGGGTGTCGTGCTTGGTCACGCGTATACCTCGGTCGGCTTGACGGGAAATTCGGTCAGTTCGTTGGAAATCTGGTCCAGCAGGGCGTTCAGCTCTGCCCGGTCGCCCGCGTCCATTTTCGGCCCCTTGCCGCGGACGTGGGTCGAGCTGAGCACGCCGCGGCGGACCAGCGTGTGCTTGGTCATGTGCATCCGGAAGATCGCCTGAAACCCGAGCAGCGGCATAGAGACCATGAACAGCCGCCGGGCCTCGTCGCGGTCGCCGCGCATCCATGCTGCGACCAGCCGAACGTGCAGATCGGCCAGCTCGCAGGCGGGCAGCGTGCCCAGCGACCCGCGCGCCAGTTCGTCGGTGATGTACCGCCCCCCGGCCCCGCCGAATACGCCAAGGATGCTGTCCTCCGCCGCATCGGCAATGCGGGTCAGGTTCTGGCCGCAGGGCATGGTTTCCTCTTTCACGTAGTCGACGCCCGGAACCCCGGCGACTTCGGCCACCGCCGCCGGCGGCAGGCCCGCACCGATGGGGACCGGGGCGTTCTGCAACATGATCGGCAGGGGCGAGGCATCGGTGACAGCGGCGAAGAACGCGCGCTGCGCCGCCACGTCGCCGCCCACCGCGCCCGGCGCCATGACCATCGCCGCCGCCGCCCCGGCGCGCGCGCCGGTGGCAAGGTGTTTTGCCACGCCGCCGGGCGTCGCCGCGCTGGCGCCGACGATGAAAGGCACACGTCCGTTCAGCCGGTCGCCGAGCCGCATCGTCAGCATCTCGCGCTCGTCATCGCTTAGGGTGTCGACCTCGGACGCGACGCCGGGAAACACCACGCCGTCCACGCCCACCGACAGGCAGAATTCCACCACGTCGTCGAACTCTTCCGGCGAGACCGATCCGTCATCGCGGAAGGGCGTGCACAGCACAGGAAAACATCCACCAAGTTTCGTCATTTCACTGCTCCTGCCGTTACGCCTTCGATGAAGAACCGCTGGAGCGCCATGAAGGCCACGATCACGGGGATCGAGGCGAGGATGGACGCGGCCATTGCGCCGCCCCAGTTGGAATGACTGTCGTTCAGATATGTCAGAAGGATGCCGGGCCCGACCGTCCGCTTGTCTTCGCTGACGATCAGGGTCAGCGAATACAGCAGGTCGTTCCAGCTCCACATGAAGCTGTAAAGGAACACCGTCACGATGGGCGCGACCGAGATCGGCAGCACGATCGTGTGCAGGATCCGCAGGTCGGATGCGCCGTCGGCGCGCGCCGCCTCGATCAGCTCGTTCGGGACCTGACTGAAATAGCTGTACAGCATGTAGGTCGCCACCGGCAGCGCGAAGACGATGTAGGAGATCATCAGCCCCAACCGGGTATCCAGCAGGCCCCACGTCGTGAACATCGGATAGATGGTGATCAGCAGCAGGCCGAACGGGAACATCTGCGCCGACAGCATGAACAGCATCACCGGGCGGCGCCCGAAATAGCGGTACTTGGCGAAGGAGTATCCCGCGTAGACCGCCATCGTGCAGTTGATCAGCGCCGAGCCCAGCGACACGAACAGCGTGTTTCCAAGCTGCAGCAGCAGCCCGCCCTCTGTCAGGGCATAGCGGAAGTGTTCCAGCGACCACGTCTGCGGCCACATGCTGGGGACGATCCGGTACAGTTCCTCGTTCGTCTTGAAGGCCGAGATGACCAGCCAATAGACTGGGAAGAAGATGAAAAAGCCGATCAGCAGCGCGGTCGCGCCAAAGCCGATCTTGGCTTGGGGGGATGACAGGTCCAGCATCACTCGGTCCCCTTCATCAGTTGGCGAAGATAGAAATACGCGGGCGGCAGAATCGTCGCGACCCAGACCACGCCCACAGCGGCGGCCATGCCGATGTCCCACTGCTCGAAGGCGCGGCGATAGACCTCGATCGACAGCACGGCGGTCGCGCGGACGGGGCCGCCGCCGGTCAGCGCCCAGATCGTATCGAAATGCTGCAGGTTGCCGATCATGCCCAGCACGACGGTCACCATGATGACGGGCTTCAGATGCGGCAGGATGTGGTGCGCAAGGATCTGCCAGTTGCCCGCGCCGTCGACGCGCGCGGCCTCGATCTGTTCGCGGTCCATGCTTTGCAGTCCGGCGATGAAGAAGGCCATGAACAACGGCACGCTCAGCCAGACCTTGGCGATCACCACCGCCGCCATCGCGCCCGCCGGGGTCGACAGGTAGGCCTGCGGCAGGTCGATAAAACCCAGTTCCATCGCCAGCGCGTTCAGCAGCCCGTAGCGCGAGTTGAAAATCCAGCCCCAGATGAAGGCCGCCACGATGGCAGGCATCACCCACGGCATCAGCGACAGGCCCCGGATCACGTTCCGGCCCCGGAACGGGTGGTTCAGGATCAGCGCCCAGCCCAGCCCCAGCAGGATCGAGAACACAGTCGCAAGACCGACGAAGATCATCGTCGTCACGAAGGACGAGATCACCGCCTGATCGGTCAGCACCGCGACGAAATTGTCGAGCCCGGTCCACTCGGGCTCTGACATCTGGATGGTGTATTCGTAGAACGAAAGCCCCAGTGCCTCGATGAACGGGAACAGCACGACGATGCCGAAGGCGGTCAGCGCGGGCACCAGCAGCAGCAAACCAAAGCGGCGTTCCGTCGCCTTCAGGCCGCCACGGCGTGCGTGCGGAGAGACCCTTGGCGCGGACCGCGCCCTGGTCTGGGGATCTATGATGGCGGACATGGCGTGTCTTCCGGTGGATGTCGGATCAGGTCATCCGCCCCCGGCACGATGGCCGGAGGCGGTAGTGGTCTGCGGAGGTCAGTCCAGCTCGGCCTCGAGCCGTTCCTGCATGGCGTCGGCGGCCTCTTGCGCGGTCTTCTGCCCCAGCAGCGCGGCCTGCACCTCTTCACCGATGATGTCGGAAATCGCGCCACCGTTCGCCAACGGGGCGATCGGGTTCGGACGCGGGGCGACAGCGGCCTCGGCCCAAGCGGCCATGTAGGCGTCGCTTGCCACCTGCTCGCTTTCCAGCGCGGTGAAGGTCGGCGGCAGCGCACCCTTGATCAGCGCGTAGTCGACCAGCACGTCATCGGACATCGTGTTCATCAGGAACTTCGACGCGGCGCTGTCGGACGAGGCGTTGTCGTCGTTGAACATCACAAGGACATGGCCCCACTGGATCGCCGCTGGCGTGCCGTCGGCCTCCATCGTCGGGGTTTCCATCGGGATGATGTTGACGGCATAGTCCATGCCCTGCCCCGAGAAGTCGGCGGCAAAGTTCTTGGCGCTGGGTGCGTCGAAATAGAAGGCCGTGACTTCCTGCCCGAACAGGCGGCGCGCGTCGGGCCGGTCGATCTCGGGCGCGGCGAGACGGTCGTTCATCAGGCCGACCATGAATTCCAGCGCGGCGACGCCCTCGGCGGAATTCACGTCCGGTTTGCCGTCTGCGTCGATCACGTCCGCGCCGAAGGTCCATGCCCAGATCAGGTAGTCCAGAAGAATCGAGGCGTTGTTCTTGGTCGCCATCCCGTAGGGCACCGAGTTCGGGACATTCTCGCGCACCTGCTCCAGCGCGGCGCGGAATTCGTCCACCGTCCCGGGAATGCCGTCGACGCCGGCAGCGTCCAGAACCTTTTGGTTGGCGACCATGCCGATGGTGCCTGCGATCCACGGCAGCGCGACCTGCTTGCCGTCGACCTGTCCCATCGCAAGGAAGCCGGGGGTGAACATCTCTTCCAGCGCATCCTTCCCGAACACCTCGTTCAGGTCGACGATCTGCTGGATGTTCGCGATCGTCGGCAGGAACCGCGCCTGCACCTGCATGACGTCAGGCAGCGTATTGGTGCGCGACCGCAGGAAAGCGTTCTTGTTGATGTCGCTCCAGGCATAACCAAGGGGTTCGACCGTGTCGCCGGACTTGCCAGCGTAGTCGTCCATGATGCCCTGCATCAGGTCCTTCCCCGAATCCTCGGTGTAGGTCCAGTTCATGAATTCAACGGTGTCGGCCGCGGCCGGAACGGCTAGAGCCGCGGCAACCAGCCCGGCGGCCAGAGACGTGGTGATCTTCCACATTGCAATCTTCCTCCCATTTTTGGAACCAAGTTCCAACTAAATCAATAACCGAGTTTCCCCGTTCGGACAAGCTATCTTGGAACTCGGTTTCAAGTTCTCCCTAAGCTGATCCTCTCCCTGCCCGCTTACTGCTCTTCGCCTTTCGTAAGTACCATGCCGCCCGGCGCTTCAGACGACACCGCCATCCACGACAAATGTCTGTCCGGTGATCATCCGACTGTCGTCGGCGGTCAGGAACAGCGCCATCCGCGCCACGTCCGGCGGAAGAAGAAATTCCTTAAGGCACTGCTTCCCAAGGTAATCGTCGAACTTGTCGGCGTAGATCGCCTTGGCCCGCGACACCTGTCGTTCGGTCAATATCCAACCCGGAGCGATAGAGTTCACGCGCACCCCGCGCCCGCCCACCTCGCGCGCAAGGGACCGGGTCAGGCCCTGTATCGCGGATTTCGCCGTGGTGTAGGCGATCAGCCCCGCCGCGCCCTGCATCCAGCTGTTCGAGCCCATGTTCACGATTGACCCACCTTGGTCCATCGCAGGCAGAACCGCCTGCGCGGCGAAGAACTGGTGGCGCAGGTTCACCGCCATGCGGTCGTCCCAGTACTCGGGCGTCACATCTTCGACCGGCAGCCGGTCGTCGTTACCCGCGTTGTTCACCAGCGCCCCGACAGGCCCGGTCTCGCCTGCCAGTTCGGCCACAGCGCGCCGCAGCCCGTCGATGTCACGCAGGTCCGCCGCGCGGAAGGCGGGGCGGTTGCCGGTGGTCGCGGCGCAAACCTCGGCCACGCGCGCACCGGCATCGGCGTCAAGATCGACGAACCCGACGCGGGCGCCCTGCCCGCAGAATGCCTCGACCAGATACATCCCGATCCCCGAGCCGCCGCCCGTGACCAGCACCGCGCGCCCCTCAAGCGAGGGGTAGCGGGCCGCCTCGATGGCGACCGGTTGCAGTTCGGCGTGGTCGGAGGTCTCAAGCATCACGCTGCGCGCGCCTGATCCGGCAGCAGCGGAACGCGCTGCCCGTCGGCGTCAAACCCATAGGCGTGCTCTGCGTCGAAGGTGACGCTGACCATGCTGCCCCGGTCCAGCTTCCGCTCGCCCGGCAGGCGCACCATCAGCGGGCGGTCGGCCCCCTCGACCGCGAGGATCGCGAAGGTGTCGGACCCAAGATGCTCGGTCGCCTCAAGCCGCCCGGTCAGAACCCCGACGCCGTCTTCGCCCAGCCGCAGATGCTCGGGGCGCACCCCGATCTCGGCCAGCGCGGCGGGCGCGCTGGCCAGCCGCAGCGATCCGCCCGGAAGCGTGACACTGCCGCCACCGCCCTTCGCCCGCAGGAAGTTCATCTTGGGCGACCCGATGAAGCCCGCGACAAAGCGGTTCGCCGGGCGCTCGTACAACTCGATCGGGCTGCCGACCTGCTCGATCCGGCCCGCGCTCATCACCACGATCTTGTCGGCCAGCGTCATCGCCTCGACCTGATCATGCGTGACGTAGATCATCGTGGTGCCCAGCCGCTCTTTCAGCCGCGCGAACTCCATCCGCATGTCGACCCGCAGCGCGGCGTCGAGGTTGGACAGCGGTTCATCGAACAGGAACACCTTCGGCTCGCGCACGATGGCCCGGCCGATGGCGACACGCTGGCGCTGGCCGCCGGACAGCTGCCGCGGCTTGCGATCCAGAAGCGGCTCGATCTGCAGGATCGCGGCGGCCTCGGACACGCGCCGGTCGATCTCGGCCTTGTCCGTCTTGGCCAGCCGCAGGGCGTAGCCCATGTTCTGCGCCACCGTCATGTGCGGGTACAAAGCATAGGATTGGAACA
The DNA here is from genome assembly GCA_002701395.1 of Maritimibacter sp. Lineage (GTDB taxonomy): Bacteria > Pseudomonadota > Alphaproteobacteria > Rhodobacterales > Rhodobacteraceae > Psychromarinibacter > Psychromarinibacter halotolerans. The sequence goes on along the minus strand of NZVC01000030.1, from coordinate 8,232 downwards.
CCATCGCGATGCCCCGCTTCGACGACGGCACGTCGTTGACCAGTTCGTCATCCAGCGCGATCCGCCCCGAGCTTACCTCGTCCAGCCCGCAGATCATCCGCAGCAGCGTGGACTTGCCGCAGCCGGACGGACCGACGAAAACGACGAATTCCCCGTGACGTATGCTGAGGTCGATATCCTTGAGAACTTCGACCGCGCCGTAACGCTTACAAAGCCCGTCGATTTCGAGGGTCGCCATAAGCCTCTCCCTTATCCCGCGAAGATCTTGTCTTTCTGGCCGGTCACCCCGGCATCCAGCGCGAACACGCTGCCCGACAGCGGCGCCTCGGCAAGGTGCTTGGCCGACAGCCGGATGCGCGCCGAGGTCACGAACAGCCGGTCCATGTCGGGCCCGCCGAAGGTGCAACTGGTCGGGCGCGGCACCGGCAGGCTGATGGTCCGGTCAAGCCGCCCGTCAGGGGCGTAGCGGCGCACCGCCCAGCCATCCCAGATCGCGACCCAGACGTAGCCTTCGGCATCCACCGTCAGACCGTCCGGCACACCGTCGCCGGGGCCGAACTCGGCAAAGGCGCGCTTGTTGGAAATCGTGCCAACCGCAGCGTCGAAGTCGTAGGCCCAGATCGTCTTGGGACCATCGGTGAAGTAGAACGTGCGCTCGTCCGGGCTCCATCCCAGCCCGTTCGAGATGTGCAGCCCCTCCTCCATCAGTGCGAAGCTGCCATCCGGGTCCACGCGCCACAGCCTTCCCCGCCCGGGTTCGGTGTTGATCGCAAGCGACCCGACCCAAAGCCGGCCCCGGCTGTCGCACTTGCCGTCGTTGAACCGGTTGCCCGGGCGGTCTGCCTCTGGCTCTGCCAGCACCGCGATCTCGCCGGTGGCGGAAATCGTCTTGATCCCGGTTTCGGTCGCGCAGACGAAGCCGCCCGTCGCCTTGGGAATGGCGACGCCGACCAGTTCCGGCATCGGGCGGAAACTGCGCTCGCCGGTGGCGGGATCGCCAGACAGCAAGCCCGGCGCAAGGATGTCGACCCAGTGCAGGCGCTGCGCGTCGGCATCCCAGAACGGACCCTCGCCCAGAAAATCCTCGCCCGGGATGGCGCAGGCAATGTCGTCGCGACCGATATCCAGCGGACGCGGATTGATGGCGATCGACATGGCCAGCTCTCCGATGTTGCCCGAGATGCGCCGCGCCGCCTCGATCCCCTCGCGTCCGTAGGAATGCAGCGTTTCGGTCGGCAGGCGATAGGACGGCCCCACGATGCCGATGGCGGCCAGAGGCCTCGCCCGGTGGTCTAGGATCGCGGCAGCGACGGCGCTGACGTCGTCGTATTGCTCGCCGTTCGAGATCGCATAGCCGCGCGCCTTCACGATGTTCAGCTGCTGACCCAGATCGCCCGCCTCGACGATGGTCTTGTCGGTGAAGCTTTCCAGATCCACGTCCTTCAGCAGGCGCTGACGCTCTGCCTCGGTCATGTGGGCGGCCATCGCCTTGCCCAGCGCGGTCGCGTGGATCGCGGAGCGTGCGCCCGTGCCATTGGCCAGCCGCACCTGCCGGGGCGTGTCGCGCTGATCGATGTACAGAACCTTGTCGCCATCCACGATGCCAAGACGCACCGCCTCGCCGGTCAGGTCGGCCAGCCGTTCCAGTTCCGGCTCTGCCGCGCCGCGCAGGTCGAACTGATCCCAGACACGGTGCGCCAGCTGGAACGGCTTGGACCCCAGCGCGTAGGACTGGCTGCGGTCATCCAGCGACAGGTAGCGTTCGTCGATCAGGGTCTGAAGGATGCGGTGCAGCGTGCCCTTCGGCAGCGCCGATGCTTCCAGCAGCGTGGTGAAGCGGACAGGACCATCGCGCGACGCCACAAGCTCCAGAATATGCAGCCCGCGCTGAAGCGCCTGCATCCCCGGTTGAACGGTCGCTTCGTCCGGCGACTCGATCGTCGTGACTTGGGCTTTGCGCGGCACGTCTGCTTCTCCCGGGTTGCCTTCAGGTCCGGTCTGTGTAGGTTGGAACTCAGTTCCAAGTCAAGGGAGGGGACATGGAAATCGTGAAAGTCGACCACTGGATGGTCAGGGTTCCGTTTCGGGAAACGATCAACTGGGGGTCCGGCGCACGGATCGGCAGCACGCGGCTGATCTGCCGGATCGAGACGCGGTCCGGCGCCATCGGGTGGGGCGAGACGCTGTGCCTGATCGACACCGTGCCCGCCGTCTTCGCCAACGTCGTCGCCCGGCTTGCGATTGGCCGCAGCGTGGCCGAAGCCGAAGCGTTCTATCGCCATGTTCTTGGCGCTGGCTACTATCACCACAAGCGCGCCGCCGTGATGGCGATGGCGGCGCTTGAGATGGCGATGTGGGATGCGCTGGGGCACATCGCGGGCCTGCCCTGTCACGCGCTTTGGGGCGGACGGTTCCGCGACACCGTGCCCGCCGCTGCCTATACCTTCACCCGCGACCCCGACGCCCTGACCGACCGGCTGCGCGACTTCCGCGACCGGGGGTTCGGCACGTTCAAGGTCAAGATCGGCTTCGATGTAGACAGCGATATCGCCTTGGCGACCGCCGCCCGCGCTGCCATCGGCAACGCGCCCCTGCGGCTGGACGTGAACGGCGCATGGACACCCGGAACCGCCCGCCGCCAACTTGCGAAGCTGGCGCCGCTGGACCCGTTCTACGTAGAGCAACCGCTGGAGCTGGACGATATCGCCGGGCACCGCGCGCTGCGCCAGTGCCAGACTGTGCCGATCGCGCTGGACGAAAGCGCCTATACGCTGGAGGACACCGGCAACATCGTCCACGCCGAGGCGGCGGATGTCATCCTGCTGGATCCACATCAGGCGGGGGGCTTGTGGCCCGTGATCAAGGCCGCCGGCATCGCCGAGGCGCACGGCATCCCCGTCACGCTGCACTCTGGCGCCGAACTGGCGATCAGTCAGGCCGCCTATGTCCACCTTGGCGCGTCGATTCCGAACCTGTCGCTGGCGATCGACACCGAGCGCGACTACCTCGCCGCCGACATCGCCCCCGACACGCCGCCGCTGACGCGGGGCGCGTACGAGGTGCCGACCGCGCCGGGGCTGGGCGTCACGCCATCGCTCGACATGATCGAGGAATTCCGCGTCACCCGGATCGAAGGCGCCTATCTAGACCAGTCGCGGCCGGGGTGGTTCCCGATGAAACCCGCGTACTGAACCCCGCCGCCTATTCCGCCGCGATGGCGGCGGCGCTGCCGGGGCGATAGTTCAGGATCGGGGCCAGCCAGCGTTCGGCCTCTTCGACGTCCATCCCCTTGCGGGCGGCGTAATCCTCGACCTGATCGCGTTCGACCTTGGCGACACCGAAATAATAAGAGTCCGGGTGGCCGATATACAGGCCGGATACCGAAGACCCCGGCCACATCGCCATGCTTTCGGTCAGCTCGACCCCGGTCGTCGCCTTGGCGTCCAGCAGGTCGAACAAGGTCTGCTTCTCGGTGTGGTCGGGCTGTGCGGGATAGCCCGGGGCGGGGCGGATGCCGTCATAGGGTTCGCCGATCAGCTCTTGCGGTGCGAAGGTCTCGTCCTTGCCATAACCCCAATGATCGCGCCGCACCCGTTCGTGCAGCATTTCCGCCATCGCCTCGGCGAAGCGGTCGGCCAGCGCCTTCACCATGATCGCGGCATAGTCGTCGCCGTCCGCTTCGAACCTTTTGGCGATTTCAACCTCTTCCGGGCCCGCCGTCACGACGAAACCACCGACCCAGTCGGGCGTGCCCTCGGGCGCCACGAAATCGGCAAGGGCAAGGTTCGGGCTGTCCTTGCGCTTGGACGTCTGCTGACGAAGCGTGTGCAGGGTCGCCAACGTTTCGGTCCGGCTGCCATCCTTGAACAGGCGGATGTCGTCGCCGACGGCGTTCGCCGGCCAGAACCCCACGACGGCGCGCGGCCCGAACCAGCTTTCGCCGATGATGCGCTGAAGCATCGCCTGCGCGTCGGCGAACAGGTTGCGCGCGGCCTCGCCATAGGTCTCGTGTTCCAGAATGCGCGGGTAGACGCCCTTCAGCTCCCACGTCTGGAAGAACGGCGTCCAGTCGATGTACCGGGCGATTTCGGCAAGATCCCAGTTCTCGACCACCTTGGGTCCGGTGAACGTGGGCTCTGTCGCCGCATAGTCAGACCAGTCGATCTTCATCGCATTGGCCCGTGCTGCCGCCAACGGCAGCCGCTGCTTTGCCCGCTCGGCCCGCTCGTGACGCTCGGCCACCTCGGAATACTCGGCGCGGATGCCGTCGATATAGGGCTGTTTCTGCGTCTTGCTCAACAACGATGACACGACCCCGACCGCCCGGCTGGCATCGGTGACGTAGATGGCCTGACTTTTCGAATACTGCGGGGCGATCTTGACCGCCGTGTGCACCTTCGAGGTCGTCGCGCCGCCAATCAGCAGCGGAACGTCAAAGCCTTCGCGTTCCAGCTCGGTGGCAAGATGCACCATCTCGTCCAGCGACGGCGTGATCAGGCCCGACAGGCCGATGATGTCGACATTGCGGGCCTTGGCCTCTTCGAGGATCTTCTGCGGCGGCACCATGACGCCAAGGTCGATGATCTCGTAGTTGTTGCACGCCAGAACGACGCCGACGATGTTCTTGCCGATGTCGTGCACATCGCCTTTGACCGTCGCCATGAGGACGCGGCCCGCGCTTTCACGCTGCCCCTCCTTCTCGGCCTCCATGTAGGGCAGAAGCACGCCCACCGCCTGCTTCATGACGCGGGCCGATTTCACCACCTGCGGCAGGAACATCTTGCCCGCACCGAACAGGTCACCCACGACGTTCATGCCCGCCATCAGCGGCCCTTCGATCACGTCCAGCGGCTTTTCGGCGGCGACGCGCGCTTCCTCGGTGTCATCCTCGACGAACTCGGTGATGCCGTTGACCAGCGCGTGCTCCAGCCGCTTTTCGACCGGCCATTCGCGCCACGCAAGGTCGCGCTTCTTCTCTTCCCGCTTGTCGCCCTTGTAGCGTTCCGCGATGTCCAGAAGGTTCTCTGTCGCGTTGCCGCCATTGGCGGGCGCACGGTTCAGGACCACGTCTTCGCAGGCCTCGCGCAGGTCCGGGTCGATCTGGTCGTACACCGCCAGCTGCCCGGCGTTAACGATCCCCATGTCCATGCCAACCTTGATGGCGTGGTACAGGAAGACCGCGTGCATCGCCTCGCGCACCGGCTCGTTGCCGCGGAAGCTGAACGACAGGTTCGAGACACCGCCCGAGATGTGGCAGTGCGGCAGGTTCTGCCGGATCCAGCGCGCGGCTTCGATGAAGTCCACGCCATAATTGTCGTGCTCCTCGATACCCGTGGCGACGGCGAAGACGTTGGGGTCAAAGATGATGTCCTCGGGCGGGAAACCAACATCCTTGGTCAGGATCTTGTAGGCCCGCGCGCAAATCTCGGTCTTACGCTCGAAGCTGTCGGCCTGCCCCTGTTCGTCGAAGGCCATGACCACGACAGCCGCACCATAGGCAAGGCACAGGCTCGCCTGATGCACGAAGGCCTCTTCGCCTTCCTTCAGCGAGATCGAATTCACCACCGGCTTGCCCTGCACGCACTGCAGGCCCGCCTCGATCACCTCCCACTTGGAACTGTCGATCATCACCGGCACGCGGGCGATGTCGGGCTCGGCGGCGACAAGGTTCAGGAAGTCGATCATCGCCTGCTTCGAGTCGATCAGCCCCTCGTCCATGTTGACGTCGATAATCTGGGCGCCGTTCTCGACCTGATCGCGCGCAACGTCCAACGCTGTGGCATAGTCGCGATTGGTGATCAGCTTGCGGAACTTGGCAGAGCCGGTCACGTTCGTCCGCTCGCCCACGTTCACGAACGGGATGTCCTTCGTCAGGACGAAGGGTTCAAGGCCCGAAAGCCTAAGCAGCGGGTCAGACATTGGCAGTCATCCGGGGTTTGCGCGGCGCATAGGCGGCGACATGATCGGCGATGGCGCGGATGTGTTCGGGCGTGGTGCCGCAGCACCCGCCGACGACATTGACCAGACCTTCCTTCGCGAAGACCTCGACCTTGGCGGCGGTGTCTTCTGGCTGTTCGTCGTACTGGCCGAACGCGTTCGGCAGGCCGGCGTTCGGATAGGCACAGACCCGCGTTTCCGCGACTCCGGCCAATTCGGCCAGGTGCGGCCGCATCGCGTCGGCGCCAAGCGCACAGTTCAGCCCCACGGTAAACGGCCGCGCGTGACGAACCGAGTGCCAGAAGGCGGTGGGCGTCTGCCCCGACAGCGTGCGGCCCGAGGCATCGGTGATCGTGCCCGAGATCATGATCGGCAGGCGGCGACCGACCTTGGCGAAGCTTTCAAGCGCGGCGAAGATCGCGGCCTTGGCGTTCAGCGTGTCGAAGATCGTCTCGATCAGGATCAGGTCCGATCCGCCCTCGATCAACCCGTCGATCTGCTGACCGTAGGCGAGGCGCAGATCGTCGAAGGTCACCGCGCGGTAGCCCGGGTCGTTCACATCCGGACTGATCGAGGCGGTCCGGTTGGTCGGCCCAACGGCCCCGGCGACGAAGCGGCGGCGCCCGTCCTCGGCCTGCGCCCGGTCCGCCGCGCGCCGCGCGACCTGCGCGCCGGCGACGTTCAGGTCGTGCACCGCATCTTCGAGCCCATAGTCGGCCTGCGCGATGGTGGTCGACGAAAACGTGTTGGTCTCCAGAATGTCGGCCCCCGCACGGGCAAACTGAAACTGCACGTCCTCGACCGCCTTCGGCTGGGTCAGCACGAGAAGGTCGTTGTTGCCCTTCTGCGGGTGATCCGAAGCATGGTGTCGGCAGCCGGGCCCGTGGATGTGCCCACCTGCGGTAAAGTCCTCTTCGGACATGTTCAGCTCTTGGATCATCGTCCCCATCGCTCCGTCGAGGATGAGGATTCGGTCGCGGGCAGCCGTTTCGAGCGCCGCGAAGCTTTCGGACGCCGGGAGGGAAAAGTTGATCATGATGGTCCTGTCGGTTCGAGGGCGACAGATACCCGACCGCCAACATGGGTAACAACCTCATTATCCTGAGCATCATTATGAGGATCATTCATGTTCAACGAGATACGGCCCTACGGCGCGTGCGGTCCCGGCCCACCTAGGTACCGCCTGCCGCTGCACCGTTGCGGCCGACAACAATCGGCTTGACCTTCGGTGTCGAAGAACCTAATCGGAACTCCACTCTGGCGAGTTGGCGGAGTGGTGACGCAGCGGATTGCAAATCCGTGTACACCGGTTCGATTCCGGTACTCGCCTCCATTATCCCTTAGATTTGAAACCGTCTTTCAAAGCCGATCCGGCAGGATCAGGCTAAGTGTGTGGGCGGCTCAGTCGCTTGGTGCTGGCGCATCGGCAGACTTGTCGCATCTAGCGCTGCGGGCAGATCGACAGCCCAAGCCGCAAAGAAAAACCGCGCCGGCGCGAGATGCGGCGGCGCGGTTTGATATTGGGTGACGCTTGCCAGCCGCGTCTAGTAGGCCTTGGCCTAGCCTTTGCGGGTCATGCCGCGCTGAAGAAGGCTTAGCGCAAGGACCGTCATCACGACGCCCGACAGAAGGTACAGCGCTGCGGCCCACAGGCCGAAGGTCGATGCAAGCAGCAGGCCCAGCAAAGGCGCGAAGGCGGCGCCGAGGATCCACGACAGGTTGGTCGCCATCGCAGAGCCGGAATAGCGGAACTCGGGGCGGAACCGGTTCGGCACGATAGAACTGGACTGACCGTAGGACAGGCCCAGCGCGACGAAGCCCAGCAGGATGTAGACCGACGGCGCGGTGTTCAGCGTCACGATGGTGAAACAGACCACAACGATCAGCAGCGCGCTCAGCAGCAGAACCGCCCGTTTCGACATGCGGTCGGCAAGTACGCCCGACAGGATCACCGCGCAGATCGCCAGCGTCCCGCCGACCATCTGCAGCACAAGGATCTGGGACACCGGCTGTTCGGTGAACAGCACCGCGTAGCTGATCGGGAACACGGTCACCATGTGGAACAGCGCGTAGCTAGCCAGAGGCAGCAGCGCCGACAGCAGGATGGTGCGCCATTCGGCCCGGACCAGATCGGCGATGGGCGGGGCAGGGAGCGCTGCATAGGCCGCCACCGGCGGGGCAAGCGCAAGATCGGGTTCGCCCGGCGTGGCGGGGGTGGCATGCCCCGCAAAGGGGCAGCGCCGGTCGTGCTGCGCGCCGTCATGCTGCTTTCCGCCGCCATGATGGCCGCCATGC
>NZVC01000029.1 GCA_002701395.1 Maritimibacter sp. | reverse complement strand
CGTCGCTGGGCGTCGGGGCCGCTGCGGCCTATGGGCTGATCGGCGCCGCGCAGCCTGCCCTTGCACAGCAGGACATGCCGGAAGGCGGCACGCTGCGGGTGCAGATGTCGGTGCGCGCGCTGAAGGACACCCGCGTCTGGGACTGGCCCGAGATCGCCAACCTGTGTCGCGGCACGCTGGAATACCTTGTCGAGTACAACAACGACGGCTCGATCCGGGGGATGCTGCTGGACAGCTGGGACTCCAACGACGACGCGACCGAGTACACGCTGAAGATCCGTCCCGGCGTGACATGGACCAATGGCGACCCGTTCACCGCCGAGGACGTGGCCCGCAACATCCGCCGCTGGTGCGAGCGCGACGTCGCGGACAATTCGATGGCCGGGCGCATGGCGGCGCTGATCGACGACGACACGGGCATGGCGCTCGACGGAGCGATCGAGGTCGTCGACGACACGACGCTGGCGCTGCACCTGACCGCTTCCGACATCTCGCTGATTGCGAACTTCGCCGACTATCCCGCTGCAATGGTTCACGAAACCTTCGATCCAGAGGACGTGATCAACGCCGTTGGCACCGGCCCCTACATGATCACCGAACACGAGCCGGGCGCGCGATGCGTCCTAAGCCGCGCGCTGGATCACACATGGTGGGGAACCGAGGTCTACGGCGGCCCGTACCTTGACGGGATCGAATACCTCGACTTCGGCACAGACCCCGCCGCGTGGCTGGCGGCGCTGGCCGGCGGAGAGGTCGATATGCTGCACGAATCCGTGGGCGAGTTCATCGACGTGATGGACGGCATGGGCTTCGTGAAGTCCGAGGTGCTGACGATGGCGACCACGGTGATCCGCCCCAACCAACAGGCCGAGGTGGGGGACCGGAAGCCCTATGCCGACACTCGCGTGCGGCGTGCGCTTGCGATGGCGGTCGACAACGGCATCCTGCTGGAGCTTGGCTATGGCAACCGTGGTGTCGTCGCGCAGAACCACCACGCCGGGCCGATCCACCCCGACTATGCCGACATCGGCGATCCCGTGTTCGACCCCACCGCCGCCGTCGCCCTGTTGGAAGAGGCCGAGATGGCCGATTTCGAGTTCGAGCTGATCTCGCTTGACGACGACTGGCTGCGCAACACCTCGGACGCGGTCGCCGCACAGATGCGCGACGCCGGGCTGACGGTGCGGCGCACGATCCTGCCGGGGTCGACCTATTGGGACGAGTGGAGCACCTTCCCGTTCTCGTCGACCAGCTGGAACCACCGCCCGCTTGCCGTTCAGATCTGGGCGCTGGCCTATCGCTCGGGCGAGGCTTGGAACGAATTCGGGTGGTCGAACCCCGAGTTCGACGGCCTGCTGGCGCAGGCGCTGTCGCTGGCGGACGCCGAAACGCGGGCCGAGGTCGCAGCGAAATGCGAAGAGCTGATCCAGTCCGAAGGCGTGACGATCCAACCCTACTGGCGCTCGCTGTATCGCCATGCGGTCGAAGGCGTCATGGGCGTCGACCAGCACATCACCTTCGAACACCATCATTACAAGTGGGCCAAGACGCCGGCCTGACCCGGCCACGCGCCGCCACCAGCCAGGGGACCGTTGGATGAAGACCCTTTGCCGCCTTGTTCCGGGTGCAATCGCCCTGCCCCTTCTTGCCGCAGGTCCCGCCGCCGCGCAGGACAGGTTCGACATGGCCGGAACATGGGAGATCGTCGCGCTGTCCGACGGCGACACCTTCGACCACTGCGAGGCCCGGCGCGAGGTCGACGGCACCGAAGTGCGGATGATCCTGCAAGACGAGTCGTGGACGGTCTGGGCCTCTGTGTCCGGCGTCGCGACGGACGCGGTGTCGCTGGACATCGACGACACCGTCTACTCGGTCGAGGCGCAGGTCACGTCCGACGGCACCCGGCTTGGGCTGACCCGCGACGGGATGGAAGCGGTGCGCAACGGCACGCTCGCGACGCTGGGCGTGGGGGACACAGTGGCCGAGATCGCGCTGAACGGCACCGCCGCCGCCGCGCTGCGGGTCGAGGATTGCACGTTCAACGAGGGGCAGCCGCCAGAGCCCGTGGACCTGCACACCCCTGCCCCGGTGGTCGAGCCCGCCCCCGGTCCCGGCTGCCCGGCGGGCAGCAGCGTCGCCTCGACCGGAGACGGCGGCGAAACCGAGCTTTCGCTGACCTACGAGGGGCCCGAGACTCCGCTGCAACTGTACTGGGTCGACCCGTACGGGCGCCTGCTGCCGATGCCCGCGCTGCTGAAACCACAAGGCGCAGGTCGTCGTGCCGGCCTACGAAGGCCAGAGTTTTCTGGTGAAGGCGCTGGACGGCAGCTGTCTGGGGGACGCGCTTCTGGCGGGGGACCAGACCGTCCACGTCATTCGCTGACCCTGATCGCGGGGCACACTAAAAACGCCCCGGCACATGGCCAGGGCGTCTTGCTGTCGTCTTCAGAACGGGCGCGTTTTCCGTTGTCGCGTCAGGCGGTCACGCTGCGCTCGCCTTTGCTCTTCAACTGTTTCAGCTGCGCCCCCAGCGTCTCGATGTCGTCATCGGCGACGCGCGGGATGATGCGGTAGCCCGCGTTCACGAAGCAGAATAGCGCAAAGCCCAGCAGCCCGACGCAAACCACGCCGACGATCACCTGTCCGAAAGCCTGCGCGCTGAGGAATTCGAAGACCTGCTTCAGCCCACCAGCCTGTTCGGGGTCACCGAACAGCGCGGCGCGGCAGAACAGCAGGCCGACAACGCCCACGATCACGCCCTGTGCCACAAGACCGGCCTTCAGCGCCCAGTTCATGTGAAGCGTCACACTGTTACCGCGCAGGTGCTCGCGGTATTTCTCGGCGAACCCCTTGTAGGCGTAGAAGATCCCGGCGCCGAGCGTGATCAGCCCGATCGCGCCGACGAGATACCGGCCATAGGGCATCGCCAGCGCCTCGCCCGTATAGTGGGCGATCTTTGACTCTCCGTCGCTGCCGCCTTGCCCGAAGATCAGCGACAGGGCCGCCACGCCAAGCGCGCCATGAATGACGCCGGTGACGATCATGCCGGTGCGGGCGATGAAGCCTTTGCCGCCGCTGCCGTAGGCTTCAAGGTCCCACCACGCGTCCACCAGCCGCCAGATCAGATAGGCGAACAGCCCCAGCGCGATCAGCACCAGCACCGCCGTGCCCCAGCCGCTGTTGTCCAGTCGGGCCATCGACTCGCCCGTGCCTTGCGCTTGGCCGCCTCGGTAAATCGTCCAGAGCGAGACCCCAGCTATCACAAGATAGGTAAGCCCCCGCCCGATGTACCCGGCGCGCATGACCGGTACGGACCACGAAAGATCGGAATTTGCCACGGAACGTCTCCCTTCCTTCAGGGAACACGTTGGACGCGGGATTGTTCCGTAGCTTGCGACAATGGGGGCCATGCGGCCCGGAGTCCGGCGCCGCATGGCCCGCAGAGGCGGGATCAGTGGCCCCAGATGACCTTCACGTAATTGGTCGTCTCGGCATAGGGCGGCACGCCGTCGTATTTCTCGACCGCTTCCGGGCCCGCGTTATAGGCCGCAAGCGCAAGGCGCCACGATCCGAAGCGGTCGTACTGCATCTTCAAGTAACGGGCACCGCCGTCGAGGTTCTGCACCGGATCGGTGTGATCGACGCCAAGCGTGCGCGCCGTGGCGGGCATCAGCTGGGCAAGACCATAGGCGCCCTTGTGCGACTCGATCGACGGGTTCCAGCCCGATTCCTGCTGCACCAGCCGCAGGAACAGGTCCTCGGGGATGCCATGCTTGCGCGCCGCGGCGCGCGCCATATCAAGGTACGGCCCCTTGTACTTGCCGGTGAAGGCCGGTGCGGGCGTCGTGTCCTCATAGGTCTTCGGCTGAAACCGGACCGAGCTTTTGTACTGCGTCGCCGCACGGTTATCGAGAACGCTGGTCTGTGACGAAAACAGCCCCAACCGGTTCTTGGACGAGAAATTCAGGCCTTCGGCCGATGCAGCTCCTGCGCCGAACATGGCAGCGGCGCAGATGCCCCCCCAGAAAATACGCATCTGACTGTCCCTTCGAAATCTGCTGCGCAGTTTATCGAATTCCTGCCGAACCGCCACCCCTGCGGGCGCTCTGCGTCTCAAGCCAAGCAAAGCGCCGCCGAGAGCTTGCGTGCGCGCGGCCGGATTAACAATTTGTTCACACTGGGCGGGTGGTCTAACAAGGCTTCCGACGACATCGGATTCGACGAAAGGACGCTGTGCATGGCCGGTTCCGTGAACAAGGTAATCCTGATTGGCAACCTGGGGCGCGATCCCGAGGTCCGGAATTTCCAGAACGGCGGCAAGGTCTGCAACCTGCGCATCGCCACTTCTGAAAACTGGAAAGACCGCAACACCGGCGAACGCCGCGAGCGGACCGAGTGGCACTCGGTCGCGATCTTCCAGGAAGGGCTGGTGCGCATCGCCGAGCAGTACCTGCGCAAGGGCTCGAAGGTGTATATCGAGGGCAAGCTGCAAACCCGCAAATGGCAGGACCAGTCCGGCCAGGACCGCTATTCGACCGAGGTCGTGCTGCAAGGCTACGACGGCGTGCTGACCATGCTGGACGGCCGCGGTGAAGGCGGCGGCGGTGGTGGCGGCGGCTATGACGACCGCGGCGGTTATGGCGGCGGGTCGTCGGGCGGCGGCTATGGCGGCGGCAACCAAGGCGGCGGCGGAGGTGGCGGCGGCGGCGGCTACGGCGGCCCGGCCCCGGCTGGCGACATCGACGACGAGATCCCGTTCTAAGGCAGAGACGCACTGCCTGACACAAACTGACGGCCGGAGCGTGCAGACCGCTCCGGCCGTTCTCGTTCAGCGGTACGCCGCATGACATGCATGGCGCATATGCCTGATTTCGTCATGTATTTTCAAAACCTTAAGCAAGAGAATGTATCTGGATTAAGGTACATTTATAACTTTAAATGCCGTACGGTGATGTTAAAGTTCCGATGTTGCCGGAGTCCCCCGAATGAGAACCAACGACACGTTCGACACACCCGATCAGCCTGCCGGGCGTTTCGCTCGGCTATCGCCTGTGATGGCGGGCGCGCTGGTGTTTGCAGCTGCCTTGGTGCTGTCCTTCGGCTGGGTCGGAGACCATTGGCAACTGGTTCGCCCGGCGCAGGACGCGGCTTCGATCGTGCCGCTGACCGCGTGCTGCTTCGTTCTTCTTGGCCTTGCGCTGATCATCTTCCGTGCGGGCGGGCGATCGGACAAGGTTATGGCGCAAGTTCTGGTGCTTGCAGCTCTTGCCTTGGCCGCAGCCAATTATCTGGCGATCCTGACCGGGCTTCCTGAAGGGCTGGCGTTCTTCCTGCCCGGCGAACTGCCCTATACGGACCGCATGTCACCGGTGACGTCGGTCGGAATGATCCTTGGCGGGCTTGCCGTCTTGGCGACCGTTCAAGGACGCACCATCCTTCCGCTGGCGATCAGCGTCTTCGGCATCTCTGCGTCGATCTGCCTTGTGGTTCTGACCAGCCCGGACCCGACCGCCGATCCGCTGGTGTCTGCGCTGTCCGGACTGTCGCTGTACACCGAACTCGGCTTCCTGATGCTTTTCACCGCAGTCGCGCTGGACGCCTGAGGACGTTCATCGGCACCGGCCTCGGTTCTGCTCACCTGCGCACGTTGACTGCGCGGTAATGTGCGTTTTTCCACGGCTGACGCCGCAGTAGGTGTGTGCGCAGGCCGCGCGCCGCGGTCCCGAGCAAACTGAGAGACCATCCAATGAACACCCTGAACGCACAGGCGCCCCGCGTCCTTGCCATCCTCCGCATCGTTACCGGCCTGCTGTTCCTTCAGCACGGCACTCAGAAAATTCTTGGCTTCCCCGCCAGCGAATACGGCCAGCCGCCGATTGCCAGCCTGATGGGCATTGGCGGCATCCTTGAACTGGTCGGCGGTATCCTGATCATCCTCGGCCTGTTCACCCGGCCGGTCGCCTTCATCCTGTCCGGCATGATGGCCTACGCCTACTGGTTCATGCACGCCCCGTCGAACTTCCTGCCGATCCTGAACGGCGGCGAGCTGGCGATCATGTACTGCTTCGCGTTCCTGTACTTCGTCTTCGCAGGCCCCGGCGCATGGAGCCTGGACAGCAAAATGAAGTCGGGCAGCGCGGTTACCGCCTGATCCCAGCGGCTGGTCGCCCTAGCGGGCGGCCAGCGCCTCTGCCAGAACGCCCCGGACAAGGTCGCGATCCACGTCCGATGTTACGAAGGCCTCGCCGATGCCGCGCGCGAGAATAAAGCGCAAACGGCCGTCGATGACCTTCTTGTCCTGCCCCATCAGGTCCAGCAGACCGTCCGCGTCGGGCAGATCGCCCGGAATGTCGGACAGGTCCACCTTCGTCCCCATGTCGCGCAGGTGCGCCCGCACCCGGCTGGGGGTTTCCTGCGAACACAGCCCCATCCGCGCCGAGGTTTCGAACGCCAGAGCACAGCCGATGGCGACGCCCTCGCCGTGCAGCAGCCGGTCGGAATAGCCGGTCGCCGCCTCTAGCGCGTGGCAGAAGGTGTGGCCAAGGTTCAAGAGCGCGCGGTCGCCCTGCTCTGTCTCGTCCCGCGCCACGATCTCTGCCTTCATCTGCACCGACCGGTGCACCGCCTTGGTACGCAGCGCCACGTCGCCCGCGGCCAGCGCCGGGCCGTTCGCCTCGAGCCAGTCGAAGAACGCCGCGTCGCCGAGCATCCCGTATTTCACCACCTCGCCGTAGCCGGCAAGGAAATCGCGCGGGGTCAGCGTGCCCAGCACGCCGATGTCGGCCAGCACCAGTGCGGGCTGGTGGAACGCGCCGATCAGGTTCTTGCCCTGCGGCGCGTTGATCCCGGTCTTGCCGCCGACGGAACTGTCGACCTGCGCCAGAAGCGAGGTGGGGATCTGCACGAACCGCACGCCCCGCCGCAGCACCGCCGCCGCGAACCCAGCGAGATCGCCGATCACGCCGCCGCCAAGCGCCACCACGATGTCGCGCCGCTCGATCTTCTGGTCCAGCAGCCATTCGACGGTGCGGGTGAACTGCGGCCAGCCCTTCGTCGCCTCGCCCGCCGGAAGCTGCAGCGCCACGCTGTCGATGCCCCCCGCCGTCAGCGCCGCCTGCAACGGACCAAGATGGACGGCGGCCACGGTCTCGTCGGTGACGATGGCGACGCGGGGCCGCGCCAGCAGCGGCGCGATCTCGGCCGCCGCGTCCGCGATCAGCCCCTCGCCGATGCGCACGTCGTAGGCGCGCGCGCCCAGCTCGACCCGAACCGTTTCCGTCATTCCGTCATCTCCAGCACGTCGTCGCGCGAAGCCAGCACATCGGCCACCTTCTGCGCCATTTCCTCGATCGCGTAGTCCGCGCGGGCGTCGGCCACGAGGTCGGCCTTCGCGTAATAGGGCTGCCGCCGTTCGCACAGGTCGGCCAGCGTCTTGTAAGGATCGGCGGTGCGCAGCAGCGGGCGCGTGTTCTTGTGGCGCACCCTGCTCCACAAAAGGTCCAGATCCGCCCGCAGCCACACGGCCACGCCACGGGCCGAGATCATCTCGCGGTTGTCGCCCGACAGGTAGGCGCCGCCGCCGGTGGACAGGATCGCCGGCCCGCCTTCCAGCAGGCGCGCGATGACCTGACTTTCCTTCTCGCGGAAGAACGGTTCGCCGTAGCGTTCGAAGATCTCGGGAATCGTCAGGTTCGCCGCGACGGTGATCTCGTTATCGGAATCAAGAAACGGCACGCCCAGCAGGCGCCCAAGCGCCTGTCCCACGGCGGTCTTCCCCGATCCCATCATGCCCACCAGCACGACGGTTTTCTTCAGCCGGTACTTCAAAACGGCACACACCTGCCCAAATCACGTTTCGCAGGACTGAATGGCGTGTCATGCTGGGAAATGCCATATATAAATCCGGCGCAGCCGCGAACGAGAACGGCGAAACAAGGCAGAGACCCCATGAAGATACTGTTCAAACTCATCCTGATCCTCGTGGTGCTGGGTGCGATCGGACTGGCGGGGTATGCCTATCTCGGGGACATGAGCCCGACGCAGGAGGACATAAGTCAGCCGGTGATTCTGGATGGTGCATAGCGTTCCGACCGCCTTGACGCTGGGTCTTGTGCTGGCGCTGGGCGCCGGTACGGCGACCACGGCGCAGACGACGCCCGAACCGGGCACGACGTCCGGCAGCGGGCCGATGTCGGCGATCGACTGGCTGTCCGACAGCCTCGACGAATCCTCGAAGCTGGATCTGCCGTCCGAACCCTCGACCACCGACAGTGCCGGGGTCGAGTCGATTTCCGTCACCCCGCTTGGCGCGGTGAAGACCGACGCGGTCGGGCTGCTTCCGGTGTCCGTCACCGGCCTGCCCCGCGATCTGTGGGGCAACAGCGCCTCTGCCGACCTTGCCGCCGGGTTCAAGGCGCTGCAGGGCGGCCAGCTTCCGGCGCTGCAGGACCTTCTGCTGCGGCTGCTGCTGGCCGAACTGGATCCGCCAGCGGACAGCGACCCGTCCGACGCCCTGTTCCTTGCCCGCGTGGACACGCTGATCTCGGTCGGCGCGGTGGAACAGGCGGTGGCCCTGCTTGAACGCGCGGGCCCCACGTCCGCGGCCACGTTCTCGCGGTACTTCGACGCCAGCCTGCTGATCGGCACCGAGGACATCGCCTGCAAGATGCTGGACGACGCGCCCGACCTGTCGCCCTCGCTGGCGGCGTCGGTGTTCTGCCTTGCCCGCAACGGCGACTGGCAGGCCGCCGCCGTCACCCTGTCGACCGGTCGCGCGCTGGGGGAACTGACCGGCGCCGAGGACGCGATCCTTGGCCGTTACCTTGACCCCGAAACCTTCGACGACGCGCCAGAGCTTGCGCCGCCCTCGCGGCCGTCCCCGCTGGTCTTCCGCCTGTACGAGGCGGTCGGCGAACCGATCCCGACGAACATCCTGCCCCTGCCCTTCGCCCGTGCCGACCTGCAACTGGCCAGCGGCTGGAAATCGCAGCTAGAGGCCGCCGAGCGGCTGGCCCGGTCGGGCGCCATCGACGTGAATCATCTGCTGGGGCTTTACACCGAACGCAAACCGGCGGCGTCGGGCGGCGTCTGGGACCGCGTGGCCGCCGTGCAGAAGCTGGACGCCGCTTTGGACAGCGAAACCGGCGCGGGGCTGTCCGAGGCGCTGATCGACATGTGGACCACGCTGGAGGATGCGGCGCTGCGGCCGGTCTTCGCCCGCATCTACGCCGACAAGCTGGCCGAGCACACGCTAGAGGGCGAGGCCGGTCACATCGCCTTCGAGATGGGCCTGCTGTCCGACGGCTACGAAGCCGTGGCGCAGACGCACGAGACGCAGGACCCGCGCGAACAGTTCCTGAAAGCCATCGCGCGCGGCAACCTGTCGGTGGTCTCGCCGCCGGACGCCACCGCCGCCGCCATCGCCGACGGCTTCCGCGCCACGCAGCCGCCCGAACGGCTGGTGCCGCTGGTGCAGCGCGGCAATCTCGGCGAGGCGATCCTGCGCGCAATCGGCATGGCGGCCGACGGCGCGGCGGGCGACCTTGAAAAGCTGTCCGAGGCGATCGCGCTGTTCCGGGCCGTGGGATTGGAAGACACCGCCCGCCGGTTCGCGCTTCAGACGATGATCCTTGTCGAGGAAGCATGACACGGTACTGGGTCCAGACCTTCCTTGAGGCGCAGGCCGCGGAACTGGATGCCGCGACCAACACCCAGCTTGCCTATGCCCGCGACCTGAAAGACTTCGGCGGCTGGCTGGACACCCGAAATCTGGACTTTTCCACTGCGGCGCGGTCGGACATCGAGGATTACCTCGTGTTCTGCGACGCGCAGGGGCTGGCTCGTTCGACCCGCGCCCGGCGCCTGTCGGCGATCCGCCAGCTGTACCGCTTCGCCTTCGAGGAAGGCTGGCGCACCGACAACCCGGCGATCCAGATCAAGGGGCCGGGCCGCGACGCGAAGCTGCCCAAGACGCTGTCGGTGCCGGAAATCGACGCGCTTCTGGGCGCGGCGCAAGAACACGGGCGGTCCAAGTCGGACCGGCTGCGCAACACCTGCCTGCTGGAACTGCTGTACGCGACCGGAATGCGCGTGTCGGAACTGGTCACCCTGCCCGTGTCGGCGGCGCGGGGCGATCCGCGCATGTTGCTGGTGAAGGGCAAGGGCGGCAAGGAACGCATGGTGCCCCTGTCACCGCCAGCGCGCGACGCACTGCGGGCATGGCTGGCGCTGCGCGACACGCAAGAGGACGAGGCCCGCGCGCGGGGGGCGTCGGCCTCGGCCTTCCTGTTCCCGTCGCGCGGCAAGTCGGGCCACCTGACGCGGCACAGGTTCTACATGCTGATCAAGGAACTGGCGGTCGCGGGCGGCGTATCGCCCGACAAGGTCACGCCGCACACCCTGCGCCATGCCTTCGCGACGCACCTGCTGGCGAATGGCGCCGACCTTGTGTCGATCCAGACGCTGCTAGGGCACGCGGACGTGTCCACGACCGAGATCTACACCCACGTTCTGGACGAACGGCTGAAGGAACTGGTGCTGGATCACCACCCGCTGGCGCAGGACGGCTGAACCGGGTTCAGAAGAACCCGGTGAAGGTCGCCACCGTCTGCGACAACTGCGCCGTTTCCAGCGCCGATCCAAGGCCCGTCGCCGCCATCGCATAGGCCGTCATCCGCACGCTGCCGCCCGATAGCGCGTTGTAGGACAGCGCAGCGGCGCCCAGCGGCAAGGCGAACAGGCCGATCGTCAGGCTCATGACATACAGCGCCGACCGTCCGGCGGGCGTGTCGCACAGGTGCTGACGGCCCGGCGCCGGGTCGTCGTCGAGGAACGAGCGCAGCGCGGCGCCGATGATCTCTTCTTCTTCCTCGGGCTCTTCGTCCTCGTGCCGCAGCCAGGCGGACGCCTGCGCCGACAATTCGGGGTCGTGCAGGAAGATCTCTTTGCGGGACTGCCGCTCGCTTTCGCCGCCAAGGTCGAACTGCGGCACCCGCGTTCCGATCCCGTTCAGCCACTCCACCGCCTCTTCGCCGGTCATCAGTCGGTCCAGCCCCGGGCACAGCACCAGTTCCGCCGGTGCCAGCGACAGGACATAGTCGACGATCTCCCACGTCAAGCGCATCTTCAGCCCGGCCGGCGCCGGAGCACGGCCCTTGCGGTCGACGATCATGACGCTCAGAAGGCTTTGATGCGATGCCAGCCGTTGCAGCACCTTGCGGCGCTGCTCTTCGTTCTCAAGCGGACGGGTCACACCACGGAACCGGCTGATCGCGAAGGGGCGCGGCGAGAACGTGATATACGCCCGCAGGTCCGGAGAGGTCAGCACAAGCTGCTCGTCCTCGGTCTCGGCCATATCCTCGACAGTGATCCCAAGCCGACGCTCAAGCGCGGCAATCGCGACACGATCGACACGGGCAAGGATATTGTCCTGACCCTTGTACATAATGCGGGCTTCACTCTGTATCTTTCTCATACCGCTCTCAGTCCCCTACTTTCGGGATCGTTGTTCACCAATATTCAACAAGTATGGAATTAATGCGGCGGAGAACGTGGCTTTGTTCTGCGCTGAAAGCTTAACATCGTGAAGGAAGCGGCGTTACGGCCTATAAACATTGGCCTTAACGATCAGACACCGCCCCGGACACCCACGATTCGGCGCGTTCCGGTCGGCAGGTATCCGCCGACAGTCCTGCAATTTCAGTGGCATGGCCGGTTACCGCAACCCAAAGTTGTGCCAGATTCCACGCTGCAACCTAGGTGCTGCCGCAATCTCGGCACATTTCCCAACCTATACTTTAGGACAGGACGTCAAAGGAAACTCACGATGGACGCGAAACCTCTCTCATTCGAATCCAGCTTGCTGTTCGGGGCACCCGTGTCCGCTGACGCGACGCGCCTCGTCGAAGACCTGACCACGATATTCGAGGCGCACGACCTGCCCTCGAAACGGATCGACACGCGCGACCCCTCTTATCTTCTGTTCGACTGCGGCGAGATCCAGGTGCTTCTGGCCGCCTGCGACCGCCCGCTGGAAGTTTCGCACTTCCTTGACGCGGCGCGGCCTCCGGCGGCGATGCTGCCCGAAACGCAGATCCTCGCCCGCCTGACCTCGCACACCCACTCGATCACGGTGCTGGTGG
Source organism: Maritimibacter sp. (assembly GCA_002701395.1). Classification (GTDB taxonomy): domain Bacteria; phylum Pseudomonadota; class Alphaproteobacteria; order Rhodobacterales; family Rhodobacteraceae; genus Psychromarinibacter; species Psychromarinibacter halotolerans. The sequence goes on along the minus strand of NZVC01000029.1, from coordinate 318,330 downwards.
CAGAGCGTCCGGGTCTCGACCTGCCGCAATGCGACATGCGCGACGAGACCAAGGAAGCCCTGTGCTGGCAGGTCACCGAGTACCTGAACGAGGCCGAGGACGCCGCGCTGGTGTTCTGGTGCGAGAACGACACTCTTTACGCAGGCGAGGAATTCAAGCGGGCCGGCCTGTTCGGCATCGCCCAGCTTCCGACCCTGGATACCGGCATCGACGCGATCCGCGCCGCCGAGCAGCGGGTGGACGAAAAGCACGGCATCGAAGCCCGCGCGATGACCTACATCCAGACCCAGATCGTGCAGGGCGCCCATCGCCCGACCGAAAACGTGTCGATGCTGGACCGCGTCAGCGCGGAACTGGAACGCGTCGCCCCCCCGGCGCTTGCCGCGATGGAAATGGCGAAGCGCAACGGTCAGGCCATGATGCGCGGTGCGACGATGGCGTGTTCGACCGCCGCCGCAGGCATCTGCACGATGCCTTTGATCCTTCAGGCGATCTCTTAAGACGCTTGCCGGGCCGCCAGATGGCGGTCCATGTCGGCCCTTTCGTCGGGGTCGAGCTCATCCGGGCGCACCATAGTGGTGTGGATGGCGAAAACGACGGCGCCCGAAACGGGGATGCGGCGAAGCGTCTGACGCTCCAGCCGCACAAAACGGGCGCCGTCGCCCTTTCGTTGGAAACCAGACGGCTTCCGGCCCGACTGAAACAGCTCGAAATTCGTATCCGGCAGGCAGTTCGACCGCACCAGCGGCGCCTCGGCGCGCATCCCGTCGAACAGCCGCTGTACCCGGCGCGCGACCGTCTCGTCATAGGGCTCGATCCGCTGGTGGATCAGCCCCAGCGGCTGACCCAGCTTCTCGTGCAGGCTCCAATGCGCCGGAAAGCACAGCGCGGCGGCGGTCAGGACATGCTCGTCGCCCTGTTTTTGCAGGATGCACAGGTCGGACTGCACAAGCCGCGCGACACAGTGCATCGGCCGGTCGTGATCAAGCTCGACCAGCACACCGTCGGGCCGCGTGACGGCAGAGGTGCCCACGACATAGCCGGGCCGGTCGCGCAGCCAGGTCACCACCTCGGACAGCAACTCGGTCGCCGCCTCGGCCGCTTCGGGCCGCATCGCGACAACATCATCCGGGCATTCGCGCAGCAGCCGGTCGCGCAGCGCCATCTGCGGCGCCAGCGCCTCGTCCGCCCACAGCCACAACGCGGGCGGGCAGCGGTCGGTGCCGGGCAGCCGGTGGCCCTGCGGGCTAAGCCACGGGGCATAGGACAGACGGGACTGAAGGATCGGCTCGGGCTGGTAGGTCATGCACGGGTTCCGGAGAGTAGCGTGGAATAATGAAGCTGTCCGAAGCCGCCCAGCCCCGTCTCGACCGGGCCCCACAGCCCGGCAAAGCGGATCGGGTCCAGTCGGCAGGCCTGCGCGATGGCGGACAGGGGGCGCCGCCCGTCGACGGCGGCGATCAGGGGCGCAGCCTTGCGGTCGATGCGCAGCGTGTGTTTCTCGCCGCCTGCGGTGATCCGCAGCGCCCCGTCGCGCGCCACCGCGCGGGCGATCTGCCGCGGGTCGGCGCCCCGGATATGCGGGATCGCAGAGGGTTTGCCGCGCGGCGGAGCCATCCGTCCCCCCTGTTTTACGGCATAGACGACATGGGTCTTGAAGGTGCCGCGCAGATCCTCGGCCAGCTGCATCCGCTGAACGTCGGACAACTGGTCCGGCACCGACTGGCCCTGCGGCAAAAGACGCGCCGGATCGTACAGCGCCGGTTCCGGCACCCCGGCCAGTTCCAGCCCCGCGCGGCTCAGCGCGTCGGTCAGCTCGGTGATGGTGTAGGGCCGGTCGGTGCTGTGCAGCAACAGGTCGTAGAACCCGGCGTCGCCCTGTTCGTGGTCGACCAGATGCGGGTTGCGGCGAAACGGATGCCCGTCCGGCAGCCGGGTGAACAGCTCTTTCGCCAGCGCCAGTTTTTCCTTTGGCGGCAGATCCTTGTAAAGCGTCGTGAATGCGGATTGCAGCGGATAGACACCCGACCGCCCCAGCGGCGCATAGACCATCAGCCCCAGCCCGCCGCCCTCGGCCAGCGCCCCGGACAGGGCAGCGAACCCCGCGTCGGGTTCCGGCAAATGGTGCAGCACGCCGCAGCAGTCGATGTAGTCGAACTGCCCAAGCTCCGGCGCCTCCAGCAGCGACCCGGTGACGAAGCGGATGCCGGTCAGCCCCCGCGCCTTCGCCCGCGCCTCGGCGATCTTGCGGGCCGCATCGCTCAGGTCGACATAGGTAATCTCATAGGACCGCCCCGCCGATGTCAGAAGCTGCGCCAGCTGGATCAGACCGTCGCCGCTACCGCCCCCCGCGACCAGCGCCTTCAGCGGTTTGGACCAGTCCCGCACGCCGCCCCACAGCCAGTGATCCATTTCCTGCGGCCACGAGGGCGAGCCGGTGATCAGCCGCGACGTCTCGTCCGCGGAGTCGCGTTCGGGATAGGGATAGACCTCGTACTGGGCTTTCACGTCGTCGCTGGGCACGCGGATCTCCGGCTTGGGCTTCCCAAGCGGGTTAGCATTCCTGCCACGGGGCTGGAAGGCGGCAGAGCGATGTTGTGCGCGCGCGGCGCCCGAACCGGCCCCACGCTGAGCCCGGCCCGAATTAAGCTGACCCTGAACAAACTGCGGGCCGATCACGAACTCGCAAGAACCCGCCTGAACCCGTTGACAGGACTACCGAAACGCCACCACCGCAGGTAGTGTCGCCGCAACGTCATTTCCAACCGGAGTCCCCCATGCGCCGTCTTGCCGCCCTTGTGCTGTCCACCCTGTCCCTCGCCGCGCCCGCCGCCGCCCAGTCCGTCGGCTGCGGCAACACCGCCGCCGGATTCGACCAGTGGAAGGGCCAGTTCGCCTCGGTCGCCCAACAGAACGGCGTCGGGCAGGCCGGGATCAACGCGCTGATGAGCGCCCGCTACAACACCGGCACCATCGCCGCCGACCGCAATCAGAAAAGCTTCACCTACACGCTCGAGAAATTCATGGAGATCCGCGGCGCCAGCGTGATCGTCCAGCGCGGCCGCGCGCTCAAGGCGCAGAACGCGCAGTTCTACGCCAGCCTCGAACGGATCTACGGCGTGCCCGCCGGTGTTCTGCTGGCGATCCACGGCATGGAAACCGCCTTCGGCAGCTTCATGGGCGACACCAACCTTGTGTCGGCCACCGCGACGCTCGCCTACGACTGCCGCCGCCCCGCCTTCTTCACCCCGCACCTGATCGCGGCGCTGAAATTGATCGACAGCGGGTCGATCACCACGTCGACCGTGGGCGCCAAGCACGGCGAACTCGGCCACACCCAGTTCCTGCCCGGCAACGCGCTGAACTACGGGCGCGACGGCAACGGCGACGGGCGGGTCGATCTGTACAACCTGTCCGACGCGATGGCCTCGACCGCGTGGTACCTGCGCCAAAAAGGCTGGCAGCCGGGCGCCGGATATCAGGAAGGGCAGACGAACTTCCCCGTTCTCAACGAATGGAACGCGGCCACGGTCTACCAGCGCGCCATCGCGATCATGGCGGCGCAGATCGACGGCTGACGGCTAAAGCGCGATCCGCGCCACAAGGCCAAGGTGGTCCGACCCCAGACGCGGCCGCGTCTCGGTCGTGCCGCTGCGGCCCTCGGGCGCAAGCACATGGTCGATCGGCAGTGGCACCAGCGGCTCGAATTCGCGGTAGGTGGACCGCGCCGGTCCGACCCGCGCAGTGCCGGTCGCCTCGGCGATCCGCGCGACAGAGGTGCTCCACGGGACGCTGTTGAAATCGCCGCCGATCACCACCGGCCCGTCCAGCCCCGCAAGGATCGGCAACAGCCCCTCCATCTGCTCGGCCTGCGCATAGGGGTACGGCCAGTGCAGGTGCAGCGACACGACCCACAACGGCCCCTGCGGCGCCTCGACCTGCATGCCCGTGACGCCCAGCGTTTCGTCGCAAAAGCCGCTGCCGGGGATCTTCGCCCAGGCCGAGGCAACGGCCACACCGCCGATCCGGTCGAAACGGCAGACCTCGCGCGCGGGCAGCACGTCGTTCAGCGCGCTCAGCACCGCGACATTGCCCTCGGTCAGTTCCTGCACCGTCAGGACATCGGGCGCGACACGGCGGATGTCCCCGGCCAGCCCGGTCATGTCACGCTCTACCCACAGCAGGTTCTTCTGGTAATGCACCAGCGTCGCGGCGGGCACCGCCTCTGCCGGGCGGACCCACATCCACGCGGTCGGCCCCACCGCGCAGGCCCCCACCAGCGCCAGCGCCAGCGCGGCCCGGCGACCGGCCAGCGCCCAGCCCAGGGCCAGCAGCACCAGCACGGCGGCGAAATGCAGGCGGAACACCGCAAGCGAGTCGCCCACCGGATGCAGCGCGCCCGCGAAACTGCCCGCCAGAAGCAGGGCGAACAGCACGGCAGACCCGCCAAGGATATAACGGATGGTGGTGTTCAACGCAGCCTCCGGACCAGACAAGCCGCAGCCATACGCGATGCCGCAGCGCCGCGAAAGCCACCGGCAGGGCAAAGCTGCGTGATCGCCCCCTATCGCCGCGGCGGGATCGAATAGGTCAGGCTGGCCCGTGCCACCGGCGCCGGATCGCCCGCAGACCGGATCAGCACGTCGCCGACCGCCAGCACCCGCCCCAGCTTCAGGATACGCGCCTCTGCCACAAGATCGGTGGCGGCAGCGGGCTTGCGCATGAAGTCGATGGAACAGTTCGTCGTCACCGCCAGCGCCTCGGGCCCGATCTCGGCCAGCAGGCCCAGATAGATCGCCACGTCCGCCAGCGCAAAGATCGACGGGCCGGACACCGTGCCGCCGGGTCGCAGATGGCGGTCCGCGATCAGCATCCGCACCCGGATCTGCAGGTCGCCCACCTCTTCCACGGCGAAATCCGCCGCCACCTGCGGGAACGCCTCGTGCAGGAACGCGTGCAACTCATCGATCGTCATCTTCGTCATGCTTCCCCCTCCGCAACTTCCGTCCTAGGGTCGGGGGAAAGCGGGCGGAGGACAAGATGGCATTGCTGGAACGCGAGGATCATGGCGCGGTGGCGCGGCTGGTCCTGAACTCACCGAACAACCTGAACGCTCTCAGCGACGCGATGCTGGCCGACCTGACGGCGGCCTTCGCGGCGCTGGAACAGGACCGCACGATCCGCGTCGTCATCCTTGCCGGCACGGGCCGCGCCTTTTGCGCCGGTCACGACCTGAAGGAAATGACCGCCGCCCGCGCCGCCCCCGACGGGGGCGCCGCCGCCTTCGCCGACCTGTTCGACCGCTGCGCCCGCGTCAAGCAGGCGATCCCCGCCCTGCCCCAGCCGGTCATCGCCGAGGTCCACGGCCTTGCCACCGCCGCCGGCTGCCAGCTTGTCGCGTCCTGCGACATGGCCGTCGCCGCCGACGACGCCCGCTTCGGCGTCAACGGCGTCAACATCGGCCTGTTCTGTTCGACCCCGATGGTCGCGCTCAGCCGCAACATCCCGCGCAAGCAGGCGTTCGAGATGCTGGTGACCGGCGATTTCCTGACGGCAGACCGCGCCCGCGACCTTGGCCTCGTGAACCGCGTGGTCGCCCCCGCCCAACTGGGGGCCGAAACGCTGGCGCTGGCCGAACAGGTCGCCGCCAAGCTGGGCAGCGCCGTCCGCATCGGCAAGCGCGCCTTCTACGACCAGATCGAGATGCCCCTCGCCGCTGCCTACACCCATACCGGCGCGGTGATGGTCGAGAACATGCTGAACCGCGACACCGAGGAAGGCATCAGCGCCTTCCTTGAAAAGCGCACCCCGGACTGGACGCAATAAGCGCCGCGCCCTTCTTCTCTTTCAAAATACCTCGGGGGAGTCGCGCACAGCGCGACGGGGGCAGAGCCCCCCCGTGCTTAACGCTTCAAATCCCGTAGATCCCGCGGAACTTCGCCTCGAGATACTCCAGCAGCGGCTCTTCCGACGGTTCGAAGCCGCAGGCGTGGGCGATGGTCTCGCGCGGTTCGCGCAGGCCGCCGAACCGTTGCAGGTTCTCCCGCAGCCACCCCGTCGCCGCCGTGGTTTCGCCGACCGCCAGCTGCGCATCCAGATCCGGCACCGCCGTCTGCATCGCCTTCAGCAGGCAGCCGGCATAGACGTTGCCCAGCGTGTAGGTCGGGAAATATCCGAACAGACCCACCGACCAGTGCACGTCCTGCAGGCAGCCGTTGCTGGGCTTGTCCACGACGACACCGAAGTCCTTCTGGAACCGCGCGTTCCATGCGTCCGGCAGGTCCGCGACCTCCAGCCCGCCCGAGATCAGCGCGCGTTCAAGATCGAACCGCATCAGGATGTGCAGGTTGTAATGCACCTCGTCCGCCTCGGTCCGGATATACCCCGGCGCGACCCGGTTCACGGTGCCATAGAACGCGTCCGCGTCCGCGATCCCCAGATCGCCGTACAGCGCGGTCATCCGGTCGAACAGGTGGCCGGTAAAGGCCCGCGAGCGGCCAAGCTGGTTCTCGAAGATCCGGCTTTGGCTTTCGTGAACGCCCAGCGACACGCCCTGCCCCAGCGGCGTCAGCGCGAACTCGGGATCGATGCCCTGCTCGTAACAGGCGTGGCCGGTTTCGTGGATCGTCGAGTAGACGCAGTTGAACGGATCGGTCAGAGCGGTGCGGGTGGTGATCCGCACGTCGGCGCCGCTGCCGGAACAGAACGGGTGCACCGCCTTGTCGATCCGGCCCCGGTTGAAATCGTACCCGAAGGCCTGCGCCATCTCGCGCGCCAGTTGAAGCTGGGCGGCCTCCTCGAAACTGCCCTCGATCTCAGCCGGCTGGTGATCCGCGCCCAGCACCGCCTCGCGCAGCGCGACAAGGCGCGGGCGCAGCGCGGAAAACAGCGTCTCCAGCCCCGCGCCGGTGGCGCCGGGCTCGTAATCGTCCAGCATCGCGTCGTAGAGGTCGCCGTTCCCGGCCAGCGCCGAGGCTTCCTCGCGCTTCAGCCCCACGACGCGCTCCAGCACCGGGGCGAAAGCGGCGAAATCCTCGGCGGCGCGGGCCTCGGCCCATTTGCCCTGCGAGACCGAGGTCACGCGGGCCAGTTCGGCCGCAAGTGACGCCGGAACCTTGCTGTTGCGCTCGAAATCGCGGCGGATGTGGCGCAGCTTGGCCTTCGCGACCGCGTCCAGCCCGGACGGGTCGATGGCGTCCAGCCAGTCGCCGACACGGTGATCGGTACGGCGGGCGTGCAGCACGCCCTCGATCGCGGCCATTTCCTCGCCACGCTGCTCGGCGGCGCCGCGCGGCATCATCGTTTCCTGATCCCAGCCCAGTCGGCCGGAAATGCCCGCCAGCGCCTCGGTGTCGCGCTGGTGGGCCATGAGATCGTCGAATGCGGTCATGCTTGGGGGCGTCCTTGGTCTGAAAGGGTCAGCCGCGCACGGATTGCGCAGAGGGATACAGGGTCTGGAACCGGGCGCGCAGGATCAGCACCCAGACGATCACCGCGCCCAGCTGGTGCACCAGCGCGATATGCAGCGGCGACGAATGCATCACGGTCACGATCCCGATCACCGCCTGCCCGAACACGCCGACGGCGACCCAGTCGAACGACCGCCGCGTCGCGGCCAGCGCCGACCGGCGCGAGAGGAACCACGTCACCAGCGCCAGCACGAACAGCCCGTAGGCCACCAGCCGGTGGAAGAACTGCACCGTGCCGTCGTTCTCGAACAGGTTGCGCCACGCGGGGGTGATGTCCCACATGCCCGGCGGCGTGAAGGCGCCCGCCATCAGCGGCCAGTCGGTATAGTTGCGTCCCGCGTCGATGCCCGCGACCAGCGCGCCCAGCAGGATCTGCACGAAGGCCACCCCGATCAGCGCCACGGCCCAGCCCTGCATCAGCTGCTCGCGGCCCCGGCGGGCCTGCATCAGCTCGCGTTCGGGGCGTTTCAGGCGCATCCGGTACCACGCGATCAGGCCAAGGATCAGGAACGCCAGCCCAAGGTGGATGGCCAGCCGATAGCTGGCCACCGCCAGCATCGTGCCTTCCAGCCCCGAGGACACCATCCACCAGCCGATCGCGCCCTGTAGCCCGCCCAGCACGCCAAGGCCCAGCAGGCGCGGCGTCCAGCCCGCCGGGATGCGGCGGGTCAGCAAAAAGCCGAAGAACCCCAGCGCCCAGACAAGACCGACGAAGCGCCCAAGCTGCCGGTGCCCCCATTCCCACCAGTAGATCGCCTTGAACTCGGACAGGGTCATGCCCTTGTTCAGCAGCTCGTANTGCGAGGANNNGTCGGTANTTNTCGAANTCNGCNTNCCAGTCGGCGGCNTTCANCGGCGGCAGCGCGCCCGAGACNGGGTTCCANTCNGTGATCGACAGGCCGCTGTCGGTCAGCCGGGTCAGTCCGCCCACCGCGATCATCGCGAAGACAAGGACGAACAGGATCGCCAGCCAACCGCGGATCGCGCCGCGCGCGTCGCGGCGGCCTGCGTCGATCACGCCGGTGGCGCGGGTGGCGGGCGCTTCGGATTTCTCGGCGCCGACGTCTTCGAAGATTGACCGTTTCTGGCTCATGACACCTCTGTCGTGCTGGATGGCGGCCCGTGCCGTGGGCGCAAGAAGATTATGGCTGGCCGTCGTCGCGCTCAACCGCGTCCCGGCGCCGCAGGATCTGCCGCAGCATCCCGTGCAGAAGCTGCACGTCGGCGCGGGTCAGGTCCAGCCTGCTCCACATGTTGCGCAGCGTCCGCTTCATTCCGGCCGCCTTGGTCTCGGGGAAGAAGAACCCGACCTCGTCCAGCCGTTCTTCGTAGTGATCGCCCAGTTTCTGCACCTCGACCGCCGACGCGGGTTCGGTGCCGGCGAATTCCATGCGCGCGGGCTCTGCCTCGACCGTGTGGCGGCGCCATTCGTAAGCGGTCAGCAGCACGCACTGGCCAAGGTTCAACGAGGCGAACTCGGGGTTCACCGGGACCGACACGATGGTGTTGGCCAGCGCGATGTCGTCGTTTTCCAGCCCCGCGCGTTCCGGCCCGAACAGCACGGCGACCTTCTCGCCCTTCGCGATACGGTCCGCCGCCTCGGCCATCGCGGCCTCGGGAGTCAGGACCCGCTTGGTCAGATCGCGCGACCGGGCGGTGGTGGCGTAGACGTGGGTGCAGTCGGCCACAGCCTCGGCGGTGGTGGGATGCACGACGGCATTGTCCAGCACTCGGCCCGCCGCGCCGCTGGCCATCGCGACGGCGCGCTGGTTCGGCCAGCCGTCGCGCGGGTCGACCAGCCGCATCGACGCAAGGCCGAAGTTCAGCATCGCCCGCGCGGCGGCACCGATGTTTTCGCCCATTTGCGGGCGGACGAGGACGAAGAACGGTTCTTTCACGGGACCTTCAAGCGTTGGGGCGGGGATTAGGGCGGGCGTTGGGGCGGAAGTTGCTGCGGTGATAGGCCCTGCGGACCGCAAGGGCAAGGCGCGCACCGCCCGCGATCCATCATGCCCCCTTGGCCAATCCCCACGGGACGCGCTATAGCGGCGCGAACGATGACGGGAGCCTTCGACATGGCCGAGACCGAGCAGCCGCAGATCTATCTCATTACGCCGGGCGACGTGGAATTATCCACCTTTCCCGGGGTTCTGGCCAGCGTCCTTGACGCGGTCCCGGTGGCCTGCCTGCGGCTGGCGCTGACCTCGAACGACGAGGACCGGCTGCTGCGCGCGGGCGACGCCCTGCGCGAAGTGGCCCACGCCCGCGATGTTCCCATCGTGATCGACCGCCACTGGCAACTGGCCGAGCGGCTGGGCCTTGACGGGGTGCACCTTTTGGACGGCGCCCGTCAGATCCGTGCCGCGCGCAAGGTGCTGGGCGAGGACGCCATCGTCGGCAGCTATTGCGGCACCTCGCGCCATGACGGCATGTCGGCGGGCGAGGCCGGGGCGGACTATGTCGGGTTCGGCCCCTGCGCCCCCACCGCGCTGGGCGACGGCAGCTTTGCCGAACCCGAGCTGTTCGGCTGGTGGTCCGAGATGATCGAGGTTCCGGTCGTCGCCGAAGGCGCCCTGACGCCCGAACTTGTCACCGCGCTGGCACCGCTTACGGATTTCTTCGGCATGGGCCCCGAAATCTGGGAAAGCGACGATCCCGTCGCCGCCCTGAAGACGCTGGCCGCCGCGATCCTGTAGCGCGCTACTTCGGCGGCAGCAGCGCCATGCCGCTGCGCACGCGACGTTCGCATTCGCGGGCCATCTGCTTGCGGTCGGGATAGTCGGCCAGCCGCAGCGGGTCGTGATACACCACCGTCACGCCACCGCCGCGCCGGGCTGCCAGCAGCTTCAGCATGTGCGGCCCGAAGTCCATATCGCCCCACCAGCCATAGTATCGCGGGTCCTCGCCACGCGGGGCCTCGTAGACGACCGTGACCGGCTGCACCGCCGCGTGCGACGGCAGACCCGACGTGAAGAACGCCGCGAAGAGCGTTGACTTGAAAGGAAGAACGCGCCTTCCGTCGGTCGAGGTGCCTTCCGGGAAGAACACCAGTTGCCCGCCGCGCAGCAGGTGCCGTTCAAGGATGTCGCGCTGACGTCCGGCGTCGCGGGCGTTGCGGTCGATGAAGATCGTGCCGGTCGCCCGCGCCAGAAAGCCGATACCCGGCCAGTTGGCGACTTCGGATTTCGACACGAAGGTCACTTGCGCCGGTGCGTTCAGCACGAAGATGTCCAGCCACGACGCATGGTTCGCCACCATGCCGCCCCGCCCGGTTATCGGCCGACCCTGCACACGAAGACGGATGCCCAGCACGGCCAGCGCAAGCCGCGAGAAGACCTGCACCGGAACCGGCGACCAGACCCGCGCACCGCCGCGCAGAACGATCTCGGCCAGCCGCAGCACGCCAAGGATCACCAGCCCGACGCCGATCATACCGGTCAGCACAAGGCCCCGGCCAGCGACCCGCAGCCATCCCGCGCCCGAGATCGGCCCCGGCGCCGGCTCGTCCTCGGACCGCCATGTGACGGTGACGGGGGGTCTCACCGTGCCCGCCCGCCGGTGTAGATCGCGCGGCGCGTCTCGTTCAGCCGCGCGGTGTCCATGATCAGCAAAACGTCGGTGGTGTTGAAGGCGTGGTCGATCCACGCGCCCTCGCCCACTGTACCGCCAAGACGCAGGTAGGCCTTGATCAGCGCCGGGACCGNTTTCATCGCCGCAAGCCGGTCGATGTCGTCCTCGGCCATCAGGTTCATCGACTGGAAATGATCGGGCCGCGCCTGCGCCCGAAGCTCGGGCGGCGCAAGGTGGCGATGGTGCAGCAGCGACAGCGCGGGCGCCAGACGGCCCGCGTCGGTGCCGTGAAAGGATGCGGTGCCGAACAGCAAGTCCACCCGGTGCGCCTGCACGTAGTCGGCCAGCCCGTTCCACAGCTCGTACATCGCGGACCCGCCGCGATAGTCGGGGTGCAGGCAGGACCGGCCAAGTTCCAGCAACCGGCGCCCCGAGCGCCGAAGTACCGACAGGTCGTATTCGGTTTCGGAATAGAACCGCCCGAACCGTTCCGCCTGATCGTCCCGGATCAGGCGATAGACGCCCACCACCGGTGCGCCCTTGCGGGCGTGATCGAACAGCAGAAGGTGATCGGCATGGGCGTCGAACTCGTCACGTTCAAGGCGGGCGTCGTGGTCGACCATCGCACCGCTGCCGCCGAGTTCCTCGACGAAGACGTCATAACGCAGCGACTGGGCCGCGCGCAGGTCGTCGGCGTCGCGCGCCAGCCGGACCTCGAAGGTCGGCGCGGTGGTCGGCCCTTGCCCGGCGCGGAAGGTCGTGTTCGCAGTCATCGGCGGGCTTGTACAGCCGCGCACCCGCAAAGCGCAAGAAATTGCCGCGCCGCCGCCGATCTTAGGGATCTGTTAACCTTTTTCGGCGATAGCCTCGGCAGCGGATCATTCATCGAAGACAGGCATCAGGTCCACCTGGCGTCCGTCTATCACGACCTTGCCTTGGTGCTCGAAATTGACAGTGATGCGGCCCCCGATATTGGACTGGACCTGCCCAAGTCCCCAATCCGGCTGCCCGGGATTGCGAACCAGCATTCCGGGTTCCAGCAGGCTGTTGATGTCGCTCATCCGGTCCTTTCCGCCCCGTGGGGGCCTGACATGAGCCGCGCGGTCGCCGATGTGACCGCACTGCTTGGGTCGCGGATCTGCCACGACCTGATCTCGCCGCTTGGCGCGATCTCTAACGGGGTCGAGCTTCTGGCGATGTCGGGGGCCGGGTCAATGCCCGAAATCGACCTGATCGCGCAAAGCATCGAAAACGCCAACGCCCGGATCGGTTTCTTCCGCGTCGCCTTTGGAGCCGCCACCCCCGACCAGACGCTTGGCGCGTCCGAGGTGCAGCATATCCTGCGCGAACTGACGCGCGGCGGCCGGATGGAGGTTGAATGGACCCCCGCAGACGACGCGCCCCGCGCCGAGGTGAAGCTTGTCTTCCTTGCGCTGAACTGCCTTGAAAGCGCGATGCCGCGCGGCGGCTTTGTCAGCGTCACCCGCGACGACGCACGCTGGCGGCTGACCGCCACCGCCGACCGGATGCGGATCGAACCCAACCTGTGGGAAGCCCTGTCGCGTCCCGCGGCGGGATCGGCCGCGACGGCGGCAGAGGTGCAGTTTTTGCTCGCCCCGCTCGTCGCCGCAGAGCTTGGCCGGACCCTGACCGCCGAACTTAGCGAAACGGGCGCCACGGTGCGGTTCTAGGACGGGCCGCCTGGCCCGCCCCGTTTGTGCCGGGACCGCGCCTAGGCGCGGGTCGTGCCGTCGCCCGTCACAAGATACTTGAACGACGTCAGCTGCGCCGCGCCCACCGGGCCGCGCGCGTGCATCTTGCCGGTGGCGATGCCAATCTCTGCCCCCATCCCGAACTCGCCACCGTCCGCGAACTGGGTCGAGGCGTTGCGCATCAGGATCGCGGAATCGAGCCGCTGGAAGAACCGCGCCGCCGCTTCGTCGTCCTCGGTCAGGATGGCGTCGGTGTGGTTCGATCCGTACTGCCGGATGTGATCCATCGCGGCGTCGATGTCGTCCACCACCTTCGCGGCGATGTCCATGTCGAGGTACTCGCGCCCCCAATCCTCGTCGGTGGCGGGCACGGTGCCCTCGACCGCCAGTTCGGGCGCGGCGTGAACGCGCACCCCGGCCTCGACCAGCATCCGCACCAGATCCGCGCCCAGCGTATCGGCCAGATCGCGATGGATCAGCAGACATTCCGCCGCGCCGCAGATCCCGGTGCGCCGGGTCTTGGCGTTCAGCACCACGTCCATCGCCTTGGCCGGGTCGGCGGCCTTGTCGACGTAGATGTGCACGATCCCCTCAAGGTGGGCAAAGACCGGCACGCGCGCCTCGCGCTGCACAAGCCCGACCAGCCCCTTGCCGCCCCGAGGGACGATGACGTCGATGTAATCGGTCATCGTCAGCATCTCGGACACGGCGGCGCGGTCGCGCGTCGGCACCCGCAGGATCGCATCCTCGGGCAGACCGGCGGCCTTCAGCCCTTCGACAAGGCAGGCATGGATCGCGCCGGACGAGTGAAAACTTTCCGACCCGCCGCGCAGGATCACCGCGTTGCCCGCCTTCAGGCACAGCGCGCCCGCGTCGGCGGTCACGTTCGGACGGCTTTCATAGATCACGCCGATCACACCCAGCGGCGTGCGCACGCGCTGGATGTGCAGGCCGCTGGGGCGATCCCACTCGGCCAGCACCTCGCCCACCGGGTCGTCCTGCCCCGCCACGGCGCGCAGCCCCTCGACGATGCCGCCGATCCGCGCCTCGTCCAGCATCAGCCGGTCAAGCATCGCCTTGGTCAGGCCCTTCTCGGTGCCGAAGTCCATGTCCTTGGCGTTCGCCTCGATGATCTCGGCACGCCGCGCCCAGACGGCATCGGCAGCAGCGTTCAGCGCGGCGGTCTTGGCCTTGGCTGGGGCGAAGGCAAGCTCGGCAGCAGCGGCCCGGGCGCGGCGGCCCAGGTCGGTCATCACCTGATGGATATCGTCGAGATCCTTCATCTTCGCCTCCGTCTTGTCCTTGAGAATTTCCCAGTAAATTCAGCCACCTCACGTGGCCATGTCGTCCCGGTGCACCAGCGCCGCGCGGCCCGGATAGCCCAGCACCGCCTCGATGTCACCCGATTGCCGCCCCGCGATCAACGCCGCCTCTTCCGAGGTATAGCGCGTCAGCCCGCGCGCCAGCGCGCCTTCGGGGCCGGAAATCTCGACCGCTTCGCCGCGACCGAAGACGCCCTCGACCTGTACGACGCCCGCCGGCAGCAGCGACTTGCCGCGCGCCAGCGCCCCCGCCGCGCCGGCATCAACCACGATGCGCCCGCGCGGCTTCATCGCCGCGATCCAGCGTTTGCGAGCCGCTTGCGGGTCGCCCTCGGCCAGGAACCACGTCGCGGGCGCGCCGTTTTCCAGCGCCTGCAACGGCCGCACGGCCGATCCCTCGGTGATCGCCATCGCACAGCCCGCGTGGGTCGCGGTGCGCGCGGCCATCACCTTGGTTTTCATGCCGCCTTTCGACAGGCCGGACCCGGCATCGCCCGCCATCGCTTCGATCTCGGGGGTGATGTGTTCGATCACGTCGAACCGCTTGGCCGTCGGATCGACGCGGGGGTTGCCGGAATAGAAGCCGTCGACATCGGACAGCAGAACCAGCACGTCGGCGCCCACCGTCACCGCGATCTGCGCGGCCAGACGGTCGTTGTCGCCATAGCGGATCTCGTCCGTGGCGACGGTGTCGTTCTCGTTCACGATCGGCACCACGCCTAGCTTCACAAGCTGCGACAGCGTCGCGCGCGAGTTCAGATAGCGGCGGCGGTCGGTGGTGTCTTCAAGCGTGAGAAGAACCTGCGCGGTGGTCAGCCCGTGCGGCTGCAACACCTCTTCATAGGCGCGGGCTAGCCGGATCTGTCCGACCGCGGCGGCGGCCTGCGATTGTTCCAGCGCCAGCGTGCCGTTGCCCAGCGAGAGGACCGACCGGCCAAGCGCGATCGAGCCCGACGATACAAGGATCACGTCNGTGCCGCGCGCCTTCAGCATCGCGACGTCGGCGGCAAGCCCTTCCAGCCAGTCGTGTTTCAGGGCCCCGGTCGTGGTGTCGACCAGCAGCGCCGATCCAATCTTGACGACGACGCAGTCCGCGCCGGTCACGGATGCCACGACCCGTCCTCCTCGTCGTCTTCGGCTTCCTCCGCCTTCTTGTAACGCAGACGGTTGTCGTCGATCTCTGCCTTCAGCGCGCGCAACACGTCGGTCAGACCCTCGCCGCTGACGCCGGACATCATCATGACCGGACCGCCGACCGCCTCTTCCAGCGCCTCGCGCTGCATCNCGCGCAGTTCGTCGTCCAGCGAGTCGATCTTGTTCAGCGCCGTGATGCGCGGCTTGTCGGCCAGCCCTTCGCCGTAGGCTTCCAGCTCGGTGATGATGGTCTGGTAATCCTCGGCCACCTCGTCGGCGGTGCCGTCGACCAGATGCAGCAGGACCGCACAGCGTTCGATGTGGCCAAGGAACAGGTCTCCGATGCCCCGCCCCTCGTGCGCGCCTTCGATCAGGCCGGGGATGTCGGCAACCACGAATTCCGCGTTGTCGACACCCACGACGCCAAGGTTCGGGTGCAGCGTGGTGAAGGGATAGTCGGCGATCTTCGGGCGCGCGTTCGAGGTTGCGGCAAGGAAGGTCGACTTGCCCGCGTTGGGCAGGCCCAACAGCCCCACATCCGCGATCAGCTTCAGCCGCAGCCACAGCGTCCGCTCGATCGCGGGCTGGCCGGGGTTGGCGTGGCGCGGCGCACGGTTGGTCGAGCTGGAAAAATGCAGGTTGCCGAAGCCGCCGTTGCCGCCTTTTGCCAGCAGCACGCGGTCGCCCACCTCGGTCAGGTCGGCAAGCACGGTTTCCTCGTCCTCGTCGAGGATTTCGGTGCCGACAGGCACGCCCAGGATGATGTCGTCGCCATCCTTGCCGGTGCGTTGACGGCCCATGCCGCCCTGCCCGTTCTTGGCGAAGAAGTGCTGCTGATAGCGGAAGTCGATCAGCGTGTTCAGACCGTCCACCGCCTCGGCGATGACGTCGCCGCCGCGACCGCCGTCGCCGCCGTCTGGTCCGCCGTATTCGACGAACTTCTCGCGCCGGAACGACACGGCCCCGTTGCCGCCCGCGCCGGAGCGAATGTAGACCTTGGCCAGATCGAGAAATTTCATCGTATCAAGCGCCTTTCCCGCGCTGTGCGTCAGAGCCCTGCGGATACGTCAATCCGCGGCGCGCCTCAAGCGTTGCCAGTGGTCGGCTGTCAGCGCCATGCGTTGAATCGTGACGGGGCCAAGCGACTGGGAGTGTTTCGTTTCGGTGTGCGTATCGGTGAAGCCGAGTTTCACGAGAATCCGGCGCGACCGCATGTTGTCGGGATGATGCCCGGATACCAGCCGCTCCGCCCCGGACGCGAAATGCGTATCGGTCGCGGCGGCGGCGGCCTCGGACATGATCCCGCGCCCCTGCGCGTCGGACCGCAGCCAATAGCCCAACTCATCCTGTGTGGACACGATGCCCAGCACGCGGTCATCCTCGGTCACCGCGTAATGCGCGCCGTTTTCCGCGATGACCATGTCGACGAACTCTTCCGCGTCCTTCAGCGTATAGGGCCACGGCACGCGGGTAAGCCATTTGACGATGGCATACTCCGCGATGCCCTCGGCCAAGGCCGGGGCATCCGCCGGACGAAGCCGGCGCAGAAGCAGCCGGTCCGTCCGTATCTCGGGGATCATCGGTCCAGCTTCCGCAGGTAGGTCCAGGTTGGGACGGTCGCGTTGCGCGCGACAGAGAACGCCTCGGCGTCGCCGATGTATTCGAACCCGGCGTGGGTCAGGACCTTGGCCGAGGCCGGGTTGTCCTGAAACATCGCGGCGAACATCGTGCGGTTGGCCTGCGGGTTCGCGGCCACCAGCGCATCGACCGCCTCGGTCGCGACGCCGGTGTTCCAGAACGCGGGGGCCACCCAGTACCCGATCTCGGACTGTTCGCGATCCATCCGCTTCAGGCTGATGACGCCCAGCAGTTCCGACAGGCCGGACGCGGTGCCGTCCATCGCCCACACGTCTTCGGTCCTGTCGTCGGCAAGGTTGCGCGCGACGAAATTTTCCGACGTGCCGGGCGGCAGCGGGTGCGGGATGGACGTGGTATTGCGGGCAACGCGTTCGTCGCCGGCGTAAAGGTTCAGCAGGCCCACGTCGGACCGCCGCAGCGGCCGCAGAAGGAACCGTTCCGCCGCAATGACGGGCTGTTCAATAACTTTCTCGAACTTCATCTGCTCCTCCCCGGGATGCAGTGATGAAAACCGGCTTCTCTTGGCCCCTCCCCCTTGGGTCCTTGAAACGCCGCGGGGGACCGGCTTGTCGCCGATCCCCCTTAAGATTTCTTTAACCTGGGTGTCGGCTTATTCAGCAGCCTCGGCCGCCGGGAGCACCGAAATAAAGGTGCGACCCTTAAGGCCTTTGTGGAAGGTCACTTTGCCTTCGGCGGTCGCAAATATGGTGTGGTCGCGGCCGATGCCGACGCCCTCACCCGGCCACCACTTGGTGCCGCGCTGACGCACGATGATGTTGCCCGGGATGGCCGCTTGGCCACCGAACAGTTTCACGCCAAGACGACGGCCCGCAGAGTCGCGGCCGTTACGAGAGCTACCGCCTGCTTTTTTGTGTGCCATTGGTCAGTTCTCCTTACTTAGCGGCCAGTTCTTTGGCCTGTTCGACCCAGCCTTCACGCTCGATACGACCCTTGAACGACAGTTTCTCGTCGAACTCGGCCACATCGGCTTCGGTCCAGGCGGCGATCTGCGCGAACGAGGTGACACCCGCGTCCAGCAGCTTCTTCTCAAGCGCCGGGCCCACGCCCGACAGCTTTTTCAGGTCGTCGGCGCCCTCGGCTTTCGGAGCGGCCTCGGCCTTCTTGGCGGGCTTTTCAGCCTTCGCCGGCTTCTCGGCCTTGGCCGGAGCGGCGGCGGCAACGGCGGCACCCGACACGGAACCGGCGCCGATGGCAGCCTTGATGCCCGACTTGTCGGCGCCCGAATCGAGGATCTCGGTCACGCGCAGCAGGGTAAGCTGCTGGCGGTGGCCCTTGGTCCGCTTCGAGCTGTGCTTCCGGCGACGGCGCACATAGTGGATGACTTTCTCACCCTTGATCTGTTCGATCACCTCGGCCTGGACACCGGCGCCTTCCACGAAGGGAACGCCGACCTTGTCGCCGACCATGAGGATCTCGTTGAATTGAACGGTTTCACCCGCAGTGGCAGCCAGTTTCTCGACCCGCAGGACATCGCCCGAGGTCACTTTGTACTGCTTGCCACCGGTCTTAAGGACCGCAAACATCGTCGTCTTCCTTTTCTTGACCGCGTCCTGAGGCCCCCCTTTCGGGGCGTTCCGGGTCCCTGATGGACCGCCATCGAACTGCGCGCCTTACTGGCGTAATTGCATATTCGCTCGCGAAGCAGGCTCCGCAAGAGCCGCGCTTATGCGCAACATTACCCTTCGCGTCAAGTGATATCCGGGGCCGCCACGCCGCAGCGGCGCGGCCCCGCGCGGCCTTACAGGTCCTCGCCCGCCATGTAGCCCGCGGCGGCATGGCCAAGCGCCATGCTGACGGTTGCGAACATGTCGTCGAACGCGGTGAACAGCGCCTGGTTCAGGACCGCACCCGGCTGGGTTTCGGAAAAGTCGATATAGGCCTGCAGGTCGGCGTCGCTAAGGGGCCGGTACGCAAGCGCGAGATACGCGAAGACCCAATCGACCGTATCGTCGCGGATCGCGGCTTCTTGGCTCCAGACATCCGACAACATCTGGTCTTCGGTAAAGCCGTCCTCGAAGGCGCCGCCATTGGCGAGGCCGGTGTAGAACGCGAAGTTCGCATTCAACGCGCCGACGACGTTGTTCTCGATCAGGTCGTTCACCTCGGTGAAGGACTCCAGCAGCGCAAGGCGCGGGTCCTCTGTCTCGATCATCTCAAGCACAAGGTCGCGGCTGTCGTCCTCGACGCCCTCATCCATCATCGCGCGGCGCGCGCTGACTTCCAGCCCGATGATGCGCTGGCCAACATCGGATTCGAAGAACGCCAGCATCGCGCCGGTGTCGTGTCCTTCAAGGTCGTCGGCCAGCGAGGCGCGCACCGTCTCTTCCAGCCGCGGGATGCTGTAGATCTCGTCCACCGTGGCGGACCAGCTGCGCGGCACCGACCCGGGGCCTGTGCCCCCGAACAGGTCGGCGGCCAAGTCTTCACCGTAAGAAAGTCCTTCCGCGCGCATGATTTCCAGCACCTCGGGCAGGCCCATCGCGTCCATCAGCGGATCAAGGTCGTCGGCCACGGTGTCCTGCGCGACGGCAGACAGCGGCGTCAGGGCGACGGTAGCGGAAACGAGGGCGGCGCGCAGCATGGGAGCGGTCCTTTCAGGGCTGACTTGACGCGGACCCTACTCTTGCCTCGGGGGCGATCCAAGGACCTTACCAAGCGGCAATCGCGCAGATGTCATCTTTCGGCGAAAATCGGGTTGCGCGCCCTTCGGCCTTGTCCTATGTGCACCGCCAGACCCTTCGCGGAGAGGTGCCGGAGTGGTCGAACGGGGCGGTCTCGAAAACCGTTGACCCTTCACGGGGTCCCAGGGTTCGAATCCCTGTCTCTCCGCCACTTGACTTGGCGAAATGTCTCTCCTGATCCGGCTACGGCCGGATTTTTCCGTTGTTATCGAGGGTTGTGCGGGTGAGGCTGTTAACCGGCCCCTGCGCCGAGAGGCCCGAAAGCGGTCTCCCCGGGCCGACATTCTCTGAACCTCATGACTGCGCCGATTTGGTGAATAGCTTGCAACTATCCGAAATGAATAACTTTTTAATACGCACCAGCTGAACACTTCGATGTCGGGGGCGTTCGTGAGAAGGAACCTGGATCGAACATTCAATAGGCGCATCATAGCCTTGCTGCGCTGAATCAATCAGCGGGACGAGCGGACATCCTCACCTTCTCTTACGCGTGCCGAAGCCTCGTTTTCACCGAGTTCGAGCGTGTCACCTACAGCCACTAGCCATTCTGCAAGACGGTCGGTGGCCACGGAAACCTGTTCGGGCTTACGCAAGGCACACTCCCAAATCGTCGCCACGCGCCAACCCTCATCAAGCAGCGCTCCGCGAACGGAGCTGTCCCGTGCAACATTCGCCGCGAATTTGGCCTGCCAGAACTCCGAGCGCGTTGCGGGAGTGCTGGCGTAGCCGCATCCCTCATGCCGATGCCAGAAGCAGCCGTGCACAAAGACGATGGCGCGATACTTCGGCAGAACGAGGTCCGGTCGCCCGTGGACCTTCTTCGAATGAAGTCGGAAGCGGAAACCGCGCGCGTGCAATGCCTGCCTGAGAGCCAGCTCGGGCTTGGTGTTCTTTCCCTTGATCCCTGCCATCATGCGTGAGCGGGTCTCGGGATCGACGATGTCCACCATCTCTTCTCCTTGCCACGTCTGTGAAAACCTGGAAAGAGGTGAGGCAGGAGCAGTGAAGTGTCGAAACCCGTTCAAATCGTTGATCTGTTTTCAGGCCCGGGAGGGCTCGGGGAAGGATTCTCCTCCTGCAGGGGGAGCGATGGGTCGCGCGCCTATGAAATTGCCGTCTCGATCGAGAAGGATCGTGCTGCGCACAAGACACTGAGACTCCGCGCATTCTTGCGACAATTTGAAGAATATCCTCCGGACTACTATTCATGGATTGCCGGGAAGCACGAATGCCCGGATTGGAAAGAGCTGTACCCTCGGCAATGGAAAGCTGCCGAAAATGAAGCGCTATGCGCAGAGCTCGGAAAACCGGAGACTGCTGCCATACTTTCCGAGAGGATTTCTGCGACAAAGCGATTGGCCGGTGATCACACTCTCCTGATTGGTGGCCCCCCCTGCCAAGCCTATTCCCTCGCAGGACGGTCGAGAAACGCCGGTATTCGGGATTACAGGCCGAAGGATGACGACCGGAACTTCCTCTACCGCGAGTATTGCCGCGTCCTGAACGAGTTGAACCCTGCAGTGTTCGTCATGGAGAACGTCAAGGGTATGCTTTCCTCCTCCGTCGAGGGGTTGGCGATCTTCGAACAGGTCGTTTCCGACCTAGAGCGCGCTGGCTCGGGCTACAGGCTCGTTTCCCTTTCGGCCGGCGTCCAGTCGGACGCAAACCCCGAACCAAAGGACTTCGTTATCCGCGCCGAGGACCATGGAGTTCCACAGGCACGGCACCGAGTCATCATCGTCGGTATCAGGTCGGATGTCGCCTGTAACTTCACCCCTAGCCTTCAACGGCGAAACGCCTTGGTTCCGGTCAGAGACATGCTGACAGGCCTGCCGCGACTGCGAAGCGGCTTAAGCCGACACGATGACAAGCACGCTTGGTACGATGCGGTGGTCGACGCCATGGAGACCGTCGGTAGGATTATCCGGGACTATCCGGGCGAGAACTTCAGCGGTTTTCTGGACGAGCTGGATCGGGTCGAGGAACTACTTCTGACGACTTCGCAGACGGGGCGTTCTAGCCACGCAAGAAAACCCCTGTCCAGGAAACTGCAGCCGGAGCTTTCCGCGTTTCTCAACGACCCGAAACTCATCGGTGTTTCGGGGCACGAAACTCGTGGACACATGCCGTCCGATCTTGCGCGATATCTATTTGCCGCCTGCTTCGCGAAGGCCGAGGCAGTCAGCCCACGGGCACACCAGTTCCCGGACATCCTGGCTCCAGAACACAAGAACTGGAAGACAGGCAAATTCAACGACAGGTTCCGCGTGCAGATCGGCACAGCTCCGGCTTCCACGGTGACAAGCCACATCTCGAAGGACGGGCACTACTTCATTCATCCCGACCCAACGCAGTGTCGTAGTTTGACGGTGCGCGAGGCTGCGCGACTACAGACCTTCCCTGATAACTACCACTTCATGGGCAATCGCACCGAGCAATTCGTTCAGGTTGGCAATGCAGTGCCACCATTTCTCGCAAGGCAGATTGCTGACACCCTGCTACCTGTATTCGAAATCCTTTGAACGTCAGCTCGTCAATTCGAGGCTCGCGTGTGAGAAGCCTTCATCTTGGAGCTTCTTGAGCGCGCTCATCGCAATAGCGCACTGCTTGTCCGATGGATTCTTGCTCGGGATCGCGGCGCAGGTTTCCAGAACGCCATTTTCTCGCGGAGAAAGAAAACCACGTTCCCGAGCCCAGTTTCGTGCTTCGGCCCAGAACGCGGCGCCGAGCCTGTGCACTTCGAGCTCAGCTTCGACGCTGGTCTCGACCGCCTTGTCCGCACGGGCCTCTCTGGCGCGCTCATTCGCCAGGTCCGGTGAGATCAGAACGCGGTCGAATTCCTCCGGATAGATCAACTCACGATCTTCCAATCCCTTCCAGCATGCCTGCTTCTTGGCCCATTCGCTAAAATTGCGCACGCCCTCGGGCGGGTGCGTGATGACGTCCTGTGCTTCGGCCGCTGCCACCAACAAGGCCGCCTTAAGATCGGGCGAGACATCCTGGTATTTCCAGACGGCGTCGAGGTCGACAACCATCTCCCGTTCATCAGCATCATGAACGAGCTTGGCAATCGCGTAGGTGACGATGTTGGCCCGATAACCGCCTTCGTACCAATTCGCGCCCGAGACAAGCTTTTCGGTGGCCCGGAATATGATGGCCTTTGCGATCATGCGCCTGAACCAGAGCTCATCGAACGCGGCACCTTCGGTGCCCCACCGCTTGCCGATGTGCTTGGCGAACTCCGCGAAGTTCTTCTGCGCGCCGAGGCTGACGATATGCGGCATGCGGGTCCAGGTGTTCTCGAACTTTGCGAGGTCGGTCTTCGTGAGGAACTGGGAACGCGGAAACTCGGCATCGAACCTCTTGCGCTCCGCAATGGTCCTTCGACCACGTTCGTCGGCATATTGCCCCCTCGCGCGCTCGTAGAACCATTTTGTGTCCCGATACCCGTCCTCTCCCCGCGCGAGGACCTTGCGCGACAGCTCCTCCGACCGGATATGAAAAGGATGGTTGGCGAAAAAGTCCGCCGCGTTCACCTTGTTCTGGCTGTTCGCATACTCCGATATGCGCGGAACCACTTGTTCGGATTGTTCTCGCGGCACGATGGTCAGCTTCATCTGTACGTGGACACGTTCCAACTGCTCGGCGAAAGCCTTGCGCGCAGCGTGCAGTGAAGCGGTCGTTTGGCCGCCATTCACGATTTGCAAATTGTCCGCCCGCACCAGTCGGAGCCCAAGATCGGTCTGCTCCACCTCGATCGCGTCCGCCGTCGCACTGAGGCCGTTGTTGTAGGAAAAGAACATGTGCGGCTCGTCACGGATCGTGTTGCGAATACCCTGGTTCACCTTGCCACGTGCCTGAAGGAAGCTTCTGACGTTGGCCTCGAGCAGGCGCGGTCCCCACTTGTCGTAGATGGCAGCAAGCTGCTTTCCGGGAATGACCGCTAGGTAGCTTTCAAGCGCACTTTCGCTTCCCGAAGCCGCAAGCAAGGGAACGCCCCCGCCGAAATCCCTGTCGAAATCAATGATCAGGTTCGCACGCGCCTGCCCCTGCTCCATATATTGCTTGAGGCGCTTCAGATCCCAGACGCTGAGGGTGACCGGTCTGCCATCAAGATCCTTCACGTTCGCTGCATCAGCACGGGCCCGAAAGTCAGCGTTGGTAACGATGATCAGCTTAACTTTCTCCACGTTCTTCCAAGTCGTGGCGATGAGGTCGGCCACGCCGAACCCTGCACTGGTTTCTTCTAATTGCTCACGGAAACTAGCCTTAAGACTTGAAACAACGAATCTGTAGAGGCGCTGTAGAAGGCGTTGAATCTGGTCCTTGTTCTGTACGCGTACCTCGTTAGAAAGCTCGAAGTCGCACAACACGAGACTCAGGACACCATCGCCATCCCTTGGATCTCCGCCGTAACCGTCGATCCGCATGGGATTGCTGGCGCCGCCGCCCTCAAAATACGCCCGGTTGGCGCCATCCAATTCCCCGGCTTCGGTGAGCAACTCGCCAACCTTCTCGAAAAACGCCTCGACCGTGACAAGTCCGAGAACATCAGCATCGCCTTGGATGTCGGCGATGAGTTCATGATGAAATTCTTCAAGATCATTCATGCTCAAGCCCCTTCCGGATCACATCGATCAGATCACCTTCCAGTTTGAACGGCTCGCAGGCATCGAGAGCGATCGCATACCGGACACTCTCCACGCCAAGTGCAAGCGGCGCGGAAATTCGTGGGAAGCCTTCCGTCACCTCGTAATTGGTCGCGGCGCCAAGAAGCCATCTTCGGTCGTCGTAATCGTTCTCGGGATCATATCCCGTCGAATACAGCGTCTCCTCCCACGCTTCGAAGGCCGTGCCGTCTACTTCGAAAATCTCGGCCGTCATTCGGACGTGATCATGCAGGCTCTGACCTTCCTGCAGGACGGCCGATGCCACGTTGACCACACGCAGGCACAGGCGGCTCCCTTCGACATCCGCAAGTTGGTCCTCTGAAGAAATGGCCACGAGCGGCTTTGCAGCCACCCGCCTTGCCTTCACCTCAACACAGCTTCCAATGAGCTCAAAATCTTTGGCGGAACCGGTCGGTCCGGTCCAAGCCTCGATTGCGGTGTCAGGGCCGAAGGCGGACACAAGCTCCCGAAGGAAGGCCAACTCGCCAACAAGCCCCCGCTGCTCTTCAGCGGACAATCCTCTGCTCTTGCCACCGCGAAGGAGGTGATACCAGCGACGCGTGCGTTGAAGCGCTCTCGCGAGCGCTTCGTCCCGATCCGCGCCTGCTTCCCCCGCCTCGACCACATCCCGACAAAGGGTCTCGAAGATCTCGACCTGACTTCTTTCCTTTAGGCCCAGAACGAAAGCCGATCCCCCCGAAACCGGTCGAAAGGAGGCGACAAGGTTCTTCAATTTCGGCAGACGCGGTAGTGGTTGCGGGACGCCGGGCAGCTTCAGTATAAGGCCGGGCATGCCGGCGTCCAGCACAACCCAGAAGAAATCGAAGCGGCCCTCTACATCGACCCGCTTTGCTTCGTCCGGGTCGAGTCTTTCCCACGGATCACGAGGCTTCAAGGGCTGCCTCCTGATCTTCGTCTTCGTCTTCTTCACCGAAGAGTTCCCGATAGCGCACCGTGTTCACTACGTACTCGACACGTTCGGCCGGGCGAGAAGACACCGGAAGGCTTATGCCCCACGCCACCACAGGCTCAGCAGGTATCAGGCCGACTTCCTTGGCATTTTCCTTTCCATCTGGCGCCTTTGCTTTGACCAAATGAAGAATGAATAGGCCGCGATCTCTTTCTCGTCGGTAGATCGAGTCCGGATAGTTCACACGTTCATCGTCTGCCTTCCCGTTTTCTTCCCGATACCGTGCCTCAGTTGCCTCAGCCCTTACCGGGTCTACACCAGCCTTCTCAATTCCCCGAGACGCAACACGCATTCGCTTCCCACTGAAAGACATGAAATCATGTTGCAGATCCTGCAGGTCTACATATCGCGTCGCGGGCACGACCGGCATGCCTAGCGTTTCGTCGGATTCGCCTTTGGTTAGGCTGGGCACTAATACATCCCACGTTCGTAACTCGTCCGCTCTTCGCGCCTCGATATATTTTCTGACTGGGTCCGGTGCAGTCGTGACGCTCTGCTCGGCGTTTCGCCACGCGGCAAGAAACTCGTCTATGAACTGCACCGGTACGCCGCGATACAAGGTTCCCCAAGACGATCGCTCTTCCTCAAAGCGCGCGCCCTTGAGCTTTAAGTACAAAGACTTGGCGGCCTCAATGTTTGCGGAAAGATCGTCTTCTTTAGTGCTTACTCTCGATGTCTCGACAAATTTGTTGGAGAGCCCGATAAGCGTCGTGACCTTTGTTCCTGACCCCATCTTGTTGCGTGCTGTGACTAGTAGCGAAGCTGGATGACTTCGTACCGCCAGACCGAAATCCCTAGGAGTGGCTGTCGGAACAGCAGCCATATCGTGAATTTCTGAGTGCAATTCCTCCGTGGCGTTCGCAATGTATGCGTACCATCCAATAGCCTCCGCTGGCATCCAAATACGGCAAAGATCTTCGTATCCGGTCCGATACCCGAACCAACGCCCCATCTGCATAAGGGTATCGTACATTTTTGTGTTGCGTAGAAACCAGGTTACCGTCAGCCCCTCGAGCGTGAGCCCACGCGATAGCGAGAAACCGCCGACTGCAATGTATTTTCTACCCGCTTTGCCACGAACTTCATCGGGATATTCTAGGACATCCTGCGACTTGTAGTTCACCAACACGACCTGTGCCGCAGCTATGGCCTCATGCAGCGCGACCTGAATCTCATCCCATGAGGGGCAGGCATTCTTGAATTCGTTTTCCCATACCGCTTTCAACGCTGCAATCTCGGGGTCTGCAAGTGCCTTGCTACCAGTTGAACCGTTCACTCGGACAGCATTCTGTATCCTTTGAACAACTTCATGCAGCCGATTCCGCAACTGTAACTGAATGGGATTCCGAAAACTTGCGTTCACCAGCATCGAGCAATGCTTGTGCTCTTGCTTCCTGAGCGAACGAATAGCAGCAGTAAGCACGAAAGCGCGAACAGCTTTCACCAACGAGTCCGGGAGTGCCTCCACGACAAAATCTTGCGGATGCTTGACGGGAAGGAAATCTTCATTGTCTTCGACATACCTCAACCAAGTTGGGTCTTCATCATCGGGCAAACCTTCGACAAAGACTTTTTTGCCTCCGAAATAATTGGATGGAGCATCGAGACCGATGATAAAGTCCTTCGGGAACAAGTCTTCCGCCAGCATTTCATCGCCTTGGTCGGGATCAATGAAGATATTCGCGAAAGGAGTCGCTGTGTAACCGACATAGCAACTCCGATGGAAAGTATTCAGAAGTTCGCGGATCAACCTATTTGTGGTTGTTACTTCCTCCTTGTTATACTTCGTATTGATCGAAGCGTTGTCAGCCTCGTCATCAATTAGCAGCATAGGCTGATCAATCATCTCGTGGTCACCGCGAGCACTATTGTCCTTGAGCCACTGCAGGAGGTTCCGGAGTGTATTCGACTGCTTCTTGATTACGAGGACGACAGGAACCTTGTAGGAATCAATCTCGCTCGTGTTCGTTGAGGCCGTGGCCTTGTTGAAGTCCCGTAGCGTGTTGGTGAGGCTCACTGGTGTGTTGTTCGGGTCGAAATGGCCGACGCCAATTATGTGTTTTACCCCTCCCTTCTTGGTTTCTTGGGACTTTCCAGTATCACGGCCGATGAAGCCCTCGTCGATCCGGGCTTGGGTCTGGTTTCGAAGGTTATTGTGAATTCCCGCTATAACGATGATAAGCCTGTATCCTGCATCGGCCGCCTTACAGATCAGGCCCGTATAGTTGGCAGTCTTTCCGCTTTGGACGTGGCCAACGACCATGCCACGCCGATCCCAAGGTACATGCTTTTCGGGGTTGCCTAGTCGGCTGAGGATCTTATCCGTCACCGTATGCGTAGAAATCACCACGTCTTGCGGCAGACCGTTTTGCAGAAGCAGCTTCCTGTAGCGGTTCCAGTAAAACGGCTCGATCGACGGCTTTGCGTCATCCAGCCACGGTTCGAAATCCTCGCTGTCAACTACCGCACCAAGTCCAGCCTTGATCCCCTGCTTGTACTCGATCTCCCGCGCAATCTGTTCGATCTCGTCATCACTCAGGCCCGGCGGGACCAATGCTGCGACGCCTCGGATCATAATGCGAAGCTCGTCTTCGGTCTTCCGGGGCTGGTTATAAAGGCCACTCTCGACCATGTTCTTTACTGTCTCAACGGCTGCACTCATGAAATCTGTGTCCTCAAAAAATCTTCCAGAATTGGCGCGGCGGCTTCCCACCGCACTCGCAAGAATGGGTTGCTCTGCAGCGTGTCCGACAGAGCGTCGGACGGCACACCGTTTTCCATCAGGGTCACCGCGAGGGAGTAGACCAGCTCTTCGAGGTCGTTTGCTGATGTCTCGTCAGCCGTGACCGCTTCCGCATTCCCGACGAGTTCAGCGTGCAGCGTCTCGATTGGCAGACCCGACCCGACAATGCGCAGGCAGCGCTCGAAACCCTCTCGCAGTTCTTCTGGCAGCTGCTCGGTATAGATTCGAAAAACAGGGTGCTCGAGGTTGGGGCGGAAGACAATCCGCCCATCCTTCTGCACACGATTCCAGATCGGGAAACGGGTTTCATCGACTAGTTTCTGGCCCCGGCTTCGATACGTGCGCTTGGATGTCCCGACGAAACGCTCGACGACCTTTTTCAAGCGCTCACGCACCACCGGCGGAAGCTGGGCCGAAGCCTTCTTCACGTCGATCTTCCATTCCGCGTCCATCGTGTTCGGGATATCGACTGCTATTCGGCAAAGTTTCGTCAGTTCGGTCTGGCGTGCGAGGCCCAGCCATCCGCCCGCGATGATGAGACGTTTCTCGCGATAGACATAGAGCCCCTGCGACTTCAGATGGCCGTCCGGACCACCAATTTCTTCCCACTCTTCCCGGCTCATCCGCTTGTGATGGGGCAGCGTGTGGCACCTTATCAGAACGTCACCCTGACGCAGGCGAAGCACTTCTTCCGGGTCCTTCTGTGTAGCGACGTGTGTCGTTGCCATGGGATCGATGGGTTTCAGCGGTCGATCGTTCAGTGACAGTTTGAGACGCGGTTTGGAGCCCTCTAGAAAGCGATGAAAAACCAACCGCAGATGATGTTCTGCGCGGGACAACTCAGAGTTCATGTGCTCGGCCCGCTTTGCACGGTCATGCGTATAACCGCCGCTCAAACGATCAAGTCTCTCCCAGATGACGACCGTTCCGGTCTCCGGAAGAAGGTCATGGCCCGTCACGAGTTCAGCGTTGTCGATTAGTTCTAGGCTCCAGTCGTTCCGTTTCGCGACACGATCCAAGTCCCAGCGGGCACAAGATGTCCGATCGTCTTGCCGCGTCAGAACCGTCAAACTTCGACCCTGCGAGAAGCTGGCACTTTTCAGGCCGAGACCGAACCGACCGAGGTCTTCGGCCTTGCGCTCGTGGGTCGGATTTTTCGAACCGAGACGCATTGCTTCGACTAGTTCGGTCTCCGTCATGCCCGAACCGTCATCTGCCAGCGCGATCCATGGCTCGTCCGCGACGGTGTCGGCGATCAGTTTGACCGTCCGAGCGCCGGCAGTGATGGCGTTGTCGATGATGTCTGCGAGAGCTGTATCTAGGCTGTATCCAAAGTCCCGATGTCCCTCGATCAGCGACGCTGCGTATGGCGTCGCATCCACGTCTCTTGTTTGGGGTTTCGGATTTGCAGCATCTTCCATGCTCCAGATCTTATCGTGCGCTCAATGGGATACAACCGATAGAGAAGAAAGGGGCTGTGATCAGCGTGAGGCCAACGCACGGGCCAAGCCGCTTCCGCGTCAGGTCACAGTCTGAGAAGCGTCACTTGCATCGCCCATTCATTTGGGAAGGGCTCGAGCAAGCGTGCCAGCATCACGTCCGGCCCCTGCTTGCCGTCCAAGATCGCCTCCACTATTTCGGGCGCAAGCAGAGTCAACCGCAGAACGCGGGTCATATAGGACGATGCGATCCCCTCTCGCTCTGCCAGATCGGAGATGGTGGCGAACTCGCCCGACTCCAACATCCGCTTCCACCGGAAGGCGCGCCCCAGCGCCTCGACCAGAGTGCTGTCGGTCCGCTGCGACGGCGTGGCACCCTCAGGAAGCTGTATCTCCTTCCGCCCGCCGCGCTTCACGACACGGAATGGGACGTGGAGCGTCAGTGTATCCGGCATCGGCGCCGCACGGGTCATGCGGCTGCCTCAATACCGCCAGCCAGCATTTCGCGCGTCAGGGCGCTGAGGCCGTCGACGCGCAGCCTGACGTTCAGGCCGTCGCTGGCGATGTCGACGCGCTCAACCAGCAGCGTGACAATGCGCGCCTGCTCGGCGGGGAACAGTTCGTCCCACAGCGGATCGAGTTGCTGCAGGGCCTCGCGCGCGTGGGCTTCGGTGATTTTACTATCGTGGCCACGCGCCACCTTCCACGTCCCTGCGACGATCTCCGGCTGCCGGAACACAGCGCGCAGCTGACTAATGACCGCCTCCTCGATCTCGCCCGCCGGCACTCGTCCGACCGGGCACGCCCCAGCACCATGCTTCAGCACCGTCTGGCTGACATAGTAGCGATAGAGCTTGCCACCCTTGCGGGTGTGCGTCGGAGAGAAAGCCGCGCCGTCGGGACCAAACAGCACTCCCTTCAGCAGCGCGGGTGTCTCAGCACGCGTCCGCGCAGCACGCTTGCGGGGGCTCTCCCGCAGGATCGTATGAACCCGATCCCACGTCTCGCGGTCGATGATCGCGGCATGTTCGCCCGGGTAGCTATCACCCTTGTGAACCACCTCGCCGATGTAGGCGCGATTGTTCAGCATCCGGTAGAGGTACTTCTTGTCGATCCGGTTGCCCTTGGGCGTACGGATCCCACACGCGTCGATCTCACGTGCAAGTGCAGTCGCCGAACCGATCTCGAGAAAACGGGAAAAAATCCAGCGGACCTGTTCAGAGCGCTCTTGGTCGACGATCAGCTTCCGGTTTTCAACGCGGTAGCCGTAGGGAGGCACACCGCCCATCCACTTGCCCTTCTTGCGGCTGGCGGCAACCTTGTCGCGGATGCGCTCGGCCGTCACCTCGCGTTCAAACTGGGCGAAGGACAGCAGGATGTTCAGTGTCAGGCGCCCCATGGATGTCGTCGTATTGAAGGCCTGTGTGACCGACACGAAGGTCACACCGTTGCGATCGAATACTTCGACCAACTTGGCGAAGTCGGCGAGCGAACGGCTGAGGCGGTCGATCTTGTAGACCACCACGACGTCGACGAGACCATCCTCGATGTCCTCCAGCAGCCGTTGCAGCCCCGGCCGATCCAGAGTGCCGCCGGAAATGCCGCCGTCGTCAAACTGATCACGGACCAGCACCCAGCCCTCGGACCGCTGGCTGGCGATGTAGGCCTCGCAGGCCTCCCGCTGGGCATGCAGGCTGTTGAACTCCTGCTCCAGCCCTTCCTCGGAGGATTTGCGGGTATAGATGGCGCAGCGGCGCTTCAGTTTCACCTCCGTCATGTCCGCCCCCTTTGGTTCTTGAGGCCAAAGAACACCCAGCCGTTCCAGCGCGTACCGGCGATGCCGCGCGCAATAGCGGAAAGCGATTTGTAGGGCCTGCCCTGCCACTCGAAGCCGTCTGTCGTGACGGTGACGACATGTTCGGTGCCCTGCCACTCGCGGATCAATCGAGTGCCGGCGATCGGCATCATATCTGCACGAATGCGGCTCTTCTTTCGGTCTGCACCATCCAGTTCTTCGCCCAGCCGTTCCAACCGCTGCACCGTCTCGGGCTTCAGCCCGCCATAGGCCAGTTCCTGGATGCGGTAGGCCAAACGGCTTTCAAGATAGCGGCGGTTGAACGGCGGCGGCTCGCTGTCGAACAACTCGCGCCACTGGGTCTTCAGTTCCTGCGTCGGGGTGGTCTTCAGCGCCGCCAGGCGTGCGGGGATGGTGTCGGTCATCAAGCGTCCTCCGATTGCTGTACGGTTGTATGGACGCTCTGGTCGGACAGAGAGTGTAGCGGAAATTCTCCATTCCGGTCAGATAGTTCGGCCTGTCGCGCCTTCAGGCGGACGAGACCGAGCGCGAGGATGCGGCACAGTTCAGCCCGGCGTTCGAGCGGTTTCAGGTGGCGGGGATTTAGCGCGTTCACTGCTATTCCCCCGCGGACCGCAAAGTCTTGCGCAGGCGCAGGCCGATCCAGCCGCGCTGCCCCTGGACCTTGCGTCCAACGAAGCCCCGTTCCCGGAGCGCGGTGCCGAGCGATTTCTGCGAGCCCACCGGGTGTCCGGCAAGATCGGCCCAGCCGGACCAGTTGGAGAACAGATCGCGTGCAGTCGACCGATGCCCCTCACCGGTATCGCAACACTCCTCCAACCATTGCCCTACAATGTCCTCATCCTCGAAGTAGGCCTTCGCTGCTGCTTGTACCCTTTCCGGCGGTGCCAGCCTGGTCTTCTGCCACTCGGCGCAACCACCAATCATCCACGCGAGAATGCCGTCTCGTTCAGCGAAGAGTTTCACCGCGAGATCCTTGTCACGCTGTTCGACCGGGATCGTCACCTCGAACGGAACGAGGTGCAGGCGCCGCCGCATCGCTTCTCCAACCCCAGACAGCGCAGGGCGATGGTTCCCGGCGACGACGAGTTTGAACTCGGGCGTGAACTCGAAGTGATCCTGCCGCATGTAGTTCGCCCGGATCTTTTCGCCGCCGGTCACCGACTTGATGCGGCCTTCGGCCCACGCGCGACCCTGTTCGGTTTCCGGAACCACCACGAGCCGTGCCGCCCGCAGACCCGCGAGTTCGGTCAGGTGCCGATCAGCGCGGGACGCCATGAAGGTCTCATTCGTGGCGGTCACAGCATAGTCCCCCATGATCGCAGCGATCGTGCCTATGAACACGGATTTGCCGTTCGCACCGGAGCCATGCAGGAAGGCGAAGACTTGTTCGGAGGTCGCTCCGGTCAGGCAATAGCCGGCGAAGCGCGCGAGATAGGATTGCAAGGCGAGGTCGCCATTGGTGATCTCGTCCAGGAACGCCATCCAACGCGGGCATCCTCCACCCGGGCTGGCGCTAGTAATCTGGGCAATTAGCAGGAACGGATCGTGTTCGCGGATCTCACCGGTTTCGAGATCGACCACGCCCGCTGGCGTGTTCAGCAGCCAAGGCTGAGCATCCCAGTCCGATGGCCGCGTGGCCACCCGCTGGTCAGAGGACGCGATCCGGAGTGCCGCCGAAATCGTCTTTTCACTGGAAAGGCGCCGGGCTTCATTTGCCTTCTCCGCAGAAGAGGCAGCATCCCGGCAGACAAGCCGCATCTGTTCCCGGACACGGCTGATCTCGTCGCGCTGCCACTTTCCGTCCTGCCATACGAACCACGCGCCCCAGGCAGCCGTGTGGCGCCAGTCCCGGCCATGGCAGTCGACGAACTCAAGGGCGATTGCATCGTCGCTGCATGCAACGGCGAGGCCATCCAACACCGGGATCTTCGTCTCTTCATTCGTTGGCATCGGCCCATTGGTGGCAATGTCCCGCTTCAGAATGGCCTCAAAATCCTGGAACAACCGCGCCTCGTCCCAGGGCGGCGCAATCTGAGCGGCATTGTGATCCTGTACTGCGATCCAGGCCTCCTGCAGAGTGCACCGCCGGAAACGAACATTCCGAACCCAGTGGCCAATCACTTTCGACAGGGCGTCGAAACGGCTGATGCCATCCACACAGTTCTCACGCACCCGCTTCGTCGCAAGGTCAGCGACCCGGATCGTCGACGTGGCCTGCGGGGCGTCTTGGTCTCCAACCGTCGGTTTAATCGGAGGCATGGCCTCTACCCGCTCCGCCAGGTCGCCGAGCTCGTATTCGCAGGAACCTTCGACCAGGTTCCGCACCGGCGTCCGGCGACCATTCTTACCATGGATGCTGCCGGGCACGCGGATCGGCTGATGCAGGCGGCCGAAGGAGAGATCGCCATTTACCTTTCGTGCGATCTCCTCGCGCAACGACCGAACGCATTCGAGGTCATCGCCGCAAGCCGCCTCGGACAACTTCCAATATAGGTGGCGTTTGGTCTGCCCAGCGGCAGTCACTCCGCCCGAAGCGACAACGAGGCTCGGCTCGCCAAGATGGGCCACTAAATAGTGGCAAATAACGTCGATATCCCCGGCGTCGATATCTACAACCAGCACGCCAGTCTGAATGATGTCTTCGACTTTCGCGGTTCCCGGCCCCGCGACGGTCGCCGGCACAACGTAAAGCCCACGGAAATCGCGGGCAGCTTGCGGACCCATTCTGTGCAGTGCTTCCGCAAGAGCATGGGGCTCGTGGAACTCGATGACCGCCGGTTTGTCCGATGTGCCCTTCTCAGCGAAAGCACGGACCGGTACGAAACCCTCAAGATGGCCGAAGACCACATCCACGAAGCGCGACATGGCGACTTTGTCGATCTCAAAGTCCGGTTGTTTCAGAGAAGGCATCTGCATTACTTCGCCTCCCCGGAGCGGTTACGGGCCTCGTAGTCGAGGACATCCTTCATGGGGTAGCGTATCGCCCCGCCGATCCGGATATAGGCCGGGCCGAAGTTCTCAGAGCGCCACCGTTGAAGCGTGCGTTGAGACGTCTTCCAACGCTGCGCCAGTTCGCGCTCGCGAAGAAGTAATCCGTTGGCTTCTTCCAGAAGATGGCGCTTGTCAGGGTTTTCCATTCCACCGCTCGACGAATGTTGTTGATGTTCGCGTCGATCATACGGTGTTGTGGGCATAGATCCCGGGGCGCCGGCGTGACACCGACAAGCTTGACGTGACACTATTCTTTGCGCGAGTGGCGTTTCTCGACAAAGTCAATAGCGAAGACGTGACAAGAGCAGGTCTTGGCGTGACACGACTAAGTGACGACGATACGCGCTCGGTGCCGAAGCACTACAGATCGCCGTTTCTTGGGGGCACGAGCTCGATCATGGGGTCCAGCCGGTAGCCGCGCCCGGCGCGGTTCTGGATCAAAAGATCTCCATCGGGTGGCCGACCGTGAACAGCTTCAAAATACTGGGCCAGAGCGTTGCGGCAACGACGGACATTTGACATGATGCTTGCCTTGTTCATGTCCGGCAGCGATGGAGCGGAAATCAGGTGCACATACCTGTGCTTCTCTGGAGGAAGTCTGTCAGCCAGGTCCCCATCAAAAGTCGGCTTGAGGGCATGCGGGATGCGAGCCGGTTGCCCGGCCACGCGTCCCAAGCCGCGAACGGCCACCACATACCGGTTGTCTTCTTCAAGAAATGCGACCTTCAACGGTGCATCCGGGTTCAGGACAATGTCCTCTTCATCATCGTTGCCAATGGTGGCCCGTGGTTCAACCGATGTTCGTGGATCTTCAGGCAGGCGGTCGGCGTTACCCGCGGGTTGTCCCAACCACATCACAAGGAGCGACGTTGCTGGAAGCGACTGGGCCAAGAGATCATCGGAATGGTCGACAACGATCCTATTGAGCGCGTCTCGGACCGATCTCGAATGGCGACTGTGCATCTCGCGAGTTTGAGATATTACGGCACTGGCAGGCATCGTGGGATGACCACGCGCGATCCGTGTCAACTCCAGTCCGAACTCCTTCATGAATTCGGTTTCATCCATGGCGGACAGGCGGAACGTGTGCCGGGTCCATTCCAGCGCCATTGTCCTGGAGGCGTCGCCATCGCGGGAACCAAACAGCACATCGGTATGATAGTCAGTCTCGAAGTCATGAGCTTCCAGACCCGCCGCAAGGATGGCAAAGCGACGGTCCAGGCACTGAGAACACGCGCCACAATGGGTGTGAAGCGTCGTCTGCTCTCGGATGCTGGTGCAGGACACTGCAACTGCGATTTTTTCCGCACCACCGTTCTCGGCGATGCGCCTTACGACGTCGGTCTTGGTCAGCCACTGGTATCGGTTTTCTATCGGCGCGAGATCGTCGCCCAGGCACTTCATCAAGGTATTCAGCTTGGTCAGGGAGAGCGGATGGGTTGTCCGGGTGGCCATGCTTCCCACGATCTGGGGCGTCAGAGGCAGGTTGTGGCTGATGATCCCGTTCTCGAAAAAGCAAATGCGCTTGGCGCCGAAGGCGGCCGCGACGAGTTGGGCGAGGGCTGCGAAAAAGAAAGACCGAGAGCGTTGTGTGCTATCCTCGGCTTCCGGCCCGACTCGTCGCGCCAGGACCTGAATGTGTAACACACGTCCCGGAAACCGACTGGCAAGATATCCTCCCAGTTCGACCTGGCGCGGTATCACCTTTTGCGCCGAGCGATGAGTAACGAGGATCACGCTTGACTGTGTCGTCGACAGAACTTCCAGCGCGCCGGCATAGGAATCGAGGCCACCCGAGAACAGGATTACGTTTTCTGCATGAAAAGCGGCGCCAGCAGGATCGAGATCCAGGAACGGCTGGGCAGTATTCTCAATGGCCACCTGATGAAAGAGGAACGTGAACGAGTCTTCGGTCAGGAACTGGACGGCATCGGTCAGCGCTTCCATGACTTCTGCTGAATTCCAGAGCATGGGGTTGCGGACATGCATTGTAACGTCGAATTGCCGACGCCAATCAGAGCCCATCTGCGGGCGGATCGGGCTCCCTCGCTTGATCGTTCCATCCAATGCAAGAACCGCAGCGGCGATGTCGAAGAGATCCAGTATCACCGGATCAAGCTCAGTAATCGCTGCGGCACGGATGGGGTCGGTTGACGCACGAAAAGTCGGATGACTTCCGTTGATCCTAATTTCCACTGGCTCCGGATTTCCGGCGACACGAACACATGCTTCAGGCATGACGCGCCTGCTTCAGCCGAAGCTCCTCCACGATCTTCTTCAGGGCGACGGCGCCGAAAATGGCAGCATCAGGACTGCTGATGCTCCCTTTGGTGTGAAGCGTCTTGCCGTACCAACCGCCTGAGAACTCCTTGATGATCCGAGTAGCCTCGAAGGTGAACTGGTCGAGTTCCAGATCGAAGGAGCTTCGGTCTGCAGCGTTTGCGAAGCGCCCTTCTGGTCCGACGTGAGTGTCCAGCGTTCGGTCCAGCCAGTATGACAAAGTCTCTCCCACGAGAGCCCCGTAGAACCTGCGGCTGAGATCGGAGATGCCGGCTGACCAGGACAAGCGACGCGCAACAGCCTGGACATCTGCGGGCGATGCTTCGAAAAGGCCGGGCAAAGCGTCGCCGATGGCCGTCGACAACGTCGATACCAGAGCGCGCGCTGCGATCTCGCCGAAGTCGGTCCGCATGCGGACCGCGCGGGCAACCTGATCCAATCGCTGCGTCGTTGCGACGATCAGCTCCATCAACTCGGGATTGGCTGTCACGTTCAGATCAAGTTTGCGCAAGGCGTCGGCGAAATCGTCGGATCTCGCCGCTGCCGGAATTGCGAGCATCAATCGGACGGCTTCAACGAAGACGGGATCATTGGCCGCGCGAAGCATATCCCGTTCCGCGGCCTTTGCGCTCGCGGATATTACCTCCTGATTGGAAACGGACGTCGCAAGAAGACCGGCAACATCGCGCCAGTACTTGTGACCCGGGATGCGACTCAAGGTGTTGTGCCCCACGGCTCTTCGTCCTCCCTCGGCAAATCTTTAGTCAGTTCAACCGTTGCGGGAGCCGCGTGTCAAACCCGGAAGACGCGCAAAAGGACAGATTGGACAGATCATCCGGTTTGTTGCTCACGCGCGCATGAGAGAA
This sequence comes from Maritimibacter sp., assembly GCA_002701395.1. Taxonomy (GTDB): domain Bacteria; phylum Pseudomonadota; class Alphaproteobacteria; order Rhodobacterales; family Rhodobacteraceae; genus Psychromarinibacter; species Psychromarinibacter halotolerans. The sequence goes on along the minus strand of NZVC01000029.1, from coordinate 281,005 downwards.
GTAACGTCTTCACCTGTCCAAACCGTCCCAACTGTCCCTTCGCGCAGTAACCGGCACCTTACACGCGCCAGCACAATTCAAAGGGAGCCAAGACACCTGTCGGAATTTGGCGATATTTGTCAATTAATGTCGTTATTACAAAGAGATGTGTGATCCCGTATACTTTGCCTTGAGGCGAACATGGCCAGGCATGGAATTCGGGAGGGGGTCAAATGGCAGCCCGCAGCCAGAAATCAGCGATGAACGACGGCGCAGTGGCGATCGACTACCGCCCGGTGAGCTCGTTGATCCCGTACGCGAAGAACGCCCGCACTCATTCCGAGGCGCAGGTCGGACTGATCGCCGGCTCCATCCGCGAGTTTGGGTTCAACAACCCGATCCTGGTCGACGGCGAGAACGGCGTGATTGCCGGGCATGGACGGCTAATGGCAGCACAGAAGCTGGGGCTGGAGACGGTGCCGGTGATCGAACTGACGCATCTCACCGAGGCTCAGAAACGGGCCTACATCCTCGCCGACAACCGGCTGGCGGAACAGGCTGGCTGGGATCGGGATCTCCTTTCGCTGGAACTTGGCGAACTATCCGAACTGGGTGTGGACCTCGGCGACCTGGGCTTCGACGGCGCCGAACTGGATGCGCTGCTGAACCACGGCGGCCCCGATCCACGGGAAGAGGAAACACCCGAACCGCCCGCCCATCCGGTGTCTCGCCTCGGTGACCTCTGGCAGCTTGGGCCTCACCGGCTGCTCTGCGGCGATGCCACGGATGCCGCCGCGGTTTCTCGCCTGCTGGACGGGGTCACGCCGCACCTGATGGTAACCGATCCGCCCTACGGCGTTATGTACGACCCAGCCTGGCGCAACGCGACGGGTGCGGCAAAGACCAAGCGTATTGGCAAGGTCGCCAATGATGACAGAGCAGATTGGCGGGAAGCCTGGGCCCTGTTTCCCGGCGAGGTCGCCTATGTCTGGCACGGAGCCCTACACTCCAGCACGGTGGCCGAAAGCCTCGTTGCTTGTGGCTTCGACATCCGCAGCCAGGTCATCTGGGCCAAGGAGCGGCTGGTGCTGAGCCGCGGCCACTACCACTGGCAGCACGAGCCCTGCTGGTACGCGGTTAAGGGCAAAGGCCACTGGAGCGGGGACCGGACGCAATCGACCCTTTGGTCGATCCCGAGCTGCGATCAGGATACGGCGACGGTGCATGGGACCCAGAAACCGGTGGAATGCATGCGGCGCCCCATGCTGAACAACGCGAGCGCCGGACAAGCTGTCTATGAACCCTTCTCGGGCTCAGGGACTTCGCTGATTGCCGCGGAATCCTGTGGTCGTGTCTGTTTTGCGATGGAGCTTACGCCGACGTATGTCGATGTTGCGCTTCAGCGCTGGCAGGACTTCACAGGGAAGACAGCCATCAGGGCAGATGGTGCCGCATACAAAGACCTCGCAGCGGAAGAGGCAGCCGCATGAGCCGATCGTTATGCGCATTGGAGGTGGCCCCGCCTGTCACTCAGTGGCTGTTGGTCGTCGTCACGCAGCTCTTGGTATTCCCTGCGGTCGGGCTCCAGGCGCAGCCGCATGCCTGGATTGTGCGATGGCTGTCGCACGGCATCGCGGCCTCTTGCAGGCCAAGGGACACGCAGCCGTATGTGCCCGCAACCAATCGTCCAGCGCACCACAATGGCCCCGCAGGTAGATACTGGGAGACGACAGATGCGCGGTAGAAAGCAAATCCCCACAGCCATGCGCAAGGGCGGTCCCAAGGCCGGGGAACCTGTGCCACACAGGGCCTTGCCCCGCTGTCCTGCGCATCTTTGTCCGGTCGCCCAGCGGGAGTGGCGCAGGTTGGCAAAGCCACTTCATGACATGGGCGTCCTCTACACCACGGATCGAGCCGCCCTCGCGGCCTATTGCCAAGCTTACGCTCGGTGGGTGGAGGCGGAGCAGAAGCTGAAGGAAACCCCAATCCTGCTGAAGACGCCGTCCGGCTACGTCCAGCAATCGCCCTGGCTCTCGGTTTCGAACAAGCAGCTCGAACTGATGGGACGGTTCATGGCGGAACTCGGCCTGACACCCGCAGCACGTCGCCGGGTCGAGGTACCCGTAGATGCACCGGGAGATACCACGGTCAGAATTGAGCGCATCATCATCGGCGGTCCGAACGACAGCGTCCGGAAGGGAGACCCCGACGGCTGCCCTACCCCTCCCGGACCCGACTGCAAGGATGCTGATGTCGTCTTCAAGGTGGAGATGGACGGAGACTAAGGCATTGCTTTAACTTCCGATTTCTCGCTCATCGGTGTACACATCTGCGCAACCAACGTTAGGCAGGTATGTACATGGTCAACGGTTCTTCCCCAATTCTTCGGCTGGTTGCCTACGAGCGGGTCTCAACGGCCCGGCAAGGGAAGTCGGGTCTGGGACTGGAGGCGCAGCGGGCCGCCATCGATGCTTTCACCGAGCAGCGCGGTGCCGACGTGATCGCCAGGTTCACCGAGGTGGAAAGCGGACGCAAGAACGACCGGCCGGAACTTGAGAAGGCGCTGAACCTCGCGAAACTCACCGGCGCCACGCTGGTGATCGCAAAGCTGGACCGGCTGTCGCGAAACGCGGCATTTCTTTTGACCCTAAGAGACAGCGGCGTGCGGTTCCTGGCGGCCGATATGCCTGAGGCGAACGACCTGACGGTGGGCATCATGGCGTTGGTTGCCCAGCAGGAGCGCGAAGCCATTTCCAGACGCACCAAGGAGGCGCTGGCAGCGGCCAAGGCCCGAGGGGTTAAGCTGGGGAACCCGAATGGGGCGGCTGCATTAAAGCGGGCGGGAAAAGACGGACAGGCAATGAGAGCAGCAGTGGTGGTCAATGCTGATGAGTTTGCAGCCAGTCTCCGGCCCGTCATTAAGGGCCTCCAAGCACGCGGTCTGACTTCGCTCCGGCAGATCGCGGGCGCCCTGAATGTACAGGGCATCCGGACGAGACGGGATGGTCGCTGGCATGTGTCGAACGTCAGGAACCTGATGCGCAGGATTGATCGGATCGCGATCGCACCTTGAAGAATCAACCCGATTTCTCGCCCGCCGAGGCACCGACAGCTGCTGACCCACTCACCCGTGCTCCACAAGCTGCAGGCGCCACGCAACCGACTGGGCAGGCCGCTGATCGTCCGCTCAGCCTACCGCAGTCCCGAGCACAACCGCGCCGTCCGCGGCGCGACCCGGTCGAAACACCTCGACGGCGCCGCCTTCGACATCGCCATGTCGAACCACGACCCGGTGGACTTCGAGGCAGCGGCACGAGCGGTCGGGTTCCTCGGCTTTGGCTTCTACCTGCGATCGGGGTTCTTCGATGTCGACCTCGGCCCCGCACGGCAGTGGGGCGAGCGGTTCCAGGTCCGGGCGACGGCATTCTCATCCGAGACGCCGCCCGCACGCGAAGTGCTGGCCGAGAGCCGCACCATGAAGGGCGGTGGCGCGGCTGGCTTGGCGACGCTGGGCGCAGCCGGGGTCGAGGTCGCTCAGAACGTCCTGGCAGAGACCCAGACCGCCATCCTGCCGCTGGTTCCGTATCTCGATACCCTGCGCTGGATGTTCATCGCAGTGGCTCTCAGCGGGATCGCGGTCACGATCTACGCTCGGCTCGATGACTGGAAGCGGGGGCGGCGGTGATCGGCGGGCTCCTCACCGGGATCGCCACGAGCCCATGGAGGCGTGCGGCGCTGCGCTACGGAGCCATCGCGCTGGCAGTGCTCCTGTTCCTGCTTTCGCTGCGGCGGCCAGGCGAGCGAGCAGGACGCCTCGCTGAACGCCTGGAGACCACGGAGAAGGCCAATGATGTCCAACGCCAGATGCTGGAAGCAGCAGCTCGCCGTCCTCGCTATTACAACGAGCTTGCTGAGCGGCTGCGTGACGGTCGGTTCTGATGCGGGCAGGCTCGGCGCCTGTCCGCCGGTCGTCGAGTACAGCCGGGAGTTCCAGGCGCGGGCGGCAAAGGAACCGGCACTGCTGCCGGAGGGCTCTGCGATCGCGGAAATGTTGAGCGACTATGCAGTGATGCGAGACCAGGCGCGAGGTTGCTTTCGCTAACTTGCGGCTTCTCAATCAAATATGCATGTCGCGCATTCTCTCCAGCAACTCTTCATCGGCGTTTTCTGGCGAGCCAGAGGCTTTTCGACGAAGCAAGTCGCCGTGTATCCCTCGGCCATCTGGCTCCGTCTTCAGTGATAGGTAATCACTCGGACCGCTACCTATTTCTTCTTGTGCTCGCCAAGATTGGTCAAGGCTTTACCCTTCGTGAAGTCGGCTGTTGCAACGACCTTTTCCTTCACCTTCTTGGGCTTCTTCGCCTCACGGTTGCCGCGTTTCTTGTCACCTTTGGACATTTCGATTCCTCCTGGTTTTGAGTTTTTTCTGAAGCAGTGCTCGGTGTTTGTTTTCATTAACACCGTGGTTTGGTGTCCGGGGGCTCCTGCCCGCGGGACGCCGCCGTTCACATCATTCCGCCCATTCCACCCATGTCGGACATTTCGCTGCCGGCGCTGGCCTTCTCGGGCTTTTGCGCGACCATCGCTTCGGTCGTGATCAATAGCCCGGCAATGGACGCGGCGTTTTCGAGTGCGATCCGAACGACTTTCGTCGGATCGATGACACCGGCCTTCAGCATGTCGCCGTATTCTTCGGCCTGTGCGTCGAAACCGAAGCTCGGGCTGTCGTTCTCGATCACCTTTCCGACGACAACCGATCCGTCGACCCCGGCATTTTCGGCGATCTGGCGTAGCGGTGCCTGGATCGCGCGGCGGACGATCTTGATGCCGGCATCCTGATCACTGGTCTCACCCTTCAGCGTCGCCAGCACCCTGCCAGCGTGAACCAGTGCCACGCCGCCACCAGGCACGACACCTTCCTGAACCGCAGCACGGGTAGCATTCAGCGCATCGTCCACGCGGTCCTTGCGCTCCTTCACCTCGATCTCGGTTGCTCCGCCGACCCGGATCACGGCAATGCCGCCGGCAAGCTTGGCCAGCCGTTCCTGCAGCTTTTCCTTGTCGTAGTCCGACGTGGTCTCCTCCATCTGCGCCCGGATCTGGGTGACGCGCGCCGCGATGGCGTCCTTATCGCCGGCACCGTCGATGATCGTCGTGTCATCCTTGGTGATCGCGACCTTCTTGGCGGACCCGAGCATGTCCATGGTGACATTCTCCAGCCTGGTGCCCATTTCCACGGAAATCACCTGACCGCCGGTCAGCACGGCAACGTCTTCCATCATCGCCTTTCGGCGGTCCCCGAAACCGGGCGCCTTGACGGCCGCGACCTTCAGCCCGCCGCGCAGCTTGTTGACGACCAGTGTCGCCAGCGCCTCGCCCTCGATATCCTCGGCCACGATCAGCAGTTGCTTTTCGGCCTGAATCACAGCCTCCAGCAGCGGTACCATGGATGCCAACGAGGTCAGTTTCTTCTCGTGCAGCAGGATGACGCAGTCATCCAGCTCGACGACCATCTTCTGAGCGTTCGTGATGAAATAGGGGCTCAAATAGCCGCGGTCGAACTGCATGCCCTCGACCACTTCGGTTTCGGTCTCCAGCCCCTTGTTTTCCTCAACGGTGATCACGCCTTCTTTGCCGACCTTGGCCATCGCATCTGCGATCTGGCGGCCGATGGCGACCTCTCCGTTGGCGGAAATGGCGCCGACCTTCGCGATCTCGTCGCTGTCGCCAACCGGTCGGGACATGGTCTTGATTTCGGCCACGACCGCGGCGACGGCCTTGTCGATCCCGCGCTTGAGATCCATCGGGTTCATGCCGGCGGCGACCGACTTCATGCCCCCTCGGACAATCGCATGGGCGAGCACGGTGGCGGTGGTTGTGCCGTCTCCAGCCTCGTCATTGGTGCGCTGCGCGACCTCCTTGACCATCTGCGCGCCCATGTTCTCGAAATGGTCCGAAAGCTCGATTTCCTTGGCGACGGTCACGCCGTCCTTGGTGATGCGCGGCGACCCCCAGGATTTGTCGATGATGACGTTTCGACCCTTGGGACCAAGGGTGATCTTCACGGCGTTGGCCAGCGTGTTGATGCCTTTCAGCATGCGGTCGCGGGCATCGGTACTGAATCTGACGTCTTTGGCGGGCATTTACTGGGTTCCTGAGACTAAGCTTGCCGGGCGACGGATGCTGCCTGCCTTTACGACAAGACGCCTGATTCCACTGATTTTCGGAGCTTCCGGCGCCCTTCAGTGCGAGTGACCTTCGGTCTGGTTCTCCGGCGCCGCGAACAGGATCATCCGGACCTGCTCCGATCCTGAAACATAGCCGTCGTGGCCTGGGGGGATTTCGAAGAAGTCGCCAGGTCCGATGGACGTCTCTTTCCCCGTGTCGACCATCCGGACGACCAGTGTGCCCGCAATGCAGTAACCTGTATGGCGCATGGGCCAGGAGTCGGGTGAGCCAAGCAGCGGCTTTTCGTCCTTTTCCCAAGTCCAGCCGGGCTCGAAGGTTGCGCGCATGCCGGTTGTGCCGTCTGCCATCGTCACGATGTCGATCCCGCCCTGCTCCTTCATGTCGAGAGCGTTGTCGGGGCTCTCGAAGCGTCTGACTTCGATTGAACTGTCCATTTCTTTTCCCTTCTGGTTCTGACATAGCGGCCCAAGCAGCCGCCCACTTAGACCATTCGCACCCAGTTGCCGCCGGCGATGATCGCGTTGATCAGGTCCGCGACAGCTCGGTGGTTTTCCGTCTCATGGTCGGTGCCGACCGCGTTCTCATGGGTCGCTGCGGCGTCGCGAAGAACCCCCAAGATCTCGTGCTCTGGCAGCACTCCGCGATCGTTCATGGCAAGTAGCAGCGCCTCACAGATCGAAAGGGCGGCTTGGCCTGCATGTTCGCTTGCGGTCGACATCCGGGTTTCCTTCCTTGGCATCGTGAACCGGTGGAAGGTGAGGCTCAGATACATCCGTACTTTTCGCAGGAAGTGCCTTATGCTGGACTGATCCAGATCAGTGTCCCGGCCGATTTCCGCTCTTGGGTCACGACACGCCCGGAGGCCCCATGAAATCAGTAGAACTCAGCCCCCTGACCCGCAAGCTCTCGGCCTTCGTCGCGTTGTCAAAGGACGAACTGGCCGTGCTCGATCGCTTGCACCAACGCCGCCGGACCTTTGTCGCGGGGCGTGATATGGTGCATCAGGGCCAGTCGGCTCATGCCGCGTATATCTTGTCGGCGGGTTGGGTCTGCTCCTACAAGCTGCAGGCCAACGGGACCCGACAGATCGTTGATTTCCAAGTGCCAGGTGATTTTCTGGGACTGCGCAGCGTCCTATTGCGCACGTCGGATCACAGCTTCGAACCTATCGTCGAAATCGAGGCCGCCGAAGTGCTGGCGAGCGATCTCCTCAATGCCTTCGCGCAGACGCCACGCCTTGCGACCGCCATACTCTGGGCAGCGTCGCGTGACGAAGCGATGGTTGTAGAGCATCTCGTCGGCATCGGCCGCCGTGATGCGGAGGCACGCATGGCGCATTTCTTGTTGGAGCTGGGATCTAGGCTCGCGCTGGTCGGCATCGGCAGCAGGGAAGGTTTCGACTGCCCTTTGACGCAATACCACCTCGCCGATACGCTGGGCTTAAGCGCGGTCCACGTGAACCGCGTGCTGCGGCAGTTGCGCGAACAGGGACTGGTCACCTTCCGGGACGATCGCGTGACTTTTCACGACTTCGGCGCGCTGGTGGAGCTTGCGGAGTTCGATCCGGCCTATCTGGACCAGACGGGGCCCCTCCTAAAATGAGCGGGCCGCCCACCCTTGATTGGCAGGCGGCCCCAGTGAGCGCGTCAGAAACCGGAGGTTATGCGAGGGCGTGGGTCGCCGCATCGAGTTCCTTGTTGGTCTCGGCGTCATCTTTTGCCGTGTTCGCCTTCTCGGCTGCATGGTAATGCTTCATCGCCGCATCTTTTTTGGATCCGGCGGGCGCGTTCACGCAGGCGGCCTTGACAGATTTCATCTTGTCGGCGGTCTTGATTTGTTCGGGAGTCATTGGATTTGTCCTTTCTGGACGCTCCGAGAATAAGAAGCGTGTCAACATGCCGTCCTTTGGACGATTGACACGCCCACACGCTTCTCGAGTACTCGAAAAAATGCACCACCTAATGGTCGGCGGTACGTCTCACCTAAACGGAGTCGGCGCCCCACCGCACTGACGCAGGTTAGCCCCGGCGACTGCGGGCGGTCGGTTGACCATGCGCGTCTCATTTCACCGCAGTTTGCTGGTGGCAAATCCTCAGCCATCTGTCGTCATCGTTGAGGTAGGTCGAGGCACAGAGGGCCTCGTAGATCGGCACATCTGGTTTCTCTGCCGAGCCGCGATAGGTGAGAATAGCGATGTCATGACACCGCGTTACGCGCCTTTCGACCATGACAACTGAGCGCCAGCCAGTCCTCTGCCGAAGATGGGTCCAAATATGGTCGCCCTGGATAATGCCGAGCGGATAGGGGAATATCATCACAGCGTTGGTTGCTGTCGTTGTCCGTGCGTCGTCGGCGCCACTGGTCCAGAAGTGTTGCTCCATGTCCCACAGAAATCCCTGCTCGGGCGGCGATAGCGTGCCGGACTCGTGTGCAATATGTGCCGGTCTGCCCGTGGTTGCGGTTGAGACGGTCATTCGCCTGACCCCCAACTGAGAGCCATGAACATCTGAAACAGTACAAAGAAGATCGCGAGCCCCGAAAAGATGGCTCCAATTGTTATCGGATAGCCATCGGCCACCGAAGAGGCAGCCCGCTGCAAGGCACCTGACGTCGGTCTTTCTGGAAGCAGCAGGCTCAGGTCTCGTGCGATCCTGCCGTGATCGTTGGCGAGCGCAGGAATATCCCTTACTCGAGCGAGCCGTGCCCCCAATCGCGCGCGCGCGGCGTCGCGCCCCATCGCGACCAGTTCAGCTGTTTCCTTCCATGGATCGAGGCCAAGCCGCGCAAGAGCCGAGAGCACAGTCACGGCAAAGCCGTTCCGGTCTTCGCCGACGGACGCATAGAGAAACAGATCAAACTCGGGCGGGTGCGGGCTGAGAACTTTGGTGTTGGCCATCGCCAATCCTTTCAAGAGCTTCAAGACTGCAGATCATCCCTGCTCTCCAAAGGATACGCGCTGTTTGGTTTCGCCGCCCTTACACAGGTCAGTGCGGGCGACTGCCCAAGGAAGGTCGCAGCCGGTTTCGCGCCCGGGACTAACATGCGTCAGCGCCAGCCGAACGATCTCGAGGTACAAGACACTCAATCGTTCGACTGGTCTGTCCCGCACTCCAAGGGCCCGTCAACAGTGGTGAGCGACGTATCTACCAACATCGCGGAGACGGGGAATGAACATGCGGTCGACCAAATCGACAGTGAGGTTTTCGAACCGGTTCACCTTGCCAGGATACCCTGGCGATTTGCCACCGGGCGACTACGAGGTCCTTGTCGAGGAAGAGCTTCTCCAGGGGCTCAGCTTCGAGGCCTATCGCCGGACGGCAACCTACCTGATGGTGCGCGGAAGCGGCGGCTATGCAGAACGGACAGAATTAAGGGCGATTTCCGACAGCGACCTGAAAGAAGCGCTGAGCCGGGATCGGGCCGCGACTGAGAAAAACAATCACAGCGAGGCGGCGCTTTCGCCGCAGGAGGACTTGAAATGAATGCTCCCGAATGGCTCAAGCCCGGCATTTATGGTGCCGTGATCGGCGCGGCTCTTGTTGGCGTGGTCGGTTTTACCTGGGGCGGCTGGGTGACTGGTGGAACCGCAAATGACAGGGCGATAGCGATGTCCCAGGACAATGTCGTCTCCTCCATGGTGCCGGTTTGCCTTGAGATGGCAAACTCTGACCCAGCACGAGCCGAAAAGCTTGAAACGATCAGGGCCGCCTCGACCTATCAGCGGCGCGATGCTCTGATGGAAACTGGCTGGGCGACGGCGCCTGGAACAGACGCTCCAAACCGCGACATCGCGCAGGCCTGCCTGGCAGCCCTTGATGTTGACGCGTTGCCGGAGCGCCCCGATAGCGCGGTCGATGAAGGATGAACCGCGCCATGCCGATAGCTTCCCCCGAGACCACCGACCTCGAACGGCGTGTGCTGGCTCATGAACGGATCCTGCAAGCTCTAATCGCCTACATGGCCAGTACCGAACCACGTTTCGTGGACCACCTTCGAGAACGGTTCGTCGAGCCGATGAGTATGGCCCGGCACGAACATGACCACCGCGAAACCGACGACTACGTGGAGGAATTCATTCGCGCCGTAATGCTCCTCGGAGAAGCGCGCGCGCCGAAATCGAAGAAGCCGGACCTAGCCCTCGTGCCGTCCAGAAGCAAAGGGGAAAAGGGGTCTTCCATGGACCGGTCAGCGCAGCAAGGTGGGGTTGAGGTGCGCGAAAGAAACGGCATCTGGGAGGTGCAGGTGGATGGCAAGTTCCGCCGCGATTACCACCAGAAGGAACATGCTCTTGCCGCTGCGGCCTTGCACAAGTTGTCGCCCCGATGACCGGTAGCACTCATCCGACAGTTCCGCAGGACTTCTCGATCCAGGTGGCCGAGAACGAAGGCATGCCATCGAGACCGAACTCAAAGGCCTCCCTAACACCGGTTGCACGCACCCGACGGCTGACCGGAACGCTCACGCTTGAGCTATCGAAGACACCCGCAGCAACCGGCGGAATCTGGTCCGCCAAGGAGCAAGCGGCGATGAGACATCCCCTAGCGAGGCTGATCGCGAGAACGGCAGCAATAGCTGGTGTGATCGCGTCCTTGGCCTTCCCAGTTTTGGCGCAGGATGGCACGGGCCCGATGCCCGAGAACGCTCAGCCGCGCAGCTATGGCAGCGGCTGGGTCTGCAATCTCGGTTACCGGGTGGAAGGCAACAAATGCCTCGCGCTTGATATCCCCGAGCATGCCTATCCAACCGGACGCTCCTACGGGACGGGGTGGGAGTGCGATCGTGGATATGAGGAAGTGGGCGGGACGTCCTGCAATCCCATCCCGGTGCCTGCCAACGCCTTCCTGCGGTCTTCCGGCTACGATTGGCAATGCGAACGCGGGTACCGGCAAGAACGCGACGCATGTTTGTCCATCGTCCTGCCAGACAACGCCTATCTCATCGACGACACCTCAGGCTCCGGTTGGAAATGCGAGCGTGGTTTCTCGGCCAGTTCCAACGCCTGCGAGCCGATTGCCGTGCCGACGAATGCATATCTGACCAACGCAGACTATGGCGCCGCCTGGGCGTGCGAACGAGGGTTCGTCAAGATCGACGACCGATGCGACGCCATCGTGGTGCCGGTGAACGCGTTTCTTGACCAGGCATCCTATGGACCGGGCTGGCGCTGTCAGCGTGGATACGAGCCTCTGAGCGGCGTCTGCGTCGCTATCAATTTGCCGTTGAACGCCAATCTCGACCGATCCGGCAACCGGTGGAGTTGCAATCGAGGCTACCAGCTCTCCGATGGGGCGTGCATCCTTGGAAGATAGAATTGACAAGACGATGCGCGGCCGTGCGTCTGGCATGCGGGTCAGCATAGGGTGTCGTCTGCGCTACAGCTTTCCACAGCCGACGCCCATGATCGCGATGCTGAACGTCCACTATTCGCGCTTCGGCGACCTGGAGCGCGCGGACTATCTCGTGACCTCCCCCAGCGTGCCGCTCGAGAGCTACCGGGATGGCTTCGGCAACTGGTGTACGCGCATGCTGGCTCCGGAGGGCGACTTCACCCTGTCGACAGACGGCATCTTCCGCGATACCGGCCAGCCCGATCCCGTCTTTCCCGACGCGCAGCAGTACGCGGTTCAGGATCTGCCGTTCGAGACACTCGTGTTCTTGCAGGGTAGCCGGTATTGCGATACCGATCTTCTCTCGGAGGAAGCCTGGCGACTTTTCGAGAACACGGAACCCGGTTGGTTCCGTGTTCAAGCGATCTGCGATTTCGTGCACGAACATGTCCGCTTCGACTACATGCAGGCGAAATCGACGCGCACCGCATCGCAGACGATGGCCGAGCGACAGGGCGTCTGCCGCGATTTTGCCCATCTCGCTATCGCCTTGTGTCGCTGCATGAATATTCCGGCACGTTACTGCACCGGATATCTGAGCGACATTGGTGAGCCTCTCCCGCATCCGCCTGGAGACTTCGCCGCATGGATGGAGGTCTTTCTCGCTGGTGAATGGCACATGTTCGACCCGCGCAACAACAAACCGAGGTTTGCGAGAATTCTGATTGCGCGCGGCCGCGATGCCGCCGATGTGCCGCTGACCCAGACATTCGGGGAAAACACTTTGACGGAATTCAAGGTCTGGACCGATGAATTGGCCTAACTGACTTTGGTTTTCTTCGAAGTGCGCCGTCGTAAATTGAGTGGCTGGTCCCCATATATGTAGAACCGATGCCAAGCCTCCCAGTCCACAATGGACGACGAGTTTGCGCCGGCCAATCAAAGGATCGATGACATGTCCTTCAAGGACCTGACTGCCAGGGCTGCGGCCGCAATGAAGCCGAAGCCTGCGGAGACCGCGAAGACTCCTGCCAAAGCGAACGAGCCCAAGGCCGCCGGCAAGGAAGCGCCAACGAAATCCAAGACATCTTGAGACCTGCAGAGGCCACGTGCCCCATCCTCAAATGGGGCGCGGACCACCCGCAGCATCAAGGGAGAGGATCACGCCGATGGAAGATCTGACGAGCAAGGCCGTCGCGGTGTTCGCCCGACCGTTCACTGTACCCGGCTTCAACGAGACGCTCCCGGCGGGAGAGTACGAGATCGAAACAGAGTTGGTTTCACCCCCGGATCGAAAGGATCCCGCAGCCTGGAAGGCCTCCGTCCTGGTGAACCTTCATCCCCGGACATCGCATCCTGGACTGACCAGGACCCTGACCGTTTCCCTTGCCGACCTCGACCACGCACGTGCCAGGGACAAGCTGACGGGTAAGGCGCTATCTGACTTCTTCCTCGAGGAAATGCTGGCAGATCCAATGGTGCGCCTCGTGATGAAGGCTGACGGAGTCTCCGAGGCGCATCTGCGACATCTTTATTCTGAGCGTGGGACGCCTGATCCCGATCAGAATATGCCGGCGTCGGCGACGACCACCAAAAAACCGCGGGACGATGCGTCAATCCAGGCCGCCGAAAACGAAGGAATGCCTTCAAGATCGGGAACACTGCCGCGATCGCTAGGCCGCCAAGTCGCGGGACAGACTTGATGTCGGACGAGGCCATGGCCGAAGGCGAACGGCTATACATTACGACCGTTCGGGCCCGGCGCGACGTTCCGCAGGAACGCCAATGCCTGCGGTGCGAAACCTTGTTCTGGAGCGAAGGTTTCGGAGAGCGGATCTGTCGGCGCTGCAAGGGGTTGAACGCCTGGCGAAACGCAGTGCCCGACAGTCCGGGCGCATCACGCCGTCGCTGATCCTCTTCGACGTGCGTGCAGTCTTCCTCGAACCACACTGGACCCTCAAATTTTGGCCTGCCTCGACATCCTTCACACCACAACCTACCGATACCGTCATGCGGTTTCTCTAGGACCGCACAGGTTGATGCTGCGTCCCCGCGAAACGCGGGAATTGCGTCTTTTCTCGCACGATCTGTCCATTATTCCGACGGCGACCGTAAGCTGGGCGCATGATGTTGCCGGCAACGCGATCGCCACCATCGTCTTTGACGATCCGACAGATCATCTGGTGATCGAAAGCCGCGCCAGCGTGGAGCTGACCGCGCCCGCCTGGCCGGTCTTTGCTATCGCTGCATCGGCTGCCCAGTACCCCTTTGTCTACGCCGCCGACGAATGGACGGACCTAGGTGCTCTGACGGTGCCGCAATACGATGACGTCGATGGCCGCCTTTCCCGATGGGTCGAGGGATTTATCATGGCGCGCCCGACCGACACGCTGTCTTTGCTGAAGGACATCAGCAATGGCGTGTTCACGCAGATTTCCTACCAGAGCCGCGATGACGAAGGCACCCAGTCGCCGATCGAGACCCTCGACAGGGGTTGGGGTTCGTGCCGCGACTTCGCGGTCCTGCTTGCAGAGGCAGCCCGCCGTCTTGGCCTGGGAGTCCGCATCGTCTCCGGCTATCTGTCCGATCCCGAAATAGGCCTCGTCGGGTCGGCGGGTCCAGGATCTACACATGCTTGGGTCGAGATGTTTATCCCCGGTGCTGGTTGGATTGCCTTCGATCCAACGAACCGGAGCGTCGGGTCCGGAAACTTGATACCGCTCGCTGTGGCCCGGAACATCGCGCAGGTCACGCCGGTAGCCGGCACGTTCATCGGAACGAACGTCGATCTGCTTTCGATGGAGGTAATGGTAAAGATGGAGAGTGCCACAGCTCAAAACAACTCGCTTTTGGCCCAAGGAGGCGGGGCGGACATCGCGCTTCTCTGATGGCATTTCTGCGCGGCTGGTTTTTGGATTCTATTTTATATCAAGCAATGTCAATGACTTAGCGTCCGGAGAAGGTTGGATATCAGGCCCATCCCCTCCGCCACTTTCCTTCAGTTGGCAGCCGTCGTCGAAAATCGGATTACCCCGCCATGGGGCCCGGTTGCGATGGCATTGGTGGTTTAACCGAAATCGGAATTCCTGCGTACGGATTGCACGAAATGCTGGACGGACGGATGCAGAATTTGCTATGTTTCAACAAAATGGACCCCGGCAGACAGAGCCGCCGAGGTCAAACTGCTGAAATGAAAGTTGGCTCACCACTCACGGAATGTTGCCTGAGAAAATATTACTACGGCTGGGCATTGATTCCAAGAGTTTATCACTATGATAAATTGTTTTCCGGAACGATTTTTGCGGCGCGCCAGCGTCGCCCGAAGCGGGGCCTGACATGGACAAGCTGAATTCGATCTTCGAACTGCGCGATATGCTGCGGCAGCTTGAGACCGACATGGGGCTTGGCGGACTCAGCCGCACGGAACGGGATGTCTTGCTGGCGGCGCACAGCCTCAGCGCCGGCCCCGACCACATCGTCACCTCGAACGACCTGCGCGATCATCGCCTTGTGCGGCTGGTCCCGCAGGCGACCTTCTATCGCGCCGTGCGCACGCTGCTGGGGCGCGGGTTCCTTGAACGGGCTGGCGATACGCGGGCCCGCGCTTACGTGGTCCGCAGCGACCTTGTCGGGCCCGCCCTTCCCGAGGCGCCAGCCTGACCATCCCTTCATGACCCATCCCTCGACTGATCGCCTGAACGCGCAACGGGTCCCCCTGCCATGACGGTACGGGCTTTCGTCGTCGTGGTCCTGACCTACCTGCTGGCGCACGGGCTGACCGCGTGGCTGATCGCGCCGGTGCAGGCGCTGTATATGCCCGAGATCACCGTCTACGCGAGCCTTGTGTACCTGCCGCACGGCGTCCGGGTGCTGGCTGCATGGCTGCTGGGATGGACCGCCGTGTTCCCGCTGGCCGTTGGCGCGCTTCTGTCCGAGTTTCTGTTCACGTCGCACGACTTTGCCCATGTCGCGGACCCGGTCCTGCTGAAATCGGTCGCCGTCGGCGCGGCGTCGGCGCCGCTGGCCTTCGGGCTGCTGCGCATGCTGCGACCCGCCCACGTAACGGACCGGCGGCCCACCCTTCACTGGTCCTGGCTGCTTTTGACGGGCGCTGTCGCGTCCGGCATGAACTCGGTCGGCCAATCGCTGGTCTTCTCGGGCCGCCTTCTGCCTGGTCAGCCGCTGTCGGTCAGCGTGGTCTACTTGGTCGGGGATATCATCGGGCTGGTGGTCACCGCGCTGGCCCTGATGCTGGTGTTCCGCGCGATGCGGTCACGCTAGCGGCGCGACCCGGCGCGGGCGCCCTGCCCGACCGGATCGCGCGGTTTCGTCAGCGGTAGATCAACGTCGGCAGCCACAGCGTGATGGCCGGGACGTAGGTGATCAGCAGCAGCACCAGAACCAGCGGCACGAGGAACGGCGCGGTGCCGACCACGGCGCGTTCGAACGGGATCTTGGCGATCCGCGACAGCACGTACAGCACCATGCCCACCGGCGGGGTCAGCAGGCCCAGCATCAGGTTCAGCACCATGATGACGCCGAAGTGCACCGGATCGACCCCGATCGCCACCGCCACCGGCAGAAGCACCGGCACCATGATGGTGATCGCCGCGACGGTTTCCATGAAACAGCCGACCACGATCAGGATCAGGTTGATCAGCAGCAGGATCATCCACGGCCTGTCAGACGCGGCAAGCAACAGCGCCGCGACGTGCTCGGGCACCCGGTTCGAGGTCAGGATCCACGCGAAGATCGCCGCCGCGCCCACCACCAAAAGCACGACCGCCGTCGTCTCGATGGTGTCGAAGCTGACCCGCAGGAAGCGTTTCCAGTTCAGGGTGCGGTACACGATCAGGCCAAGGAACATCGCCCACGCACAGGCGGCCACTGCGGCCTCGGTCGGGGTGAAGGCGCCGGTCAGGATACCGCCCACGATGATGACCGGGGTCAGCAGCGACAGGAACGCGCGGCGGAAGCTCGACAGCAGAACCGAGACCACGAAGGCCTGGTCGCGGGGATAGCCCCGGCGGCGCGCCATGATCGCGACCATCACCATCAGCGACAGCGCCATCACCAGCCCCGGCACGAAGCCCGCCGCGAACAGTTGCCCGATCGAGGCCGAGGCGACGACGCCGTAGATCACCATCGGCAGCGACGGCGGGATGATCGGCCCGATGGTCGACGATGCGGCGGTGATGCCGACCGCGAACTCGGGGTCGTACTTGGCGTCGCGCATCGCCTTGATCTCGATGGCGCCAAGCCCGCCCGCGTCCGCCACGGCGGCACCGGACATGCCCGCGAAGATCACGCTGGCGCCGACGTTGACGTGGCCCAGCCCGCCGCGCATCCAGCCGACCATCGACAGGGCGAAGTTGAAGATCCGCTCGGTGATGCCGGCGGTGTTCATCAGGTTGCCGGCAAGGATGAAGAACGGCACCGCCAGCAGCGGAAAGCTGTCGACCCCGTTGATCATGCGGTGCGCCACCACCATCGGCGGCACCGAGCCGCTGACAAGGACGTACAGCGCGGACGATCCCGCCAGCGCGATGGCCACCGGCACACCGAAAACGAGAAGCCCGAACAGGGCCACGAAAAGAAGGGCGATTTCCAACTTGGGAACTCCTAGTCCATCCGGGGCACGCCGTCGGCGTGAAGGTGGGGATCAATAAGTTTGGACGAGCCGGTGCGCAGGTGGCGCACCGTGTTAATCAGCGCGTACAGCGTCATCACCGCGAAACAGGCGGCGACGAACCAGTAGACGTAGGACTTGGGCACATCGATCGAGACCATCATCTGCCGGGTCCGGCCCGCCAGCTGAACGGTCAGCCCGGTCAGAAGCCCGAAGAAGCCAACGGTTATGACGTCGATCACCAGCTGGGCGACCTTGCGCCCGAAGCGGGGAATCCAGCGGTACAGGAATTCGACCGCGATATGCGACTGCTTGCGCACCGCCATCACCGCGCCGGTGAAGGTGACGCCGATCAGCAGAAAGCGCGCGATCTCTTCCGTCCAGCCCAACGAGTCGTTCAGGACGTAGCGGGTGAAGAACTGCAGGAACACGACGAAGGCCAGCACCCAGAAGATGATGAACACAAGGCTGTCGTCCCAGCTTAGGTCGGACAGGTCGATGTCCTGNTCCTCGAAGTGGATCTCGGGCGGCTCGGCGGGATCGGCCGGATCGGTGTTTGGGTCAGTCATGGGGGGTCCCGGTCTGAAGGGCGCAGGCAGAATCCGGCGGACGCATCTGCGCCCGCCGGCCCGGTTACTGGCTTACTGGCCGATGGCCTGCAGCTTGTCGTAGGTGTCCTGATCCCAGGTCGCCATGTCGCCGTTGTGCATGGCCTTCACCGCCTCGATGAACGGACCACGGTCGATCTCGTTCACGGTGACGCCCTGATCACGGAACCACTGGGCCAGTTCGGCCTCGGAATTGCGGATCGCATCGGTGGCGCAGACCGCCGTGTCCTCAAGCACGCCAACCAGCGCCTCTTGGTCGGCGGCATCCATGCTGTCCCAGGTCGGGCCGCCGACGATGGTCAGCAGCGCGTCCGTGATGTGGCCGGTCAGGTTGATGTTCGACTGCACTTCGTAGAACTTCTTGGCCTGAATGGTCGGCAGCGGGTTCTCCTGCGCGTCCACGGTGCCCTGCTGCAGCGCAAGGTAGACCTCGGCGAAGGCGATCGGCGTCGGGTTGCCGCCCGTTGCCTCGGGGAACATCATGTACAGCGGCGCGTTCGGCACGCGGATCTTCAGACCCTCCATATCGGCGGGCGAGGTGATCGGCTTGTTCGAGGTCACGTGACGGTTGCCGTAGTAGGTCATCGCGACGATGTGGTTGCCGGTCGCGTCGGTGTAGCCCTGCGACAGTTCACCGAACAGGTCGGACTGGGTAAACGCTTCCCAATGATCATAGTCGCGGAACATGTAGGGCGCGCCGCCGATGGCGATCGGACCGTACGCGCGGCCCGCGAACAGCTGGCCGGTGTAGATGATGTCGACGGTGCCAAGGCCGAGGCCCTCGTTGATGTCGACTTCCTTGCCCAGCGACGAGGCCGGGAAGACCTCGATGCCATAGCGGTTCTCGGTCGCCTCCATCAGCGCCGCGCTCGCGTCGACGGCACAGGTGTGATAGGGCTCGCTGGTTTCGTAGACGTGGGCGAACTTCAGGACGCGGTCCGCCTCCTGCGCGGTGGCCGGGACCACCGACATCACGGCAACCGCACCTGCGGCCGCCAGAAAAGTCGTCTGTTTCAATTTGTTGGTCATCGGATTTTCCTCCCTTTCCGAATCTTCGCTTTATGCCCCCGCCGAAAGTCTCCCCGGGGGCGTCACACCGTTGGCCCGGGCGAATGCCCCAAGGCTGTCCAGTGTCGTCTCGTCGATCTTCAGTCCGATCTTGCGGCGCTCCTCCGCCTCGCGCCATTCCCGGTCGCCCGGCGCCATCACCTCGGCATCGGCGGCAGCGGCCGAGCGGCGGATCGTCCCGAGATAGCGGGTGATCGTCGCGCGGAACGCGTCAGCGCCGCCGAAGGCTTCGGGGTTTAGCGCCAGCACGAAGGCGCCCAGACGGCGCGGCGTCGCCATGTCGTCCGAGATCATCGGCGGCAGCTCGACGCTCAGCGGCGCATCCGCGAAAGCGGTCGACAGCACCTCGGCCAGTCCGGCCAGCGCCGCGCCCTTGTAGCCGAACAGCAGCCCGCCCAGCGGCGCCAGCATCTCGACTAGACCGGGGTCGGTCACATCGCCGCCCTCGGCGTCGGATGCCACGCTGGACGGCAGCGGCACGCCAAGGCTGCGGCTGAGCATCACGCGGTTGAACGGGATCGAACTGGTCGCCATGTCCAGCAGCCACGGCGGACCGTCCTGCGCGGGCGCGGCGGCCGCGATCGGGTTGGTCCCGTGGAACCGCGCAGCACCGCCGTGCAGCCGGACGAACGCGTCCGAGTTGCACACGGCAAGACCCATCATCCCCTGCTGGGCGATGTCCAAGGCATAGGCCCCGGCGGCCCCGAAATGCGAAGAGTTGCGGATCGCCACCGCGCCCAGCCCGTGCTGTCGCGCGCGGTCCACCGCGATCTTCGCGGCCTCGAACGTGGCCAGCGCCCCGTGCGCGTCGTCCGCGTCCAGCACGCAGGCCGCGCCGGTTCCGCCAACGATCTTCGGCGCGGGCGTTCCGTTGATCCGGCCGCCCTGCAAGCCCTGAAGGTAGTGCGGCAACAGGCGAAAGCCGTGCGTGTCCACGCCCAGTTCCGACGCGTGCAACAGCGCCCGCGTCACCGCCTCGGCGGTGGCGGTGTCGGCCCCGGCGGCGGCCAGAGCCTGCCGCGCGAACCGCGCCATCTCGTCGCCCGCGACGCGCGCGGTGCGCTCGGTGGCGGCGCTGGCCGTCTCGGCCTCTTCGATGCGGGACAGATAATTGGTGGTGGTGTCGCCGATGTGCTGCCGCAGGACCTGAAGCGCCACGTCGCACTGACCTTCGATCACCGCGTCGCGCATCTGGCGATGTTCCTGCAACGAGCGCGCGTTCAACTGCGGATCAAGCGACAGCCGGTTGCGCAGCGCCTGAACGCGGAACGACAGCATCCGGAAATTCGCCTCGATATAGCTGTTGCCGCAATGCTCGAAGATCGCACGGTGGAAATCGTAATCCAGCAGCTTGTAGGCATCGGTGTCGCCCGCCCCCAGCGCCTTCTCCATTCCGGCGACGATGACGCTAAAGCTGTCCGCAAGCCCGACGGCGTCCCTGTCGCAGGCCAGTCGCATCGCCTCGGTTTCCAGGATCAGGCGCAATTCGCCCAGTTCCGCGATCTCTGACGCGCCCATCGAGAACACACGCGTGGTGCGGTTCGGGGACAGGTCGATCAGGCCTTCGCGTTCCAGCTGGATCAGCGCCTCGCGGATCGGGCTTTTGCTGACACCAAGCAGCCGCACAAGCTCGGCTTCGGGCAGCTTGCCGCCCATCGGGAACTGCCCAGAGATGATCCGTTCCCGGATCGCCTCGCGGGCGCGTTCCGACAAGCTTTGCCGTTCGATCGGCTTATGGCTGACCGTCGAGTCCACGCTGAAAATCTCCTCCCGCAGCGGATAGTATATGATATGCCAAACGGTGCAAGGGGCGCTTTGAAGACCGCGCAAACATGGCGGCGCCGGGCCTTAGACCATTGCTTTCAAACGCACTTTACGGCCACGCGACGCAAAAGGGCGCCCGCTTTCACGGACGCCCCTGCTTGGAACTGTACGGGCGGACCCTAACGCGATTCCGCCGGGTCCGGACCGGTCACGGGACCGGCCGAACGCCTTAGCCGTCGAAGTTCACTTCTTCCATGATCCGCAGCGCGGCGGGCCGGTGATCGGCGATCTCGGGCAGGTCCATTTCATCAGGCGTGAACGTGCCCCAGCTTGCCACGACATCCGAAAGCGCAGCGCCATCCAGCACCGGATATTCGTAGTTGTCCTTGGCATAGATCGCCTGCGCGTGGTCGGACACGAGGTATTCCATCAGCTGGATCGCCTCGTCCTTGTTCGGCGCCGCTTTGGTCAGCGCGATGCCCGACACGTTCAGGTGCGTGCCGCCGTCCTCGAACTCGGGGAAGACGATGCGGACCGAATTGGCCCATTCCGTCTGCTCGGCGTCTTCCAGCATCTTGCCCATGTAATAGGTGTTGCCAAGGCTGATGTCGCACTCGCCCGCCCAGATGGCCCGGACCTGCGCGCGGTCGTTGCCCTGCGGCTTGCGGGCAAGGTTGTCACGCACGCCAGCGGCCCATTCCTTGGCGGCCTCTTCGCCGTGGTGGGCGATGACGGCGGACAGCAGCGCGAGGTTGTAGTTGTGGGTGCCCGACCGGGTGCAGATCCGGCCTTCCCACTTGTCCGACGCAAGATCCTCGTAGGTCGTGATCTCGCCATCGGCCACGCGGTCCTTCGAGGCATAGACGATCCGGGCCCGCGCGGTCAGGGCGAACCAGCGGTCTTCGCTGTCGCGCAGGGTCGCCGGGACGTTGGCTTTCAGCACTTCGCTGTCCACCGGCTGGATCACGTCGGCGTCGACGATCTGCTTCAGGTTGGCGATGTCCACGGTCATCACCAGATCGGCGGGCGAGCGGTCGCCCTCGGCGCGCAGGCGCTCGACGATGCCCTCGTCGATGAAGGCAAGGTTCACGGCAATGCCGGTTTCCTCGGTGAAGGCCTCCATCACGGGCTCGATCAGCTCTGGCTGGCGGGTCGTGTAGATGTTCACATCCGCAACGGCGGGCGCGGCAACGGCGATGGCCGAAGCGGCCAGTAGATGGGTGCGAAGCGTCATAGGGATCCTCCTGTGTTCCGCCGGGATCTAAATCCGACAGAATTACTCGGGTCAAGACGTCGCGTGCCCTCGCGGCTTCGATCACGAAAACGTCAGATCGCCAATCCACGGCAAAACGGCCCAGACCCAGCGGCCCCGCCACGGTTTGCAACAGACGCACGGCTCTGCCCTTGCCACGCCCCCTGCCCGCACCCATAACAAGCGCACGCATCAACAAACGAACGGGACCATGACCCTCGACGCCGCCTTCTGGGGCACCTCAGCCGCCATCATCGCCCTTCTTGTCCTTTCGGCTTTCTTCTCGGGCAGTGAGACCGCGCTGACAGCCGCGTCCCGCGGCAAGCTGAATTCGCAGGCCGACAAAGGGTCCAAGGCCGCTCGCACCGCGCTCAACATCACCGAGGACAGCGAACGGCTGATCGGGTCGGTCCTGCTGGGCAACAACCTCGTCAACATTCTCGCGACCTCGCTGGCGACGGCGCTGTTCACGCGCCTGCTGGGCGAAGGCGGCGTTGCCCTTGCGACGCTGGTGATGACGCTGCTGGTGCTGATCTTCGCCGAAGTGCTGCCCAAGACCTACGCCATCACCAACGCCGAGCGCGCCGCGTCCTTCGTGGCGCCCGCGATCCGGGTGGTGATCCTTGTGCTGAACCCGATCGTCAGCACCGTGCGCGTGCTGGTCCGGCTGATCCTGCGCGTGTTCGGCGTCCGCACCGACCCCGAAAGCCAGATCCTTGCCGTCCGCGAAGAGATCGTCGGCGCCATCACCCTTGGCCACACCGAGGGCGCAGTGGAAAAGGAAGACCGCGACCGCCTGCTGGGCGCGCTGGACCTTGCGGACCGCACCGTCGAAGAGATCATGCTGCACCGGTCGGGCATCGAGATGCTGAACGCCGATGCTCCGCCGCAGGAAGTGGTCGAGCAGTGCCTGAACTCGGCCCACACCCGCCTGCCCGTCTACCGCGACGAGCCCGAGAACATCGTTGGCGTGGTTCACGCGAAAGACCTGCTGCGCGCGATCTACGCCCGCGCCACCCAGCCAGAGGCAAGCAACAGCCCGCTGGAGAATTTCAACGTCATGGACGTGGCGATGAAGCCCTACTTTGTCCCCGAGACCACGACGCTGGACGACCAGATGCGCCAGTTCCTTGCCCAGCACACCCACTTTGCGCTGGTGGTGGACGANTACGGCTCGCTTGAGGGGCTGATCACGCTGGAGGACATCCTTGAAGAAATCGTGGGCGAGATCACCGACGAGTTCGACATGGACGAGGATTCCCCGCTGCGGCCGACCGACGAGGGCGACTATCTGATCGACGGCTCGATGACGATCCGCGACCTGAACCGCGCCGCCGACTGGTCGCTGCCCGACGAAGAGGCGAACACCATCGCGGGCCTTGTGATCCACGAGGCGCAGATGATCCCCAACCAAGGCCAGGTGTTCAACTTCCACGGCTTCCGGTTCGAGGTGCAGGAACGCAAGGACAACCGCATCACGCGGCTGAAGATCCGCCCCCTGCTTTAGCGCGCGGTCGCGCGGGCCATTGACGCGCCGCGCCGGGGGGCCAGTTTGATCGGCAGGTCACCCGGACATTGCCCCATGCGCACCGCCCTTCTTATTGCACTGCTGGCTGCCGCCCCCGCGGCGGCCAATCCGCTGAGCGACCTGATCGTCGGGTCCGAACCCTGCAGCGGCCTGTCGCCCATCGACCGGACCGAGACGGCGCGCTTGTCGCAGGCGACCATCGAACTGGATGGCGACACCGTGCGGCTGGCCGCGACCGGGCACCTGCGCTGCAAGACCTCGCCCGGAACGTGGATCGGCATGGACGCGGCGGCGCGGATCAACCTGTCGGCCGAGATCGACCTGACGACCTGCGACATCCCCGTGCTGTCGCTGGACCTCGATGACTTCGGCGGTTCGGCCGAGCAGGTGCTGCGGCTGGCCGACGGGCTGCTGGAGGACGCGCTGCGCGACGACGCGCGGCGCGATCTGGTGGACCTGTGCGAGGGTCTGAAGGACCCCGGCTAGCGCGCCTTGAACAGCCCGCCGAGAATGCCGCGCACGATGCGGCGGCCGGTGGTGCCGCGCAGTTCCTTCTTCAGCGCCTCGGTCAGCGCCCCGCCAAAGCTGTCGTCCTTCTCGACCCGGCGCCCGCGCCCGCTGCCAGACGGTTCGTACCGGCGCGAGGACGCGCCGCCGCCATAGCGCCGCGCGTTCTCGAACTCGCGGTCGTCCTGCGGCTCTGGTTCTGCGGCGGCCTCGGCCGCTTTCGCGGCGTCTTCGGCGCGCTTGGTCAGCGTCTCGTAGGCGCTTTCGCGGTCGACAAGCGTGTCGTATTTGCCGGCCACGGGCGACGCTGCGATGACCGCCGCGCGCTGCGCATCGGTGATCGCGCCCAGCTGTGACGACGGCGGGCGGATCAGCGTGCGCTCGACGATGCCCGGCGCGCCCTTGTCTTCCAGCATCGAGGTCACGGCCTCGCCGGTGCCGACATCGCGGATCGCCTCGGCGGTATCGAACCGGGGGTTGGCGCGATAGGTCTCGGACGCGCGGCGCAACGCCTTCTGGTCGCGGGCGGTAAAGGCCCGCAGTGCGTGCTGGATGCGGTTGCCCAACTGGCCCAGAACGTCCTCGGGCACGTCGTCCGGGTTCTGGGTGCAGAAGTACACGCCGACGCCCTTGGACCGGATCAGCCGCGCCACGGTTTCCACCTTGTCGATCAGCGCCTTGGGCGCGTCGTCGAACAGCAGGTGCGCCTCGTCGAAGAAGAACACCAGCTTCGGTTTGTCGGGATCGCCGACCTCGGGCAGTTCCTCGAACAGTTCCGACAGCAGCCACAGCAGGAAGGTGGCGTAGAGCTTGGGCGAGGACATCAGCTGATCCGCCGCCAGCACCGAGATCCGCCCGCGCCCGTCCGCATCGACCTGCATCAGGTCCGCCAGGTCCAGCGCCGGTTCACCGAAGATGCCCGCGCCGCCCTGATTTTCCAGCACCAGAAGCTGGCGCTGGATCGCCCCGATCGACGCCGCCGAGATATGGCCATAGCGCAGCGACAGGTCGGGCGCGTTCTCTCCGACCCAGACCAGCAGCGCGCGCAGGTCCTTGAGGTCCAACAGTGGCAGGCCTTCCTCGTCGGACAGGCGGAACGCGATGTTCAGCACGCCTTCTTGCGCCTCGGACAGGTCCAGCATCCGCGCCAGCAGCAGCGGCCCCATCTCGGCCACGGTGGTGCGCACCGGGTGTCCCTTGCGGCCGAACAGGTCCCAGAAGGTGACCGGGAACGCCTCGTAGGTGAAATCGTCAAAGCCGATGGTGCCGGCTCGCTTCATGAACGGCTCGTGCAGCTTGGCTTGGGCGGTTCCGGCCACGGCCAGACCGGCAAGGTCGCTTTTCACGTCAGACACGAAGACTGGAACGCCCGCTTTCGAGAACCCCTCGGCCAGGATCTGCACGGTGACGGTCTTGCCGGTGCCCGTCGCCCCGGCGATCAGCCCGTGCCGGTTCGCGTAGTCCAGTCGCAGCCCCTGCTTGACGCCGTAGTCGACGCCGCCGCCGCCCAGAAATACCTTGCCGTCCATTATCTGCTCTCCAAGCCCGACTGCGTGCGGTTCGAAAATACAATGTTAAGGAATGAGTGCCACAGTTAAGGTGTCCGGTTCCCAGTGGAACGGACAAACTTCCTCCCTGTCAGACTGGTCGCGCCCTCGGGCGCGGCCTTTTTTGTATGCCGCAACTGCGGGGCCGCGCGTGCGGCCGCAGCATCGGCGAATTGTGAAGTTTTTGCCATTGACCACCTCGGGTAAACCGCTTAGCGTCCCAATCACAATACATGTCGGCCAGTCCGGCAGGGAGAGAAAAGTCGTGGGAAAAGGGCCGGTTACGGCCCTTTTTTCATGTAACAGACCGCCGCGCCGGTGGGATTTCGCGCGCTGGCAGGCGGCCCGGATTTCGGGGACTGACACTTATTTCGCCCCGTGCTACACCCGCGCCGATAAATTCACACGAGAGCGATGGACACTCCATGAAGCAGACGATTCGAACCCTTCCGCTCGCCCTGATCGTGGCCGCCGGTCCGGTCTTCGCCCAGGACGCGACCACCGAAACGCCGGTTCCCGATCCGATGGAACTGAACATGGGCGTCGACCCGACCGCCGAGGACGGCCCCGGCTCGGTCTACACCCACTCGGAACACAACGACTGGGAAGTCCGCTGCATCCGCACAGAGGCGGGCAACGATCCCTGCCAGCTGTACCAGCTTCTTGAAGACCCGAACGGCAACCCGGTGTCAGAGATCAACGTGTTCCCGATCAACGACGACGCCGTCGAAGCCGCCGCTGGCGCAACGGTCGTGACGCCGCTGGAAACGCTGCTGACCGCGCAGCTGGCGTTCCAGATCGATAGCGCACAGCCCCGGCAGTACCCGTTCGCGTGGTGCTCGCAGATCGGCTGCTTCGCGCGGCTGGGCTTCGCCGACGCCGACGTCGAGGCGCTGAAGGCCGGGTCTGAGGCACGGATCATGATCCGCCCCGTCGCGGCGCCCGACCAGATGGTCACGCTGCCGGTGTCGCTGAGCGGCTTTACCGCTGCGTTCGACGAAGCGTCCGAACTGAACGTGAACGCCGAGATGGACATCGAGTAACGTCCACCGGTCGGAAACGACAAAGGCGCCACGGAGAAATCCGCGGCGCCTTTTTTTATGCCGGTCGCTGGCCGGTCGCGCCCCGTGTGCGGAAGCGCGGTGGCGTCTAGATCTTGCGGATCGCCAGCACCGCGTTCAGCCCGCCGAAGGCAAAGGCGTTGGACAGGACCGCGTCGACCTTCGCTTCGCGCGCCTCGTTCGGCACCACGTCCAGGGCGCATTCCTGATCCGGTTCCTCGTACCCGATGGTCGGCGCGATGATCCCGTCGCGCACGGCCATGATACAGGCCAGCAATTCCACCGCGCCGGTGCCGCCGATCAGGTGGCCGTGCATCGACTTGGTGGACGAGATCATGACGCTGTCCGCCTTGGGCCCCAGCGCATCCGCCACCGCCGCGCATTCCGTCTTGTCGTTCGCCGCCGTGCCGGTGCCATGCGCGTTGATATAACCGACATCGTCGCGGTTCATCTTGGCATCGGCCATCGCGCCGGTGATCGCCCGCGCCGCGCCCTGCTTGGACGGCATGACGATGTCGCTGGCGTCCGAGGTCATGGCAAAGCCCGACACCTCGGCAAGGATCTCGGCGCCGCGCGTCTTGGCGTGCTCGTATTCCTCGAACACGAAGATCCCCGCGCCCTCGCCCTGCACCATGCCCGAACGGTTGGCCGAGAACGGGCGGCAGGCGTCTTTCGACATCACGCGCAGCCCTTCCCACGCTTTCACACCGCCGAAACACAGCATCGCCTCGGCGCCGCCGGTGACCATCGCGTCCGCCATGCCGGACCGGATCATGTTGAACGCCTGCCCCATCGCGTGGTTCGACGACGCACAGGCCGTGGCCACGGTGAACGAAGGCCCCTTCAGGTTGTATTCCATCGAGACGTGGCTGGTCGCGGCGTTGTTCATCAGCTTCGGCACGATGAAGGGGTGAACCCGGTTCTTCCCCTCTTCGTAGACCGCGCGATAGTTGTCGTCCTGCGTCTGCAAGCCGCCGCCCGAGGTGCCCAGCACCACGCCCGACCGTGCCGCCAGATCGCCGATGAATTCCAGCCCCGCCTGCCCGATCGCCTGCCGCGCCGCCAACAGCGCGAACTGGGTGAAACGGTCGTACAGGGCGATTTGCTGGCGGTTGAAATGGGCGTGCTCGTCATAGCCCTTGATCTGGCCGCCGATGCGGACCGACAGGCGTTCGACGTCGCGGATGTCCAGCTCGGAGATGCCGCAACGCCCTTCGCGCATGGCCGCCAGCGTCTCGTCCACGGTCTGCCCCAGCGCATTGATGGTTCCCGCGCCGGTGATGACAACGCGTCTCATCCGTGCTGGTCTTTCACCAAGCTTTCCACCGCGCCGATGATCGCGTTGACGGACGAGATGTCGAACTCGCTTTTCTCGGGTTCGTTGGCGTTGAAGGGCACTTGAATGTCGAACTCTTCCTCGATCGTGAAGATGGATTCCACAAGGCCGAGGCTGTCGATACCGAGATCCTCGAGCGTCTGCTCACCCTTCACGTCTTCCACGTCCAGAACCGCCTGCTCGGCGATGATCTTTCTGACACGATCCCTGATTGTATCGGCCATGCGCGTCCTCTCACCCGGTTGGGCGCTGATCTAATCGGTCACGTCCGGTTTTGAAACCGAATTTTTCAACGCGGCGACCTCTGTTGCCAGACGCGGAAGCCGCCGCAGCGCCTTATACATTTCAACGTGCGTGTCCATCTTCACGGCCGGATAGCCCATCACCACGCGCCCTTCGGGGACGTTCGACAGGATGTTGGTGCCACCGCCCGCGACGACACCGTTGCCGACGAAGATGTTGTCCACCACGCCAACCTTGCCGCCGAAGATCACGTTGTCGCCGATGGTCACCGATCCGGCGATGCCCACCTGCGCCGCGAACAGACAGTCGCGCCCCACGGTGCAATTGTGGGCGACGTGGACCTGATTGTCGATCTTGGTGCCGCTGCCGATGGTGGTGGGCCGGATCGTCCCCGCATCTATGCAGGCGTTGGCGCCGATCTCGATGTCTTCGCCCAGAACCACCGCGCCCAGACTGTGGATGCGCACCCAGGCCTGTGCCTCGGCGTCGTTTTCACCGGCCATCGTCTCGCGCGCGGCCTCGGCGCGGGATTTCTCGGGCGTGACATAGCTGAAGCCGTCCGCACCGACCACGGCGCCCGGCTGCGCGATGAAGCGGTCCCCGATACGCACCCGCGCGCCGATACGCACCCCGGCGTGCAGCAGGGCATCGTCGCCGATCACGGTGCCTGCGCCGACCGAGGCGTGGCTGTCGATCCGCGCCCGCGCACCGATCCGCGCGTCGCGGCCGATGACCACGAACGGCCCGATCGCCGCGCCATCGCCGATCGTCGCCCCCTCGCCCACGATGGCCGTCGGATGCACACCCTCGGCAAGGTCTGGCCCGGCGTCCAGCATCCGCGTCAGCCCCGACAGCGCCATGCGGGCGCGGCCCACGGTGATCGCCGCCTTCAGCCCCAGCGCCTGCCAGTCCGCACCCGGCCACAGCAGCGCCGCACGCGCCTGCCCGGCGGCCAGCCCGTCGGCGTATTTGGGATCCATCGCCAGCGCCAGATCATCCGGCCCGGCCGANTGCGGCTCGGCCGCGCCGGTGACGGAAAGGTCGGTGTCGCCGTGGGCCTCGGCCCCAAGGGCGGCTGCGATCTGGGCGATGGTATGGGCGGGCATGAAACCTCCGGCGCGCATGAAAACGGCGCGGGCCAGCGACCCGCGCCGTCCGTGATCGCTGCCGGTTTAGCTGCGCACGTCGTTCAGCGCCAC
Source organism: Maritimibacter sp. (assembly GCA_002701395.1). GTDB lineage: Bacteria > Pseudomonadota > Alphaproteobacteria > Rhodobacterales > Rhodobacteraceae > Psychromarinibacter > Psychromarinibacter halotolerans. Next base: position 251,768 of record NZVC01000029.1, on the reverse strand, counting down.
CCCGGCCTGCATCAGGGCGTTGAAGATCTTGCCGTCACGGCCGTACACGTCGTGGCGGAAGTTCAGGCGACCCTTGGGCGAGGTGAAGGCCGTGCGGTACACAAGGTGCACCGGGATCGGCTGTTCCAGATCGACACGGGTGTTCTGGCCGCTGTTCAGGATCCGCTGGAAGAAGTTCACCGGGTCGTCGTGCTGCCGTTCCAGCAGGTGGTAGGCAAAGTCGAACGGGTCGGCCAGGCGGATGCAGCCGTGGCTAAAGTCGCGGCGGTCGCGGCCGAACAGCGACTTGGACGGCGTGTCGTGCAGGTAGATGTTGTACCGGTTCGGGAACATGAACTTCACCAGACCCAGCGCGTTGCCGCGGCCCGGTGCCTGACGCAGGCTGAACGGGAAGCTGCCGGGGCTGTAGGACGCCCAGTCGATCGCGCCGCGCGACACGACCTGTCCGCCGCCCGCGACGACCTGAAGGTGACCGTTCGCGGCACCACCCGACGCGATCATCGCGGGCAGGTATTCGCCCGTGGCGATCGAGCGCGGCACGTTCCAGTACGGGTTGATCTCCATGTATTCCATCACGTCCGAGAACTCGGGGCTGCGACGGCTGGGATCGTTGGCGCCGATCACCGAGCGAGTGTTGAACGTCACCTCGCCGTGGTCGACCACCGACGCGGTGAAATCGACAAGGTTCACCCAGACGTGCCGTTCACCGCGCGGGATGTTCATCCAACGCTCGCGTTCCAGCGCCACAAGGATCGACGGCAGCCGGTCCTCGATCTGGACGTTGATCTCGGCCATCGTGGTGTTGCCGGCAACACCGTCCTGGTTCAGGCCCATGTCGTGCTGGAACAGCTGCACCGCTTCCTGCAGCGCCGCGTCATAGACCATCGAGGCCGAGCGTTCCATGTAGCCCATCGCGATCAGGCGGTTGCGCAGCTGCACCACCGCGTCGCCCCGGTCGCCCGGTTCCAGCGAATAGGCGCTGACCTGCGGGCCCCAGCCGCCCTTGACCAGCTGTTCCTGCATTTTCAGCCGCGCCTTCATCAGGCGGGTGTATTCCGGGAACTGCGGCGGCAGCGAGCGCAGGAAGGTCACCGGGTTGCCGTCGACCATGCCCTTCAACAGCTCGGCGCCATCGCGGCGCGGAAGTTCGCGGACGATGGTTTCGTCGATGGTTTTCGGCTCTAGAATGCCGGACGACACGTCGTGCGCGTATTTCAGGAAGGTGCGGCTTAGCAGAACCTCGACCCGGCCAAGATCGCGCTGGGTGTCGATGTTGCGCATCGCGGCTTCCAGCGCCGGGATGTTATAGCTGTCGACCGGCAGCGCGTGGTCGCCCGCTTTCTGAAGCGCCATCAGCAGCGCGGTGCGGCGCGCCTCGCTTTCGGCGTCCTGACCGACCCAGACGGGTTCATAGCCGTTTTCGCGGTAGAAGGCCGCCAGTTCCGAGTCGAGCGCCGCGCTTTCGGCAACCGCCGACATAAACGGCGTGATCCGTCCCTGAGCGTCGGCCGGAACCGTTGTCAGGGTGGCAGCGGTAGCGAGCAGCACGGCCATTGCCGTGCGGCCCAGGGTCTTGCGGAACTGGGGCAGCATTCGTCGTCCTTTCGCCAATACGCGAGTCGCAGCGGTCTCTATTGCATGAGGGTAACGCGGCAAAGGGATAAGGAAACGATCACGTTTAGGTCAGCGCCCGTTAGTGGTGCAAACCCGCAACGTTCCTTTCCTATTTCGCCAACTGTCTGCGTTAACGGCATTTTAACCCCGTTTGCGCAGAATTCCGCCGATTCCGGGCGTGTGATGGAACCACGCACCAGCAGGATGTTGGAAAAGGTTCAGACCTGTGCCAAAACTGCAATGCGCCTGGGGATGAGGCAGCACACACAGCCGCGAATACAGCGGCGACAACGGCAAGCGACGGGACGCTTTATAACCATGACGACAAGCTCGAAGGGCCTTTCTAGGCGCGCCTTGCTTGGTGCATTCGCGGCCACCACGGTCGCCGCAGCGCCGACCTTTTCGAATGCAGCGGGTTTCCTTCGCGGGGCGGGCGATATTCGCCGCATCCGCATGTACTCTGGCCGCACGGGTGAGATAATCGACAGCATCTACTGGATCGAAGGCGAATACATCGCCGACGTGATGAAAGAGATCACGTATTTCATGCGCGACTGGCGCAGCGACGAACAGCACATGATCGACATGCGCACGATCGACATCATGTCGGCCTCGCACAAGCTTATGGACGCGTCGGAACCGTACACCCTGTTCTCGGGCTACCGCTCGCCGTCGACCAACGCGATGCTTCGCGCGCGGTCCTCGGGCGTCGCCAAGAACTCGCTGCACATGCAGGGTCAGGCCGCCGACCTTCACCTCGACAGCCGCAGCGTCGACCAGATGGCCCGCGCAGCCGAAGCCTGCCGCGCCGGTGGTGTCGGTCGCTACACCGGCTCTCAGTTCGTGCACATGGATTGCGGCGTCGTTCGCAGCTGGGGTCGCTGAGCCCCGCCTTTCGCACGGCAAAGACGGAACGGATGACGGGTCGCCCAAGGGCGGCCTTTTTCATTCGTGGATGGGGCAAGATCGCGGGGCCAGTCCGCCCCGCACGGTTCTAACCGAACGAGGCGAAGGGTAGATAGCGCACGGGATCGCCGGGTGCGACGTCCACCGCGCCATCGGGAAGTTCGACGAGCCCCTCGGCCCACGACAGCCCCGAGATCCGGCCGGACCCTTCCGAGCGGAACACCTCTGCCGCGCCGGTGTCGTTCAGCCGCGCCCGCAGGTATTCCCGGCGGCCCGGTTTCTTAGACTTCGAAAATGCCGCCGGCACCGTCAGCGCCACGGGCAGCCGCCAGTTGCCCCCCGCCAACAGCCGCAGCGCCGGTGCGCCGAAGACCAGCGTGCAGACGAAGGCCGCCACCGGGTTGCCCGGCAGGCCGAAGACCGGCACGCCCTGCCACAGCCCCAGCGCCAGCGGGCGGCCCGGCTTGATCGCGATGCGCCAAAGATCCATCGTTCCCGTCTCGGACAAAAGCGCCGAAACGTGGTCCTCGTCCCCCGCCGACGCGCCGCCCGAGGTCAGGATCACGTCCACCGTGCCCGCCCCGCGATCCAACAGCGCCGCCAGCGCAGCCCGGTCGTCTGGCGCATGGCCAAGGTCCACCGCGGTCAGGCCCCAGCCCCGCAGCAGCGACAGCAGCATCGGCCGGTTGGCGTCCCAGATCTGGTGCGGCAGCGCGTCCTCGCCCACCGCCCGGATCTCGTCACCGGTCGACAGGACGCCGACGCGCAACGGCGCGCGAACCGGAACCGTGTGCACACCGGTGGCTGCAAGAATGGCGATCTCGGCAGGCCGCAGGCGCGTGCCTTGCGCCAGCAAAAGCTCCCCGGCGGCCACGTCCTCGCCCGCCTTGCGGGTGTTGGCGCGGGGCTTGACCGGACCGCGAAACGCGATCTTGCCGTCCTCGGCGGTCACGTCCTCTTGCAGGATCACCGTATCGACACCCTCGGGCAGAACGGCGCCGGTCAGGATGCGTACCGCGTGGCCCGCAGGCACCGCGCCCGGCAGCGGCTCTCCGGCGGCGGAGCGACCGGGGACCAGCGGCATGATCTGCACCCCCTCGCCCACCGACGCCGCCGCGAAGCCATATCCGTCGACCGCCGAATTGGGCATCGGCGGGTTCGACCGGGCTGCCAGCACGTCTTCGGCCAGAAACCGGCCCGCCGCCCGCGCCAGCGGCACCGTTTCCGCCGCCGTCACCGCCTGTAGCCGGTCCCGCAGCCGCGCCAGCGCGTCGTCCACCGGGGTCCACGCCACACCGGGCGGCAGTGCGAAACAGTCGTCCTTCAGCGGCGGCGGCTTCACGAACCGGCCTCGCGCAGTCCCGCCTGCCCGGTCAGCCCGGTGCGGTCCAGAACGAAGTCGGCGATGGCGCGGGTATCGTTCAGGTCGAACACCGGGCGATCCATACCGGGATGCGCCACGTTGCTGGCAATCGCCTGCACGGTCGGATCGTCGGTCGCGATCAGCGGCTGGCCCGTCTCGACCCGGTGCGCTTCGATCTTCGGATGACTGTCGCGCTTGTAACCCTCGATCAGCACCAGATCGACCGGCGCAAGAGTGCGCAGCATCTCTTCCAGCGGCGGCTCCGGTTCGGCCCGCAGTTCGTGCATCAATGCCCACCGGCGTCCCGACACCAGCAGCACCTCCTGCGCACCGGCCTGCCGGTGGCGGTGGCTGTCCTTGCCGGGCTGGTCCACGTCGAAGGTGTGGTGCGCGTGTTTGACGGTCGACACGGTCAGGCCACGCCCGGTGATTTCCGTCACCAGCCGCTCCATCAGCCCGGTCTTGCCCGAGTTCTTCCAGCCGACGACACCGAAGATCGCGTTCATGCCTCCTCCCGCAGGATGGTTTCCGCCTGCTCCATGTCCTCGGCCGTGTTGATGTTAAAGAACGGGTCGATCCGGCCGGGCTGGAACAGCGCCGAGGCCGCGCCGTGCCGGTCGGTCCACGCGACGATCTTGCGGACGCCGTCCTGCAACGCGGCACGCAACTCGCCCCGCAACGACACCGGCCACAGCCCGAACGTGGGGTGCCGCCACAGCTTGCCCCGGTCGCCCATCGTCGCCGCCAGCGCGATGGGCGTGCCCTCGCGCTCGGCCGCGTCCGACAGCTTGCGCACAAGATCTGCGGGGAAGAACGGCGTGTCCGCCGCCACGGTCACGATCTGCGACGCGCCCTGCGCCTGCGCCCAGTCCAGCCCCGCCAGCACCCCGGCCAGCGGCCCCGGATGGTCCGGCAGCGTGTCGGGCAGCACCGGCAGGCCAAACGCCTCGAACCGCTCCGGGTCGCCATTCGCGTTCAGCAGCATCGACCCGACCTGCGGCCGCAGCCGGTCGACGACATGCGACAGGACCGACCGCCCGTTCAGCGGCAGCAGCGTCTTGTCGCCGCCGCCCATCCGGCGCGACAACCCGCCCGCCAGGATCACTCCGGGTATTTCAGCCATGCGCGCTTTTCCTGCGATGTTTCGTGTCTTCCTCGGCAACCGAAGCCAGATCCGCATCCCACTCCAGCCGCTCGGCCCCGGACAGGCAGACGAACCGCTTGCCCCGCATCCGCCCGATCAGCGTTAGTCCGACCTGCCGCGCGATCTCGACGCCCCAAGCGGTGAACCCCGACCGCGAGGCCAGCACCGGAATGCCCATCTGCGCCGTCTNGATCACCATCTCCGAGGTCAGTCGCCCGGTGGTATACAGGATCTTGTCCTCGGCCCCGGCACCTTCGCGGAACATCCAGCCCGCGACCTTGTCGACCGCGTTGTGACGACCGACGTCCTCCATATAGACCAGCGGCCGGTCCTGCTGGCACAGCACGGTGCCGTGGATCGCCCCCGCTTCAAGGTACAGGCTGGGGGCGGTGTTGATCTCGTGCGCCAGCGCGTACAGCCACGAGGTGCGCACCGGCGTCGCGGGCAGCCGCACATTCTCCAGCCCTTCCATCATGTCACCGAACACGGTGCCCACGGCACAGCCCGAGGTGCGGGTCTTTTTCTTCAGCTTGTCCTCGTAATCCGTCTCGCGGGCGGTGCGGACGACGACGACGTCCAGTTCCTCGTCGAAATCGACGGCGGTCACGTCGTCATCGTGCCGCAACATCCCCTGATTCAACAGAAAACCCAGTGCCAGGTACTCCGGGTAATCGCCGATGGTCATGGCGGTGACGATCTCTTGCCGGTTCAGATAGATCGTCAGCGGCCGCTCCATCACCACGTTCAGCGTGGTCGGGTTGCCCTCGTGATCGACGCCCCCGACGGCGCGGGTCAGGCGCGGGTCTGCGGGGTTCGGGGCGATGCTGAAACGCGCGGTCATGCGGTGTCGTCCTTTGGTGGCCCGTCGATTCCCGGGCCGGTTCACGCAAACCTAGAGCAGTTGCCGGGGCAAGACCACGGGGGCGCCACTTGCCGCGCCGTCGCGCGCCGCCTAGTTTGCGCGCACCAGCGAAGGAGGATCACGATGGTACGCGCGATGGCGATCGAGGAAACCGGCGGGCCGGAGAACATCAAGCTGATCGACGTCCCGGTCGGAGACCCCGGCCCCGGCGAAATCCGCATCCGCCACGAGGCCATCGGCCTGAACTACATCGACACCTACTTTCGCACCGGCCTGTACCAATCCAAGATGCCGCTGGTTCTGGGCATGGAAGCCGCCGGGGTGGTCGAGGCCGTGGGCGACGGTGTCACCCACCTGAAGCCCGGCGCCCGCGCCGCCTATGCCGCCCAGCCGCCCGGCGCCTATGCCGAGGCCCGCGTGATGCCCGCCGCACAGGTCTGCCCGATGCCCGATGGCGTGTCCTTCGAACAGGCCGCCGCGTTGATGCTGCAGGGCATGACGGTGGAATATCTGTTTCACCGCGTTGTCCCCATCGCCAAGGGCGACCGCGTGCTGTTTCACGCCGCGGCGGGCGGCGTCGGCCAGATCGCCTGCGCATGGGCCAAGTCGGAAGGGATCGAGCTGATCGGCACCGCCAGCACCGACGACAAATGCGCCATCGCCGCGAAGGCGGGCGCGGCGCACACGATCAACTATTCCACCGAGGATTTCGTCGCCCGCGTGAAAGAGATCACCGGCGGTGAAGGCGTCGGGGTGGTGATGGACGGTGTCGGCAAGGATACGTTCGACCGCTCGCTCGATTGCCTGCGGCCCGTGGGCATGATGATTTCGTTCGGCAACGCGTCCGGCCCGGTGCCGCCGGTGAACCTGCTCGACCTTGCCTCGCGCGGCTCGCTGCAGCTGACCCGGACCACGCTGTTCACCTTCCTCGCCGACCACGACCGCTGTCAGGCGATGGCGAAGCACCTGTTCGACAAGCTTCTGGCGGGCGACATCGAGGCGACCATCGGCCAACGCTATCCGCTGGAAGACGCAGCCGAGGCGCACCGCGCGCTGGAAGCGCGCGAAACGGTGGGATCGACGGTGTTCACGCTCTGACAACCCCGTGGCCCACCGGGCCCCGTAGGGTGCGCTCCGCCCTCGGAGCGCACCGCAACAGGGCGGATCAGGTCAGTGCGCCGCCCGTGTCGGCATCGAAGAACACCGGGGCCTGCGCCTCGGGCGCGATCTTTAGCGTGTCACCGGCGCGGATCGTACGGCGGTCGCGCAGCAGGACCTGCACCTTGGTGCCGCCGTGGTCGCACAGCACAAGCGTTTCCGAGCCCATCGGCTCGACCAGCGTCACCTTCGCGTCCAGCCCGGTCTCGCCGATCTGCATGGTTTCGGGACGCGCGCCCAGCAGTACCGGTGCGCCCGTTGCAGCCGCCGCCGGGACGCTGTGCAGCGTGATCTCGCCCCCGCCATCGGCGCGGAACACGTAACCGGCGCCTTCGGCCGACACCTTGCCGGGCACAAGGTTCATCGGCGGCGAGCCGATGAAGCTGGCGACGAAGGTGTTGGCGGGGCTGTCGTACAGTTCCATCGGCGTGCCCAGTTGCTCGACCACGCCGCCGCGCATCACGGCGATCCGGTCGGCCATCGTCATCGCCTCGACCTGATCGTGGGTGACGTAAACGATGGTCGCGCCAAGGCGTTGGTGCAGCGACTTGATCTCGGCCCGCATTTCGACGCGCAGCTGGGCGTCGAGGTTCGACAACGGTTCATCGAACAGGAACACGGCCGGGTCCCGCACGATGGCGCGGCCCATCGCAACGCGCTGGCGCTGGCCGCCCGACAGCTGGCGCGGGTAGCGATCCAGCAGCTTGCCCAAGCCCAGAATCTCGGCCGCGTCCGCGACCTTCTTCTCGCGCACGGCCTTGTCGACCTTGGAGATTTCCAGCGGGAACCCCATGTTCCGCCCCACCTTCATATGCGGGTAAAGCGCGTAGTTCTGGAACACCATCGCGATGTCGCGCTTCTTGGGCGCCTCGTCGGTGACATCGCGGTCCCCGATATGCAGCGTCCCGCCCGAGAAGCCCTCGAGCCCGGCGATCATCCGCAAAAGCGTCGATTTCCCGCAGCCCGACGGACCGACCAGAACGAGGAACTCGCCATCCTTGACGTCGATCGAGACATCCTTGAGCGCGTGAAAATTGTCGTAGTACTTCTCGGCGCCCGTGATCTTCAGGTTTGCCATCGTGGTTGGTTCCTTTAGCGGGATGCGGCCCCGCGCATGGGGGACCGCATCGGCGTTTCGGTTGGGATCAGGCCTTGCGGACCAGAATTTCCGAGCTTTTCAGCCAGAACGGCGCAAGACACAGCGGGGTCGAGGACAACGGCAGGATCGACGGGCTAAGCTCGATCCCGATCACGTCCGCGATGAACGCGCGGCGCGCCATCATGCGGGCGTAGACCTCGGGGTGACGTTTCTCGATCTCGGCCCGCAGATCCGCGTCGGCGAACACGATCGCGTCTTCGCAGTTCAGGGTCTGTCCATCCAGCATCGGCACCGGGATGATGTCGACCTGAAACGGCATGCCCGACGCGATCTTGCCGCTGTTCTTGCGGCGCACCGGCGTGTTCATCCACTCGTCGTGGCTTAGCAGGTGGCCGGGGTTCAGCGCCGGTTCAAGATCGGCCTCGGCCAGCTTCTTTTCCACCGCGTCGTAGATCACCGCACCGTCGACACCGATCTCGGCGGTCTCGTACCACGTCAGCAGCGCCTCGAAGTAGCCTTTGCACTTGGCCAGGAAGGTATCGTCGCCCTCGGCCATCAGGCCGCCGCGCGCCGAAATACCGCCCCACAGGCCGACGCAGGTGGTGATGCCGTCGCCCTTTTCGATGACCTTGCCCGAGGGCGAGGACAGGCCGATGATCGGGCCGCTGCCGCCGTTGGTCGACAGCATGAAGTGGCAGGCCATCTGTTCACCGGCATAGCCCATGTTGCTGGCTGCCTCGTGCTCGGTGTCGCCGGGCTTGGCGTTGGTCACGACGCGCCAGACGGCGGCCGACGCGCGGGCAGAGCCGAATTCCAGCCATGCGATCTCGTCCGCGTCGACCACGGCGCGCAGGCCCTTGGTCTCGTGCATCAGCACCGGGGTCACATCCGACAGAAGCCCCGCGTCGCCCGCCACCTTGGTCAGCGTCGCGACCAGATGATGCGGCACGAAGAAGCTGGGGGCGTCGTCGTACTCGACCTCTTCAAGGTACTTCCAGCCGGCGATGCCGACGGTCTGACCCGACGCCATGCCAAGCCCGGACAGGACCTCGGTCAGCTTCGGCGCCTCGGTGCGGTCCTGCCCCATCAGGCTAAGCGACTGCGCCAGTTCCACCTCGACGCCCGGAAGGCCCGAGATCGCGGCGTAGGGCACGCATTCGTTGCCGGTTACGATGATCCTGCGGCCATCGCGGTTCAGAAGCAGCAGCGCCTCTTCGAAGCGCGGCTCGAAGCCGGTCAGGAAAGCGATGTTCGCCTGATGCTCACGGTCGGAATAAACCACGACCCAGTCGCAGTCGGCGCCGGCCACCAGCGCGTCGCACCGGGCGGCGTAGGTTTCGCCGGGGATCACGGGACGCGACTCGGGCAGGCCGAAGTCGGGAATCGTCACGTTCGAAAGTTCGGTCGTCATCTTGGGTGTCCTCGTTCCTCGATGGTCGTCAGTTGCAATAGGCTTGGCCCTTGGCGGACCATTCGGGGTTTTCGTCGGCCGGGAAGGCCGGGCGCACGACCTGCGTCCAGTCGCGTGCGCCAAGGTCCAGCGACACGGTTCCCGGCGTCAGCAGCAGGATGTGGCGTTTGGCGATGTCGATGATCTGCGGGTGCAAATAGCCCAGCTTGACCACGTAATAGGCGTGCTTGACCGGATCGATGCCCATCGCCTCGAAGTGGCGCGGCGTGGTGATGCCGATGGGCAGATCGTGGAACGTCGCGAACACGTCGCCGAAGCGGATCACGCACCACGCGCCCTCGGCGCTGCGATAGGGCTGGAACCCGCCCAGCACCAGTTCCGGACCGCAGGCGACGATCTCGCCCTCGACGGCCATCGTCTCGACCGGCTCCGAGATGTGTTCCTCGCCGAGATCAAAGGCGATGCTGGCGCCGACGCCCATCTCGTTGGCCTTGGCCACCAGCTTGGGCGCGTAGATCCCGGCCACGACGGAATCGCCCAAGCGGTCGTCGCGCAGGATCTCTTGCAGGACGTGGGTCAGGTCGCCCGGCGCACCGGCGGTGGTGTTGTCACCAGAGTCGCTGACGTAGACGGGGCGCTGTTCGCTTTGCGCCGCCTTCAGAAGGCCCGGCGCCACGGCGTCGGTTTCCATCCGCAGGATCATCTGGTCGCGTGCGTCCCAGATCTGCTGGGCAAGCTCCTCGGCCACGCGCTGCGCCACCGCGGCGTCGCCATCGCTGGTCACCACGGCGCTCATGCCGGTCCAAGGGCGGTCGTTGAAGGCGAAGCCGACGAAGATGTTGGCCTCCATCACGCCGTCGACGGAATCGAAGCCGGGCAGCGTGGCATACAGCGTCGAGCCGGGCACCTGCGTGGTGATCGCCTGTTCGCCCGACACCAGAATCGGGATGTGTACGGCCGCGGTTTTGGGGGTGAGACCCTGTTTGATCGTGCGCACCAGCATATGCGCGGCGCGGTAGCCGGTCTGCTTGTCGTCGCGGTGCGGCGCGGTGCGCAGAACCGAGAACACGGTCGCCGCGTCCAGCAGTTGCTGCGACAGGTGGCCGTGCAGGTCCAGCGCCACGCCGATCGGCATGTCGGGGCCGACCGCTTCGCGCACATGGGCCACGAAATCCGCATCGGCCTGAACATCCAGCCCGTCGACTTCCAGCGCGCCGTGGTTGCAGACGACGACGCCATCGAGCGGGCCGTTCTCGGTCAGCAGCTTCACCGTCTCGTCGCGAATCGCGACATAGTTCGAATGGGTCAGCGCGCCCCCCGGCAAGGCGGTCGCCCACATCAGCGGCACCGCTTCGAATTCGGGTTCCTCGGCCAGGCGGGCCAGAACGCCGCGCACCAGCCACAGGTTGTTGGCCGGAAGCTCGTCGCCCCGATAGATCTGCATTGCGTCCTCGTCCGTCTTCAGCGGCGAGCCCACGAGGGCCTCGACCGAAAGACCCACGATCGCAATTCTGCGCGTAGCCATATTCTGTCTTTCCTTTTGTGTATTTACCAGGGGAACGGGCTGTCGCCCGACGGCTCTGTCAGCGCGTTCAGCGCCAACGCGAGCCCCCCGCGCGGGGTATCCATCTGCGCGATGTCCGAACTGACGATCCGGCACAGTGCGCGCGGCGATTGCAGCGCGTTCCGTGCCAGCGTCCGCTGGGCGGCAGGCAGCAGGTAATCCGCCAACAGTCCCAGGCCCGAGCCCAGCACGACCACCGGCGGGTTGAACAGGTTGACGAGGTCAGACAGCGCAAGACCCAGCATCTCGCCCGCCTCGTCCAGCAGCGTCAGCGCCCGCTCGGACCCCGATCCGGCCAGCGCGCGGATCTCTCCGAAGGTCTCGGCCTTCAGACCGACCCGTTGGAACCGGCGTACCAGCGCGGGCTCGGACAGGTAGGCCGAGGCACAGCCCGACGCGCCGCAGGTGCACAGCCGACCGTTCGGCACCACCTTCATGTGGCCGATCTCGCCCGCGAAGCCGCCGGCGCCGACATAGGGGCTGCCGTTCATGTACAGCAGGCCGCCAAGGCCCGACGCGCTGTCGACATAGATATAGTCATCGACATTAACGCATTGGCCGAACAGCTTTTCGGCGATGCCCGCGGCGCGGCTGTCGTTGTCGATGTGAAATTTCGACGGGATCTTTCCGCCCAGTATCTCGGGCAGGTTCAGGTCCTGCCAGCTCATGTTCGACGATTCCGCCAGACGGCCGCCGGTGGCCACCAGCCCCGGCACACACAGGCCGAATGCCGAAACATCTTCCGGCTTTGCTCCGATCCGGTACAGGAATGTATCCAGACCCTTGCCAATCGCGGCCTCGACATCGGCCGCGTCGGTCAGCGGCGGCAGGGCCATCGTCTCGGCCGGGGTGCCATCAAGCCCAGAGGATACGAACAGCAACTGCTCGGGCATGATATGCGCCCCGATCAGCAGTCCGGCATCGGTCTTGATCGCCAGCGTTTCCGACTTGCGGCCACGCCGCCCCTCGGACGAGGCGGTGCCCCTCTCCAACAAACCAAGGGCATCGAACTGTGCCACGATGGTGGAAACGGTGGACCGGTCGATCCCCGTCTCGGCCACGATATCCTTCTGCGACAGACCGGGTTTTGTGCGCACGGCGTTGAACACCTCGATCGCGTTGATCCGGCGCAGCGCGGTGGGGTGAACGCCCCTGAAAATGGCTGTGGTACGTGGCATGTCTATTTATTCCGAATTCCTGAACATTACCTATGCAGCAGCGGCGGAAAGGGTCAAGAACGGACAGCGGCCGAAAGCCGAAAAAAGCTGACTTTCTTTTCTGCTTGTTTCTTGATCGCATAAAACAGGTTATTTTACTGAATTTGGTCAGTCTGAACACAAATCTCGCGTTGACACCCCACCCGCCCCTCATGAGATATTGGTCCAAGGTTCGGATTATTAAATTCCAGCCTGAGAACCAACAGGAGCTACCATGCGAATCCACGCTGCCCTTGCCGCCACCACAGCAATCGCCATCGCCCAGTCCGCCGCCGCGCAGGACGCCAGCCCGGTCTGGACCTACTGGGGTGCCGGCGCCGAACTCGACGCGATTTCCAGCCTGATCGAGCTGAACAACGAAGCCTATCCCGACACGCCCGTCACCCACGAAGTGATCCCGGGCAACACCGTCGAGCTGCGTCGCCAGCTGCAGACCTCGCTGCTGGGTGGCAACCCGCCGGCCGCGTACCAAAGCGCGATGGGCTATGAAATCAAGACCTTCGTCGACGCCGGCCAGCTGGCCGACCTGTCCGACATCTGGGCTGACATCAACGCCGAGGAAATCTTCCCCGAAGGCCTGAAGCGCGTGATGAAGATCGACGGCACCCCCTACGCCGTGCCGCTGAACATGGCGCTGATCTCGAACATCTTCTACAACAAGGAACTGTTCGACGAGAACGGCTGGGAAGCTCCGACCACCTTCGACGAGATGGCTGCCCTGTGCGGCGAGATCGAAGCCACCGGCACCGCCTGCCTTGCCAACGGCGCCGGTCCGTTCTGGAGCCTGTACAACTTCTACGCGCCGCTGCTGTCCGTCGTGGGCGTCGAGGGCTACTTTGCTCTGGCCTCCGGCGAAATGGCGTTCGACAGCGACGAATTCCGCGCGGCGCTGCGCCTGTACGGCGACGTCTACGCGTCGAACTACATCGAAAGCTGGGGCGGCAAGACCTGGGCGCAGGGCGGCGACGACGTGGTCGCGGGCCGCGTGGCGATGTACCAGATGGGCGACTGGATCTCGGGCTATTTCAAAGATCTGGAGTGGGTGCCGGGCGAAGACTATGACTTCTTCCCTGCCCCGGGTGTCGGCGATGCGGTCGTGATCCAGGTGGACGCGCTGGCCGCTCCGGCCGGGAACGAGGCGTCGCTGGAAGCAGCCGCCAACTTCATGCGCACCTCGGCCGGCATCGAAGGCCAGTCGGCGTTCAACACCTACAAGGGTTCGGTTGCCGCCAACCTGGAAACGCCGTCGGACATCTACGACTACATCGGCGCCAAAACCAGCGAGCAGCTGAACGCGGCCAACGGCTCTGACGCCGTCGTGCCGAACCTGTTCTTCCTGCTGCCCACCGAACTGGGCACCGAACTGGGCGTGCAGATCGAACGTTTCGCCGCCGATCCGACCGATGAAACCATCGACTCGGTGGTCGAGACCCTCGAGCGCCTGCGCCAAAGCGCCCTTGACCAAGGCACCTTCGTGACCTGGTAAGACGCGGCGAATATCAAAACACCTGTGTCGCGCGGCATCCGTCGCGCGGCACAAGGCGGAGACCCAAATGCCAAGATCCAAAGCAGCCCCCTGGCAGAGAAGCGCGCGCGTCTGGTTCGCGCTGTTCCTTCTTCTGCCCGTCGCCCTGTTCGCAGTGTTCTACATCTACCCCGTGATCGACACGATCCGGCTGTCGTTCCAAAGCTGGAACGGCCTGTCGCCGACACGCACCGACGTGGGGCTCAGCAACTATCAATGGCTGCTGGGCGAAAACCGCTTCTACAACTCGCTGATGAACAACATCCGCTGGCTTGTGTTCTACGTGATCGGCCCGACCGGGCTGGGCCTGCTGCTGGCGCTGCTGGTGAACCGCATGAACCGCGGCCAAGGCTTCATGAAGCTGGTGTATTTCCTGCCCTACACCCTGCCCCCGGTCGCCGTCGCCGCGATCTGGCGCTGGATGTACGAACCCAGCGCGGGCTTCGTGAACCGCACGCTGGAAGCCGTGGGTCTGGGCGTGCTTGCACAGAACTGGATCGGCGACGCCGATACCGTGACCTACTCGCTGATGGCGGCGGGTCTGTGGTGGTCGGTGGGCTTCTCGTTCATCGTGTTCTTCGCTGGCCTGCAAAACCTGCCCCGCGAATGCCTGGAGGCGGCGACGATCGACGGCGCCAGCCCGTGGCAGCGGTTCTGGAAGGTGACCTTTCCGCTCCTGTGGCCCTCGACGACCATCGCGCTTGGCATGTCCGCCGTGGACGCGATGCGCCTGTTCGACCTTGTCTGGGCCATGACCGCTGGCGGCCCCGCCTATTCCTCCGACGTGCTGGCGACCCAGATGTACGACACCGCCTTCGGCCGTCTGCAGATGGGACAGGCAAGCGCCATCTCGGTGGCCATGCTGGTCGTGTCCGCCGCCGTCATCCTGCCCTTCGTCATCTACATGGCCCGACAGGTGGAGCGCGCTGAAAATGACCACTGACACCATGACCGCGAACAAGAGCTTCCGGGCGAAATACCGCCCCGGCGCCCTGCTGCCGGCGCTGGCCGTCGCCATCGTATTCCTTGCGCCGCTGCTGGTGGCCTTCAACACGTCGCTAAAAACGCCGGCCGAGGTGCTGGACGTGTTCTCGCTGCCTGCCGCGCCGAACTGGCAGAACTATGTGACCGCGTGGGACAAGATCGGCCGCACCTTCTGGAACAGCATCATGATCACGGTGCCGGGGGTGATCTTCTCGGTGCTGCTGGGCGCGATCGCGGGCTTTCCGCTGTCGCAGATCAAGGGCCGCATCGGCTTCATCATCTACCTGTTCCTGCTGACCGGGATGCTGGTGCCCTATCAGATCGTGCAGATCCCGCTGTTCTCGATGATGCGGGGGCTGGGCCTGCACAACACGATCCCCGGCATGTGGCTGGTCCACGCGGCCTATGGCGTGCCGATCTGCACCTTCTTCATGCGCAACTTCTTCGCCTCGGTCCCGCGCTCGATGTTCGAGGCCTCGCTGATCGACGGCTGCAGCATCCCGCAGTACTTCTTCAAGGTGCTGCTGCCGGCCTCGACCTCTGGCCTTGCCGCGCTGGCGATCATCCAGTCGCGGTCGGTCTGGAACGACCTGCTTTTCGCGATGACGCTGACCAGCAACGACCAGGCCCGGCCCGTCACCGTGTCGATCAGCGCCCTGACCAGCGGGTTGCAGGTGCAATACGGGGTCCTGATGGCCGCCACACTGGTTTCGGTGGTGCCGGTGGTGATTTCCTACCTGCTGTTCCAGAAGGCCTTCGTGGCCGGTGTGCTGGGCGGAAGCTCCAAATAGCGCCCCTGCCCGGCCCCGATACCCAAAGCAAAGCCCGGCGACGCATGTCCGCCGGGCTTTTTGTATTCGGTGCACGGAACTTGGTGGGCGGTGTGGATCATATCCATCGGCGTCAACGAAAACACCACGCGTCAGGAAGTTCGGATCATCGGTGGATGGCGAGGCCCCGCTTTCCAGTCAGAAGCAAGGTCGCCCGCCGCCGCCATCTTACCTCGCCGCCTGGCGACCAATTGCGATCGGCGGCACGGGGTCTGACCAGATGCGGAAAGAATCTATTGGACCTGCATTGATTTGTTGGTGCCCGAGGGGGGACTCGAACCCCCACGGTATTGCTACCGGCGGATTTTGAATCCGCTGCGTCTACCATTCCGCCACTCGGGCCACCGGTGTTCCGATTACAGCCCGACGTGCGGGCCGTAAACAGGATTCTGGGCCTGAACGCCCCTCTCGTGGCGGCTTTAAAGCGTATCCGCTGCGAAGGTGTCGCAGGTGTCGATGCGGCCGCTGTCGAAACCGGTCTGGAACCAGCGGCGGCGCTGTTCCGAGGTGCCGTGGGTGAAGGTGTGCGGCTGCGGCACCCGGCCCGCGTTGCGTTGCAGCGTGTCGTCGCCGATCTGGCGCGCGGCGTTCAGCGCCTCGTCAAGGTCGCCGCCCTGAAGCACGTCGAACCGTTCGTCCGCCCGCACGGCCCAAACCCCGGCCAGACAATCCGCCATCAGCTCGATCCGGACCGAGATCGCGTTGGACTCGGCCTCGCTCACCTGCTGCCGGATCTCGTTGGCCTGCGACAGGATGCCAAGCTCGTCCTGCACGTGGTGCGCGATCTCGTGCGCCACGACGTATGCGGCGGCAAAGTCACCACCGGCGCCCAGCCGCTGTTCCATCGTCGCGAAGAACGCGGTGTCCAGATACGCCTTCTCATCCGCCGGACAGTAGAACGGCCCCGTCGCGCCCGAGGCGCCGCCGCAGGGCGACTGTGTCACGCCGCTGAACAGCACCAAGGTCGCCGGGTCGTACTCTGCGCCCAATTGCTCGCGGAACACCTCGGCCCAGACCTCCTCGGTGTCGGCCAGCACCACGGACACGAACTGGCCCGCCTCCTGCTCGGCGGCGCTGAGCTCGCGCGTCTGGCTTGGCGGAGACGACAGGCCGGTGTCGTCCAGAAGCGGCGTCAGGTCGACGCCCAGAAAATAGCCGATGGCCACGATGGCAAGCACGCCCAGCCCGCCTGCCCCGCCGACGCGAAGGCCCCCGCCACCCCGGCGACGACGATCTTCGATATTGGCGCTGCCGCGCCGGCCTCTCCATCTCATTGCCGTCTCCCTGACGATACGCAAGGTAAGGATATGTCGCCGCGCCGCCCCGGCAAGCTTGACCTGCTGCTTTCAGCGTGGATTAACGACGCCGAACCTGAAGAACGCGCGGATTCGGATCGGACATGCTCAGACGGCTCTACGACTGGACGGTCTCTTTGGCCGCTTCGAAATACGCGCTTTGGGCGCTGGCCTTCGTGGCCTTCATCGAAAGCTCGGTCTTCCCGATCCCGCCCGACCTGCTGATGATCCCGATGATCATCGCGGCCCCGCGCCGCGCCTTCGTGATCGCGGGCGTCTGCACCGTGTCGTCGGTGCTGGGCGGGATGTTCGGCTATTACATCGGCTACGGCCTGTTCGAGACGGTGGGCCGCCCGGTGCTCGAGTTCTACGGCAAGGACGCCTATTTCGACGAGTTCCGCGCGCGCTACAACGAATGGGGCGCATGGGCGGTACTGATCGCGGGCGTCACGCCCTTCCCCTACAAGGTCATCACCATCCTGTCCGGCACCACCGGCCTGAACCTCGTGGTGTTCACCGTGGCATCCATCATCGCACGCGGCCTGCGGTTCTTCGTCGTGGCCGCGCTTCTGTGGAAATTCGGCGCACCCATTCGTGACTTCATCGAACGTCGTCTGGGCTTGATGTTCACGCTGTTCGTCGTGATTTTGCTGGGCGGCTTCCTGGCGGTGAAATACCTATGACACAAAGCAAAACACTCATTCTCCTGGCCTCTGCTGGCTCGGTCGCGCTGCTGGGCGGCGCATTGATTTCACAGTACTTCTTCGGCCTCGCGCCCTGCGAGATGTGCATCTGGCAACGCTGGCCCCACGCCATCGCGATCGTCATCGGCGCACTGGCGCTGGCCGTGAAAGCGCGCGTGCTGGCGCTGCTTGGCGCGCTGGCCGCCTTCGTCACCGGCGCCATCGGTGTGTTCCACACCGGGGTCGAGCGCGACTGGTGGGAGGGCATCACCGAATGCTCGGGCACCAGCGGGATCTCGAACACCTCGATCAACGACCTGCTGAACCCGGCCATCGACGCCGGCCCGCCGCTGGTCCGCTGCGACCAAGTGGCGTTCGAGTTCCTGTCGCTGTCGATGGCCAGCTGGAACGCGCTGTTCAGCTTTGCGCTGGTGCTGGTCTGGCTGGCGGCGTGGCGCGCGGCGAAGTGATCCGGTCCCCGTGAAAACGGCGATCACGGACCCACATTCTTGCGGAACGAAAAAGGCGACGCCCGATCCCGGACGTCGCCCTTCGATTCTCCGCGAAACAATACGGGGCAAACCCCCGTCACTGTTTCCCTAATTCACCCATCCAGCTTCCGCAGGCGCGAGATCAGCGACGAGGTGTCGTGCCGTCCGCCGCCCATGTTCTGAACGTCTTTGTAGAACTGGTCGACCAGCGCCGTGACCGGCAGCGAGGCGCCGGTTTCCTCGGCGGTGGCAAGGCAGATCGCAAGGTCCTTGCGCATCCAGTCCACCGCGAAGCCAAAGTCGAACTTGTCGTCCAGCATCGTCTCGTAGCGGTTCACCATCTGCCACGACCCGGCTGCGCCGCCGCCGATCACCTCGACCACGTCGCGGCCGTCCAGACCGGCCTTCTGGGCAAAGTGCAGCCCCTCGGCCAGACCCTGCACCAGACCCGCGATGCAGATCTGGTTGACGGACTTGCACAGCTGGCCCGCGCCGCTTTCGCCCAGCCGCTTGCACAGCTTGGCATAGCTTTCCATCACGGGTTCGGCCCGGCCATAGGCCGCTTCGGTGCCGCCGCACATGATCACAAGCTGGCCGTTCTCGGCCCCCGCCTGCCCGCCGGACACCGGCGCATCGACGAACGCGATGCCAGAGTCTTGCGCCACTTCGGCCAGTTCGCGGGTCACCGCCGCCGATACCGTGGTGTGGTCGACGAAGACCGTCCCGTCGGCCATCCCGGCGAAAGCGCCGTCGTCGCCGGTGCAGACGGCCCGCAGGTCGTCGTCGTTGCCGACGCAGGCCATCACGAACTCGGCGCCCTCGGCGGCCTCTTTCGGCGTCTTCGCGGCGGTGCCGCCATGCTCCTTCACCCACGCTTCCGCTTTCGCGAAGGTGCGGTTGTACACGGTCACCTCGTGGCCCTTCGCGGCAAGGTGCCCGGCCATCGGGTAGCCCATGACGCCCAGTCCCAGAAATGTCACCTTGGCCATGTCGCGCTTCTCCCCATTGTCATGTTATCCGGGTCCGACTAACTAACGGCCCCACCCCCGTGGTCAACCAAGGATTACCGACACATGGCGACAGCCTTCCGATGGCTCCTGAGGCTTTTCACCGTGATCGCGGGCCTCGCCATCGCCGCCATGCTGCTGGCCTACTACATGGCGTCGCGGTCATTGCCGGATTACGACGCGACCGTGCAGGTCGACGGTCTGACCGCACCGCTGGAAATCGTCCGCGACCATGCGGACGTGCCGCATATCTTCGGCGCAAGTGACGCCGACGTGTACTTCGGCCTTGGGTATGCCCACGCGCAGGACCGCCTGTGGCAGATGATGATGCTGCGCCGCACCGCGCAGGGCCGCCTGTCCGAGATCTTCGGCCGCCGCACCTTCCGCTTCGACGATCTGATGCGCCGGCTGGACATCTACAACCTCGCCGTCCGGTCGGTGCAGGTGCAGGACGCCGCGACGATGGAGGCGCTGAACGCCTACTCCGCCGGGGTCAACGCACGGCTGGCCGAGGTGAACGACAGCGCCCTTGGCCGCGGCGCGCCCGAGTTCTTCCTGTTCTCGCCCGAGATCGCGCCGTGGGCCCCGGCCGACAGCCTCGCACTGATCAAGCTTATGGCGCTTCGGCTGTCGTCGCACCTGTCGGAAGAGGTGCTGCGCGCGCGCACGTCGCTTCTGTTGCCCGAGGACCGGCTGCGCGACATCCTGCCCGACAGCCCCGGTGCGGGCATCGCCGCGCTGCCGGAATACGCCAGCCTGTTCCCCGGCGTCGAACGCTTTGCCGAGGTCGTGCCGGAAACCGACCCGCTGGCGCCCTACGCGCCGCGTGAACTGGCGGGCGCCTCGAACGCNTGGGCCACCGCACCCAGCCGCGCGGCCTCGGGCGGGACGCTTCTTGCGAACGACCCGCACCTTGGGTTCTCGGCCCCGTCGACGTGGTACCTTGCCCGTCTGGAACTGGCGGCGGGCGGCGTGATCGGCGGCACGATCCCGGGCATCCCGGCGCTGATGGTGGGCCGGTCGCAGCATTTCGGCTGGGGCATCACGTCGTCCTACCTCGACGATCAGGATCTGTATGTCGAGGAACTGAACCCCGACAATCCCGACGAGGTCCGCACGCCGGACGGGTTTGCGCCGATGGAGACCCGCAGCTCGATCATCCGCGTCAAGGACGAGGCTCCCGTCACCATCCAGCTTCAGTGGACCGAGAACGGCCCGGTGATCCCCGGTCAGCACTTCGGTTTGGCTTCGATCACGCCGCCCGGCCATGTCATGTCTCTGGCGTGGACCGCATTGTCGCCCGAAGACACGTCGATGACCGCAGCCATCCGGCTGATGCAGGCGCGGACCGTGGAAGAAGGGCTTGAGGCGGGCGCGCTGTTCATCGCCCCCAGCCAGAACCTGACGCTGGCGGATGCCGATAGCGTCGCGATGAAGACCGTGGGCGCGATGCCGCGNCGGACCGCCAACCACCAGACCACCGGCCGCATCCCCGCGCCGGGCTGGCTGGCCGAGAACCGTTGGCAGGGCTGGATGAACTATGCCGCCAACCCCGAATTCATCGACCCGGCGGGCGGCATCCTTGGCAACACCAACAACAAGACCGTCAACCGCCCCTTCCCGAACCACGTCTCGTACCATTGGGGCGACACGCAGCGCATTCAGCGCTGGCGTCGCCTGATGCAGGCGCGCGAGGTGCACACCCGCGAAAGCTTCATCGAGGCGCAGCTGGACACCGTGTCCTATTCCGCCCGGTCGCTGCTGCCGCTGGTGGCCGCCGACCTGTGGTACGCGGACGAGGCCGCCCCGGCCGGCACGCCCGAGCGGCGGCGGCAAGAGGCGTTGGAGCTTCTGGCCAACTGGAACGGCGAGATGAACGAGCATATGCCCGAGCCGTTGCTCTATGCGGCGTGGATGCGGGCGCTGCAGGACCGGCTGATCCGGGACGAGATCGGGACGCTGGCGCGCGAATACACCCACGTCGACCCGGTGTTCATCGAACGCGTGTTCCGCAACGTGAACGGCGCCGGGGTCTGGTGCAACGTGATCCAGTCCAGCGCCACCGAAAGCTGCACAGAGATCGCGCGCCGGTCGCTGGACGATGCTCTGGTCTGGATCGACGAGACCTATGGCGGATCGCTCGAATCGCTGCGGTGGGGCGATGCGCACGAGGCCACCCATGACCATGCGGTGCTGGGCGACGTGCCGCTGCTGTCGTGGATCGTGAACATCCGGCAGTCGACCTCCGGCGGGGACAACACGCTGATGCGCGGGCTGACGTCGGGAACCGGCACCAACCCGTTCCTGANCGTGCACGGCGCCGGCTATCGCGGGGTCTATGACTTCGCCGACCCCGACAGTTCGGTGTTCATCATCACGACGGGCCAGTCCGGCCACCCGCTTAGCCGCCACTACGACGACCTTGGAGAGCTGTGGCGGCGGGGCGAGTACATCCCGATGTCGCTGGACCCCGAACTTGCGCGGGCGGCGGCGGTGGGTGTCACGACGCTGATGCCCCGCGACTGACCGCCCCCAGTCCCCGGCCCACAGTCCGCTAGGTGAACGCCCGTGTGATGGTCACGCCGCCCACGGCGGCGACCGTGGTCAGGAACGTGCCCCACGTCAGGTCCAGCGCCACCATCGACCAGTGCCACGGCTTCAGCGTGGCAAGGTTGGTGAACTCGTACGTGCCATAGGCCACCGCCCCGAACAGCGCCGCGTTCAGCACCAGCCGCGACAACGGGACATCGCCCGTCAGGGCGGGCCATGTCACCAGCCAGCACAGCACGGCAACGTAGAACAGGTAGAACACCGCCGCCGGCGCAAGGCGGAAGGCCAGAAGGTCGCCGATGTGGCGTTCGAACGCGGGGCGGATCATCAGCGTCAGCCCGACTGCGTCCAGCGCAAGGAAGATGACGCAGGTGGTCGCGTAAAGGATAAGGAATGTCATGGCAGTTCTATCGTTGTTCCGTGTTATAAACCGATACGCCCCCTGCCCGGGATCGGATCAGTCTTTCACAACACGAACAGCGACACCGACACGAAGTAGATAGCCAAGCTTGCCGCGTCCTGAATGACGGTGCAGACCGGCCCCGACCCAAGCGCCGGGTCCGCGCCCAGCCGGTCAAAGGCCCACGGCAGCGCAAATCCCACCACCGCCGACACCGCGCCGCCGCACAGGATGGCCAGCCCGACGGCCAGCGACAGCAAGGCGTCCCCGAACACCAGGTGCACCCCCGCCGCTGCCAGCCCGCCAAGCGACAGGCCGATGCCGATCCCGATGATCATCTCGTCGCGCAGAAGGCGCCCGATTTCGATCTTCTCTTCCGCCAGCGCCCGTACCGACACCGACACCGCCTGCGACCCGATGGCCCCCGCGATATAGACCAGCGCGGGCACGAAGAAGGCCACGGCGACATTCGCCTCCAGCGCCTCTTCGAACCCCACCATCACAAGCGTCACCAAAGACGACGCGAGAAGTCCGAAGACCAGCCACGGCAGCCGCCGCCGAAGCCGGTCGGACAGCGGCGCGTTCAGNGACGCGCCCGGGCCTTCCGCGTGCGGACTGATCCCGGCGCTGTGCTGAAGATCCTCGAAATGCTCTTCGCGCAGGATCCGGAACAACTCGGACGGTGGCACCGCGCCCAGAAACCGGCCCTCGGCGTCCAGCACCGGAACCGCGATCATTCCGCATCGCATCGCCAGCGCCGCAAGTTCGTCCTGATCGGTGTCGGGCGTGACCGTCCCGACGACCGGCGACATCACCTCGGCCAGCGTCTGCCCCTGTCCCGCGATAAGTTCGGGCAGGCCGACCGTGCCCAACAGCCGCCCCTCGGCGTCGGTCACGAACACCGTGTCGGCCGCGTCGAACCTTTGGCCCCGAAGGCGCTGGGACAGGTCGGCAACCGGGGTGTCCGGTGCCGCCGTCGGCNCCCGCGCCGACATGTGCGCGCGGGCCTCGTCATGGACAGGAGGAGTCTGGGTGTCAGGCAGGTCTCGCATCGGGTGTGCCTTCTGGGTCGGAACGGGTCGTGACAAAGACTAAACCAGCCACGACCGACTGTCCCGCGGCAACACTGCCTATAGATCGCGGAAGCGTTTTTCCTGACGTGCGGTCCAACGAACTTTCAGATCGAACCCGTCTTCGGACTGGGTTTCGGCCTCGATCACGCCTTCTTCGTGCAGCCACGCGCGGCGGCGCCCGTCGGCGAAATCAAGATGCAGTTCGCGCTCGGTCTTTTCCTCTTCCAGCGCGACCGAAACAGAGTCGAACAGCCGGTGCAGCCCCGACCCGGTCCATGCCGAAACGGGGAACACCGCGTCGTTGCGCTCGGCCAGCGCCATCAGTGTCTCGCGCCGGTCGCCGGTCACAAGGTCCATCTTGTTCCAGACCTCGATCATCGGCGTGTCCTCGGCCACGCCCAGCTCCTGCAGGATCGCCTCGACGTCCTCGGCCTGTTCGTCGCTTTGCGGGTGGCTGATGTCGCGGACGTGCAGGACAAGATCGGCTTCCAGCACTTCTTCCAGCGTGGCGCGGAAGGCGGCGACCAGCTGCGTCGGCAGGTCGCTGATGAAGCCCACCGTGTCCGACAGGATCACCTCGCGCCCCGAGGGCAGCGTCACGCCGCGCATGGTCGGGTCCAGCGTGGCGAACAGCATGTCCTTCGCCATCACGTCGGCGCCGGTCAAACGGTTGAACAGGGTCGATTTGCCAGCGTTGGTGTACCCCACCAGCGCCACCACCGGGAACGGCACCTTGCGCCGCGCGGCGCGGTGCAGTTCGCGGGTCTTCACGACCTTTTCCAGTTGCCGCCGCAGGCGCACAAGCTGTTCGTCGATCGCGCGGCGGTCAGCCTCGATCTGCGTTTCGCCGGGACCGCCGACGAAGCCAAGCCCGCCGCGCTGCCGTTCAAGGTGGGTCCATGCGCGCACCAGCCGGGTCCGCTGGTACGACAGCGCCGCCATCTCGACCTGAAGCACACCCTCGCGGGTGCGTGCGCGGTCGCTGAAGATCTCTAGGATCAGGCCCGTCCGGTCAAGAATCTTGACCTTCCATTCCTTCTCGAGATTGCGCTGCTGCACCGGGCTGACGGGACCGTCGATCAGAACAAGATCGATCTCGGCCTCTTCCAGCCGCTTGCCCAGCTCTTCGACCTTGCCGGATCCGAACAGCATCCCGGGATGCGCCTTCGGCAACCGCACGACTTCAGAGCCGATCACCTTTAGATCGGGCAACGCCGCGGCAAGCGCCACGGCCTCTTTCAGCGCGGGCTGAGCCTCGCGCGCGTCTCTGTCGGAAGTGATGTCCGGGTGCAGGACCCAGGCATACGTAAGGTGTGGATCGCCCAAGCTTCAGTCGTCACCGTCATACAGGTTGATCGGCTGGCTCGGCATGATCGTCGAGATCGCGTGCTTATACACCAGCTGCGACTGGCCGTCGCGGCGGAGGAGCACGCAGAAATTGTCGAACCAGGTGATCACACCTTGAAGTTTCACGCCATTGATAAGGAAAATCGTCACCGAGACTTTCGTCTTCCGGACATGATTCAGAAATGCGTCCTGCAAATTCTGCTTGTCGGCAGCCATTGGTTTTTTACCCTTTTTCGTTCTGCCGCGGACTGTCCCGCTTATTGTCAGTGAATTCGATTATGTACGGGAACATATCGGGATTCCAGCCCCAAAAAAGCCGCTACCGATTGAAAAGGGAGCATTTTGCGCCCCCGCCGTGCGAGCGTCGCGTCAATTCCGCCAGAACTCGGGGTTGAGCAGCGCGATGATCACAAGCGTCTCAAGCCGCCCCAGCACCATCGACGCGGTGAGGATCCATTTCGCCGCGTCGCTCAGCGTGGCATAGCTGATCGGCACGGATTCGGCGATGCCGGCCAAGGGGCCGGTGTTCGACAGCGCGGCGATGGTCAGCACGGTGGTCTGGTCGAAATTCAGCCCAGTCAGCGACAGCGCCAACATCACCACCGCAATCGACATGGCGAACAGCATGAAGAAGATCCACGCCACATAGGCGCCCCGCGTCCGCAGGTGGCGGGCGAAGACACCCGACCCGCCGACGGAACTGGGATGCACCAGCCGTTCCAGTTCGCGGATGCCGTGTTTGTACAGGGCATAGACCCGCAACAGCTTTACCCCGCCCGCCGTGGTCGCCACACCGCCGCCGATCAGGGCCAGACCCATCAGGACCAGCCCCGGCGTCTCTAGCCCTGACCACGCCTGCGCGGTGTCCCAGTGGGTGCTTTCGAAGCCGGTGGTCGTCAGGAAGGACAGCACGGTGAACACCCCGCCCCACAGAGCGGCGAAGCCCTGCGCGGCAAGCACGCCGAAGTTGCCGACGTTCTCGATCTCGATGGCGCCCCACCAATGGCGCAGGAACAAGAACAGCGGCACCAGCACGACCAGCCCCGCCGCCATCCGAAGCTCGGGGTCGCGGCGGATGCGCTTGCGGCGCCGGACGTTGCCGTCGCGCTCGAACGTGCGGCGCGACAGGGCGAAGCCAAGAAACAGCAGGATCACCATCTCGCCGCCGATGCCGGACTGTGCGCCGGTGGTGCCACCGACCGGAGAGATCCCGCTTGTGGCCAGCGTCGACATCGCGTGGCTGACCGCCACCAAGGGCGTGTCGCCCGCCACAAGCAGCAGCACGAAGGCGACAAGCGTCAGGATGAAATAGATCGGAAACAGCATGTAGGCATAGCGCCGCAGCCGCATCTGCGGGTCGGCCACCTGCTGGATCTGGGTCAGCCCCGAATCCGCCGTATCACCCCGGTCGCCCAGCACTTCGAACCCGCCAAGGCTTAGCGGCGCCATGATCGCGATCGCGGTCACCCAGACAAGGAAACCGCCCATCCAGCCGACCAGCGCGCGCCACAGGTGGACCGCGCCCGTCAGCCGCCCGGGATCAGGATAGACCGACGCGCCGGTGGTGGTCAGCGACGACACCATCTCGAAATAGGCGTTGAAATAGCGGGTGTCGCCGACGGCTTCGTACAGCGGGACCGCCAGCATCGCNGGCAGCACGGCGTAGGCCGCCAGCAAGGCCAGCAAATGGCTGCGCGCCTGCCGACGCACCGCATAGTTCGATACGGCGACACCGATCATCGCCGACAGGGTCATGAAGATGATGCCCGAGAACAGGAAGGCCCGCGCGCTGTCCCAGTCCCGCACCGCGCCCGCATAGATCGCGGGCAGGAACATCGACGCCGCGCCGATCATCATCAGCAGGACGATCAGCGGAAGACCTAGGATACGGCTTGGCATCGGGCCCGCCTCAGAAGAAGTCGATCGAGACCTGCAGCAGCCGCTCGACCTCCGGAACGTCCGCCGACAACGAGAAGATGGCGATCACGTCGCCCTCGTCGATCCGCATGTTGCCCGCCGGACGGCGCATCTCGCCGTTCTTCATCACACCGCCGACCAGCACGCCTTCGGGAAAGTCGATGTCGCGCAACAACTGGCCCGCGATGGGCGAGGTCGACAGCACCTGCGCCTCGATCACCTCGGCCTCGGCATCGCCGATGGAATAGACCTCGCGGACGCGGCCATGCCGGATGTGGCGCAGGATCGAACTGACCGTGGTGGTCCGCGGGTTGATGATGGCGTCGATGTCCAGCGGGATCATCAGCGACGCCAGCGACTGGTCGTTGATCAGGCAGATCGACAGCTTGGCCCCGGCGGCCTTGGCGCGCACGCAGGCAAGGATGTTGGTCTTGTCGTCGTCGGTCACCGCAAGAATGGCGTCGGCCTTGGCGACGTTCGCCTCTTCCAGCAGTTCCATGTTCAGGCCGTCGCCATGCAGCACGATGGTTCGTTCCAGCGCATCGGCGGCGCGTTCGGCCACGGGGCGGCTTTTCTCGATGACCTTCATCCGCACCCGGTCGGCCTGACCTTCCAGCGCCTTGGCCACCGCAAGCCCGACGTTGCCGCCGCCCACGATCACCGCGCGCCGGGTCTTCACGACCTCTTTGCCGAAAATCTCCAGCGCCCGGTCGGCATCGTCGACATGGGCGAAGACGTAGATCTCGTCGTCCACGAACAGCTGATCCCCCGGTTCCGGCGCGAACAGCCGCCCCGAACGGCGCACGCCGACCACAATGGCGCGCAGGGTCGAGAACAGGTCCGACAGCTGGTTCAGCGGCGTGTTCACCACCGGGCAGTCCTCGTCCAGCACGATGCCCATCAGCTGCGCCTTGCCGCCAAGGAAGCTTTCGGTGTCGAACGCCGCGGGGTGCCTCAGGCGGCGCAGGGCGGCGTCGGCCACCTCGCGCTCGGGGCTGATCACCACGTCGATCGGCATGTGCTCGCGCCGGTANAGGTCGCTGTAGATCGCGTTCAGNTAGGACTGGCTGCGCAGGCGCGCGATTTTCTTCGGCACGCTGAACACGGAATGCGCCACCTGGCAGGTGACCATGTTCACCTCGTCCGAGTGGGTCGCGGCGATGACCATGTCCGCGTCGCGCGCACCGGCGGCGTCCAGAACGTCCGGGTACGAGGCAAAGCCAGAGATCCCCTGCACGTCCAGCGTATCGGTCGCGCGGCGCACGAGGTCGGGGTTGTTGTCCACGACGGTGACGTCGTTGCGTTCGCCCGACAGGTGGCGGGCGATCTGCCAGCCGACCTGACCCGCGCCGCAGATGATGACTTTCATGCGCCTGTCGCCCTGCTTGCCGTCAAACTCATCCCAGTCGCCAACCGATGGCACGGGGCGCGTGCGGGGTCAATGCACCTGCAGAATCCGGGGGTTGCCCCGGAACGGGTCCCGACACCGCCCTGATCCCGAACCGACCGCGCAGGCGGACCGGGGTTCAGCGCGCCTTGGCGGCGGCCCATTCCCGTTTCATCCGGAANACCTCGGACCGTTCGATCCAGGTGTAGTGGTCGTCTTCCAGAACCGGGGCCCAGTACAGGACGCCCTGCCCCTCGCGCCAAGGATCAAGAACGATGCCCTGGTTCCAGGCCGCGCCCTTGGCGCTGACGATGACGGTCGAATGCTCGATCCGGATGTTGTCGGCGTTGGCGATGGCGCGGTGGAAGTCGACGGTCTGGAACCCTTCCTGCCGCAGGCGGGCCTCCAGATCGTCGGCCCAGTCCTTGCACAGGCCACGGGGCTTGATCCCCATGTTGACCTTCACGTTGTGGACCAGCGGCGGATCGACCGCGCGGTAGCGCGGCGCCAGCGTGTACAGCGGGTATTCGACCGCGATCTCGGCGATGCGCGCGGCCTCTGCCGGATCGATCGCCGGCGACAGCGCAAGGATGCCCTGTGTCAGCGCCGCGATCTTGGTCTGTTCGGGCACGCCACTGGTGCCGACGGTTTCGCGCTGCCCGGCCGAGGTAACCTCGGCCACCGGCGGCGTCGAACCGCAGCCTGCGGCGGCAAGAAGCGAAAGCAGAAGTGCTGCCTTGCGGATCATGTTCACGTCCCTCGACCTCAACCCGATGCCCCGGGGTGCTACCCCGTTCGCCGGTCCCTGTCGAGAGCCGCCCATGCTTCGGGCCGCTGAACGCCCCCGTGGCGTTGCAGGTGCGCCGCGTCAGCCGCTGGCCTTCCACGCCCCCGCGCGCCCCTCGTCCAGCCGCTCTTTCAGCGCCTCTGGCAACAGGCGCACCGAGGCGACGCGCGGCAGGTCCATCTCGGGGATCAGCCGGTCGGCGCCGTACAGCGCAAGATAGTCGGAATGGTTGTCGTACAGGCCCCTGCCCGCCACGTCGGCGAAGCTTTCGGCGGGGACGCCTTCGGCCAGCAGAACCTCGTGCGCGTCGGTCTCGATATGCCAGTACGTGATACGCGCGGGCAGCGTCGCGTGCAGCACGAAGGCGATCTCGTCGCCGTTCACCAGCGCGCCCGCGTTCACCAGCAGGCCGTCAAGCACGATGCCGTGATCGGCGGTGACGACAAGGTCGCGCGACGGCAGACCGATCCCCAAAGACCCGGCGCGCAGCCGCACAGGTTCCAGCCGGGCGGCCATGGTGCCGCGCAGCCGCACCTCTTGCCGGAACACGAACCGGACCGGAACCGACCGCCCGTCCGAGGTCAGGACGGCATCGCCCGGGGCAAGGTCTTCGATGGCGCGGGGCCCCTTGGGCGTCTCGATCCGGGTCCCGGTCAGGAAGCAGTTCGCCGCCCCCGGCGTGATCCCCTGATCGGCCCAGACGTCGTCGCCGTCCTCGACCCGGCTGGTCGAATTGCCGGGATTGTCGCCCACGCCCTGTTCAGTCGGGCCGACCTGAGACGCGCTCGGATGCGGCACAAGCAGCGCGTTGACCGCCGCCGTGACATCGGCGCCGTCCGCGTTCGCGCCCTGAAACACCACGTATTCATCATCCGTCGCGTTATACAGGATCACGACATCGCCGTCCGACAGCGTCAGTTCGCCGTCCGTGTACTGGGACGCGGCGCCGTTGACGTTCTGGATCGCGTTCGCGTTGTCCACGCCGTCGACCAGCACAAGATAGTCGCCCGGCGCGATGATCGTGCCGGGGTCCAGCGTGGCTTTCAGGACGTTGTCCTCCCATAGCTGCCAGCCCGAGACGTCCACGGATGCGCCGCTGGTGTTGTAAAGCTCGATGAATTCGTCCTGCGCGTCGACGCTGCCGTCGCCATTCAGGTCCTGCCCCGCCCCGAAGGGAATTCCGCCGATTTCGTTGATCACCACGCCGTTCAGCGTTGCGGTCGTCTGTACCATGATCCGGGCCTCCGTCGCTCGTCCCCGACCGCCCCGGTTCTCTGGCGCGGTCCCCTGATGCCCCCGCGCGCCGCCAGCGAATTCTTCGCAGCCGTCGCGGACCGGCGCCGCAGCCCGGCGCCCGCACGACAGCTAAAACAGCGAAAGCGGCGCTTTGATGGCGCCGCTTTCCCGTATTTCGTAGCATTTTAAAGGTCTTGCCGGAAGATCAGCCGGTGCGCAGCGCCTCTTCCTCGACCGTGGCGATCCGGCTGCCTGCCTTGTTGGTCGTGACCACGCCCAGCGACTTCAGCTTGCGGTGCAGCGCCGAGCGTTCCATGCCGACGAAGCTGGCGGTGCGGCTGATGTTGCCGCCGAACCGGTTGATCTGGGTCAGCAGGTATTCCCGCTCGAACAGTTCACGCGCCTCGCGCAGCGGCAGTGTCGCAAGCGAACCCGACAGCACCACCTTGCCGTCGTCCTGCCCCTGTGGCTCGGACTGGGGCAGTTCGGCGGCCGAGATCTTTCCCGTGCCGTCGCCAAGGATCAGCACCCGCTCGATCACGTTCTTCAGCTGGCGGACGTTGCCCGGCCAGACCATCGTCTGCAAAAGCGCGACGGCCTCTTCGGACAGATCGCGCTGCGGCAGGCCCTGCGTCTTGTTGAAGCCCTCGATGAAGTATTCCGCCAGCGTCGGGATGTCCTCGCGGCGGTCTTCCAGCGAGGGCACGATGATCGGCACCACGTTCAGGCGATGATACAGTTCCTGCCGGAAGCGGCCCGCGTCGATCTCGGTCTGAAGATCGCGGTTCGTGGACGAGATCACCCGCAGGTCCACGCGCACCTTGTCGGTGCCGCCGACGCGCTGGAACGACTGTTCCACCAGCACGCGCAGGATCTTCGACTGGGTGCCCGACGGCATATCGGCCACTTCATCGAAATACAGCACGCCGCCGTGCGCCTGTTCCAGCAGGCCCGGCTCGACGCCCCGGTCGGCGCCTTCGCGGCCGAACAGGACCTCTTCCATCCGCTCGGGCTCGATCGAGGCGCAGTTGACGGTGATGAAGGGCGCCTGTGCCCGGTTCGAGTTGGCATGGATGTAGCGCGCCGCCACTTCCTTGCCCGACCCCGCCGGGCCGGTCAGCATGACGCGGCCGTTCGACTTGGTCACCTTGTCGAGATTGTTCTTCAGCGTCTTGAACGCCGAGCTGTTGCCGATCATCTCGGTCGGCCCCTCGTCGCGGCGCTTGAGCTCCGAGTTCTCGCGGCGCAGACGCGAGGTTTCCATCGCGCGGCCGATCACGACCATCAATTGGTCGATGTTGAACGGCTTTTCGATGAAGTCGTAGGCGCCCTGCTTGATCGCCGCCACGGCGATCTCGATGTTGCCGTGGCCGGAAATGATCACGATCGGGATGCCGGGGTTGTCGCGCTTGACGGTCTTCAGGATGTCGATCCCGTCCATGCGGCTGTCCTTCAGCCAGATGTCCAGGATCATCAGGGCCGGCGGTTCGGTGTTGATTGCGGCCATGCAATCGTCCGAGTTCGCGGCCAGCCGCGTGGCATAGCCTTCATCCTCCAAAATATCGGAGATCAGCTCGCGAATATCGCGCTCGTCATCGACTATAAGAATATCGCTCATGACTGCTTCCTCATACGGCAAGTTCGGTTTTTTGTTGGGCCACGTCCTGCGGCACAAGCGGCAGGCGTATTTCGGCCCGGGCGCCGTGGCGGGCGCCCGGGGTGAACGGATCTGCATCGACCAGCGCCAGCGTGCCGCCGTGCTCTTCGATGATCTTCTTCACGATGGACAGGCCAAGGCCGGTCCCTTTCTCGCGTGTGGTCACGTATGGCTCGAACAAACGCGACCGGTCGGGCGGCAGGCCGATGCCGTTGTCGTCTATGGTGATCGTCGCACCATTGCGGCCAAGCCTCATCGCGACGTGCACCTGACCGGGATAGTCTGCCTCACCTGAACTTTCCCGATAGGATTCAATCGCTTCTCCGGCATTCTTGATCAAGTTCGTCAACGCCTGACTGATCATCGTGGCGTCGATGTCGCCCAGCACCGCGTCCGACGGGATGTCCGCCGTGACGGTGACGCCCTCTTGCTGCGCGTCTTCCTGCAAAAGCACGGCGTCGCGCACCAGCCGGGCAAGATCCTGCACCCGGCGTTCGGGTTCCGGCATCCGGGCGAACTTCGAGAACTCGTCCACGATGCGGCGCAGGTCGTTGGTCTGGCGGATGATGACCTCGGTCATCTGCTCCAGCCGGTCGGGGTCGCCGACCTCGCGCCCGAACTTGCGCTGAATGCGTTCGGCGGACAGCTGGATCGGGGTCAGCGGGTTCTTGATCTCGTGCGCGATACGGCGCGCGACGTCCCCCCATGCGGCCATCCGCTGCGCGCTGACAAGGTCGGTCACGTCGTCGAACGCGATCACGTAGCCTTCCAGCGACCCGTCGTCGTAGGTCCGCACCGCCATCCGGACAAGCAGGTTCTCCAGCTTGCCCTTGCGCATCATCTTGATCTCTTCCTGCACCGTCTCGCCCACGGCGGCGCGCAGACGGCCGAACAGCGGCGCGAACTCGGGCACAAGGTCGTGCAGGCTTCCGGAATGCAGGTCGGGGTCCAGCCCCAGCAGGCGCGCGGCAGAGCGGTTGATGAACGTCNCCTCGCCCTGCTCGTCCAGCCCCATGNCCCCCGCCGTGACCGAGCTGAGCACCGAGTCGAACAGACGCCGCCGCCGTTCGATCTGGGCGTTGTTTTCCAGCATGGTGTCGCGCTGCGCTTTCAGCTGCCGGGTCATCTGGTTGAAGATCCGGCCCAGCATGGCGATCTCGTCGTCGCCCTTCTCTTCGCGGATCTGCACGTCCATGTCGCCCGCGCCCACGCGCTGTGCCGCGCCGGTCAGGCGCCCCACCGGGCGCGACAGGCGTTCGGCGAACCACAGGCCCAGCCAGATCGCCGCCAGCACAAGGATCACCGCGAAGCCAAGATAGACCAGCCCGAACTCGAAAACGATCTTGCCCCGGTCGCTTTCCAGCTGGTTGTACAGGTTCACCGTCTCGCGCGTGTCGTCCAGCAGGCGCAGGATTTCACCGTCGACGCTGCGCGAGACGTACAGCAACCGGTCGACGTATTCGTCCAGCGCCACGATGGCGCGGAACTCGTTCACGTCCCAGTCTTCGATGATCACCGTCTCGCCGTTGCGGGCGCGTTCCAGCAGTTCGGCGTCGGGCTCTTCGAAATCGAACAGATAGCTGCGTTCGCCCCGGGCGCGGATCTCGCCGGCGCCGTTGATGATGAAAGCCTCGCGCAGGCCGCGCTGGATCTGCGCCTGTCCCTGCGTCAGGATTTGCCGAAGCTGCCCGTCGGACACGGAAAAGACGCTGCGGCGGGCGGCGTTCAGGTACTCGGCCAGCGCCTCGGCGTCCTGCGTCAGGTCCTGCCGGTGCTCTTCCTCATAGGCCTGCGCCGCGCTCAGGGACGAGCCCAGGACCGTGCGCACCCGGTCCGAGAACCAGCCTTCAAGCCCGAAATTCACCGTGATCACCGCGAAGACGGCCACCAGCACCGCCGGGGCCAACGCCACGATCGCGAACACGCCGGTCAGACGAAGGTGAAGACGCGAGCCTGCCGACCGGGCCCGCCGCGCGGCGATCATTGCCGCGACGCGCTGCAGCACCAATGCCGCGATGACCATCGCATAGACGATGTCCGCCAGCAGGACGATGCGCAGCCCACGAGAGCCGTTTCCCTGCCCCAGCGGGCCGAGAACGAGGAAGGTGGCCGCCGCCAGCAACGGTCCAAGGATCACCAGCCCAATCGTGGCGGCGTTCTGAACTCTGCGCTGTCGACGGAGCCTGCTCAGACGCTCCCAATTGAGACGTCGTACGGCTGTGCGCACGAGACTCACCTCACTATCCAGCCGCCCGAGGGCGGCGCTACCGCAACACTGAGTGGTCTTTGATACCGCCTGCGGCGGCAATGCCACTCTTATGTTGCGGTTTTACATCAACTTGCGCCGCCTTGTCACCTGAATATCGAGATCGGTGATCTTTTTACGGAGCGTGTTCCGGTTGATGCCCAGCAGATCGGCACATTTGGCCTGATTGCCGCCGGTGGCGTCGAGAGCGATTTCTATAAGCGGGAGTTCGACTTCGCGGAGGATCCTCGCGTAAAGTCCCGGCGGCGGAAGCACACCACCGTGCAGGTCGAAATAGCGCCGAAGATGC
This sequence comes from Maritimibacter sp., assembly GCA_002701395.1. Taxonomy (GTDB): domain Bacteria; phylum Pseudomonadota; class Alphaproteobacteria; order Rhodobacterales; family Rhodobacteraceae; genus Psychromarinibacter; species Psychromarinibacter halotolerans. The sequence continues at coordinate 217,706 of NZVC01000029.1, read as the reverse complement.
TTGGCGACGCTCGACGAAAGCTTGTCTCCGTCGCTTCCGCCCTGCAACGGCTCCATCGCGGGCTGGTTGCCAAGGACCTGTTCGGTCTCTGCGCGGGTGATTTCCTCTTCGGCCGAGGTGACCAGCAGACGGCGGATCGTGTTTTCAAGCTGGCGCACGTTGCCGGGCCACGAATAGGCGCGGATCAGGTCCAGCGCCTGCTCGGTGAACCGGCGGGCCGGCAGGCCGTCGCGTTCGGACCGGGCAAGGAAATGCTCGGCCAGCAGCGGGATGTCGTCCACCCGTTCCNGCAGCGACGGCACGTTCAGCGTGACACCCGACAGGCGATAGAACAGATCCTGCCGGAACGCGCCCGCTTCCATCTTGTTGCCAAGGTCGGCCTGACTGGTGGCCATGACCCGCGGCGCGTTGTCGGTGAAGCTGTCCAGCATCCGCACGATCCGCGCCTGCGCGTCGTCGTCCAGATCGCCGACCTCGTCGAACAGGATCGACCCGTTCTTGGCGCGGCTGATCAGCGTGGCGGGGCCGTCCATCGTNGCAAGGTCGGACGCGCTGGCCACCACGAAGGGCAGCGTGCGGCGGTCCGAGAAATCGTGAATCGCCCGCGCGATCAAAGACTTGCCGGTGCCACTTTCACCCGTGATCAGAACCGCCAGTTCCGTGTTCATCACCCGAGCGACAAGCCGGTACAGCGCCTGCATCGCAGGGGTGCGGCCCACCAGCGGCAGGTCGTCCTTGGTCTGCTCTTCGTTCGCGCGTTTCGGCGTGGCGCGGCGCTTGACCTCCAGCGCGCGGGCGGCGCGCTTCATCAGGTCCGGCAAATCGAAGGGCTTCGGCAGATAATCGTAGGCGTCCTTCTCGGCCGCCTGAATCGCCGTCATGATCGTGTTCTGCGCCGAGATCACGATGACCGGCAGGCCGGGCCGTTCCTCGGCGATTTTCGGCAGCGCCTCTAGCCCGTTGCCGTCGGGCATGACGACATCCGAGATCACGAGGTCGCCCTTCCCTTCCTCGACCCAGCGCATCAGGGTCACCATCGAGGACGTCGCGTGCACCTTGCAGCCGGCTCGGGTCAGGGCCTGCGTCAGCACCGTGCGGATCGTGCGGTCGTCGTCCGCGACCAGAACTGTACCGTCCATTAGTTGGGCTCCTTGCCAGAGATGTTCATTCGTCCCGCGCCTCTTTCGGCGCGATAGGAAGAGAGATGCGGAACACGGTGCGTCCGGGCACCGAATCCACCGAGATCCAGCCGTCGTGGTCGGATATGATCTTGCTCACCAACGCGAGGCCTAGCCCGGTGCCGTTCTCGCGGCCCGACACGAAGGGTTCGAAGATGTCGCCCTGCATGTCCTCGGGGATCCCCGGGCCGTCGTCGATGATCTCGATCTGAAGCGGCAGCGCGCCGCCTGCCCCGTCGCGCCGGCGCAGCCGCAGCGACAGGTCGTAGAATGTGTGCAGCCGGATCGTCCCGGCGCGCTTGGCCGACGCTTCGCTGGCGTTCTTCAGCAGGTTCAGGAACACCTGCAGCATCTGGTCGGCGTCGACATAGGTCGGCGGCAGCGAAGGGTCGAAGTCCTCGACGATCTTCATGTGTGCGCCATAGCCCACCATCGCCGACTTGCGCGCCCGGTCCAGCAGGTCGTGGATATTCACCACGCGCCGTTCCGGGGGCCGCAGGTTGCCGAACTGCTCGACCTGGTCCAACAGCGCCACGATCCGGCGGCTTTCGGCAACGATCAGGTCCGTCAGTTCCAGATCGCCGTTCGACAGGTTCATCGACAGAAGCTGCGCGGCGCCGGTGATCCCCGCCAGCGGGTTCTTGATCTCGTGCGCCAGCATCTCGGCCATGCCGATCGCCGATTTCGCCGCCGAGGTCACCGAATACGCCCGGCCCAGCCGATCCGCGATCTGGCGCGGCTCCATCACCACAAGAACGTGGCCCGGCATCCCGATCAGCGGCGCGATCTGGATGTTGCACTGCACCGGCGCGGCATTGCCGCCCGACACGTCCACTTTGTTGATGAACAGCGGCGACAGGTCGGTGCGGACCCGGCCGAAGGATTGTTCCAGCGGCGCGTCGATCGCCAGCTTGTCGAAGACCGGCGCCCCCAGCAGGCTGCGCTGCGACGTGTTCAGGAACTGCTCTGCGGGTCCGTTGACCTCGAGGATGCAGTCATCCGGGTCCACCACAAGGGCCGGCACGGCCAAAGAGGCCCAGATCGTATCACCAAGCGTGCGGACAGTCATGCTGCGGCGGCCTCCTCGCAGGCATCGAAAGCGATGGGCAGCAGGCGGCGCACCTGCGCGGCATCGCCGGTCAGGATCTCGCGCCGCAGGGCCGCCGGAGTCCGGGCGGTGTCCATGTACCAGCCCAGATGCTTGCGCACGACCTTCTGCCCCAGCGTCGCGCCGTAGAACGACAGCGACGCCTCGAAATGCTCGGCCACGAGGTCGGCCAGCGCCGCCCCCTCGGGCACCTGGGGACGTGGCGCGCCGAACAGGGCTGCGGCCACTTCGGCCAGCACCCATGGACGGCCCTGCGCCCCGCGCCCGATCATCNCGCCCGCCGCGCCCGACCGCGACAGCGCCCGGCGCGCATCGTCGGCATCAAGGATGTCGCCGTTGGCGATCACCGGCACCGACACGGCATCCACCACGCCCCGGATCGCGGCCCAGTCGGCGGCGCCCTTGTAGAACTGGCAGCGGGTGCGGCCGTGGATCGTGATCATCTGCACGCCCGCGCCCTCGGCCCGGCGGGCCAGCTCGGCGGCGTTCAGCATGTCGTCGTCCCAGCCCAGCCGCGTCTTCAGCGTCACCGGCACGTCGACGGCGTTCACCACCGCTTCGATCAGCGTCAGCGCATGGTCGAGATCTTTCATCAGGGCCGAGCCCGACGCCCCGGCGCCNGAGGCGCTGGTGACCTTCTTCGCGGGGCACCCCATGTTGATGTCGATGATGCGCGCGCCGTTCGCCTCGACCACGCGGGCGGCCTCGGCCATCCAGTGCGCCTCGCGCCCGGCCAGTTGCACGGCGGTGGCCTGTTCGCCAAAGCCAAGCTCGGCCCGCTCGCGCACGCCGGGCTTCGCCTGCACCATTTCCTGGCTTGCGACCATCTCGGACACGACAAGGCCCGCGCCGAAGCCGGACACGATCCGCCGGAACGGCAGATCGGTGATGCCAGCCATCGGAGCCAGCAGGACCGGAGGGTCTATAGGTACGGTCGCCAATCGAATGGTCAATTGCCTATTCCTTGTGCGGTTGAGTTGGTAGCTATTCCGCAAGCGGTTGGAATACAATTCCTTCACGCGTATTGTGCCCCACATTTCACGATATGACTTATTTTTAATCACATTGGCCTGCAAAATGTCCTCCATTGTCACCCCGGCAGACTGGCAATAGACAGTCCGGGGCCGCACCGAGGAGCGCATGACCGACACAGCCGCCATCATCGTTGCCGCCGGACGGGGCACCCGTGCCGGGGGGGACATTGCGAAGCAATGGCAGACACTTGCCGGGCGTCGCGTCATTGACTGGACGTTAGACGCATACCGCGCTGCGGCCGGTGTGGACCGCATCGTCATGGTGCTTCACCCGCAGGAGATGCACCGCGCGGCAGAGTTTCCCTACGTCACCTCTGTCGCGGGCGGCGAGACTCGCAGCGACTCGGTCCGCGCCGGGCTTCAGGCGCTGGCGGGCTCGAATTGTACGCATGTTCTGATTCACGACGCCGCGCGGCCGCTGGTCAGCCAGCGCATCATCTCGGACGTGCTGACCGCGTTGAAAGACGCCGACGGCGCCGCTCCGGCGCTGGAAGTCAGCGATGCGCTGTGGCGCGGGGCCGAGGGCGTGGTCACCGGACTGCAGGATCGGTCCGGCCTGTACCGCGCCCAGACCCCGCAGGGTTTTGCCTTCGACGCGATCCTTGCCGCGCATTCCGCCTTTGCCGGGACCGCCGCTGACGATGTCGAAGTGGCCCGCGCCGCCGGGATCGAGGTCGTCATGGTCCCCGGCGAGGAACGCAATCTGAAACTGACCCGCGCCTCGGACTTCCGGCGCGCGGAAGCCTTTCTTGGAGCAAGCATGGATATCAGGGTCGGCAACGGGTTCGACGTGCACCGGTTCGGCAACGGCGACCGCGTGATCCTGTGCGGGATCGAGGTTCCGCACACCCACGAACTGAAGGGCCATTCCGACGCCGACGTCGGGATGCACGCGATCACCGACGCGATCTATGGCGCGCTGGCGATGGGCGACATCGGCCAGCACTTTCCGCCCAGCGACAACCAGTGGAAGGGCGCGGACAGCGCGCTGTTCCTGCGCCACGCGGGAGAGCTGGCGACGGCGCAGGGCTATGCCATCTCGAACATCGACCTGACGCTGATCTGCGAACGGCCCAAGATCGGCCCCCATGCCGCGGCGATGGCGCAGAAGATCGCCCAGATCCTTGGCATCGAGCCGGGGCGCGTGTCGATCAAGGCGACGACCAGCGAACGGCTGGGCTTTACCGGCCGCGAGGAAGGCATCGCCGCGATGGCGACCACCCTGCTGACGGGGGGCGCATCATGAGCCGGGCAATCGCGACATTCTTCGGCGTCGGGCTGCTGCCTTGGGCGCCGGGGACGTGGGGCTCTGCCGTGGCGATCCCGGTGGCGTGGGTGCTGCATGGGCTGGGCGGCTTCCCGCTGTTCGCCGCCGCGACGGTGCTGGTCTTCTTCGTCGGCTGGTGGGCCACTGCCGAGGCGACGCGCGGCAGCGACGACCACGACCCGTCCGAAATCGTGATCGACGAGGTCGCGGGGATCTGGCTGGCGCTGTGGCCGCTGTCGGCGGGCCTGTGGCATGCGGACGTGGGCGCGTGGGTGTTCCCGTGGCCGGGCTGGGTCGGCGCCTTCGTCATGTTCCGCCTGTTCGACATCTGGAAACCCGGCCCGGTGGGCTGGGCGGACCGGCGCGGCGATGCGCTGGGCGTGATGCTGGACGACGTGATCGCCGGTGTCTTCGCCGCGCTGTGCGTGGCGGTGGCGGCGGGGATCTCGCACGGGTTGCTGGGGATGTGACATGGGCAGCCGGGCCGAAACGCTTTTGACACTGGCGCGCGACGCGGGGGCGATCATCGCCACCGCCGAAAGCTGCACCGGCGGGTTGATCGCCGGGGCGATCACCGACGTGGCGGGATCGTCCGACGTGTTCGACCGGGGCTATGTCACCTATTCCAACGCCGCCAAGCGCGGAATGCTGGGCGTGCAGGAAGAGACGCTGGTGGCGCACGGTGCCGTCAGCGAAGAGGTCGCGCGCGAGATGGCGCATGGCGCGCTGTGGCGGTCCGAGGCGACGCTGGCGGTCTCGGTCACCGGCATCGCCGGGCCGGGCGGGTCCGAGCACAAGCCGGAAGGACGGGTCTGTTTCGGGTTGGCGCAGACCGGTCTGGCGGTTCAGACGCAGACCATCGAATTCGGCGCATTGGGCCGCTCGGCGGTGCGCGCCGCCAGCGTGGACTTTGCGCTGGACCTGCTGATCGCCGCGCTCAGGGCGCCGTCGCGTTAGGCCGCGTGGCCCCGACGCCGGTCCGGTCTGGGCCGCAAGACACGTCTTAAGATGGGCCGCGGCCGCAAGCCGTCAGCCCGACCGCGTCAGCCAGCGGTCGCGGCGGGGGTCGGGAACCGGCCGACCATGCAGCGGCAGAAGGCGCGCATTTCCGGCGCCTGACTGGTGGTGATGGCGGTCCAGAACGGCTGAAGGATCGCGTCCCCCAGCAGTGCCCGCGCCTTGCCGCGCAGCTTCGTCGCGCGGTCCTGCATCGGGATCGCCTGATCCAGATCGCTGACCGCCTGAATGGTTCGCCCGCCCGCAAGGCCGACGCTGACCTGCGCCGAAGGCAGCGCGATGCTGTCGTCGGGGCGGATCGTCACCAGCTTGCGCAGCTCTGCCACCGTGGCCGATGCGCAGGCCGCGTCCGAGAAGCTGTCCAACTCTCGTGTATCGACGCCATCCAGCACCATCGCCGCGATATGCGGCAGGCTGTACTTGGCCTGAAGCCCGTCCTGCGGTGCCGAAACAGCGTCGCGCAAAACCCAACGCGGGTTCAGCGCGACCTCTACCGTTTCGACGGTTTCCCCGGCCAGTCGCGGGCCAAGGGTTTCCAGCGCCTCGATCATCGCCTGTGCGCCGTGGGCGCAGGCGTGGAAGCGGTGCGAGACGCCGTCGAAGAACCATTCCGTACCGAAACCGACCCACGCGCCCTGATCGTTGTCGCCGCCCAGCGTGGTGCAGAAATCGCCCTCGCCCACCAGCGCGCTGGGGGCCGCGCTCATCCCAAGGCTGGCCAGCGTGGCGCATTCGACACCCGCCGCCGCCGCCGCGCCGACCTGCATCGCCTTGGCCATCGTGCCGCTTTGGCAGCCAAGCCCGGCGGCGCGGCTGGCGGCAAGGTTCAGCGCCTGCCGGTATCGTTCGTCGTCTAGGTTCATGATCCGCGCCGCCGCCGCCGCACCGCCGATCCCGCCGGTGATCGCGGTCAGATCGAACCCGGCCTCTGTCGGGCCACGGCCCAGCCAGACGCCCAGCCGAACCGCAAGTTCGGTGCCCAGCAGGCAGGCGTTCAGGAAGGTCGAACCGTCCGCCCCGCTGCGTTCCGACACCGCAAGGGCCGCGGGGATCACCGCCGCCGAGGGGTGCCCCTGATAAGCGTAATGCGCGTCGTCCAGTTCCAGCGCATGCGCCGCCGTGCCGTTGTAGAAGGCCGCCGACCGGGCGGGCAACTGGCGGGAACTGCCGAACAGGCTGGCCTGCGCCGCGCCGCCATCGGCCGCGACCATGTTGCCAACCAGCTGTGCCACAGTCGCCTCGCGGCCTGCGAAACCGCAGATCGCCCAGTCGAACAGCGACAGCCGCATCATCGCGCGGTCCCCATCAAGCGGTTGCGCGTTTCTGACGAACTCAACCAGGTCGTCGGTATGCATCGGCAGTCTCCTCGGCGCGCGTCGGTCGCAGAAGCTATTGCCGCAATTCGTAAAGATAGCGTTCCCGTCGCCGGGATTTCCGCCGCCTCAGCCGTACAGGGTGCGCGCGCGGTTTTCGAAGGCGGCCACGATACGGGCCATCGCCTCGTTGAAGACCAGACCGATCGCCTTTTGCAGGACGAAGTTCTTGAACTCGAAATCCACGAAGAACGACACCTCGCACCCGCCGTCTGGCAGGTCGCGGAAGTTCCACGTCGATTTCAGATATTTGAAAGGCCCGTCAATGTATTCCGTGACGATCTTCAAGTCTCTATCGTACAGTTCCACCCGGCTTCCGAACCGCTCGCGGAACACTTTGAAGGACACGACAAGGTCGGCCTCCATCAATTCGCCATAGTCGGTCGGCACCACCTTGCGCACCCGCGCGGCGGCGCACCACGGAAGGAACTCTGGGTATTTCTCGACATCCGCCACAAGATCGTACATCTGGCGGGCGTCATAAGGCAGCGTGCGGGTATCGGAATGCGTGGTCATGTGGCCGTGTGTCTTCTTTTCGGTGTCAGTGTCCTGTCGTATGGTCCCGACCGGGGAATTCAAGGGGGTTACATGTCTCAGCCCGACTATGTCGTCGACACGATGATCTCGGCCAAGGCCATCGCCGCGCGCATCGAAACGCTTGCGCGCGAGATCCAGGACCGGTTCCGGGACACCGAAAAGCTGATCGTCGTGGGCCTGCTGCGCGGGTCCTTCGTGTTCATCGCCGACCTCGTCCGAGAGCTCGATCTGCCGGTCGAGGTCGATTTCCTCGAGGCGTCGTCCTACGGCGATTCGATGGAATCCAGCCGCGAGGTCCGCATCCTGAAGGACCTGCGCGGAGAGATCGCGGGGCGCGACGTGCTGGTGGTCGAGGACATCGTCGACACCGGGTTCACCCTGTCGCACGTCTTGAAGCTTCTGCAAAGCCGCGAGCCGAAACGCCTTGAAACCATTGCACTTCTCGACAAACCGTCGCGGCGCGAGGTGGACATCAAGGCAAGCTGGACCGGGTTCGAGATCCCGGACGAGTTCGTCGTGGGCTATGGCATCGACTATGGCCAGCGGAACCGGAACCTGCCGTTCATCGGCAAGGTCCGGTTTACCGAAGAAGACCCGGCTTGATCTCTTCCGCCGCCGCCATCGCCGCGTCGTCCACGAATTCTGACAGATAGTCGCAGTCGGCCTCGAAGCCCGCCAGGTCGGCGGATTCAGCCTGTTCGATCGCGATCTGGCACCATGCCCAGCCCTCGGCCGGATTGGTCCAGCCGAAATCCCATTCGATCAACCAATAGGCAAGGTTGGCCGCCGCCTGTGCATGCCCCTGCTCGGCCGCCATGCGGTACAGCGCGATGGCGGCCATCGGGTCGTACGTCACGCCGTACCCGTTTGCGTACATCGCGCCAAGGTTCGACACGCCCCGCAGGTTGCCCGCCTCGGCGGCGTCGTAGAACAGGCCAAGCGCATAGGGATAGTCCGGCCCCAGCCCGTCCTCGATCACGTACAGCCGCCCAAGGTTGTTCATCGCCAGCGCGTTGCCCAGATCAGACGCCTGTTCGTACAGCTCTGCCGCGCGCTCCAGATCCGGCTCGTCGCCCAGCAGGCCCTTTTCGTACAGCCGCCCGAGGTTCACCATCGAATGGTGATAGCCAAGCGCGGCGGCCCGTTCGTAGTAGCCCGCCGATGTCGCCGGGTCCGACGCGGCATAATGGTGCCCAAGGTTGTGCAGCGCGCGGTCGAAGTCCTGCGCTGCCGATTTCTCCCACCATTCCAGCGCCCTGGCTATGTCCTGTTCCACTCCGTTGCCCTTGTCGTAGGCATCGGCCACAATGTTCTGAGCGTTGGCGTCGCCCGCCTCGGCGGCGGGCATCAGCACCTCAAGCGCGGCGGCATGGTCGCCGTCGATATAGTCCAGCCGCGCGGCGGCGATCTCGTCCTCGGTGGGCTGGGCCTGCGGCGCGGTCGCGGCAAGGCAAAGGACAGCCGACAGGGCGGCGGACAGGAAAACGGTACGAAGCATGGCAAATGTCTCTGGCAATGAATCCGATGAACTGGGCCGCAGCTTAATGCCCCCGCCGGACGGGTCAATCCGCCGTGCCGCCGCGTTTGCCACCAAGGAGCACCGCGCATGATGTGGCTTCTGCGGGCGAAACGCTGGGCGCAAAACCCGCCGTCGTGGGGCCGCGTCAAGCTGGTGGTGGCCATCGTCGTGATCTGTCTGCTTCTGTTCGGCTACGAACGGCTGTTCGGCTGGCCCGACTGGCTGACATTGGACAGGGCGAGAGCACCGGGCCGGGTGGTGCGATAGCCGCGCGACCAAGCCGCACTCTGCATTTCCGCACACCGACGCCGCGAAATCAGCGGCTGGCCTTCTGCCGTTTCGCAGGTACCATCGTCCGAAGCAAAACCGTTTCACGGGAAAGCCAGATATGATGGTCCTGCGCCAGCCCCCAACGCCTGCCCGGCCCCGCCTTCGGCGCGGTGTCAGCGCGTGCGGGGCGTTTTGCGGAACCGGTCACAGGTCCTACCGTCAAACCCATTGAGACACGCATACGGGGGGCACCGTATGGGCCGCATTCTTTCAATCCTCGCCGTCCTGATCGTCATCGGCGCCGCCGTCTTCTGGTACGTCACCCGGCCGGTCATGGCCGACGCAGAGGTGCTTGCGGGGCTGGAACCCGATCTGGAACGCGGCGAATGGGTCTTTTACGCGGGCGGCTGCGCCTCGTGCCACGCCCCAGAAGGCGCGTCGGGCGAGGAAAAGCTGATCCTGTCCGGCGGGCGCCCGCTGGAAAGCGACTTCGGCACCTTCTATGCGCCCAACATCTCTTCCGACCCGGCAGAGGGCATCGGCGGCTGGTCGGCGCTGGACCTGTACAACGCAATGCACCACGGCGTGTCGCCCGAGGGTAGCCATTACTATCCGGCCTTCCCCTACACGGCCTATGTCAATGCCACGCCGCAGGATATCGTGTCGCTGCATGGCTTCCTGCAGACCCTTCCGGCCAGCGACACGCCCAGCCAGCCGCACGATGTTGGCTTCCCGTTCAACATCCGGCGGTCGCTGGGCGGCTGGAAGTTCCTGTTCCTGAACGACGATTTCGTCGTGACCGCCGGGCTGGACGACACCACGACCCAAGGCCGCTATATCGCCGAGGCGCTGGGCCACTGCGCCGAATGCCATACCGAGCGCAACATTCTGGGCGGACTGAACAAGTCGCGCTGGCTGGGCGGTGCGCCGAACCCCAGCGGCGAGGGCCGCGTTCCGAACATCACGCCCGCGGCGCTGGACTGGGCCGAGGCGGATCTGGTCGAATATTTCACCTCGGGGTTCACCCCGATGTTCGACAGCGTCGGGGGCCACATGGCCGACGTCGTCACCAACCTTGCCGAACTGCCCGAGGCGGACCGCGCTGCGCTGGCCGCCTACCTGAAGGCCGTCCCGCCCATCGAATAGGCATCCACGCCCTGCCCCGGATCACGCGCGTTTCAAACCCGCGTGATCCTGAAGCGTGCCGAACGCGGCTGCCGCGGGGGCAATTTTGGCTTGGTGAACGCGGCCCTCCCGGACTAGGCTTCCCCCCATGACGGGCGAATGCCCGCGACAAAAGGGAGGAAACCATGACCCATTTGATGGGCAAGGCCGCGCTTGCGGCCCTTGCAACTGCGTTCGCCGGCGAAGCCATTGCCGTGGAATGGAATGTCTCGGTCTGGGGCCAGCGACGCGCGTTCACCGAACATATCGAGAAGATCGCCGAACTGGTGGAGGAGAAGTCCGGCGGCGATTTCACGATGAACGTGTCCTACGGCGGCCTGTCGAAGAACACCGAGAACCTCGACGGCATCTCGATCGGCGCGTTCGAGATGGCGCAGTTCTGCGCCGGGTATCACCGCGACAAGAACCGCGCGATCACCGTGCTGGAGCTGCCCTTCATGGGCGTGTCCAGCCTAGAGGAAGAGGTCGCCGTGTCGAAGGCGGTCTACGACCACCCGGCGGTGCAGGAAGAGATGGAGCAGTGGAACGCCAAGCTGCTGATGACCTCGCCCATGCCGCAGTACAACATCGTCGGCACCGGCGACCCGCGCACCACGCTGGACGATTTCGACGGGATGCGGGTCCGGGCGACGGGCGGCATCGGTGACGCGTTCAAATCGGTCGGCGCCGTGCCCACCTCGATGACCGCGTCCGAGACCTACAACGCGATGGAATCCGGCGTCGTGGACACGGTGTCCTTCGCGCAGCACGCGCACCTGTCGTTCCGCACCATCGACATCGCCGACTGGTGGACCGAGAATCTGAACCCCGGCACCGTGAACTGCCCGGTGGTCGTGAACATCGACGCCTATAACGACCTGTCCGACGAGAACCGCGCGATCCTCGACGACTCGGTCGACGAAGCCATCGCCTATTACCTTGAAAACTACGGCGAGCTTCTGAACCGCTGGGAAGAGGTGCTGGCCGAGAAGGGCGTCGAGAAGGTGCAGATCTCGGACGAGGTGCTGGCCGAGTTCCGCGAGACGGCGGGCAAGCCGATCCACGACGCCTGGATCGAGGAGATGAGCGCGCAGGGGCTTCCGGCGCAGGACCTCTACGACCTCGTTCTGGAAACGCTCGAGAAAGAGCGGATGTAACCCGACCCCGCGCCCCGGACCTGTCCCGGGGCGCGGGGCTGGCAGGCTGAATACGCATGACGACATCTTCGGTTCTTGCAGACAAAAGCGCCGTGTCGCGCGCCGACCGCGCGTGGCTGCGGCTGGAGGCCACGATGAACCTGATCGGGGGCATCGTGATCTTCATGCTGGTGCTGCTGGCGGTGTGGAACGTGCTGGGGCGTAAATTCCTTGGGATGCCGGTGCCGGGATACGTGGACTGGACCCAGCAGTTCATGGCCTGCTTCGCCTTCCTCGGCCTTGCCTATTGCCAGCGCGAAGGCGGCCACATCCGCATGGACATTGTGGTCAGCCGCCTGCGCGGGCGGGGCCTATGGTTCGCCGAGCTGTTGTCGGTGATCTTCATGCTGCTTCTGACGACCGCGCTGATCTACGGCACATGGTTCCACTTCCAGCGGTCGTTCGACTGGGCGGCGCCCTTGTGGTCGCGCGACAGTTCCATCGACATCTCGCTGCCGCTGTGGCCCGCGAAGCTTCTGGTGCCGGTGGCGCTGGCGGTGCTGTGGGTCCGGCTGGCGCTTCAGGTCTGGGGCTATGGCCGCGCCTTGCTGCGCGGCGATCCCGCGCCGGTCGCGGTGCCGCTGATCGAAGATCCGGCGACGCAGGCCGCGCACGAGGCGGAGACGGTGGAATGACCCCTGCCCCCGAACTGCCCCCCGAACCGACTCGCGAACGGACCCCACAACAGGCGACGAGGCCCGCATGGACGCGCTGATCGACATGAAGGCGCTGCTGGCGGACATGGACGTGTTCCGCATGTCGCTTTGGCTGTCCGCCGCGCTGGTGGTGCTGGTGATGATCGGCGTGCGGGTGGCTTTCGCCACGGCCTTCATCGGCTTTCTCGGGCTGTGCCTGTTCTTCATGTCGAAACAGGGGTTCGACAAGGGGCTGATCACCGCGATGAAGCTGGCGGGCCAGATCCCGCATTCCAAGTCGACGACCTATTCGCTGTCGCTGATCCCGACCTTCATCCTGATCGGCTATCTCGCCTATTACGCCGGTCTGACCCGGTACCTGTTCGAAGCGGCGCGGCGCTGGGTCGGATGGCTGCCCGGCGGGCTGGGCGTGGCCACGGTCTTTGCCACCGCGGGCTTCGCGGCGGTCAGCGGCGCGTCGGTCGCGACCTCGGCGGTGTTCGCGCGCATCGCGATCCCCGAGATGCTGAAATACGGCTATGACAAACGGTTCGCCGCCGGTGTCGTGGCGGCGGGGGGCACGCTGGCCTCGCTGATCCCGCCCTCGGCGATCCTTGTGATCTACGCCATCATCGTCGAGCAGTCGGTGGGCAAGCTGCTGCTGGCCGGGTTCCTGCCCGGCGCGGTGTCGGCGCTGATCTATGCCGCGCTGATCGTGGGTCAGGCGCGGGTCTGGCCCTCGCTGGGCCCGCCCGTCCGCGGGTTTACGTGGCGCGAACGGTTCGCGTCCCTGCCCGGCACCACGCCGATCCTGCTGGTGATCGCGATCATCGTCTATTCGATCTATTTCGGCTGGGCGACCCCGACCGAAGCCGGGGCCTTGGGCGCCTTCGTGGTGCTGGTGATGGCGCTGTGGAAGGGCATGCGCTGGGGCCAGCTGCGCGGCGCGCTGATGGAAGCGGCCAAGCTGACGGTGATGATCTTCACGATGATCTGGGGCGTGCTGATCTACGTCCGCTTCCTTGGCTTCGCCAAGCTGCCCGAGACCTTCGCGGACTGGATCGGCGGCTTGGACCAGCCTGCCTATCTGACGCTGATGCTGATCCTGCTGGCCTATGTCGTGCTGGGCATGTTCATGGACGCCATCGGGATGCTGATCCTGACGCTGCCCGTGACCTTCCCTGCCGTGCTGGCCCTGAACGGCGCGGTCGGCGATGCGCCCGGCGCGCTGGGCATGACGTCCGAGGAATGCGGCATCTGGTTCGGCATCATCGTGGTGAAGATGGCCGAGCTGTGCCTGATCACGCCGCCCATCGGCTTGAATTGCTTCGTGGTCGCGGGCGTGGCGCAGGACAACAAGCTGCCGATCTCGGTGCAGGACGTGTTTCGCGGCGCCTCGCCCTTCTTTATCGCGGACGTGGTGACGGTGGCGGTGCTGATCGCGTTCCCCGGCATCGTGTTGTGGCTGCCGAACCTGCTGTGACGCCGGTTCGGCGCCCGGTGCCTAGCCGCCCGTGCAGGGGGCCAGTTCCAGACGGATCACGGCCTTCTGCTGCCAGTCGGTGACCAGCCCCGACACGTTGACCCGCAGCACGCCGTCCTCGACCGTCAGGCGCTTGCCGCCGATGGGCAGCGTCGTCGCGTCGTGGTCCAGACGCGCGCCGGTCAGCACCGGGCAGCCCTTGCCGAAGTCGATGACATAGCCGTTGAACCGCGACGTGTAGAAGTCCTGCGGCCCCGTTTCCGAGAAATCGAGCGTCAGCCTGTCGCCGTCCACGTCCACCATCAGGGGGATCAGGTCGAACCCGGCCTTGCGGCCCAGCGTGCCGACGTCCAGTTCCACGCCCGGGCCCACCGGGGCCGTCAGAACGCCGGTTTCGAACAGCGGCTCTGCGGGGTCGTCCCAGGTTTCGATATGAAAGCTCAGCGTGCGGCCATCCAGACCTTCGGCGAATAGCGGTGCCGGCAGAAACGCCAGCAGAAACAGAAACATGCGCATCAATGATCGTCCGTTACGGAAAAGGGTGCGGCCAGCATTGCGGCGGTTTCGGTCACCGCGCAAGGTCTTTCGCGCCGCCACGGCGGAACCAAAGCGGTCGGCCCCAGCCACCGCGCCTGCGCGCCCGTGCCCAGCTTGAACCGCGCCAGCCCCGGCGCGGTCACGGTGTCCAGCGCCCCCAGATCCAAGCGCCGCCGCCTGTTGCGCGCGAAGTACCGCATCGCCCGCCACAGCAGCAGGTGATGCGCCGACAGCGCCCGGCCCTGCGGCCCATTCCAGCCAAGGTGATAGGTGGCCCCCGGCGCATGGTCCAGAAACAGCATCGCCGCCACCGGGTCGCCCTTCAGGCGCGCGGTGAACAGGTACGGCGGCGGCCCCTTGCAGGCGGTCCATGCGGCAAGAAAGGCGGGCGGCAGGCGGCGATACCCGCGCGCCCGCGCCTGTGTGCCGTCCAACGCCAGAAGCCAGTCCATGTCCGCGCCAGACGCCGCGGTCACGGTCACTTTCAGGCCGCTCGCCTCGGCCCGGACAAGGCGGTTGCGCCATTTTTGGTGCAGGCGCGCACGCATCGTCGCGGGTTCCGGCGCAAGGGCGATTTCGGCCATGCAGACCGGCGTGACCAGCGGCAGGACGCCGGGTACCCGATCCTCTGACATGCTCAGCAGCAGACGCGGCCCCGATTGGGGCAGCGCCCGCCGCAGGGCGTGAAGCGCGGCGCGGACGTCGCCCGGACGATCATGCCAGACCGGCCCCCGCGACAGCCAGCCCAGCCGCAGCGGCCCGGCCCGCCGCACAAGGACTTGCGCCAGCCCCAGAAACCGGCCGCCGTCCCAAATCTCGGCCCGGTGGACGGCACCGCCCATCGCCTGCACCGCCGCACCATAGCGCCACGCCTGCTGCATCGCGCAGGCGGTGTCCGGCAGGGCCATACCCCACGCGCGTTCTGTCAGGCTGTCCCAGCGAATATGCACGGCGCCGATCTTGGGCCGGGATCGGCTAACAGCGCGTTAAGGCCAACCGTTAACCCCGTGGCAAGACCTTTGGGGCAAGCTGGGCGCATGAAACGCCATTCGCGATCCGTGATGGGACATCACATCCCCCCGCCCCGCCCGACCGTCTGGTCCGCGCTGCTGGTCGCGACGGCCTGCTCGGCCGTGTTTCTGCTGGGGCTGTCGCTGTACAACCTGCTGGGCGCCTGACGGTTACCAGCCCATCCACAGGCGCAGCGGCATCCAGATGCCCATCGCGATCATCATCAGGTTCTCGGTCAGCGACACAAAGCCAAGCGGCACGTTGGAATTGCCGCCGACGCAGGCGCATTTCAGCTCTCGCTTGTCGATGTAGACCGCCTTGAACACCGACACCGCGCCCACCGTCCCGATGAACAGCGCAACCGGAGCAGACAGCCACGTCAGCAAACCGCCGACCATCAAAATGCCCGCCAGCGCCTCGCCATAGGGGTAGACATAGCCGTAAGGCACCCAGCGCCGCGCCAGCAGGTCATAGTTCAGGAACATGGTCGAAAACTGTTCGACGTCCTGAAGCTTCTGCACGGCAAGGAAACACATCGAGATGGCGACGAACCATTCGATCGTGCGCAGGGTCAGCGGCGTGCCGAACGTGGACACCGCCAGCGCCAACGCCATCAGGAAAGCGACCGAAAAGATCGCGATCACCGGGCGATAGCTGGTCTCCTGCTCGGGATCTTCCTTGCCGAATGCCACGCGCAGATCGTCATAGCCGCCGATCCGCTCGTCGCCGATCCATGTCTGCGGCGTCGTCTTGACGCCGTGCCGCTCCATGAAGGCGTCGGTCTCTTCGCGGGTGGTCAGGTGGTGGTCTTCGACCACGTACCCCTCGCGCTCAAGCAGGTCCTTCGACTTCAGGCCGAAGGGGCACAGGTGGTCGGGCATGACCATGCGGTACAGGACCGCCTTTCCGCCCGTCTCTTCCGGTTTCGTTACATCAAGCATCACGCTCTCCTTACTGCACTGCGGCCGTCTGGGACGGCGCGCCGGTCAGGTCGGCGATAAGGGCTTTCATCTCGTCGATCTCGCGCACCTGCGCGTCGATGATCTCTTGCGCCAGGTCCTGCACGCGGGGGTCGGACAGCTCGGCGTTCCCGCTGGTGAGAATGGCGATCGAGTGGTGCGGGATCATGGCGCGCATCCACGCGACATCGCCCACGGTGTCCTGACTGCGCATCAGGTACAGCAGCCCGCCGAAGGCGACGGCGCAGCCGAGGATGATGGCGATGTTGGCGCTGCGGTTGCTGTACATGCCCGGCATCCACAACAGCATGACGACGGTCATGACCGCGCCCATCATCAGCGACACGAAGGCCCGCGACTCGCTTAGATAGGCGTGATCGACGATCTCGGCGCTTTGCAGGTAGGTGATGCCGTACATCAGCACGACAGAGGTGGCTACCATGAGCGCCAGGCGAAGGTAACTCGACATCCGGCTTCTCCGTTTCGGGCCGCCGGTGCGGCGGCGTTCACGGAAAAGCTATTGCGGAACGCGGGCGGATCAACATTCCACCCGCAGGAACCCCGGCGCTTATATGGGCCTATCTACCTGTAACGAAGCGACTTTCCGTCCATGAAAACGTGAACCTTCGAAGGGTCCGCCGTCAGGCGCAGGTTGCGGCCGCGCTGGTCCGCGTGGATGCCGGGCAGCTTCGCCACCAACGGATCCTGCTCGCGTTCGGCCACGAAGTACAAAAGCGTCACCTCGCCAAGCGCCTCGACGATGTCGACATTTCCGTCGACCGCGTACTGGTCGCCCTCGGCGATCGTCAGGTCCTCGGGCCGGATGCCGACGTTGACGGTCTTGCCCATGTCGGCGTCGGTGGTCGGGATGTTCGACACCGCGGTGCCCTCGCCGTCCAGCTTGATGGTGGTCTGCGCCCCGGTTCCGGTGATCGTGCCCGGAAGCAGGTTCATCGAGGGCGACCCGATGAACTGCGCCACGAACTCGTTCTCGGGCTTCTCGTACAGCTCCAGCGGCGTGCCGACCTGACTGATGCCCTTGTTCGCCAGCACCACGATGCGGGTCGCAAGGGTCATCGCCTCGACCTGATCGTGGGTCACGTAGATCATGGTCGAATCCGGCATCGACTCTTTCAGCTGCGCGATCTCGATCCGGGTCGCCACGCGCAGCGCGGCGTCGAGGTTCGACAGCGGTTCGTCGAACAGATAGACCTTCGGGTCGCGCACGATGGCACGGCCGATGGCGACACGCTGGCGCTGGCCGCCCGACAGCGCCTTGGGCAGGCGGTCAAGGTAGGGCTCAAGCTGCAGGATCTTCGCGGCGCGGGCCACCGCCGCCTCGGTCTCTTCCTTCGACTTCTTCGCGATCTTCAAAGAGAAAGACATGTTGTCCCGCACCGTCATGTGCGGGTACAGCGCGTAGGACTGGAACACCATCGCGATGCCGCGCTGGGCCGGGGGCACGTCGTTGACCAGCAGGCCGTCGATTTCCAGCGTGCCCGCGCTGATCTTTTCCAGCCCCGCGATCATCCGCAGCAGCGTGGACTTGCCGCAGCCCGAAGGCCCGACGAACACGATAAGTTCGCCGGTCTCGATCTCGAGGTTGATGTCCTTCAGAACCTCGACGGAGCCGCCGTAGGTCTTGCCGACATCTTTCAGCTTGAGGTCCGCCATAGTCCTGTTTCCTCCTAGCCGTTCAAGACGCCGAAATACGCCCCGTGGGGGGCAAGCGTCACGGTCTGTCCTTGTTCTGTCGTATCGAATGGCGCGTCCGCCGCGCGGGTCCAGTCGCCGTCCGGCAGCTCGACCGAGGTCTCTTCGCCGCCGAAGTTGAACGCGCAGACCAGCGTCTCGCCGTCATGCGCGCGGGTGATCACCAGCGTCTCGGGCGTGGCCGAATGCACGGTCAGCGTGCCCTTGGCAAAGGCCGGGTGCTTTGCGCGGAACGCGATCATCGCGCGGTAGAACCCAAGCGTCGAGTCCGCGTCGTCGTCCTGCACCGAAACGGCGCGGTTGACGTGTTCCATCGCGACGGGAAGCCACGGCTTGCCCTCGGTGAAGCCGCCGTTGTGGTTGTCGCGGTTCCACACCATCGGCGTGCGGCAGCCGTCGCGGCCCTTGAACTTGGGCCAGAACCGGATGCCGTAGGGGTCCTGAAGGTCTTCGAAGGCGACGTACGCCTCGGGCAGGCCCAGTTCCTCGCCCTGATACAGGCAGACCGAGCCGCGCAGGCTAAGCAGCAGCGCCGCGGCCAGCCGCAGCCCCGCCTCGTCCATGTGCCAGCGCGACGGGTGGCGCACCACGTCGTGGTTCGAGAAGGCCCAGCAGGCCCAGCCGTCGCCGATGCCGTCCTCGTAGTCGTTCAGCACCTGCGCGACGTGGGTGCCCGACAGCGGCTGGTTTGCGAGGAAGTCGAACCCATAGGTCATGTGGACCTTGTCGCCATCCGACGTATAGGCGGCCTGAATTTCCATGCCGCGCTGGGCCTCGCCCACCTCGCCCACGGCGGTCGAGCCGGGGAATTCGTCCAGCACCGCCCGGAAGCGTTTCAGGAACTCGAGGTTCTCGGGCTGGTTCTTCGAATACAGGTGGTTCTGCCAGTTGTAGGGGTTCACCGCCGGCGCGGTCTTGTCGTTGCGTTCCTCGGGCAAAAGCGCCGGGTTGTCGCGCAGCTGCTTGTCGTGGAAGTAGAAGTTGATCGTGTCCAGCCGGAAGCCGTCGACGCCGCGTTCCAGCCAGAACCGGGTGATGTCCAGCAGTTCGTCCTGCACGTCCATGTTGTGCAGGTTCAGGTCGGGCTGCGAGGTCAGGAAGTTGTGCAGATAGTACTGCATCCGCTCGCCGTCCCATTCCCACGCCGAGCCGCCGAAGATCGACAGCCAGTTGTTGGGCGGCGNNCCGTCNNNNTTNGNNTCGGCCCAGACATACCAGTCGGNNTTNGNGTTGTCGCGNCNNNGCGCGGCTTTCCTNGAACCANGGATGNTNNTCNGANGANTGNGAGATCACNNGGTCGATNANNACCTTNAGNCNNAGNTCGATGGGCNNNTTCNANCANNGCGTCGAANTCGNCCANNGTNCCGAANATCGGATCGACGTCNNNNTAGTNNGNNACGTCNTAGCCNAANTCCNNCATNGGNGANNTNANNAANGGNGANATCCAGANCGCGTCNACGCCNANNGAGGCGANGTGNNNNAGGCGNTGGNTGATNCCNNNNAGNTCGCCGACGCCGTCGCCNTTNGNGTCCTGATAGNNGCGCGGATAGATCTGATAGATCACCGCGCCGCGCCACCAGTCGGGATCGGTGGCCGAATTGTCGGGTTGCGGGATTTGGGGGTCGAGAAGATTCACGGTCTTTAGCCTTACTTGACGGACCCGGCCAGAAGGCCGCGGACCAGGTATTTCTGCATCATGAAGAAGACGACAAGCGGCACCGCGATGGACACGAAGGCCGCCGTTGCAAGGATTTCCCAGTTGCCGCCGCGGGTGCCCAGAAGCTCGACGATCTGGTTGGTCATCACGCTGGTCGAGCCGGTGGCGTCGATCAGGAAGACCTTGGCGACCAGCAGGTCGTTCCACGTCCACAGGAACTGGAAGATCGCGAAGCTGGCCAGCGCCGGGAAGGACAGCGGCAGGATGATCCGGGTGAAGATCTGGAAGTCGGTGGCGCCGTCGACCTTGGCGTTCTCGATGATGTCGCGCGGCAGGCCGACCATGTAGTTGCGCAGCAGATACGTCGCCAATGGCAGGCCGAAGGCCGTGTGCGCCAACCAGACGCCCAGATAGCCCTTGCCGATGCCGATCTGCAGGTGAAGCTTCAGAAGCGGGATCAGCGCCAGTTGCAGCGGCACGACCAGCAGGCCCACCACGATCGCGATCAGCAGCGCGCGGCCGGGGAAATCCATCCAAGCCAGCGCATAGGCCGCGAAAGCGGCGATGCAGATCGGGATGATCGTCGCCGGGATCGTCACCGTCAGCGTGCTGAAAAACGCGCGGCCCATGTTGTCGGTGGTCTGGGCACCGGCGGCGCGGCCCTCGGACAGGCCGAAGGTCATCGCCAGCGCGATGAACAACGCGAACCCGCCCAGCATCGGCAGATAGGTGACGAACCCGCGCTCGTGGCTGCGGAAGATGAACTTCAGCGCCAGACCGAACAGCAATGCGGCGATGCCGTAGATCACGATGTTCTTGGCAACGTCCTTGCCCAGCACCGTGTCATAATTGTTCAGCGTGAACTCGGGCGGCACCATCGCGGTGACGAACACCCGCTGGCCGCGCCCCGAGGGTTCCTCGGCGCTGACAAGGCGATAGTCGCCGTTCTCGGCCACCATCAGCGTGCCGCCGCGCCGAAGCTCTCCGGTGTCGCCGGGGCCGTAGGCGTTGACGTCACGGGCCGAGGTGCCCCACGCGCCGATGGTCAGGGGATCGCTGCCGTCGACCTCGAACAGGTTGCCTTCCAGCACATAATTGTCGCCGTCGCGGGTCGCCTCGTCGGCGCCGCCGGTGCGCAGGACGACGCTTTGCTCGGCGGGGAACATCGCCTTCCACCAGCCGCTGGTGGCGATCTGGTCGGTGGTGCGGAAGGACGACACGAACAGCCCCACGGTCGGGAACAGCCAGATCGCGACCATCAGGGCGACCGAGATATGGACGGCCCATGTCAGGCCGCTTTTCTTGCCCGCGATGTTATCCATGATGTGCCTCCCCGACGCTCATCAGCGCATTTCCTTGCGCGCGTTGCGCACGTTCCAGACAAGGATGGGCAGCACCAGCACCATGATGACGATGGCACTGGCCGACCCGACGCCCCAGTCGTTGGCGCGGAACAGCTTGTCGTACATGTAGTTGGCCAGAACCTGCGTTTCCCACTGGCCGTTGGTCATCGCGAAGACGATGTCGAAGATCTTCAGCACGACCAGCGTGATCGTGGTCCAGACCACCACGATGGTGCCCATGATCTGCGGCACCTTGATGCGGAAGAAGATCTGGAACGGG
Organism: Maritimibacter sp.; assembly: GCA_002701395.1. Taxonomy (GTDB): domain Bacteria; phylum Pseudomonadota; class Alphaproteobacteria; order Rhodobacterales; family Rhodobacteraceae; genus Psychromarinibacter; species Psychromarinibacter halotolerans. The sequence continues at coordinate 196,425 of NZVC01000029.1, read as the reverse complement.
TTGGCCCCGTCGATGATCGCCGCCTCGATGGTTTCCTCGGGGATGCCACGGATCGCGGCCGACAGGATCACCATCGCGAACCCGGTCTGAATCCACACAAGGACGATCATCAGGAAGAAGTTGTTCCAGAACGGGATCGTCAGCCACTGCTGCGGCGCGTCGCCGCCAAGCGCAAGGTAGACCGCGTTCAGAACGCCGATCTGTTCCTGATCGATGGGGCGCGCGTCATAGACCAGCCGCCAGATCACCGCCGCCCCGACAAAGCTGATCGCCATCGGCATGAACACCAGCGACTTCGCAAGGCTGCCCCACGCGATGCGGTCGGTCAGCTGCGCGGCCAACAGGCCGAAGGCGGTCGACAGCGCCGGCACCACCAGAAGCCACAGGAAGTTGTTGCGCACCGCCTCCCAGAACTTGGATTCGCGGAACATCTGTTCGTAATTCGCCAGCCCCACGAAAGCGCCGCCCATGTCACGGTCGGTGACCGACAGGCGCAGCGTCTCGAACACGGGGTACACAAGGTACAAGCCAAGCGCGAAGATGGCGGGGAACAGGAACAGCCAAGGACGGACCATGTTGGCGCGGTTGATGTTGCGGCCGATGTTCGGCCCCCGCGCCGGGAAGATCACTTTGTCGAGGATCAGGTTCGAGAAGTAGAAATACCCGACGCACCCGCCGACGCCGATGATGATGGTCAGAAGACCCTGCAACGCTGGATGCATCGCATCCCCTCCCGGTGGTCCGTTCTGGCTGGCAAGCCCGGGCCGGCATGGCCCGGGCAAGTTCGTGTGTCGTCAGGCGCTTACTTCAGCGCGTCCCAGCTTTCCTGGATCTCGGCTGCGACTTCGGCGGCATCCGCGCCACCGGCAAAGTCGACCATGCCGGTCCAGAAGCTGCCCGCGCCCACGCCGCCGGGCATCAGGTCNGATGCGTCGAAGCGGAAGGTGGTGGCGTCCAGCAGGATCTCGTTCATCCGGCGCTGGTTGTCGCTGGCGAACGCTTCGGGGTCGACACCGGTGTGCGGCGTCAGGAAGCCCGACAGGCCCATCCAGATCTCGTGCGCTTCCGGCGTCTGCAGGAAGGCGATCAGGTCATGCGCGGCCTGGTTCTCGTTGGTGATCGTCCACATGGTGCCGGCGCCCAGCACCGGGGTGCCAAGGTCTTTTTCCTCGTAGGCGGGGAAATAGAAGAAATCGACATCGGTGCCGACCTCGGTGCCTTCGGGGAAGAACGCCGGGATGAACGACGCCTGACGGTGCATCATGCACTGTGCCGGGATATCGAACAGGCCCTTGGGCGAGTCGCGGAAGTCCGACGAGGCAACGGCGTTCATGCCGCCAGCGACCATGTCGTCCTGAATGAAGGCGCCGAATTCCTCGATCGCGGCGACCACTTCGGGCGCGTCGAACGGGATCTCGTTGGCGACCCACTGGTCATAGACTTCTGGCGCCTGGGTGCGCAGCATCAGGTCCTCGACCCAGTCGGTCGCGGGCCAGCCGGTCGCGCCACCGGACCCAAGCCCGATGCACCACGGGGTTTCGCCGTCTTCGATCATCGTCTCGGACAGCGCCTTGAGCTCTTCCATCGTCTCCGGCACGTCATAGCCGAAGTCTTCGAAGTTCTCGGGGATGTACCAGACCAGCGACTTCACATCGACTTTGTAGAAGAAGCCGTAAAGGTTCTCGTCGCCCTCGGGGCCTTCGAACGTGGCAAGGTCGACCCACGACTGGCCAGCGGCGTAGTTTTCCTGAAGCCAGCCCTCGACGCCCTCGTCCAGCGGCGTCAGGAAGCCACGGCCCGCCATGTCGGCGGCAAGGCCCGGCTGCGGGAAGATCGCGATGTTCGGGGCAGAGCCGGCTTCGGCGTCCACGACGATCTGTTGTTCGAAGCTGTCCGAGCCGACGTAGCTGACGTCGTGGCCCGACTGCTCTGCAAAGGCGCCAAGCACCTGTTCGACCATTTCCTGGTCCGGGCCAAGCCACGGGCCGAAAACGGTCAGCTGCTCGGCATTTGCCATGCCAGCCGACAGTGCGACCGCAGCTGCGCCGGAATAAAGTACGTGTTTCATATTGGGTATCCCTCCCGGTTCGACGCGCAAGGCGCCTGTCCAATGAACGAAGCGCCGGCTTCCACCAAAGCGCTTTGGGCGACAAAAGGCTCTTTGATTGGGAAATAAGTGTCAACCGCGATTCGTCAAACAGGTAAAATGTATCATCTTTTTCTGCACCTGCATTGACGCAGCGCAGAATGGTTAGCCTTTGACGTCCAAGGAATCCGGGACTACCTTCCAAATCGAACTCAAAGCGCTTTGGCGCCGTCCGAGACTGTTTGCGCGAACGATCCGAAGGCCATGAACCTCAAGCAACTCTCTGAAACCCTTGGACTTTCGCAGACGACCGTCAGCCGTGCGCTGAACGGGTATCCGGAAGTTGCAGAGGCCACGAGACGCAAGGTACTGGAAGCAGCCCAAGCCCACAACTACCGCCCCAACGCCCGCGCCAAAAGCCTTGCGACGGGCCGGTCGATGGCGATCGGACACGTTATCCCGGTGTCGGCGCGGCACGAGATGGTGAACCCGATCTTCGCGGATTTCGTCGCCGGCGCCGGCGAGGCGTACTTGCAGCACGGCTTCGACATGGTGCTTTCGCTGGTGCCCGACGACGGCGAGGAAGCCGCCTATCGCGAGCTTGCGGCGAAACGGTCGGTGGACGGCATCATCGTGCATGGCCCCCGCATCGACGACGAACGCATCGCGATGCTGCGCAACATCGGCCTGCCCTTCGTGGTGCACGGACGCATGTCGCGGCACGCGGACGATTACGACTGGGTCGACGTGAACAACCTGCGCGCCTTCTACCGCGCGACCGAATTTCTGCTGGACCTCGGCCATCGCCGCATCGCGCTGATCAACGGGCTGGTGTCGATGGATTTCGCCTCGCGCAGGCTGGACGGCTACACGCAGGCGCTGGCCACGCGCGGCATCGCCGCCGACCCCGCTTTGGTGCGGTCGGACGAGATGACGGAATCCTACGGGTACCGATCCGCGAACGAGATGCTGGACCTGCCGGACCCGCCCACCGCCTATCTGTGTTCGTCGATCATCGCCGCCCTTGGGGTGCGCCGCGCGGTCGAGGCGCGCGGCCTGACGATGGCGCGCGACGTATCGATCATCACCCACGACGACGACCTCAGCTATCTGTCCAACCGCGGCGAGGTGCCGATTTTTACCGCCACCCGGTCTTCGGTGCGCGACGCGGGGCGGCTTTGTGCCGAGCGCGTCATTTCCTTGGTGCAGAACCCTGTTCAGCCTGCCCGGCAGGTCCTACTTGAAGCCGACCTGACCGTGGGCCAGTCCACCGGACCGGCCCCGGCCAGCCCCGCCCGAGACACCTGACCGACTGCGGTCCGGACACGAACCACGAGGACTNNATGAGACATACCCGCGCCGACTTCCCCAAGGATTTCATCTTCGGGGCCGCCACCTCTTCCTACCAGATCGAGGGTCACGGACAGGGCGGCGCAGGCCGCACCCAGTGGGACGACTTCGCCGCGACACCCGGCAACGTGGTGCGCGCCGAGAACGGCGCCCGCGCCTGCGACCACTATAACCGTTTCGAAGAAGACCTTGATCTTGCGGCTGGAATGGGTCTGGACGCCTACCGTTTTTCGACGTCTTGGGCGCGGGTCCTGCCCGAAGGCACCGGCACGCCGAACCCCGAGGGTCTGGATTTCTACGACCGTCTCGTCGATGCGATGCTGGCCCGCGGGCTGAAGCCGTTCCCGACGCTGTACCACTGGGAACTGCCGTCGCCGCTGCTGGACAAGGGCGGCTGGCGCAACCGCGACATCGCCGAATGGTTCGGCGAGTTCACAGAGGTGATCATGGGCCGCATCGGCGACCGCGTGCACGCCGCCGCGCCGATCAACGAACCGTGGTGCGTGGCGTGGCTAAGCCACTTCATGGGCGCGCACGCCCCCGGCGCCCGCGACATCCGCGCCGCGACCCGCGCGATGCACCACGTCCTGCTGGGCCACGGCCGTGCCATCGAGGTGATGCGCGGGCTGGGCATGAAGAACCTTGGCGCCATCACGAACCACGAATACGTGCTGCCCGCCGACGAAAGCGAAGAATCCGCCGCCGCAGCGCGGATGTACGACGGCATCTATAACCGCTGGTTCCTGAGCGGGATCTATTCGGGCACTTACCCGCCGGATGTGCTGGACATGCTGGAAGCGCACATGCCGAAGGGCTGGGAAGATGACATGAAGTCCATCTCGCAACCCGTTGATTGGGCTGGCATCAACTACTACACCCGCAAGCTGGTGTCGGCCGGTTCGACCGGTCTGCCGGGCGATCTGCACGAAGGCGTCGGCGACCTGCCGCAGACCACCATGGGATGGGAGATCTACCCCGAGGGCCTTCACGGGATGCTGACCCGCGTCGGTCAGGCCTATGCCCGCAACATCCCGATCTACGTGACCGAGAACGGCATGTCGGCGTCCGACACGATTTCCGGCGGCGAGGTGAACGACCAGCACCGGATCGACTATCTCAACGTCCATATGGACGCCGTGAAGCAGGCGATTGCCGACGGCATTGACGTGCGCGGCTATTTCATCTGGTCGCTGCTGGACAACTACGAATGGGCGCTTGGCTATGAAAAGCGGTTCGGGCTGGTGCATGTCGATTTCGACACGCTGGAACGCACGCCGAAACAGTCCTATCACGCGTTGAAGACCGCGCTGAAGAGGTAGCCCGATGGCCCGCACCCCCGACCGTTACTCGCTTGTCGCCGACATCGGCGGCACCAACACCCGGGTGGCGCTTGCCGAGCGCCGCCGGGTCGTGCCCGAGACCGTGCGCCGCTATCGGAACGCGGATCACCCCGGGCTGGATTCGGTCCTGCGAGAGTTTCTCGACGCCGAGGGCGGCGTCGATTGCACCGGCGCCTGCGTCGCGGTCGCCGGTCCCGTGCGGGACGGTGTGGGCGAGCTGACGAACCTTGACTGGCGGATCGACGCGGCCAGCGTGGCGAAGGCCGCCAAGGCCGAAACCGTGTCGATCCTGAACGACCTTCAGGCGCAGGGCTTCGCCTTGGAACATCTGTCCAACGACAGCCTGCGCCCGATCATCCCGATGCCCGACGCGGCACCGGACGCGACCCGTCTGGTGGTCGGCGCGGGGACCGGGTTCAACTCGGCCACCGCGTATCACACCCGGCGGGGCCGCATCGTACCCCCGGCCGAATCCGGCCACGCCAACATGCCGATCCGCAACGAGGCCGACCTGCGGCTGGCCAAGTTCGTCGAGACCGCGCATGGCTTTCCAGGGATCGAGGACGTGCTGGCGGGGCGCGGGCTGGAACGCATTTACGCGTGGGTCGGGCACGAGGCGGGCGAGATCGTCGAAAAGCGCGCGGCAGACATCATGGCGGGGCTTGCCGACGGCAGCGATCCCCGCGCCGAGGACACCGCGCGGGTCTACGTGCGCCTGTTCGGATCGGTGGTGGGCAACCTTGCGCTGAACCAGCTTCCGTTCGGCGGTATCTACCTGATCGGCGGCGTCGCCACCGCCTTCGCCCCCTATTTCGAGCGGTTCGGCTTTACCGAGGCCTTCCGCGACAAAGGTCGCTTCGCGGGTTTCATGGGCAACTTCGGGGTATCGGTGGTCGAGGATGACTATGCCGCGCTCACCGGCTGCGCCAGCCATCTGGAAGAGGTGATGTCGCACGGCGCCTGAGCCGTGCGATAACACCGGCTTGGACCGGCGCCTTAGGCCAGCGCCTTCCAGATCATGCGCAGCGCGACCAGCGTCAGCAGCACCATGATGATCCGGTCGAACAGCTTCGGCGGCACGAAGCGTGCGATGTAATTCCCGACCGGCATGAACGCCAGCAGCGGCACGATGGCGGCGATGCCGTAAGCCGTCCGCTGCCAGTCCATCAGCCCGTAAGCCCACAGGACCGGGATCTGCACCACCGACATCAGCGCGAAGAACACCGAGATCGTGGCAAGGAAAGCCAGCCGGTCCAGCCGCATCGCGCTTAGAAAGCTGATCGACACCGGCGCCGACACCCCGGTCGCGCCCTGCAGGTTGCCCGCAAGGAACCCCGCTGGCCACACGAGCTTCAGCGCCGCCGGATAGGACAGCCCCCAGTCGGGCCGCGCCAGCCGGAACAGGATGAAGAACAGCACCATCACGGCCACCACCAGCAGCAGCACGTCCGACGGCACCACCGCAAGGATCACGCTGCCGGTGCCCGCGCCGATCGCACCGGACAGGGCCAGCCCCAGCGTGAAACGTCTCGGCAGCATCTGCGCGCGGTGCTGCCAGCCCTGCCACAGGTTGCTGACGAGATTGGGAATCACCATCACCACAACCGCAAGCTGTACGTCGAAGAACAGCGCCATGACCGGCACAGCCACCACCGGAGCCCCCGCCCCGATCGCGCCCTTCAGCAGCCCGCCAAGCGCCAAAGCCACGAAAATAAGCGCGAATTCGCCCAGCAGCTCGGCGCTCATGCGCTGGGCCTGTTAGCGTTGGACATGTTGGGGAGCCTCCCATTTACTTCGCGGTCCCGATGGGTCAGACCAATGGGAGTTGTCCGCCTCCGTAAAGGTCTCTGCATCGTGCTGCAACGCAATGAACGTTCCAAATTCACCCAGCTTCGCGACCTTCTTCAGTCGAAGGATCTGTCCTTCCTGATGGAGGCCCATTCCGGCCTTTCGGCCAAGATCGTGGAAGAGGCCGGGTTCGGCGGCGTCTGGGCCTCGGGCCTGTCGATCTCGGCCACGCTGGGGGTGCGCGACAACAACGAACTGTCGTGGACGCAGGTGCTGGACGTGCTGGAATACATGTCCGACGCGACCACCGTGCCGATCCTTGTGGACGGCGACACCGGCTATGGCAACTTCAACAACTTCCGGCGGTTGGTCAGCAAGCTGTGCCAGCGCGGCATCGCGGGGGTCTGCATCGAGGACAAGGTCTTCCCGAAGACCAACAGCTTCCTGTCCGAGGGCGACGACCTCGCCGACATCGAAGAGTTCTGCGGCAAGATCAAGGCTGGCAAGGACACGCAAGAGCATCCCGATTTCTCGGTTGTGGCGCGGATCGAGGCGCTGATCGCCGGTCAGGGCATGGACGAGGCGCTGAAGCGGGCAGATGCCTATGCCGACGCGGGCGCTGACGCGCTGGTGATCCACTCGCGCAAGCGCGACGCCGACGAGATCCTTGAATTCAATCGGCTGTGGGACCATTCGCGCTGCCCGGTGATCGTGATCCCGACCAAGTACTACCGCACCCCCACCGACCAGTTCCGCGATGCGGGCGTGTCGACGGTGATCTGGGCCAACCACAACCTGCGGGCGGCGATCAGTTCCATGCGCGAGGTCAGCCGGAAGATCTTTGAACAGCAGACCCTGCTAGAGATCGAATCCGAGGTCGCTCCGTTGGAGGACGTCTTCGCGCTGGCCAACGCCAGCGAACTGGAAGAGGCCGAGAAGGTTTATCTTGCCGCCCAGCCCGAGCGGTCCGCCGTCATCCTTGCCGCCACGCGCGGCAGCGATCTTGGCGACCTGACTAAGGACCGGCCCAAGTGCATGGTCAACGTGCGGGGCCAGTCGATCCTTGCGCGCCAGCTGGATGCCTTCCGCCGCGAGCGGGTGAAGAACGTGACCGTGGTGGCGGGGTACTGCCACGAAGCGGTCGAGGGCGAGGACATTTCCAAGGCGCTGAACCCCGACTACGCCACCACCGGCGAAGCCGCATCGCTGGCCTGTGCCCGCGACGCGCTGACGGGCGCGGCCATCGTTGGGTACGGCGACATCGTGTTCCAGCCGTTCTTCGTCAGCCTGCTGGGCGACCGCACCGAAGATTTCGTGATCCTCGTCGACCCGACGCTGTCCGGCACCGATAAGGACCGCGACCTTGTGGCCTGCTCTGCCCCTTACGAGGGCGGCTTCGCCACCGGCGCCGACCCGAAGGTCAAGGCGATCGGGGAGGTGGACACACCGGACGGCCAATGGGTCGGCCTGCTTGGCCTGTCGGCGGACGGCACCGCCAAGCTGCGCGCCGAACTCGACCGGATGGACGCCGAAGGCGTGCTGCCGCAGGCAGACATGGCTGCCGTTCTGACCCGCCTGATGGCGCGGGGCGAGACGGTGCGCGCGATCTACGTGTCCGGCAACTGGGCCAACGTGAACGACCTTGCCGACCTGTCCGAAGCCCGGAACACCATGTGATGACCGCCCCGCAGACCCCTGATCTTTCGACGAAAACGCGCCGCCCCCGATGATCGACGCGCAGGATTTCATCGCCGCTGCGTCCGAGCGCGGCATTTCCTTCTGGACGGGCGTGCCCTGTTCCTTCCTGACCCCGTTGATGAACGCGGTGATTTCCAGCCCGGACACCGCCTATGTCGGCGCCGCCAGCGAAGGCGAAGCGGTGGCCATCGCGGCGGGCGCATGGCTTGCCGGACGCGAGACGGCGATTATGTGCCAAAACTCGGGCCTTGGGAACACGGTCAACCCGCTGACCTCGCTGAATTTCCCGTTCCGCATCCCGACGCTGGTGCTGACGACATGGCGTGGGCAGCCGGGCATCGGGGACGAGCCGCAGCACGAGCTTATGGGGCAGATCACGCAAGGGCTGCTGGACCTGATGCAGGTCCCGAACGCGCCGTTCCCCGAAACCGGCCCCGCCATCGGTCCGGCGCTGGACACCGCGATGGCGCGGATGGGCGAGACGTCTTTGCCCTACGGCTTCGTGCTGCCCAAGGGGATCGTCGCAAAGTCGCCGCTGGATCAGGCTCCGGTCCCGGCCCGGCCCGCCTGTGTGCCGCAGGGTGACTTCACCGGCGCTAAGCCCCCGCGCCGGGTCGAGGTGCTGGACATGATCCGCACCGCCGTGCCGTCAGGCGCCGGGCTGATCGCGACCACCGGATTTTGTGGCCGCGAGCTTTACGCGCTCGAAGACGCGCCCGCGCATCTGTACACCGTCGGGTCGATGGGCGGCGCAAGCGCCATCGGTCTAGGCACGGCGCTGAACTCGGACCGCGAGATCGTGGTGCTGGACGGCGACGGCGCGGCGCTGATGAAGCTGGGCAACCTTGCCACCATCGGCGCCGAGCAGCCCGCGAACCTGACCCATGTGATCCTCGACAACGGGCTTCACGAAAGCACGGGCGGCCAGCGGACCGTGTCGCCCGGCGTCGATTTCGCCACCGTGGCCAGCGCCTGCGGCTATGCCTTCGCGGGCCGTGCCGACACGACGGACGCCACCGAAGCGTTGCTGAAAGCCGCGCTCGCCGTGCCGGGCCCGCGCCTGTTGCATCTGAAGGTCGCGCCCAGCCGGATCGAAAACCTCCCCCGTCCCAAGGTGACGCCCGAAGCCGTCGCCCGCCGCTTCCGCGAGTATCTTGCATGACCGACGCCCCCCTGCTGCTGACCCCCGGCCCGCTGACCACCACCGACAGCGTCAAGCGCGCCATGCTGCGCGACTGGGGCTCGCGCGATCCCGAGTTCGAGGCGCTGACGGCACAGGTCCGCGCCGAGTTGCTGGCGATCGCCAACGCGGGTGACGCCTATACCGCCGTCCCGCTTCAGGGATCGGGCACATTCGCGGTCGAAGCGATGATCGCGACCCTCGTCGCGCCCGACGACGGTCTGCTGGTGGTCGCGAACGGCGCCTATGGCCGTCGGATCGCCGAAATCTGCGCCCGCATGGGGCTGAAACACGACGTGCTCGACCTGCCCGACCGCGCGCCAGTTCCGCCCGCGCGGGTAGCCGAGGCGCTGGCCGAAGGGCGCCACCGCTTCGTCGCGGTGATCCACTGCGAAACCACGTCAGGCGTCCTGAACCCGCTGGCCGAGATCGCCGAGGTCTGCCGCGCCGCGGGTGCAAAGATGCTGGTCGACGCGATGTCCTCGTTCGGCGCGCTGCCCTGCGACGCCGCAGAAACGGGATTCGCCGCGCTGGCCGCTTCGTCGAACAAGTGCCTGCAGGGCGTCCCCGGCGCCGCTTTCGTAATCTGCGACAAGTCGTTGTTGTTGCGCGACGATCACAGATCGCCGTCGCTGGTGCTGGATTTGGCGGCACAGGATCGGCAGTTTTCCGCTGACGGCCAGTGGCGGTTCACACCGCCGACACATGTCATCGCGGCGCTGGCGCAGGCGTTGGACGAACTTCGGGCCGAGGGCGGCACATCCGCGCGGCTGGCACGATATACCGAGAATTGTACGCAGTTAATCAAGGGGATGACCGCACTGGGCTTCCAGTCGGTGCTGGACCCTGCGACACAGGCGCCGATCATCGTCTCGTTCTCGGAACCCGCTGAGGACTGGTTCGATTTCCAACAGTTCTATGACAGGCTGAAGGCCGAAGGCTTCGCGATTTACGCGGGAAAGATGCGTGATCGTGCGACATTTCGCGTCGGGGTTATTGGCGACGTGACCCCCTCGGACATCGTCGCGTTCCTCGACGCCGCAGGGCGCGTCACCCGGGCCATGACGGAACGTCACTAAGTGTTTCAGGGCGTTACAACGCGTGCGCCCGTGGGGATTTTTGCCGGTCGGTCCCGGTAGGGCTATTGTTCGCGCGGTCAAATCCGGTAGGTTGTCGCAAACAGGCGGACGTACGGACAGACCAGGCAGGGCGCTGTCCAAGGAGGTTTTGATGGTTTCAGAGGGCAAGCCGGAGCGCCCGAGCTTTTCTGCAGTGGCAGAGCGACGGTTTCGGCTCGCCGGGAAGTCCATCATCGAAAAGGGTCACCCCTATTTCGTGCCCGTGGACCGTCTTGAGCAGATGTATTCCTCGAAACCCGAGGGCTATGTCAGCCTGGCCCACTACGACTATCTCGGCCTCGCACGTCATCCCGAAGTCATCGCCGCCTCGACGCAGGCGATGCAGGACTATGGCGCGGGCGCAGGGGCGTCGCGGCTGGTCGGCGGAGAGCGGACCGCGCACCGTGCGCTGGAACGCAACCTTGCCGAGTTCCTTGGCGTCGGCGACGTCCTGACCCTGATCTCGGGCTATCTGACCAACCTGTCGCTGATCAATCACCTGCTGGGTCCGCGCGATCTGGTGCTGATCGACAGCCTCGCGCACAACTCGATCGTGGTGGGCGCCAAGTCCGGCCGGTTCGAATGCCGCACGTTCGAGCACAACGATTTCGACGACCTCGAAGAACAGCTGAAAGCCGCACGCGGCGAATTCCGGCATGTTCTGGTGGTTGTCGAGGGTCTGTATTCGATGGATGGCGACATTCCCGACCTGCCCCGGCTGATCGAGATGAAGAAACGCCACGATGCTTGGCTGCTGGTGGACGAGGCGCATTCCTACGGCGTGCTTGGCCCCAACGGTAAGGGCATCTGCGAACACTTCGGCATCGACCCGTCCGAGGTTGAACTGTCCGTGGGCACCCTGTCGAAAAGCTTCGTGTCCTCCGGCGGCTTCATCTGCGCCAATGCCGAGGTGATCGCGTGGCTGCGGTTCACCCTGCCCGGCTTCGTCTATTCGGTCGGGCTGTCGCCCGCGACCACCGCGTCGGCGGATGCCGCCGTGAACATCCTGCGCCGCGAGCCTGATCGGGTCGAACGGCTGAAGCAGAAATCGCGCCTGTTCCGCGACAGCGCTCGCGCCGCCGGGCTGGAACCCGGCAACGCCATCGGCGAGGCCGTCGTGCCACTGCATTTCGAAAGCCCCGAACAGACCATGATGGTCAGTCAGGTGCTGATCGAGCATGGCATCTACGCGCCGCCGATCGTTCAGGTGGGCGTGCCGAAGGATCAGCCGCGCATCCGCTTCTTCTTTTCCGCCGCGCACCGGGACGAAGACATCCTGCGTGCCGTGGACGTCACCGCCGCTGCGGTGCATGGCGAACTGCCGGTTCAGATCGCCAGCTCCTGATCCGGCACGGCACAGCTGCGGGCCACGGGCCGCGCAGCACCGCCGCAGGCAGAAGCTTGCCGATGGTCACGGCGCCTTGTTCTTGAGTGTCTCGAAGATGTCGCGCCCCGCGCTATAGTTGCATCATGGACAGACGTCATTTCATCGGCACCGCAGGTGCGACCCTTGGCACCGCGCTTGTTTCCGGGCTTATCCCCGGGGCGGCCTCTGCCGCGCGTCTTCAGACGGTTCGGGTCGACCGGCAGCCCGCCGTGCCGCTGGTCCAGCCAGAGTGGCCGGTGCCGGAAGACCCCAACCAGATGTTCTTCCTGCAACGGTCCACGAACGAGAATACCATCGTTTTCGCCGCGCGCTACGATGCCGCCGGCACCCTGACCTATCCCGACGCCGTCGACATCTACTGGCGCCGCTATGCCAGCGGCGGCGAACGCAAACCGCTGAAACCCATCGAACGGCTGCTGGCCTTCGGTGTGAACATCAGCCGCCGCGAGGTGGCCGGGCAGTACAACGTGGCGCTTAAGCCGCTGCCGCAACTGCCGCTGGTCCTGCTGCAAACCGGCCCGTTCCGGGCGCAGGTGCTGGGCCGCATCGGCGACCAGACGGCCCGGATCGTCTATGCCTATGCGCATGTCGACGAAAGCGGCCTGCTGCCGCGGGTCACGCAGCTGTCGATCCACGGCGTGCTGCCGGACGGAGCAGGCGCGATTTCCGAATATTACGCGGTTTCGGGCGGCGAGTTTCAGTAATAATCCACTGGCGCCCGCCCCGTCACCGTGCCAAAACCCCGCCTAGAATAACGAGAATTTCGAGGGATACATGAGCACCTCCCAGCGCGGCAGTATCCGCACGGCAATTGCCGGCGTCGGCAATTGCGCCTCTTCGCTCGTCCAGGCTGTTTCCTATTGCCGCGTGAAAGGTGCGGATGCCGTCGGCGTCTCGTTCCCGGAACTTGGCGGCTACCGCCCCGAGGACATCGAGATCGTCGCAGGCTTCGACGTCGACCGGCGCAAGGTCAACCGCCCCATCGGCGAGGCGGTGCTGGCCGATCCCAACTGCACCGAGATCTTCTGGGACAAGCTCGACGATCAACCGGCCCGTGTGCACCGCGGCCCCGACCTTGACGGCGTGTCCGCCTTCATGCGCAACCAGCCGCCCGAACTAAGCTTCGTGCCGTCGGACGAGCCGCCGTTGTCGAAGGACCAGATCGTCGCCGCGCTGAAGGACGCGCAGGCCGAGGTTCTGGTGATCTTCCTGCCCGTCGGCAGCACGCAGGCGGTGGAATTCTACGCCCAATGCGCGCTGGAAGCGGGCTGCGCCGTGGTGAACGGCATTCCGGTGTTCTTGGCGTCCAACCCCGCATGGGCCAAGAAGTTCGAAGACGCTGGCCTGCCGATCCTTGGCGACGACTTCAAGGCGCAGTTCGGCGCGACCGTGGTGCACCGCACGCTGGCGCATCTGGCCGACATGCGCGGCGTGAAGATCGACCGCACCTATCAGTTGAACGTCGGCGGCAACACCGACTTCATGAACATGATGGACATGGACCGGCTGGCGCTGAAGCGCGAGTCGAAGACCGAAGCGGTGCAGGCGGCGATGGATTCGCGCCTTGCCGACGGCAACATCCGCATCGGCCCGTCGGACTATGTGCCGTGGCTGCACGACCGCAAGGTCGCCTACGTGCGGATCGAGGGGCAGCTACTGGGCGGCGCCCGCACCTCGATGGAGGTCCGGCTAGAGGTCGAAGACAGCCCGAACGCCGCCGCGATGGCGATCACCGCCGTGCGCTGCGCCCGCATCTCGCTGGAACGCGGCCTGAAAGGCGCGGTGCCCGAGGCAAGCGCGTTCCTGTTCAAGCACCCGCCCGAGCAGGTCGACGACCCCGAGGCGCACGACATGCTGCTGGCGTTCGCGGAAGACGCCCGCCCGTGACCGACGCGGCCCGCCGGCCGGCCTTCATCACCGGGGGCAGCAGCGGGATCGGCCTTGCGCTTGCCCGCCAGCTGGCCGCACGCGGACACCCCGTGGCGCTGTTCGCCCGCAATGCCGACCGGCTGGCCAAGGCGGCGTCCTCGGTTCCCGGCGCCCGCGCCTACCCTTGCGACGTCTCTGACCGCAGCGCCGTAGAGGCCGCCGTGACGCAGGCCGTGTCGGATCTTGGCGTGCCGGAATGGGCCATCGCGAACGCGGGCATCGCCGAGCCGGGCACCTTCCTGACGCAGGACATCGCATCGCACGAAGCGCAGATGCAGACCAACTACATGGGCGCCTTGTACTTTGCGAAGGCCTGCGCCGGTGCGATGGACTCGGGCCGGCTGGTGTTCGTGTCCTCTGGCGCGGCGTTCTTCGGGATCTACGGCTATTCCGCCTATGCCCCGTCGAAATTCGCCCTGCGCGGGCTGGCCGAGGTGCTGCGGGTCGAACTTGCGCCCCGGATCAGCGTCACGCTGGCCTACCCGCCCGACACCGACACGCCGCAACTGGCCGCCGAGGCGCGGACCAAGCCCGAGGTGACGAAGAAGATCACCGCAGGCGGCGGGCTGTGGGCCCCCGAAGCCGTCGCCGCCGCGATCCTGAAACGCGCCGACAAGGGCCGGTTCGCCGTCGCGCCCGGTCTGCAAATGGCGGCGCTGCTGTGGCTGCATTCGCTGGCGGCTCCGGCGCTGCGGGCGTGGCAGGCGGGCATCGCGCGGAAGCACCGCTGATGGTCGGCGTCGCCTATGCGGGCGCACTGCCCATGATGCTGGCGCTGCTGTGCCTTGCGCTGCTGGCGGTGGGCTATGTGGTCGTGCTGGGCCTGATGGCCGTACCCGCGACCCGCGCCACCGCGCGGGACGTGTTCCCGGTGCTGCTGACCGAAACGCTGATCGTCGGCGTCGTCGCGGGCGCGTTTCTTCTGGGCACCTATGCCATCGTGGCGCTGTTCGCGGTTCTGGCCCTGCGCTGCGGCTACGAGGCCGCGCGGATCACCCTGCCCCGCGCAGGCATACCGGGCGCGCTGCCCGCGATGATCGCCGGGGCGGTGATGCTGGTGCTGGGGCTGTTGGCGTCGCGGGTTCATCCCATCCCGCTGGCGCTGGGGGCGGTCCTGCTGATGGGCATCCTGCTGGCGCTTCGGCTGATGCTGCGGCGCGACGGACCGGCCAAGGCGCTGGCCGATCTCGTGCTGTTCCCCGGCGTGCCGCTGATCCTGTTCACCGGCAGCGCGTTGCAGGGCGGCGCCGCGACGATGCTGGTCGCCTTCCTGCTGGTCGAGACCTTCGACAGCTATGCCCTGCTGGGCGGCAAACTGTTCGGAAAGCGCAAGGCGTTCCCGGTTCTCAGCCCGAAGAAAACGGGCGAGGGGCTGGCCTCGGGCGCGGTGATGCTGATGCTGACCGTGGGTCTTCTGGGCCCGCTTCTGGGCGGCTTCCCGGTGCTGGGCTCGATGCTGTTCGCGCTGGCCGCCGGCGCGCTGACGGTGGCGGGCGACCTTGCCGCATCGCGGCTTAAACGGGTGGCGGGGGTCAAGGACTATCCCGCCGTGCTTCCGCATCAGGGCGGCCTTCTGGACATCACCGACGCATGGATCGCCACCGGCGCCGGGCTGGTCACGCTGATGTCACTCGGTAACCTCTTTTGATGACAAGAGATGTTTGATCCGTCTCATTTATCTGCGCATCATCTGCGGGACACACGGTAGGGACCACCGGGCCGAGGCCAACCGCGACCGACATGGCGATTATTCAGCGACTTCACAGCCCGATGACGCGGCTTCTGACGCAGCGTGCGCTGCGCACGATCGTGGCGTTTCTGGTGCTGATCGAGTCGATCTTCATCGCGGACATCTTCACCTCGACCCTCGAACAGGTCCTGCGCGAAGGTGGCCGGGCGATCGACCTGCTGACGATCCTGCTTCTGAAGTCGCCCGAGATCGTGGATTTCGCGCTGCCGCTGGTGCTGTTTTTGGGCCTGTACCTTGCGATCACCCGCGCGCGCGACGCGAACGAGCTGGTGATCTGCGCCGCCGCCGCCGAGCCGTGGACGCGCATTCCCCGGCTGGCGATGTACTTTGGCGGCGCGGGCTTTGCGCTGTCGCTTCTGTTTTCCGGGCTGATCACGCCGCTGGCAAGCTATGCCGAACGGCTTAGCCTGTACGACATGCGCGCGCGGACCCTGATCGCCGAACTGTCCAACCCCGCCGACGTCCGCCGCGTGCGCGAGGTCAACGGCCGCACCTTCATCGCCAGCCCCAGCGACGATCCCGACGCGCAATACGGCGACCTGTTCGTCTACCGGCCCGGCTCGGACGGGTCGTGGATCGTGGCACAGGCCACCGACTGGGAGATCGCGGGCCCCGATGAGGCGCGCGACTATGTCGTCCGCCTGCAAGAGTTCCGCGAGATCCGGGGGCGCAGCGGCACCGCCCCCACCACGGGCGCGACCGCCGGGGTGCCGGGCCTGGATTTCGCCCGCATCAACGTGCGCTCGATGGAGATGGCGTTCTCGGCGGATGACGTGATCGAGACGGTCGACGAAAGCCCGCGCGCAACCGAACGCGCCCTGTTCCAGACCGACGGCCCGCTGTGGGGCGAGCCCATTCCCCAGTCCGACGGCAGCCTGATGACCCGCCCGACCCGCCGGTTCGGCGAAATGCTGGCCCGCGCCATCCTGTGCCCGGTGGCCGCCGCGATGGCGGTGGCGGCGGCGGCGTTCTCGGGCACGCGCCGGGGCCGCTGGCTGGCGCTGCCGGGCGGCCTGCTGCTGGTGCTGGCGGGCGACGTGGGCAGCCGCGCGATCCTGGGCGACGCGGTGGTGCTGGGCTACGTCCGGTTCTGGCCCGCCGCGATCGCGATCGTGGCGATGGGCCTTGCCCCGGCGCTGGGATACGCGTGGCTGCGGGCCGAGCAGATCGTGGTGCCCGCGCGGGGGCGCGCCTGACGATGACCGACGCGGACAGCCCCGATAGCCCCGACACCCCCGAGACCCGGGCCACCCCGACGCAGCGCGATGGCGCCGAGGCGCTGCAACGGGTGCGGACCATGTTCCTTGGCATCGCCACGCGCCGCGCCCTGATCGAGTACCTGCTGTCCGTGGCGGCGGTCATGTTCCTTCTGACGATGATCGCCTACACCATCGACCTTGCACGGATCTTCCCGGATATCCGCTGGCAGTCCACCTATCAGGAAACCGCGCTGCCGTCGGTCCTGCTGCCCTATCTGCTGCAGCGCGGCGTCGACATCGTGACGCGCATGCTGCCGGTGGCGATGTTCTTCGGACCGTTCCTTGCCGAGATCGGCCGCCGCCTGCGGCTGGAAACCGTGATCCTTGCCACGGCGGGCGCCGGGCCGGGCCACCGGCTGGCCGCGCTTCTGTGGCTCGCCCTGATCCTTGGCGGGATCTACACCGGGCTAGAGGCGCGCTGGCGCCCCGCCGCGATACAGGCGCAGGTCGAGACCGGGCTGGGCGACTATGCCGAACGCTACGACGACCGCTGGCTGGAAGGGCGCTGGGTGGTGAACGGCGATGTCGCGATGCGGGCCGACCTGCGGCGCGGCGCGCAGCCCGAGATGCGCAACCTGCTGGTGTTCAACGGCATCGGCGCGGCAGAGCTGGCCTCGGTCGTGGGGGCCGAGCGCGCGGTGCCGACGGACACGCCCGACGTCTGGCGGCTGGAGGACGTCACCGAATGGACGCCCGAGACCGGATCGACGCTGCGCACCGCGCGCACGTCCGAAGCCCCGCTGTTGCTGACCAGTGCGCAGCTGACGCACTATGGGATCGCGCCCTATGTCCTGTCGACCGCCGACCTGCGCACCCTTGCCCGCGCGCCGACCGAGACGCATTACCTGCCCGGCATCCGCACCGCCCTGTGGCAGCGCCGGCTGGCGATTTTCCTGCCGGGCACGGTGGCGTTTCTTGCCGTGGCCTTCGCCACGCTTGGCTTCGACGGACGCCGCATCCTGTACCCCCGCCTGATCGGCCTTGCGGCGGCGGGATACATCCTGACCGTGTCGCTCAAGGTGTTCTGGGCGCTGGGGCAACAGGGCACCGTCGCCCCCTCGACCGCCGTCGCAACCGCGCTGGCGGTGCCGCTTGTCATCGGCACGGTGGCCTTCGTCCGCCAGCTATAGCTGCGGCCTTCGGCGCGGGCGGCGACACGCGGCCCGCGCAGTCCGGTCAGGCCAGGCGCGATCCCGCCATCCGCGCCGCGCGCGCGGCGGCGACCTTCGGGTAGACCTCGCGTTCGGCATGGGACAGCATCGTTTCGTCGTCCACTTCCGCCCACGGCAGGTCGTCGATGCGGACGCAGGGCACCGGCACCCGCTGGCCAAGCGCCACAAGACCCGCCTCGTAATGTTCCGCCGGGGTTTCGGCCAGGACCTCTTCGGCCACGTCCCGCATCAGGACGACGCTGTCCGCGTCCAGCGCGGTTATCCCGACGAGTTCGCCGAAAGGCGGCTCGGGCCGGGCTGCGGGGTCCTTCGAGATGTCGGCCAGCGCGCCACCGGGCTGGGTCCAGACATAGACCTCGTCCCCCGCGCCGGTCGGCCCCGAGGTGACAAGCACGTTGCCGCCGGTCAGCGCGGCCTCCAGCCCCTCGGGCGCATAGATCAGATCCGATTCCAAAAGCACGATCGGCCCCGTGATCCCCTCCAGCGCGGTGGCCAGCGTGCGCAGGCTGCCGGTGGTGGAATACAGCGGATTGTGGATCAGCTCGACGCCGGACGCGGTGCCGAACGCCTCGCGGTACTGTTCGTCCAGATGCCCGGTGACGATGCGCACGCAGTCGATCCCGGCAGCGCGCAGGGTGTCCAGCGACTGGGCCACCATCGGGCTGCCCCCGACCTCGATCAGCCCCTTCGGCATCAGGCGGCCGCGCGGCCCCATGCGCACACCCATCCCCGCCGCGACGATGATCGCCGTAAAGTCCTTCATTCTTTCCCCGATCTGCGGCAGAAACCGCGCATGGTCCCGGACGCGGTTCGGACCGCGCAAGTTGCGCGGACGATAAGTGAGGGGCCGGGAAGCATCAAGGCGGGGCAAGACGGTGACAGCACAGGAAAAGCCATCCTTCGGACGGATCGCGGCGGACCTTCGCCAGCCGTGGTTCCGCGAAGAGCTGCGCACCGCTTGGTCGATCGCCCTGCTTTACCGCGTGCCGTCGCTGCCCGTCGTCTGGATCTTCGCCCGTCTGGGCCTGTCCCCGGTCGGCGTGTCCTTCCTTGCGCTGGCGGTGGCGCTTGCGATGCCGCTGCTGGCGTGGGGTCTGCCGTTGGCCCACGCACCGTGGGCGGTGGCGCTGGCGGGCGCGCTGTTTCAGGTGCTGGACTGCGCCGACGGTACGCTGGCGCGGGTGACCGGGCGCACCTCGAAGACGGGCGGCGACCTCGATTTCCTTGTGGACATGACCCAGTGGGGCCTTCTGTATCTTGCCATCGGCCTGCTGGCTGACCGCGTGCTGGGGGCCGACGGCTGGGCAACGCTGGCCGCGATGGCGGGATGGGTGCGGCTGCTGGCGCGGGTAATCCGTGACCGGCTTCAGGGCCCCGAGGACGGGGTGCCCGGGCCCCTGACGCCCGCCGACTGGCTGCCCATGCTGATCGGCGGCATTTCGGGGCTGATCCCGATCCTAGCGCTGACCGGCGACTATCTTGGCTGGGCGGTCTGGGCGCTGATGATCTACAGCATGCTGGATGTGGCAGAGGGTCTGCTGCCGCTGGCCCGCGACCTGCGGCGATGAAAATCGTCCAATTGTGCCCCTATGACATGTCCCGCCCCGGCGGGGTACAGCGCCATGTCCGCGACCTGTCCCGCTGGCTGACGGCGCAGGGGCACGAAACCCGCGTGCTGTGCCCGCCCACCCCCGGCACGGCGCCGGGAACCGAGGGCATGATCACCACATTGGGCCGCAGCCGCCTGATCGGTGCGCACGGGACCGAGTTCGAGCTGTCCTTCGCCGCCCCCCGCGCCTTGGCGGCCGCCACCCGCGACCTGCGGGACTGGGGCGCGGACGTGGTGCACATGCACACCCCGTGGACGCCCTTCGTCACCAGCCAGCTTTGGTCCCGCCTGCGGCTTCCCTCGGTGGCGACGGTCCATGCCACCCTGCCCGCCCCGAACGCACGCGGGCTGACCGACCGCTTCATCCGCTCTGCCGCCACGCGCATCCTGCCCGCCTGCGACCGCGTCGTCGTGCCGTCCGACGCCCCGCTTGAGATGCTGCGCCGGGTGCTGCCGACGCTGGAGCCGACGATCCTTCCCCCCACGATCGACCTGTCCGACTGGGCCGCCGCCGCGCAGCCGCGCCGCGCCGGTCCGCTCGAGATCGCCTTTCTTGGGCGGCTGGAACCGCGCAAGGGGCTGGACGTGGCCTTGGCCGCGTGGGCCCTGATCGCCAAGGCGCTGCCCCACGCCCGGCTCTGCATCGCGGGCGACGGACCGATGCGGGCGCAGGCAGACGCCGCCCGATCCGACCGCGTCACCGTGCTGGGGCGGCCCGACGACGCGCAGGCGCGCGCGCTGCTGGGACGGGCCGATATCCTGCTGGCCCCCGCGCCGTATGGCGAAAGCTTCGGACTGATCCTGCTGGAAGCGATGGCCGCCGGTTGCCTGCCGGTGGCGGCGGCGAATGCCGGCTATGCTTCGGTCCTGACGGGGCCCGGCACGGCGCTGCTGGTGCCGCCCAACGATCCCAAGGCGCTGGCCGACAAGGTCATCGCGATGGCAAGCCCGCCACAGGCCGTCAGGGACTGGGCCGCCGCCGCCGCCGACCGCTATGACGTGGCGCGGGTCGGCCCCGCGTACCTGCATTTGTACGAAGACATCCTGTCCGCGCGCTAGGCGCCCCGGACACCCGCGTCAGCCCGACCTGCACAGCGCGCGGTATTGTCGGTGTCATGCAGCGGCGTCCGGCGGCTTGCGGTGAAATCGCCCCGGACGTGGTCCAGCCAGTACCCGAAATACGTCTTGTCCGCCGTTTCGGTGAACACCTCGGGCGCCTGCCGTTTCAGCTCGGGCAGCCGCGACCACGCGACATTCGGGAAAGTGTGGTGTTCGTTGTGATAGCCGGTGTTGAACAGCAGCCAGTTAATCGGGCCATAGCGCGACCGGGTCGGCGCCGTCTCGTCGGTGCCCTCGTGCTCGCTCAGCGACTGGCCAAGGTTCCAGATCCCGAACTTGCCAAGGAACAGCGACAGCGACCACAGGTGATACAACAAGGCCCACGGCCCGAACAGCGCCAGCAGCGTCAGGTTCGACGCCAGCGACACGCCGATGAACAGCCGCTTTTGCCACAACGGCGCGCTTGTCGCTTCGACATGGCGCTCCGGGTCCTTTTGCGGGCGGCCCGTCAGCCACGCGTTCAGCCGCGGAAAGATCTCATCCCCGATGATCGGCCCCAGCGGCAGCAGGTGCACCAGCAGGGTCAGCCCGGTCAGCAGGTGCTGCAAACGCGGGTTCTCGGACCGCAGCATCATCCGGCTTTGGAAGGCGCAGATGTCCTCGTGCTCGTAGTCCCGTTCGTAGTCGCCGATATAGGGATGGTGGCTGGTGATGTGTTCGTGCTGGTAGATCAGTTGCTTGCCATAACTGCCAAGAATCCACTCCAGCCCCATGTCGAAGCCCAGCTTGGCGCGGTTGCCCCGAAAGATCAGCTTGTGCGCGGTCTCGTGCACCAGACCGCCCGCAGAGTGGATCAGCAACTGTCCGGGCACGAAGGCCGCAAGAAAGATCACCCAAAGCGCCGCGTCCGACACCGCCCATGCGATGCCCCAATGCAGCGCCAGCAGCACCGGCAGCGCCAGCACCGTCCACGGCTGGGCCCCCGACACGCGCGCAAGATCGGGATGCGCGGCGATGGCGGCCTTGCGCATCTCGTTGTGGCGCCGCGCCTGCGGCGAAATCCCGGCCTTGCGGCCGCCCGTCGGCACCTGTGCAGGTGATTGATCCATTGCGGACGCTCCCGTCTGGACGTCGCAGGATTTTCTGGAAAACCCTGATCCTCACGATCTTCGAAAAAGACCGTGCTTCACGGAATTTTCTAGGAAAATCCGGCCCCCGGCGCAATGGCCGGAAGGTCAGGCATCGCGCTCCCACGGCGCGGGATCGGGGAACCAGCGGTCCAGCTGCGCCCGCACCATCGCCACCACGCGCGGGTTCGGACGGTCGCCAAAGCTGTCGTTCAGCGTGATCGACAAGGGCTTGCGTGCGTTGATCCGCTTTAGCTGCCACCAAGTCCACGGCGCGAAGTTCTCAATCGAAACATAGCCTTGCAGATCGTTACTCAAGCTCCACGGCGCTTCGGCAAAAGCGCCTGTTTCGATCCCGTGGTGCTGGTTCAGCACCTCGGGCGGGACGTTGTCACCGCCCCGGAACCGCGACGCACGGGTCGTGGCGATCTCGGCGGCGAAGGCGTCGCACATTGCGCGACTGTTCGCCACGTCCATCACCTGCGGGCCGTGGATGATGTGCCGCCGCCCTTGGCCGCCGCCAAACCGCGCCGCAAGCGCCCGGTCGGCGGTAGCCAGCGCAAGGTTCCACGGGCTATCCTTGGCCGGATCAAGGTCCTGCCGGATCGGCTTTGGCTGCAGATGCGCCTGCGGCCGCCCGTCGGCGGCGAACAGCGCGTCCGCCATGCCCGGCGCCATCGCCAGCATGTCATCTTCCATGTAGACGAATTGATCCGTCACATCAGGTATCAGATGCAGGTGACTGACAATGCAAAAGGAATTATAAGTCGGAAGGATCTTCCGATCCATCAGCCGGTCATGATGCACCACGTTGATCATCGGGTGATCCGCATCCAGCCACGCCGGCACCTGCGGGCGGCAGGTGACGAAATGGATGCGCCGCACCCACGGGCAGTTGCGCGCCACCGACCGCAATGAAAAGCGCACGACCTCAAGGTTGTCGCGAGTGCGGTTCGGGTTCAAATCGCGCGGATCGTCCGCATAGCGGTTCAGCTCTTCCAGGTATCCCGGAAAGCTGTCGTCGACCCACGTATAGACAATATCCATCGGCTTCATGTCTTTCCTTTCGGCAAGCCGTGCGGGGATTGCAAGCCCGGGTGTTGCCAAACGCGTGACCGCGTGGCACCCCAATCGCGCAGTTCCCAGCAGGACATCGACGCGCGTGACCGACCCCGACCTGATCCTTGCCGCCGATTTCGGCACTTCGGGCGTCAAGATCGGGGCCGTCGGGCCGGACCTGACGGTCGTCGCCGCCGTCACGGAACGCTATCCGCTGCACCTTCCCGCGCAAAGCCGCGCCGAACAACGCCCCGAGGACTGGTGGGCCGCGCTGGCCCGCGGCATCGCCCGGCTGGGGGCCGAGATCCCCGACCTGCCCGCCCGCACCGGCGCGGTGGTGTTCGCCGCTCAGATGTGCGGGCTGGTCTGCGCCGATGATGCGGGGCATCCGCTGCGCCCGGCGATGGTCTGGCTGGACAAACGCTCGGCGGCGCTGATCCGGGGCAAGACCGGCGGCTTTCCGAAGGTCGCGGGCTACGGCGCGCGCTTCCTTGCCCGCTCGATCCGGCTGGCGAACGGCGCGCCCTCGCACAACGGCATGGACCCGCCCGGCAAGATGCTGTGGGTCGCCGCGAACGAGCCAGAGATCTACGCCCGCACCGCGCATCTGCTGGACGTGAAGGACTGGCTGATCCTGCGCGCCACCGGCGAGGTGACGACCACCGCCGACAGCGCCAACCTGACATGGCTGATGGACACACGGCGCGGGCGCGAAGGCTGGTCGCCGCAATTGGCCGCGCACTACGGCATCCCGCTGGATCGGCTGCCCCGCATCGTCGACGGCGCCTCGGTGGTCGAGGGGCTGACGGCGCAGGCGGCGGGACAGCTTGGCCTGCGCCCCGGCACCCCGGTGCTGGGCGGCGGCGGCGACGTCAGCGTCACCGCTATCGGGTCCGGCGCCGTCGCGGACGGGGCGCTGCACCTGTGCGTGTCGACCTCGTCTTGGGTGTCGGGCTTCTTCGACCGCCGCGTGCTGAACGCCTTCGCCAGCTACGCCACCATCACCGCGTCCATCGACCACCGCCCCCTTCTGATCGCCACGCAAGAGGTCGCGGGATCGGCGATGGCGTGGCTGGCCCGCGCCTTCGGCCAGCCCGACGACGACGCGGCGCTGGACACCTTCTACCGCGAGATCGGCGCCCCCGCGCCGGACGATCCGTATTTCCTGCCGTGGCTGGCGGGCGAACGCGTGCCCGCAGACGAGGAACGGCTGCGCGGCGCGTTCCACGGCCTGAACCTGCGCCACGGCCCGCCCGAGCTGAAACGCGCAGTGACCGAGGGCGTCGCGCTGAACACCCGCTGGGTCTGGGACCTTGTCAGCAAGGAACGCGGCGCGCGCACCGACGGGCCGCTGCCACTGGTAGGCGGCGCCGTGGCGAACCCGCACCTTGTGCGCGCGCTGGCCGCCGCATTGGACCGCCCGGTGCAGGTGCGCGACACGGCCTATGCCGGGATGCGCGGCGCGGCGGCGATGGCGGCCCCCGCGATGGGATGGTCGGCCACCGTCTGGGACGCCGCCGCCACGCTGGGCCACAGCGCCGCGCCGGTGATCGAACCCGACCCGCAGCAGCGCGACCTGATGGCGCGCCGCTACGACGACCTCAAACACATCCGCAAGGCGCTGGTGAAACTTTACAAACGGCGGGGCACGGCATGATCGACGGGCTGATGAAAGACGTGATCGACCCGATGTGGGAATCGCTGGCGCGCCCCCTCGCCCGCGCCGGGTTCACCCCGAACCAAGTGACGGCGGCGGGCCTTGTGCTGATCGTCATCGCCTCGGCGGCCTATCTCTGGCACCAATCGCACTGGATCTACGGGCTGACGCTGGCCTGCACCTTCGTGTTCGACGCGCTGGACGGCGCGGTGGCGCGGCAGACCGGACTGTCCAGCAAGCTGGGCGGCTATTTCGACGCGATGGTCGACCGCTATCAGGAACTGGTCGTGGCCCTCGCCATCGGCTGGGTCTCCGGCCACTGGGCGCTGGTGCTGCTGGGGTTCTCGGGCGCGATGATCACCAGCTACGCCAAGGCCCGCACCGCGATCGAAACGCCGGTGTCCAACACCGCGTGGCCCGACGCGTTCGAACGGCTGGAACGGATCATCTACACCTGCGTCCTGATGGTTCTGGCCGGGGTGCTGCCGTGGGACTGGGTGCTGCCGTGGGGCCTTGGGCTGTACGCCGCGCTGTGCCACCTGACCGCCCTGCAACGCGCCCGCCGCGCCGCCGCGATCCTGCGCGAGGTCGACGCCGGACGCGGCGACTGATCCGGCTTCTTCTGTCCGGAAATATCCCGGGGGAATCGCCGAAGGCGATGGGGGCAGAGCCCCCGTCCCGCGCGACCTCCGCCAAACGTGACAGCGCGACCGGCTTCCCCGTGGTGCGAAACCCGTTACACTCCGGCGAAACACAAGGACACCAGGGAGCCTCATGACCAGATCGCGCCCGGCGCTTCTCGCCGCACTCGCCCCCGCCCTCGTCCTCGCCCTGCCCCTTGCGGCACAGGCGCAGGACACCACCGTCTCGCACGGGCTGTCCCCGTTCGGAGACCTGAAGTACCCGGCGGACTTCCCCTATTTCGACTACGTGAACCCGGACGCGCCGCAGGGCGGCACCATGACCTTCCGGGGCACGCTGGCGTCGAACACCTTCGACAGCCTCAACATGTTCATTCTGAAGGGGGAATCGGCGCAGGGGTTGGAACGGCTGCACGACAGCCTGATGGTGCAGTCATGGGACGAACCGGCCTCGTACTACCCGCTGGTCGCCGAAAGCGTCGAGTACCCCGAGGACCGCAGCTGGGCGACCTTCACCATGCGCCCCGAAGCGCGCTATTCGGACGGCGCGCCGATCGAGGCATCGGATGTCGTTTTCTCGCTCGAGATGTTCAAGACGCAGGCCGAACCCTATTACCGCATCCTGTTCGAAGACATCGAAAGCGCCGAGGCGCTGGATGCGCACACCGTGAAGTTCACCTTCGCCGACGGCGCGGCCACCCGCGATCTTCCCGCGATGGCCGCCGAAATGCCGATCCTTGCAGAGCATTACTACGCCGACGTCCCGTTCGACGACTCCACCCTCGACCCGCCGGTGTCCTCGGGCCGGTTCCGCGTGGACAGCGTCAGCCCGGGCCGCACGATCACCTACTGCAAGGACCCCGACTATTGGGGCGAAGGTCTTCCCGTCATCGTCGGCAAGGACAACTTCGACTGCTACACCTACGAATACTTCGCCGACCGCACCGCCCAGTTCGAGGCATTCAAGGCGGGCGAATACCTGCTGCAAGAGGAATTCACCTCGTCGATCTGGGCGACCTCGTATGACTTCCCCGCCATCGACAACGGCTGGGTGAAGATGGAGACGATCCCCGACGGACGCTCGTCCGGCGCACAGGGGTTCTACATGAACCTGCGCCGCCCGGTGTTTCAGGACGTCCGCGTCCGCGAAGCCATCGGCATGATGTTCAACTTCGAATGGACCAACCAGACGCTGTTCTACGGCCTGTACGAACGCTCCGACAGCTTCTGGGAAAACTCGGACCTGCAGGCCGAGGGTCTGCCCGAGGGCGACGAACTGGCGGTGCTGGAACCGTTCCGCGATCAGTTGCCCGACACCGTGTTCACCGATCCGGCGGCCTCGCCCCCGGTCTATTCGGGCGAGCGCCAGCTGGAACGCAGCGCGAACCGCGCCGCCTCGGCCCTGCTGGACGACGCCGGCTGGACCGTGGGCGCCGACGGCATCCGGACCAACGCCGAAGGCGACCCGCTGCGGGTCGAGTTCATTTCCGACAGCGCATCGTTCGAACGGATCATCCTGCCGTTCATCGAGAACATGAAGCGGGTGGGCATCGACGCCGTCTATACCCGCGTCGATTCCGCGCAAGAGGTCGAGCGGCAACAGAACTTCGACTTCGACATCATGATCGCCCGGATCGTGCTGCCGCTGCGCCCCTCGGTCGAACTGCGCACCATCTTCGGGTCGCGCGGGGCGGAACAGCCCGGTACGCTGAACCTTGCCGGTGTCTCGGACCCGGTGGTCGACGCGCTGATCGAAGAGATCATCGGCGCCGAAGACCTGCCCTCGATGACCGCGCGGGTGAAGGCGCTGGACCGGGTCCTGCGCGCCAAGCACATCTGGGTGCCGAACTGGTACAAGGGCACGCATTGGATGGCCTACTGGGACGTGTTCGGCAAACCCGAGACCAAGCCCGAATACGACCGGGGCACCGATTACTGGTGGTGGGACCAAGAAAAGTACGAGGCGCTGCAGGCCGCGGGCGCCCTACGCTAGTCGCAATCCGGACCGGGGCGGTCGGATATTCTCGCCCGCCCCGTCCACGCCCCGGCTATCCATTATCCGTCAGCACGTTATGCTCGGCCCGCACGAGGCAACCGGCAAAGGCGATCATGGATCCGCTCGTCATCTTCACTCCGTCCGGCAAGCGCGGCCGCGTGCCCGCGGGCACCCCTGTCCTGACCGCCGCGCGCCAGCTTGGGGTCGACCTGGATTCGGTCTGCGGCGGGCGTGGCATTTGCTCGAAATGTCAGGTGAACCCGTCCTACGGCGAATTCTCCAAACATGGCGTCACGGTGAAACCCGACGCTCTGTCGGACTGGAACGCGGTGGAAGAACGCTATGACCGGGTGCGCGGCCTGAAGGAAGGCCGCCGCCTTGGCTGTCAGGCGCAGATCCTGTCCGACGTGGTGATCGACGTGCCGCCGGAAAGTCAGGTGCACAAGCAGGTGGTCCGCAAGGCGGCCGCGGTGCGCAACATCACGATGGACCCGGCAACCCGGCTGTACCTTGTCGAGGTGACCGAGCCGGACATGCACGAACCCTCGGGCGACCTTGAACGGCTGAAACGCGCGCTGGCCGACCAGTGGCAGATCGGGACCGAGGGGCTGACCGTCCCGCTGCCCGTCCTGTCCAAGCTGCAACCCGCGCTGCGCAAGGGGGGCTGGCAGGTCACCGTCGCGCTGCACCGGGGCCATGCCGACGCGGGCGAGCGCATTCTCGACCTGTGGCCCGGCTTCTGGGACGGGCGGCTGTACGGTCTGGCCATCGACCTTGGCTCCACCACCATCGCGGCGCATCTGTGCGACCTGCGCAACGGCGAGGTGATCGCCAGCGCGGGCGTGATGAACCCGCAGATCCGCTTTGGCGAGGACCTGATGAGCCGGGTCTCCTACGCGATGATGAACGCCGACGGCGCGGCCGAGATGACCAAGGCCGTGCGCGACGCGATCAATCGTCTGGTGACCGAGATCGCCGCCGAAGGCAGCATCGAGCCCTCGCAGATCATGGAATGCGTTCTGGTGTGCAACCCGGTGATGCACCACCTGCTGGTGGGGCTCGACCCGGTGGAACTGGGACAGGCCCCCTTCGCGTTGGCCACCTCGGACTCGCTGTCGCTGGACGCCGCCGAACTGGACCTAAGCGGCCTGAACCCCGCCGCCCGCGTGTACCTGCTGCCCTGCATCGCGGGCCATGTCGGGGCCGATGCCGCCGCCGTCGCGCTGGCCGAGGAACCGTGGGCCTCCGAGGACCTCGTGCTGATCGTCGACGTCGGCACCAACGCCGAGATCCAGCTGGGCGACAAGCGCCGGGTGCTGGCCTGTTCCTCGCCCACCGGCCCCGCCTTCGAGGGCGCGCAGATCAGTTCCGGCCAGCGCGCCGCCCCCGGCGCCATCGAGCGGGTCGAGATCGACCCGGTCACCAAGGAACCGCGCTTTCGCATCATCGGGTGCGATCTGTGGTCCGACGAAGACGGCTTTGCCGCGCAGACCGCCGCCAGCGGGATCACCGGCATCTGCGGCTCGGGCATCATCGAGGCGGTGGCCGAAATGCGCATGGCGGGCGTGCTGGACGCGCGCGGGCTGATCGGGTCCGCCGTGCAGACCGGCACCGACCGCTGCATCGCCGAAGGGCGCACGCACGCCTATGTGCTGCACGACGGCCGTGCCGACGGCGGCCCGCTGATCAGCGTCACGCAAAGCGACATCCGCGCGATCCAGCTGGCCAAGTCGGCGCTGTACGCGGGCGCGCGGCTGCTGATGGACGAGCTGGACACCGACACGGTGGACCGCGTGGTGCTGGCGGGCGCGTTCGGGGCGCATATCTCGCCCAAGCACGCGATGGTCTTGGGGATGATCCCCGACTGCGCGCTGGACCGCGTGACCTCGGCCGGGAACGCGGCCGGAACCGGGGCGCGGATCGCCCTATGCAACCGCGCCGCGCGGGCCGAGATCGAACGGCGCGTGCACCAGATCCACAAGGTCGAGACCGCGATCGAGCCGCGGTTTCAGGAACATTTCGTCGCTGCCAACGCGATCCCGCACGCCACCGACCCGTTTCCGCATCTCTCCGGTGTCGCGCCCCTGCCCGATGTCAGCTTCAACACCGGCGGCGGCGAAGACGGCGGGCGGCGGCGCAGGCGGCGCGGCTAGACCTCGGCGGCGATGGCCTCGGCCAGTTGCCGCAGGTCGCCGAAGTAGCCCTCCGACCGGGCTGGCTGCGACGGGTCCGAGGTGATGGCGATCACCATCCGCCGCGACGGGATCACCGCCAGCATCTGCCCGCCGTAGCCCCGGGCATAGGCGGTGTCGGCGCCGTCCATCCGGGTCAGGAACCAGCCATAGCCGTATTGGTCGCCCGAGAACGGCGAGCGGGTGCGCGGCTCCCAGCTGGTGTCCAGCCAGCCCTCGGACACCACGGTCTTGTCCTGCCATTGGCCGTCATCGACCGCCATCTGTCCGATCCGCGCCAGCCCGCGCGGCGACAGCGCCATGTCGTTGCCGCCAAGATACCGCCCCTGTGGGTCCTGCACCCAAGGCGCAAAATCGATCCCCATCGGCGCGCCCAGCCAGTCGCGCGTCAGCGACAGCAGGTTCTGCCCCGTCACCTGCGACAGCAGCGCGCCAAGCACGTGCCAGCCTCCGGTCGAATAGATGAACCGCCCGCCGGGCGTGCCGACGAGGTCCTGCTCCAGCGCGGTGTCGACCCAGTTGCCGCTGGCGACCCATGCGCCGTAGTTGCCGCCCGACACGCTTTCCAGCCCGGTCCGCATGGTCAGCAGGTGGTCGATGGTCAGGTCGTCGCGGGCGTCCCCGGTCTCGGGGCGGCCCAGCAGCGGCAGGACCCGCGCGTCGGTGCCCTCGATCACGCCACGGTCGATGGCGATGCCGGTCAGCAGCGCCATCAGCGTTTTCGACACCGACTTGACGTTGGCGATCCCGTCCAGACCGCGCCCGCCCCAGCTTTGGGCGAAGATTTCCTCATCGTCGCGGCGCACGACGATCGAATGCAGCCGGTCGGCATGGTCCGCCGCCAGGTCGCGAAACCCCTGCGCGCGCGCGACCGACGGCGCGGCGAGCGCGGCGCCGGTGGCGGCCAGAAAATGACGTCGGTTCAGGGCGATACGGGGGGCGTGGGTTCTGGTCATGGGGGGTGATATTCGGTCGCCGTCCCGGTTTGGCAAGGCAGCGGCGATCACGGTGACGTGGGCCGCCGCGCCGGTGCCTGTCGCGCCCGCTGTGGCCCATTGACGGACCAGCCGGCAGCGGCTATCTCCCGTGCACCCGGGCGGGTGTAGCTCAATGGTAGAGCAGGAGCTTCCCAAGCTTAAGACGAGGGTTCGATTCCCTTCACCCGCTCCAGAATTTCTTGATATTTCGGTGGGTTTGGGTCGTCGGTGCGCATGAATGCGCACCCTACGGGGGCCTCGTGGTGGCGTTTGTCTTGTCCGGTCGGGGTGCCGGTGCGCATGAATGCGCACCCTACGTGACGACGTTCAACCAACCCGTAGGGTGCGCATTCATGCGCACCAACATGGCGACGTCCAACCAAACCGTGGGACACGCATTCATGCGCACCGACGTAGCGACACCCCACCAAACCGTAAGGTACACATTCACGCGCACCGACGTAACGACATCCCACCAAACCGTAACGCACGCATTCATGCGCACCAACGTAACGAAACCCCACCAAACCGTATGGCACGCATTCATGCGCACCGAGACACCGAACCGCCCTACCCCGGCTCTTTCGGCGTGAAATCCAGGCTGATCCGCACGCCCTGATCCAGACGCGTCACGTCCAGCATTCCGTCCAGTTCAAGGCTGATGACCTCGCCAAGCATCGTGCCCAGCCCGTCCTGTGTGTCGGCTTCGTCCGGCAGGCCGACGCCGTCGTCCTCGCACGAGAACCTGATCTGACCGTCCGGCAGCTGTTCCGCGTGATAGCGGATGTGGCCGACCCGCTCGCCGGGGAAGGCGTGCTTGAAAGCGTTCGCCGCCGTCTCGTTGAACAGCACCCCCACCATCGCCGCATCCGCCGATGCGATCTGGATCGCCGGAGCCTCGCCCGACACGGCGATGCCTTCCGGCGCGATCTCGGCCAGGTGGCGGGCAAGGTTCTCTAGATAAGCGTCCAGCGCGACCGTGTGGTCGGTGCCGGTGCGGTACAGCTGTTCGTGCACCACCGCGACCGACCCGATCCGGCGCCCGACCCGTTCCAGCGCCTGCTTCGCATCGTCGCTTTTCGAACGCCGCGCCTCGAACCGCGCCACCGCCGCCAGCGACTGAAGCGAGTTCTTCACCCGGTGGTCGATCTCGCGGCGCAGCGTGTCGGCCGTCCGCAGCGACAGCCGCAGGTCAAGCTGCGCCATCACCTGCTTCGCCATCACCTCGAGCATTTCGCGTTGCACGTTGGTCAGCTTGCGGGGCCGATAGTCCAGCACGCACAGCGACCCCAGCGGCAAGCCGTCCGGCGTGATCAGCGGCGCCCCGGCGTAGAACCGGAACGCGCGGTCGCCCATGCACAGCGGGTTGTCCGCACTGCGCGGATCGGTTCGCGTGTCCTCGATCTCAAGAACGCTGTCGCCAAGGATCGCGTGGGCACAGATCGACTGTTCAATCGGGGTTTCGGTGGCGTCCAGACCCATGCGCGCCTTGAACCATTGGCGGTGCTCTTCGACCAGCGAGACCAGCGCGACCGGCATGTCGCAGATGCGCGAGACAAGCCCGACGACCTCTGAAAAGGCGTCCTCGGGCGGCGTGTCGAGAATGTCATAGGCCGACAGCGCCGCAAGTCGCGCGCCCTGTCTTGGATGTAGATCGGCCTTCACTGTCGTCGTTCCCCCGGTCCGCAAGCGGGCTGGATCATCCAAACATTTCAATGCGTTTGCAAGGCACATTCGCGCAATTCACGGGTTCGCGACCAGCCCGGCGGAAGCCCGCAAATGACATTGAACGATTTCAGCGGCTTGCCGCCGGACCCTTGGCAAAAGATGTGTCGGGAATGAAACTTTTCCGACAACCGCCCCGTGTTTCCAACCGAGACGCAAAGCTGGGACCGTGTTCTGGTCCCGCGCCATGCGTCGTTCCCGACGGCCCGGCGGACCTGTCCGCCACCGCTCGGGATGGGCTCGGCCCGGTTCAGTTGGCGTATCGGTGTATGTAATTCACGAGTTGCCGGGTCGAGCCATCCTTGCCATCGGCGCTTTCCTCGCCCGCCACGATGGGCCCCAGCGCGGTGGCAAGTTCCTTGCCCAGTTCGACGCCCCACTGGTCGAACGAGTTGATGCCAAGG
Organism: Maritimibacter sp.; assembly: GCA_002701395.1. Classification (GTDB taxonomy): domain Bacteria; phylum Pseudomonadota; class Alphaproteobacteria; order Rhodobacterales; family Rhodobacteraceae; genus Psychromarinibacter; species Psychromarinibacter halotolerans. Next base: position 163,922 of record NZVC01000029.1, on the reverse strand, counting down.
ATCACGCCTTCCACGAAGACGCGATGCTCGTACAGTGCGATGATCTGGCCCAGCGTCTTCGGCGTCAGCAGCGGATAGACCAGCGTGGTCGACGGGCGGTTGCCCTCGAACACCCGGTGCCGCGCCTGACGTTCCAGTTCGGCGCCCTCGAACTTGCCCGCGACCTTGCCGGTTGCCTCCTCCAGCGACCGGCCGCGCATCAGCGCCTCGGACTGGGCAAGGCAGTTGGCCATCAGCAGTTGGTGCTGGTGGCCGAGCTTCGGCTCGTGCCCCTTCGCCGCCACCATGAATTCGCAGGGGATCACCCGCGTGCCCTGATGGATCAGCTGGTAAAAGGCGTGCTGGCCGTTGGTGCCCGGCTCGCCCCAGACCACGGGGCCAGAATTGTAATCCAGCCGCGCGCCGTCCATCGAAACCGACTTGCCGTTCGATTCCATTTCCAGCTGTTGCAGGTACGCGGGCAGCCGCGACAGGCGCTGGTCATACGGCAGCACCGCGCGGGTCGCGTGGTCGCACACCTGGTTGTGCCAGATGCCGACCAGCGCCAGCATCAAGGGGATGTTGTCCGCGCCCTCTGCGGTGCGGAAGTGATCGTCCATCGCGGCGCCGCCGGCAAGGAACTCGCGGAAGTCGTCCGGCCCGACCGCGATCATCAGCGACAGGCCGATCGGCCCCCACATGGAATAGCGGCCACCGACCCAGTCCTCGAATCCGAACACGCGGCTTTCGTCGATGCCGAAGTCGGCGGTTTTCTCAAGGTTCGACGACAGCGCCGCGAAATGGCCGCCTGCGGCGTCCTCGCCCACCGCCGCCGCGATCCAGTCGCGGGCGGTCTTGGCGTTGGTCATCGTCTCGATGGTGGTGAAGGTCTTGGACGCGACGATCACCAGCGTCGTCTCGGGATCAAGCCCCGCCGTGACGTCGTGGATATGCGCGCCGTCGACGTTCGACACGAAATGGCAGCGCGCCCCGTCGCCGTAGGGCGCCAGCGCCAGAACCGCCATCGCGGGGCCAAGGTCGGACCCGCCGATGCCGATGTTGATCACGTCGGTGAACCGCTTGCCCGCAGGCGTCGTGAAGCCGCCGCCGCGCAGGTCAGAGGCAAAGGCTTCCATCCGCGACAGGGTTTCGCGCACGCCGGGCATCACGTCCTCGCCGTCAACCGTCACCGAGCCGTCGGGATTGCGCAGCGCGGTGTGCAGCACCGCCCGGCCTTCGGTCTCGTTGATCTTGGCGCCGGTGAACATCGCCTCGCGCCGCTCGGCCACGCCGCGCTGGTCGGCCAGCGCCAGCAGAAGGTCGCGGGTGTGCAGGTCGATGTTGGTCTTCGAGTAGTCGAACAACATGCCAAGCGCGGTGGCCGAAAAGGTTTCGGCCCGGTCGGCATCGTCGAACAGGGACAGGATCTGACGGTCCTTCACGGTCGCCAGATGGGATTTCAGGTCTTCGAACATCGTTGGTACTCCGCCCAGTTTTACTCTGCCCAATGGACCGTGGCTTCGGGAAGGATGGAAATCACCGGGGCGGCCATCGGGTCGCGCTCTTTCCGGGCGCGTTCCAGCGCCTCGCGCTTCTTGGCGCCGGTGATGACGATATGGGTCGACATCGCATCCTTCAGGACGCGGGCCGACAGGGTGACGCGGGCCTCGGGCTGATCCGGGGTCCGGACCGGCAGAAGCACGGGCGCGTCGGGGGCCAGCGCCTCGGCCAGACCGTCGCCATGCGGGAACAGCGACGCGGTGTGCATGTCGTCGCCCATGCCCAGCAGCAGGACCGTGATCGGCAGCGCCGCGGCGACGCTGTCGCGCAGGGCGTCCAGCTTGTCTTCGGGCTCGGGCGCGTCTGCGTACAGCGGCACGTAGGTGGCCGAGGACGCGCGGCTGACCAGCAGCCGTTCGCGGATCAGCTTGGTGTTTGACCGGGGGCTGTCGCCGGGCACCCAGCGTTCATCGGTCAGCATCACCTTCACCCGGCCCCAGTCCAGTCGCGCCGCGCAAAGATCGTCGAAGATCGGACCGGGCGTCGTGCCGCCGGGCACGGCAAGGGTCGCCGTGTCCTCGTGCATCAGATGGCTGTTCAATTCCCCGGCCAGCTTGTTCGCGAGATCGATCATCATCATCTCGCGGTCGGCATATTCGACGACGTTCATGCCTTCACGTCCCGCCAGCGGCGTCCCTCGCGGTACAGCAGCATCAGCGCCTCTTCCGGTCCGGTCGATCCGGGGGCGTAAGACTTGGGCCGCTCGCCCGACTCTTCCCACGACGCGATGATCGGGTCGGCCCATGCCCACGCGGCCTCGACCTCGTCGCCGCGCATGAACAGCGTCTGGTTGCCCCGGATCACGTCCATGATCAGGCGTTCGTAGGCATCCGCCACGTCGCCCGCGTCCGGCCCCAACGCGTCGGCGAAGGACATGTCCAGCGGCACCTCGATCAGGCGCATCCCGCCCGGCCCCGGTTCCTTGATGGTCACGCGAAGGTTCATCCCCTCGTTCGGCTGAAGCCGGATCACCAGCACGTTGCCGCGCCGTTCGTTAGCCTTCTCGCCGAAGATCGAGTGCGGCGGGTGCTTGAACACCACCGCGATCTCCGACGCCCGCGCCTTCAGGCGCTTGCCGGTCCGCACGTAGATCGGCGTGCCTTTCCAGCGCCAGTTCGAGATGTGCAGCTTCATCGCGATGAAGCTTTCGGTGATCGAGCCCGGATCTTCGACATCGTCGAAGTAGCTGGCGACCTTGTCGTCGCCTTCGTACTGGCCGCGCACAAGGTCCTCGGGCTGGACCGGATCCAGCGCGCGGATCACCTTCAACTTCTCGTCGCGCACCGCGTCCGGCTCAAAGTGGTGCGGCGGCTCCATCGCGATCAGGCACAGAAGCTGCATCAGGTGGTTCTGCACCATGTCCCGCATCGCGCCGGACTTGTCGTAATAGCTGCCGCGCCCGCCGACACCCACGGTCTCGGCCACGGTGATCTGGATGTGATCGACGTACAAAGCGTTCCACAGCGGCTCGAACAGGACGTTGCCGAAGCGGACGGCCATCAGATTCTGCACCGTCTCTTTGCCCAGATAGTGGTCGATCCGGTAGATCTGTTCTTCGGCGAAATACTTGCGCAGCGTCGCGTTCAGATCCTGCGCGCTTTTCAGGTCGTGGCCGAACGGCTTCTCGACAACGATCCGGGTGTCCTGGCCGGCCATCTTGTATTTGTGCAGGCGCTCGGCCAGATCGCCGAACAGGCTGGGACCGACCGAGAAGTAGAAGGCATTGACGACCTCGTCGCGGACCTTCTTGGCCAGTTCCTTCCAGCCCTTGTCGCCGGTGGCGTCCACCGCGACGAAGCTGATGATCTCAAGGAAGGCATCCACCTTCTCGGCGTCCTCCTTGCCTTCGATGGCGAATTCCTGGATCGCGCCGCGCACTTCCTCGCGGTACTCGGCGTCGGACATTTCGTGGCGCGAGCAGCCGACGATGCGGGCGTCCTCGGGCATCTGACCGGCCCAGAAGCGGCGGTACAGGCCAGGAAGGATCTTGCGGCGGGCCAGATCGCCGGTGCCGCCGAAGATGACAAGATCGAAGGGATCCACAGGGATGACGCGGGAGACCATGAGCGACCTTTCCGGGATTTGGTTAGCGCTAACGGCGCTGGATTTATCACAAGTTCCCGCCAAGTCTAGCGCCAGGATGCGGCATCACAACCGCGACATGCACCAAATGCGCGGGTTTTCGACGGTTTGATGGGGGACTAGGCTGTCGCGAGACGCGAACGCGCGGAAATGGAATGGGCAACGAATGAAAGACCACGCGACCGACACCGGACAACATGTGAAATTCTCGGACCCCTTCGTGACCGCGAAGGGAGAGACGCGCGCCTCGGTGCCGCTGTCCGATCCGCAGACGCTGTGGTTCAACACCGGCACGCTGTGCAACATCGAGTGCGCCAACTGCTATATCGAAAGCTCGCCCGAGAACGACCGGCTGGTCTACATCACGGCGGACGAGGTGTCAGAGTATCTCGACCAGTTGGAAGACCGCGATTGGAAAGCGCGCGAGATCGGGTTCACCGGCGGCGAGCCGTTCATGAACCCCGAGATGATCGAAATGGCCCGCCGGTCGCTGGCGCGCGGCTACGAGGTTTTGATCCTGACCAACGCGATGCGTCCGATGATGCGCCCCCGGGTGCAGGACGGGCTTCGCGCGCTGGTGGCGGACTACGGCGACCGGCTGACGCTGCGAATCTCGGTCGACCACTGGTCTGCGGACAAGCACGACGAGGAACGCGGCACCAGCAGTTTCGACCGGACCGTCGAGGGGATGGAATGGCTGCGCGACATCGGCGCGCGGATGACCGTGGCGGGCCGCACCCTGTGGGACGAGACCGAGACCGCCGCGCGCGACGGCTATGCCGCGCTGTACGCCCGGCACGGGTTCGACATCGCCGCCACCGATCCGGGCCAGACGGTGCTGTTTCCCGAGATGGACGAACAGGTCGAGGTGCCCGAGATCACCACCGCCTGCTGGGGCATCCTGCACAAGTCGCCCGAACAGGTGATGTGCGCCTCCAGCCGGATGGTGGTAAAGCGCAAGGGCGCCGCGCGCCCGGCGGTGGTGGCCTGCACCCTGCTGCCGTACGATGCGCAGTTCGAGCTTGGCGAGACGCTGGCAGAGGCCGAGGGCGCGGTCCAGCTGAACCACCCGCACTGCGCCAAGTTCTGCGTGCTTGGCGGGGCAAGCTGCTCCGCCTGACACGGCATCGCCCGTTGCGGCGGCAGGAGCCTCCGGCGGGGATATTTACAAACAGAAGAAGCCTGCGGGGGCTATAGGCCCAGCGTGCGGAAAACCCGTGGCAGCGTGTCGGGCAGATCCTCGGCGATCAGGCCCGGCCCGAAGGCGCGCGCGCAAGCGGCATGCAGCCAAGCGGCGTCTTCGGCGGCCTGACGCGGCGAATTGCCTCGCGCCAGAAGCCCGGCGATGAAACCCGCCAGCACGTCCCCTGCCCCCGCCGTCGCCAGCCACGGCGCGGCATGCGCGCCCTCGGCGCGGTGGGTCGCCGTCGTTCCGTCGGGATCGGCGATGACGGTCACCGCGCCCTTCAGCAGCACGGTGCAGCCAGCCCTTGCGGCGGCGGCGCGGGTGGCCTCTGCCCGGTCCTCGACACGGTCCGCGATGTCGGGAAACAGCCGCGCGAATTCGCCCGCGTGGGGTGTCAGGACGCAGCGGTCGTGCAGGGTTCCAAACAGGTCCGCATCCCGCGACAGAAGCGTCAGCGCGTCGGCGTCCAGCACCGTGGCCCGACTGGCCGCCAGCGCCGCCGCGACAAGGTCCGCGTGATCGTCCGACAGGCCAAACCCGGGGCCGATGCAGACGGCGTTCAGCCGCGTGTCCTGCAACAGCTCTGTCAGCGCCGCCGCGTCGGCCACGCGCCGCAGCATGATGGCATCAAGCCGGGTCGCATTCTCTTGCTGCGCCGCGGGCGGAACGCCAAGCGTCACCAGCCCGGCCCCGATCCGCAGCGCACCCCGCGCCGCCATCCGCGCGGCGCCGCCCCGGCCCGGCCCGCCACACAGGATCAGGGCGTGGCCGTGGCCGTATTTGTGGTCTTCGGGCTGCTTGGCCAGCCGTTCGGCCAAGCCGGGCGGTGTGTCGGGATCGGGCATCGGGACTCCGGCGATTGGATCGGTCAGGCGGCGGGACCTAGCCCGATGTCCGCGACAACCAATTCGCCGCAGACCGCCGGCCCCTCGTTCTGCTTGTGGCCGGTCTTGGGCGCATGAAAGGTGACGGTCAGGTCCGCCGCCGTGGCGACGCCCGGATGCGGCGGCGGGCCGCACAGCAGCGTGCCGGTTTCGGCGTCCAGCCCCGAGGGCACGTCGACCGCGACGATGTTCCAGTCGTTTGCGAAGTTGTTGATCGCAAGGCCCAGCACGGCGGTGCACAGGTCGAACGCGATCGGGCGCGTCAGGCCGATCCCGAACAGCGCGTCGATCAGCAGCGCGCCGGGTTCAAAACCGGCGAGGAACGGCTCGTAGGTGTCTTGCGGCGGGAAGGGCACGACCGGCCCAAGCTCGGCCCAGCGGTCGTGATTTTCGCGCGCGTCCGGCGGCAGCTTCGCCGCATCGCCGTAAAAGCCAACCGCCACGGACCAGCCCTTTTCCAGCAGCAGCCGCGCCACCACGAAGCCGTCGCCGCCGTTGTTTCCCGGCCCGCACAGAACCACCGCCCGCCGCGGCGCATCGGCCTTCGTCGGCCATTTCGCAAGGATCGCGTCGACCACCCCGGCACCCGCGCGCTCCATCAGATCGCGCCCCGTCGTCAACCCCGAGGAGATCGCATCTGCCTCAAGTTCACGCATTTGCATCGGTGTGATCGTTTCGACCATCTTTTGACGCCTCCTTGCTTTCTTTTTCCGACGCCAATATGACCATATTGACTAAATTTTAATCACGACCCTTAATTTCGTTGCGTGCCGGGCGAAGCTGTCACGCTCGCGAATTGTGAGGGTCCCACAGAAATGATCTTGAACCACAGACCGCAGGGTATCTAGGGAGTCGCACCACATGAAGAAGATCGAGGCGATCATCAAGCCATTCAAGCTTGATGAGGTAAAGGAGGCCCTGCAGGAAATCGGAGTGCAAGGTCTTTCCGTGATCGAGGTCAAAGGGTTCGGTCGCCAGAAAGGGCATACCGAGCTCTACCGTGGTGCGGAATATGTCGTCGACTTTCTGCCGAAGGTGAAGATCGAGGTCGTTCTGGCCTCTGACCAGGTGGATGCCGCGATCGAAGCGATCATCGGCGCCGCCAAGACCGACAAGATCGGTGATGGCAAGATCTTCGTCTCTTCGATCGAACAGGCGATCCGGATCCGGACCGGCGAATCCGGGGAAGACGCGCTTTAAGACGCGTCCCAACACATCTCAGACAACCGAATACCGTTCCACGACAAGGGAAAAACAATGAGCAACGCTGACGTTATCAAGACGATCAAGGATGAAGAGGTCGAATACGTCGACATCCGCTTCACCGATCCGCGCGGCAAGCTGCAACACGTGACCGTCATGGCCGACCAGGTCGACGAAGACTTCCTGGAAGAAGGCTTCATGTTCGACGGTTCATCCATCGCCGGCTGGAAGTCGATCGACCAGTCCGACATGAAACTGATGCCCGACGCGGCCTCGACCTACATGGATCCGTTCTACGCCGAGAAGACGATGGCGATCCATTGCTCGGTCGTCGAGCCGGACACGATGGAAGCCTACGACCGCGATCCGCGCGGCACCGCCGAAAAGGCCGAGGCCTACCTGAAGTCCTCGGGCATCGGCGACGCGGCCTTCATGGGCCCGGAAGCTGAATTCTTCCTGTTCGACAACGTCAAATACTCGATGACGATGAACAAGGTGTCATACGAAGTCGACGCGCTCGACGCCGCTTGGAACACCGACACCGACTACGAGATGGGCAACATGGGCCACCGTCCCGGCGTCAAGGGCGGCTACTTCCCGGTTCCGCCGATCGACGACGCTCAGGACATCCGCGGCGAAATGCTGTCGACCATGAAGCGCATGGGCATGAAGGTCGACAAGCACCACCACGAGGTGGCGTCGTGCCAGCACGAGCTTGGCCTGATCTTCGACAGCCTGACCAAGCAGGCCGACGAGCTGCAGAAGTACAAGTACGTCATCCACCAGGTCGCCGCCGCCTACGGCAAATCGGCCACCTTCATGCCGAAGCCGATCGCCGGCGACAACGGCACCGGTATGCACGTGAACATGTCGATCTGGAAAGACGGCAAGCCGCTGTTCGCCGGTGACAAGTACGCCGACCTCAGCGACGAGGCCCTGTGGTACATCGGCGGCATCCTGAAGCACGCCAAGGCCCTGAACGCCTTCACCAACCCGTCGACCAACTCGTACAAGCGCCTGATCCCGGGCTTCGAAGCCCCCGTTCTGCGCGCCTACTCGGCCCGCAACCGTTCGGGCTGCGTCCGGATCCCGTGGGCGGAATCGCCGAAGGCCAAGCGTGTGGAAGCCCGCTTCCCCGACCCGTCGTCGAACCCCTACCTGTGCTTCTCGGCCCTGCTGATGGCTGGTCTCGACGGCATCAAGAACAAGATCGATCCCGGCGCGGCGATGGACAAGGACCTGTACGACCTGCCGCCGGAAGAGCTGGCCGGTATCCCGACCGTCTGCGCCTCGCTTCGCGAAGCAATGGACGAGCTGGAGAAGGACTGCGACTTCCTGCTGGCCGGTGACGTGTTCACCCAAAGCCAGATCGAGGGCTACATGGACCTCAAGTGGGAAGAGATCTACGCCTTCGAACACACGCCGCACCCGGTCGAGTTCAAGATGTACTACTCCTGCTAATCCGGCAGAGGACCGACATTTCGAAAGGGGCGCCTGTCAGGCGCCCCTTTTTCGTGCCATCCGTCCCCAGCCTGGCCCGATCTGGCGCGATCTGATCCCGGAGCGGCCGTCTTTTCCGCCACAAGGCCGCCGCAACGGAAACCACCGTTACCCCCCGCGCCCCGGTTTGCTATAGCTCGAACGACTCAAATTTCGTGCCGGAGAGCTTCATGAGCACCATCATCGACATCCACGCCCGCGAGATCCTGGACAGCCGGGGCAACCCGACCGTCGAGGTCGACGTGATCCTCGAAGACGGCACGATGGGCCGCGCGGCCGTCCCTTCGGGCGCGTCGACCGGCGCCCACGAGGCCGTGGAACGGCGCGACGGAGACAAGTCGCGCTACATGGGCAAGGGTGTGCTGGAAGCCGTGGCGGCGGTGAACGGCGAGATCGCAGAGAACCTCGTGGGCTTCGATGCGACCGAGCAGGAAGCCATCGACGCCGCGATGATCGAACTTGACGGCACCTCGAACAAGGGTCGCCTTGGCGCCAACGCCATCCTCGGCGTATCGCTGGCCACCGCGAAGGCCGCCGCCGACGCCTGCGCCCAGCCGCTGTTCCGCTACGTGGGCGGCACCTCGGCCCGCGTGCTGCCGGTTCCGATGATGAACATCATCAATGGTGGAGAGCACGCCGACAACCCGATCGACATCCAGGAGTTCATGATCATGCCCGTCGCGGCGGAGAACATCCGCGAAGCCGTGCGCATGGGGTCCGAGGTGTTCCATACGCTGAAAAAGGAACTGTCCTCTGCCGGCATGTCCACCGGTCTTGGCGACGAGGGTGGCTTTGCCCCGGAACTGGGTTCGACCCGCGACGCGCTGGACTTCATCCTGAAGTCGATCGAGAAAGCCGGCTACACCCCCGGCGAGGACATCTTCCTCGCGCTCGATGCCGCCTCGACCGAGTATTACGACGGCGAAAAGTACAACATGAAGGGCGAAGGCAAGATCCTGTCGTCCGACGAGACGGTCGCCTACCTTCAGGGTCTGGTCACCGACTACCCGATCATCTCGATCGAGGACGGCATGGCCGAGGACGACTGGGACGGCTGGAAGGCGCTGACCGACGCGATCGGCGACAAGGTGCAGCTGGTGGGCGACGACCTGTTCGTGACCAACCCGGTCCGGCTGTCCGACGGCATCAAGCGCGGCTGTGCGAACTCGATGCTGGTCAAGGTGAACCAGATCGGATCGCTGTCGGAAACGCTGAAGGCGGTCGATATGGCGCACCGTGCGGGCTACACCAACGTGATGTCGCACCGTTCGGGCGAGACCGAGGATGCGACCATCGCCGACCTCGCCGTGGCGACGAACTGCGGTCAGATCAAAACGGGGTCGCTGGCGCGGTCGGACCGGCTGGCGAAGTACAACCAACTGATCCGTATCGAGGAAATGCTGGGCGAGACGGCGATCTATGCCGGTCGCTCCATCCTAAAACGATAAGTCGGGCCTGATACGAAAAATCGGACCGCCTGCGGCGATCCGATCAAAGCGGGGGGACGCGGTCCCCCCGCACCCCCCCGGGATATTTGAAGACCAAAGACGGCGTCAGTCGTCGCCCAGTAGGTTCTCGATCTCTTCCGCATCCTCGATCTGCTCGCGGCTCATGCGGGTGACGATGTAAAAGCCGCTGTCCTCGGGCGTCTGCACAAGGCGCAGGTCGTCGGTCGGCAGCAGGACGGTGGTTTCGCCGATGCCAAGGAAGCCGCCCACGTCGACCGTCACGCCGACGACCTTGGCTTCGCTGTCCAGCACCACGTCCTCGACTTCGCCGATCTCGTTCCAGCCCGTCGCGATGGGGCCGAACGGGTCGCCGCTGTCCCAGATCGTCTGGTCGTAGGTTTCGCCCAGCGAATAGATCAGCGCGTCATCCAGCGCGTCGGCGGCGATCAGAGGAGCGTTCTGCATCATGCCTGCCGGCTCAGACGCGGACTCGGGCGCGGGCGCGGTGTCAGAGGCCGTTTCGCCTTGGCTACTGTCCTCGACCACCGGCATCGGCGCCTCGGGTTCAGTGGTTTCCTGTGCCAGCGCCGGCGTTACGGCCAGACAGCCTGCGGCGAAAAAGGTCGTGCTGCGATACATGGTATCCTCGCGAAATTGTCAGTCATCAAAAGAACGCCCGCAAGGGCCGGGATGTTCCGCCGCTTGTGGCGATTGCGCCATCCCGCTACCCCTTGGACGACAGGCAGCGGAGGCACGCGATGCAGATGACGGCGGACGAGATCATCGAACGGCTGGGGCTGGAGCCGCACCCCGAGGGCGGCTGGTTCCGGCAGACGTGGATCGCGGACGCGACGGCGGGCGAACGCCCGGCGGGCACCTGCATCCACTTCCTGCTCAAGCAGGGCGAACGCAGTCACTGGCACCGGGTGGACGCCACCGAGATCTGGCACTTCTACGCCGGCACGCCCCTGACGCTGCGCCTTGCCGCCGATGATGCGGGGCCGGCGGTGGCGCACCGGCTTGGTCCGGACCTTGCCGCCGGAGAGGCGCCGCAGGTGATCGTCCCCGAACACCACTGGCAGGCCGCCCATGCGCCGGATGGCTGGGCGCTGGTGGGCTGCACCGTATCGCCCGCGTTCCGGTTCGAAGGGTTCGAGCTTGCGCCCGAGGGCTTCGACATACCCGGCCCGCGTTAACATTTCCGCAAGGCACGCCGGTATCTACTGGTCCGGACGGACGTGGGGCGGACGTGGGTGCCAGCAAATGCCGATCAACGATCCCGCAGTGGGGCTCGCGGAAAAGCTGGGTCTCACGGCGGCGGAGCTTCGCAAACGCAAGCTGCTGCTTGGCCTTCACGCCGAGGAGGAGGCAGAGCTTGCCCAGCTTCGGCCCACGGTCGAACTGGCAATCGACGACATCATCGAGGAATTCTATCGCCGCCAACTGGCGGAACCGGCGATCCGCGCGCTGATCGGGGACCGCGACACGCTGTTGCGGCTGAAGACGGCGATGCGGGCCTATGTGCTGGACCTGTTCTGCGGCGACTATGACGTCGCCTATGCCGAGCGGCGGCTGCGCGTGGGGCGTGTGCACGGGCGGATCGGCATCCCGGTGAAGTACTATATTTCATCGGTGTTCCAGTTGTTGCAGGTGCTGGGCCTGTACCTGAAGCGCCGGACGGGGTCCGACTATCCGCCCCCTGCCCTGCGCCGCCTGCTGCTGCTGGACATGGAACTGACCTTCGACACCTACGTGCACGGCCTGCACGGCCAGATCGCGGCGCTGCAAGAGGAACTCGTGGCCTCGTCGCGCCAGTTGGAAGAGGTCGTGCGCGAACGGACCGCGTGGCTGGAAGCGACAAGCCGGATCGACGCGCTGACCGGCCTGTACAACCGCCGCGCCTTTTCCGAGGCGCTGGACCGCGAATGCGCCGCCGCCGCGCGGCGGGATGGCGCGCTGTGCCTGATGTTCGCGGATCTGAACCGGTTCAAGGTGCTGAACGACACCGAAGGACACGCCGCGGGCGACCGCATCCTCAAGCAGGTGGCGCAGATGCTGCAACGGCTGTCCCGCACCTCGGACATGGTGTTCCGCTATGGCGGTGACGAGTTCTGCCTGCTGCTGCCGGACACGTCCGAGGCCGGGGCGGCCGCGTTCCGGGACCGGGTGCTGGCCGAGGTGCCGCGCTGTACCGGCGGGCGCGTGGGGCTAAGCGTGGGCTGGGCGATCAGCGCGCCCGGCGCCCCGGTCCCGCCGGACGAACTGCTGCGGCTGGCCGATGTGGCGATGTACGCGGCGAAAGAAGACGCCGCCCGACGCGAGGCCGGTCGGGAACGCGACATGGAACCCGGGCCGAGGGCCGGCGGGGTCAGGTCACGAAGGGCATGATGTCGACGCCGTCGCCGGGGAAGATCAGGATGTGCGGGTGGTCGGCGAACAGCCGGGCAGCGGCTTCGGACGTTTCGGCCTCGACGACGAGGTATCCGCAGATCGGGTTGATCGCGTCGGCAATCCCGTCCCTCGTGATGCGCTTGGTCTTCCCGACCATGCCGCCCCGGTCGACGATGGCGGCTGCGTTGCGGGCTTCCCAATCCGCCCACGCCGGGACCCCGGCATCGTCGATCGCGTCCTGTTCGGATTTCGGCAGGGCGCGGAAGGCGTCAAAGTCTTCGTGCCGCATGGTGTAAAGGGCAAGGAAACGGGGCATCTGTGTGCTCCATGCTGAAGGTTCGGGGCCAGCCTATACCCGGCCGGCCCCGAACCTTGCATCAATTCCTTGCCCGGTGACCGGTCAGGCCGCGAGGTCGGCGCCCGCGCGCAGGTTGCGCAGCTTCTTCCACGTCACCTCGGGGTCGATCTTGCCGTAGCCCGCGAAGGTGCCGAAGCCGCAGTCGGTGCTGGCGATGACCCGGTCCTTGCCGACGATGTCGGTGAAGCGTCCAAGCCGCTGCGCGATCAGCTGCGGATGTTCGACGTAGTTCGAGCAGGTGTCGATCACCCCCGGCGCAAGGATCTTGTCGTCCGGGATGTCGGCATCGCGCCAGACGGTCCATTCGTGTTCGTGGCAGGGGTTCGCGCTTTCGAACAGGATCGTGCTGGGCCGCGCCGACAGCACCACGTCGATCACCTTTTCCAGCGGGATGTCGTGGTCGTGCGGACCCTCGTAGTTGCCCCAGCACAGGTGCATCCGCATCCGGTCGGCGGGCAGACCCTCGGTCGCGGCGTTCAGCGCCTCGACGTTCATCGCGGCGACCTTCACGAACTCGTCCTGCGACATGTCCTGATAGCCGGTGTGCGCCGACATGGCGAGATCGGGACAGTCGAACTGGATGTCGAAGCCCGCGTCGAGGATCGCCTCGTACTCGGGCCGCATCGCGGCGACCAGCGCCGCAAGATAGCTTTCGTGGTCCGGGTAGTAGCGGTTGACCTGAAAGGCGGTGATCAGCCCCGGCGAGGCGGCGTTCATGAAGGCCTTCGTGCCCTTGCCTTCCGCCTCCAGCGCGGTCTTGAAGCGGCGGATGTCGTCCAGCGCGGGCTGAAGATCCAGCAGCTTCACCTCGCCCACGCAGGAGGCGCGGGTGAATTCCTGGCTGCCCATGATCGCGCTTAGCTTCTTCGCCAGCCCCGGGTGCCCGGCAAGGTCCTTGGCGGGCTTGCGGTCGACATGGCCGCCGAAGCCGCTGAGGCGTTCCTGCATGTAGGTGGAATAGCCGACCTTGCCCAGTTCCCCGTCCGATACGATGGACACGCCGGAGTCGACCTGATGGCGCACCGCCTCGTTGATGGCAGCCTGAACGACGGCTTCGAACTCGGCGGCGTCGTAAGCCTCGCCCTTGTCCTTGGCGATCAGAAGCGCCGACAGGGCGTCTCCGCGCGGCAGGCTTCCGACATGGGTGGTTTCGAGTGTCATCGCGTGTTCCCGTCTGGCGTCAAATTTCGGTTGAGCGCAACAGACCATCGCGGCGCGCGAAAGACAACACCGCCCCAACGCAAGCGGGGCCCCGAAGGGCCCCGTCGCGTGGTGGTCGCGTGGTGGTGCGGGTCCGAAGCGGACCCGCAGGCAGGATCAGTCCTTGCCCTTGTAGATGTCGACCAGCTTGCCCAGCATCTCGAGCGCGTCTTCACGCGACCGCTGGAAGCTGTTGCGCCCGATGATCGAGCCGTTGCCGCCGCCGTCGCGGATCGCACGGGCGTCGTCATAGACCGCATCGGCGCCTTTCGAGGCACCGCCCGAGAACACGATGATCCGGCGACCGTCGAAGGACGAGCGCACGCATTCCTTCACGCGCGCGGCCTGGGTCGAGATGTCGATGCCGGCCTCGTCGAAGACCTTCTTCGCTTCGGGCTGCATGATGTGGTCGGTGGACAGCTTGATCTTGATGATGTGCGCGCCCAGCAGCGCCGCCATGTGGGCGGCGTAGGCGCCGACGTCGATCGCGGTCTCGCCTTCCTTGGTGATGCCTTCACCGCGCGGGTAGGACCAGATCACGGTCGCCACGCCCTTGGCGGCGGCTTCCTTGCGCATCTCGACGATCTCTTCGAACATATCCAGCGCCATGTCCGAACCCGGGTAGATTGTGAAACCGATGGCGGCGCAGCCAAGGCGCAGCGCGTCGTCCACCGAGGCGGTCACGGCCTGGTTCTTGCCCGAGGTGCCGGACATCAGCGAATTGGCCGAGTTCACTTTCAGGATCGTCGGGATCTGCCCCGCGAAGGTGTCTGCACCCGCTTCCAGCGGACCAAGCGGGGCGGCATAGGCAGACAGCCCGGCGTCGATCGCCAGCTTGTAGTGATAGTGCGGATCATACCCTTCCGGGTTCGGCGCGAAGCTGCGGGCGGGGCCGTGCTCGAAGCCTTGGTCGACGGGCAGGATGATCATCTTGCCGGTGCCGGCCAGCTTGCCGTGCATCAGCATCTGGCACAGCTTGCCTTTGACGCCGGGGTTTTCGCCCTCGTAGTTGGCAAGGATCTTCTTGACGGTTCCGGTGGCCTTCATAGCAGGGCTCCTCATGCTGTCTCTGTTCCTGACCCGTCTAAGGGAAGTCCGGGACAGTGGGAATTGCTGGTATCGCTAACGTCCCGCATATGCGGGATTTTTTTGAAAATCACGTCCGGCGCTGCGGTGAGATCCGGCGCCGGACGCGGGATTGTCGGCGAAACCTGTCTACTGCGCGAACTGCGACGGCAGATCCTGATCGACCCAAAGCTGCATCGCGCGATCGGAATAGCGCGCCTCGGTCTCGGACCATGCCGTCATCGCGGACCCGCCGCCAAGGCGGACGAGTTCGTCGATCTCCGCCAGCATGTCGGCAGCTTCGGGGTCCCCGGCGGCCGAGGCCAGCATCGCGTACATCGACGCAAGCCCGTAGGACCGCGCCGCGCCGCTGCCCGACAGCCGCATCGCCGCCTGCTCGCGCAGCGCGGCCAGCGACCCGGTGGCGTCGGCGGGACCGCTTTCGGCGCCGGAGACGTCGTCCTGCAGCGACAGCACGGTCGCGAAGTCCAGCGTGTTTTCCAGCTTGTCGAGCATCGCGGTCGCGCCAGGCTCGCCCCCGGCCCCGGCCCGCAGCGCCCATTCATAGGCCGCATCCGGATCGCGGACTTCCAAGGCCTGCGCCAGCAGCAGCGCCACGCCCGCATCACCTGCTTCGGCCAGCGGCTCTAGCAGGGCGACGCCCGCGGTCACGTTGCGCGGGGCACCCACGCCGGTCACAAGGGCTTCGCCCACGGTGGCCTTTTCCGCGTCCGTCAGGTCGGCGGCGTCATCGCCGGTCGCGCGTCTTAGCAAGTCCACCGGAACCGCGCTGGACACGCGCGCCGGTGCCAGCGCCAGTTGCGGCTGAAGCAGCGTGAAGATCTCGTCCGGGTCGTCGTCAAGCGCCTCGATATCGACGTAGACATCGCCGTCGAACCCGGTCTCAAGCACCAGCCGCTGCGGGTTGGCCACGAACTGCGGCCACACCTCGACAATGCTGTCGGCAAAGGCGGTCATCTCTGCCGACGGGGCTTCGGGCGCGCCGCCCGTCAGGCCGCCGACGATCATGTCGCGCAGCGCCTCGCCGGAATTCTCGCCGGTCAGCGGCGGCGGCAGGACGCTCGACAACGTCTCCCACAGGCCCTTGTTCTCGACGGCGAGGGTTGCGTTGCTGAGGAACATGACCGGGGTCGGCTCTTCCATGTCCTCGCGGCCATCGAACCAGAAGTACGAGAAATCGCCGCTCAGATCGAAGGTCGCGACGCCGTCGACATCCGCGAAGACGCGCACCAGCGCGTCCGAGGACGGCATGCCATAGTTCATGTCGATGGTCATGCGCGGGATCGTCAGCGTGTCCAGCCCGGCCATCTCGAAGCCCATGTGCGCCTCGGTCGGGAAACAGGCCTTGGTCGCCGTCAGCCCCGAGATCCGCGCCGTGCCGTTGAACCGGTCGGAAATGTCGATCGGCGTGCCGACAAGGGTCAGCGCGCCGATGGAAATCTCGCATTCCCCGTACTCGTCCCAGTCAAAGAACGGCCACGCGGTGACATCGGTCATCGTGACCCGGCTGCGGCGCAGGTCGACGGCCAGATCGCCGTACTGAAGGTCCATCTGCGTGCGCAGCATCTGGATGCCGCTGTGCAGGACCGACTGCGCGATCCGGTCAAGGGACAGGACATCCCAAAGGGTGACCTTGTCCTGTGCATGGGATGCCGCTGGAATAAGGGCGGAAACTGCCGCGGTTGCGGCAAGCAGACGACGCATCTGAAATCCTCTCGTCAAAAGTCAGTCGAGCCGGATCAGACAGAAGCCGCGCCGGGAAATCAACCCTCGAGGGCGGCAACCCCGGGCAAAGTCTTGCCCTCCATCCATTCCAGAAACGCTCCGCCCGCGGTGGAGACATAGGTGAAGGATTCACCCGCCCCGGCGTGGTTCAGCGCGGCCACCGTGTCGCCGCCGCCGGCGACCGAAACCAGACCGCCCGCCTGCGTCAGCTCGGCCGCTTTCTTCGCCGCCGCGACCGTCGCCGTGTCGAACGGCGCGATCTCGAACGCCCCCAGCGGGCCGTTCCAGATCAGGGTCGAGGATTCCTCGAAGACAGACCCGATCTCGACCACCGTGGCGGGGCCCGCGTCAAGGATCATCGCGTCCGCCGGGCAGGCGTCGGCAGAGACCGTCTCGTTCTCGGCACCCGCCTTGAACTCGCGCGCGACGACGACGTCGGACGGCAGCAGCAGGTGGCAGCCCGTGCTGTTCGCCTTCTCGATGATTTCCAGCGCCGTGTCTGTCATCTCGTGCTCGGCCAGCGACTTGCCGACGTCGATGCCTTTCGCCGCAAGGAAGGTGTTGGCCATGCCGCCGCCGATCACCAGCGTGTCGACCTTCTCGATCAGGTTGCTCAGCAGTTCCAGCTTGGTCGACACCTTGGCGCCCCCGACCACGGCGACGACCGGGCGTTTCGGATCGCCAAGCGCGGCTTCCAGTGCCTCAAGCTCGGCCTGCATCAGGCGACCGGCGCAGGACGGCAGCAGGCGCGCGATCCCCTCGGTCGAGGCATGGGCCCGGTGCGCCGCCGAAAACGCGTCGTTGCAATAGACTTCGCCCAGTGCGGCAAGGGCGGCGGCGAACATGTCGTCGTTGGCTTCCTCGCCCTCGTGAAAGCGGGTGTTCTCCAAAAGGACGACCTGCCCCGCTTCCATCTTCGAAACCGCGATCTTCGCCGGACCGCCGATGCAGTTCTCGGCGAAGGTGACCGGCACACCCAGCGCGGATTCCAGCGCGGGCACGACCTGTTTCAGCGACATTTCGGGGACGTCCTTGCCCTTCGGGCGGCCGAAGTGGGCCATCAGCACCGGCTTGCCGCCCTTGTCGAGGATGTCCCGGACGGTCGGCACGATGCGGTCGATGCGCGTCGTGTCGGTCACTTTCCCGTTTTCCATCGGGACGTTGATGTCCACGCGGGTCAGGACGACCTTTCCGTCAAGGTCCATGTCGTCAAGGGTTTTCCAGCTCATGGCGCTCTCCTTCGATCCGTCCTCTTGGCGATGTAGTGCGCTGCGATGCGGCGGAAAACAAGACCATTCCCGCTTTTCCTCGGGGCGCGTTGCGCCTAGTTTGCGCGCAAATCGTGAAAGAGGACCGACATGGCCGATATCAAGGACCCCGAGAACACCATCATCATGACCCTGAAGGGTGGTGACGTGGTGATCGAACTGCTGAACGACATCGCGCCCGAGCATTGCAAGCGCATGAAGGAACTGGCCCGCGAAGGCGCCTATGACAACGTGGTCTTCCACCGCGTCATCGACGGCTTCATGGCCCAGACCGGCGACGTCGCCAACGGCAACACCGAAAACGACTTCGACCTGCGCCGTGCCGGCACCGGCGGATCGGACAAGCCGGACCTGCCCGCCGAGTTCTCGGGCATCCCGCACGACCGCGGCACGCTGGGCGCCGCCCGCTCGCAGAACCCGAACTCGGCCAACTCGCAGTTCTTCATCAACTTCTCGGACAACCACTTCCTGAACCGGCAGTACACCGTGTACGGCCGCGTCATTTCCGGGATGGAACATGTCGACGCGATCACCCGGGGCGAGCCCCCCGCGAGCCCCGACAAGATGCTGTCGGTCAAGGTGGCCGCCGATGCGTAAACTGTTCCTTGCGACCTGCCTTCTGGCCGCGCCCGCCTTCGCCCTGCCCGCGGCGGCGACCGGCCTGCGGATCACCGTCGAAGGCGAAGCCAACGGCGTGATCGAGATCGACCTGCTGGAAGACGTGGCCCCCGAGCATGTCGCCCAGATCACCGCGCTGGCCGAGGAAGGCTTTTACGATGGCGTGGTGTTCCACCGCGTGATCGAAGGCTTCATGGCCCAGACCGGCGACGGCCAGTTCGGCAAGCTGGAAGGCGGCGACATGCGCCGCGCGGGCACCGGCGGCTCGGACCGCCCCGACCTGCCCGCCGAGTTCTCGGACGAACCGTTCGAACGTGGCGTCGTGGGCATGGCCCGCACCGCCGACCCGAACTCGGCCAACTCGCAGTTCTTCATCATGTTCGCCCCCGCCGCGCACCTGAACGGCCAGTACACCGTGGTCGGTCGCGTGACCGAAGGTCTTGACGTGCTGGACGCGATCAAGCGCGGCGACGGCCCGAACGGCGCCGTCATCGGCCAGCCCGACGCGATGGCCAACGTCGAAGTGATCGACTGATCCTTGTGCGTCCGCCCCGTCCCGCGATGGGGCGGACGACCCCCTGCATGTCCTGCCAGACGCGCACTGTAGGAAACATGTAACAGCCGCCGGCCCGCCATCGGACCGACCGGGACAGGCTGGGACAGACACCCGTTTAACTTGTAAACTAGACGGCGAACGCCCGCACCGGATCGCCCGGCGCTGGTGTGCGCTTCTCTCTTTTGCAAAGGCAGACCTGACCGATGGCTGAATACGTCCTTCCCGCAGGCAGTCCGATCACGGTGTACGAGGAGGGCACGTTTTTCGAACACGCCGATCTTGCAGAACTGTGGCTGTATGACTTCGACCCGGGCGACGATCAGTTTTCCAACGGGGAACCCCTGTCCTCGCGCCTCGACGGGATCGACTATGTCGATTTCACCTTCCTCGGGACGACCAGCTATGGCGGCCGGGAGTACCCGGTGATCCAAGAGGTGTCCGGCGACCTGCTTGTTCTGGGCGTGAACCTTCCCGAAGCGAGCTATCCGGGCGTCGCATCGCTGAACCTTGATACATCGGACTTTCCGGTCTGTTTCGCGGCAGGCACCGGGATCGCCACGCCCGACGGAGAGCGCGCGGTCGAGACGCTAGAGATCGGCGACAGGGTCACCACGGCGGATGGACGTGCGGTGCCGGTGCGCTGGATCGGCCGTCAGACGATGCACAAGCTGTTCGCAGGCGCCTGCATGGCCCCCGTCCGCGTCACCGCCGGGGCGCTTGGCGACGGCCTGCCGCACAGCGACCTTGTCCTGACGCCCGATCACGCGCTGATCCTCGACGGGCTGGCGATCACCGCAGGCGCGCTGGTGAACGGCACCACCATCACGCTGGACCCGCTGGACGCCCTGCCCGAGACCGTCACCTACTACCATGTCGAGACGGACGCGCATGATGTGATCCTCGCCCACGGCGCGGCGGCCGAGACCTTCGTGGACGCGGTCACCCGCCGCCGTTTCGACAACCATTCGGAGTATGCCGCGCTGTACGGCGAAGACCGGGTGATCGAAGAGATGCCGCTGCCGCGTGTCGCCTCGGCCCGGCTGGTGCCGGCTGGCCTGCGGGCGCGGCTTGGGATCGAAGACCCGGCCTAGCCGCCGCCCCGCAGCGCGGTCCACAGCGGCGACAGCACATCCGGCACGGGGATGCCCCGGGCCCATGCGACCGCGAAGGACAGCGCCAGCAGGACCAGCCCGGCGAAGCCCACCACGCGCCATTTCCACAAGGCAAGCGCGGCGACCATAAGACCAAGGGCGAAGGCCTGCCAGTCCGCCGACAGCGGCAGCCGCCCAAGGGCCAGATCCGTCACCAACACGAACACCGCCGCCGCGACCACCAGCTTCGCGGCGGCGCGCCAGACCATCCCGGCCAAAAGGCCCGCCACCCCCGCGACCGCGTAGGGGACCCAGCCATCCAGATGCGGGTCGTCAGAGTTCGCCGACAGCGCAAGCCACACCAGCCCCGCCACCGCCAGCGCCACGACGCCGCTTGCCAGCGTCCAGCCCGGCTGTGCGGCGGGGTGCGGGTCGGGCTCGGGCGGGTCGCCGGTGCGGCGCAGCGGCGGCGGTTCGCGCCGGGGATGCGGATCCTGCCCGCTGCCGCCGCAATAGGCGCAGGGCCCGCGCAGCGGCCCGGTCACCAGCCCGGCGCCGTCGCAGGCGTCGCAGGTCAAACCGCCCCGCTCGCCCATGCCGGCGCAGGCGCGGCAGGCCACGCGGTCGCCGTCGGCTGTGCCGGTGCCGTCGCAATAGGGGCAGTCGGCATCGCCCGCTTGCCTGTCGTCCCGCCTGACCATTCTGTCCGGCCCGTCTCCATCTGAGCTGCCCGCCTGCCGATAAACCGCCCTCCCCGGCCCCGGGTCAAGCCCGCGCCCTGCCGGGTGCGGGATGACGCAGATTTGCGTGGATCTTTGCCTGCCGCCGCGTCACTCTGCCCTGCGAACCCGCCGCGACCGGAGACCGCGATGCCCCGACCGATCCTGCCCGCGGCGCTTGCCGTTCTGCTGTCCCTGACCGCCGTCCCCGCCAAGGCCGACCCCGCCTTCTGGCAGACCGAATGGCCGAATACCGACTTCACCACCACGACCGTCGACAGCTGGACCGAGATCCTGTCCGGCGGCCCGCCCCGCGACGGCATCCCGGCGCTGGACGCGCCGGCCTTCGTCCCGGTCGCCGAAGCGCCTGACTTGGGAGAGCGTGAACCGGTGATCGTGCTGGACCTGCCCGGCACGGCGGCCCGCGCCTATCCGATCCGTTACCTGACGTGGCATGAGATCGTGAACGACACGGTGGCAGACGTGCCCGTCGCGGTGACCTTCTGCCCCCTGTGCAACTCGGCGCTGGTGTTCTTGCGACAGGTGGGCGGGCGCGACCTGAGTTTCGGGGTCACGGGCAAGCTGCGGAATTCGGACATGGTGATGTACGACCGCGAGACCGAAAGCTGGTGGCAACAGGCGGTCGGAGAGGCGATCGTCGGCGAACTGACCGGCACCCGGCTGACGCAGTTGCCGTCGTGGATGGCAGGCTGGGACCGGTTCCGCACGGCGCATCCCGATGGGCTGGTGATGGCGGAACCGGACTGGGATCGGCGTTACGGCACCAACCCCTACGCGGGTTACGACAGCGCGGCGCGTCCGTTCCTGTACAACGGCGCGATGCCACCGCACGACATCCCGCCGCTGGCGCGGGTGGTGCGGGTCGGCGACCGGGCGTGGCCCCTGACCCGCCTGACGCAGGCCGGAGAGATCGTCGAAGAGGGTGTCACGATCCGTTGGACGCGGGGACAGGCCTCTGCCCTCGACAGCGCGGAAATCGCGCAGGGCCGCGAGGTCGGCAACATCCGCGTGCGGGACGCCTCGGGCGCCGACCTGCCGCACGACGTGATGTTCGCCTTCGCCTTCCACGCGTTCTTTCCCGAGGGGGAATGGATGGTGGAGCGATAGGAAGAACGTGCGCGAGAGAGGGGGTTCAGGGGGCTCTGCCCCCGTCGCGCCGAGCGCGACTCCCCCGAGGTACTTTTGAAGAGAAGAAGCAGCGGGCGATCAGTCGGGAAGGATGCGGGCGAGGATCGGGGCGGTGTCCTGGGTGCGGACCGCGCCGGCGACGAGGCCACGGTCGCCGCTGAGACGGGCGGCGATGTAGGGGCCGGCGACCTCGGGCGCGGCGGTCACGAGGGTCGCGGCGGTCAGCAGGGTGGCGGCGCGTTCGGCGAAGAAGCGCGCCTCGGCCTCGGGCGGCAGGCCGGGCCACGTGGCGCGGAAGTCCGCGAGCGCGGTGTCATATCGGGTGTCGGCGCCCGTCGCTGCGTCCAGCGCGTCGGACAGCGCCTGCGCCGCCTCAGGGTCGCGGGCCAGCGTGCGCAGGATGTCGAGGCAGATGACATTGCCCGAGCCTTCCCAGATCGAGTTCAGCGGCGCCTCGCGGTAGAGCAGCGGCAGCGGCGTATCCTCGACGTAGCCCATGCCGCCCAGTGCCTCCATCGCCTCGTAGATCATGCCGGGCGCGCGCTTGTTGCCAAGGAACTTGGCCAGCGCCACCGCGATCCGGGCGAAGCCGTCGTTCGCGTCGTCGAAAGCCTGCGCCACCCGCAGCCCCAGCGCCAGCGTCCCTTCGACGTCAAGCGCGAGGTCGGCGATCACCGCCCGCATCAGCGGCTGGTCGATCAGCTTTTTCTGGAACACGGTCCGGTGCCGGCACCAATGCGCCGCCTCGGCCAGCGCCGCGCGCATCAGGCCGGCGGGGGCCATCGCGGTGTCCAGCCGGGTGTGGTGAACCATGCGGATGATTGTGCGGACGCCCTGCCCCGGCGCGCCCAGCATGTGGGCATACGCGCCGTGATACTCGATCTCGGCCGAGGCGTTGGCGCGGTTGCCGAGCTTGTCCTTCAGGCGCTGGATCTGGATGCCGTTGCGTCCCGTGTCCAGCCAGCGGGGGAGTAGGAAGCACGACAGCCCGGCCTCGGTCTGCGCCAGCGTCAGGAAGCCGTCCGACATCGGCGCCGAGCAGAACCACTTGTGCCCCGTCAGCCGCCACGCGTCGCCGTCCGGCTTTGCCCGCGTCGTGTTGGCGCGCACGTCCGACCCGCCCTGCTTTTCGGTCATCGCCATGCCAAGGGTCGCTGCGCGTTTCTGCGCCACCGGTGCGATGGACGGGTCGTAGGCCCGCGCGGTGAGCTTCGGCAGCCAGTCGCCGGCCAAGGCCGAGTCCGCCAGCACCGGGATCGCGGCATAGGTCATCGTCAGCGGACAGCAGACGCCGGGCTCGATCTGGCTGAGCAGATAGACCATCGCGGCGTGGGTGACATGACCGCCGGTTTGCGGCTCCCATGCGACGGCGCTGTAGCCCGCCTTGGCGCCCGCCGTCATCAGCTGGTGATAGGCGGGGTGAAAGGTGACCTCGTCCAGCCGCCGCCCGCCCGGGTCGAACAGCCGAAGTTCGGGCGGATGGCGGTTCGCGGCGCGGCCCGCCTCGATCATGGCGGGGTCCGACAGGGTGTGTGCGAATGCGGCCAGCGTGTCGGCCTGCCCCCCTGCCGCAGCGACCGCGCCGCGCAGGGGCAGATCGTCGGCCCAAAGCGACGGCGCGCGGATCGGCGGCTGGTTCTCGACCACGTGCGTTTCCAGGTCGGACCTTGGGGCGAAGCGGGACATGCGGAGTCCTCCGTGTGGAGTCGATCACAAAGCAGCTTGCCCGTCATTATAGGGATTCACAAAGGCTTATCGGTATGCGACTGTACTGGTCGAACGTCCGAAAGAGGCGAGACGAGGCAAACGATGGGCAGACCCCGCAAGGCACCGGCATTCGGCGTGATCGCGTTTTTCGCGGTCGTCTTCACGCTGGGCAGCTATTTCACCTTTGCCAGCGTGCAGGGCGACTATGGGCTGTTCCGCCGCATCCAGATCGAGGCCGAGGCCGAGCTTTTGCAAAAAGAGGTCGACGCGCTGCAGATCGAGGTTGCCGAACTGCGCAACAAGACCCGCCGCCTGTCGGACGAATACCTTGATCTCGACCTGCTGGACGAGCGTGCGCGCGAGGTTCTGGGCCTTGTGCGCAACGACGAGGTCATCGTCCACTGACCCGTCCCCCCGGCGGCGATTAACCACTTTTCCGTTGAAATCCTGCGCTCCCGGTGCAGTTATGCCTCTTGCGCATAGCAGCTCGGCAAGGCGTGCGGAAATTTCCGGTCGCATTGGGCACCGCTCTGCGATATGGAATTGTTTAACGCTAAACTATTGCCGCGAGAGAGGGAGGAGACGCCAACATGGCCACCCGCAGTCGTGCGAAGAAGAACAGCGCCTCGATGGAAGAGCTGTTGAACTATTACCGTGAAATGCTGCAGATCCGCCGCTTCGAAGAGAAGGCCGGCCAGCTGTACGGCATGGGCCTGATCGGCGGCTTTTGCCACCTGTACATCGGGCAGGAAGCCGTCGTGGTGGGGCTTGAAGCCACCGCCAAGGAAGGCGACCAGCGCATCACCACCTACCGCGACCACGGCCACATGCTGGCCTGCGGGATGGACCCCAAGGGCGTCATGGCCGAGCTCACGGGCCGCGAAGGCGGCTACTCGAAGGGCAAGGGCGGCTCGATGCACATGTTCTCGAAAGAGAAGGAATTCTACGGCGGCCACGGTATCGTCGGCGCCAACGTGCCGCTTGGCGCGGGCCTTGCCTTCGCCAACAAGTACAACGGCAACGACAACGTCTGCTACACCTACTTCGGTGACGGCGCCGCCAACCAGGGCCAGGTGTACGAGGCCTTCAACATGGCCGCGCTGTGGAAGCTTCCGGTGATCTTCATCATCGAGAACAACCAGTACGCGATGGGCACCTCGCAACACCGCTCGACCTCCAGCCCCGCGATCTACACCCGCGGCGAGGCGTTCGGCATCCCCGGCGAAGAAGTCGACGGCATGGACGTGCTGGCGGTGAAGGCGGCCGGCGAGAAGGCGGTGGCCCACTGCCGCAAGGGCGACGGCCCGTACATCCTCGAGGTGAAGACCTATCGCTACCGCGGCCACTCGATGTCGGACCCGGCCAAGTACCGGACCCGCGAGGAAGTGCAGAAGATGCGCGAAGAGCGTGACCCGATCGAGGCCGTGCGCAAGCTGATCATCGACGGCAAGTACGCGAGCGAGGACGACCTCAAGGCGATCGACAAGGAAATCAAGGAGATCATCAACGACTCCGCCGATTTCGCGAAGGAAAGCCCCGAGCCCGCGCTCGAAGAACTGTGGACGGATGTCTACGCAGAAGAACTTCCGCAGGACGACGCGGCCTAAGGCCGGCGCCACAGGTTTTTAGGGAGGCCAACGAATGGCAACTGAAATTCTCATGCCGGCGCTCAGCCCCACGATGGAAGAGGGCACGCTGGCGAAGTGGATGGTCAAGGAGGGCGACACCGTGTCGTCCGGCGACATCCTTGCAGAGATCGAGACCGACAAGGCCACGATGGAATTCGAAGCCGTCGACGAGGGCGTGATCGGCAAGATCCTGATCGCCGAGGGCACCGAGGGCGTGAAGGTCAACACCCCCATCGCCATCATCGGCGAAGAAGGTGAAGACATGAGCGCGGCGGAAGCGTCCGCGCCTGCCGAAAGATCGGACGAGGCCGAGGACACATCCGAGGCCGAGGCCCCCGCCTCTGCCCCCGCGCAGGCGAAATCGCCGGTGCAGGTGAAGGTGCCCGAGGAAAAGGACATCCCCGCCGGCACCGAGATGAAGTCGACCACGGTCCGCGAGGCCCTGCGCGACGCGATGGCCGAAGAGATGCGCCGCGACGACAGCGTCTTCGTGATGGGCGAGGAAGTCGCCGAGTACCAAGGCGCCTACAAGGTGACGCAGGGCCTGCTGGACGAGTTCTCGGACCGCCGCGTGATCGACACCCCGATCACCGAGCACGGCTTTGCCGGTCTGGGCGTCGGCGCGGCCTTCGCCGGTCTTCGTCCGATCGTCGAGTTCATGACCTTCAACTTCGCGATGCAGGCGATCGACCAGATCATCAACTCTGCCGCCAAGACGCTGTACATGTCCGGCGGCCAGATGGGCTGTCCGATCGTGTTCCGCGGCCCGAACGGCGCCGCTGCCCGCGTGGCCGCCCAGCACAGCCAGGATTACGCCGCGTGGTACGCGCATATCCCCGGCATGAAGGTGGTTCAGCCCTACTCGGCCGCCGACGCCAAGGGTCTGCTGAAATCCGCGATCCGCGATCCGAACCCGGTCGTGTTCCTTGAGAACGAGATCCTCTATGGCCGCTCTTTCGACGTGCCCGCGCTGGACGACTACACCGTCCCGCTTGGCAAGGCTAAGATCTGGCGCGAGGGCGAGGACGTCACCATCGTATCCTTCGGCATCGGCATGACCTATGCGCTGGAAGCGGCGGACGAACTGGCGAAGGAAGGCATCTCGGCCGAGGTGATCGACCTGCGCACCATCCGCCCGATGGACACCGAGACGGTGGTGAAGTCGATCATGAAGACCAACCGCTGCGTGACGGTGGAAGAAGGCTTCCCGGTCTGCTCGATCGGCAACTACCTGTCGGCGACGATCATGCAGGAAGCGTTCGATTACCTCGACGCTCCGGTGATCAACTGCACCGGCAAGGACGTGCCGATGCCCTACGCCGCGAACCTCGAAAAGCTGGCCCTGACCTCCACCAAGGAAGTCATGGACGCGGTCAAAGCCGTAACCTATCGCTGAGGGACTGGACATGCCGACAGAAATCCTGATGCCCGCGCTGTCTCCGACGATGGAGGAAGGCACGCTGGCGAAATGGCTGGTCAAGGAAGGCGACACCGTATCGTCGGGCGACCTGCTGGCCGAGATCGAGACCGACAAGGCGACGATGGAATTCGAAGCCGTCGACGAAGGTGTCGTGGGCAAGATCCTGATCGACGAGGGCACCGAGGGCGTGAAGGTCAACACGCCCATCGCCGTGCTGCTTGAAGACGGGGAAAGTGCCGACGACATCGGCGACACCTCCTCGGGCGCCGCCGAAACGGCAGCCCCGTCCGAGGAAAGCTCCAANGCGGCGCCTGCTCCGAAAGAGGCGCAGGCCAGCCCCGAAAAGGCAAGTTCCGCGCCCGCAGCGCCCGAAGCCTCTGACGGCAGCCGCATCTTCGCGTCGCCGCTGGCACGCCGTATCGCCAAGGACAAGGGCCTCGATCTGACGCAGATCAAGGGCTCCGGCCCCAAGGGTCGCATCGTCAAGGCCGACGTCGAAAGCGCGCAGCCCACGGCCCAGAAGGCCACGGACAAGCCCGCCGCCGCCGCATCGGCCCCTGCCGCTGCAGCCGCCGCGCCCGCCGGTCCCGGCTACGAGCAGGTCGTCAAGATGTACGAGGGCCGCGAGTACGAAGAGGTAAAGCTCGACGGGATGCGCAAGACGGTCGCCAGCCGCCTCACCGAGGCCAAGCAGACGATCCCGCATTTCTACCTGCGCCGCGACATCCAACTCGACGACCTGCTGAAGTTCCGCTCGACGCTGAACAAGCAGCTGGAAGCCAAGGGCGTGAAGCTGTCGGTCAACGACTTCATCATCAAGGCCTGCGCCAACGCGCTTCAGGAAATCCCTGCCGCCAACGCGGTCTGGGCCGGTGACCGCATCATCAAGCTGACGCCGTCGGACGTCGCGGTCGCCGTGGCGATCGAGGGNGGCCTGTTCACCCCGGTGATCAAGGACGCGCATCAGAAGACGCTGTCGGCCCTGTCGTCCGAAATGAAGGACCTCGCCACCCGTGCCCGCGACCGCAAGCTCGCGCCGCACGAATACGTCGGCGGGTCGTTCGCGATCTCGAACCTCGGCATGTTCGGCATCGACAACTTCGACGCGGTCATCAACCCGCCCCACGGCGCGATCCTTGCCGTCGGCGCTGGCGTGAAGAAGCCGGTGGTCAAGGACGATGGCGAACTTGGCGTGGCGACGGTGATGTCGGTGACGCTGTCCGTCGATCACCGGGTCATCGACGGCGCGCTCGGCGCCGAGCTGCTGACCGCGATCAAGAACAACCTTGAAAACCCGGTTGCGATGCTGGCCTAAGCCACCGCCACCTGAAACCACCCAAACGGCCCGCCCCCAAAAGGCGGGCCGTTTCTTTTCCCTCTGATCCGACCCGTAGGATGGGGTTCCGTCCCATCGCCTGATGGGCCCCACCCCATCGCCTTCCCCGAATCCGCTTGATCCACCTCAAGGCGCGCCCGCCCGGCCGGTCCTAAACCCGACACATCCCATTCAACGAACGGAATGTCTTATGGACTGGAAAAGCCACCTAGACGATACAAGCGCGACTCTGGCCGAGTTCCGCCGCACCCACGAGGCCGCAGGCCGGGGCTTTACCGCGATGCACCGCGGCGCAATGGGGGACGGCAGCCTGACGCTGCGCGAGAAGGAACTGATCGCCTTGGCCATCGGCATTTCGCAACGGTGTGTCGACTGCATCGGCTTCCACGTGCAGGGCGCGGCAAAGGCGGGCGCCAGCCGGGACGACATCGCCGACGTGATCGGCGTCGCCACCCTGATGGGCGGCGGTCCGGCCTATATGTACGGGGTAAAGGCCCTGGAAGCCTACGACCAGCTCATAGACGCGTAGAATGGGGTTCCACCCCATCCCCCAAAACCTATCGAGACCCACCAACCGTAGGATGGGGTTCCACCCCATCCCCCAAAACCTATCGGAAACCATCAACCGTAGGATGGGGTTCCACCCCATCCCAGCGACACTCACATCCCGAGAACCTGCTGACCGCTCAGCAGATGGTCCATCGACACCGACGGCTGATCGCAGCCCGCGTCGCCAACGATCTTGGCGGGAACCCCCGCCACGGTCTTCTTCGGCGGCACGTCCTGCAACACNACCGACCCGGCGGCGACCTTGCTGCACCGGCCAACGGTGATGTTGCCCAGAACCTTCGCCCCGGCGCCAATCAGCACGCCGTTTTCGATGGTCGGATGGCGCTGCTGCTCTTCCTTGCCGGTGCCGCCCAGCGTCACCGAGTGCAGCATCGACACGTTGTCGCCCACGGTCGCGGTTTCGCCGATGACGATGGAATGGGCGTGGTCGATCATGATGCCCTGACCGACGGTCGCGGCGGGGTGGATGTCCACGCCGAACACTTCGCTCACACGCATCTGGATGAAATAGGCCATGTCGTGCCGGCCTTCCTGCCACAGCCAATGCGCGACGCGATACGCCTGCACCGCCTGGAAGCCCTTGAAGTACAAAAGCGCCTGCATGAACCGGTGGCAGGCCGGATCACGCTCGAACACCGCGACAAGATCCGCCCGCGCGGCGATCCCCAGCGCGCTGTTCGACGCATAGGCCTCGTCCGCGATCTCGCGCAGGATCTGCTCCGACATCTCGCCCGACGCCAGCTTCAGCGACACACGATAGGCCAGCGCACGTTCAAGCGAAGCGTGGTGCAGGATAGAGGAATGCACGAGCCCGCCCAAAAGCGGTTCGTCCACCACGGCCTGCTCCGCCTCGGTCCGGATCCGGGTCCAGACAGGATCAAGTTCAGCGATTGCCTTGCGGATTTCGACCATGATTTCGTCCTTCCGTCACTTGCGGTGTCATACACCAGATAGGAAGGCGCTTCCAAACGCAAAGCGGTGATAACATCAATTCCATATTCTTATGTGCGATCCGCTTGGCCCGCCAAGGACTCTTCCTGCCGCCGCGCCAGCGTCGACAGGACCAGCGCAAGGCACCGGCAATAGTCGGCATCCCCCAGCCCCGGCTCTGGCGCGGGGTCGCGGGCCAAGGCAGCAGCCATCAGCGTTCCATCGCCCCAACAGGGATGCTGCCGCCCGTGTTTTTGCCGGTACAAAGATGCCCAGGTGGCCGACCGGATCAACGTGGACAGCACCGCTGCCCGTGCCGTCCCCGGCACCCCGCGCAACACCCGCGCCGCCGCCGTCACGTCGCCGTGCAGGACGGGCAGCACCCGCTCAGACCTCGGGCGGCGAGGCGGTGAAGCAATGCACCGCCACCCGCAACTCGCCCCCCGCAAAGTCGCCGCCATTGGCCGTCAGCACCAGCGGCGTATCCGCGTAGTAGGTCACCGGCTGGCCGGTGATGCCCGACACCCACGACCCCGCCGACAGGCCCAGCCCGCTGCCATAGCGGTTCGTGGCCCCGGCCACGCCGAAATCCCAGTCGCTCAGCGCGCCGGTGAACGCGGTCTTGATCCGCGCCGTCACCGCGAACACCATCGCGTACTGGGGGATCACCCCGGCCGTGACCGAACTTGCCCCCGCCGCGATCGCGTGGTCGAACTCCAGCACGTTCAGCGCCGACACCGCCCGGTTGACCGAGGCCGCGACGCCCCCGTTGACCCAGCCCGACCCGTCGTGCAGCACCGCGACATGCTGGTCCACCAACCAGCCGCGCCACCCCGTCTGGGGCTGCACATAGACCCAGCCCCCGTTGGACCAGACCGCGACCTCGCCCGCGTGCCCATCCCATGCGTTCACCGCTCCCAGCGGCACACCCCACGCCTCGCCATCGTCCCCCGATACGGGCGGCACCACCGTGTCCACCGACTGCAGCGTCAGGTGCGTCAGCCCGTCCAGCCGGACCAGCGCCTCGTTCACCGTGACATGCTTCTGGGCCTGCGCAGGCTGCAAAAGCGGCAGTGCAAGCTGCAACGTCTCATCCATCGATCACGATCCTCCTGTAAGGTCCCGGGCCGAACTGCGCAGACACCTGCGCCACCTCGACATCGTAGCTTCCCGCGACACCGTCCCCGGCCCGCGCGGCGGCAGAATAGGTCCACGACGGGCTGGCGGTCGTCGCCTCCCGCACGATGCTGCCCCCGTGCCGCACGCGGACGGCGTAGGCCTCGGTTTCCTCGGCCAGCGGCACATCTGCCGACTGCCAGCTGTCGCCGTCGATCCGTGTGCGCCGTACCCACGCGAACACGTCGTCACCGCCGTCCTGCACCCGGCGCAGGTGCACAGGCGCATAGGGCCGCAGCCCGATGCCGTCGAACGCCTCGACAAGATGCACGTAGGACGGATCGTCATAGGCCCGCTGCGCCGGACCGATGCGATAGTGCCGCGCCAGCCCCCGGTTCGACAGCGCAAGGTCGATCTGCTGCGGCGTGCCGTCCAGCAGCACGAACGTACAGCCGGCTGGCCAGACCTCGGGCATGATCCCGTCGGTCCCCGCCTGCCCGCGCAGCCGAACGCCGATCTCCCACGTGCGCGTGTCCACCAGCGTCGCGTCGGCGAACTGGAACACTTCCCAGTTCCCGGCGGAACCATCCCCAATCGCCGCCGCGTTCGCCCCGTTCAGCATCTCGGTCACGCTGGCCGACGACAAAGCCCCCTTCACCAGCCGCACCCGAAGCGCACCGCTCCGGTCCAGCACGCCGGGCGCCGCCGCGTTCAGCGCGGTCTGCGTCTCGCCAATGACCGAGGCCGACGCCAGCGTCACGTTCAGCCCGTACCCCTCGTCCGAGGACGAGTCGTACACCGCCGCGGTTCCGGGCCAAGGCCGCGCCGTCGCCGCGACATGCGGCGCATGGGGCACCTCGTCCCCCCGCAACAGCGGCAGGTCCAGAAACAGCGGATACACCGGCACCGGGGCCGCGAACGGCTTGGGCCGCACGACCACTTCCACCGCGTCCGACGGCAGGTAAAGTTCCGGCTCCACCCGCACGGCCTCTAGGATCTGGTACTCGGCCATCTCCACCCGGTCGACCCGATAACCGGCGCCGGACGGCAGCCGCACCACGTCGCCCGCCCCGACCGCCAGCCGCGACGGCGGCAACGAGAACTTCGCCGTGTCCCGCGCCACCCGCGCCTCGGCCAGCCACCGCTCCGCGATCCCGCGCGCCTCGGTCGCGGTCAGCACCAGCGGCAGCTCCGACCCCGCCACGCCCTGCGTCGCCTCGTCCGGGAACACCGCCTCCGCCGCCCGCGTCTCGTAGTCCGCGTCGCTCTCGACATAGCTCAGCCGCAACCGTCCCGCCGTCTCGGCATCCGGTGCCCTCAGCATCACGATGTCCGACTCCGCCTCGGGCGACACGGCCAGCCCGTCGCTCTCCACCGACGCGGTCGCCACACCGTCGCGGCTGCGGAACGCCAGCACGCCCTGCCGCTCTACCGCGTCGAACCCGTAGGCCAGCATCAGCGGCTGCAACTCCGACCGCCCCGTGTCCGATCCGGTCGCCATATAGCCGCGCAGCAGCCCCCACAGCTCCGACACATCATAGTCCGTCACCCCGGCGCGGTCGCACACCTCGGCCACCACGCCCGCCAGCGACCGCGACCCGCCACGCCCGTTCAACCAGTGCCCGCGCCCATAGTTATCGCCGTCGCTCCAGACGTCGGTCAGCCCGGGGAAATGCGGGTAAGGCCGCGCGTCCCAAGCCCAGACATGCGCACGCGCCATATCGACCATCGGCCCGCCATAGACCGCCGAAACCGGGTTGTTCTCCATTGATGCATAGTGTGAGGTTATCGCCCTAAGATATTGCATCTGAATGAAATCATCGCGTCGTCCGCTCGAATAATGCGGCAGCAGGCTTTCCGACGATTTCGGGTCCAGAAACTTGTTCGGCTGGTTCGTGCCCTTGTCGATCGCGGCACAGCCGTATTCCGTGAACCAGATCGGCTTGCTTTCCGGCACCCATGCGGTCGGGGAGCCGGTGGGCGACGTCAGCGCCACACCGTTCAGCCCCACATACCGCCCCGCAACCCCGTCGCCGGGGCCCACGCGCACCACGCAGGCGGGATCGGCGTCGCCCCAGATGACAGAGATCCGCAGCGCGAACACCCCGCCGCCAAAGTCCTCGTTCGCCAGTTCCACCACGTCGTGCCCGTGCGCGCCCGACACCGCCAGCGCACCGGGCGCGCCGGCCAGTTCCAACCAGTCGGTGCCGCTTACGGCCCCCTCGAACGCGAAGACCACGTGCACCGTCGCGGCATCGCCGCCAGAGTACACCACCGACGCCTGATGCATCTGCCCGTCCCCGGCCGCGAAGGCTGCGGTCTCTGCCGCCGCCTGCGCATCGCCAGCCCCGTCCGTGACTCGAACCGGCGCGGCGAAAGCCCCCGACACCGGCAGCCCTGTGTCCTCCGACACGACGGCCCCGTTCACCGCGTCCCACGTAGCGGGCCGTGCCCCGGTGCGCAGAAGCTGGCCGCGCACTCCGTCGATCCGGTTGTAATGCCGGTTGCCCCACCAGTTCGGCAGATCCTTGTACCGGAACACCCAAGGCTCGCCGTAAGCGCCGTCGGAGATGGGCGCGCGCACCTGATGGTCGCGCGCATTGTCATGGGGATAGTACCAGTCGTACCCCTCGCCCCCGGCGATATTCGCGCGCAGGTACTCTAGGTTATAGATCGACCCCCAGCCCGCATCCGCGTGCGCGCCCCCATCCACGCGCTCGTCGCGCCAGTCGGACAGCGGCATGTAATTGTCGATCCCCACGAAATCGACGTCCGGGTGTCCCCACAGCGGATCAAGGTGGAAATACACGTCCCCCGTCCCGTCCTGCGGGTGGTATCCGAAATACTCCGACCAGTCGGCGGCATAGCCGATCCTGCAATCCGGCCCCAGGATCTCGCGCACTTCGGCGGCCAGCGTGCACAGCGCGTCCACCGCCGGGAACCCGTCCGCGCCCCGGATTTGCGTCAGCGACCGCATCTCGGACCCGATGCAGAACGCCTCGACCCCGCCCGCAGCGGCACAGAGGTGGGCATAGTGCAGGATGAACCTGCGGAACGACCATTCCTCCGGCCCGGAATAGCCGACTCCCTGCGAGGACGGCGTGAAATCGGACGGGGTGGCCGCGCCGAAGAAAGCCGCCACTTCGGTGTCCGCCGCCGCGGTCCCGTCCGGGCTGCCTGCCCGCCCCGGAGCGGCAGACAAGGTGATCCGCCCCCGCCACGGCAAAACCGGCTGGTCCGCCGCCCCGGTCCACGGGTCCGGCAGTCCATTGCCCGCCATCTGCTCCATCAGGATGAACGGATAGAAGGTCACCGCCTGCCCCGCCTCGTGCAGGGCATGTATCGACTGGATCACCGACAGGTCCGTCGGCGTCCCGCCATAGACCGGCCTGTCGTCGCCGTCGCGCGGCACAAGCACGGCCCCGGCCCGCGACACGCCGGACACGACCCACGGCATCCCGCCGCCGTCCTGTTCGTCCTGTTCGATCTTCGGCTGCACCTCGCACGACCCACAGCGAAGGTCGGATCCGAACCACGACACCACCAGCGACACCGCCTCGCAGGACGGCAGTTCCGCGTGCAACGTGTCCAGCGACACCAGCAGGTCCGGACGACCCACCGGCGAATGCACGTTCGCCGACCTGTGGACGCCCTTCTCAACCTCGAAGCTCACCGCCTGCGTCGCCAGCGAATACTCTCCGGTCCCGGGGATCATCGCCACGGCCTTCACAGCGCGGGCCGGGTCGTCTTCGACCCCCGGCAACCCGGCGGGCGCGGGCCGGAACACCTCGAAGTTCAGCTGCGGCACCCGGTTGCCGAACTCCGTCACATCAAGGTCCTCAAGCACCACATAGGCGACGTCTCGGTACGACGGCGCCATCCCCGCGCCCTCGACCGCCTCGATCTTCGGATCGGGCATCTGGTCGGCGGTGCCGTGGTACACCCGCATGTTCAGCGTATCCTGCGCCAGCTCGCGCCCATCGGCCCAGACCCGCCCCACGCCCGAGATTTCGCCCCGGCACAGCGCCACCGCGATGCTGATCGAGTATGAGTACTCCCGCACCTTCGGCTTCGGCGGCCCGCCTTTGCCGCCCCCAGACGTGCGCACATCCTCCCGGAACCGCGTGGCCCAGATCACCTGACCCGCAACGCGCATCCGCCCGTGCACATGCGCCAGCGGCGTCCCCTCGCTGGCCCCGGTCAGCCGGAACCGGTCGACCTTGCCCCGCTCGACAGTTTGCGAGCCGTCGCCAAGGATCTTCTGGTCGATCACCCGCCCAAGCGTGGCGCCGATCGCCCGCCCGATCACGGCAGTCGACAGGCCAAGGATGCTTCCGCCAATGGCCTGCCCCGCGGCAAGCCCGGCTGCGGACAACAGAATGGTCGCCATGTCTAAGTCCTTTCCGGAAACCGGAACCGCGCCACGACGCGGCGTTTCCACGGCAGCGACAGCGCGTTCTCCATCACCGCATGCCCCGAATAGGCGTGCACGAAGGTCGGCGCAGCGCCGGTCTCGCCAGCGATGCCAAGATGCTTGGCCACGCCCGCCCGCCGCATCCGGAACAGCAGGATATCGCCCGCAGCGTCTTTCTCGGCAGGCACAAGGTGCGCCAGCGCAGCCCGCCACAGACGCTCGTCATGCTGCGGCTCCGACCAGTCCGGCGTGTAGGGGGGCACGGTCTCGGGCTCTGCGCCGTACAGCGCCCGCCACACCCCGCGCACCAGCCCAAGGCAATCCGTCCCCGCGCCAAGCGCCGAACACTGGTGGACATAGGGGGTCCCGATCCAGCGCCGCGCCTCCGCCAGCGCCTGCGTTCCTATTGCGCCCATCCGTTACGGCTCCCTCCGTCGTTGGGACGGTCCGAGGTCGGATAGCTCATCAGCCAATCCTCCCCGGGAATGTGCGGAAAGCCTCGGAAGTTCAGGAAGTTGTCGAACTTCGCCCGGCACGTGTCCGCCCGCTTGTCGCAGCCCGCCTCGATCCGCACCACGTCGCCCGCCGACACCTTGGCGGGCACTGCCTCCCATGTCTCGATCACGCGCGCCCCGGCAGACAGCCGGTCGTTCTTGACCACCGCCGACAGCCCCTGCGCGGGTCCCGACAACACCACCAGCCGCCCTTTCTCGAACCACCGGTCCGCGAAGCCGTCGAACACCGCAAAGCGGAACCACTTGCCGTCTTCCACGACCTCGACCGCACGCTCGGTCGCATAGCCCGGCGCGGTCAGGTCGACACCGCAAGCCGCGTCCCCCAGCACCGCCGAGCACGGCGTCTGATACACCCGCCCCATCGGCTGGTTCAGCGCCTCGGACAGCCCGCGCAGCTCCGCCTGAAACGCACCAGAGCCGCGCTGCAACTCTCCCAACTCGCCCCGAAACAGCACCACGCGCTGCGCCACCTCCGCCCAGTTCACCAGCCACGCGGTCACCGCCGCGCCGTCGAACCGCCCGGCAAGGATGTCGGCCTCGGTCAAGGTCGCGTCGCTCAGCACGCCCACGGCTTCCGAGTTGTCGACCGACAGCCCGGTCCCCGACTGGATCGCCGCCGCCGACATGCCGCTGTCAGGCCGAAAGTCGAGACCATCGAACGCCAGCGGCCGGTCGTGATCGGTGAAGNCGAACACCGTCCCGTCCCGGCGCACCACGGACCAGCATCGGCACAGCGTCGTGACACCCGTCGCCAGATGCGCCGCCAGATCGGCGGGAAACGCGGTCATACCCGCACCTCGACAATCGGCACGCTGGGCACATCGCCCGCCTTGAAGCTTGCCACCGAGACCTGAATGCGGTCCGTGTCGAACCGCACCGGCACGTCGAACTCGAACCCGGCATAGACCACCGCATCCCGGTCCGGCGGCGTGACGAAGGTGACTACCCCGGTCGTTGCGTCCAGCGTGTAGTGCACCGTCTCGACCATTGGATCGCGCTGCACCCCGACCCGCACCGACCCGGCCACGGGCTTGGTCACAGGCCGCGCATAGGTGACGTCACCCGACCGGTAGGTTTTCACCAGCTGGAACGCCCGCGTCTCGCCGTCGCCGACCCCGATCTCCTGATCCTCAAACCCGGGCTCCGCCGACGAAGCGCACGACTTGAAGTCCGACCAGTCCTTCCACCGGAACCCGTGCAACTGGCCCTGCCGCGCCTCGAAGAACGCGATCAGCGTTTCCACGTCGTCCAGCGACCGCATCGCGATCCCCGCGTCATAGCGGCGTCGCGAATGCGCCCACGGAGAGTTTCGTTCCTCGAACCCGTTCGCCAGCGTCACCACCTCGGTGCGACGCTCCGGCCCGCCGACCGAGCCAAAGCTCAGCGACGCGGGAAACCGTACCTCGTGAAACCCCATTGCCCGTCCTCCTCCTGTGTCAGCGGTTGCGCTGGCCGCGCGCCAACGCCCGACCCATCTGCGCCGCGATCTGGCTTTGGCTGCGGCGGAAGCTTTCGGCATCCGGCGTCTGGATGTTCATGGTGACGGAAACCGGGCGCCCGCCGCCCGCCGTCCGAACACCCAGACGCCCGTCCGCCCCGCGCGCCAGCGGCATGATCGCTTCCGGGCCCGCCTCGCCCATCAGCCCAAGCCCGCCGCGCATCGGGAAGGTCACCGGCCCGCTGACGACACCGCCGCTGGCGAAGGGCACGACCCGGCCTTGCGTGAAGGCACCGCCCTTCGCAAAGGGGATGCCACCTTGAATGAAGCCCTCCACCGCGTTCGCCAGCAGCCCGCCGATATGGCTGGTCACCGGCTTGATCGCCGCGTTATAGGCCGCGTCCACCATCGACCGCGCCACGGTCTTCAGCGCATCCGACAGCTTCATCCCGTCGAAGATCAGCCCGTCGAACGCCGCCCGCAGCCCGCGGCTGATACCGCTGGACAGAATGCGTACTTCGCGCCCGGTGCCGGAAATGGTCTCGCCCATCGCCCGCATCTCGGCGTCGAAAACGCGCGCCATCTCCGTGGTGCCGCCCAGCGAGGTCTCCAGCGCCTCGATCTGCATGTCCAGCGCGTCAAACTCGTCCATCCGTCCCTCCATTCACCCGATCGGGAAAGGCCCGCGCCAGCTCGTCCAGCCGCGCCCGGTCCAAGGGCGCCACCCCCTCGCCGCCGCCCAGCAGCAGCACCAGTTCGGCTGGCGTCAGCGCCCAGAACTCGGCGGGCCGCAGCCCCAGCCCCCGCATCCCGGCCCGCATCAGGACGGGCCAGTCGAACGCCGTCACCCGGGCACGTCCGGCGTCGCGAAGGCCCGCGCCAGCAGGTGCGCCGCCGCCCGCGCGGCGCCCACCGGCCCGCCCTCGATCTCGGCCGCCAGCAGATCCCGGGCCGATACGTCCCAGCCGCCGCCCCGCAGCCCCGCCACGATCA
This sequence comes from Maritimibacter sp., assembly GCA_002701395.1. Taxonomy (GTDB): domain Bacteria; phylum Pseudomonadota; class Alphaproteobacteria; order Rhodobacterales; family Rhodobacteraceae; genus Psychromarinibacter; species Psychromarinibacter halotolerans. Next base: position 125,852 of record NZVC01000029.1, on the reverse strand, counting down.
GCGCCAAGACATCGCGGGTGGAAAACGCGCCCGCCTCGAACCGCTCGATCATCGCGACCAGCGTGTCCGCCTCCAGCCGCGCCTCCAGCTCGGCCAGCGCGCCAAGCGTCAGCTTCATCACCCGCGCGCGCCCATCGACGACCAGCGTCACCTCGCCCGTCCAGGGGTTCCCCATCAGAGCGCCGTGAAGGTCAGCGCGCCCGCGGACGCCATCGACAACTCGTAGGTGGCTTCGCCGTTGTGCGACCCCGCGTATTCGATCGAGGTCACCTGAAACCGCCCTTCGACGATCCCGAAATCGGGGATGATCACCTGAAACTCCGGCATCTCGGCATCGAAGAAGATCTGCCGCGCACGTTCGTCCGTGGTCTCGTCGCGGAAAATACCGCTGCCCGAGATCTGCGCCGACTTCACGCCCGCACCACCCAGCAACTCGCGCCACCCGCCCTGGCTTTCCAGGCTGGTCACGTCGACGCTCTCGGCGTTGAAGGAAATCCGCGAGGCACGCAGGCCCGCGATGGTCTCGAACACACCGCCGCCGGTCATGTCCAGCTTGATCAGAAGATCCTTGCCGTTCTGGGCACCCATATCCGTCACTCCAGGTTCTTGAAAACTCAGTCGTCCTCGACACGTGCGCGGAACCGCAGGTCGATCTGCCGCCGCGTGCCCTGCTCGGTCCGCCGCGCCCGCGCCCGCAGGAAATCAAGGCTCACCAGCCGCCCCCGCGTCAGCGGCAGGTCCGCGTCCTGCAGGATGTCGGACACCAGCACGGCCGCCGCCTTCGCGGAATGAAACCCCGCCACGTCCGTCACCACGCTGACCACGAAATCATGCCGCGCCCCGTGACCGGTCGCGTCGTTGCGCTCGCGCACGTCCTCCGCGCCCAGCATCACGTATAACGCGGGCGCCGCACCGGACGGCGCCGCGTCGAACACCGCGCCCCCGACGGCAGCACTCAGCGCCGCGTCCCCCGCCAGCGCCCCGTAGACCGCCGTCTGCAACGCCGCCGCCATGCCATAGCTCATGCCGGGACCTCCTCTTCGCGCGCGAAGCACACAATGTACGCCCCAGCCGCATCCGCCTCGGTCACCGCAAGGATCCGGTACACCCGCGATCCCTCGCGCAGCCTTTGGCCCGCGACAGGCCGCTGCGGAGAGCCCACCGGCGCCCCGCGCACGGTGATCCGCACCGGCACCTGCGCCAGCGTCAGCCCCGCCGCTTCGGAATCGCGCCCGGTGCCCGGCCGCACCCCGGCCCAGACCTCGCCCAGCACCTCGTACGTGGTCGCGTAGCCCCCGGCACCGTCCGCCACCCGCACCGGCGCCTGCAATTCCAACCGTCGGTTCAGCACCGGGCGCCTCATCGTCCGCCCTCCCCGAACAGGCGAACCGTGCGGTACCGGTCGATCAGCAGACTGACCCCGAACGGCATCGCCNCCTCGCCCGCCAGCACCGCCGACCGGTTCTCGTGATAATGCGCCGCCAGCAGGAACACCGCCTGCCCAAGGTCGGCGGGCACATCGTCCCAGGCCGGCCCGAACCCGGCGACGAACGTCACCTCGGCCTGACCGTTCGTCGGGATCAGCGGCAAATGCAGCGCGGTCGAGACAAGACGGGGCCGCTGCGCATCGGGCAACAGCCGGNACTTCTCCGGCGCGATCACCGTCTCGTCGCCGTGCCGGTCGATCAGCTTCACGCCGGTGATCGACGTCACCGGCGCCACCGGCAGCGCCTGACGCCCAAGCTCGCGCCATCCGCTCAGCGTCCACGCAAAGGTCCGCTCCAGCAGCACCTTGCCCGTCCGCCCCTCGATCGCCGCCAGCGCCGACCGCAGATAGGTCTCCAGCACCCCGTCCTGCACCCCGCTGTCCGCGAACGCGCGCCCCAGCCGCAGGTGATCCTTGAACTCCTCGACCGGAAGCGCCTCCAAGGGCACCGTGGTCTGCTCCACTAACATCATGGATTGTCTCCGAAATCGGGACCCTGCCACGCCCGGCGGCTCGGGTCCGGTCCAGCACGCCCACGCGCGTGCCTGAACAGGGACACGCAGCCTCGGGAACGGCGCACCCCACACCGCCCCGCCGCCATCGCGGCAGGGCGGCAAGGAGCCTGATCCATCAGGCCGAGAACTTCAGGACCTTGATCGCCTCGAAGTCGCTGACATCGCCCCCCACGCGCTTGGTCGCGTAGAACAGCACATGAGGCTTGGCCGAGAACGGGTCGCGCAGGATGCGCAGGTCCGGCCGCTCGGCAATGGTGTAGCCCGCCGCGAAATCGCCGAAGGCGATCGACAGGCTGCCGCTGGCAATGTCGGGCATGTCCTCGGCAATCAGCACCGGATAGCCCAGCAGCCGCGCCGGTTCGCCCGCCGCCAGCCCGTCCGACCACAGGAACCGCTCGTCGCCGTCCTTCAGCTTGCGCACCATGCCGGCGGTCTTCGAGTTCATCACGAAGGTCCCGTTCGCCCGGTATTGCGCGCCCAAAGCGTAAACGAGGTCGATGATCGCATCCGCCGCCGCGACAGCCGCGAAACCGCCGTCCTGCCCGGTGGTGACATGACCGATCTCGCCCCAGATCTGGGTCCCGTTCGCCGCCGTGTCATAGGTCAGGAAGCCGGTCGGCTTGTCGTCGCCGTCGCCCAACACGAAGGCCTGCGCCTCGGCGCGGGCGAACTTCTCGGCGATCCGCGACGCCAGCCACCCCTCGATGTCGAAGGCGCTGTCGTCCAGCAGCCGCTGCGACGCCTTCGGCATGGCCGACAGCTCGTGCAGCGGAATGACGATGCGCTCGACCGTCGGAGTGCCGGTCTCGGCGGTCGGATCGGTCTCGGTCGCCCATCCGGCACCCGCCTCGGTGGTGTCGATCAGCACGTCGTAGGACGTCGCCTCGACATTCACCACGGTCGACACGCCGCGCAGCGACGCCGTCGAGTACAGCACGCTGCGGATCTGGTCCGAGGTTTTCGGATCGACCAGATAGCCACCGTCGCCCGACACCGCGATGGCCTTGCCCTCAAGGTCCAGCCCACGCAGCCCGTCCGCGTCGCCGTTGCGCACATAGGCGGCAAAGGCCTTCTGATGCGGCGCCTCGGCCTCGGCCGCGGTCGCCAGTTCCGGGCGCGCCCGGCTCAGAGATTTCCGATCAAGCATCATCAGTCGCTCTTCCTGTTGCTGAAACTTCGATTTCATCTCGGACTGGAACTGCCCAAGATCCTGCACCAGCCCCGCCAGCGCCGCCTTCACCGTCGCGCCCGCCGAAGCCTCCGGCGCGTCCATCCCGGCCTTGCTCATCCCGGTCTTGCTCATTCCGGTCTCGCTCATCCCGCTCTCCTCTTCCGCGTTTGCCCACCTGCGTCTTCCCCGGCCCGCACCTCGGCCAGCGACCGCCGCGCCTCGGTCAGCGCCGCAGCCACGTCGTTCAGCAGGTCCATCGCCGGTGCGTCCCCCTTGGCCCCGATCCGCGCATCCGGCAGCATCGGGAAAGTCACCAGCGACACCTCCCAAAGCTCCACCTCCTGCAACAGCCGACGCCCGGCATCGTCCTTGCCCGCGCGCACCGTCCGATAGCCGATCGACAACCCGTCGATCGCCCCCGCCTGCAACAGCGCCACCGCCTCGCGGCCCCGCGCCACGTCCGGCAGCAGGCGGCCCTTCACGAACAGCCCCTTGGCATCCTCGCGCACCTCGTCCCACACCCCGATGGGCTGCGCCGGGTCGTGCTGCCACAGCATCTTCACCCGCCGCCCCGCCGCCGCCATCGCGTCCAGCGAGCGCGCATAGGCGCCCTTCGTCACCACGTCGCCGCCCTGATCCCGGGCGCCGAACAGGCTCGCATAGCCCTCGATCGCCGAGCCGTCCGTGACGCTCAGTTCCTCGCCAAGGCGGCAGAACTTGTGCTCCAGCCCGCCCATGCCCGCTTCCATCATCGCCCGTCCCCTTCCGCTGATCGGTCCGCCTCGCCATCCGCCAGCGGCGGCAGCCCCAGAAGCGCCCGCTTCTCCGCATCCGTCAGGAAGGCCGCCCCCGAAACCCGCGCCCACTGCTGGTCGCGCTCGGCCGCCAGCGCCGGCACCTGATCCGGGTCGGGCCGCAGGTCCAGCACCTCGCCGGCGTATCCGCCCAGCCAGTGCGCCAGCGCGGCGGTGACCTTCGCCACCAGGGGCAGCACGGTCAGGCGGTAGAACGCCCGGTGCGCCTCCTGATAATTCGCATAGGTCGCGTCCCCGGGGATCCCCAGCAGCATCGGCGGCACCCCGAAGGCCAGCGCGATCTCCCGCGCCGCCGCTTCCTTGGTCTTCTGAAACTCCATGTCCGAGGGCGAGAACCCCATCGGTTTCCAGTCCAGCCCGCCCTCCAGCAACATCGGCCGCCCCGCGTTGGCCGCGCCCTGGTGATAGGCCTCCATCTCGTGCTGCAACCGCTCGTACTGATCCGGCGCCAGCGCCCCCTGCCCGTCGGCCCCGTGATAGACGATCGCGCCGGACGGCCGTGCCGCGTTGTCCAACAGCGCCTTCGACCACCGGGACGCCGCGTTGTGCACGTCCACCGCCTGCGCCGCCGCCTGCATCGGCGAGAACCCATAGTGGTCGTCCTGCGGATGGAACGACCGGATATGACAGATCGGCGAAACGCCCTCGCCGACCGAGAACCGGTGCTTGCGCGCCCCGACCGCGTATTCGAACGCCACCGGCCAGCCATCCGTCCCCGGCACCACCGACATCCGGTCCGACCGCAAAACGTGCAGCTCCAGCGGCAACCCCGCCGCGCCGCCCACCGCCTCGACATAGGCGTTTCCGCTCAGCAGAAGCTGCGAATACAGCGCCTCCAGCAGCTCTGCCCGCCCCTGCGCCGGGTTCGGCCGCCCGACCAGCTCCAGCAGCGGATGCACCTCGAACCGCTGCCCGTTGTCCTGCAACACCAACGGCAGCGCCGCCGCCGCCTCGGCGATCATGCGCACCGCGCGAAAGCCCACGGGGTTTGCCGCGAACCCGGTCCGCGTCAGCGTCGCCGTATCCCGCGGGCTCCACGCAACCCGCCCCGCACTGGACCAGGTCATCACCCGCCCGGTGGCCGAGGCCTTGCGCTCCGGCGCCACATCGACCCGCCGCTTCAGAAACTCGAACATCCCCGCTCCTCGCTCCTCGCATCACATGCCAGCCCGAAGCCGCGCGAAGACGCAGCCCAGGCCATCCCGACCGGACCATCCCGGCCGGTCCCGGGCCGCCGCCACGGATCGCCCGCACCCGGCCTTCTTCTCTTTCCAAATACCTCGGGGGAGTCGCGCACCGCGCGACGGGGGCAGCGCCCCCACCCCATGTAGGCGAAAGACCGGACTTCAAGCTCCGTAAAGCCTCCCGATCTCCGCCCATTCGCGTGTCGTATGGTCCACCGGACCTTTCGCCGGCTAAGCCGGACCGGCCCCGGGGCTCCGCCCGTTCGCACCTCGAAAGGTCCACCGGACCTTTCGCCGGCTAAGCCGGACCGGTGCTCACCCCAAACTCTTGATCGAGGGTCTGCGGTGGCGCGTCGCCGGGGCGATCAGCAACTCGTGCAGCGCCCAGACCAGCGCATCCACCCGGTCGGGCGATCCCTTGCCCCGGTAGCCCTGCGCCGTCATTCGGCACATCTGGTCCTCCAGTGCCTCCAGCCCGGCCTCGGCGCCCGACCGATGCCGGACCCGCCCCTGCTCGTACAGCGCCGCCACCGGCTCCGCCCGGGCCGCCTTGCCGCGCGTCGCCCGGACCGAGCGATAGGGCACCAGCGGATCGATATTCCGCAAAAGCTGCTCCACAAGGTCGCCGCCTTGGTTCACCTCCGCGACCACCCGGTCCGCGCCCCAGCGGTCGCGTGCATCCAGCACCGCCTCGGCCCAGGCCTGCGGGCTCGCGCCCGACAGGCTCGCGTCCTCCAGCACCCAGCCGCGCCAGTCCGGCGGGGCACCATCCAGCGTCGCCCCGACCACGACGATCCCGCAGTCGTCCGACCCCGCGTGCCCCGTCACCGGCGGGGCCACCGCCACCACGATCCGGTCCAACTCGGGCACCGCGTCGAACCGCAGCGCCTCCAGCCGCGCGCCCGACCACAGGGCGCCCTCCAGATCCTCCAGCAGCACCCCGTCCAACTCCTGCCGTCCAAGACGCGACCCCGCGTACCGCGACTGCATCTCGGCCAGGAAACTGTCCGCAAGGTTGGCCCGGTTCGCGACGGTCGCCGCGTGGGTGGTCACCGTCGATCCCGCCTCCAGCAGCCGCTTCAGGACGCCCACGTTGCGGGGCGTCGTCGTCACCACCGCACGCGGATGCTCGCCCAGCCGCAGCGCGAACTGCAGCATGTCCCATGCCTCCTCGGCCTTCTTCCACTTCGCCAGCTCATCGACCCAAGCCGCATCGAACTGCGGCCCCCGCAGCCCCTCGGGTTCGTGCGCCGAGAACACCTGCGCGACCGCCCCGTTCGGCCAGACCAGCCGCCGCCGCGTCGCCTGCCACTCGGGGCGGCGGTCCGGCGGCGAACAGGCAAGGATGCCGCTGTCGCCGAACACCATGACCTCGCGGACCTGATCGATCGTTTCGCCGACCAGCGCGACGCGGGACGACCGACCCGGATCCAGCGGCAGCGCGCCTTCGACCTCGGACCGAACCCACTCTGCCCCGGCGCGCGTCTTGCCCGCGCCACGACCGCCCATGATCACCCATGTCCGCCAGTCGCCCTCGGGCGGCAGCTGGTGTGGCAGCGCCCAGAACTCGAACAGGTACGGCAACGCCAGCAGCGCTCCCTCGCTCAGCCCCGCCAGAAAGGTCTCAGCCGTCTCCGGCGGCTCGGAGACGAGCCAGGCGGCGCCCGATCTCGTCCCGTGCGGCATCGAAGTCGATTGCATAGTCGTGGACGACCCCGACGGTTCGTTTCTGCTGCTCGTAAACACGGTTCTTCTCCGTCAACAACTGCCGCGCCGCCGCAGACGCGCTCGCCGCGACCTTCGGCATGTCCGCCAGCGAGTCGAACTCCTGCCGGCGAATTTTCTCCGTGACCTCCGCCACCGCGCGAAGCGCCTCCATCAACTGCCGTTCGGCCAGGTCGACGCATTCGTCCCCCGCCCCGGCATCCGTCGCCTTGATCAATGTCATGAGTTGCCCGCCCCCCCCGAGGCCAACCGTCGGACATGAAAAAGCGGCCTCCGGGGAACACCCCCGGGGCCGCTTGCCCACCTCGTCCAGCTTGCTCTTTACCTACCCCAAGGCCGCGCGCAGGTCAATAAGTTTATCGTTTTCAATTGGTTACAGGATCGCCCGGTAACGGTTCGTTAACCCACTCCCTACCCGCGCAAGCCAAGCGCCCGCAAGACCCGCGCGCCGGACCCACTCGGCACGGCCGCCAGCATGCAGCCCACGGACAGGACTGCGGCCAGCGCGAAGCCCCAGCCGATCACCTGCACCGGTCCCGACACCGTCCGTTCGATCGCGGTGACGAACACCACGGACATCAGGCTGGACACCGAAGCGACGATCGACGAGCCCAGACCGGCAAGGTCTCCCAACGGACGCATGGCATAAGCGTTGAGATTGCCGAACAGCAGCCCCAGCGCGAAGAACCCCACCCACGCAAGCCCGATCAAGACCGCAAGCGGCGGCAGCCCTCCGCTCAGGTCCGCGGCGATCAGCAGACTGACGCCGGACGCGCCCAGCAATGCAAAGCCCCACAGGATCAACGGCCCCATTCCGACCCGCGCAACGACCCGCACATTCAAAAGCAAAGCGGCCCCGGTCCCCGAGGCAAGCAGCGCGAAGAACGCGGGCATCATCGCGGCCCGGTCGTATCCCACGCCAAGCAGGTCGGCCGCGACCGCCAGATAGGCCAGCTGCGCGCCGTAGACAAAGCCGGTGGCGACCACCACCGGGAACACGTCGCGCCGCCGCACCACGGACCAGATGTTCCGCGCCAATCGCTGGGGCCGCAACGGCACGCGCCTGTTCGCGTCCAGCGTCTCTGGATGGCGCAGCCAAAGCCACGCCCCCAACACGACCGCCAAAGCCAGATAGGCATGGAACACCCCGCGCCAGCCCGCCACCGCCGCGATTCCGGCGCCGATGGCCGGGGCGATCATCGGCACAAGCACGATCAGCGTGAATACGATAGACATCACCCGCGCCATGTCCGCGCCCGCATGCCGGTCCCGGACCATCGCCCGCGTCCCGATCTTCGGCCCGGCAACGCCGACGCCCTGCAGGAACCGGCCAAGGATCACCAGCCCAAAGCTGTCGGCCCATCCCGCCAAAACGGTTCCCGCGACAAATACCGCCAACCCGAATATCACCGCCGGGCGCCGCCCCACTGCGTCGCTTAGCGGGCCGATGAACAGCTCGCCCACCGACATGCCAAGAATGAACACGGTGATGATCTGCGCCCCGGTGAACGGGGCAGACGGCGGCAGCGCCGCCTCGATCACCGGCATCACGGGAAGGATACCGTCGATCGCAAAGGCCGTCAGCGCGGTCAGGCAGATGTACAGCGAAAGGCGTTCGCCACGGCGCATCGGACGTCTCCGGGACAGGACATTACGGTTTCCGTCAACGCCACGCACAGGCGTCGGCGTGCTCTTCCCCGCGCACCGCAGACCGGCGCAAAGGCGACCGCCGGCACACTAAGCCGGCCCGTCATCCTGCGCCAGCCTCACCTGACGATCACCCTGCGCCCCCGCACCTCGGGCAACCCCACGCACCGAAAACGAAAAACGCCGGAGACCATCGGCCCCCGGCGCTCCTGTTCCAATCTGGCCCGGCTCAGTTCCCCGAGCGTTCCGCCTCGATCTCGCGCCACCGAGCGACGTTTTCGTTGTGCTCGGCCAGCGTCTCGGCAAAGGCGTGCCCGCCGGTGCCATCCGCCACGAAGAACACGTAAGGCGTCTCTTCGGGGTTCATCGCCGCCTCAAGGCTCGCGATGCCTGGGTTGGCGATGGGCGTCGGCGGCATCCCGTCGATCACATAGGTGTTGTACGGCGTCTCGGCGCGCAGCTCGCTTTGCCGGATGCCCCGGCCAAGCACGCCCTGCCCGTTGGTGATGCCATAGATGACCGTGGGGTCCGTCTGCAGACGCATCCCCTGCTCCAGCCGGTTCACGAAGACAGACGCAACCTGCCCGCGCTCCTCGGGAACGCCGGTTTCCTTCTCCACGATAGAGGCAAGGATCACCGCCTCTTCCTTCGTCTCGAACGGCAGGTCCTCGGCCCGGTTCTGCCACGCCGCGTCGATCCGCTCGTCCTGACGCGACCGCATCAGCTCCAGCAAGGTGCCCCGGTCGTCGCCGGTCGCGATCTCGTAGCTGTCGGGCGCCAGATAGCCTTCCGGCGGGATCTCGTCGACCGCCCCCGTCATCACGTCGACCTCGCGCAGACCGGACACGATCTGCCAGCTGGTCACGCCCTCGGCCACGACGACCCGGAAGCGGGTGCCGCCCTGATCGCGGTACTGCTCGTACAGCGCGACCTCTTCGCCGGTCTCGACCTCGGTGGGATCGAAATTCACCAGCTCCACGAAGCGGTTGGTGGCAGGATCAAGCTCGCGCACCTGAATCGTCTCGTGGTTCACGCCGATCCGGTACACCACCTCGGTCCCACAGGTATTGCGGCCGCTGGCGGTCACAGCCTCGACGATTTCTTCCATCGAGGCCCCGACCGGGATCAGGAAGTTCCCGGCCTTCAGGTCACCCGACTTGTCGCTGTAATCCGCGCCGATCCGAAAGATCCGCGGGTTGGTCACCGCGCCCTGCCCGGCAAGATCCTCGGCGACCGAGGTCATGTTCGCCCCGCTCTCGACCTGCAGGCAGATCGGTTCCGACAACGGCCCCTCGGCCAGATATTGCGACCGGCCCCAGCCGATCACCCCGGCCGCCGCGACGCACAGGACGATCAGAAGCGTCAGCCCGTTGGAAGCGACCGATTTCCACATCAGGTCGGCGCCCCCAGAACCAGCGAAGCGTTGGTGCCGCCAAAGCCGAACGAGTTCGACAGCGCCACCTTCACGTCCCGCGCGCGCTTGGCGTTCGGGGCAAGGTCAAGCTTCGACTCGACCGCCGGATTGTCGAGGTTGATCGTCGGCGGCGCGACCTGATCGCGGATCGCAAGGATCGAGAAGATCGCCTCGATCGCACCCGCAGCACCCAGCAGGTGCCCGGTGGCCGACTTGGTCGACGACATGGTCGCTTCGCCCGCCTTGTCGCCCAGCAGACGCTCGACGGCGGCAAGCTCGATGGTATCCGCCATCGTCGAGGTACCGTGCGCGTTGATGTAGTCGACCGCCTCGGGCGCCAGACCGGCACGCTTCAGCGCCGCGTCCATCGCACGATACCCGCCGTCGCCGTCTTCGGACGGTGCGGTGATGTGATAGGCATCGCCGGTCAGGCCATAGCCCAGAACCTCGGCGTAGATCTTCGCACCGCGCTTCACCGCGTGCTCGTATTCTTCCAGCACCACGACGCCCGCGCCTTCGCCCATGACAAAACCGTCACGGTCGGCGTCATAGGGACGGCTCGCCCGCTCGGGGGTCTCGGCGTATTTCGTCGACAGCGCCTTGCAGGCGTTGAACCCGGCGATCCCGATCTCGCAGATCGAGCTTTCCGCCCCGCCCGCGACCATCACGTCCGCGTCGCCCCACTGGATCAACCGCGCCGCGTCGCCGATGGCGTGCGCGCCGGTCGAACAGGCCGTCACGACGGCGTGGTTCGGGCCCTTGAAGCCATAGCGGATACCGACCTGGCCCGAGACAAGGTTGATCAGCGCGCCCGGGATAAAGAACGGCGACACGCGGCGCGGGCCCTTCTCCATCAACAACTTGGTGGTCGCCTCGATGGNCTGCAGCCCGCCGATCCCCGACCCGATCATCACGCCGGTCCGCAGACGGTCTTCCTCGTCCTCGGGCGTCCAGCCCGCATCGGCAACCGCCTGATCCGCCGCAGCCATCCCGAACAGGATGAAGTCGTCGACCTTGCGGCGCTCCTTCGGTTCCATCCAGTCATCGGGGTTGAACGTGCCACCGCTGCCGTCACCCAACGGCACCTCGCACGCATAGGTGGTGGCAACCCGACCCGCATCGAACTTGGTGATAGCGCCACCGCCGGACTTGCCGTCCAGGATTCGCGCCCAGGTTTCCTCCACACCGCAGGCCAGCGGAGATACCATCCCCAGCCCGGTCACGACCACTCGCCGCATCGCTCTACCTCATGTCGTTCCGCCGCCACCTGATACACAACGGCACGTCACGTGGGCAAGGCCCACCGCACCGGTATCCTGAGCGGATCGCCGCCCGCCGGTCACGGGGCCTGCCGGGTTCCGGCGGGACTCGCGGCCGCGGCGCCCGTCGCGGGCGGCAAATGCGAAAAAGGCGCCCGGCCGGGGGCGCCTTATACGTTTCGCTCGTCCGTTGGTTGCGGACGGGGACCTCAGTCCGTGTGCTGCGAAATGAAAGAAACCGCGTCGCCGAAGGTCTGGATCGTCTCGGCGGCGTCGTCCGGGATCTCGATGCCGAACTCTTCCTCGAAGGCCATGACCAGTTCAACGGTGTCCAGAGAGTCGGCGCCCAGGTCGTCGATGAAGGAAGCGGATTCGACCACCTTCTCTTCTTCCACGCCAAGGTGCTCCACCACGATTTTCCTAACGCGCTTTTCGACGTCGCTCATCTTGTTTCCTCGTTTCCTACTCGGGGTCCACACCCGCTTATTATGTGTTGCCCCTTCGGGCCCTCACCGTAGCCTGCCGCCAAGCAACAGTTGCCGGATTTCCAAGGGATACCAGCCAAATCGTGCGCCGCCTATAGCACATCGTTCCACGCAGGCAACCCGTTTCTCCAGTGCCGGTCCGGCAGGTCAGAACATGGCCATGCCGCCGTTGACGTGCAAGGTCGCCCCGGTGACATAGCCCGCTTCCGGGCTGGCAAGATACAGCACGGCAGCCGCGATCTCTTCGGGATCGCCCATGCGCCCAGCCGGCACCTGCCCAAGGATTCCCGACTTCTGGTCGTCGGTCAACTTGTCGGTCATCGCGGTGCTGATGAAGCCCGGCGCCACCACGTTGGCCGTCACGCCGCGGCTGGCGACTTCATAGGCCAGCGACTTGGTCATGCCGACCAGACCCGCCTTGGCGGCGGCGTAGTTGCCCTGCCCCGGGTTGCCCGCGGCGCCCACGACCGACCCGATCGAGATGATCCGGCCCCAGCGCGCCTTCATCATGCCGCGAAGGCAGCCCTTGGTCAGGCGCATGGAACTGGTGAGGTTCACCTCCAGCACGCTGTCCCATTCCTCGTCCGACATCCGCATGAACAGGTTGTCGCGGGTGATCCCGGCATTGTTGACCAGAATGTCCACCGCGCCCATCGCCTCGGCGGCCTGCTTCGGCAGCGCCGCCACGGCATCGCGCTCGCCAAGGTTGCACGGCAGCACGTGCGCGCGCTCGCCCAAGTCCGCGGCCAGCGCCCCCAGCGGCTCGGTCCGGGTGCCCGACAGGCCCACCGTCGCACCGGCGCCATGCAGCGCCCGGGCGATGCTGCCGCCGATCCCACCCGAAGCGCCTGTAATCAGCGCCGATTTCCCTGTCAGGTCGAACATGAGGTCTCTCCGGTCTCGTAAACTGCGCCCCGGTTAGCAGCGCGCGCCCCGTTTTGCCAGTGCATAGGGTTTCCCCCCACCAACCAACGACGCGCGTCCCCACCCCCGGCCAGACAGCCCCGGGCTTCTTCTCTTTGCAAATACCTCGGGGGAGTCGCGAAGCGACGGGGGCAGAGCCCCCTTACGCCACCCTCAAAGCGCACCTGCGGTGCGACGGGGACAATGCCCCCGCCCAACGTCCGCTCTAGCCCTTCAGCGCCGCAGCCGCCGCCGCCACGTCGTCAGGCGTGCCGACGGTGTTCGTCGCGACCGACCGTTCGATCCGGCGCACCATGCCGGTCAGCGCCTTGCCCGCGCCGATTTCCCATGTCTCGGTGACGCCCTGCGCCACCATCCACATCACCGACTCGCGCCAGCGGACCGAGCCCGTGACCTGCTCCACCAGAAGCTGCCGGATCAGGTCGGGGTCGCTGACCGCCTCGGCGCGGACGTTCGCCACGACGGGCACCTTGGGCGCGCGGATCTCGACGCCCGCCAGCGCCTCGGTCATGACATCCGCCGCCGGCGCCATCAGGGCACAGTGGAACGGGGCGCTGACCGGCAGCATCACCGCCCGCTTGGCGCCGGCTTCCTTGGCCAGATCCACCGCGCGTTCGACCGCCGCCTTGGCACCCGAGACCACGACCTGACCGGGATCGTTGTCGTTCGCCGCCGCGCAGACCTCGCCCTGCGACGCGGCCTCGGCCACCTCGGCGGCCTTGGCGAAATCCAGCCCCAGCAGGGCCGCCATCGCGCCCTCGCCGACCGGCACGGCCTCCTGCATGGCGGTGCCGCGCGTGCGCAGCAGCCGCGCCGTATCCCCGACCGAGATCGCGCCCGCCGACGCCAGCGCCGAGTATTCGCCCAGCGAGTGCCCGGCCACGAAATCCGCGGCCTCGACGGTCACGCCCTCGGCCTCCAGCGCGGCCATCGCCGCCAGCGAGGTCGCCATCAGCGCCGGCTGGGCGTTCTTCGTCAGCGTAAGGGTTTCGATGTCGCCGTCCCAGATCAGCCCGCTCAGGCTTTCGCCAAGCGCCGCGTCCACCTCGTCGAACACCGCCTTCGCGGCCGGATAGGCCTCGGCCAGCGCCTGCCCCATGCCGATTGCCTGGGCACCCTGTCCCGGAAAGATGAATGCGCGCGCCATGCCGCTCCCCTCGTGTGGTTATGCTGAATATCTGACTGCGCGCGCCAATACAGCGCCGCGACGCGCCTTGCAATCGCGGCGGGCGGTCCGGACCCTGTCAGGGATGGCGTCGGATCAGGTGATTTCCTGCGGCGCAAGCGGCGGAAAGACGCTTCGCGCGCGGGGGCCTGTGCCCCGCGACGGCACCACCGCCTGCCGCGCCTCGGGCAGGACGTCGCCCATCAGCCGGTCGCTTACCGCGATCAGCGCCTCGCGGTCCGCAACCGCGACCGCCACCGTGTCGCCGGATCGCAGCTTCAGCCAAAGACCGGGCGTATCGGCGCCGCGGCGGATCGAACTGCCCCCCACGTCGTCGAACCTCATATCTTCGGTGATCCATGTGCCCTCGGTGCCTTCCTGGAACCCGAACCGCAGCTCGCGCCGCCGTTGGTCAACCTGCACCTCGTAGACCCGCCGCACCCGCACCCACCGCAGGCCAAGCCGCAGGGCGACCATGACCAGCAGGCACAGGGCGGCCTTGACGGCCAGCCCGCCGGGCAGAAGCAGCGCGATCACCGCGCACAGGGCCACGGCCCCGGCGCGCACACCGGTCACGACCCGGTCCGACAGCGCCCCGCTGGGGTGCGAGGACCGGATGATATACCCCCAGCCCGTGTCCAGCACGGTCAGGGGCGGTCGGCGAAGCAGGTCTGGCATCAGGCTGGACAACAGCTTTATGGAGAAGTCGGGCAAGCGAAGTACTCGTCTGGGTCGTCTTGAGTGGCCCGGACAGGGCTAAGCCTCGATTGGGGCGGCATTTCGACCGCTCCGGGGGTTTTCCGGGAAGGCTTGCATCGCGGCCCCCGCGCTGTATAAGGCGGCTTCCCTTCGCGAACGTCACGGAAACGGCGCAGACTCTCGTGGACCGGCCAGCGAAGGGATCATCCGGCCGGACCTATGAAATGCGCCCGCGATAGAAATGGAGTGAACATGCCGCTTTACGAGCATGTATTCATTGCGCGTCAGGACCTGTCCAACGCGCAGGCCGAAGGTCTGATGGACCACTTCGAATCGGTACTCACCGACAACGACGGCAAGGTCGTCGACAAAGAGTACTGGGGCGTCAAGACGATGGCCTACAAGATCAACAAGAACCGCAAGGGCCACTACGCCTTCCTGCGCACCGACGCCCCGGCGCCGGCCGTCCAGGAAATGGAACGCCTGATGCGCCTGCATGACGACGTGATGCGCGTGATGACCATCAAGGTCGACGAACACGCCGAAGGCCCGTCGATTCAGATGCAGAAGCGCGACGAACGCGACAACCGTCGCGAACGCCGCTAAGTAGAGGAGCGTAAATCATGGCCGCGAAACCGTTTTTCCGCCGTCGTAAAGTGTGCCCCTTCTCCGGCGAGAACGCACCCAAGATCGACTACAAGGACACCCGTCTGCTGCAGCGCTACATCTCTGAGCGCGGCAAGATCGTCCCGTCCCGCATCACCGCCGTCTCGGCGAAGAAGCAGCGCGAACTGGCCCGTGCCATCAAGCGCGCCCGCTTCCTCGCCCTGCTGCCCTACGCTGTGAAGTAAGGAGCAAGACAATGGATGTCATTCTTCTCGAACGCGTGGCGAAGCTCGGCCAGATGGGCGACGTCGTCAGCGTGAAAGAGGGCTATGCCCGCAACTTCCTGCTGCCCCAGAAAAAGGCTCTGCGCGCCTCGAAAGAGAACGTCGCCGCCTTCGAAGGCCAGAAAGCTCAGCTGGAAGCCCAGAACCTCGAATCCAAGAAAGAGGCCGAAGCAATGGCCCAGCGGCTCGACGGCCAGAAGTTCGTCGTGATTCGCTCGGCATCGGACTCCGGTTCGCTTTACGGTTCGGTCACCCCGCGTGACGTCGAAGCCGTGGCGAAGGACGAGGGCCTGACGATCAGCCGCAAGCAGGTCGTCATCGGCAATCCGATCAAGGAACTGGGTCTGCGCGACGTCACCGTCGTTCTGCACCCCGAGGTCGAAGCCACGATCACCCTGAACATCGCGCGCTCCACTGAGGAAGCCGAGCTTCAGGAATCCGGTAAGTCGATCCAGGAGCTGGCCGCCGAAGAGGAAGCCGCTGCCGAGTTCGAAATTTCGGAACTGTTCGATGACATCGGCGGCGCCGCTTCGGACGACGACGATCTGACCGTCGCGACCCCGGAAAGCGAAACCGCCGGCGACGACCAGCCGGACGTCGACGAAGACAAGTAATCTTCGCCGAATCAAAGACTTTCGGGCCGTTCCTTATCCAAGGAGCGGCCCGTTTCTTTTCCGCCTAAGGTCCGTCGGGTATGTCGCCCGCCGCAATCATCGCCTGCTGAAGGTCGGCATAGGCCGCGCGCCACGCCGCCTCGACGTCCGCCCCCAGATCCTCGCCCATGACGCTGCGCAGCGTCTCGATCAGGGCGTCGGCCATCGGCTCGAACATCGCGGCCGTCACCCCCAGCCGCCGGTGATGCTGTCCCAGTTCCGCGATCCGCGCCGCCACCGCCTGCGGCGCCTCGATCCCGTCCAGCACGGTTTCCATCGCGGTCATGAATTTCATGCCCTGTCCGGCGATGTCGTCGTCGCGGAACATCGCGCGCAGATCGGGCCGCAGCGCGAACAGGCGTTCATAGAATTCAGTCGACGCCGGCCGCAAGTTCGGCCGCATCTTTTCAAAACTCCAGCGGATCAGTGCGATCTGTTCGTGGCTTACAGGCATGGCATCCCCCATCGGTCGGCATCGCCGCCAGCCTAGAAGGCCCCACGGTGCGCTTCATTGATCCACCTCAAGCGGCGCAGGTGCCACATTCACCGGGCGTTAAGGTCAAATCGGCGACTATAAGCGGGAAAGGAACCCCGCCATGTCCCGCACCGTTTACGCGCTCGATTCGGAATTTGGCCTGGCGTCCGGCGGCAACGTGAATGACGGCACCGGCACCAGTTCCTTCGACGCGCCGCCCGGAACCCTGTGCGGACTGACGATCGACCTTCTCGACGATGACCACCCGACCTTCGGCGTCGGCGACCGCGTAAGCCTGACGCTGGGCGACCTTGGCTTTCCGGACGCCACCGTCATCCGTGCCGACCGGCTGGCCTGCGGCGCGGCCGCGCTGGTGTTCGAAGGCATCGATTCCGATGGCGACCCGGCGCAGGTCGTTTGGACACCGGGGTTCGACCTTGCCGGATGGTACACGGCCCGCGCCGCTGCGGGCCCAGTGCCCGTGTTCCGGTCGCGCGAGGCGGGCGCCGCGCGTCCCGTCTGTTTCGCCCGGAACACCCGCATCGAAACCACGCGCGGCCCCATTCCCGTTCAGTACCTGCGCCCCGGCGACCGCCTGTTGACGCTGGATCACGGCCCGCAGGACCTGCTGTGGTGCGGCTATCGCCGGCATGTCGGCCTTGGCGCCTCGGCCCCGGTGGTGGTGGAATCCGGCGCGTTGGGAAATGTCGCCCGGCTGGTCCTGTCGCAGGATCACCGCGTCATCCTGCGCCATCCGCTGGCGCAGCTTGGCTTCGACAACCCCGAGGTTCTGGTGCCCGTCGCCGCGCTGGTCAATGGCAGCAGCATCCGCATCGCGGCGATGCGACGGGTCGTCTACCACCACCTTCTGCTGGAACGGCACGAAGTCCTGCTTGCCCAGGGGACCGAGGCGGAAAGCCTTCACCTTGCGAAAGGGCCACCCGTCAATCTTGCCTGCACCTACCGCACCCTGCCCCACAGCCTGCATCCCGACCGCGTGCATGTAACCTGCGCCCGCCCGGCGCTCGACTTTGCCGAGGCGCGCAGCCTCGCCATCCAGATCGGCATCGCGGATGGACCGGTGCCGCAGCCCCCGCGCCTGCTGGTCGCCGCCTGAATGTCAGTCGGGGTGGAAGTCCCCCGGCGTACAGCTGGAGGCCAGCATGATCGCCGGCCAGTAGAACCCGGACTCCAGCCCATGCCCGGCCAGCCACGCCTCTTGCAGGCGATAGGCTACTTCCTCCTGCTGGGCGGGACAATACCAATGCCGACCCGGTTGCTGCCTATGATGCACCATCTCGTGCAACAGCACGCTGGCATCGCGAAGGTCGCCATAGTCCCACGGCGCAACCAGATAGATGGTAAGCAATTTCGGGTCATACAGCCCCCGGACGCGCCCGTTGCCATACCGCGCGGTGGCGCGCCCCCGTAACGTGACCGCTTCTTGCGCCGATACGAAAAGAATCCGCGGCGGCGGTCCCGAAGGATACGCGGTGTTCGCATCCAGCCAGTAATCCAGCCGGACCGTCAAAGCCTCCAGCGTCGCCCTGTCCGGCGGCGCCCAGCCCTCCAGCGCCGCGTCTCCAGCTGACGCACCATGGGTGATTACTGCAAACCCTGCGACCAATGCCACCATCATCCGCCCCGCCATCTGCCTCACCCCCCATCGGGTGCCGTCGCAGATGGCCCGGACGCCGAGGCACACGAGCAATCGGTCCCGTGACCCCGGCGATACGGCCGAGCTCGATCTACGCCGGCCTGAATGACGTAACGTTAACTTCGGTTAAGATTCGGGGTTATTCCCGTTTGGCAATAGCCGCGCCGGGATCCATCCACGCCGGCGACTGCATCACGACCTGCAGCAATTCGCTTTGGCTGTGGGTCCCGGTCTTGCTGAACACGTTCTTCAGGTACTGCCGCGCGCTGGCGGCGGTCAGGCCAAGCGCGGCCCAGGCCCTCGGCGACGGTCTCTCCGGCTGCCAGACGCGCCAGCAGCTTGGCCTCGGACGGGAACAGGCCGAACATATGCTGCAAGCGTTCCCACGGCGGATCGAAGGACCGTGCGGGGTTGTTGACGTAGATCACCGCCAGATCGCCCGCGTGCCGCACGAAGGTCCGACCCGTGACCGGCTCCGACAGCGGCGCCACAAGCAAGCGACACGGCTGGCCGTCGGCTGCGGCAAGATGCAGGGCTTCGGGTGCGGCATCGGGGTCGGACATCACCCGCGTCAACGCCATGCGCAGGCGTCGCGTCACCTCGGTGCTTGTGGTCGCCACCTTGCCGTTCGAAATCAGCATGGGCGACCCCGCCGCGGCAAGCTGTTCGGCCATCCGGTTGCCGATCACGTAGTGACCGTCCGGCCGCACGATAAACACGCCCAGCGGCACCTGATCCAGAGCTTGACGTGTCGCGGATTGCATCAGGTCTATCTCGGCGAACCCGTGGTACAGGCGGATCGCCCGGCGCAGGTGCGGAACCAGATCTTGCAGCAGCGCGCATTCTTCCGGGCCGAATGGCGGCTGGTGAATATCCCGGTGCGCCGTGAAGAAACTGGTCGACTTCTCTTCCTCTACAAGGTTGACGCCCAGCGTGTATTCGATCCCGTCGGGGGCAAGCACGTCTTGGTACAGCTGCGATCCGTGCAGTTCTTCATCGCTTAAGACCATCCGGCAATGCATCGCCCGGAACGGAAGCCGCGACAGCGCCGCCAGCCGGGGGTCCTCGCCCATCATCGACTGGTACTGGCGGATCCGTTCTTCCGAATAGGTTTGGCCGTAGGTGATCAGGAACGAGAATGTCTGGTCCGCAAGGCTCAGGTGCCCGATCTGCGAACTTTCAGCGCCCAACAGGTCCGCCGCCTGCTCAAGAACACCCTGCCACCGGGACGCGTTGCCCGCAGCTTCGTAGATTCCGTCGATCAACGTTTCGACTTTATCTAGATGTATCAATGATTTCCCCATCCCCCCGGTCAATCGGGTGGGGCTTGATCATCGGACGCGCGGCCGCCGCGTGTCAAGATTTGCCTTTTTGGCGCGGTCCAAGGCGGGCCAGAACGCAAAAGGGCCGCCCCACCGGACGGCCCTTCGCGATAATCATGCCGAAAGGCAGATCAGTCTTCGCTTTCCAGCTCTTCGACCGCCTTCTGCAGCTCTTCCTTGCTGACCGGCTTTTCCGAAACCTCGGCCAGTTCGAACACGTAGTCGACGACCTTGTCTTCGAAGATCGGCGCCTGCAGCTGCTGGCGCATCTGCGGGTTGTTCTGCACGAACTCGAAGAACTGGCGTTCCTGACCCGGGTACTGGCGCGCCTGCTGCATGACCGCTTGGGTCATTTCAGCGTCGGTCACCTGGATCTCAGCCTTCTGGCCCAGTTCGGCCAGCAGCAGACCAAGGCGCACGCGGCGCTCGGCCAGCGTGTTGTGCTCGTCGGTCGGCTCGATCTCGCCATGGTCGTGGCCGTGATCGTCCGGGTGATCCTCGTGGTACAGCTGGTGGGCGATCTGCTTCGCCTCGGTCTCGACCAGCGTCGGCGGCAGGTCGAATTTCACCATGTCGTCCAAAGCGTCCAGCAGCTGGCGCTTCATCACCGCGCGGGCGGCCTGACCGTATTCGGATTCCAGACGCTCGCGGATCTGACCCTTCAGGGCGTCCAGATCCTCGGCACCGTATTTCTTCGCCAGCTCGTCGTCGACCTCGGCCGCGACCGGAGCTTTCACTTCCTTCACGGTGCAGGCAAAGACCGCGTCCTTGCCTGCCAGATGTTCCGCGCCGTATTCTTCGGGGAACTTGACCTCGACGTTCTTCTCGTCACCGGCTTTGACGCCGACAAGCTGTTCCTCGAAACCGGGAATGAAGCTGTTCGAGCCCAGAACCAGCGGATAATCCTCGGCGGCACCGCCTTCGAATTCCTCGCCGTCGACCGAGCCTTTGAAGTCGATCACGACCTGATCGCCGTCTTCCGACGCACCGTCTTTCGACTCGAAGTTCTGCGCGCTGGCGGCCAGCGATTGCAGCGCCTCGTCAACGGCTTCGTCTTCGGCGGCGACGGTCATTCTTTCCAGCTTGATCGACTTGGCGTCGACCTCGGGGATCTCGGGCAGCGCCTCGTAGGTCATCTCGACCTCGACGTCGTCGCCTTCTTTCCACGCTTCGTTGGTCATCTTGACCTGCGGCTGCAGCGCCGGACGGTCGCCCGAGTCTTCGAAGTGCTTGGACATCGCGCCGTCGATGGCTTCCTGCATCGCTTCGCCCATGACCTGCTGGCCGAACTGCTTTTTCAGCAGCGCCATCGGCACCTTGCCCTTGCGGAAGCCCTTCATCTGGACCTCGGGCTGCGCCTCGGTGAGCTTTTCGTTGACTTTCTCGTCCAGCTCGGCGGCGGTCAGCGTGATCGAGTAGCCGCGCTTCAGACCTTCGTTCAGGGTCTCGGTGACCTGCATATCGTCCTCATTCTCCCGTGGGGCCGCCGGGAAAAGGGTCGCGGCCCGCGCAAAATCAGACGCCCTAATAGGGCCGGCGCGGTGGCTTCGCAAGTCGAAATGGCCCAATGCGCCTTGGCCGCGCGCCGCGGAATTCAGCGACCCGACCAGCCCGCAACGCGATAAGCCGCCCCGTACGCGATCCCGGGCGCGAACGTGATCCAGTCTGCGGGCTGCCACCCGGACGCGTGATCGGCGCAAAACGGCCCTTCACCGCCGCAACGCGGCATCCCGGAACAGGTCGCGACACCGCGTGCACAACAGCCCGCCCGGCAACGGTTTCCCGCCGCCGCGGCCCTACAGACCTTCGTACATGCTGACCGCGGCGTTCGCCTCTTTCAGGACGGCGTCCAGACTGTTGGACAGCGCGCCCAACTCGTCCGCCGACAGCGGGGTGCCCCCTGCCGCCTTCATCAGGATCTCGCGCATCGGCATCCAAAGCGACGTCACCTTCTCAAGCTGCGCCTGCAGTTCCGGCGTAGGCGCCGGTTGCAGCCCCAGCGTGTCGTTGCCGTCGATCAACCCCGCCTGCGAGTCGTCGAACAGCGCGATCGTCGCTTTCAGCGAGGCCGCGTTCAGCGAAACGTTGTGCCCCGCCGACAGCAGGCACGCCTCGGCCAGGGCGCGCTGGGTCAGCATCCGCTGCCGGCCCGACACGTTCAGCGCGCGCGCAAGGAACGGGTCGACAGAGGTATCGGCATTCGCGGTTTCCAGCGCGACAACCACCTTGTGCGTCGCCAGCAGCATCGGCAGCGCCTTCGCCGCGATCTGTTTCAACGTGGCTGGCGTTTCCAGCGTAACCTCCATCGCGGGAAGATAGTCCTTCCACAGGGTGTCCACCGCCGCGAGGGCGACCAGCACGCTTGGTTCTGCCTCGGCCGAGATGCCCAAATCGGCGTTCCCGTTTCGCAATGCGACCAGCGCGGTGCCGAACCTGTCCGCGGCGGCACGGGCAAGGTCGCCGTTTTTCTCCGCCTCGATCCCCTGCGCGGCAAGGCACACCTTCCCCGCGATCCGCTGCGACAGCATCCGCTGCGCCCCGGCGATGTTGATCTTTCGCTTGGCATCCACCGAGTCGCCGATGGCAAGCGCGGGCTGCCCAAGGCCGGCAAGGCCAAGAACAACGGTAAGGGTCGTCAGGATGCGGGGCATGAAACCTCCTTCGGCGCGGCATTCGATGCTGGACTAGCCGCGAAGGTTTAACCTCGCGTTACTGCGCCCTGACCGGCCGTCTTCCCGGGAACATCTTGCCGCGCCGCCGCGTTCGCTGACTGGACAGGACAAGATAGTGAAAGGCATGGTTTTGGAACTCCCCCGCAGCGAGACGTTCGACTACGACGGCGCGTACACGGCCCCGCGCGGCGGCAAAGTCATTGTAATCATGAATCCGAAATCCGGCCGCGACGACGAGGATCAGGTCAAAACCGCCCTGTCCGCCTATCTTGACGAACTGCCGGACGGCGAGCTTCGGCTTGTGGGCGCGGACCCGATCGAGAAGATGGCAAAGGACGCCGTGGCCGAGAACGCGGCCACCGTGGTCGCCGTCGGCGGCGACGGCACGATCTCTGCGGTGGCAGAGGCTTTGGCCGGGTCCAGCACGACCCTTGGCGTCATCCCCGCCGGGACCTTCAACTATTTCGCCCGCGGCCTTGGCATCCCCGAGGATCTGCACGGCGCGATCGACGTCCTCCGCACCGGCACAGCACAACCGGCCGCGTTCGGGCGCATCAACGGGCGGTTGTTCCTGAACAACTGCTCGATCGGCATCTATTCGATGATCCGCCGCCAGCGCGAAGAAATCTACCGCCGCTTCGGGCGCAGCCGCGCCGCCGCGTATTGGTCGGTGATCACCGCCATGCTGCGCCTGTATCGCCGGATGCGCCTGACCATCACGGTCGACGGTACCCGGCACGAGATGAAAAGCGCGCTCGTTTTCGTCGCCAACAGCGATTACCAGATCGAGGAATTCGGGCTGGAAGGCTCGGACGCGCTGAAACACGGCAACCTCGCCGTCTATGTCTCGCGCGACCGTGGCCGCTGGCACATGATCAAGCAGGCGGTGCGGCTGGTCGTGACGGGGATGCGCAAGGGCCGCGATTTCGAACTGTTCACCGGGCGCGACATCACCATCGAGACGGACAAGCCGTTCCGCCATGTCGTCCGCGACGGAGAAATCGCGCGCATGAAGGCGCCGTTCACGATTTCCCGCGACGATACCGATCTGCAAGTCATCGTCCCAAGCCGGGATCACGCTAGATAAGACGTCATGACGCGACTGATTCACTTGTCCGACCTTCACTTCGGCCGCGCGCGGACGGAACTTCTGACGCCCCTGCACCAAGCGATTGCGGACGCGGAACCGGACCTTGTCATCGTCTCGGGCGACCTGACCCAACGGGCGCGCTCGGCCGAGTTTCGCGAGGCGCGCGCCTTCCTCGACCGTCTGCCCGCGCCGTGGCTGTCTGTCCCCGGCAACCACGACGTGCCGCTATATAACCTTGGCGAACGCGTGCTGCGCCCATACCGAAAATACAGCCGGTGGATCAGCCCCGTCCTTGCCCCGGCCTATATCGACGAAAAGGTCGCCGTGGTGGGATGCAACACGGTCGACCCCCATCGGCACCAGCGCGGGCGCATCCGCAGCCGGGATCTTGACCGCCTGTGCCGCGTCTTTTGCGAGGGGCCGAAGGACCGTCTGAATATCCTGTTCGCGCATCACCCGTTCGAGCAGGAAGACGACGTGGACAAGTCGCTGATGAAGCACGCCGCCAGCGGTCTCGAGCGTTTGACCGCCTGCAACACCCATGTCGTGCTGTCGGGACACCTGCACCGCTGGCGCGCCGGGCCGTTCCTGACGGGAACGCGGTCCGAAGGTCCGGTGCAGATCCACTCTGGCACCAGCCTGTCCTCGCGCCTGCGTGGAGAGGTGAACGACTTCGCCCGGCTCGACGTCACCGCCGATACGCTGGACGTGACGCGGATGGTGGTGCAGGACACCACGCTTGCCTTCGACGAGGCCGACCGCATCCGCTTTCGTCGCGGGCCCTCGGGGCTGTCCACGCTGACCGAGCCGAAGACACAGGTCGCCTAGGCGCTATGACCGACACGGTCGCGCCCTTTGCGGCGGCGGCCTGCCCAAGCGGACCCGTGCAGCCTGACCGGCGCCGCCTGCCCTTTTCTTCGGCATCGGTCCCCCCTATGCCGGTGGTATGAGTTCCGACCGTCCTCTTCTGGGCATCATGTTGATGCTGGCCTTCTGCATGCTGGCGCCATTCGGCGACGCCTTGGCGAAGCTGTTGGGCAGCGTCGTTCCCTTGTTGCAGATCCTTGTGACGCGGTTCGCGATGCAGGCGCTGATCCTCTATCCGCTGGCGCGGCGGCACGGGTCGCCCTTCGCCCTGCCCGCCCGCGTGCTGTGGCTGACGGCCCTGCGCACCGTTCTGCATGTGGCCGGCATCGCGGCGGTGGTGATCGCGCTGCGTTACCTGCCGCTGGCGGATGCCATCGCCATCGCCTTCGTGATGCCGTTCCTGATGCTGCTCCTGGGCTGGCTGGTTCTGGGCGAACAGGTCGGCCCGCGCCGGCTTGCCGCCTGCGCCGTGGGGTTCGCGGGCACTCTGATGGTGGTGCAGCCCAGCTTTGCCGAGGTCGGCGCCCCGGCGCTGTGGCCGCTGGCCGTGGCGGTGATCTTCGCGCTGTTCATGCTGGTGACCCGCAGCATCGCCAAGGCCGCCGATCCGGTGACGCTTCAGGCGGTCAGCGGCGTCATGGCCAGCGTCGTGCTGTTCCCGCTGATCGTCGCGGCCGATGCGTTCGGCTGGGATGGGCTGGCGCCTGCCGACCTAAGCTGGAACCAGATGTGGCTGATGGGCGCGATGGGCGTGGTCGGCACCGTCGCCCACCTTGTGATGACGTGGTCGCTGCGCTTCGCGCCCGCCTCGACCCTTGCGCCGATGCAGTATCTTGAAATCCCGTTCGCCACCCTGATCGGCTGGATCATCTTCCGCGACCTACCCGACGGGCTGGCCGCCGCAGGTATCCTCGTGACCATCGCCGCCGGGCTGTACGTGATCTACCGCGAGCACAAGGTCAGCCGCCCGAAAGTACCCGGACCACCTGTGTAAGCGCCGCGCGCGGCAGGATCACCAGCATCCCCGGACCGTCGAATTCCAACTCGACCGGCCCGCCCGACACCGCGTTCGAGGTCCCCGACCGCCCGTCCGGGGCAAAATCGATCCCGTCGATGGGCCAGCGCAGCCCCCGGCTGCGTCCCGTCACGGGCGCCATCGGGAACAGCGACACGCGGCTGTCCTCTGGCAGGTCCAGCCGCAGCGCCGGGGGCGCGTAAAAGGCGATGTCGTGGGTGCCGAACACCACCGCCTCGGCCGGGCTGCGGCGGGCAAGCACATTATAGACCGCCAGTTCGTGATCCAACCGCGCCCCGGTGAACCCGACGGCGACCACCAGCGGGGCCGAGATCTGGGCAAGGCACTTGTCGAAGTCGGTGGTGTCCTGCTCGGCGATCTCGAGAATCCGTGCGGAATCGATGCGCGCCCGGGCGCCGGCGTCAAGCGAATCCATGTCGCCAATCACAGCCTCGGGTTGCAGCCCGTCCTGCAGCGCCCGCGCCGCGCCGCCGTCGGCGGCAACAAGACAAGGCGCAAGCGCCAGTGACTCTTGCAGACGCGCGCTTTCCAGCGGCGCGCCGCCCACCAGCGTGACCGGCACCTGTGATTGGACAAACGATTTTTTCATGCGATTATTAATGGGATATTCGGAGTTAGGCCACAATCTGACCCAGAAAAAATACCGCAATAACCTCTGTTCTGTTCCGAATTCGGAACCACCGCATGGTAAACGTATTCGTGTTGAACGGGGAGAAAGCGATACTCTTATGGTTAACGCCAGCAAAATCCTGACGGTATCCTACGGGACCTTTTCCTGCACGCTCGAGGGCTTTGACGAGCCGTTCTCGACGATGAAGTCGATCGCGGAATACTTCCGCGATTTGGCCGCGGATGACCGTTATTTCGGGGCAGAGCCCCCGACCCCGGACGCCGAGATGCTGCACCGCATCGCCGAGCGTGAGATCCAGCGCCGGGTCGAGGCGCGGGTCGACCGCAACGGTATCCTGCTGCGCCCCGCAGAGGATGCGGAAACCGACGACAGCGAGCAATCGCAGCAGGTTGAAGGACAAGACACCCCCGCCCCGGCCGCCGACCCGATGGTCGCCGCGACGGTCGCCACCTCGGTCGCAGCCCGCGCCGACATGGCACCCGAAGCGCCGGAAGCGCCCGAAGCGGTGGCCGATCCGACGCCCGCACCTGCACCGGCGCCCGCCGCTGCCGCGCCGACGCCCGCCCCCGCCGCACCTGCCGAACCCGCCGATCCGCACGCGGAAACCGTCGCCGAGAAACTGCGCCGCATCCGTGCCGCCGTGGCACGCGCCCAGACCGAGCCGCAGCTTGCCTCGACCTTCGCCGAGGACGAACGCCCGGAACTGTCGAACGCCCCGATCGACGGCATCATGTCCGCCCCCGCCGAGGATGAGGCCGAAGACGAAGACGTACCCGCCGCCGACGAATCGGCCGCCGATGACGAAGGCATGCTGGATGCCGTCGCCGCCGCGGAACTGGGCGTTGTCCCGGCGACCGTGGCAACGGATGAAGACGAAGCGGCTGAGGACACCGTCGAAGACACCGCCGAACCGGCGTCCCCTGAAGCGGCGTCCACGGAACAGGCCGCCGACGATCTGGACGAAGCAGACCTTGCCGCCCTTGGCCTTGAAGCCGAAGCCGACGTGCCGTTCGAGTTTGCCGCGACGACCGACGACGACGTCACCGACTTTGCCGAAGCCTCCTCGTTCGAGGATGAAACAGCCGAAGACACGCTGGCCGGTTTCGAGATGCCCGAAGACGACGGCACCGAGGACGAAGCCGAGGATATGACGGCCCCGACCGACATGCCCGACATCGCCGAGGCTTTCGCCGCCGATGATTTCGAGGATGAAGGCGAAGACATCGCGCTTGTCCTGCCGGAAACCGCCGGGGTCGTCCGCCCCGAGCCCGTGGCCGAAACCCCGGCTGACGACGCGTCGTTCGAGGATGAAGGCTTCGACATCGAATCCCTCGACCTCGACACCTCTGCCTTCGAGGCGGCAGAAGACGACGCCGACGAGGCCGCGTTCGAGGAGACCGCGGAAGACGACCTGTCCGACCTGGATCTGGGTGACATTCTTGGCGCGGACGCCGCGTCAGAGCCCGAGGCCGAGGAAGAGACTGCCGCCGTCGAAGAAGACACCGCCGAAGCTGAAACGGACGAAACGGACGACCGCCTGCCGCCGCTGTCGCTGACCTCTGCCGAGCGGATCGACGAGACCGACGAAGCCGAGGCAGACGACGCGCCGCACGTTCGCGTGCTGAAGATGTCCCGCGACGAGTTCGACGCGCAGTACGCCGAGGAAGACACCGACGAAGACACCGAGGTTCAGGATCTGACCTCGCTGGACGGCGACGCCGCCGAGCCGCTGAGCGAACGCGACGAGATCCGCGCCGCTCTGGGCGAAACCGGCCTGTCCGAGGATGACGAAGCCGACCTGATCGACGAGCTGATGCGCGCCGGTCAGGACGACGAGGAAACGCCCGACACCGCAGACATCGACCACCGCGACGCCGTGGCCGCCGACCTTGCCGCCGCCGCGGCAGAGGTGCAGCGCAACGAGGATGTCGACACCACCGCGCCGGACACGCAAAGCGGCGACGTTCCCGTCGACCGTCTGCTGGCGCAGGCCGACACCGAACTGCGCAACAACGACAACAAGCGGCGCCGCTCCGCCATCGCGCATCTGAAAGCCGCCGTGGCCGCGGTGCGCGCCGACGGTGGCCGTGCCGCCAGCAAGCGCGAGCGGGAAGCCGAACGCGCGATGAGCCAGTATCGCGACGATCTTGCCAGCGCGGTGCGTCCCACGTCCGGCCCCGCGCTGACCGACGAAGATGCGCGGTCGCACAAGCTGCGCCTCGACGACGCGACTGAAGACATGGGCGACACGCCCGAAGCCGAAGCCGAGGCCGAAGCCCCGACACCGGAGCCCGCGCCCGAACCGGCAGCGGACCGCCCCTCGGGGCTTCGCCGCCCGACGGTCAGCGGCTCTGGCGACCAGCCGCGCCGCAAGCGCCCGATGGCGCCGCTGATGCTGGTGTCGGAACAGCGCATCGACCGCGACGAAGACGACGCCGCCGAAGCGTCTGCCCGCCCGGTGCGCCCGCGCCGCGTGCGCAGCGACGACGTCGACGCCACCGAAGCCGCAAGTCAGGACGATGTGTCGGAGGACGGCTTCAAGGCCTTCGTCGACCGCATGGCGCCGGACGGGCTGCAGGAACTGCTTGAAGCCTCGGCCGCCTTCGCGGGCGCCGTCCGCGGCGAAGCCTCGAACTCGCGGCCCCAGATCATGAGCCGCGTCGCCCGCCTTCTGCCCGATGGCGCCTTCAGCCGCGAGGACGGCCTGCGCGCCTTCGGCGTGCTGCTGCGCGAGGGCCGCATCCTGCGGGTGGAACGCGGCCGGTTCACGGTGGCCCCCGGCAGCCGCTTCAACGATGCGCAGCGGCGGTCCGCCGCCGGCTGATCCTACCTCATCCAAGGTGTTCGTGTGCTTGTGTTTGTCACAAGCCAACTGGGCGGAGTGTGCAAACACTCCGCCTTTTTTCTCATGTCAGGATGATGCCGGGGCAAAGGCCCACGCCACGACGCGCGCGGCAACCATCAGAATTTTCTAGAAAATTCTGCGCACCACGATCTTCCAGAAGATCGTGGTTCCTGCGCTTAGTCGTCGGCGTCAGCGTCGGGATCGGCCTTGCCGACCCCTTTAAAGATCGGCTTGGCCAGAAAGGCCCAGACCACGCCAAGCCCGACGTAGATCGCCAGTTCCAGCAGAAACGGCGGCCGGTCGAACAGGCCGACGATGGTGATCGCCAGCACGATGTAGACCGGCAGCCCAACCACCAACCACAACAGCGACAGCCGCCGCCGGGCCTTGTAGCTCAGCGCCATCAGTCCGCGAACGGGTCGGTGACAAGGATGGTGTCCTCGCGCTCGGGCGAGGTCGACAGCAGCGCGACGGGGCACTGGATCAGTTCCTCGATCCGGCGGACGTATTTCACCGCCTCGCCCGGCAGGTCGGCCCAAGACCGCGCGCCCGCCGTCGATTCCGACCAGCCCGGCATCGTTTCGTAGACCGGCGTGCAGCGCGCTTGCGCTTCGGACGCGGTCGGCAGGTAATCCAGCGTTTCGCCGTCCAGCTCGTATCCGGTGCAGATCTTGAGTTCCTCGAACCCGTCCAGCACGTCCAGCTTGGTCAGCGAGATGCCACTGACGCCCGAGGTCGCGCAGGTCTGGCGCACCAGCACCGCGTCGAACCAGCCACAGCGCCGCTTGCGGCCCGTGACCGTGCCGAACTCGTGGCCGCGCTCGCCAAGACGCTGGCCGTCGGCGTCGTCCAGCTCGGTCGGAAATGGGCCTTCGCCCACGCGGGTGGTGTAGGCTTTCACGATGCCCAGCACGAAATCGATGGCGGTCGGGCCAAGGCCCACGCCGGTCGCGGCCTGCCCGGCGATCACGTTCGACGAGGTCACGAAGGGATAGGTGCCGAAATCAATGTCTAGCAGCGCGCCTTGGGCTCCTTCGAACAGGATGCGTTTGCCGGCTTTGCGTTTCTCGTTCAGGACCTTCCAGACGGGGGCCGCGTATTCAAGGATCTGCGGCGCGATCTCGCGCAGGTCCGCCAGCAGCCGTGCGCGGTCCACCGGCTCCAGCCCCAGCCCGCGGCGCAGCGCGTCGTGGTGGACCAGCGCCCGGTCGACGCGCTTTTCCAGCGTTTCGTCATCGGCAAGGTCGGCGACGCGGACGGACCGGCGGCCCACCTTGTCTTCGTAGGCCGGGCCGATGCCGCGCCCGGTGGTGCCGATCTTTGCAACCGAATTCTGCGCCTCGCGCGCACGGTCCAGTTCGCCGTGGATCGGCAGGATCAGCGGCGTGTTTTCGGCGACCATCAGCGTTTCGGGGGTGATGTCGACACCCTGCGCGCGGATCGACTCGATCTCTTTGACCAAGTGCCACGGGTCCAGCACGACGCCGTTGCCGATGACGGAAAGCTTGCCGCCGCGCACCACGCCCGAAGGCAGCGCGTTCAGCTTGTAGACCTCGCCGTCGATCACCAGCGTATGGCCGGCATTGTGGCCGCCCTGAAAGCGGCAGATCACGTCCGCCCGCTCGGACAGCCAGTCCACGATCTTGCCTTTACCCTCGTCGCCCCACTGGGCGCCCACGACGACGACGTTGGCCATAGCCATTCCCTTCGATGCCAGAAACCGGAGTCACAAACGGGACCCCCTATAGCGCCCGTCACCGGGGACCGAAACCGATAAATCCAGCGCCTTCCCCGTCGCCCCGCCCGGAACCGGCAGTTGACGCTGGACACACACGCAACAAATCAGACAATCACATCCGGTATCCGTCCCCGCACGCGAAAGGAAATGTCGACCGATGGCCCTGCTGATCCGCTGGATATTCGCCTTCGTGCTGGTGATCGTCACCTATAACCCGACACCGTGGAACTATACCCGCTGGGCGCTGGACACTTACGAGACGCGGCTGTCCATCGTGGTGCTGGCCGGACTGGTGCTGCTGGTGGGCTACATCATCTTCCTGCGCGCGACGCTGCGGTCCATCGGCCTGTTCGGCGTCGTGCTGATCCTTGCGCTGTTGGGGGCGATCGTCTGGGTGCTTCTGGACATGGGCTGGCTGTCGGTCGAGAATCCCGACGCGATGGTCTGGCTGGGCATCATCGCGGTTTCGGCGGTGATGGGAATCGGCCTGAGCTGGTCGATCATCCGCCGCCGGCTTTCGGGACAACTGGACGTCGACGACATCGAAGAGTGACGCGATGTCGCCAGCCTGCCCCGCCACCCGGCCCGCTGACGGTTTTATCGGTTGCAGTATGACGCCGGGCGCAATAGATACCCCCCGTTGCAAAGCCCAAAGGCCAGAGACCCACTTATGGAAAACGTCATCCTCGTCATCCACCTGATCCTAGCCCTGTGCCTGATCGGCGTGGTGCTGCTTCAGCGGTCCGAGGGCGGCGGCCTGGGCATGGGCGGCGGTGGCGGCGGTGGCGGCGTCATGTCCGCCCGCGGTGCCGCCACGGCGCTTGGCAAACTGACCTGGGGATTCGCGATCGCGTTCATCGCGACCTCGATCACCCTGACCGTGATCGGCGCCTCGAACTCGAACGACAGCTCGATCATCGACCGCCTCGGCGGCGGCGCCACCGCGCCGGTTGACGAGAACGGCGGCCCCGCGCTTCCGCCGGCCAGCGACCTGCTTCCGCCCACCGGCGGCGACGCTCCGCTGACCCCGCCGCGGGCCGACTGATAATATCCACAACTGATTGAGGGGGAAAAATCCCCCTCTACACAATGTAGCGGTTGGCTTGCGCAACCCGCGGGAATCGGTTATATCTTAAGTCCCGTGGATATGCGTTTTCGAACAGCGTTTCCGCCTGCATGATTCAAGGCTTTCACGGGAGTTTCCGACATATGGCGCGCTTTGTGTTCATCACCGGTGGCGTGGTTTCGTCTCTTGGCAAGGGGCTGACCTCGGCCGCGCTCGGCGCGTTGCTGCAGGCCCGCGGGTTTACCGTGCGGCTGCGCAAGCTGGACCCCTACCTGAACGTCGATCCGGGCACCATGAGCCCGTTCGAGCACGGCGAGGTCTTCGTGACCGACGACGGCGCCGAAACGGATCTGGACCTTGGCCACTATGAACGCTTCACGGGCGTCGCGGCGCGGGCCACCGATTCCGTATCGTCCGGCCGGATCTATTCCAACGTGCTGGAGAAAGAGCGCCGCGGCGACTATCTCGGCAAAACGATCCAGGTCATCCCGCACGTCACCAACGAGATCAAGGACTGGATCTCGATCGGCGAGGACGAGGTCGACTTCATGCTGTGCGAAATCGGCGGCACGGTCGGCGACATCGAGGGCCTGCCCTTCTTCGAGGCGATCCGCCAGTTCGGGCAGGAACGCCCGCGCGGCGACTGCATCCTGATGCACCTGACGCTTTTGCCCTACCTTGCGGCGAGCGGAGAGCTGAAAACCAAGCCCACGCAGCACTCGGTCAAGGAACTGCGGTCCATCGGCCTTCAGCCGGACATCCTTGTCTGCCGGTCGGAACACGAGATCCCCGAAAAGGAACGCGGCAAGATCGCCCTGTTCTGCAACGTGCGTCCCGACAGCGTGATCCCCGCCTACGACCTCAAGTCGATCTACGAGGCGCCGATGGCCTACCACAAGGTCGGGCTGGATCAGGCGGTGCTGGATGCCTTCAACATCTCGCCCGCGCCGAAGCCCAACCTTGACCGCTGGATCGACGTAGAGGACCGCCTGCACCACGCAGAGGGCGAGGTGCGTGTGGCCATCGTCGGCAAGTACACGCAGCTGGAAGACGCCTACAAGTCCATCGCAGAGGCGCTGACGCACGGCGGCATGGCGAACCGCGTGAAGGTGAAGTCCGAATGGATCGACGCCGAGATCTTCGAACGCGAGGATCCCGCCCCCTACCTTGAAGGCTATCAGGCGATCCTTGTGCCCGGCGGCTTTGGCGAGCGCGGGACCGAAGGCAAGATCCGCGCCGCCCAGTTCGCGCGCGAGCACAAGGTACCCTATCTGGGGATTTGCCTTGGGATGCAGATGGCGGTGATCGAGGCGGCCCGCAACGTCGGCGGCGTCAAGGATGCCGGGTCCGAGGAATTCGACCACGAGGCTGGCGCCAAGCGGTTCACCCCCGTTGTCTATCACCTCAAGGAATGGGTTCAGGGCAACCACACGGTCAGCCGCAAGGTCGGCGACGACAAGGGCGGCACGATGCGTCTGGGCGCCTATGACGCCGCCCTGACCGAGGGCAGCCGCGTCGCGGGGATCTATGGCAACCTTGCCATCGACGAACGCCACCGCCACCGCTACGAGGTCGACATCAAGTACCGCGACGCGCTGGAGGAACAGGGCATGTGCTTCTCGGGCATGTCGCCCGACGGCCGCCTGCCGGAAATCGTCGAGTGGAAGGACCACCCGTGGTTCATCGGCGTGCAGTTCCACCCAGAGCTGAAATCGAAGCCGTTCGAACCGCACCCGCTGTTCGCGGACTTCGTGCGCGCTGCGAAAGACGTGTCTCGGCTGGTCTAGTCGGGGTCTTGGGCCCGGGCCCCGCGATGCGGGGCCTGCTGGCCCGCCTCTGCCCCGCGTGACGCGGTTGCAGCGCATTTGGGCGAACACTCGTTCACATCACCCTGGAAGAAAGCCGGCGCGCAGATCCGAAGGGGACCATGCGAAGGAGGGTTTGCGCGCCGGGCTGTACTTCCGTGAGTGGGAACCTTTGGCTTACTCGTACCTGTGTGTTCGTCGTTCGGGCGTTACTCGGCGGCCAGAAGCCGCTGGTTCTGAAAATGCACGGGCATCCGCATGACGGTGTAGTTCCGGCGATCCGCCGTGTCGTGATAGGGCGTGCCCATGCGTTCCAGCGGGAAACCCAACTGGCGCAGGACGCGGATCAGCGCGACGGCAGAGATGCCCATATACTCGGACACGTTCTGCGCTTCGGCGATGTCGTACAGGCCCTGTCCGACGTACTGAAGGCAGCGGGCGCGGTCTTCGGCACGGCGAAGGTCCGGCGAAATCACCAGTCGCGTCATTTCCCAGACGTACGGAGAGATGATGTCGGACGGCATCGCATCATGCGGGATGCTGTCCAGCACACCCTCGCGGGCATCTTTCAGCATGTAGCTGTGCTTGCCCCAGCGAGCGGTCGTCGGCATCACGCGCGTCCCGCCGATGACCTCGCCTTCATGGATGCAAAGCGAGTACCAAGCGGTCGGGTTGTCGTACTGGTCCATCTCGAACTTGTCGTTGTGCGGGATGTCCCATTTCAGGATATCGACGAAAAACCGTTTTCGTAATCCGAGGTAATCGAAGAATGCCGAACCATGCTCGTGCATGGTCGACAAGTCGAACGTGATATGGCGCATTGGTCACTCTCCTTCATGGAGAGTGATTTAACCCGTTCCGTGAACGCTTGTTAATGACTAATCAACAGTGCGGCCCTATCGGGTACTCCCGTGCCGGGCGCGCAACGATGCTAGATAAGCCCATAAGTTGTGGCCATAGTGGCCGCATGGGTACTAGTTTTAGCGTTAAGCTTCGATTTTGCGTTCTTCAGGCGCTGCTTCACGGCCCCTTCGCTGACGCCAAGTAAATCTGCAATCTCTTTCATCAAAAGGCCATTTTTGACCATTCCGAGGGCTTCGAGCTCTGCTTTCGTCAGGTTGGTGGGGGGCAAAAGCGAATCATGCAGCGTCTGCAGGTTGTGCATCAGGGCTTCGATTTCGGGGGCCGCGAACTCGCGATCCGACCGCGCGAAGGAGCCGAAGCTGCGCTGTCCCTGGGGTCCCGTATCCCGGCAGCAGACCGCCACGCCGAAGGCCAGCCCGAAATTGGCTGCCTCGTCCATGACGCCGCGCGGGTCGGGAAGCGCAATCTCGCTCCACCGGGTCGCATCCGTGTCGGCCGCGTACAACCAGTTCATCACCGGGTCGGACAGCACGTACCCTTTGGCAGAGTACCGCTGCACCCACTCGGCGGGCAGGACGTTCTGTTCGAACATCGGGAATGCGAAACCGATCCGCAGCGCCAGGAAATGCCCTGACGGCGACAGATCGTTAAAGACGTCGGTCTCGACGTCAAAGCTCATGTTCATCCCCATAAGACCCGCTCTCTGAATAAATGATTGCGATTTTGTACTAACAGACGGTAGGAATCGTCTTGCAGGACAATACGCAGATCCCGCAAACACGCGCAACTTTATAGAGAGTTCCCGGTAGAAACGTGGACAAAAGAGCGAACATCGCCGGCCTGTTGCATGAACTGGACGAATTGTGCCCGTTGGGGTTCGCGATCGCCCTGCACATTAAGTACAACGCGCCCACCTTCCTGTTCCAGACCTTCCCCGAGAAGTGGACGGACGCCTATGCCAGAAACGGCTTAGTTATCAAGGACCCAGCGGTTCATTGGGCGTTTGAGAATACCGGTTTTGTAAGGTGGCGCGACCTGCGTCAGGTAGACAAAAGCGGGGTCATGGAAATGTCGCGGGACTTCGGTCTGAACTACGGGTTCACCGCTTCTATCCACAACGACCACAGCCGGACGCTGGGTGGCTTCGCCCGCGCGGATCGCGATTATCTGGACGTCGAAATCCACGATATTTGCGATAAATTGCAACAGCTTGACGTGGTGACCGCCGGCATTCAGGTGCTGTCGAAGACCGATACGGACGCTTTGCAAAGCATGTCCATCCGGATGACCCATCGCTAGTTAACGATCCCACCAACAATCGCGGCGATTGTTCGCTTTTAGGGCGAGCTGAGAAACGACTCGCCCATCCACGGCGCCCTCAAAGCGCTTTTCACGAGCCGGTGTAGGCACTTTCCCGCCGGTGCGTCGCAGACTATATGCCGCCTATGTTTGCAGATCTCCTTCGCCGGCTGACAGAGCCGATGCCCCAAACCCTTCCCGATCCGGACGCCCGGCTGGCCCTGACGGCGCTGCTTGT
Source organism: Maritimibacter sp. (assembly GCA_002701395.1). GTDB lineage: Bacteria > Pseudomonadota > Alphaproteobacteria > Rhodobacterales > Rhodobacteraceae > Psychromarinibacter > Psychromarinibacter halotolerans. Next base: position 90,215 of record NZVC01000029.1, on the reverse strand, counting down.
CAGGGTCGCGCGGTCCGACGGGAACTATGCCTCTGACGAGGCTCGCCTTATCGAACGGATCGTGGCCGAGCGTTATGGCCTGTCCCCCTTCGAGGCCCCGAAGCTGCGCGCCGAGGCCGAGGAGCTGGAGGCCGAAGCCCCCGACACCGTCCGCTTCACCCGCGCGATCAAGGATGCCGTGCCCTATGAGGACCGCGCCGCTGTGATCGAGGCGCTTTGGGCCGTGGTTCTGGCCGATGGCGTCCGGGACGAGGAAGAGACCTCGCTTCTGCGGCTTGTCGCGAACCTGCTGGGCATCAACGACCGCGACAGCGCCCTTGCCCGACAGCGGGTGGAAGCCCGCGGAAATTGATCGCCGCCCTGCCGATGTACGACCGCCCCGAAACGGCGGCGGCCAACCAGCGGTTGTGGAACGTGATTCGCGGAAATTTGTCCGAAATGTGGCGTGACGCAAGGGAACGGGGCTGGCCCCTGCCCGACCGGCTGTCGCAACCTGAGGATCTTTGGTCACACTGGCTGGACCCCGATCTGACCCTGTCGCAAAGCTGCAGCCTGCCGGTGCGCGACCGCTTGCGGGACAGGGTGACGCTGGTCGGCACCGCCGATTACGGCCTGCCCGACTGTCCACCAGGTCATTACAATAGCGTCTTCGTCGTGCGCGCGGACGATGACCGCGACCGTCCCGCCGATTGGGCGGGCATGACCTTCGCCAGCAACAGCCGCAATTCGCAGTCCGGCTGGGCGGCGGCGGCCAACCATCTAGCGGACCAAGGACTGACCTTCACCGACATCCTGCTGACCGGGGCGCACCGGGTGTCAGCCCTTGTGGTGGCGGAAGGGCACGCGGATCTTGCCTGCATCGACGCCCAGACATGGCGGATGATCTGCCGCTGGGATCCCGACACCGCCGCCGCCCTGCGCGAGGTCGGACGCACCGCGCCAACGCCCGGCCTGCCCTTCATCACGGCCGCGGGCCGACCGCCCGGCGATCTGCGCCTTGCGCTGGCCGACGCCATCCGCCGGATGCCGGACGCGGATCGCGACGTTCTGGACCTGCAGGATTTCGTCGTGATCGGCGTCGACAGCTACCACGCCGTCCCGACACCGCACTTTCCGAAGGCATCTGCCCGAAAAATCGCCTGAGACGTTGCGGCGCGCGGCCATCACGCTGCCTTTGCGCGTTGCAATCGCATAAGAATTGCGCCCTAATTCTGCGAAACCAACAGGGTCTTCGCGACACAAGGGCAAGGCGTGACGGAACAACCGCCGGTTATAGAAATCCGCGATCTTCACAAGAGCTACGGACAGCTCGAGGTTCTCAAGGGCGTCAGCATGTCGGCCCCGCGCGGGCATGTCATCTCGCTGATCGGGTCCTCTGGGTCCGGCAAGTCGACCATGCTGCGCTGCTGCAACCTGCTGGAAGACAGTCAGGCCGGCGAGATCCTGTTCGAAGGTGAACCCATCCGCTGGAAGGGCGAAGGCGCCGCGCGCCGCCCCGGCGACCGCAATCAGGTGCTTCGGATCCGCACGAACCTGTCGATGGTGTTCCAGCAGTTCAACCTTTGGTCCCATATGACGATCCTTCAGAACGTCATGGAGGCGCCGGTGACCGTGCTGGGCCGCGACCGGGCCGAGACAGAGGCGAAGGCGCGCGAGTACCTTGCCAAGGTCGGCATCGGCGACAAGTGCGACGTCTGGCCCGCCCAGCTGTCGGGCGGCCAGCAACAGCGCGCCGCCATCGCGCGGGCGCTGTGCATGGAGCCGCGCGCGCTGCTGTTCGATGAACCGACCAGCGCGCTGGACCCCGAACTGGAACAGGAAGTCGTCAAGGTCATCAAGGCATTGGCCGAGGAAGGCCGCACCATGCTTTTGGTCACCCACGACATGCGGCTGGCGCATGACGTCAGCGATCACGTCCTGTTCCTGCACCAAGGCCGCATCGAAGAAGAAGGCCCGCCCGACGCGGTCTTCGGCAATCCGCAGACCGCGCGTCTGCAACAGTTTCTGTCGGCCACACGGGCCGCCTGAAAACCAAGCTTCAACTGGGAGAAAGCAATGAAAAAGCTGCTGATCACCGCCGCCGCACTGGCCGTTACGGCCGGCTCTGCAATGGCGCAGGACGTGGTGCGCATGGGCACCGAGGGCGCCTACCCTCCGTGGAACTTCATCAACGACGCGGGCGAGGTCGACGGCTTCGAGCGCGAGCTGGGCGACGAGCTGTGCGCCCGCGCCGAGCTGACCTGCGAGTGGGTGACGAACGATTGGGATTCGATCATCCCGAACCTTGTGTCGGGCAACTACGACACCATCATCGCTGGCATGTCGATCACCGACGAGCGTGACGAAGTCATTGACTTCACGCAAGAATACACGCCGCCCGATCCCTCGGCCTATCTTGCCCTGTCGGAAGACATGGACGTCGAAGGCGGCGTCGTCGCGGCGCAGACCAACACCATTCAGGCGGCCTTCGTGGCCGAGCAGGGCTGGACGCTGGTCGAATTCCCGACGCCCGAGGAAACCATCGCCGCCGTCCGCAACGGCGAAGCCGACGCGGTGCTGGCCGACAAGTCCTACCTTGCCGCCGCTGCGGCAGAGAACGACGACCTGTACCTGCTGGAACGCGAGGAAATGATCGGCGGCGGCGTCGGCATGGGCCTGCGTGAAAGCGATCCCGAACTGCGCGAGAAGTTCGACGCGGCGATCCAGTCCATGAAGGACGATGGTTCGCTGAACGAGCTGATCACCAAGTGGGAAGTCGCCTCGACCTTCTGAGGCACTTAGCCGGGGGCGGTCTTGCGGCCGCCCCCGCACCAACCGACGGGCCCGACGATGTGGACGCTTGACCGGACATACGACACCTCTGCCGGGCAGGTCCGGGCCGGTGCCGCGGGCGATGGCCCGCCGCTGGTGCTGGCGCATGGCTGGCCGTGGTCGTCCTATTCATGGCACCGCGTCATTCCGGCCCTTGCCGACCGTTTCCGCGTCTATTGGTACGACATGCCCGGCTTTGGCCGCTCGCAACGGGACGGCCCCCGCCCCGCCTCGCTGGACGTGCAGGGCGAGGTCTTCGCCGAGATGCTGGATCACCTGCGCCTCGATGCCCCGCGTGTCGTGGCGCACGACTTCGGCGGCGCGGTCTCGCTGCGGGCGCACCTGCTGCACGACCGCGACTTCGAAAGGCTGGTGCTGATGAACGTCGTCGCGATGCGGCCGTGGGGGTCCGAGTTCTTCGCCCATGTCGGACGCCACATCGACGCCTTCACCGGCCTGCCGCCGCACATCCATGCCGCCGTCGTCGACGCCTACGTGCGCAGCGCGCTGGCCGATCCGGACGCGGGGCCCCTGCCCGAGGACGACATCACCGCGCTGAAGGCGCCGTGGCTGGACGAGACCGGGCAACGCGCGTTCTACGCCCAGTTCGCGATGGCGGACGAAACCTACACCGCCGAGGTCGAGCCGATGTTCGGCGCCCTTCGCTGCCCCGCCGCCGTCCTGTGGGGGGCGGACGATCCGTGGATACCGCTTGCCCGCGGCGCGGCACTGGCCGGCCGGGTCGGCGTGACGCTGCAACCGCTCGACGGGCTGGGCCACCTGCCCCAACTCGAGGCACCCGACCGGGTCGCCGCTCACCTCATTTCCGAACTTACATAGGCGGCGCCGATGTTTGCCTTCTGCGAAGACCCCTCGACGCTTTCGAACCTGCCGTGGATGGCCTGCTATCTGACGACGGGCAAACAGTTCCTGTTCTACGGCTCGTTCCTGACGGTGCTGGCGTTGATCTTCATCACCGCGCCGGTGGCCTTGTTGTTCGGCTTCGGGGGCGCGATGGCGGCCCGCTCGTCGGTGCTGCCGCTGCGCTGGTTCGGCAAGACCTACGTTGCGATGGTCCGGGGCGTGCCCGACATCGTCTATTTCATGTTCTTCGTCATCGCGCTGGATCAGGGGCTGGAATGGATCCGCCACAAGATCAAGTGCCCCGACTGGGACGCGCCGATCCGGCAGGGCAACGACTTTATCGTCTGCGCGCAGGCCAAGTTGCCGCTGTCGACCTCGCCGCAGGTCTGGCACGAGGTCTATAACTTCTCGCTCGCGGTGTTCACCTTCGGCATCGTGTTCGGCGCCTTCGCCGCCAACGTGCTGTACGGCGCGATGCGGGCCGTGCCCCGCGCCCAGATGGAAACCGCCGAGGCCTACGGCATGACGCCCCGCCAGTGCTTCTGGCGCATCCTTGTGCCGCAGATGTGGACCTATGCCCTGCCCGGCCTGTCGAACCTTTGGATGATCCTGATCAAGGCCACGCCGCTGCTGTTCCTGCTGGGGGTCGAGGACATCGTGTACTGGGCGCGCGAACTGGGCGGCTCGGCCAACCCGCGCTTCACCGCCTATCCGCATGGCGACTGGCGGCTGTGGTACTTCATCGGGCTGCTGATCTTCTATCTCGCCTTCACGCGGGTGTCCGAGGTGGTGCTGGCGCGGATCACCCGGCGCCTAAGCCACGGACAGGCAACGCTGGGCGGTGTTCGGCAGGGGAAGGCGGCATGATGGTATCGGTCCGCCAACAGGATCTTCCAGAAGATCCCGCCCGTCAGGTTTTTCCAGAAAAATCTGCACCTTCGGAGGCGTTCTTATGAGCTGCTGGGAAACCTTCCGGGCTTATGGCCTGCGCAGCATCGGCTATGGCGAACGGCTTTTGCCGCGCTCCGATTTCACCCTGTGCGAGCAGTTCACGCTGATCGGGTCCGGGTTGATCTGGAACATCTATTACGGCGTCCTTGCGCTGGCGATCGGCTTCGTGCTGGCCATCGCGCTGGCCGTCGCCAAGGCGTCGGATACGCTTTGGGTGCGCAAGCCGGCCGAGTGGTTCATCTTCGTGTTCCGGGGCTCGCCGCTGTTCATCCAGTTCTTCCTGGCCTATTTCCTGTTCCTGTCGCTGAAGCAATGGAGCGGCGTCTTCGACCCGCTCACCAGCGCGGCGTTCGGGGCGCTGATCGTTCTGTTCCTCAACACCGCCGCCTATTCCGGAGAGATCTTCTATGGCGCGTTCCGGTCGGTGCCGCGCGGCGACGTCGAGGCGGCGGACGCCTACGGCATGACCGGCTGGGTCCGGTTCCGCCGGGTGATCTATCCGACGATGCTGCGGCTGGGCTGGCCCGCCTACACGAACGAGGCGATCTTCCTGTTCCACGCGACCACGCTGGTCTTCTTCTCGGGCTTCCCGGCATGGCAACAGAAGGGGGATGCGCTGTATTACGCCAGCTACTTCGCGGACAAGACGTTCAACCCGTTCGTGCCCTACCCGATCGTCGCGTTCTATTTCGTGCTTCTGACGCTGGCGGTGATCTTCGTCTTCGGGCGGATCAACACGCGGCTGAACCGGCACCTGCCGCAGGAACGCCGGTCGCGCCTGCGGGTGCGTCCGCAACTGATCCGCTGAGGATGTCCTTCCGCCCCGCCGCGCGCAGCGACGCGTCCAGTCTTGCCGCGATCTCGATAGAGGTCTGGATCGGCACCTACATCCGCAATGGCGTGAACGGCTTCTTTGCGGATTACGCCCTGTCGACCTTCACGGCGGACCGGTTCGAGGCGCTGCTGGGCGATCCCGGCGAAAGCGTCATCGTGTCCGAGAACCGCGACGGCATCGACGGCTTCGTTCGCGTCACTCGCGACCGGGCGGCGCCCGAAGGGGTCGCGTCCCACACCGAGATCACCACGCTGTACGTGCAGCCACGGCACAAAGGCCGGGGGCTGGGCAAGGCGCTGCTGGCAGAGGGGATCGCCATCGCGCGGGCCCGCGGGGCGACATCGGTCTGGCTGACCACGAACAGCGAGAACACCGACGCCATCGGGTTCTACCAGTCGCAGGGGTTCCGGGTCGTAGGACGCACGCATTTTCGGATCGGCGACGAAGCCTATCCGAACGAGATCCTGCTGTGCGATCTGGCGGCGTGAACCGCGCCCTGTGCGGCGCGGTTCGCTTTTAAGGGTCTCAGGCCTGATCCAGCGCCGTCGTCAGGTCTTTCAGCAGGTCGTCCGCGTCTTCCAGCCCGACCGACAGGCGGATCAGCCCGTCGGTGATCCCCAGCGTCGCGCGCTGTTCGTCGCTCAGGCGCTGGTGCGTGGTGGTGGCCGGATGGGTCACGATGCTTTTCGAGTCGCCAAGGTTGTTCGAGATCGTCCAGATCTCCAACGCGTTCAGCACCCGGAAGGCCGCGTCCTTGCCGCCTTTGACGTCCAGCGCCAGCATGGTGCCGCCGGATCCCATCTGGCGGCTGGCCAGTTCGGCCTGCGGGTGCGACGGCAGGCTGGGGTGGATCACGCGGGACAGCTTGGCGTGCCCGTCCAGCGCCTTCGCCAGTTTCAGCGCACCGTCCGCCGACGCGCGAACCCGCAGGTCCAGCGTGTCCATGCCCTTCAGCATCACCCACGCGTTGAACGGCGACAGAGCGCCGCCGGTGTGCTTCAGATACGGTTCGACCTTCTTGCGGATCAGTTCTTTCGAGCCAAGCACCACCCCGCCCAGACAGCGGCCCTGCCCGTCGATGTGCTTGGTGGTCGAGTAGACGACAAGGTCGGCGCCCAGTTCTACCGCGCGGCTGAAGATCGGCGTGGCGAACACGTTGTCGGCCACCACCAGCGCGCCCTTGGCATGGGCCAGTTCGGTCACGGCGGCGATGTCGATGATTTCCAGCGTCGGGTTCGACATCGTTTCGAAGAAGACGGCCTTGGTGTCGTCGCGGATCGCGGCCTTCCATGCGTCAAGGTCGGTGCCGTCGACGAAGGTCACTTCGACCCCGTAGCGGGTCAGGATCTCTTCCAGGATGTATAGGCACGAGCCGAACAGCGCGCGCGACGACACGACATGGTCGCCCGCCTTCAGCAGCGACGTCAGCGCGGCGTTGACCGCCGCCATGCCGGACGCGGTGGCAAAGGCGTCCTCTGCCCCTTCCAGCGCGGCGATGCGTTCCTCGAACATGCGGACGGTCGGGTTGCCATAGCGGGCATAGATGAACTCGTCGTCACCGATCTCGATGAACCGCGCTTCGGCCTGCTCGGCGCTTTCATAGACGAAACCCTGCGTCAGGAAGATCGCTTCGCTCACCTCGTTGTACTGGCTGCGGCGGATGCCTTCGTGAACCAGTTTCGTCCGGGTGTTCCAGTCCTTGCTCATGACTTGCGCCTCCTTATGCGCACAAAAAAACCCCCACCGCGATCAGCGCCGGGGGCTTTTACCGTCCGACACCTCTTTAGCGGATTTTTTTAACGTGGCCCGCAATCCGGTGTACAAATCGCCACGACCCTTGCCTTAGACCCAGAGGTGCTGCGCGTCAATCCCGACACGGGAACAGAGCTTGGGGATTGCCGGGATGCCCAGGGCGCTGCCTATCGAATAGCCACAAGGCGCGGTGGCAGGGCAAAGCCCGATGGACAGGGTGCATGTCCCGGCGCACCGGAGACGGCGCTGGACGGGGCGCAGGACGGGGCGCCCCGAGCGGCGGTGCAGCCGCCCTATTCGCCGGGTTTGTCGGTCTCGATCCCGTAGGTCTGGAACAGCTTGCCCTGCAGCATGAAGAACGCGAACAGCCCGATGGTCAGGCCGAAGGTCTTGAAGTTCACCCACGCGTCGGTGGACATGGTGCGCCAGATCACCTCGTTCAGCACCGCAAGCAGGACGAAGAACACGGTGACGCGCTTGGTCAGGATCATCCAGCCCTCGGGCTGCATGGGCAGCATCTCTCCCATCACGGACTGCATGTAGCTTTGGCCGCGCAACAGTCCGAAGCCCAGCACCAGCGCGAACAGCGTGTAGATCATGGTCGGCTTCATCTTGAAGAACCGCTCGTCGTTCAGCCACACGGTCATGCCGCCGAACACCACCACCAGCACCAGCGTCACGATCTGCATCTTCGACAGCGTGCCGGTCAGCCGCCACAGCACCAGCGTCGACAGCGCCAGCAGCGGGATGAAGGCCGCCGTCACAAGAATGAAGCCCGAGTATTCCGAACCGCCGATCACGAAGGTCCGGTCGCGAAGCAGCATGTAGCCGACGAAGAAGGCAAGGATCGGCCCCATGTCCAGCGCCAGCTTCAGCCCCTGCGAGATATTCTTTTCAGCCATTCCTGTCCCTTTCCGTCGAAGCGGCCCTAGCCACCCGTCTCCACTATCACAGCCCCCGCCGCGATCAACGCCATCAGGACAAGACGCCGGGGTCCGACCTTTTCGCGCAGCACCAGCCAGCCGATCAGCGCCGCGAAAACGGTCGAGGTCTCGCGCAGCACCGCTGCCTCGCCGACCTTGTCCAGCCGCGTCGCCAGCATGATCGCGCCGAAGCTGAAAAAGGCGATCACCCCGCCGACGAAACCCCGCAGGGCCAGCGGACCCAAGGCGGGCCTGTCGGACATAAGGGCATAGCGCCGCAGCGCAACCACCGGCATGAACAGCCCGTCGAGAAAGAAGAACCATGCCAGGAACGTGAACGGATCGGCGGTCGCCCGGATGCCGTAGGCGTCGTAGGTCGTGTACAGCGCCACCAGCGCGCCCGTCCCCGCCGCCAGCATCAGCGCCACCGGCAGCGTGTCGCGTGCGGTCTCTAGATAGCGCAGGTTGTAGGCCGCCAGCCCGAAGATCCCCGACAGCAGCACGCCGACGCCCAGCCACTGCACCGGGGTGAAGATCTCGCCGAACAGCAGGTAGGCGCCGATCACGGCGAAGAACGGCGCGGTGCCCCGCACCACCGGGTAGACGACCGTGTAAGCGCCCTTGGTATAGGCCCACGCCTGCGCCAGCTTATAGACGACGTGGATGCCGAAGGCCCCGGCAAGGATCGGCCACATATGCGGCTCTGGCCACGGCACCACGAAGAATGCGAAGGGCGCGGCCATCGCGCCGTATGCGAAATCAATCGCCCCCCGCGACAGCCACGGATCGTGGCGACCCTTTTGCAGCGCGCCGAACACCGCGTGCAGGAACGCGGCCAGCAGCGCCAGCGCCAGTGCCAGCTGGTGCCCCGCCTCGGTGCCCTCTAAAGAGATCAGCCAATCGCTCACGGCGAACCTGCTTGGCCGGGCGACCCTAAGGCGCAAAGACTGCGCTGCACCCGCTCGAAACGCGGCGCGTTTACGCTAGACTGTGAGGGAACAGGAAAGGCCCTTCCCATGTTCGACACCATCGCCAGTGAGTTCTCCGGCAATTTCGCCGCCGTCCCGTGGGAGATCGCGGCGATCCGGCTGGTGTCGGCCATCCTGCTTGCGGGCGCCGTGGGGATAGAGCGCGAGTGGCGCAACAAGCCTGCGGGCCTGCGCACGCACATGCTGATCTCATTGGCGGCCTGCCTGTTCATCATCGTCAGCCAGGAACTGTCGCAGCTGCCCTTCGGCGACGGCGAGAAACGGATCGACCCGCTGCGGCTGGTCGAGGCTGTGACCGCCGGTGTCGCCTTCCTTGCCGCCGGGATCATCTTTACCTCGGGCGGCAAGGTGCACCACGTCACCACCGGCGCGTCGATGTGGCTGGCGGGCGCCATCGGGTTGGCCTGCGGCGCCGGGCAGATGCCGTTGGCGGCGCTGGCCACCGGGATCGTTCTGGCGGTTCTGGGGATCCTGCGGCTGTTCGAAGGGCGCGACGGCAAGGAATAGCCCCGCGCGGTCACTCCGCCCGGTCCTGCCACGGACCATCACCCCGGTGCATCGCGCAAACCCGCGCGAAGGCCGCTTCGGGCGGGCAGATCGCCAGCACCGCAGCGGCCAGTCGGCTCACGTGCCCGTCTCCAGCCCGGTCAGCGCGGCGGCGAATTCCTCGGGGTCGAAGGGCGCAAGGTCGTCGATCTGCTCGCCCACGCCGATGGCGTGGATCGGCAGGCCGAACTTGTCGGCCAGCGCCACCAGCACGCCGCCCTTGGCGGTGCCATCCAGCTTGGTCATCACCAGCCCCGACACATCGGCCATTTTCTGGAACGTCTCGACCTGGCTCAGGGCGTTCTGACCGGTCGTCGCGTCCAGCACCAGCAACGTGTTGTGCGGTGCGTCGGGGTCCTTCTTGCGGATCACGCGGACGATCTTCGACAGCTCTTCCATCAGGTCGGCGCGGTTCTGCAGGCGACCGGCGGTGTCGATCATCAGAAGGTCGGCGCCCTCTGCCTCGGCCCGCGTCATCGCGTCAAAGGCAAGGCTGGCCGGGTCGGTGCCCTGCGGCGCGGTCATCACTGGCACGCCGGCGCGTTCGCCCCAGACCTGAAGCTGCTCGACCGCCGCCGCGCGGAACGTATCACCGGCGGCGATCACCACCGACTTACCGGCGGCGCGGAACTGGCTGGCCAGCTTGCCGATGGTGGTGGTCTTGCCGGACCCGTTCACGCCCACCACCAGCACGACCTGCGGCTTCTTCGCGTAGATCGGCATCGGCTTGGCGACGGGTTCCATGATGCGCGTGACCTCGGCAGCCAGCAGCGCCTTGATCTCGTCGACCGACAGACGGCGGCCGAACCGGCCTTCGGCCATGTTGGCGGTCACGCGCAGCGCGGTGTCGACGCCCATGTCGGCGGTGATCAGCAACTCTTCAAGGCTTTCGAGCATGTCGTCGTCCAGCACCCGGCGCACGACGGTCTTCTCGGGCGCGCGGCCCATGAGACGGCCAAACAGGCCCGGCCGCGCAGGTTCCGGCGCGGCTGTGGGCTGCGTCTCGGCGGCGCGCTCGACCTCCAGCGGTTTCGGGCTGGCGGCGGGCGGTTCCGGCGCGGGCGCCGGTTTCGGCGCGGGCTGCGGCGTGGGTGTCGGCGCTGGTGTCGTCGCGGGTTGGGGCGCAGGTGGCGTCGGAGAAGCAGGCGCCGGTTTCTGTTCCGGTGCAGGCGCCGGTTCGGGCGCGGGTTCCGGCGCCGCCGGTGTCGCCTGTTCCTCGGGCGCTACGGTCTCTTCTTCGCCGCCATCCTCGACAATGGCATCGAGCCCCTGCTCGATCTTCGACGACGACCCGGTCAGCCGCTGCTTCAACTTCTTGAAAAAGGACATGTCCCGCCTTTCCTGATACGGTATTTCAGGTAATCGGTTCCGTCCGGGTTTGGAAGCCCTGCGGCGCCTTAACCGTTTGTTCCGGGCCTTTGCGCCCACCGTCCGAAGCCCGACCGAAACCCAATCGCCGCCTTGCGTAGCGTCACCCTAGTTCACGCCATCTTGTTGCCCCAATGACCATAAATACGGACGACAGCCCCGGATTGTCGCGCAAGGGTCAACCCGCGCGCCCGGGTCCGGACACAGCCGGGTTCGTCTTTGCCTGGACGAGCCTGACCCCCGTCTTCCTGCTCGCGGCGGGGGCTGTGTTCGGTGATCGCTGGGGCGGCGCATGGATCTGGGCCGCGCTGCTGTACATGGCGGTCCTGACCTATCTTCTGGACGAATTGATCACCGCTGCCGCCCCCGCCGACGGGGTCGAGTTTCCGGCCCATGACCGGCTGTCCGTCGTCCTTGCCGTCGGGCATTTCGCCGTGCTTTTCCTGACCGTCCGCGCGCTGACCGGGGACGCGCTGGACCCGGCGCGGAAGGTGGCGCTGTTCCTCGCGGCGGGGCTGTTCATGGGGCAGGTGTCGAATTCGAACGCGCACGAACTGATCCATCGCGGCGGGCGCGGCCTACGGCGGCTGGGGACGTGGGTCTATATCTCGTTGCTGTTCGGCCATCACGCCTCGGCGCATCCGCTGGTCCATCACGTCCACGTCGCCACCGACCGCGATCCGAATTCGGCCCAGCTGGGCGAAAGCTATTGGCGGTTCCTGCCCCGGGCATGGGTCGGCTCGTTCCGGGCCGGGATGAAAGCCGAAACCGCGCGGCTGGCGCGGTCGCGCCAGAAGAAGCTGCATCCCTATGCGGTCTACGTCGGCGGCGGGCTGGCGATGATTGGGGTTTCCGCGCTGATTGCGGGACCGTGGGGCGTGGCGGTGCATCTGTGGCTGGCGGGCTATGCCCAGTCGCAGCTTCTGCTGTCCGATTATGTCCAGCACTATGGCCTGCGCCGCCAGATCCGCGCCGATGGCCGGACCGAGCCGGTGGGACCGCGCCACAGCTGGAACGCGCCGCACTGGATGACCGGGCACATGATGCTGCACGCGCCGCGCCATTCCGATCACCACGCGCACCCGTCGCGCCCCTACCCCGCGCTGGAACTGCCCGCGCCGGACGTCGCGCCGACGCTGCCGCGCAGCCTGCCCGCGATGGCGACGCTGGCGCTGTTCCCGACGCTGTGGCGGCGGGTGATGGATCGTCGCGCCCGGCGTTGGCAGACCGCGGATCAGCAAACCGATCACGATCCACACACCGGCGAAAGCGCCGCGCCCGAACCTCTGGCCTGAGCCACGACAATCTGCCATTCTGACGCCATGACGCACCAACGCCCGATCCGAACGCTTGCGCTTGCCCTGCTTGCCGTCTCTGCCCTTCCGGCCGCCGCGGCCGACAGCATGAGCGCGGACGAGTTCGAGGACTATGTCGAGGGCCGCACGCTGACGTATCACGACGGCGGCGTGGCCTATGGGATCGAACAGTATCTGCCGGGCCGGAAGGTTCGCTGGGCCTATATCGGCGACCAGTGCTGGGACGGCTATTGGTACGAGGAAAACGCGAACATCTGCTTCGTGTACGAAGGCAGCCCCGAGCCGAAATGCTGGAAGTTCAGCGACGACGGCGGCAAGCTGTCCGCCGTGTTCATGGGCGATGGCAACGGCCGCGAATTGTACGAAGTCACCAACAGCCCCGACCCGCTGACCTGCCTGGGCCCGGACGTCGGGGTCTAGGCCGCCTTAGGGCGAGATGAAGGTGACGCCGGCCATCCGTTCGATCTGATAGACGTCGTCCTCGTAGATCGAAGTGACCTCTTCCACCAGTTCCGGGGTCCAGCCCGGCAAGTCGATCTCTTCTTCCAGTGCATCGTCCAGCGCGAACTTGTCGAGGAACGCGGCGATCACCCGGCGCCGCTGGATCTCGTTCGCGGGCGGATGGGTCGCGATGTACTTTTCCATCTTGTCGAACCCGTCCTCGGTCATGATCGACTTCAGAACGTCGTTGTCGCCTTTGAACGGCAGGGTCATTTCGGTGTCGGTGATCTCTCGCAGGATCTCTGGCCAGATCATCGGCGTATCCTCGTTGCACCAGACGGTGATCGGGCAGTCGGGATTGTATTCCTGGATCTTCTCGATCACCGCCGTCCACCGCATCTCGCGCGGGTCGGTCTGGCGCACGAAGCCTTCGTAGCCCGGCATGTTCTTCAGCTTCAGCGCATCCGGCAGATAGGTCGCCGGGTTGCGGATCGCGATGAAGAACTCGCACGGGTTTTCGGGGAACAGGTACCGCAGCCACATCGACCGGAACCCGGCCTTGGAATACAGCTGGTTCTTCTCGAACACGCCCTGCGGCAGCGACAGGTAATCCTGATCGCTGAAGATCGCGCGTTCGACCGGGTAGTCTTCCAGCAGTCGCTGGTACAGTTCGCGTTGGCGCTCGTCCGGCATCGGCTCGCCGCGGAACTCGTGCATGTGCTCGCGCACCGTCGTGCGATACCGGCGGGGGCGCGGGACGATGATATTGCGCTTCTGCAGATCCACCCCGTCCTGCAACAACGAGCGCACAAGCATGTTGTCGTCGGTGCAATGTACACCGAGATGATAAACGAACGTGATGGCCGGGCTGCCGAACTTCATGGCGCCCCTCCCCTGAAGAAACTCGAACCGCTGCAATAGTGATGGGATACCCTTGCACTGCGAAAGAGGCAACATGGGGAACTTGCAGAGATTTTTTCAACCTGCAGGGTGATCAATCCACCGCACGGCCAGCGGGCGGATCGCAGTTGAAGAAGAAGTCCGGCGGCGTGTCGGGGCCAAGCAGGTCGTCGGGGATGACCGAGGGCCCGTTCAGGAACACGTTGGTTCCAAAATGTCGGTGCATCCGAGACAGGCGCTTCATCCGGTCCGACGTCAGGCTGGCGTACAGCGCGGCATAATCCGGGTCCGCCTTCAGCGCGGCGATCACCTCGTGGTGGCGCGCGACAGAAGCGGCGTGCGCGGCGGCGATCCCAGGATCGGCCATCAGCCGCGCCAGATCCGCGTCCAGCAGCGCGTCGCGGCGGCGGATCGAGCGGTCTTCCTCGGCGTTGTTGTTCATGCGGAACCAGTAGCCTTCGTGCTGGTCCTGCTCGACATGGTTCACCCGGCCCCGCCGCCGCTTCACAAGATAGCTGTCCGCCGACCGCACCGCGTAATGGTTCAACGTGACAAGGTCATAACCCCAGGTTTCGCCGGTGCTGCGCCAGCCGGTGCGCAGGATACTGTCCGGCATCGGCCGTCCCGACCCGTTGACCCACCGCACCTGCCCTTCCCGCGCCGGGTTCAGGTTCTTCGGCCGATGAACCGCAAGGCGCCCGAACAGATCCTGGTTGCGGTACAAGGTCTTGAACGCCCACGCCTGATGCGGGCGGCGGATCAGCTGCGGCGCGCAGCGGTGGAACTGGCGTGTGACCGGCATATCCTCGAACCCGTCGATGTCGGCATTGCCGAACAGCCGCCACGTCAGCGAGACCGCGTTGGCGTCCCCGATGGCGGCGAACAGGTCGTCCAGCCGCCCAGCACCCGCGTGGATGTTGACGAACTCGTCCACGTCGATGGGCAGAATCCATCCCGAGTTCCGCACCACTGCCTCGGTCGACGCCGCACGCAGCGCGGCTTTCTGCGGTTTGTCCCCGGTCTTTCGGAACGGGTTCGGCCGGTGCTGCACCAGCCCGCGCGCCTGCAACAGGTCCAGCAGGGTATCGGTGCCGTCATCGCAATCGTTGGTGTAGACCAGAAAGTCATCCACCCCGATGGCCCGGTGCCACGCCAGCCATTCCAGCAGGAACGGCCCCTCGTTCTTCATGCAGGTCACCACCACCGTCCGCTCGGACGGCGGCGGTGGCAGGGGCGTGGCGGCCTTCGCCGGGGCGCGCCGTTCGGGCGGCGGCACGGGGGATGCGCCGAACACCTCGGTCGCGCGCCGCACCAGCTTTGGGTCGCCGGTCAGCCGGTCCTTCACCACCAGTTCCTGCACCGCGTTATCGGGGAAGATCAGGTTCTGGCAGCGGTCGAAGCGTCGAATATCCTCGGCATCGGCCTTGACCCCGGCAATGCCGCCGGGATGCCAGACCGCGTCTGGCCCGGTGCGGTGCGGGTCCGCGGCCCAGCGCAGGCCCGCGCCCTCTGGCGGCTGCGCGCGGCAGACGTGGTCGCCATAGGTGGGCCGCAGGGCCTTGCGCACCCGCCACGGAAAGATCTGCTCGCCCCGGATCGCGACCAGCCCGGTGTCGGACCGGCGCGCCGCGTCGAAGACCGTGTCCACCTTTCCAGCGGTCGGCAGCAGGTCGGGCGGGTTCAGCGTGACCACGGCGCGCGCCTCTGCAAGGAACCGCCATTTCAGCACGTCGTACACCAGCGGCTGCCCAAGCGGCGCGCGCCAAGCGTCGGGGTCCGGCGCGGCCTCCCACCGGCGCGGCGCCGCGTTCGGATCGCCCAGCGCGGGCGTATCCGCCATGCCCAAAGGCTGGTCGGCGGTCACGACCACGACCCGAACCAGCCCCGGCCCGTCGCCGACCTGTGCCGCCAGTTCCGTTGCGAACCCATCGCGATCCGCGCCCGGCGCGGTCCGGTCCAAGATCACCGCCGCCTGCGCCCCTTGGTGCGTCGCGTGATAGCGCAGCCAAGCGGCCACCTCGTCGAGCGGTTCATGATGGCGCTGCGCCAGCAGCACGTTCAGCCCCGCGAACAGCGCCGTCTCGGGCGCGGCGGGCAGGATTTCGGACACCGTTCCGCCGATCCGCGCCTGCAACGGCCCCTCGGCCAGTTCGGTCTGCGCCGTGACCACGACGTGGCCGCCGACAGTCGTTGCGCGTTTGAGGCGCAGGTCCCCGGCATCCGGCGTCAATGCGGGCCTTGTGCCGCGCACGCCCCACAGCCGCACCGCGCAGCCGAAGACCGACGGCCAGCGCAACGCGTCAAGCAGCGGTGCGTCGCCCAGACGCCCGCCGGTCAGGCTTCGGGTCAGGACCTGCGCCTTAGCCATCCAGCGCCTGAAACCGGGAAACGAGCTCGCGGATGTCATCGCCCGGCAGCGGCATGCTGTCGGCAGCCAGCAGCAGGCGTCCGTACAGCCTTAGCTCTGCCTCGGTGCGCATCATCTCTTCGAACCGGGCATGGTGCCACGCCAGCCCTTCGGCGTGCAGCCGAGCCATGCCGGGAAGCCCCATCACCTCGTCCAACGCGGCGCGGACGGCGGGGGCGTGGCGTGCGATCGACAGATCCTCGACCGTGTTGAAGTTGCGTTCCACCCAATACATCAGGTCGATGGCCTTGCGGGTCCGGTTCGGCAGCCCCCGCAGGCGTTTCAGCATGAAGCTTTGCGCGGACCGCAGCGAATAGTGGTTGAGCTGCACCAATGCCGTCCCCTCGGGCAGACCGAACAGCGTGATGCGCTTGTCGTTCTCCGCGAACCAGCCCGGCAGCGCCCGTCCCGAGCCATCGACCCAGCGGGCCGCCTGCCCTTTCTTGTTGCGCGGACGGTGAACGCCGGGGCGCGCGAACGGCCCGTCGCGGCGGAACAGCGTCTTGAACTGAAGCCCCCCCACCGGATAGCCGCAGCCCGGCGGCGCGGCGCGGGTGAAGGTCTGTGTGGTCGGCGCGTCCGTCAGGCGACGCTGCCCGTTGCTGCCGAAGATCCGCCACGGCAAAACGACCGCCTCGGCCTCTCCGACCGCCCCCACCAGATCCTGCAGCGTGCCAAGCGGCGCGCGCAGGTTCACGAACTCGTCGCTGTCGATGCCAAGGATCCACTCCGCCTGTTCGCGCAGCGGATGCCCCCATGCCTGCTTCAGCGCGTTCCACTGCACCGATTTGCCTTCGGCTGGCCGGTTCGGCAGGTGCGTCACGCCCAGCGGCGCCATCGCGTCCAGCATCGCATCGGTGCCGTCGCCACAGTCGTTCGAGAAGATCAGGAAATCCGTCACGCCCAGCGCGCGGTGATGCGCGATCCATTCGGGCAGGTGCGGTGCCTCGTCCCGGACCGCCGAAACCAGCAGCACCCTCACCCGCGTGTCCCCGAAACGATTGCGTTCTTCCAGCGCATTTGCGATCCATCTGCCCGTTGTCGGCCTTATCGCACACCCGCCGATGAATGATAAGGAGGCAGGCCCGTGGCCCGAGATATCCAGATCGGCGCATTATGGACCGGCGGCGCGCTTGGCTTCGTGCAACTCCTTGGTCTTCGGTCCTTTCTGGACGCCGGGCAGCATGTGAAACTGTTCAGCTACGGCCCCGTCGAAGGCGCCCCCGACGAGATCGAGATCGCCGATGCCAACGATGTGCTGCCGTTGGACGCGGGGACCGGCACAGACGACACGGCCAGCGCGGCACGACAGATCGACCGGTTCCGCTATCACCTGCTAGCGCAGCATGACGATATGGTCTGGGCCGACCCCGACACCTATTGCGTGCAGCCCTTCACCACCGGCACCGGCCACCTGCACGGCTGGCAGTCCGAGCTTCACGTCGGCACCAGCGTTCTTGGCTTGCCCCCGGACAGCGAGACGCTGCGGTTGCTGATCGACTTCACCTCCGACACTCAGGCGATCCCGCCGTGGCTAAGCCCCGAAGAACGGCAGGCGCTAGAGGATGAACCACCCGTCGACGGTCACGATCAGGTCCAAGACGTATGGGGCGCACCGGCTCTGACGTGGTTCCTGCGCCAGACGGGCGAGATCCGGTATACCCTTCTGCGCGCCGCACTGTACCCCGTGGCAAAGGCCGACGCCGGGGTGCTGCTGCGCCCGGACGGCAGCGCCGACGGGGCCATTACACCGCAGACCTTGGCGGTCCCCCTATACGCTGACCGCGCCCAAACCCGTCTGCAAAGGACCAAGGGCGGCGTGCCGGACCCCAAGTCGTTGATGGGACGGCTGTTGGCCCGGCACGGCATCGATCCTGCAGACGCCCCCCTGCCGGGCGTGTCAGAGGCCTCGCCCCCCGCCGCGCCGGTCGCCGAGCCGCTGGACCCCGGCGACCGCCACGGGCGCGGCGTGGTGAACCTGACGGACCTTGCCGACGCGGCCGGGTCCGACCGGGGCAGCCGCAAGCACCGCTTCACCGAACTGTACCAGATGCTGTTCCACCCCATGCGCGACAGGCCCTTGCACGTCGCCTTGCTGGGTCTTGACGGCGGTCTGGGCGTGCAGGCCCCCGACGCCGCCCCCGCCGTGGCCGAGGCCATGCTGAAAATGTGGCTGGCGTACTTCCCGAACGCGCGGTTCACGGCCTTCGACATGGCCGAAGAAGTGCCGTTCGACGATCCCCGCGTTGCCTACGTCACCACCGATTTCGAGGACCCCGCAACGCTGACCGCCGCGCTGGACGGTGCGCCCGAGGTGATCATCGACGACGCCACCCACGCCAGCCGTCACCAGCAATCGGCCTTCGTCGATCTGTTCCCGCGCCTTGCCTCTGGCGGCCTCTACATCATCGAGGATCTGCGCTTTCAGCCCACGCCGTTGGAAGGACAAGGTTCGGTCAAAACTGCGGCCCTTTTTCAAGGCTATCAGGAAACCGGGGTATTCGAGCATCCGGATGCCGCCACCTGCACCGCGCTGAACGCGATGCGGGTCGATTTTTCCGGATGCTTCCTGTTCCCCGCCCAGTATATAAAACACCGGCGGGACCAACTGCTGGTCGTCCACAAGCGGTAGGCAGCTACAGGAAAAGAATGGCAGACGCCTCTATGATCGATGCCCCGGTGACCAGCGCCGACCAGATGCTGGACGGTCTCAAGCAAGAGATCGGCGCCGAGGGATTCCAGTACCTTCTGGACCGCGACCATTCGGTCTCGTTCATTCCCCGCGGCCCGAAGCTGTTGGTCAGCTTCGAACGGGTCGAGGATACGCTTGATCTTGGCGACACCGGGATGCCGATGTCGCTGGACTTTGCCGACGACAAGAACTGGTCCGTGCTGCACTTTGCGGCCAACGGCGAGACGTGGTTCCGCAGCCAGGCGCTGTACGACATCCTCGACGAGATGGTCGACGACGCCTTCTTCGAGGATTTCGACAAGGTCACCTTCTTCGGGCTTGGCATGGGCGCCTATGCCGCCGCCGCCTTTTCCGTGGTCGCCCCCGGTGCCACCGTGGTCGCCATCGCGCCGCAGGCGACGCTGGACCACGAACGCGCCGAGTGGGACACCCGCTTTCCCGCCGCGCGCCTGCTCGAGTTCCGCGACCGCTTCGGCTATGCGCCCGACATGGTCGAGGGCGCGGGCCGGGCCTTCGTGCTGTACGACCCGATCGAGATGCTGGACTCGGTTCATGCCAGCCTGTTCCGGGGCGACAACGTGGTCCGGCTGAAATGCCGCCACCTTAAGGACGGCATCGCCCGGGCGCTGCTGGATATGGACGTGCTGCACAAGGTGGTCGAGGACGCCGCCGAGGGCCGCCTGACCGAGACCGGGTTCTACGCCCTGCTGCGCCGCCGCCGCGACTACCCCCGTTATCTGCGCAATCTGTTGTTCTACATGGACGACATGAATCGTCCCTACCTGACGGCGGTGTACTGCACCCATGTGCTGTCCCGGATGAACGCGCCCGCCTTCCGCCGCCGCCTGAACGCGGCCCGCGCCACGCTTGCGGCAGACGGCCGCCTGCCGCTTTGGCTGGACGACGACGAGTGAGGGCGGGAAGCAGAATTTTCTGGAAAATTGCGACCCGTCACTCTGCCAGCAGTTCCGGCACCCTTTCGATCCGCTCGAAAATCTCTGGCCCGATCGCGTCGGGGCCTGCGTTGAACTGGTCGCGACTTAGCAGGTTCAGATGGCGCGAGATCAGCTTCATCCGGTCCGACGTGATCTCGGCGTGGAAGGCGGCCATGTCATCGCGCGTCTTCAGATCCCGGATCTTCGCGCGATGCGCTTCGACCGCGTCGGCATGGCGCGCTTGCACGTCGCCCAGCGCCAGCAGCCGGTCCCGTTCCGCTTTCGCGCGTGGCAGGTGGCGCCGGATCGAGGTGTCACGCTCCATGTTGAAGTTCATCCGCAGCCAGTAGGCCAGCCCCTGATCGCGTTCGACATGGTTCACGCGGCCCCGGTCGCGCTTGACCAGAAAGCTGTCGGCAGAGCGCACCGCGTAGTGGTTCAGCGTGACCAGACCGTAGCCGTGCGAATGGGTGCCGAACCGCCAGCCGTTTTCGCGGAACTTCCGCAACACCGGGCGCCCGCTGCCGTCGACCCAGTTCGTCTGCTCCGTCGCCCCCGCGCCCGGGTCGATGGGACGGTGGACGCCAAGCCGCTTGTAGCGCCCGCAGGGAAACTTGCCCCCGGTGGTGCGCAGCAGCGTCTTTACGGCCCACGCCTGCACCGGGCTGGGGCAGAAGGTGGGCGCGCAGCGGTCGAACTGGTCGGTGACCCATTCATCGCGATAGCTGTCGACGTCGGCATTGCCGAACAGCCGCCACTGCATCGAGATGTTGTCGACATCGGCGCCCACCGTCTGCCACAGCGCATCCAGCGTGCCGTCACCCGCGTGAATGTTCACGAACTCGTCCACGTCAGACACCATGATCCACTCGGCCCGCGCCACCTGTTCGGTGTCGTTGGCGTAGAACAGCGCGCCCTTTTGCGGGTTCATCCCGCCCTCGATCCGCTGGTACGGGTTGTCCATCGTGGTCAGTACGCCGTGGTCCTGCAAGGCTTCCAGCAGTTCCACCGTGCCGTCGTCGCAGTCGTTGGTGAAGACGAGGAAATCGTCGAACCCGATGGACCGGTGATAGGCGATCCATTCAAGGATGAACGGTCCCTCGTTCCGCATGCAGGTGATGATCAGCCGCGAGCCGGTCATTCCGCGACCTCTGCCGCGCGACCGTCAAGCTTGGCGCGCAACCGTTCCAGCGAGGCGGCGATGTTCTTCGCCTTGCGCTTTCGCAACGTGTATTCGCAGATCCGGATCGCCGAGCGCAGCTTGCCCCGCGACTCGGCCTGCATCAGCAGGTCGTGCTGATAGCGCGGCAGGTCGTTGCGGGCGCGGAACGCCTTGTAGAACAGCGCGGGCGTCAGAGTGCCTTCGGCGGCGGCGAACAGCAGCGGCTTTAGGATGCCCATCAGCACGAACGCGTTCGGAAGCTGGTGGCCCATGAACGGCGTGTGCAGCCATGTGACGTTGTCGCCGGTGATCCGCGAGACCTGATCATAGTCGGGCTGGAAGTACGGGTCGGCGATGATCGTCACCTGCCCCGCGCCGTCCGGGGCGCCCGCCGCGTCGGCAAAGCGCCCGTCCCAGTCCAGCCGCGCGGTCCAGCCCCAGCGGTTGTCGTCGGGCAGGATGCGCCGGTCCAGCGTCGATTGCGGTGCGATCGCCAGCACATTGGCGCCGGGCACGCATCGGCTGTAGGTCAGCGCCCCAAAGCCGCCCATCGAAGCACCGTAGAACAGCACGTCGTCGAACTGGTCGAAGAAGCCCTGATCGCGCAGCGTCTCGAAGGTGTCGTGCACGAAGTCGTTGCGGAACCAGTTGCGCTTGGCCCCCATCACGCCCAGCACCGACGCGCCCATTTCGCCGGTCATCAGCTTGAAGCCCCACGGCCAGCGCGGGCCGTCTTCCTGCACGTTCGAGATGTTGTCGAAGCTGACGATCAGCCGCTTCGATCCCGGCACGAACATGACCGCGTTGTCGCCCCCCTCCCACAGGAAGCCGCCCGCCTTGGCGGCATGGGCGCGCGCCGCGTCGAACCGGTCGTGCAGCGGCGCGGCGGCGGCGGTCGCGGGCGGGACCGGACGGGTCAGGTCCTTCAGCACAGCGGCCGGCGGCACCGCCGGCTTGGCGGGCGTCGCGCCCTGCTCTGACAGGGCTTCGGCGAGATCCTCGGTGCTTTTGTCGATGAACAGCGCGTCGGGGCGGCTGTCGTCCAGCAGGTCGTCGTACAACGCCTTGTAGTCCGGCAGCCCCTTCAGATGCGTGATCCGGGCGCGGTGCCAGTCGACCGCCTCGGCGTGCAGCGCGGCCAGCCTGTCGTCGGCCATGAAGCCATCCAGCACCGGCCGCATCAGTTCATGCCGCGCGATGATACGGTCGTCCGTCTCGGTCGCATAGTTGCGGCGGGTCCAGTACTCGATCCCCTGATCGTGGTCCGTGTGATTGATCCGGCCCCGTTCGCGTTTCACCAGAAAGCTGTCGGCCGAGCGCAGGATGTAATGGTTCAGCGTTGCCAGCCGATAGCCCAGCGACCGCTTGGTCGAACGCCAGCCATTGTTGGTCAGCAACTGGTCCGGCATCGCGCGGCCCGACCCGTTCACCCAGCGCACGCGGTCCACGTCGTTGTCCTCGATCCCCAACGGGCGGTGCACGCCGATCCGGCTGTAGGGCGAGGATTTGTGGAACATCGACTTGAAGCCCCAGCCAAGGCGCGGCTTCGGGATGAATTCGGGCGCACAAGCGGTGAACTGTTCGGTGACGGGCCGGTCCTGATAGTCCGCGGTGCCCTTGTTGCCGAAGAACTTCCACGTGAACGAGATCACGTTCGGATCGTTCGTCGCGCGGAACAGGTCGGCGAAGGTGCCGTCGCCGACGTGGATGTTCACGAACTCGTCCACGTCGATCGTCAGCACCCAGTCGGCGGCCTTGTAGCAGTCCTGTTTCACCGCGTCCTTCAACGCCACGTGCTGCGGCTTCTTGCCGGACGCCGGGTCCCACGGGTTCGCCACACGGGTGACGTGGCCAAGCTCCTGCAACCGGTCGAGCATGGCGTTCGTGTTGTCGGTGCAGTCGTTGGTGTAGACAAGGAAATGCGAGGCCCCGATGCCAAGGTGATAGGCGACCCATTCAAGGATGAACGGCGCCTCGTTCTTCATCGAGGTGACGATCAGGATGTTGTCGTTCTTCTGCGGCGTCGCGGGCGGTGTCAGCCAGCCGGTGATCGTGCCCGTGCGGCTTTCCAGCTCGTCGGTGCGGCGCTGGTACTCGGGCGTCTGCCGGTTCTCCATCACCGGCATCTGCGCCAAAGCGGCGGGCGGGGTGACGGTGACGTGGGCGGTCTGCGACACAAGGTCGGCCTTCGCCGCAGGCTGCGCATCAGGCAGCGCATCGGGCAGGGTTGAGGCGACCGACGTCGCCGGTGTTTGCTGCGCCCTCTCCTCGCGGATATGCGCGGGCGGTTCGTCGGGGATCGGGAAGGCGCGCGGATCGATCCCGTGGCGGGTCAGCGCACGGCCCACGAAACTGTCGGGATCCGGTAAGCCGCCTTCGTGGGTGATGATCCGGCGGCGCAGGCGGCGGTTCCACAGGTGGACGCCATAGCAGCCGTCGGTCAGTTGATCGTCGATCACCCTGCCGGGCGCCAGCAGGTCACGCCGGTCTTTGAACGAGATCGGATAGAACGCCATCTGCGGCAGGACATTTTCCATCTCGCCGGTTTCGAACAGGAAATGCGTGACAGCCGCCGGCCCCCACACGCCCCATTCCATTTCCGACACATGCACCGGGTGGCCCGCCTTCGCGGCAGCCTCCATCCGGGCGCGTTCCTCGGCGGGGGCCCACGGCGGGATCGGGTATTCGGTCGCGCACAGCTCGTTCAGCTTCTTCAGCGTCTTCGAGAACCGCGGCAGTCCCAGCACCGCGTTGCACACCAGCTTGTCCGGCTTCTCCCACCCGAAGACCCACTGGTCCTTGAAGTCCCACGGCTGCATGCACAGCACATCGGCGTCGATCCAGATCACGTTCTGAAGCTCGATCATCCGGTAGCGGAACGCATCCGCGTGCACCGCCGGAGACCCCGACTTTGCGTGCCGGATATAGTTGTCGTTCGGGAAGATAAGGTTGGCATCCAGCACCTCGACCCCGTCGGGCACCCCGGCGACCGCGCCATAGGTGTACAGGATCGTCCGGTGCCCGTGATCGACGAAGCTTTTCAGGCAGACCTGTTCAAGGAAACTAAGACGTCCGCCGATCCAGAGGGAGGCGACGATGGGAAGCGACATGCGACTACTCTTCGGTTCTGCGTCGGGCCTGCGACGGCCGCTCTGTCGGCGGCGTTGGCGGGATCATTGCCGGTGGATGTTAAAAAAACAAGGTTGGCCGCGTGAATGGCGGCGTCTGGGCCGCAAAGGATGGCGTCAGGGACACGGGGTCGGGATCGCGCCGGGACCGGCCGCCTTCGGCCCCGCCCTTCCGTACCGAGGTCTGCGCGACACCGCTGCGCCAAGGGCCGTGCGGTGTCAGGACATTTGAGAACGTAATGGGGAAAGTCATTCCCTATATTCTCCATATCATGCGCAATGAGGCGCGCGTAAATCCGTCTTCAGAAACGCCGCACAATCGCGGCCCTGACGAGGACAAGACAATGATCGACCTTTCTTCCAACATCCTTGGCGCCCTCGGCGCCGGTTCGGTAACCGCCGTCGCGCTGGCCGCCCTTGTGCTTCGGGTGGCTCTGGGCGGGCTCTTTCTGGCGCACGCCTACCTGAAGTTCTTCATCTTCACCCCCAAAGGCGCCGCCGGGTTCTTCGCGTCGCTGGGTGTGCCCGGATGGTTCGCCTATCTGACCATCGCTGCCGAAACGCTGGGCGGCATCGCCCTGATCGTGGGCTTCCAGACCAGCCTTGTCGCCGTGCTGCTGATCCCGACCCTGCTGGGCGCAGCGATCCTTGCGCACGGCAAGAACGGCTTCTGGTTCACCAATGAAAACGGCGGCTGGGAATATCCTGCCTTCTGGACGATCACGCTGGTGGTGCAGGCGCTTCTTGGCGGCGGTGCGCTGGCCCTGACCGCCTGACCCTGCCCCTTTTCCGCGCCGCGTGACCCGCGCGACGCCGACACGGCCCCGGTGCACGACTGCGCCGGGGCCGTTTCCGTCTTGGGGGATTGGCAGACCTTCGCCGCTTATGCATCGGACCAAGGTCGATTGCCCCAGGTCCCCAAGTGACCGATATTTCCAACCATGTCGCTCGCCCCGAACAAGGCTTTTGCCAAGGCATCCTTATCGTTCCGCTTTCTGGTGTCAGGCAGCGTTATCCTCATCCTCGCGGCGGTCTGCCTTGGGGTATGGGTGGGCCGTAAGATCGAGGCCGGGGTCGTGCAGAACTACGGGGCCGCAGCCGCGCTGTATTTCGAAAGCCTCGTCCCCCAGATCCCGTTCCTGCAGAGCCCCTTCGACACCCTGCCGCCGGACGCCAAGTCCGAACTGACCCGGATCTTCGTCGAAGGCATCCTTCGAGAGAAAATCGTGACCTACAAGGTCTGGTCGCGCGACGGGACAATCCTTGCATCCTTTGACCGGACACTGGAGGACCAGACATTCCCGGTGTCCGATGCCCTGACGCGTGCATGGGACGGCGAGGTGACGGCGGACTACGAGTTCGTCGAGCTTCACGCAGAGACCGACGGCGCCAGCATCGCACTGCCCCTGCTTGGTGTCTACGTGCCGATCCGCAACCTCGAAACAGGTGAGGTCACGTCGGTCTTTGAAATCTATCAGCGGGCAGAGGAACTGATCGACGACATTTCCAAGGCCCGTCGCCAGACGTGGCTGGTCGTCTTCGCCGTCTTCCTTGCAAGCGGCGGCTTGCTGTTCGGGATCGTGCATGCGGGAAGCCGACTGATCGAGACGCAGCAACTTCGGCTGCGACGGCAGCTTCGCGAGAACACGGAACTGAAGGACCGCGTGATCGAAGCTGCCCGACGCTCGACCGCTCAGACGGACCGGGTGATGCGGCGCATCGGTCTGGACCTGCATGACGGTGTTGCGCAACACCTGTCACTGATCGCCCTGCGGCTAGAGGGCGCGGGGCATGCGAAATCCGAAGACGCAGAGATCGTGCGCACCGCTGTCGTAAACGCCATGTCGGAACTGAGGGCAATTTCGCGCGGGCTGGCGCTGCCCGACATCGACAACCTCACCCCGGCAGAGATCGTTGCCCGGGCGGTCGAGGACCACACCAAGGCGTTCGGGTCCAACGTGACTTTCAGCACCGGGAACGACCCGTCCTACGACATCGGCCTGCCGACCAAGTCCGCCCTGTACCGCGTAACGCAGGAATTGCTGGCGAACTCGTTCAAACACGCGCACGCCGACACCGTCGACGTAACGCTGCGCCAGACCCCGGACGCCCTTCGGATTCTTGTGTCGGACGACGGGGTCGGGTTCGACACTGACACCCGAACACTCAGACCAGACGGGGGACAGGGGCTGACCGGGATCACGGACAGGCTGGTTTCGCTTGGCGGTGCCATCGACATCCGGTCAGCGCCCGGCAAGGGCACCACCGTTACCGTCACTCTCCCGCATGAAGGAGCAACGTTGTGACCATCACGATCCTCGTCGCCGACGATCACCCGATTTTTCGCGACGGCCTTGTGCGAAGTCTGGAAGAAGACGACGGGTTCTCGGTTGTCGGCGTCGCCTCTACTGCCGCGGACGCCATCGCGCTTGCGGCGACGCACAGGCCCGAAGTGGCGCTGCTGGACCTGTCCATGCCGGGGGGCGGCCTGACCGCCATCGCGCAAATCGCATCCGAAAAGACGACGGCGCATGTGGCGATGCTGACGGTATCGGAAGATGGCAAGGACGTATCCGAAGCGCTGCGTCTTGGCGCGAAAGCCTACATCCTCAAAGGTGTGTCGGCGCGCGAGTTGCGGGACATCCTACGGAAGGTGGTGGATGGAGAAACCCATGTCTCTCCGGGACTTGCGGCGAAGCTGCTGGCCTTTATGACAGGGGGCAAGACGGACCCGGCCAGATCGCCACTGGAAGACCTCACGAAACGCGAAGAAGACATCCTGAAGCTGGTCGCCAAGGGGCAAAGCAACAAGGAAGTCGCCGAGGCTCTTGGACTGAAAGAGAAGACCGTGAAACACTACATGACGGCCATTCTCGAAAAGCTGCACGCGCGCAACCGTGTCGAAGCCGCGCTTATGGCGCAGAAGGCATTCGCCGAACGCCCGGACGGCTGAGGTCAGCGCGCGGCGTCCACTTCCGAGAACGTCGCGTTGAACGCGATGCTGATCCGTTCGTCGTCCGTGGCGTTTGGATGCACCCAGTGCACCAGATACGACGGGAACAGGATCATCTCTCCTGCACGCGGCCGGAAGCTTTTCTTGGGTCGCAGCGCGGGGGCGTCGAGGATGCGCCAGTGCCCGAGGTCGCAGCGGGGATCGAGAAACTCGATCCTGCCAGAGTCAGCGTCGTCCGCTTCGGGCTGCGAAACATAGTAAACCCCGGACCAGTGCGCGCCGGGGTGCGTATGCGGGGAATTGTAGGCACCTTCGGTGTTGATATTCATCCAGCCGAACAGTTTCATGTGAAGCCGATCCAGATCGGCCTTGCCGATGGCAGCGGTCGCCTGCTTCACGGCCTCTTCCGCAAGGACCGACAGCAACACGAAGGACGGGGCCTTCTCGGTGAAAAGGTTGCCCCTGGAATGCCAGCCGCCCCTGTTCGACTTGGCAGAGCCATCGCATCGCTGCCGCAATGCCCTGCCCTCTGCGATCAAGGCGTCGTTGATCGCTTCGTGGCCGCGGACCTCGAAGGAGAACATGGGCGTCGAGAACCGTTTTTCGAAGGACGTCCGTTCGATCTGCATAGGCGATCCTTTCGCGATGCGGCGTACCCGCGCATTGGGCGCGCGGACACGCAGTCGTCAGAAGCGGACCGGACTAGTCGTCGTCGCCTTCGTCGTCGTCGCCGTCATCATCATCCGACTCATCTTCATCCGATTTGTCGTCGTCGGACTCATCGTCGCTTTGGTCGTCATTGCGGTCGTCGTCGGACTCGTCGTCGTTACGATCATCGCTTTCGTCATCGTTGTTCCGGTCATATCGATCGTCATCGGACTCGTCGTCGTTCGAGTCGTCGTCGTGCGAAATCTTGATCTCAGAGGCCGAGACGAACCCGTTCCGGTCAAGATCGCTGCGGTTAAGGATATTTCCCGCACCCTGGCGGCCAAAAACGGCCTCGAGTTCCGCGAGCGACAACTGCCCGTCGCCATTCGCGTCAATAGAGCTGAACGTGCGGGACTGCGCCATCGCCGGCACGGCGGCAACGGCGCAGAG
Organism: Maritimibacter sp.; assembly: GCA_002701395.1. Lineage (GTDB taxonomy): Bacteria > Pseudomonadota > Alphaproteobacteria > Rhodobacterales > Rhodobacteraceae > Psychromarinibacter > Psychromarinibacter halotolerans. Next base: position 62,144 of record NZVC01000029.1, on the reverse strand, counting down.
CGAGGTGGTCAAAAGCAGATGGCTGAGTTTCATGGCATGTCTCCTGGACTGATAAGCCCGATACTGAAGCAACCCGACGACGCAGGGCATATGCGGACGTCTGAGTGTTTTTCAGACCAAGGTCGGGAAACCGTTGCGCACACCCGTGACCACGTTGGCTCGGATGCACACGAGATCACGAGACTGCACATGTTTCGATCATCCTGCCCCGGCACACCGCGCGTTCCCCGCCCCCGAAACAGGGGCCGCAGGAAAATTATTGACTTTTTGGTAAAAAATTACGGTCCTAGAGAGGAACCACCCGAGGATGCGCCATGAAACCCGAGCTTACCACGCAGTTTACCGGCCTAGAGTTCGTGAATCCGTTCGTCTTGGCCTCTGCGCCGCCGACGGAAAGCAAACGCAAGATCCTGAAAGCCTTCGAGGCTGGATGGGGCGGCGTCGTCACCAAGACGATCGGCCTGCACCCGGTCGAGAATGTCGCCGGACCCAAGACCATCTTCCAGCGCACGAGCGAGCAAAAGCCATACGTGTCCCGCAACAAGCGGCCCGACACGGTGTCGCATTCGTCGTGGAACTGGGAACTGATCTCGGACCAGCCGCTGGAACAGTGGCTGCCGGACCTTGAAGAGATCAAAACGACCTACCCCGACCGGATGCTTATCGGCTCGATCATGGCGGGCGCGGGCAACGAGGAAGAGATGGAGAACTGGCGCAAGCTGGCACGCGCCTGCGTCGGTGCCGGTTGCGATGCGCTGGAACTGAACATGTCCTGCCCCCACATGGACCGCAAGGACATGGGCGCCCACATCGCCAACGACGAGGATATCATCCGGTCGATCCTTGGCGCGCTGAAGGGCGCGGTGGACGTGCCGATCTGGGTCAAGCTGACGCCCTCGACCTCGACGCTGGTGGATGCGGCGGGCGCCGCCTATGACGCGGGCGCCGCGTCGATCTCGCTGTGCAACACCTTCCCGTCGCTGCCGCTGATGGACCCCGAAACCTTCAAGTTCGAAGTCGAGGTCGACGGCTTGGTGACGTCCGGCGGGCTGGGCGGGCTGGCGATCCTGCATCAGGCGCTTCAGCGCGTGTCCGACATCTCGCGCGCCTACCCGGACAAGGCGATTTCCGGCATCGGCGGGATCAAGGGCTTCCGCGAGGCGTTCAACTTCATCGCGCATGGCGCGGGCAACCTTCAGGTCTGCACCGCCGCGATGGAGGAAAAGGGCAGCGGCGGCATCGGCGTCAACCTGATCAACGAGCTGACGACCGATCTTGCCGACTATCTGGAACGCAAAGGCTATTCCTCGATCGAAGAGTTCCGGGGCATCGCGCGCGAACGGATCGTCGAACATTCGCAGGTGCGCCGCAAAAGCGACGCCTACAACGGCGGTTACGCGAAATCGGCCTAGGCCGCAGCATCCGGCAGCCGCGCGTTTTTGCTGGCTGCCGGCTCCTTGGGCGGCGCGTTTACAGCCCGCCTTCTTCCTTCAGGAACGACACGACCTCGTCGATGCCCTTGCCGGTCTTCACCCCGGCCATGACGAACGGGCGCGCCCCGCGCGCGACCCGCGCATCGGCTTCCAGCTGGTCCAGATCGACGCCCACGTAAGGCGCAAGGTCGGTCTTGTTCACGATCAGCAGGTCCGACCGCGTCAGCCCCGGCCCCTTCTTGCGCGGAATGTCCTGCCCCGCGGCGGTGTCGATCACGTACAGCGTCAGGTCGGCGAGTTCGGGGGAAAAGGTGGCCGCCAGATTGTCGCCACCGGATTCGATGAAGATCACGTCCAGATCGTCGAAGGCCGCGCGCAATTCGGCCACGGCGGCAAGGTTGATCGACGCATCCTCGCGGATCGCGGTATGGGGGCATCCGCCGGTCTCGACGCCCCGGATGCGTTCCAGCGGCAGGGCCTGCGCGCGCATCAGGTACTCGGCGTCCTCGCTGGTGTAGATGTCGTTGGTGATGACGGCGACGGAATAGTCCGCCGACATCGCCCGGCACAGCTGTTCGGTCAGCGTCGTCTTGCCCGCACCCACCGGGCCGCCGATGCCCACGCGCAGGGGTCCGTTTCCGCTCATGTCCTGAAGATCCTTACGTCCATCGTCTCGTGTCGCATCGCTGCCAGATCGCCGCGCGGGACGAAAGAGGCGATGTCCTCCACGCCCTGCGCTGCGGCATCCGCCGCGACCGCCGTGATCGCCGGGTGAAGCCCCGCCAGCACGCGCTGTCCCTCGGCCTGCCCCAGCGGCACGAAGCGGACCGCCGCGCTGACGAGGTTCGAGGCGAAGGCGTGCAGGTAGACGCCGATCACCTGCTCGGCCGGAAGGCCCAGCGTCCGCGCGGCGACGCCCACGGCGACGGGAAAGGGCAGCGCGTCGACCGGCGTGCCGGTGGCGCTGGCGGCCTCGGCGAAGGCGCGGCCCTGCGCGATGGTCTCGTCCCAGCGTTCGCGCGAGGCGGCCAGCGCGCGGGCGGTGGCGGCAAGCGCGGTCGCGTCCTCGCCGCGCAGGGCCGAGGCCAGCAGGATCGCGTCTGCCCGCCCCGCGCCAAGGGTCAGCACATCGCCCAGCCAGTCGGCCAGCGCAGCAGAGGTCGTCACCTCATCGGCGGCAACCGCCTGCTCCAGACCGTGCGAATAGGCAAAGCTGCCCACCGGAAAGGCGGGCGACATCCACTGAACCAGCGTAAGAAGGCCGGTCACTCTTCTTCCTCGCCGTGCGAATGTCCGCCGTGGTGATGCACATGGGTGTGGCTTTGGGAGTGCGCGTGGGAATGTCCGTGATCATGTCCGTGATCGTGCGAGTGGCCGTGATCGTGGCCCATCGTGCGCCCATGTCCATAGGCGCCGCCCTCGGGGGTGAACGGTTCCTCGACCTCGGCAACCATGGCGCCCAGCCCCGCCAGCATCCGGGCAAGAACGTGGTCGCGCTGGATCAGCAGGCGATCCGTCTCGATCTGGCACGGCGTGTGGCGGTTGCCGATGTGCCATGCCAGTCGCGGCAGGTGGTCGCCGGTGACGGACAACAGCCCCTCGGCCGCGGCTTCGACCGCGATCAGGCTGCCGTCCTCCAGAACGAAGGCATCGCCGTCGCCAAGGCTGACCGCTTCGGACAGATCTGCAAGGAAGGACATTCCGCCCGCAGTGGTGAGACGTTTGCGGCGCAGAAGGCGCGCATCATAGGTCATCACCACGCGGTCGGACGGTTCGGCCTGAAGCGGCCCGCGCTGGATCTCCAGCGCCTTCGGAAGCGCACCGCTCATTGGGCACCTCCTGTCGTGCGGACCGTGGTCCGTGCATCCCCTCGCGCCCGTGGGCGCGATAGGCATTGGTCAAGGCGCGCCGTCGAGCGCGACGACCTTAGTTCCAGGCGCGGCCGCTCATGGACAGCTTGGCCAGGCCCTCGCGGGTGTAGCCGCGAACGGCAAGTTGTTCGTCGGTCAGCGAGAACAGATCCTCGTATCCCGAGGTGCCGAACCGGCGGACGAAGTTGGTCAGGCCCGACCGTAGCGCGGTGAAGGGCAGCATGTAAGTGGTGGTCATCTTGGCGCTCCTGCGCAATACGTGTGCAGTTTAAAAACTGCCCGCTATTTGCACAGTCCGCGACGTTTTGGCTAGATCCGGGCACGGATACCCGCCTTGCCAAGGCTGCATGGCTCGCGCTCATTGCACTGCCTCTATTCTGATGTGGTTCGTGAAAAGGTCCGGCTCCGCATCGACCGGGCCGCTTTCGGCAAGATACGAGACGCCGAATTCCGTCAGGTAGTAGTAAACATCCTGAAACGGATCTCCGGCGCCGATGTAGACCGCTGTGACGGGGATGTAGTCATAGACGCAGTCCCCGAAAGCGATCCTGTCGGGCTCGCCGAAGCTGTAGGACTGTTCCTCGCTCTCGTCCGCGAAATCGCTTCCGCCAAGGCGCACGTCGACGTCCCAGCCCTCGCCCGGCACCGGGTCGGGCATCTCGGCGTCGGACACTGGAAAGTTGACGATCATGCTGGGCCAAAAGTCCACCTGCCCTTCATCGATCGGCCACGATCGGGTCAGGTAAAGCCCGCGCACAAGACGCATCACGACACCGAAGCCTTCGGCATCCTCGAACCGCACGATGAAGCTGCCGTCCTCTTCAAGGCGGATCGTCTCGGTCTCGTTCAGTTCAGAGGTAAGCCGGATGCCCCCGGCGAGGTCAGCCGCGACCGGGCAGTCTGCGGCATTGGGAACGCTGGCGTCCGGCAGTGGCGCGGGCGGAGGCGTGTTGGATCGCCGCACGCCTTGGGCCGACCCCGGCTGGGCGGCAAGGGAAAGGACAGCGGCAAGAAAGACCGCGGCCAAGTCGTATCGCATGGTATCGCTCCCGTCAGACGGGGCGAGTGTCCGCGCATCCGGGCGCGGACACAAGGGGCCGAACCGGCCTTACATGTAGAAGATGTCGCGGTAGACGTGACGCGGAATATCTTCGCGCTTCAGGCCCATCGCGGACAGTTCCGTGTCGGTTTTCGCGTTCAGCTTCTGGATCTCGCCCATGCGCGACCGGGAAGCCAGGTACGCGTTGAAGCCTTGTCCGAGACTGGCGAAGAAATTGTCCATCATTGCGCGTGCGCTCCGTTCTTCCGGCGTTTCCCGGTGGATGCCGGTTAGCCTGTAAATGTCTGCCAAGGGAAACCTCGCTGGGTGACAGTCTGGTTTCCTCCCTTGATCAAACAAATAACCTCGCTGCGCCGCAGCGACAAATGCTGCCTCTGCGAAGCCGGTATTCGCGAGGGACATGGCAATGGTGCTGACCTATCGTTGCGATGTGACGGGTGTGGGTGGGGTGGTGGGGTCTTGGTTTGGGTGTAGATGGGGTGGAACCCCATCCTACGGGGGTGGCATCGTCGGTGGGGATTTAGATGGGGTGGAACCCCATCCTACGGCGATGGTGTCGACGTCGGGGATTTCGATGGGGTGCAACCCCATCCTACGGCGACGGTATCGGCGGTCGGGATTTCGATGGGGTGGAACCCCATCCTACGGCGATGGCATCGTCGGTGAGGATTTCGATGGGTTGCAACCCCATCCTACGGCGATGGCACCGTCGGTCGGGATGTCGATGGGGTGAAACCCTATCTACGGCGATGGTGTCGTCGGTCGGGATGTCGATGGGGAGAAACCCCATCCTACGGCGGTGGCATCGCCGGTCGCGATTTCGATGGGGTGAAATCCCATCCTACGGCGGTGGCATCGGCGGTGGGGATTTCGATGGGGTGAAATCCCATCCTACGGCGATGGTAACGTCGGTCGGGATTTCGATGGGGTGAAATCCCATCCTACGGCGTTGGTATCGTAGGATGGGGTTTCACCCCATCAAGCGCCACATCAACAAGGCCGCCCGATGCGGCTTCACCCCATCCCGCACAACACCACAAGCCCGCCGGATGGAGCACACCCCATCCCCGGCGCCCGTTCAGAACATGAAATACCGCTGCGCCATCGGCAGTTCTTTCGCCGGTTCGCAGGTCAGAAGCTCGCCGTCGGCGCGGACCTCGTAGGTCTCGGGGTTCACCTCCATCGACGGGGTGGCCGCGTTCATGACCATGTCGGACTTGCCGATCTTGCGGGTGTTCTCGACCGCGACCAGCTCCTTCGCGATGCCCAACTGGCCGCCCAGCCCGTTCGCGACCGCCGCCTGGCTGGCGAAGATCACCGCCGAGTTCTCGACCGACCGGCCGAAGGCGCCCCACATGGGCCGCGAGTAGACCGGCTGCGGCGTCGGGATCGAGGCGTTCGGATCGCCCATCTGGGCCATCGCGATGCTGCCGCCGATCAGCACCATCTCGGGCTTCACCCCGAAGAAGGCGGGCGACCACAGCACGAGATCGGCGCGCTTGCCCGGCTCGATCGAGCCGATCTGGGTCGAGATGCCGTGCGCGATGGCCGGGTTGATCGTGTACTTTGCGATGTAGCGTTTGACCCGCACGTTGTCGTTCGCGCCGGTCTCGTCGGCCAGACGGCCGCGCTGTTTCTTCATCTTGTCGGCGGTCTGCCACGTGCGGATGATCACCTCGCCCACGCGGCCCATCGCCTGACTGTCGGACGCGATGATCGAGAACGCGCCCATGTCGTGCAGGATATCCTCGGCGGCGATAGTTTCGCGCCGGATGCGGCTTTCGGCGAAGGCCACGTCCTCGGGGATCGCCTTGTCCAGATGGTGGCACACCATCAGCATATCGAGGTGTTCTTCCAGCGTGTTCTGCGTGAAGGGCCGCGTCGGGTTGGTCGAGGACGGCAGCACGTTCTGCTGTTCGACCACCTTGATGATGTCGGGCGCGTGCCCGCCGCCCGCACCCTCGGTGTGGAAGGCATGGATGGTCCGGCCTTTCATCGCCGCGACGGTGTTCTCGACGAAACCGGATTCGTTCAGCGTGTCGGTGTGGATCATCACCTGCACGTCCATGTCGTCGGCGACGGACAGACAACAGTCGATGGCGCCGGGGGTGGTGCCCCAATCCTCGTGCAGCTTCAGCGCGCAGGCGCCCGCCTCGACCATCTCGACCAGCGCGCCGGGCTGGCTGGCGTTGCCCTTGCCCGCGAAGGCAAGGTTCATCGCAAACGCGTCCGCAGACTGCATCATCCGCGCCAGATGCCACGGCCCCGGGGTGCAGGTGGTGGCCAGCGTGCCATGCGCGGGGCCGGTGCCGCCGCCCAGCATCGTGGTCAGGCCAGAGTGCAGCGCGTCGTCGATCTGCTGCGGACAGATATAGTGGATGTGGCTGTCGAAGCCGCCAGCGGTCAGGATGCGCCCCTCGCCCGCGATCACCTCGGTCCCCGGGCCGACGATGATGTCCACGCCGGGCTGGGTGTCGGGGTTGCCCGCCTTGCCGATGGCGGCGATGCGGCCATCCTTCAGGCCGACGTCGGCCTTGTAGATGCCGGTGTGGTCGACGATCAGCGCGTTGGTGATCACCGTGTCCACGGCCCCGCCCGCGCGGGTGACCTGAGACTGACCCATCCCGTCCCGGATCACCTTGCCGCCGCCGAACTTCACCTCTTCGCCGTAGGTGGTCAGGTCCTTCTCGATCTCGATGATCAGGTCGGTGTCGGCCAGACGCACGCGGTCCCCGGTGGTGGGGCCGTACATGTCGGCATAGGCGGCGCGGGAAATGCGGGTGGGCATGGTCTCTCCTCGTGGCAGTCGGCATCGGCGGCCAGCCGACGTCAGGATGCTGCCGGTCAGCTTGCCGATCCGGCGCGCCAAGGCAAGACGAAGCCACGGTTTTTCCGCCCCAAGACCCGGCACGCTGCGGAATTTCCTGATCCGGCGCGCGATTTCTTGGCGTTTGGCGGACCCGCCGAAGCTTTTCAGCGGCCTTGCCCAAGGCCCCTGACGCCCCGCCGCCCGCGACACCGCATCGGGATAAACGCCGCGCGTCGGCAAACCGAAACGCACCGCCCGAACCAAGTTGACGATGGGTAAGTTTTGAAGTTACACTTACGGCATAACCGACTGGAAACAATCAAATAGTATTGCAGGACCGCGCCAGTCCGAGCCTGCACGTCTGGGAGGACACTGACATGCATAGCCGGATCCTGGCTGCGGTTTGCTTTGCGGCAACCGCCGGGACAGCCATTGCCGAACCAAGCGTCGAACGCGGTGAATATCTGGTGCGCGGACCGATGGGCTGCGGCAACTGCCACACGCCGATGGGCCCCGAAGGCTACGTGCCCGACATGGAACTGGCCGGGCGCCTTGTGGAACAGAACGACATGTTCACCGCCATCGCCCCCAATATCACGCCCGCGGGCCCCGTCGGCGACTGGTCCGACGAAGACCTCGCCCGCGCCATCCGCGAGGGGATCCGCCCCGACGGCTCGATCATCGGCCCGCCGATGCCTTTCGTCTTCTACCGGGGGATCGGCGACGACGACCTAATGTCGGTGGTGATGTTCCTGCGCACCGTCCCGGGCGTCGACAACGACGCGGGCAAGTCGACCTACAACATCCCCCTTCCACCGGCTTATGGCCCGCCGGTCGAAAGCGTCACACCGCCCGAAGCCGCCGTGACGGTGGAATACGGCGAGTACGTCGCGGGACCGCTGGCGCATTGCATGGAATGCCACACGCCGATGGGACCGCAAGGCCCGATGGTCGACACCGATCTGGGACGCGGCGGGTTCGAATTCCACGGGCCATGGGGCACCTCTGTTGCCAGCAACCTGACGCCGTCCGAGGACGGGATCGCGGGCTATTCGGATGACGAGCTGAAGGCGATGATCACCGAGGGCGTCCGCCCGGATGGCAGCCGGATGCTTCCGCCGATGCCCTATGGCCACTTCGCCGCGATGACGGACACCGACCTTGACGCGGTTGTGGCCTATCTGCGGCAGTTGCGCCCACTGGCCGACACCGTGGAGTGATCCGAAGGCGGGTGCTCGCGCCCTGCTGCGACATGCCATTCTGCCTGCGAAACAGGCGGGCTGCCCATGCGGCGGCCCGTTAGGCCCGGCTCCGGTGTTTGTGATTGGACAGCACGCGGGACGGCTTTGCAGGATCAACCCATGCGATACCTCCTGTGCCTTCTTGCCCTTCTGACCACACCTGCCGCCCATGCGCAGGACTGGACGGACGGCAAGACCGAGGTGGACCTTGAACTGATCCTGATGGTCGACGTCAGCCGCTCGATGTCCCCGCGCGAGTTGGAGATCCAGCGGCGCGGCTATGCCGAGGCGCTGAATTCCGACGAGGTGTTCGAGGCGATGCAGTCCGGCCTGTTGCAGCGCGTGGCATTGTCCTACGTCGAATGGGCCGGCTGGGGCGCGCAGCGGATCATCGTCGACTGGCGTCTTTTGGAGACCCGCGAAGACCTTGCCGCCTTTTCCGAGACGCTGACCTCGTCCTTCAACCCGTCGCTGCGGCGGACCTCGATCTCGGGCGCGCTCCTTCATGCGCGCGACAGCCTGGACGACAACAAATTCATGGGGTTGCGGCAGGTCGTTGATGTATCGGGTGATGGACCCAACAATCAGGGCTGGGAAGTCCTGCGCGCCCGCGGCGAGGTGATCGCCGAGGGCATCGTGATCAACGGTCTGCCGCTGATGACGCGCGAAGGCATGGGCGCGAACTGGAACATCGACAATCTCGATGCCTATTACCGCGACTGCGTGATCGGCGGCCCCGGGTCCTTCGTGATCCCGGTCTGGGACTGGGACGATTTTGCTGCCGCCGTGCGCCGTAAGCTGGTGCTGGAAATGGTTTCGCGCCCCGGCCCGCCCGACGCCCCGCGCATCGAGAAGGTGGTCGAGGACAGCACCGACTGCCTTGTGGGCGAGAAGATGTGGCGCGAGCGGAACGGCGCCTGGATGCCCTGACGCGCGCCATTCCCCCGGCGTGATGCGGCCCCGCACCCGGCACGATCCCGCGATGACCCGGCCCCGCCCTACAACCGACCCTTGCGCCCGCGCGCCTGCCTCGGCAAAAGGCTGGGCATGAGCACCGGACGCCTGACAATCGACCTGAACGCCATCACCGAGAACTGGCGCGCGCTTGACGCGCTCAGCCCCTCGACGGTGGAAACCGCCGCCACCGTGAAGGCGGACGCCTACGGCCTTGGGATCGCGCCCGTGGCGCGGGCGCTTGCCGCTGCCGGGGCGCGGACATTCTTCATCGCCACCGCAGAGGAAGGCGCCGCGCTACGCGAGGCGCTTGGCCCTTCGGCGCGGATCTTCGTCTATGGCGGCCACATGGCAGGCGACACCGACACGATCGGCGACCTTGGCCTTGTGCCGATGCTGAACTCGATCGAGCAGATGACCCGTCACTTCGAGTCGCTACCCGGACTGCCCTTCGGCGTCCAGTTGGACAGCGGCATGAACCGTCTTGGGATGGAGCCCGCCGAATGGGCCGCCGTGCGCGACATCACGATGCGGCAGGGCCCGCAACTGGTGATGAGCCACCTCGCCTGCGCCGACGAACCGGGGCACGAGATGAACCGGACCCAGCTGGCCAACTTCCACGAGATGACGCGCGGCCTTGGCGTGCCCCTGTCGATCTCGGCCACCGGCGGCACGCTGCTGGGGCCGGACTATCACTTCGACATGGTGCGTCCCGGCGTCGGCCTGTACGGCGGGATGCCGTTCGAAGACGCCGCAACCGTGGTGCGCCTGTCGCTGCCCGTGATCCAGGTCCGCGAAGTCGATGCGGGCGAGCCCGTGGGCTATGGCAACAGCTGGATCGCGGACCGCCCCAGCCGCATCGCCACCGTGTCGGCAGGCTATGCTGACGGCGTCCACCGCGCGCTCGCCGGCAAGGGGATCGCGATGTACCACGGCGCCACGGCCTGCCCCATCGTCGGGCGGGTGTCGATGGACCTGATCACCGTGGACGTCACCGACCTTGACGGCGACCCGCAGGCGCTGGACCTGCTTAACACCATGCAGCGGATCGACGATCTGGCGGATGCCGCGGGGACCATCGGCTACGAGATGCTGACCACGCTTGGGCCGCGCTACGTCCGCCGCTACACCAGCGCGGCTGCATGAGCCTGCTGTCGCCCGTCGCGGCCGTCGGCCGATCCACGCTGGCGTTGATCGCCGCCATCGGGCGGCTGGCGATCTTCGTGGGCGGCACCCTGTCCCACCTTGTCCGTCCGCCGTTCTACTGGCGCGAGTTCCTGTCGCAACTGCTGTTCATCGGCTATTTCAGCCTGCCCGTCGTCGGCCTGACCACGCTGTTCACCGGCGGCGCCCTGGCGTTGCAGATCTACGCAGGCGGCGCCCGCTTCAACGCCGAGGCCGTGGTGCCGCAGATCGTGGCGCTTGGCATGGTCCGCGAACTTGGCCCGGTGCTGGGCGGCCTGATGGTCGCGGGCCGCGTCTCGGCCGCCATCGCCGCCGAGATCGGCACGATGAAGGTGACCGAACAGATCGACGCGCTGGTGACGCTGTCCACCCACCCGATGAAATATCTGACCGTGCCGCGCGTGCTGGCCGCCACCGTGGCGCTGCCGTTCCTTGCCGCCGTCGGCAATACCATCGGCATCCTCGGCGGCTACCTCGTCGCGGTGCTGCGGCTGGATTTCAACGGCGCGACCTACGTTCAGACGACGGTGAATTTCCTGCAGGCGGGCGACGTGATCTCGGGCCTCGTGAAGGCCGCTGTGTTCGGCTTCATCGTCGCGACGATGGGCTGTTACCACGGGATGCGCTCGGGCCGTGGCGCACAGGGCGTGGGCCGCGCGACCACCGACGCCGTCGTCTCGGCCTCGGTTCTGATCCTTGCGTCCAACTTCCTTCTGACAGGGCTGTTCTTCACCCAATGATCGAGCTGCGCGACGTCCATAAGGCTTTCGGGCCCAAGAAGGTCCTTCGGGGGGTGAACCTTGAAGTCGACCGGGGCGAGTCGATGGTGATCATCGGCGGCTCGGGCACCGGCAAGTCGGTGGCGCTGAAATGCGTGCTGGGCCTTGTCACACCGGACAGCGGCCAGATCCTGCTGGACGGCGAAGACGTCACCAAGGCGCGCTCCAGCCGCGAACGCGACGCCTTCCTCGCCCGCTTCGGAATGCTGTTTCAGGGCGGCGCGCTGTTCGACTCCATGACCGTCTGGGAAAACGTCGCCTTCCGCCTGCTGCGCGGGTCGCTGAAACGGCCCAAGGCCGAGGCGCGCGAGATCGCGATCGAGAAGCTGCGCCGCGTCGGCCTGTCGCCCGATGTCGCCGACCAGTTCCCGGCTGAACTGTCGGGCGGCATGCAGAAACGCGTCGGCCTTGCCCGCGCCATCGCCGCCGAACCCGAGATCATCTTCTTCGACGAACCCACCACCGGGCTCGACCCGATCATGTCCGGCGTCATCAACGAGCTGATCCGCGAAATCGTGGTCGAGATGGGCGCGACCGCCATGACCATCACCCACGACATGACCAGCGTCCGCGCCATCGCCGACAAGGTCGCGATGCTGCACGGCGGCACGATCCACTGGACCGGCCCCGTCGCCGAGATGGACAGCGCCGACGACCCGTACCTGCGGCAGTTCATCACCGGCGCGGCCGAAGGGCCCATCGAAGCGGTCCGCTAGGCTTCGCCGCATCGCGGCGTGCCGTTGCACCCCACCGGCAATCCGGCTATCCGTGCCCTCCAAACGACACTGGAAACGGAGACCGGCACCATGACCACCTCGCACGGGACAGGCCCCCTTCGCCTTGGCATCGCGGGTCTCGGAACCGTCGGCGCCGGCGTCATCAAGATCATCCAGCGCCGCGCCGACCTTCTGGCCGCCCGCTCGGGGCGCGAGATCCAGGTCGTCGCGATCTCTGCGCGAAACCGCGACAAGGACCGCGGTGTCCGCCTGTCCGGCTACGACTGGGAAGACGATCCCATCGCCCTTGCCCGCCGCGACGACATCGACCTGTTCGTCGAACTGATGGGCGGCTCGGACGGTCCCGCCAAGGTCGCGACCGAAACCGCCATCGCCACCGGCAAGGACGTGGTCACCGCCAACAAGGCGATGCTTGCCCTGCACGGTCAGGCATTGGCCACCGCCGCCGAAGAGGCGGGCGTGGCGCTGCGGTTCGAAGCCGCCGTCGCCGGTGGCATCCCGGTGGTCAAGGCGCTGACCGAAGGGCTTGCCGGCAACGAGGTACAGCGCGTCATGGGCGTGATGAACGGCACCTGCAACTACATCCTGACCCGGATGGAAAGCGCGGGCCTGCCCTATGACGAGGTGTTCGAGGAAGCCAACGCGCTTGGCTATCTCGAGGCCGACCCGACGCTGGACGTGGGCGGCATCGACGCCGGTCACAAGCTGTCGCTGCTGTCCTCCATCGCCTTCGGCACGCAGGTCGATTTCCCTGCGGTCGAGTTGGAAGGCATCCAGCGGATCGAGTTCGCCGACATCGAACAGGCCCGCGACATGGGCTATCGCATCAAGCTGCTGGGCGTCACGCAGATGACCGGGCGCGGGCTGGAACAGCGCATGTCGCCCTGCCTTGTGCCTGCCGACAGCCCGCTGGGGCAGCTGGAAGGCGGCACCAACATGGTGGTGCTGGAAGGCGACGCGGTGGGCCAGATCGTGATGCGCGGCGCGGGCGCGGGCGAAGGCCCGACCGCCAGCGCGGTGCTGTCCGACATCCTCGACATCGCCCGCGGCATCCGCGTGTCGACCTTCGGCCAGCCCGCCAGTTCGCTGCAAAAGCCAAAGCCCGCCAAGGCGGCGGCCCCGGCGGCGTTCTACCTGCGGATGCAGCTGCAGGACAAACCCGGCGCGCTGGCACGGGTGGCCACGGCCCTTGGGGAAGCGGGCGTCTCGATCAACCGGATGCGCCAGTACAGCCATGCCGAAGGCACCGCCCCGGTGCTGTTCGTGACCCACAAATGCCCGCGCGCGGCGCTGGACGCGGCGCTGTCGGGCATGAGCCGGACCGGCGTGGTCGAGGGCGAGCCGGTGGCGATCCGGATCGAAGAGGTCTAGGACCACACCCCGGCCAGCCACGGAAACGGCGCGCCGGTCCCGATCGGACCGGCGGGCAGACACAGCAGCAGGGCGGCGCGCCCGCCCCGCTGCGGCAGGTCCCGCCCCAGCGCCAGCCGCTGGAACGACAGGTTGACCAGCAACGCCGCGAAAGCCAGCGCCACCCAGCGGCTCACATCCCACCCCACCACGTTCAGCACCAGCGGGCACACCGCCGCCAGCACCAGCAGGTCGGCCCGCCGCCCCCGGTACATGGCCGCCAGCACGGCCCCAAGCGCGGCCCAATAAAGCGCCAGCAGCGCATACTGCCAGACCGCAAGACCAAGGTTCGGGTCCAGCAGACCCCTGCCCCAGACGTGGCCCGCGATCCCTGCCGCCGTTTGCTCGGCCACCTCCGAATTGCCGAACAGCAGAACGGCCAGCGCCGCGATGCCCGCCAGCAACAGCGGCGGCACCAGTCGGCCCCGCTGTCCCAGCGCCCAGCCGCCGGCCAGCACCAGCGGCACGCCGAACACGGCAAAGCCCTCGTGCAGCAGGATCGCCACCGCGCAGACCACGCCCGCCAGCCACGCCCGGCGCCGCGCCACCGCCCACAAGGCCAGCGCCAGCAGCAGGTACAGGAACGGATCGAACCGCCCCGCCTCGAACCCCGCCTGCACCGCGCCCAGCGGCCCGACCGCAACGGCGCAGCGCAGCCGGTTCACCAAGGCCCCCGGCGCCGCGTCGTGCGGCAGCGCCCGGTCCAGCAACAGCACCAGCGCCAGCAGGGCCGCCGCCGCCAGCACCAGCATCACCGCCACGTCACCGGCGGTCGGCAAGACCGACACCAACGGACGCAGCACGGTGCCCACCACGGCGCGCTTCGCAAAACCGTGGTCGATGTAGTTCACCGCGTAATGCGTCAGGTAGAATGCGCGCCACGTATCCGGGCCGCCATCGCGCAGCATCGCCGCCACCCGCTCGGCCGCGCCCGCCGCGAACATCGCGCAGGACAGCGCCACCATGTGGCGCGACACGATGTCGACCGCACGTCGCATCCGGATCTCCCTCCGCCTCCAAATGCAGTTAGACGATCCCCCGCGCCGGTCCAGCGCGCCTGATGCTTCTTCTCTTCCAAAATACCTCGGGGGAGCCGCGCAACGCGCGGCGGGGGCAGCGCCCCTGCCCGCCCACCGATCTGCACCCACGTCAACTTGCACGATCCAAAAAGGGCGATTGTTGCCGATGTTAGCGACGAAACTGGCGCCCGCGCGCCTTGTCCTGTCATCTATTGCTGCTACCAATGCAACTGAACAAGTTGAAAGAACGCAGGTTTCCAATGCCGAACAAGAACAACGACATCGTCTTCCACGACCGCATGCTCTCGCTGGGGCTTGCCCGCGTGTCCGAAGCCGCCGCGATGGCCTCGGCCAAGCTGATCGGGCGCGGCGACGAAAAGGCCGCGGATCAGGCGGCGGTGAACGCGATGCGCGACCAGCTGAACCTGCTCGACATCAAGGGCGTCGTGGTGATCGGCGAAGGCGAGCGCGACGAGGCGCCGATGCTGTACATCGGCGAGGAAGTCGGGTCCGGCAACGGCCCCGAGGTGGACATCGCGCTGGACCCGCTGGAAGGCACCACGCTGACCGCCAAGGACATGCCCAACGCGCTGACCGTCATCGCGATGGCGCCGCGCGGCACGCTGCTGCACGCCCCCGACGTCTACATGGACAAGCTGGCGATCGGTCCGGGCTATCCGCAGGACGTGGTCAGCCTGCAGATGTCGCCCGCCGAACGGGTGCAGGCGCTGGCCAAGGCTCGCGGCTGCGACCAGTCGGACATCACCGTCTGCGTGCTGGAACGCCCTCGGCACGAGGACATGATCGCCGAGCTGCGGTCGACCGGCGCCGCGATCCGGCTGATCACCGACGGCGACGTCGCCGGCGTGATCCACTGTGCCGAGGCGCATATCACCGGCATCGACATGTACATGGGTTCGGGCGGGGCGCCCGAGGGCGTACTGGCGGCGTCGGCGCTGAAATGCATGGGCGGCCAGATGTGGGGTCAGCTGCTGTTCCGCAACGACGACGAAAAGGGCCGCGCCGCGAAGGCCGGGATCAAGGATCTCGACCGGATCTACACCCGCGACGACATGGTCACGCAGGACGTGATCTTCGCCGCCACCGGCGTCACCGACGGGTCCATCCTTCAGGGCCTGAAGCGCGAGCCGGAGTTCTTGGAAGCCGAAACGCTGCTGATGCGGTCGAAGACCGGGTCGGTGCGCCGGATGCGCTATCGCAACCCGGTGTCGCGCCCCGCGACCGGGCGCTGACGCCGACGCAGTTGCGGGGGCTCTGCCCCCGCCGCTTCGCGGCTCCCCCGGGATATTTCAGGACAGAAGAAGCCCGGTCAGCCGATCCGGCAGTAGGCGGCCATTTCCGTGCAAAGGTGATCGAAGGTGACGCGCATCCGTGCGTCGCCGCGCAGGTCCTCGTGCATGGTGACCCAAGTCTCCAACGGGATCGCGACCCGGTCCGCGAACAGGCGGATGAGCCGTGGTGCGCGGGTGGCAAGGCCCAGCTGGCAGATGCCGATGCCCAGCCCCTGCCGGATCGCCTCGATATGGGCGATCTGGTTGTCGAGCCGATACGCGAAGCCCGCGCGGTCAAGCGGGAAGCCCGACGTCTCGAACCCCTTCAGCGCGGACAGGTCCCGGTCGATGCCGATCAGGTCGTGCGCGCCGAGCTCCGCGGGCGAGGACGGGGTGCCGCGACGGTCGAGGTAGTCGGGATGCGCGAAGGCGCCAAGCGTCACGTCGCCGACCCGCTTCGCCACCAGCGCCGACTGGGCCGGGCGCACCATCCGGATCGCGATGTCCGCGTCGCGCCGCAGCAGGTCGCTGGGCGCGTTCGACAGCGCCAGTTCGAACTGCAGGCCCGGGTGGGCGGCGCGAAGATCGCGCAGCATGGCGGGAAGAACGAAGGCCCCGATCACGTCGCTGGCGGCGATGCGGATCGTGCCGGTGAGCGTTTCGGCGTCTCCGTCCGCCGCACGCATCGCGGCCGCCGACGCCGCCGCCATCGCCTGTGCGTGGGGCACCAGCCTGTGCGCCCGGTCCGTCGGCCTTAGCCCTTGCGGGGAACGGGTGAACAGCGGCGCGCCCAGCGACAGTTCCAGCTGTTCGATATGCCGCGCCAGCGTCGGCTGGGTCAGCCCCAGCGCGCGGGCGGCGGCAGACAGGCTGCCTTGATCCACGACAGCGAGAAAAGACCGGAAGTGATCCCATGCGGGCGCTTTGTTCATATATTTTTGTATAACAAAGCCACGCATTCTGGCAATTTCTTTTACCTCAAGCTGCCGCCATGTGTCGGGTCATTCAGGACTGGAGACCGAGATGACCGAAACGACTGGAAAGACCGCGTTGATCCTGGGCGCCACCGGCGGCGCAGGATACGAGACCGCGAAGGCACTGGCGGCGCGCGGGTGGCGCATCCGGGCGATGCACCGCGACCCGCAGAAGGTGTCCGCCTTGCTGCCCGATGCCGCGTGGGTCCCCGGCGACGCGATGCGGCAGGACGACGTTGTGGCGGCGGCCGTGGGCTGCGACGTGATCTTTCACGGTGTGAACCCGCCGGGCTACCGCGACTGGGCCGGGCGCGTGCTGCCGATGGCCGAGGCCACGATCGCCGCTGCCCGCCGGACCGGCGCGCGGATCGTGCTGCCGGGCACCGTCTACAACTTCGGACCCGACGCCTTCCCGCTGCTGCGCGAGGACGACGCGCAGGCCCCGGCGACGCGCAAGGGCCGCATCCGGGTCGCGCTGGAACAGCGGCTGCACCGCGCCGCCAAGGCCGAGGGCGTGCCGGTGCTGATCCTGCGCGCGGGCGATTTCTTCGGGCCGCATGTGTCGGGCAACTCGTGGTTCACCAGCGCCTTGGTGAAGCCGGGCCGGCCCGTGCGGTCGGTGCTGTATCCCGGCCGCCCCGACATCGGCCACGCCTGGGCCTATCTGCCGGATTTTGCCGAAACCGTCGCGCAGTTGGTCGAGCGGGAGGACCTGCCCCGTTTTGCGCGGTTCCATCTTGGGGGCCACTGGTTCGACCGCGGCGTCGAGATGGCCGAGCGGCTGCGCGTGGTGGCCGGGGTCCCGGATGCACCGATCCGGCGGATGCCGTGGGCGCTGTTGCCGCTGCTGGCGCCGTTCTCGGTCACGCTGCGGGAACTGCGCGAGATGCGGTATCTCTGGCAGGTGCCGGTGCGTCTGGACAACGCCGCGCTGGTGGACGTCCTTGGGTCCGAGCCGCACACGCCGATCGACACCGCCCTGCGGCACGCGTTGCAGGGGATGGGCTGCCTGCCCCCTTCGGTCACTTCCGACTTCGCTGCGGCGTGAACAGGGGTGGGCCCAGCGGCACCTCGTGCGGGCTGTCGTCGAGGTGGAACTGCAAGCCGTGCCCTGCGCCCTCGGGCGGCAGGGCGCGGCCCTTCTCGATGCGCAGCGGCGGCGAGGCGACGCCCAGTTCGGCCAGCCCCGCGCCCAGCACGTTTTCCAGCACCAACGCGTTCGGCACCGCGGGTAGCAGGTGGACGGCCCATTCCGCCATGTAATGCGGCGCCACCGGGCGACCCGCCGCCTCGGCCAGCCGCGCCGTCGCAAGCCACGGGGTGATGCCGCCGATGCGGGCAATGTCGGCCTGCACGATGTCCACCGCGCCCGCCTGAAGATAGTGGGCGATGTCCTCGGGGGTATACAGCGACTCGCCCGCCGCCACCGGGATGCCGCAGCGGCGGCGCAGGGCGGTATGGCCCGCGATATCCTCGGCGGGCAGCGGCTCTTCCAGCCATTCCAGCCCGAAGCGGTCGAAGGCCCGGGCGCGGCGCACGGCCTCTTCAAGGTCAAAACCCATGTTGGCATCCACCGACAGGCGGTCGTCCGGCCCGATCGCCTCGCGCGCGGCGGATAGGCGGGCAAGGTCATCGGCGATGTCGGGCAGACCCACCTTGATCTTGAACCAGCGATAGCCCTCGGCCCGAAGCTGGGTCAGCCGCTCTGCCAGCGCGTCCGGCGGGGCGAGGTCGATCAGCGAGGCATAGGCGCGGATGCCGGGCGTCTCGGCGCCCGCCAAGCGCCACAGCGGCAGGTCGTCCGCCTGCGCGCGCAGCTCCCACAGGGCGGTGTCGATCGCCGCGAGCGCCAGCGTCGTCGTCGCCCCGAAGCCGGTGCGGTACAGGTGGCCCCGCATCCAGTCCCACAAGGCCGCCGCGTCGCCACCATCGCGGCCCACCAGATGCGGCAGGCAGTCGTCGCGCAGCATTGCCGCCACCGCAGAGCCGCCGACACCGGCGGTGTAGGACAACCCTGTCGCCTCGTGCGCGTCGGTGCGCAGGGTGACGGTGATCAGCTCGACATGGCTGACGACGTGGGTCGCATCCTCCAGCCGGGTGACGGGCGGTACGCGGAACAGGCGCACCCGCGCATCGCGGATCGTCATCTCTGACATGTCAGTGTCCTCCCTCTTCACATGTTGCGCCTTAACGGGACGTCCGGGAAGCCCCCGCTTGCCAATCCCCGCGCGGCTTGCGACATCCTTGGCATGGGTGATTTTCTGAATGTATCCGCCTCGCTGACCGGACGCCGCTGGGTCGGTCTGTCGGTCGAGGCCGAGCGGCTGGCCGAGGCGATGGCGCAGGACTCGCGCCTGCCCCTGTCGGTCTGTCGCACGCTGGCCCGTCTGGGCGTTCCTGCGCAAGACGCCGCGACCTATCTTGCACCGGCGCTGCGCGACCTGTTGCCTGATCCGCTGACGCTGAAGGACATGGGCCCCGCCGCCGCCCGCTTCGTCGCCGCAGTCAAGCGGCGCGAGCGGATCGCGGTCTTCGCCGATTACGACGTGGATGGCGGCACCTCGGCCGCGCTGCTGCTGACGTGGCTGCGCGAGATGGGGCTGGCCGCGACGCTGTACATCCCCGACCGCATCGACGAGGGCTATGGCCCGAACGTCCCCGCGATGGAGGCGCTCGCGCGTGACCACGACCTGATCGTCTGCGTCGACTGCGGCACCCTCAGCCACGAGCCCATCGCCGCCGCCAAGGGCGCCGACGTCGTGGTTCTGGACCACCACCTTGGCGCCGAGACGCTGCCGCCCGCGCTGGCCGTGGTGAACCCGAACCGGCAGGACGAGGATGGCGACCTAGGCCACCTGTGCGCCGCCGCCGTCGTGTTCCTGATGCTGGTCGAATCGAACCGCCTGCTGCGCGCCGAGGGCGTGAAGGGCCCGGACCTTATGGGCTATCTCGACCTTGTTGCGCTGGCGACCGTGGCGGACGTGGCGCCGCTGATCGGTGTGAACCGGGCGCTGGTGCGGCAGGGGCTGAAGGTCATGGCGCGGCGCGCGCGGCCGGGGCTGGTGGCACTGGGCGACGTCGCGCGGATGGACACCGCGCCGACGCCTTATCATCTTGGCTTCCTGCTGGGGCCCCGGGTCAATGCCGGGGGGCGGATCGGTGCGGCGGACCTTGGCGCCCGGCTTTTGTCCACTGCCGACCCGCACGAGGCGCAGGCCTTGGCCGAACGGCTGGATCAGTTGAACACCGAACGCCGCGAGATCGAGAATCGCGTGCGCGACGCGGCGCTGGAACAGGCGGCGGAACGCGGGCTGGACGGCCCGCTGGTCTGGGCCTCGGGCGAAGGCTGGCACCCCGGCGTGGTCGGCATCGTCGCCTCGCGCCTGAAAGAGGCCACCAACCGCCCCGCCATCGTCATCGGCACCGAGGGCGGCATCGGCAAGGGGTCTGGCCGGTCGGTGTCGGGCATCGACCTTGGCGCGTCGATCCACCGGCTTGCGGCCGAGGGCCTGCTGGAGAAGGGCGGCGGCCACAAGATGGCGGCGGGCCTGACGGTGGCAGAGCCGAAGATCGAGGCCGCGATGGAACGGTTGGGCGAGATGCTGGCGAAACAGGGCGCCGCCGACATCGGCCCCCGCGACCTGAACGTGGACGGCATCCTGATGCCCGGCGCGGCGACGATCGAGCTGATCGAGCGGCTCGAGCAGGCGGGCCCCTTCGGCGCTGGCGCCCCTGCCCCGCGATTCGCCTTTCCAGACGTCGCCATCGGCTTTCGCAAACGGGTCGGAGAATCGCATCTGAAGCTCAGCTTCGGCGACGGCATGGGCGCGAAGATCGACGCCATATGCTTTGGCGCCTTCGACGGCCCGCTTGGCCCGGCGCTGGAAGATCACGGCGGCGCGCGCTTCCATCTGGCAGGCCGTCTGGAGATCAATCACTGGCAAGGAAGACAGACGGTTCAGCTGCGTCTGGAGGATGCCGCAAGGGCAGATTGAAAAAGGTGCCGAAAGGCGAAAAAACCCTCTTGCGGCGACTGCGGACCTCAACTAGATAGCTCCCCACGCCACGGCATGGCCCGTTCGTCTATCGGTTAGGACGCCAGGTTTTCAACCTGGAAAGAGGGGTTCGATTCCCCTACGGGCTGCCACCTTTTTCCCGTAGTACTCTGAAACGTCTACGAAAAGGTCCGTTACAATTGGGCGCATTCCCAAGAAGATCCTCCAATCTGACGGCGCACGACCGCCAATTTTGCTGTTCGTCGTGGAGCATCTACGCCGGCTCGCGGAACTCGCGGCCCTTTTGATTTGCGAACTTGCGCATCGTTACCGCTTCGGCACTTCGCCCACTGTGTTTCCAACGTGGGTTTTCTGAACCCGCTTTCGCACCGCCGCGCGCATCGTGCATACGAAAGAACGACCTACCACTGACAGCAAGAGCCCGACACGGCTGCCCGGTTCGCTTGGGCTTAGCGCGGCACCTTAGTGCTGAATTGGCCGTCAACATGGGGTCGACGTCTTCTCTGATCGTCGCCCTTTCCCCTTGCTTCGACATTGCCGACAATGGCGTGCCCCCTCCTGGATGGTTACCCTCGCCTCACGGGCCACTTGCTGTCCCATCGACGGGTTGGCTTCAGCGATTCCTTAACTGCGTCGAACGTTTGTAGGGCATTCGGTTAGCGTCGTGGGTCGACGAAGGGCCATTTACGGATCGGGAACCGCGATCCCGAGTGATGCAATCCCATTAGAAGTTATAACAAATCCATCCCATCGACTGACCTCACACCCTGTGGCCCGTCGAGCCAAAACTCGGAGGAGCACCACAATCGTGCGCGTAGGCGGATCGCGATACACGTCACAGGAAAATTGCCGGTTGGAGCAAATGTCAGCCATTCGATGCGAGTGGCCTAACCTCGACTTGCATCCTAGCTTTCCTGATTAGAAATCGCGAGGATCGCACGCGGCAGTCTCAATGACCGGAAAGACCCGCAGCACTCAAATTGCGCGGCCAGTTCTTTGGTCGCCAGCGTTCAGCCGATGCACTAGGTCGACGATCCCCGCCGTCGCGGTCTTCGAGTAGATCGCACTTAGGTGGGTGCGGACCGTGGTTTCGCGCAGTGCCAGCTGCTGCGCGATGGCTTTGGGGGCCATGCCCTGCCCGACCAGCGAGCAGATGCGGAATTCGCTGCGGCTGAGCCCGGCGGGGTTGGACACGTCCATGATCGGAGGAGAGGCCGGCTTGGGCGCGGCTTCCAGATCCTTCGGCACGGCCGCAAGGATCAAAGCCTGCACCACGCCCATCGCCCGCCGCGACCATGTGTCCGTGAGAACCTGTGCAAGGTACGAGACAAGGCTTTCCGTCCGGCTTGCGGGCGCGGCGGAGAACTGAAGCTCGAGACAATCGATGAACCCGTTCGCGCGGCCGATGACGACGGTGATCGCTTCCGCGACGCCGTCCCGGGCGCCGGCGTGACCGGGCATCCCGTCCTGGGACCGGCTTTCAGACAAACGCCAGACCGACCCCGCCTGCGCAGAGCTCAGATAGCTGCCCAGAACCCGGTCGGACAGAACCTCGCCCACGGCGCTTCTATACAGCGCGTTGGTTTCACGCCGGGTCAGAAGAACGCGGCGGAAGGTGCCGGATTTGGGGTCTCCGCGGACAAGCAGCGCGGCGTCCGCAGTGAACAGGTGCATAAGAGCGCAAATGGCTTCGTCTAGGTCGCCCCGTCCCTGAACGGCTTCTGTCCAGGAAACTGCGATGCCCAACATGGCACGCACTGGAACTTGGCCTTGGGTGGTTGAACCTCGCAATTCCGAGATCATATCAACTTACCTACCAGCGATCGGCCAAAAACCCGGCCGTACAAATAAATCGGTCTGGAATTCATTAATTTGAATGAACGTCACGTCAATTACACATGGTAATTACCCACAGATTGACGCCTGATCCGTCAACAAACCACGGAATTGGCGCGGCACTGTAAACCTAGCGGCGCCTCTCTATTAACGTTTAGCGTTGAGGCGGCGCCGATTCCGCGAATACGGCGCCCGGCATGCCGAACCGAATCCCCGCTTCCGCCCTCTTTCTGCCCGAATCGCGATGCGCTGCCGATTCGTGGACGGCGATCCATTTCACACCTGTCGCGGTTTTTCCCGGCGAGGAAATCTGCCGAAAGACCCCCACAACCTGACCGCGAAATCCTCGGACAACTGTCGAGTATTCGGCGTGCCATCAATCTCGTTAACTTTATGGCAAGGAATTCGACGCTGCTGCTTTCGGGTTCCGCTTACCGGGTCAATCCTGACCCATCCATTGCACCTTTTGGGGGAAGACCATGAAAATCGTTAAGAAAATCAAACTGTTCTCGAAAGACGAAAGCGGCGCTGCGATCGTCGAATACGGCCTGGCCCTGCTGGTTGTCGCCAGCATCGGCGTGGGTGCCTTCAGCGCACTCGGCACCACCACCGACGCCAACGTCGATGCTGCTTGTGCCGCCGTCGGCGCGACCTGCTGATCTAACAAGACCGCACTGCGTCAGCTGCCGCCGGCGCAGTGCGTCCCTTCCGGGGCGCCGACCGCCCCACCCCGAGATACCAAGGAGACACCCATGCGACTGAAGCCCTTCCTGACTGCCGTGACCGGAGTCCTCGTCGCTGGGGGATCGGTCGTTATCGCGAAACAGGCCATGTTCGATGACCAGCTTGCCGCCGAGGCCGCCGCGGCCCAAGTCGAGTTTGTCGAGATCTACGTCGCCCGCCAAGAGATCCCGTTCGGTCAGCCGATCGAACCGCATCTGGTGACAACTCAGAAGTGGCCCAAGGAATTCCTGCCCGCCGGCGTCTTCGCCGACGCAGACACGCTGTTCCCGACTGTCGAGGAAGGCCCGCGCCGCGCGAAGGGTCAGTTCTTCGTCGGGGAAGTCATCATCCGTACCAAAGTTTCCGAGCACGGCGACAAGGTGACCATCGTCAGCAAGCTGGGCGAAAACACCCGCGCGATGGCGATCAAGGTCGATGCCGTCACCGCCGTCGGCGGCTTCGTGACGCCGGGCGACTATGTCGACATCGTAATGACGCAGGGCAGCCAGACCGAACTGCGCGCCGTCACCATTCTTCAGAACGTCCGCATCATCGGCGTCGACCAAAGCTCGGAAGAGCAGACCGACAAGCCGTCCGACGTGCGCACCGTGACTGTCGAGGTCACGCCGGAACAGGGTCAGCGCCTTGCGCTGGCGCAGAAGGCCGGCACGCTAAGCCTGACGCTGCGCACCCTCGACGGGGTCGAGGACCGCCCGCTGGACATGGTCGAGCTTCGCGACCTTCTGCAAATGAAATCACCCATGGAAGAAGACGAGCGCGCGCCGACGATCACCGTGCGGCGTGGCAACACGGCGGAGCTTGTCCCGCTGAGCGGCCCGGCTTCGAACAACTGATCGGCCGTACCCGGCCGCCTGCAACCGAAACCTTTGGCAAAGGAACGCGTCATGCCCATCTCGACCGCAGCACGCCGGTTCCTTCGCTCCGAAGACGGCACCATCGCCCTGATCTGGAGCTCTGCCCTGATCGTCTTCATCGGCTTTCTTGCGCTGGTGTTCGACGTGGGCCGGCTGGGTGCCACGCAAAGCGAGCTTCAGTCCTTCGCGGACCATGTCGCGCTGACCTCGGCCGCTGAACTCGACGGCACCGCCGACGCGATCGATCGCGCCACCGCCGCCGCCGCCAACCTGATCTCGGACACCGAAACCTTCGGCGATGGCGACGGCGTCCTGTCCGGCGCGCTGGACTATACGCTGACCTTCCATTCGGCCCTTCCCGAAAGCGACGCGACGCCGATGGGCGCCGACGCGACCAACGACCCGCGCCTTGCGCGCATCGTCGAGGTCAACGTGACCCCGCGCGCCCTGTCGATGTCCTTCGCCCTTGCCGTCGAGCGGATGCTGGGCACCGCCGACGACGCGGACACCGGGACGGCCACCGTGGGCGCCACGGCGGTCGCCGGGTTCTCGATCCAGGCCTGCGACATCAACCCGCTGATGTTCTGCCTGCCGTCCGACTGGGAAGACACGCTGGACATCGGCGACCTGATCCTTCTGCGCAGCGGTGGTAAAAGCGCCGCTTGGGGTCCCGGCGACTTCGGCTTCATCGATCTCGACCTGTTCGACGACCCGAACGGCGTCTGCGCGGACGAAGGCGGCAACAAGCTGGCCTGCCTGATCGCGGCGCAGGAAGGCATCACCGCCTGCGTCAACACCGACGGCACCATCGAGCTTGAGCCGGGCCAGAAGGTCGGGATCACCAACGCCGCGTTCAACGTCCGGTTCGACATTTTCCGGTCGGTTCTGAACGGCGAAAAGAACAACCCAGACTTCGCGCCCGCCCCGAACGTGATCAAGGGCATCAAGCCGAAAGGTGGCGGTGCTTGCATTCAGGGCAACGAGGAGCTGACCGGCGATACGATGGGTCTGCCCCGCGACACCTGCATGCCCAACTGCGGCCGCTTCGGCGACGGCGTCTGGGACCGGCAGGCCTATCTGAACGCCAACCATGATCTGGATGGCGACCCGGCGACCCCCGCCACCGACGCGCACCTGCCGGTGCTGACCGGCGACGACGCCGTGTTCGCCAGCACCCGCTATGGCATGTACCTGCGCGAGATCGCCTACGCCAATTCCAACCCGCACTCCGATACGGGCAACGGCCCTTACTCGATCCTCGACCCGGACCTGTCCGAAAACGGCCGTCCGCAATGTTCCAGCCAGATGTCGAACGACCCGCTGCGCCGTGTTGTCGTGGCCGCCGGAGTCGACTGCGCCGCGAACCCGATCGGCGGCGCCGCCAGCGGCATCCCGGTCGAACGCTACCTTGCGATGTTCCTGACCGAGCCGGTCGGCGACGATGCCGGCTCGCCGCCCAGCTTCGACATCCACGGCGAATTCCTTGGCTTCGCGGACAGCTCGGGCACTGAAGAAAGCGCGTTCGGCGGGATCTTCCGCGATGTCGTGCAGCTGTATCGGTAGAGGGCGGGATGAAAACGCGTCTTCTCTCTTCCTTCCGCCGCTTCGCCCGCGAGGATCGCGGTGCGGTGCTGGTGGAATTCGCGCTGGTCATGCCCTTCATGATCCTGGTCTTCGCGCTCAGCATCGAAGCGGCCCGGATGCTGTGGTCTTACCAGTCCGCGATCACCGGCGTGCGCGAAGCCAGCCGGTACGTCGCGCGGTCCGTTCCCGGTAACATCTGTTCCACCGGCGGGTCGCTGAACGCCATGTCGGCGCAGCTGAAGACGATGGTCGAACGCAGCATCGACGGAGAGATCCTGTTCCCGTCCGCCGTCACCGTGAACACGGTCGTTCCGGGGCTGACCTGCGTGGACGGCAACTATCGCTCTGGCACTGTGTCCATCGCCACGGTCACCGCGAACGTCACGATCGATTTCCCGCTGCGCGGGATCCTCGACATGTTCGGCGGCGGCCTTGGCGGCGTGACCACCGACATCGCCGATCAGGCGCGGATCTTCGGCCAATGACCGCGCCGCGCTTCATATCCCGCCTGCGCCGGTTCGGCCGCGACACGCGCGGCGGCGTGCTGGTCGAATTCGGCGTCGTGATCACGCTGTTCTGCGTCCTGTTCTGGGTCGCGCTGGATTTCGGCCGCTTCGCTTACACCCGCGTGCTGGCGCAGAAGGCCACCGACCTCGCGGCCCGCACCGCCGTGGTGCGCGCCGCCGCCTGCGCCGGTCTTCCGGCCACCAACGTGCGCGGGCCGATCGGCGGCTTGATCCCGCCGCGGTTCGGCACCTCGTGCAGCGCCGACACCGATGTCTGCGCGACGGTCGACGCCGTGAGCTGCGTGGGCGACGCCAACAACGCGACCGCGCAAGAGATCTGGACGCGCATCGCGCCGATGCTGCCGCCCGATGCCAGCATCGACAACCTGCAGTTTACGTACAGCTTCGATCAGAACCTTGGATTCCTTGGCGGTCCGTACACGCCGATGGTCACGGTCGAGATCGACCTTCCCAACTTTCAGTTCATTTCCCCCGTCGCCCCGCTGATGCGCGACGCCGACGATCCCACCACGGGTGCGACCGTCGGGCGTGGCCTGTTCAGCGTTTCGCTTCCGGCGGAAGACCTTAGCTCAGGAGAAGCAGGATGACCTATCACACGCGCATCATGCAGCACGCGGACATGGCCCCTGTCCTGGCGCTTTCGCCGCGCGAGGGCTTCATCGAGACGCTGATCGAGAAACTCGGCCCCGACCAGGTGTCCGAGATCAGCGACACCGCCCTGCCCGCCAGCCTTGGTGGCCGCCCCGTCACCGTGCTGGTGGACGCCGACCCCGAGCTTCCCGATCTCTCTGAGTACATCTCGTCCCTGCGCGATACCTGTGGCGACGCCGCGACGATCATCGCGATGGCGCCTGCACACAGCGCCTTCGACTTCGCCCGCCGCCTGAAGAAGGCCGGCGCGCATGACGTCCTGCCCGACGACCTGTCGGCGGAAGACCTTCGCGAACAGATCGCGCAGGTGGCCGAGTCCTCGGCGCCGGTCGCGGCCACGCGCACGGTAACGGCGATCCCCGGCCACGTCATCGCCGTCACGCAGGCGCGCGGCGGCATCGGGTCGACGACCGTGGCCGTGAACCTTGCCTGCGGGCTGGTTGGAAAGCCCGGCAAGTTCTCGAAGAAAGGCCCGGCGAAGCGGGTCGCGCTTGTCGACTTCGACCTGCAATTCGGCAACGCCAACGTGTTCTTCGATCTCGAGGACAACGGCGGCCTGCTGCGGATCATCGACGCGCGGCAGGCGCCCGACGCGCATCAGGTGCGCAGCATCATGCAGTCGCACAAGTCCGGCGTCGACGTGCTGTGCGCCCCCGACCGCTTCGTGCCGCTGCAATCGGTGTCGCCCGACACCATCGCGGCGCTGCTGTCGGTGCTGCAGGACGAATACGATTATGTCGTGGTCGATCTGCCGCGCGCGATGATCGACTGGATCGAGCCGGTGCTGAAGGCCGCCTCGATGCTGATGCTGGTCACCGACACCAGCGTGCCCTGCATCCGGCAGGCGCAGCGGATCATCAATTTCTTCCACGAGGACAACGTCGGCCTGCCCGTGCAGGTCGCCGTCAGCCGCGAGAAGAAGGCCATGTTCAAGCCCGAACACGTCCGCGAGGCAGAGCGCATCCTCGACCGGCCCTTCGCGAACTGGCTGCCGGACAATGCCGCCGCCTCGCGCAAGGCGGTGGACTACGGCAGCCCGGTGCTGCTGACGCAGGCCAAGACAGATCTTGCCAAGGCGATGCGCAAGCTCGCGGACAGTGTGGAGGCCGCGATGCTGGCCCCCACGTCGAAGAAGAACGCTTGATAGGGGGCGGAGACGCATGTTCAAGGAATTCAAAAGCAGGCCTCGCCCGGAGACCGAAAAGGTCGTTCCGATGCGGCTGACGCCCGAGGCGATGGCCGATCCGGTGGCCGAACAGGACACGGTCGACAAGGAACTGCAGGCGCATCTCGAACTGAAAAGCCGGCTGCACGTCGCCCTGCTGGACCGCCTGAACCTTGCCGTGATCGACAAGGTCGAAAAGGCCGAACTGAAGCGCCAGATCGGATCGCTGCTGTCCGGGCTGGTCGAGGCCGAGGGCGTGTTCCTGCGGGCCGACGCCTTCTCGCGGTTGGTCGAGGAACTGATCCACGAGGTGATGGGCCTTGGCCCGCTAGAGCCGCTGCTGGAAGACCCGACGATTAACGACATCCTCGTGAACAGCTTCGACCGGGTCTATGTCGAACGGTTCGGCAAGCTGGAAAAGACCGCTGTCCGGTTCCGCAACGAACGCCACCTGCTGCGGATCATCGACAAGATCGTCTCGCGCGTTGGGCGCCGGATCGATGAATCGCAGCCCTGGGTGGACGCCCGCCTTGAGGACGGCAGCCGGGTGAACGCCATCGTGCGCCCCTGCGCCGTCGACGGGCCGTCGCTGTCGATCCGGAAATTCTCGCGCTCGCCGCTGTCGCTGGATCGCCTTGTCGAACGCGGCGCGCTGGACGGACGGGCCGCCACCTTCCTGCAGAACCTTGTCGAGGGCCGGATGAACATCCTGATCTCTGGCGGGACCGGGTCGGGCAAGACAACGATGCTGAACGCGATGTCGTCCTTCATCAACGGCTCGCACCGGATCGTCACCATCGAGGACGCCGCCGAACTTCAGCTTCAGCAGGACCACGTCGTGCGGCTGGAAACCCGCCCCGCCAACGCCGAGGGCGTCGGCACGGTCAGCCAGCGCGATCTCGTCCGCAACGCCCTGCGGATGCGGCCCGACCGCATCATCGTGGGCGAGGTGCGCGGCTCGGAATGTTTCGACATGCTGCAGGCGATGAACACCGGCCACGACGGGTCGATGACCACGGTGCACGCGAACTCTGCCCGCGACGCCCTTGGCCGGGTCGAACAGATGGTGACCATGCTGGGCATCGACCTGCCGCTGCGCACGATCCGCGCACAGGTCGCATCGGCGGTGAACATCGTGGTCCAGCTGAACCGTCTCGACGACGGCTCGCGCCGCGTCACCAGCCTCTCGGAAATCACCGGGATGGAAGGCGACGTGGTCACGATGCAGGACATCTTCGTGTTCCGCCGCAACGGCCGGTCCGAGGACGGCCGCGTGCTGGGCGACTTCATCAGCACCGGCATCCGGCCCCGGTGCCTTGAGCAGCTTCAGGCCTTCGGCTGCCACATCGATCCGTCGATCTTCAAGCGGGAGACCGTGTCATGAACCTGAACCTTCCCGACTCTGCCATCGGCATCATCGTCTATCTCACGTTGTTCGTCGGCGTCCTGCTTCTGTTCGAAGGGATGCGCGCTTGGCTGTCGCGTGCCGAAAGCCTGACCGAGGCGCGCAATCGCCGGATGCGCATGGTCAAGGGCGGCAAATCCACGGACGAGGTTCTGAGCCTGCTGAAAGACCCGGATTTCGCCACCGCCAAGGGGGCCGGAAGCCCGATCGCCCGCCTGAAAAAGCTGCTGCGCCAGTCGGGCCTGCGCATCAGCCTTGGCGTGTTCGGCCTGTTGCAGGTCATGCTTGGCGCTGCGCTGTTCCTGCCCGCCTCGCGGTTCCTGCCGCCGCTGCACGCCGGCGGCATCGCTGCGCTGGTCGCCGCCGTCCTGCCCCTGCTGGTGCTGGTGGCGCTGAAGGAAGAGCGGTCGAAGAAGCTGACCAAGCAGCTTCCCGACGCGCTGGACCTCATGGGGCGCGGGCTGCGCGTCGGCCATCCGCTGGCCGCCACGATCGCAAGCGTGGCCGAGGACATGCCCGACCCGATCGGCACCGAGTTCGGCATCATTCAGGACCAGATCGCCTATGGCGACGAGATGACCGCCGCCTTCCACGAATTCGCCGAGCGCGTCGGCAGCGAGGACGCCCGTTACCTTGCGGTCAGCATCGGTATCCAGCACGGCACCGGCGGCAACCTTGCCCACGTGCTGGACATCCTGTCGACCGTCATCCGCGACCGTCAGGCGATGACCAAGAAGATCAAGGCCGTGTCCTCGGAAGGCCGCCTGAGCGCGCTGATCCTGACGGTCCTGCCGGCGATCATCTTCATGGCGATCCACACCTCGACACCAAGCTTCTACGGCGACGTGATGGACGACCCGCTGTTCAAGCCCTTCGCGGCCGCCATCCTTGGGCTGGTCATCTTTCAGGGGCTGCTTCTGCGCCGCCTCGTCACGTTCAAGTTCTGACCGGGAGGCGGGTACATGGAAATGTTCTACACGCTGATTGAGGACCTGCAGCGGACCGTCGAGGGGATCGACATCTCGACTCAGGCGCTTGCGCTGTCGGGTCTGGCCGCCGGGATCATGCTGCTGTTCCTTGCCCTTGCCAGCCTTGCCCGCAAGCCCACCGCCGTCGTGCGGATGCAGGCCGGCGCCCAGCGGATGCAGTCGCGGGGCCGCGCCGATCTGGTGCAGCACGACAACTTCGACCTTGGCGGGCTGCTGCGCGCCTTCGTGCCCTCGTCGCAAAGCGAACGCACCCGGATCGCCCGCCGGATGCGCAAGGCGGGGATCACCCGGTCTGACGCCGTCTACATCTACTACGTGGTTCGCGCGCTTTTCGGCGTGGCGCTGCCCGCCGCCTTCGTCGGTCTTTGGATGATCCCGACCGAGACGCTGTCGTTCCTGCCGGTCGCCCCGCGCCTGAACGAGCTTAACCTGCTCACCGTGTTCCAGATCGCCGTCGCGCTGTCGGTCGCGGGGTTCTATGGACCGGTCGTCTGGCTGACCGCCCGCATTCAGGACCGCCGCGAACGGATCCGGCTGGGCCTGCCCAACGCGCTGGATTTCCTGCAAATCTCGATCGAGGCCGGGCTGGGCTTTGACGCCGCCATCCTGCGCGTATCGCGCGAACTGTCCACGACCGCGCCGGACATCGCGCAGGAATTCATGATGATGGAGCTTGAGATTCAGGCCGGTAAGGACCGCGATGCCGCCTTCCTTGAAATGGCCGACCGCTGCGACATCGACGAGATGAAAAGCTTCGCCAACGTCATCCTGCAGGCCACCCACTTCGGGTCCAGCGTTGCGACGGCCCTGACCACCTATGCCAAGGGCCTGCGGCAGGACCGCGAATTGCGCGCGCAGGAAAAGGCCAACCGCCTGCCTGTGCAGATGTCCGCCGTCATCGCCCTGTGCATGATGCCGGTCCTGCTGATGATCTGCCTCGGCCCGATGCTGATCCGCTGGATCACCGTGTTCGGGTAACGAAAGTCCCTTGGGGGCGTTGGAGCTGTAGACGCTCCGCCGCCGACCTCCGAGGCAAGGAGGCGCATGCACGCGGCGGCCCCTCCCGATAGGCGTCGCCATGATACGGTTTCACCGAACCAGACTCATGTAGTTTCGCGCAGCCAAATCGGACGAAAGAAAACTGGGGAAAACCAACCTGTGGAGAACTGCAAGTTTCATTGCAGAAACGGGAATTTCGCCGTCCCCTCTGCTGCAATCTCAGCCGACATCGCCCCGACCGCCCTGACCTCGCGGCACGTGCGACACGACGAAACCGTCAAGAAACCTTAACATATCGTTCGGTTTCCCGTCACATACCGCCTCTATCCCGGCCACCGGAACAACGTGCAACCCAAATTGCAAAAAGGTGGTCCCAATGGACAGAAAACTTACCCGTATCGCCGGGCTCGGCCTTGTCGGCCTGCTTGGCTCGACCTCTCTCGCGGCGGCTGACGTCACCGTCGAATTCTGGCACAGCTTCGGCGGGTCGTCCGGCGAAGCGCTGGCCGAGATCATCGCCAACTTCGAAGAGGCCAACCCCGGCATCACCATCGAAGCCGAGCATGTCGGCAACTACAACGACATCGTCGCCCGCCTGCAGGCCGCCATCCCCGCTGGCCGTGGCCCCGATGCCGTCATCATGGAAGTCACCCGCTACGGCCTGTTCGCCGACCGTGGCGTGCTGATGGATCTGACCGACTATCTTGAAGCGGATCCGCTGAAGGACGAACTGTTCGACTTCGCCCGCGAGGTCGGCGTCTTCGAAGGCAAGAACTACATCGTGCCCTTCAACAGCTCGACCCCGGTGACCTACATCAACAAGGACATCTTCGAGCGTGCAGGCCTGTCGGAAGACACGCCGCTGACCACCTACGACGAGATCCTTGCCGCCGCGCAGCAGATCCAGGACGAACTGGGCGACGAAGGCATCTACGGCATCGCGGCACCCGGCCAGTTCGCGCGCTGGGGCCTGATCATGGACAACGACAGCGACCTGATCGACAGCGTCTCGGGCGAAATCCTGATCGACGCGCCGAACACCATCGAGGCCTACGAGTGGATGGCGTCGCTGGTGCATGACCACGGCGTCGCGTCCGCCGACAACGTCACCGACGAGAAGACCGGCCGTGATGCGTTCTTTGCCGGCAATGTCGGGATCATGCTGAACTCGACCGGCAACTACCGTCAGTCCAAGGCGTCGTTGGGCGATGACCTGATCGTGCGTCCGCTGCCCTGCAACAAGGTCTGCGCCGCGCCGATCGGCGGCGCTGGCATCGGCATCCTGTCGACGGCGGACGCCGAAGTGCAGGACGCGGCCTATGAGTTCATCAGCTTCGCGGCATCTGCGGAATCGAACGCGATCTGGTTTGCTGGCACCGGCTACATGCCGATCAACCGCAACACCGCCGAGCAGCCGCTGGCCGCCGAGACGCTGGAAAACGAGCCGGGCATCCGCGTGTCGATCGAACAGCTGGACGTCGCCCGTGGCCGTCCGCGCCCGCCGGTCGTGACCTGGATGCGTGCCACCGAGTACGACATGTGGCAGGCGATGGCGCTGGGTCAGCGCGAGGTCGAGGACGTTCTGACCGACTTCGCCGAGCGCACCCGCAACGAAGCCGGCCGCATGGGCCAGTAAGCCCGTCCGAGCCACCGGTGAGGGGCCCCGCCAAGGGGCCCCTTGCCCGTCCGGTCCCACGGACCCTGCGCCCAAGGCACATTTCCCGACATGCTTCGCAAACTGACCCCGTACCTGTTCGTGCTGCCGCTTCTCGGCTTCATGGCGGTCTTCACCTACATCCCGATCCTGCAAAGTGTGAACCTGTCGTTCCGCGAGTGGGATTTCATGTCGCCCACCAAGCCCTGGGTGGGGCTCGACAACTACCGGCTGCTGCTCAGCTCGCGCGATTTCTGGAACTCGCTGAAGGTCACCGCGGTCTTCGCGCTGATCTCGGTGCCGCTGCGGCTGGCGCTGGCGCTGGCGGTGGCGTCCTTCCTGATCCGCGAGACGCCGGTGTCCCGCATCACGCGCGGCGCGATCTTCCTGCCCGCCGTCACCTCGACCGTGTCGATCGCGGTCGTGTTCTCTTGGGTGTTCTCGACCGATTACGGCGCGATCAACGGCTTCCTGCAGATGCTGGGCTTCGACAAGGTGCCGTGGATGCAGGACCCGCAACTGGCGCTGTACGTGATCATCTTCGTGAACACGTGGAAGCAGCTGGGCTATGACGTGATCATCTACACCGCCGGGCTTCAGGCCATTTCCATGGAATACTATGACGCGGCTGCGGTGGACGGCGGGGGCAGGTTCCACGTGTTCCGGCGCGTGACCTTCCCGCTGGTGATGCCGACCACGTATTTCCTGCTGGTGATCTCGGTGATCGACGCCTTTCAGGTCTTCACCATCGTCGACGTGATGACGCGCGGCGGGCCTGCGGGCGCGACCGACATGATCGTCAACATGCTGTACCGCGTCGGCTTTACCCTGTTCGACATCGGCACCGGGTCCGCGCTGGCCGTGCTGCTGTTCATTTTCCTGATCGCGCTGGCCGTCGTAAAGGCCCGCGTGATCGGCCGGAGGGTTCACTATGACTCGTGAAACATCCGCCCGCGCGCTGTGGATCATCAACGGCCTGACCCTGCTGGCCGCCGTGATCTTCCTGTCGCCGGTGCTGTATTCGATCTGGATGAGCTTCCAGACCTCTGATGCCTATTACTCCGGCGGGGTCGAGTTCACGTTGCGCAACTATGACGTGGCGATCGGGCAGTATAACTTCGCCCGCTACCTGCTGAACTCGGTGATCGTGTCGGGCATCGTGACGCTGCTGGGCATCTCGTTCGCCACGATGGCAGCCTTCGCCTTTGCCCGGTTCGAGTTCCGGGGCGGCAACCTGATGTTCGGCGCGGTGGTGGCGACGCTGATGATCCCCAGCCACATCACGCTGATCCCGAACTACTTGACCTTGGCCCGCGCCGGGCTGTTGGACAGCTACGCGGGGCTGATCCTGCCCGCGATCTCGTCGGGCTTCGCCGCGTTCTTCCTGCGCCAGTACATCCGCGGCATCCCCCGTGCGCTGGACGAGGCGGCGTATATGGACGGCGCGACACCGCTCAAGGTGCTGTGGCGGGTGATCGTGCCGATCTCGAAACCGGCGATCTTCTCGATGGGGCTGCAGTTGTTCATCGCCGAGTGGAACAACTACATCTGGCCGCTCGTCGCGATCAGCGAAAGCGACCTTTACACCCTGCAGATCGGGCTGGCGCGGCTGTACCGCGTGAACCCGGGCGAGGACGTGATCGACTGGCCGCTGGTGATGGCGGCGTCGACCATCACCATCCTGCCGGTGCTGGTGGGCTTCGTGCTGGTCGAACGCCACCTTGTGCGCGGCATCACGATGGGGGCGGTGAAATGAACCTTGCCCATGACGCACCGCACGGCGGCACGCCGTACAGCGCCGGCCTGCCCCCCATGAGGCGGCGCTGCCAATCCCAAGCAAGAATGTCCAAGAAGAAGCACGCACGATGACTGATCTTCCCCCCCGCACCCGCATCGCCTCGCACCGGGGCGGCACGCTGGAATTCGGCGACAGCACGCCGCACGGCTTCCGCACCACCGCCGCGATGCCCGTGGACGAGGTCGAGTTCGACGTCCACCCCACTGCCGACGGCGCGATCATGGTGCATCACGACGCCACGCTGGACCGCACCACAGACGGCACCGGCGCGATCCGCGACCTGACCGAGGCCGCCGTGCGCGCCGCCACCATCGACTATTCCGGCGGGCAGCACCCGATCTCGCTGGCAGAGCTGTGCGACATCTACAAGGACAGCAACGTCACCCTGCGCTGCGAGATCAAGCCGGGACCGGGCGGCGTGGCCTATGCCGATTTCGCCCACCGCGTCGTGGCCGAGATCGACCGCTGCGGAATGCTGGCGAAGACCGGCTTCACGTCGTTCCTTGTGCCCACGCTGGACGAACTGCGCGACCTCACCGACCGTCCGCTGTTGTGGCTGGTCAGCCCGCCGGTCCTGACCCAGCTTGGCGCCAGCGCCGTGGCAGAGCTGGCCAAGGCGCACGGCATCCCTGAAATCGGCGTCAACGTCGACACCGCAACCGAAACGCTGCGCGATCACATCCGGGGCGCGGGGCTGGAATTCGGCTGTTGGGCCGCCCACACGGCGGACCAGATCGACCACGCCTTGCGGCTGGGCGCCAAGGTGTTCACCACCGACCGCCCCAGCCTTGCCATCGCCCGCCGCGATGCGTTCCACACGGAGACCGCAGCATGAGCTCGATCACCCTTCGCAACATCCGCAAAAGCTATGCCAACGGTCCGCAGGTCCTGCATGGTGTCGACCTAGACATCGGTGACGGCGAATTCGTCGTCATTGTCGGCCCCTCGGGCTGCGGCAAGTCCACCCTGCTGCGCCTGATCGCGGGGCTGGAACGCTGCGAGGACGGCGAGATCGTCATCGACGGCCGCCAAGCGAACGCGCTTCCGCCGCAGGATCGCGACATCGCAATGATCTTCCAGAACTACGCGCTGTACCCGCACATGTCGGTGCTGGAAAACATCGCCTTCGGGCTGGAACTGCGCAAGGTTCCCCGCAAGACGCGCGAAGCCCGCGCCCGCGAGGTGGCCGAGACGCTGCAGCTGACGCCCTACCTTGACCGCAAGCCCGGCGCGCTGTCGGGCGGCCAGCGTCAGCGGGTGGCGATGGGCCGCGCGATGGCGCGCGATACTTCGACCTTCCTGATGGACGAACCGCTGTCGAACCTCGACAACGCCCTGCGCAACGCAATGCGGACCGAGATCAAGACCATTCACCAACAGCTGGGCGCCACCATCGTCTTCGTCACCCACGACCAGACAGAGGCGCTGTCGCTTGCCGACCGGATCGCGGTGATGAAGGACGGCCACCTGCAGCAGTTCGACACGCCCGCCGCGATCTACGACCGGCCCGCCAACCGCTTTGTCGCGTCCTTCCTTGGCACGCCGAAGATGAACTTCGTCACCGCCGACGCGGTCACGGGCTGGACCGGGCGGCGCGGTGTCGAGGTGGGCCTGCGCCCCGACACCTTGCGGCTGCACCGCAAGAAACCGGGCGCCGCGTCGATCGAGGCGCGGTTGACCCTGACCGAGATGACCGGATCAGAGGTCGTGTTGCACTGCCAGACCCAGTCGGGCGCCATGTCCGCCATCGCCCACCGGGGGCAGGAGTTGCCCGCCCCGGGTGACCGGATCTGGCTGGAATACGACGTCGCCGCCGCACACCTGTTCGACATGCAAAGCGGCGCGCGCGTCTGACGCGGTGCGCCGCCGGACTGGACCACACGGCCCGTTCAAGAGACCATTGCGCCGATGCAAAGCCACGACACCACGTTCCTGAACGACCTCATCACCCGCCATTCGGACCAGTTGACCGAGGCGGACACCCGTATCCTCGACGTGATGGTCCGCGACCCGATCCGCGCGGCGATGGAGAACGGCAAAGAGGTCAGCTTTCGCGCCGGGGTGCATCCCGCCTCGGCGGTGCGGCTGGCGCGTCGGCTGGGGTTCGGCGGTTACCCCGAGTTCCGCGCCTTCCTTCAGCAGCGGCTGGTCGAGGGCAACGGCGAGTTCGAGGACCCCACCGCCCGTATTGCCGCCCGATTGGCCAAGGCGGGCGAAGGCGGGCTGTTGGCTTCGGTTCTGGACAGCGAGATTTCCGCGCTGGAAACCCTGCGCGCCAGCGTGACCGACGCCGACATCCGGGGGTTTTCCACGGCGCTGCTGGGCGCGCGGCGGGTCTTCCTGTTCGGCCAGAGCCATGCCGCCACGCTTTGCCACCTTGTTGCGCTGCGGTTACGCCGGTCGGGCTATGACGCGGTCGACCTGTCGCTGATGCAGCATCAGTGGCTGGAACAGGTGGCGGACATGACCTGCGACGACGTGCTGTGGCTGGTCAACTTCCGCAAGGTGCCGGCCGCGGTTGCGCGGATCATGCAGGTCGCCGCCGCGCGCGGTGCGACGACGCTGGCGCTGACCGACAAACGCGGCGCCGCGCTGGACCCTGCCCCCGACTGCCACATCGCGGTGTCGCGCGGCGAGGCGGGCGAGTCGCAAAGCCTCGTGGTGCCGATGACGGTGACGAACACCGTGGTCCTGGACCTCGCAACCATCGACGACGGTCGCACCATGCGCGCCCTGGCCGAGTTCCGCGACATGCGCGAGCGGCTGGCACCGTACTGAGCCCCCCTTCCACGCTCCCCCCGTTCGGCCCACCACCGCGCGTCACACTGATGAGCCTTCTTCATGTGTGTCAGACGCTGAGCCGGGATAGTCCCGGCGGGGTGATCGGCTACCTCGCTTTCATGACCAAAACGGAACGGCGCGATGCTTTGGCTGCGATCCATGCGGCCTGTCCGGGTATCCCGACGGGCACGGGGATGGACCGGCACGGGCCGACATCCCGACGATCCGCGCCGCCGATCCAGAACTGCAAGTGGACATGAGCTTTGCCCGACAACCCCATGACGTACATCCGATAATGACCTGCACTGTGTTGGACGCCCTGCCGGGTCTTCCGGCTTGGACCGCCAAGCGCCCCTGTCCCTCGTCAGAGGTGATCCGGCGTCAGGCGTCGGAACCCGAGCCGCTTGGGTGACGTTCGCACAGTAACAGCGCGGGCCACGGGCCCGGCCCTACCGACCTGTCTCACGCCGCCGACCGCGCGCAGAACCGGACAGGTCGCCCGCACAGCCATTGCCGCCGGGATTCGCCGGTGAACTCAGCCAATAGGACGATCCATGTCTCCTCCCATCGACTTCGAACTGCGCCGCCGCACGCTTCTTGCCGGCACCACCGCCACCGCTCTGGCCGCCGGTCTTCCGCGTTCGGGCGCGGCCCAGACCAGTTCCGCGCCGACCCCGGCCGGGCCCGACAGCAGCACAGTCAAGCTTACCGTCAACGGCGAACAGCGCGAGGTGACCGTCGACAACCGCACCACCCTGTTGGACGCGTTGCGCGAGCACCTGCAGCTGACCGGCACCAAGAAGGGCTGCGACCACGGCCAGTGCGGCGCCTGCACCTGCACCGTCAACGGCGCACGCGTGAACAGCTGCCTGTCGCTTGCCGTGATGCATGACGGCGACGAGATCGAAACGATCGAGGGGATCGGCACGCCCGAGAATCTTGATCCGATGCAGGCTGCCTTTGTCGAAAACGACGGTTTCCAGTGCGGCTATTGCACGCCCGGGCAGATCCAGTCCGCCCGCGCCGTGATCGAAGAGATCCGCGCCGGCATTCCCAGCCACGTCACCGGCGACCTGACCGCCGAGATCGCGATCACCGACACCGAGATCCGCGAACGGATGTCGGGCAACATCTGCCGCTGCGGGGCCTATGCCAACATCCTCGCCGCCATCACTCAGGTCGCGGAGGAAAGCGCATGAGACAGTTCAGCTACGAACGCGCGACAGACGCCGCCGACGCCGCCGCGCGCGCGGCCGAGGTGACCGGCGCCAAGTTCATCGCTGGCGGGACCAACCTGCTGGACCTGATGAAGCTAGAGATCGAGACCCCGGTCCACCTGATCGACGTCAACGGCCTTGGGCTGGACGAGATCACCGAGACCGACGACGGCGGCCTGCGTATCGGCACGCTGGTGACCAACACCGCCCTGTCGGCCGACACGCGCATTCGCCGCGACTATGGCGTGCTGACCCGCGCCATCGCGGCGGGCGCGTCGGGCCAGTTGCGCAACAAGGCGACGACCGGCGGCAACCTGCTGCAGCGCACGCGGTGCCCGTACTTCTATGACACCGCCCAGCCCTGCAACAAGCGCGCGCCTGGTTCGGGCTGTGCCGCGCTGACCGAGGGCGCCTTCAGCCGCCAGCTTGGCGTCATCGGCACCTCGGACGCCTGCATCGCCACGCACCCGTCCGACATGGCCGTTGCCATGCGGGCGCTGGACGCGGTGGTCGAAACCGTGACGCCAACAGGCATGACACGCCGCATCGCGCTGGAAGACTTCCACCGCCTGCCCGGCGACACGCCGGAAGACGAGACGGCGCTGATGCCGGGCGAGCTGATCACCCATGTCACCCTGCCCGCT
The DNA here is from genome assembly GCA_002701395.1 of Maritimibacter sp. GTDB lineage: Bacteria > Pseudomonadota > Alphaproteobacteria > Rhodobacterales > Rhodobacteraceae > Psychromarinibacter > Psychromarinibacter halotolerans. Next base: position 22,516 of record NZVC01000029.1, on the reverse strand, counting down.
CCGGTCGGCGGCACGCATGCCTATCACAAGGTCCGCGACCGCGCGTCCTACGCCTTCGCGCTGGTTTCGGTCGCGCTGATCCGCCAGCCGGACGGCACCGGACGCGTGGCCCTTGGCGGTGTCGCGCCCAAACCGTGGCGGTCGACCGAGGCCGATGCAGAGTTGCCGAACGGCGCGTCTGCCGTGATGGCCCGCCTGCTCGACGGGGCGCGCCCGACCGAGGAAAACGCGTTCAAGATCACCCTGGCAGAGCGCACGCTCGCCGCCATGCTGAAGGAGGCCTGAGATGCAGTTCAACGAACCCGCAGGCACCAACCTGTTCGATAGCGCGACGGTCGTCGGCAAGAAACAAACCCGCGTCGATGGTCCGCTGAAAGTGTCGGGCCAGGCGCCCTATGCCTATGAACGCCACGACGTCACCGAAGGGAAGCAACTGGTGGGCTATCCCGTCGGCTCGACCATCGCCCACGGGCGCGTCACCGCGATGCGGACCGAGGCGGCGATGGCCGCCCCCGGCGTGATAGACATCGTCAGCACGCTGGACCACCCAGACATGCCGAAGCCCGACATGAACGTCGCGCCGCTGTTCGGTGGGGACGAGATCTGGCACTATCATCAGGCCATCGCAGTCGTCGTCGCCGAGACGTTCGAACAGGCCCGCGCCGCCGCGGCGCTGATCGAGGTGGACTATGACGTCACCGAGGGCAGCTTCGACCTAGAGGCCGCTTGGGCCGAACAACAGGGCGACTATTCGGACCCCGACAACCGCACCGGCGATTTCGAAGGCGCCTTCGCCGAGGCCGAGGTTACGCTGGACCGCGAATACCGCACCGCCGCCCACAGCCACGCGATGATGGAGCCGCACGCATCCGTTGCGGAATGGCGTGATGGCAAGCTGAACGTCTGGACCTCGAACCAGATGATCGCGTGGAACAAAGCCTCGCTTGCCACGACGCTGGAGATTGACGAGGACGACGTCCGCGTCGACAGCCCGTACATCGGCGGCGGCTTCGGCGCGAAGCTGTTCCTGCGCGCGGATGCCGTGATGGCGGCGCTGGCGGCCCGCAAGTTGGGGCAGCCGGTCAAGGTCACCCTGCCCCGTCCGATGGTGATGAACAACACCACGCACCGCGCGATGACGATCCAGCGTATCCGGATCGGCACCACCCGCGACGGGCGCATCACCGCGATCTCGCACGAGGCGATCTCGAACACGCTGCCCGGCGGCACCGGCGAGAACGCCACCGCGCAAACCCGCCAGTTCTATGCGGGCGACAACCGGCTGATCGTGACGCACCTTGCCGAGATGCACCTGCCCGAGGCGAACGCGATGCGCGCGCCGGGCGAGGCTGCGGGGCTGATGGGGCTGGAAATCGCGATGGACGAGATGGCGGCAGAGCTGGGCATGGACCCGGTGGAGTTCCGCGCGATCAACGACACCCAAGTGGACCCGGAAAACCCGGATACGCCGTTCTCGGAGCGGCATTTCGTCGAGGCCCTGCGCACCGGCGCCGACGCGTTCGGCTGGGCCGACCGCAACACCGCCCCCGGTGCGACGCGCGATGGCGACTGGCTGATCGGCCACGGTGTCGCGGGCGCGTATCGCGGCGGACCGGTGATGGCGTCGGGGGCGCGGCTGCGGCTGCAACCCTCGGGCATGCTGATCGTCGAGACCGACATGACCGACATCGGCACCGGCAGCTACACCATCCTTGCCCAGACGGCAGCCGAGACGATGGGCCTGCCGCTGGACAGCGTCGAGGTGCGGCTGGGCGACAGTGACTTCCCCGTGTCCGCCGGGTCCGGCGGCCAGTGGGGTGCCGCGTCGTCGACGGCGGGGGTCTACGCCGCTTGCGTCGCCCTGCGCGAAGAGATCGCAAGCCGCATGGGCGTGAACGATGTCGAAACGCTGACCTTCGCCAATGGCGGCGTTACGACCGGCGACAAGCAGACGACGCTTGCCGAACTGGCCACCGACGGCGAGATCGTGGTCGAGGACAGCATCGCCTTCGGCGACTTCCGCGACGAACAGGTCGTTTCGACCTTCGGCGCGCATTTCGTCGAGCTTGGCGTGCACGCTCTGACGGGCGAGATCCGTCTGCGCCGCATGCTGGCCGCCTGTGACTCTGGCCGCATCCTGAACCCGATCACGGCGCGCAGTCAGGTGATCGGCGGCATGGTCATGGGCGTCGGCGCGGCGATGATGGAAGACGCCGCCGTCGACCATGCCCGCGGATATTTTCCGGCGCATGACCTTGCGGGCTATGAGGTGCCGGTTCACGCCGACATCCCCGAGCAAGAGGTCATCTTCCTTGATACACTGGACGCCGTTTCGTCGCCCCTGAAGGCGAAAGGTGTCGGCGAGCTTGGCCTGTGCGGTGTGGCGGCGGCGATTGCGAATGCCGTTCACAACGCGACCGGGGTACGCATTCGCGACTATCCGGTGACGCTGGACCGCTATCTGGACCAGCTTCCCGCCGTTTGACACCGAACGCCCCGCCAGCCACGAACTGGCGGGGCGTTCTACTTATACGTGCAAATTTCCGCCTATGCCCGCGCATTTTTATAAAGCGCTCTTGGAACGTGGTAATCTTTACCTTGCGTCATTGATTGATCGGCGCTGAAACCAAATTCTTGGAGCAAATGCTATGACAGTAACGATAACGGTGGATTCCAGCACGCCCGTGGATCTGGCTGATAACGAGCGGCTTTACGTTTCTTCCGACGCGGAACTGGTTGTTGCGTCGGGCACCGCAGTACGGCGCGCGGCCGCCGGCTTCAACGGTTTTGAGGTGGCGATTGATGGCAGTGTCATCGCGGTGAATTCCAACGCGATCCAACTGTTCGACGACGAATTTGACATCGGTAACAACCGCCTTGACATCGGCCCGGACGGCATCGTGCGGACGCTAAGTATTGCCGGCAACTCCGCCGTCTACATGACCGGGTCAGGCAACTACCTTCAGAACGCCGGCGATGTTTCGGGCAATTGGGGTGCCTTTCTCCAAGATTACGACAACGGGATTGTCGAAAACCACGGCAACATGCTGGGCATGTACCAGTCTGCGATTTACCTGACGGGTTCCGCGAACGTTTCCGTCACCAACACAGGTCTTACGTCGGGCGGCGGCGGCGTCGAATTCATCTCGTCATACGGCTCTGTCCACAACAGCGGTGAGATCCGAAGCACGGACGAGAATGTGGCAGGGGTCGAGGCCGACGCTGCCAGCGACTCCATCGACGTCGTGAATACCGGCCTGATCGCGGGCCCCGTGTTGTCGGTTCGACTAAGCGACTTCGGCGACCGGCTGGTCAACGCAGGCACCCTTGCCGGCGATGTCGAGCTTGGCACCGGCGACGACGTGTTCGACGGGCGCGGCGGGACCGTGCTGGGCTGGGTCCTTGGCGGCGGCGGTGCGGATACCTATTACGTCGATGACAGCAGCACGGTGCTGTTCGAAGCCCCCGGCGGCGGCGTCGACGAGGTGAACGCCGAGACCGATTTCACCCTTGGCGGCTTTATCGAGAACCTGCGCCTGCTGGGCAGCGGCGACTTCGCGGGCACCGGCAACAGCTCGCAGAACGGCATCTATGGCAACTCGGGCGACAACATGCTGTTCGGCGACGGCTCGCGCGACACGATGGAGGGCGGCGCAGGGTCGGACACGATGGACGGCGGGCGCGGCAATGACCTGATCTACGGTCAAACCGGCGATGACGAGATGACGGGCCGTGCGGGCGCGGACATCATCGAGGGCGGCGAAGGCGACGACCTGCTGTTCGGCGGGATCGGCAACGACACGATGGACGGCGGCGACGGCAACGACACGCTGAAAGGCGGGCTTGGCATCGACGAGATGTCCGGCGGCAGCGGGCAGGATGATTTCGTCTTCACCCGCGTGTCGGACAGCGCCTCGGGCGCCGAGGATACAATCCTTGATTTCACCGTGGGCGAAGACGTGCTGGACTTCACCGGTCTTGTCGCGGGGACGCTGACCGTCAGCATTCTTGGCAGCTACACCGGTTCGCCGGGACTGCGCACCACCGAGGGTGGCGGCAACACCACCGTCTGGGTCGATGCCGACGGCGACGGCAGCACCGACATGCGCGTTCTGCTTGCGGGCACCACCGGCGTCACCGAAAGCGATTTCCTTGTCTGATCGCCCGGCCTGACCCGCGCCTCCCGCACCGAAACCCTTTGCCTGTCCCGTCCGGGGCAGGCAATCTTGGGTCAAAGGGAGGACACCATGACAACCGAGATCGTCATCACCGGCGCGGCGCGCACCCCGATGGGCGCGTATCAGGGCGCGCTGTCGCAGCAGACCGCCACCGCGCTTGGCTCTGCGGCCATCCGGGCGGCGCTGGACCGTGCCGGCGCGCAGGCGGGCGACGTGGACGAGGCGCTGATGGGCTGCGTGCTGCCCGCCGGGCTGGGTCAGGCGCCCGCGCGGCAGGCGGCGCTTGGCGCGGGCCTGCCCGAGTCGGTCCCCTGCACCACCGTCAACAAGGTCTGCGGGTCCGGCATGAAGACGGTGATGCTGGCCCACGACGCGGTCCTGACCGGCAGCGCGGGCATCGTTGTCGCCGGGGGCATGGAAAGCATGTCGAACGCGCCGTACCTGCTGGAAAAGGCGCGCGGCGGCTACCGGATGGGGCATGGGCGCGTCGCCGACCACATGTTCCTCGACGGTCTGGAAGACGCCTATGACAAGGGCCGGTCGATGGGCACCTTCGCCGAGGACTGTGCCGAGCATTACCAGTTCACCCGCGACGCGCAGGACGGCTACACGCTGGACTCGCTCGACCGCGCGAAGGCGGCGATTTCCGGCGGCGGGTTCGCGGCCGAAATCGTCGCGCTGGACGGCGTGGCCGAGGACGAACAGCCCGCGCGCGCACGGCCCGAGAAAATCCCGCAGCTGAAACCCGCCTTCCGCGAGGGCGGCACGGTCACGGCGGCGACCTCGTCGTCGATCTCGGACGGGGCTGCGGCGCTTGTGCTGGCGCGGCGCGACGTGGCCGAGGCGAAGGGCATGGCGCCGGTGGCGCGCATCCTTGGCCATGCAAGCCACGCGCAGGCGCCCGCGTGGTTCACCACCGCGCCGGTTCACGCGATCCGCAAGTTGCAGGACCGGCTGGGATGGACCTCGGGCGATGTCGATCTGTACGAAATAAACGAGGCGTTCGCGGTCGTGGCGATGGCGGCGATGCGCGAACTGGACATCCCCCGCGACCGGCTGAACGTGAACGGCGGCGCCTGTGCGCTGGGGCATCCGATCGGCTGCTCGGGCGCGCGCATCCTTGTGACGCTGGTGCACGCGTTGCAGGCGCAGGGGCTGAAACGCGGGATCGCGTCGCTGTGCATCGGCGGCGGCGAGGCGACGGCCGTGGCGGTGGAACTGGTCTGAGGCCCGTGTCGCCGGTTGCATAAGCGGCCCGGCGGCGTCAGCCTGTCCAAAGGGGCCAGAGAGCAGTTGGCAGTGGGTGGCGCGCGTCCGGGTACACCGGCGCCGCAAGGGAGGAACGGATGACGGCATGGGGAGGCACGGATCGCGGCGGCCCGCTGGCGGGCGTGAAGGTGCTTGATTTCTCGCGCATCCTGTCGGGCCCCTATGCGACGCTGACGCTGGCCGACATGGGCGCGGACGTGATCAAGGTCGAGCCGCTTGGCACCGGCGACGCGACGCGGGATTTTCCGCCGTTCAAGGGGCCGCTCAGCCACTATTTCATCGCCTTGAACCGGGGCAAGCGCAGCATCGCGCTGGACCTGAAAGACCCGCGCGGCTTGGGCGTGGCGCGCGCGCTGGCGGCGCAGGCCGACATCGTGATCGAGAACTTCCGCCCCGGCGTGATGGACCGGCTGGGGCTGGGCTATGACCAGCTGTCGCAGGACAATCCCGGCCTGATCTACTGCGGTATCTCGGGTTTTGGTGCTGACAGCCCGCTGACCGATCGCCCCGCCTTCGACATCGTGGCGCAGGCATTGTCCGGCGCCATGAGCCTGAACCGCGCCCCCGGCCAGCCGCCCAACAAGCTGGGCCTGCCGCTGGGCGACATGGCGGGCAGCATCTTTGCCGTGCACGGCGTGCTGGCGGCGCTGCATCAGCGCGGCCAGACCGGCAAGGGCCAGAAGGTCGACGTGGCGATGCTGGACTCGTTGATGGCGATGCTGACCTACCACGCGCAGATCTATTTCGTGTCCGGCAAGCCGCCCGCGCCGGTGGGCACCAAGCATCCCAGCATCGTGCCATACGGCGCCTTCCCCACCTCGGACGGGCACGTCATCGTCGCCTGCCTGACCGAGACGTTCTGGGTCAGCTTCACCCGCTGTCTGGGTCTGCCCGAATTGGCGGAAGACCCGCGCTTTGCCCGCTATGACGAAAGGCTGGCCAACCGCGACGCGCTGGAAGCGACCATCGACGACCGGATGCGGCAGGAACCCACGGCCTATTGGCTGGACCGGCTGGACGCCCACGACGTGCCGAACGCCCCGATCCTTGACGTGGACGAGGCGCTGGAACAGCCACACGTCGCCGCGCGCGGTCTGGTCCAGACCGTCACCCATCCAACGGCGGGAGAGATGCGCGTGGTCCGTGGACCGCTGCGGTTCGACGGGGTGGCCCCCGATGTGGGCCGTGCGCCGCCGCTTGCCGGAGAGGACACGCTTGACGTGCTGGCAGAAATCCTTGGACTGGACCCCGCCGCCTGCGAAGACCTGATCGCCAGCGGCGCGGTGTCGGCCCATGGGCGCGCCACCGCCGTGGCAGAGAAAAACTGAGGACCAGCATGCGGATCAGATCGGCATTCATCCCCGCATCGGAAGAGGCCAAGGCGAACCGGGCGGCCCATCTTGCGGCGCTGGACACCGTGGCCGAGGCGGCGGCGCTGGCCGCGGCGGGCGGCGGCGAGAAGGCCCGCGCGCGGCACCTGTCCCGCGGCAAGATGCTGCCGCGCGAGCGGGTGGCGAACCTGCTGGACTCCGGCGCGCCCTTCCTCGAGATCGGCGCGACGGCGGCGCACGGCCTGTACGACGGCGCGGCCCCGGCGGCGGGTGTGATCGCGGGGGTCGGCCGCGTGCAGGGGCGCGACGTGATGGTCGTGTGCAACGACGCCACCGTGAAGGGCGGCACCTATTATCCGCTGTCCGTGAAGAAGCACCTGCGCGCGCAAGAGATCGCCGCCGAATGCCGCCTGCCCTGCGTCTATCTTGTGGATTCCGGCGGCGCGAACCTTCCCAATCAGGACGAGGTGTTCCCCGACCGAGACCACTTCGGCCGCATCTTCTACAACCAAGCCCGGATGAGTGCGGCAGGCATCCCGCAGATCGCGGTCGTCATGGGCTCGTGCACCGCCGGGGGCGCCTATGTGCCCGCAATGTCGGACGTCACGATCATCGTGAAGGATCAGGGCACCATCTTCCTCGCCGGGCCGCCTTTGGTGAAGGCCGCCACCGGAGAGGTCGTCAGCGCCGAGGATCTTGGCGGCGGCGACGTGCACACCCGGCTGTCGGGGGTGGCCGATTACCTTGCCGAGGACGACGCCCACGCGCTGGCGCTTGCACGGCAGGCGGTGGGCTCGCTTGGGCTGGACAGGTTCGATGGGGTGAACCCCATCCTACGGCAGGCGGCGGAGGACCCGTATTACGATCCCGACGAGATCCTTGGCGTGGTGCCCGCGTCGCTGTCGACGCCCTACGACATCCGAGAGGTGATCGCCCGCATCGTCGACGGTTCGCGCTTCGACGAGTTCAAGGCGCGGTTCGGCGAGACGCTGGTGACGGGCTTTGCCCATGTCGACGGCTGGCCGGTCGGCATCGTCGCCAACAACGGCGTGCTGTTCTCCGAAAGCGCCGCCAAGGGCGCGCATTTCGTCGAGCTGTGCAGCCAGCGCCGTATCCCGTTGGTGTTCCTGCAGAATATCACTGGCTTCATGGTCGGGCGTAAATACGAAAGCGAAGGCATCGCGCGCCACGGCGCCAAGATGGTGACGGCGGTCGCGACGACCTCGGTGCCGAAAATCACCATGCTGGTCGGCGGCTCGTTCGGCGCGGGGAACTACGGCATGGCGGGCCGCGCCTATCAGCCGCGTTTCCTGTGGACATGGCCCAACAGCCGGATCTCGGTGATGGGCGGGCCGCAGGCGGCGGGCGTGCTGGCCACCGTAAAGCGCGACGCGATCGAGCGGCAGGGCGGCACATGGTCCGACGAAGAGGAAGCCGAGTTCAAGCGCCCGACGCTGGAGATGTTCGAGCGCCAGTCGCACCCGCTGTATGCCTCGGCCCGTCTGTGGGACGACGGCATCGTCGATCCGCGCAAGACACGGCAGGTGCTGTCGCTATCGCTGCAAGCGGCGCTGAACGCGCCGGTGGAGGACACGCGGTTTGGCGTGTTCAGGATGTGAGGATGGAGTTCCGTGGGCGGATCACAGATGTGTTCGAATTGCCGAATGGCCGGGTCATCCTTCAGATGACCGAGATCGAGGGCCTACCGGACGTCGGCATGTCGCTTCGGTGGGAGGGCGGCCAATGCGAAATCCGGGAACTCGGGCGCAACGGGACTGACGGTATGGCAGTGTCGACACGATCCTGCCTAACCGGACACCCCGTGCCGCCCTACGGGGCTGTCGGTGTCGCCCTAACCGGCGCCCGGCCCCAACCCGGCACGTGGGTCACAGAGGTAAATGCGCGATGAGTTTGGTGAGGGCATCACTGGTTCATTCCACAGGGAGGATAAAATCGCCATGACCCTTGATGAAGCGATGCGGAAATACCCCGGCGCGGTGACCTTCCGGTTCGGCGACGGCCCCGAGATGTGCGCCGAACTGCTGGCGCTGGTGCGCGCGGGCGCGAAGACCGCCACCTGCGGCGCCCTGCGCGATTTCGGCGAGGGGGGCGAGCCAAAACCCGTGGTCGGCCGCCGCGACATCTCGCTGAACTGGGGTGGCACGCCCGCCGTGGTGATCGAGACCGTGTCCGTGACCGAAAAGCGGTTCTGCGACATGGACGCGGAATTCGCGCTGGCCGAGGGCGAGAACGAGACGCTGGAAGGCTGGCGGCAGGACCACCGCGTCTATTTCGAGAGGAACGGCGGCTGGGACCCCGAAATGATGCTGATCTGCGAACGGTTCCGCGTGGTCGAGGATTTGGCGGATGCCTAGGTCGGGAAAGGGCAAGCCATGGCGCGCCGCAAAGGGGTAACCCGCTTCTACAGGGGCGCAAGGCGCCACCCGAAATGGGATCTGGGCACCCCGCCCGGCCAGCGCCGGGGCCGGCCCGGCAAACGCGCGCGACGGCGCCGTGTCTGGCCGGCGCTTCTTGGTGGCGCGATGTTCCTTTTCCTGTTCGGCCCCAACATTCTGGACGCCGGAAGCCTGCTGTGGCGCGACAGCAAGGGTTGCACGGTCTGGATGGTCGTCGACGGCGACACCGTCCGAATGCACTGTCCGGTGCAGGGCTTCGTGTCGGGACGCCTCGTGGGCTTCGACACGCCCGAGATGAACGCCCGCTGTCCCCGTGAACTGGGCATGGCGGTTGCCGCCACCTACTACCTGCGCTGGCAGCTGTGGACCGCGCGCGAGGTCGTCGCCACGCCACGCGACCGGGACCGCTATGACCGGGTGCTGACGCTGATGGGCTTCGACGGCGACCTTGCCAGCACGCGGATGATCCGGTCAGGGCTGGCCCGCCCTTATGACGGGGGCCAGCGGCGCAGCTGGTGCGATGCATGAGGAAGGAGTCCGGCGAATGTTCGACAGGATCCTGATCGCGAACCGGGGAGAGATCGCCTGCCGGGTGATCGACACGGCCAAGGCGAGGGGCGTGTCCACGGTCGCGGTCTATTCCGACGCCGACCGCACGGCGCGCCATGTCGCGATGGCGGATCTGGCGGTTCACATCGGCGGCGCCGCGCCCGCCGACAGCTATCTGAACGGCGACCGCGTGATCGCCGCCGCGCTGGAGACCGGCGCGCAGGCGATCCATCCCGGCTATGGCTTCCTGTCCGAGAACCCGGAGTTCGTCGAGGCGGTCGAAGCCGCCGGTCTGGTTTTCATCGGCCCCTCCGCCGGGGCAATCCGGGCGATGGGTCTGAAGGACGCGGCCAAGGCGCTGATGCAGGACGCGGGCGTGCCGGTGGTTCCGGGCTATCACGGCGACACGCAGGACCCGGACCATCTGTCCGGTGCAGCCGACGGCATCGGCTATCCCGTGCTGATCAAGGCCGTCGCGGGCGGCGGCGGCAAAGGGATGCGCCGGGTGGACGACGCGGCGGACTTCGCGGACCAGCTGGCCGCCGCACAGCGCGAGGCGCAATCGGCTTTCGGCAACCCCGCCGTGCTGATCGAGAAATACATCGAACAGCCACGACACATAGAGGTGCAGGTGTTCGGCGACGGCACCGACGCGATTCACCTGTACGAGCGCGACTGCTCGCTTCAGCGCCGCCACCAGAAGGTCATCGAAGAGGCCCCCGCCCCCGGCATGACCGCCGAGATGCGCGCCGCGATGGGCGACGCCGCCGTGCGCGCGGCGAAGGCCATCGGCTATGCCGGCGCGGGCACGGTCGAGTTCATCGTGGATGGCGCGAACGGCCTGCGCCCCGACGGGTTCTGGTTCATGGAAATGAACACCCGCCTGCAGGTCGAACACCCGGTGACCGAGGCAGTGACCGGCCTCGACCTTGTCGCGTGGCAGCTTCGCGTGGCGGCGGGCGAACCGCTGCCGATGCACCAGCAGGACGTGCCGCTGACCGGCCACGCCTTCGAGGCGCGGCTGTACGCGGAAGACGTGCCCGCAGGCTTCCTGCCCGCCACCGGCACCCTGTCGCATCTGTCCTTCCCCGCCACCGCACGCATCGACAGCGGCGTCCGCGCGGGCGACGCCATCAGCCCGTTCTACGACCCGATGATCGCCAAGGTCGTCACCCACGGCCCGACCCGCGCCGTCGCGCTGAAGAAACTCGCCGCCGCGCTGGACGCGACCGAGGTCGTGGGCTGCGTCACCAACCTGTCCTTCCTTGGCGCGCTGGCGCGGCACGCGGGGTTCACGCGCGGCGAGGTCGACACCGGGCTGATCGCCCGCGACCTCGACGCGCTGACTGCGGTCCCGCCCCCCTCGCCCGCACGTCTGGCGCAGGCGGCGCTTGCCGCGACCGACACCGACACGAACACCGACGCCCTGACCGGCTTCACCCTATGGGCGCCGCTGTGGCGGACGATAACGCTTGAGATCGACGGCCAAGAGATCACCGCCCGCGTCGCCCGCACCGGCCCCGACACCGCCGAGATCGAGGTCGCCGGAACGACCGTCACTGCGCGCAACGTCGCGGGCTGGACGTTCGATGGAACTCCGGCGGCGGCCAGCCACACCGAAGGCGGCACCGTCACCCTGTTCGGCCCCGACGGTGTCTCGGCCCGCGTCCTCGACCCGCTCGACCGCGCGGCGGCGGATGCCTCCGGGTCCGACATCATCGAGGCGCCGATGCCCGGGATGCTGGCCCGGATGCTTGTCGCGGCGGGCGACAGCGTCAGCGCAGGCCAGAAACTGGCCGTGCTGGAGGCGATGAAGATGGAACACGCCCTGACCGCCCCCCGCGACGCGGTGGTGGCCGAGGTGCTGGTCCCCGAAGGCACCCAGATCGAGGCGCACGCCCCCCTGATCCGCTTCGCCGGGGACGACGCATGACCGACCGCGCCGAGATTTTCGAGGTCGGCCCCCGCGACGGACTTCAGAACGAGAAGGCCGAGATCCCCACCGCCGCCAAGATCGCCTTCGTCGACCTGTTGTCCCGCACCGGCTTTCGCCGGATCGAGGTTGGGTCCTTCGTGAACCCGAAACGCGTGCCGCAGATGGCCGACAGCGGCGCGGTGTTCGGCGGCATCGCCCGCGCGCCGGGCGTGTCCTATGCCGCGCTTGTCCCGAACCTGCGCGGGCTTCAGGCCGCGACGGACGCGAAGGCAGACGAGATCGCCATCTTCGCCGCCGCCTCGGAAGGCTTCAGCAAGGCCAACATCGGCGCCACCATCGACGAAAGCCTTGCCCGCTATGCCGAGGTCGCGAAGGCGGCCACGGTCCCGGTGCGCGGCTATGTCTCTTGCGTCGCGGTCTGCCCCTACGACGGCGCCACGCCGCCCGACGCCGTCGCCCGCGTCGCCGCCGCGCTGGACGCGATGGGCTGCTACGAGATCAGCCTTGGCGAAACGCTGGGCCGGGGCACCCCCGAACAGGTCGGCGCGATGCTGGACGCGGTGCTGGACCGGGTTCCGGCGGTAAAACTTGCGGGCCATTTCCACGACACCGGCGGCATGGCGCTGGCGAATATCGAGACCGCCGTCGCCAAGGGGCTTCGGGTGTTCGACGCGGCGGCGGGCGGGCTTGGCGGCTGTCCGTTCGCCCCCGGCGCGGCAGGCAACGTGGCCACGGGGCTGGTGCGGCAACGGCTGGACGACATGGGGTTCGACACCGGGCTGGACGCCGCCCTGCTGTTCGAGGCAGAAGCGATGGCGCGCGACATGAGAAAGGGCATTGCATGATGGAAACGATCCGGGTCGACATCGACGGACGCGGCATCGCCACGCTCACGCTTGCGCGCGCCGAAAAGCACAACGCGATGTCGGGCCAGATGATCGCCGAACTGACCGAGGCCGCAGGCGTGCTGGGTGCCGATCCCGGCGTCCGCGCGGTGATCCTTGCCGCCGAAGGCCCCACCTTCTGCGCCGGTGGCGATCTTGGCTGGATGCGCGCGCAGGCCGACGCCGACCGCGCCACCCGCATGGCCGAAGCCAACAAGCTGGCCATGATGCTGCGCGCGCTGGACCGGATGCCGAAACCGTTGATCGCGCGGGTCCACGGCAACGCGTTCGGCGGCGGCGTCGGGCTGCTCTCGGTCTGCGACATGGCGATCGGCACACCCGAGGTCCAGATGGGCCTGACGGAAACCCGGCTGGGCCTGATCCCCGCCACCATCGGCCCCTATGTCGCCGCCCGGGTCGGACCCGGCCGCGCCCGCTCGGTCTTTCTGTCGGGCCGCCGCTTCGACGCCGACACCGCGCGCGATATTGGGCTGCTGACCCGCGTGGTTCCCGAATTCGCGCTGGACGCGCTGGTGATGGAAGAGGCCGAGGCGTTCCTGTCCTGCGCCCCCGGCGCGGTCGGCGCGGCGAAACAGCTTCTGGCGGGCTTCGCGGCCCCGATCGACGACGCGCTGCTGGACCGCACCGCCGCCGCCCTTGCCGACCAGTGGGAGCAGCCCGAAGCGGTGGAAGGCATCGCCGCCTTCTTCGACCGCCGCCCCGCCGCCTGGGTCGAAGGGTGACATCCCCCGCCCGCGCGGGATAGCAAAGGCAATGGTCCGCCTCGATCTCAGCCGCTTCCGTTCCGTCCGCCTGCGTCTGCTGACGCTGGCGCTGGCGCCGCTGGTGGTGCTGATGCCGCTGCTGTTGATGCTGGGCTTCGCGCGCTGGACGGCGGATTACGACCGGGTGCTGATCGCCAACGTCGAAAGCGACCTGAAGATCGCGGAACAGTACCTGTCCACGCTGGTCGAACGCACCGGCACCGACGTCCGCAGCCTGTCGCGCGCGACCGAGTTCCGCACAGCACTGGCGATGGGCGGCGACATGCTGGCGCCGCTGCTGGCGGCACAGATGCAGGACCTGCACCTCAATTTTCTGTATTACCTGCCGCCCAATTCGGCGTCCGACTGGCCGGTGGTGCAGACCGCGCTGGCGGGCCGGGTCGCCACCCGGATCGACCTGTTCGGCCCCGACGACCTTGCCGCCATCGACCCCGCGCTGGCCGAACGCGCAAGGATCGAGCTGATCCCGACCGAGGCCGCCGTGCCCACCGACCGCACCGAAGAGGACCGCGGCATGGTGGTCCACACCGCCAGCCCGGTGCGCGGCGGCGGCGCGCTGGTGGGCGGCATCCTGTTGAACCGCAATCTCCAGTTCATCGACACCATCAACGAGCTGGTGTTCCTGAACGCCATCACCGGCGGCGACCGCCAAGGCACCGCGACGCTGTTCCTCGACGACGTGCGCGTGTCGACCAACGTGCGCCTGTTCGAGGACGTCCGCGCCCTAGGCACCCGCGTCTCGGCGGCGGTGCGCGGCGCGGTGCTGGACGAGGGCCGCACATGGCTGGACCGGGCCTTCGTGGTGAACGACTGGTATATCTCGGGTTACGTTCCGATCCTCGACAGCTTCGACCGCCGCGTCGGGATGCTGTACGTCGGCTTCCTCGAAGCGCCGTTCAACACCGCCAAGCGCGCCGCCTACTTGTGGATGCTGGGCGCCTTCGCCTTCGTGCTGGCGGTGTCGATCCCCACCTTCCTGTGGCTGGCCAAGGGCATCTTCTCGCCGCTCGAACGCATGGCCCTGACGATCCGCCGGGTCGAGGACGGCGATTTGTCCGCCCGCAACGGCCCGATGCGCGCGCGGGACGAGATCGGTCGCGTGGCGGGCCACCTCGACGACCTGCTGGACCAGGTGCAGGAACGCGACGCCGAACTGAACCGCCGCGTCGAACAGCGCACCGCCGAACTTCACGACGCCAATGCCAAGCTGGAAGAAACCTACCGCCAGCTGGTGATGTCGGAAAAACTCGCCTCGATCGGCGAGATCACGGCAGGCGTCGCGCACGAGATCAACAACCCCGTCGCGGTGATCCAGGGCAATGTCGACGTGATGCGCGAAACGCTGGGCGACGCGGCAAAACCGGTGGACACCGAACTCGCCCTGATCGACCGGCAGGTGATGCGGATCGGCGCCATCGTCGGCAAGCTGTTGCAATTCGCCCGCCCGGGCGACTACGCGGGCTACGACAACGCGGTCGATCCGGGCCCGCTGGTGGCGGATTGCCTGACGCTGGTCGAACACGTCTTCGCCCGCAAGGACATCACCGTCACCACCCGCTTCAGCCCGTGCCCCGAGGTGCGCATCGAACCCGGCGAGCTTCAGCAGGTGGTGATCAACCTGATCGTCAACGCGGTGCAGGCGATGGGCGACGCGGGACGCCTGCTTTTGGAACTAGGCCCCGAACCGCGCGACGGCACGGACGGCGTCGCCCTCGTGGTCGAGGACACCGGCCCCGGCATCCCGCCGGACCGGCTGGCGTCGGTCTTCGACCCCTTCTTCACGACGAAACAGGGCGAAGGCACCGGGCTTGGCCTGTCAATCAGCCAAAGCCTTGTGCAGCGCGCGGGCGGCCTGATCACCGCCGAGAACCACGAAAGCGGCGCGCGCTTCACCGTGTGGCTTCCGGCCACCGCGCCATCCGAAGACTGACGCCCCGGCCCTTCTTCTCTTGTAAAATACCTCGGGGGAGCCGCGCAGCGGCGGGGGCAGCGCCCCCTCCTTCGCCTCGGCACCAGCGCCCCTAGTCGATGGCCCAGGCGGCCAGCTTGCGGTCGATGGTCTTGCGCGACACGCCCAGACGGCGCGCGGTCTCGGCGCGGTTGCCGCCGCAGCGGTCCAGCATGTGCAGGATGTGGCGCTGTACGACAAGGTCCAGATCCTCGACCGCGCGGGCGCCGGTGATCTCTCCGGCGCCGCGGAATTCCTCGGGGAACTGGCCAAGGATCACCGACCGCTCCACAAGGTTGCGCAGTTCGCGCACGTTGCCCGGCCAGTCGTACAGCCGCAGCTTCAGCAAGGTCTCTTCGTCCAGCGCCAGCTCGGATTTTCCCATCGACTGCGAGAACTTCATCATGAACAGCGTCGCCAGTTCCACGATGTCGTCCGCCCGATCCCGAAGCGACGGCATCCGGATGCCGACCACGTTGATCCGGTGATACAGGTCGGCGCGGAATTTCCCCTCGGCCACCAGACGGTCAAGATCGTCGTTCGTCGCGAACAGAAAGCGCAGGTCCAGCGGCAATTCGCGTTCGGCGCCGACGGGGCGGACGCGGTGGTCCTCCAGCACCCGCAGCAGCGCGACCTGAAGCGGCTCGGGCATCTGCGCCACCTCGTCGAAGAACAGCGTGCCGCCGTCGGCGTGGCGCAGCAGGCCGTCGCGCGGGCGCCCGTCGGCGCCGATCGCGCCGAACAGTTCCTCGGCGATGCGGTCGGGCGGGATCGAGGCGCAGTTGACCGCCACGAACGGCCGTTCGCCCCGGTCCGACATCGTGTGCAGCGTGCGCGCCGCCAGTTCCTTGCCGGTGCCGCTTTCGCCGGTGAACAGAACCGGCGTCGGAAGCGCCGACAGCTTGCCCAGCATCGCGCGGACCTCTTCCAGCGCGGGCGAGGTGCCGACCAGCTTGCCGCGCGCGTTGGATGCCTCGGCCAGCAGTTCGTGGCGCAGAAGATAGTTCTCGCGCCGCAGGTTCTTGCGGTCCAGCACCCGCGCCACGGCGGTCAGGATCTGGTTCGACCGGAACGGTTTCAGCACGAAGTCAGACACGCCGGCGCGCATCGCCTCGATCACCGTTTCAAGATCGGCATAGGCGGTGATCATGATGGCGTCGGCGTAGAAGCCCACGCGCCGCTGTTCCGCGATCCACGCCAGCCCGGATTTGCGCGGCATCACGTTGTCCAGGATCACAAGGTCGAAGTGCCGCTTGTCCAGCAGCGCCTCGGCCTGCGCGGCAGAACCCGCCTGCTCGACAAGCTTGCAGCGCGGTTCAAGGATCTTGGTCAGGAAGTTGCGCATGCCGATCTCGTCGTCGATCACAAGGATCGACGCGTCGGCCATTTCGCTGCCGTAGGTAATCGGCTCTGCCGACACGCCCCTAGTCCAGCCGCACGCTGTTGCCGCTGTTGACGTCCTGCGACGAGAACCCCGCGTTCTCCAGCGCGAAATGCGCGCCGACCGCGATCACCGCGATGGCCACGAAGCCGGTGAACATTGCCTTCATTGGTCAGTCTCCTTTGCGGTCGCCTGCCGAAGGTAGGCGACAAGATCGGCGCGGTCGTTCTCGCCCGCGATCACCTGCATGGGCATCTTCGAACCCGGTATGTAGTGGTCCGGACCGATTTCGAACAGGTCGTCTATGGTCTCTTCGGTCCAGACGATATCGGATCCGTCCAGCCTTGGCGAATAGGGGTAGTCCGCGACGGTGCCCGCCTGCCGCCCGAACACGCCGTACAGCGTCGGCCCGGCCTTGCGCGAGGGGCCCGGTTCCAGCGCGTGACAGATCGAGCACTTGCGCATGAACTGGCGTTCGCCGTTCGGCATCGTGTCGGCGTCGCGCAGAAAGCTTCGCTCTTGCCCCATCGCCGGTTCGAACGTGTCCAGCGCGGCCACGGGCCAAGCATAGACCACGTCGTCCAGCCCGCCGGCATAAAGCGTCTGCCCGTCGGGCGAGAAGTCCAGCGCCCAGACCGGCCCCTGCCGGGTGGCGCGGAAATCGCGGGCGATGGTCCAGCCGGTGGTGTCCACCACCATGATGTACCCCTGCCCGTCCCCGACGGCGAGCTGCGCGGTGCCCGCGTCCCATGCCATCGACAGGATCGGCCTGCGGTCCAGCGTGAAATCCGCGATCTGCGTGCCGGTGGCCGCGTCGATGACCCGCGTGCCGCCGTCGACCGCGCCATAGGCGATCCAGCCGTCGCCCGCGATCACCTCGTTCACGCCAAAGCCGTGTTCAACCAGCACCGTGGGGGTGTCGTCGGTCGACAGGTCGTAGGCCAGCAGCGCGCCGTCCATCGTGCCCGCGTACAGCGTGCCGCCATCGGCCGAGAAGGCCACCGCGTTCACGCCGCTGCGCGGGTCGGCCAGCGTGCGCGTCTCGCCCTCGGCCAGCGGGTGCAGCAGGATCGAGCCGTCCCAGCTGCCGCTGGCCACGGTCGCCCCGTCCGGAGACACCGCGAGCGCGGTGACCTTGCCAAGGTGTTCGCCCAGCAGGCGGCCCTGCCCGTCCTGCCAAAGCCGGACGGTGAAATCGTCGCCGCCGGACACGATGCGCGTTTCATCCACGAAGGCCACCACGGTCACCGCCGCGTCGTGCCCTTCCAGCCACGCGGGCGTGCGGCCGGTCCAGCGCGCGGCCGAGTTGTCGAAACTCGCCGTCGCCACCGTGCCATCCTCGGACACGGCGATGCCCATGACCGGCCCGCCGTGCCCCTTCAGCGTTGTGAAATCCTGCGCCGCGCCCCGGTCCGCCATGACGGCGGCAAGGATCGCGGCGCCGATCAGCGCCCGCATCACCGCGTTACTCTGCCGGGGTGGTGGTGCCGCCCTTCGGGGCCGAAGCCTCGCGCTCTTTCACCTCTTCCAGCCAGATCGCGTGGTGCTGGTGCGCCCACTCTTCGTCCACCTCGCCCGAGCCCATCGCATCGAACGCGCCTTCCATGCCGACGGTGCCGATGTAGATGTGGGCAAGGATGATCGCCATCATCACGAAGGCCACGATGGCGTGCCACAGCTGGGCGAACTGCATCTCTTCCTGCGGCGCCAGCGCGGTGGGCAGCGGGCCATAGCCCGCCCACTGCGGCAGGCCCGTGTCGTTCAGGATGCCGAAGGTCTTGGCGAACAGCGGCAGCTCGAACGGGAACAGCAGCGACAGCCCCGACACCGAGACCGAGACACCCAGCACGATCACCGACCAGAAGATGATCTTCTGACCGAAGTTGAACTTCTTCGCCGGGGGGTGGTTCTTGCCGATGATGCCGCCGGCCTGCTTGATCCAGACAAGGTCGGTCTTGTTCGGGATATTGTGGGCGACCCACATCACGAAGACCACCACCAGCGAGACCATAAAGGCCCAGGACACGTTGTTGTGGATCAGCTTCGAGATGTGCAGCAGCCACGCATTCGCATCAAGTCCAAGGTAGGGCGCGATCGCGACGCGGCCGAACAGGGTCAGCAGCCCGGTCAGGCCCAGCAGGATGAACGAGCCGGCCAGCGTCCAGTGCGCCATCCGTTCGATGAACTGGAACCGGGTGACGGTCCGCCCGGATTTGCCGCCGTCGATGCGGATGCGGCCCCGGATCAGGAAGAACAGCGCCAGCACCGCGATGGTGCCGATCAGCAGCCAGCCGCCATATTCGCGCAGCGGGCCCGCGCGGAAATTGTACCACGCCATGCCGCCGTCCTGCACCAGCACCTTGGCGACGTCGCCGCCCGCCGAGACGCTCATGTTCGGTTCTTCGTTGAAGCGGATCGACCGCCACAGGTCGGGGTCAGAGGCGCCGCCGAGCGTGCCAAGCTGATCGGCGATCGACGCCGCGCTGTCCGGATCGCCGATGTTCGCGCGCCGGTCGCTGTCGTCCACGGTCTCGCCGCGCTGGCGGGCAAGGATGTCCTCCAGCGTCGGGGCGCCGCCGGTCGGGCTGCCTTCGGTTTCGGGACGGTCGACTTCTTGCGCGGCCAGCGGCAGCGCGAGGGGCAGCATGGTGACGGAAACCACCAGTGCCACCATGAGACGGGCAAGGATCGTACGGATCATAGAATTTCCCCTTCGCGCCAGGGAGTTACTTGAACTGCACGCGGCCCCGTCCAAGGGGCCGCGCACGTTTTCCCAATGTCCGGAAAGAAGGCCTTAGCCGCCCTTCTGGTCGTAGGCGGTGCCCCAGCCCCAAGCACCCGAGCCGAAGCCACGGGCCACCACGCGTTCGCGGTAGATCGCGGACACGACGTCACCGTCGCCAGCCAGCAGGGCCTTGGTGGAACACATCTCGGCGCAGATCGGCAGTTTGCCTTCCGCGATCCGGTTGCGGCCATACTTCTGGAACTCGGCGGTGGAATTGTTCTCTTCCGGGCCACCGGCGCAGAAGGTGCACTTGTCCATTTTGCCGCGCGACCCGAAGTTACCGGCCTGCGGGTACTGCGGCGCGCCGAAGGGGCACGCGTAGAAGCAATAGCCGCAGCCGATGCACAGGTCCTTGGAGTGCAGCACCACACCGTCCGAGGTCTGGTAGAAGCAGTCCACCGGGCAGACGGCCATGCAGGGCGCGTCCGAGCAGTGCATACAGGCGACCGAGATCGAGCGTTCGCCCGGCTGGCCGTCCTGAATGGTCACCACCCGGCGACGGTTGATGCCCCACGGAACTTCGTGCTCGTTCTTGCACGCGGTGACGCAGGCGTTGCACTCGATGCAGCGTTCGGCATCGCAGAGGAATTTAGCTCGTGCCATGTGTGTCTCTCCTTACGCCGGCATGATCTTGCAGAGGGTGGCTTTGGTCTCTTGCATCTGGGTGACCGAGTCATAGCCGTACGTCTGCGCAGTGTTGGTGCTTTCGCCAAGCACGTAGGGATCGGCACCGTCCGGGTACTTGGACCGAAGGTCCTCGCCCTGGTAGTAGCCGCCGAAGTGGAAAGGCATGAACGCCACGCCCGCATCGACGCGGGGCGTCACCATCGCCATCACCCGGACACGACCGCCTTCCGGACCTTCCACCCAGACCTGCGACCCGTCGCGGATGCCAAGATCGTTGGCGTCACGCGGGTTGATCTCGATGAACATGTCCTGCTGAAGCTCGGCCAGCCAGGGGTTCGACCGGGTCTCGTCCCCGCCGCCCTCGTACTCGACCAGTCGGCCAGAGGTGAGGATGATCGGGTATTCTTCCGAGAAGTCGTTCTCCTGGATCGAGGCGTACATGGTCGGCACCCGCCAGAACTTCTTGTCCTGATAGGTCGGGTAGTCAGCCACGAGGTCGCGACGGTTGGAGTACAGCGGCTCGCGGTGCAGCGGAACCGGATCCGGGAAGGTCCAGACCACGGCGCGGGCCTTGGCGTTGCCGTAGGGCGCACAGCCGTGAGCGATGGCAACGCGCTGGATGCCGCCCGACAGGTCGGTCTTCCAGTTCACGCCACCGACGCTTTCGGCATAGTCGCTGGGCCGTTCGCCCTGCTGCGAGGTCTCGCCGACCTCTTCCTGACCCTCGTCGGCCTCTTCCGGCGCCTCGTACCCGGCGACACGCTCGATCACGGCGCGCTCTTCGTCGGTCAGGTCACCGTCCCAGCCAAGGTCCATCAGCATTTGCATGGTGAACTCGGGGTACCCGTCCGGGATTTCCGAGCCCACCGGCGCAACGCCGTCGGCCAGCAGGTTGTCGCCGTCGCGTTCCACGCCAAAGCGGGCACGGAAGCCCATGCCGCCTTCGGCCACCGGCAGCGACACGTCGTACAGGTTGGCCGAACCGGGGTGGTTCATCTCGGCGGTGCCCCAGCAGGGCCACGGCATACCGTAGAAGTCACCGTCGGCAGGCCCGCCGTTGGCGCGCAGCGTGGTGCGGTCGAAGGTGTGCTGGTTCTCCATGTGCATCTTCATCCGCTCCGGCGACTGGCCGGTATAGCCGATGGTCCACATGCCGCGGTTGAACTCGCGGGTCAGGTCCTCGACCAACGGCTCCTCGCCGTTCACTTCGATGTTCCGGAAGATCCGGTCGGCGAAGCCGAACTTGGTGGCGAACTTGTGCATGATGACATGGTCGGGCAGCGACTCGAACAGCGGCTCGACGACCTGCTGGCGCCATTGCAGCGACCGGTTCGACGCGGTGACCGAGCCGTAGGTCTCGAACTGCGTCGCGGCCGGCAGCAGGTACACGCCGTCGGTGCGGTCATGCAGGATGGCCGAAACGGTCGGGTACGGGTCCACCACGACAAGCATGTCGAGCTTTTCCATCGCCGTCTTCATCTCGGGCATACGGGTCTGCGAGTTGGGCGCGTGGCCCCACAGAACCATGACCTTGGTGTTGTCGGGCTGGTCGATGTTCTCGGGGTCTTCCAGAACACCGTCGATCCAGCGCGACACCGGAATGCCGTTCAGGTTCATGATCGGCGTGTCGTCGAAGGTCGCGTCCGAGAACCGGCCTTTCAGCCACTCGGGGTCTTCCTCCCACACGCGGGCCCAGTGCGCCCAGGCGCCATCGCTCAGGCCGTAGTAGCCCGGCAGCGTGTCGGCCAGAACGCCAAGGTCGGTCGCGCCCTGCACGTTGTCGTGGCCGCGGAAGATGTTGGTGCCGCCGCCGGCGACGCCCATGTTCCCCAGCGCAAGCTGCAGGATGCAGTAGGCGCGGGTGTTGTTGTTGCCGTTGGTGTGCTGGGTGCCGCCCATGCACCAGATCACGGTGCCGGGACGGTTGTTGGCCAGCGTGCGCGCGACGCGCTCAAGCTGCGAGCCGGGCGTGCCGGTGACGCGCTCGACCTCTTCTGGGGTCCACTTGGCGACCTCGTCGCGGATCTCGTCCATGCCCCAGACGCGGGTGCGGATGAATTCGCGGTCTTCCCAGCCGTTCTCGAAGATGTGCCACAGGATGCCCCAGACCAGCGCCACGTCCGACCCCGGACGGAACCGCACGTATTCGTCCGCGTGGGCGGCGGTGCGGGTAAAGCGCGGGTCGCAGACAATCAGCGGCGCGTTGTTCTGTTCCTTCGCGCGCAGCACGTGCTGCAGCGACACCGGGTGCGCCTCGGCGGGGTTGCCGCCGATGATGAAGATCGCACGGCTGTTGTGGATGTCGTTGTAGCTGTTGGTCATGGCGCCGTAGCCCCATGTGTTCGCAACGCCCGCAACGGTGGTGGAGTGGCAGATCCGCGCCTGGTGGTCGACGTTGTTCGTGCCCCAGTAGGCGGCGAACTTGC
>NZVC01000028.1 GCA_002701395.1 Maritimibacter sp. | reverse complement strand
TGGCAAAGCTTTCTGCAGAGCTGAAAATTGACGCGCCTACGCTGGCGGTTACGGTTTCTTTCCCGGCGTTGATCATGTCGGCATCGACTTCTGCCTCGGTCGGATAGCGCCCCATTCCCAGCAGGCCACGGCCATGCGGACGGGGTTCTTGGCCGAGCTGACGCCCATGTCTTCGCCCGCGCCGCGCCATGCGACGGCCCGAACGTAGGCGTCGGTCAGGTTATTGGCCTTCAGCGTCGCGTATTTCGCTTCCTCGATCTGGTCGACTGTATAGGGGATTTCCATATCCAGCTCGCGGCCGGAGAACAGAAGTCGCTCGGAATGCTTGCGGCCAAGGAAGATCTTGCCGTTGTAGCAGCGCTCGCCCTCGAACACCGACGACGCATAGTGAAGGGCATGGGTCAGGACGTGTACGTTCGCGTCGCGCCACGGCACAAGCTTCCCGTCCATCCAAATGTAGCCATCGCGGTTATCATAAGCGCCAGCCATTGTTCTATCCTTCCATTGCGCTGTCGGTTCGGAAATTGCGTGGGATATGTCCGCATCGGACATAAAGTTGCGCAAAATCTGCGATTCGGTACCAGTCGGCTCTTGGAATGTCAACAAGGCTGACATAAAATGCCTAGTCTGAAAGCAGATTGTGAACGACGGACGGATCTATGGCAGAAGGCGGTGGCGCGGCTGCGCCGGGGGGCGAAAGTCTCCTTTTCCTGACGGACGAACAGCTTCGCAAGGCGATCGAGGCGATGTATTTCGCCTATCGCGGCTTTACGGCGGATCCCGACCGCATCCTTGGCGATCTTGAATATGGCCGGGCGCATCACCGGGCGGTCCACTTCATCCATCGCGCGCCGGGGACCACGGTAAACAACCTGCTTCACATCCTTGGCGTGACGAAACAGTCCCTGAACAGGGTTTTGCGCACCCTGATCGAGGACGGGCTGGTCGAAAGCAGGATCGGCGCGCGTGACAAGCGCGAGCGGCACCTGTACCTCACCGAGAAGGGCGAGGCGCTGGAGGCGAAATTGTCGACGGCGCAGAGGGCGCGGATGCGCGACGCCTTCCGGCACGCGGGGCCGGAGGCCGTCGCCGGGTTCCGCACGGTGCTGGAGGCGATGATGGATCCCGAGATGCGGCGACACTTCAACCGGCTGAAAGAGTCCGGCACATGACGGCGCCGGACGCCCACCTGCTGATCGTCGACGATGACGAGCGGATCCGGAACCTTTTGCAGAAATTCCTGATCCGCCACGGCTTTCTTGTGTCCGCCGCGCGCGACGCGGCGCAGGCCCGCCGCCTGCTGTCGGGACTGGAATTCGACATGCTGGTGCTGGACGTCATGATGCCGGGCGAGGATGGCGTATCGCTGACCCGGTCCCTGCGCGAGGCGCTGACGACGCCGATCCTGCTGCTGACCGCCAAGGGCGAGACAGAGGACAGGATCGCCGGGCTGGAGGCCGGGGCCGACGACTATCTGGCCAAGCCGTTCGAGCCGAAGGAACTGCTGTTGCGGATCAACGCGATCCTGCGGCGCGTCCCATCGGCCCCCACCGAGAACGGCGAGGGGCCGAAATATCTGAAGCTGGGTGAAATCCGGTACGACGTGGACCGGGGCGAGATGTGGCACGGCGACGAGCCGATCCGGCTGACCGCGACAGAGGCGCAGCTTATGAAGATCTTCTCGACCCAGCCGGGAGAGCCGGTCAGCCGCGCCAAGCTGGTCGAGGATCTTGGCCGCGACCGCGGTCAGGCGCAGGAGCGCGCGGTCGACGTCCAGATCACCCGCCTGCGCCGCAAGCTGGAGGCCGACCCAAAGCAGCCGCGCTATCTGCAGACGGTGCGCGGGGCTGGATACATGCTGGCGCCGGATTGACGTCGCCCGCCGGTGATCTGGCTATGAGGATCGAAGTTTAGACCGTCTGGCCGCTGCCAGCGCGGGACCGCGATCGCCCTTGGCCGGAGCGGCCGAAGCTGCTGTTGGCCTTGATTTTGAAGGGCGGACTGATTGGTGACGTAGCGCCCTCAACCGCTACGCGAATCGGTTCTCAACCCAAGGGTCAATCACGATTTCCTAAGAACATATTAATTTCTTTTCCCTTTGTCATCATTGCGCTAGCTCCATCCCGAAGCACAAGGAGCACTTAAATGCCTCAGACTTTTTCCGGGTTCTACTCGGGTACTTTCGATGGCACCGATTTCACGGTTTCTGGCGGGTATACGAACTTCTCCATCACGTTCGATGATCTGGCCGACGGTACGTTCGACGAAGAGACCGCGGTTGGCGACAATGTCCGCATCGCCAGTTCGGGCGACACCAGCAATATCTTCAAAGGCACCGTCACCGACCTTGGCGTGGTGATCGAAGTGGAAGGCGACGACTATCTTTTCACTGAAATCCAGTCGGTCGCCGACGCCACCGTTCTCACCGTCGACACCACCACGCCCTACACCTACGACGTCACTTGCTTTGCTGCTGGCACGCTGATCGCGACGCCGGACGGCATGTGTGCGGTCGAGGACCTGAAGACCGGCGACATGGTGCGCACGGCGGATGGCCGCGACGTTGCCGTGAAGTGGGTCGGTCACACCACCATCCACAAAACCTTCGCCCCGGCCGAGCGTCTGACCCCGGTCCGGTTCCGTGCCGGTTCGCTGGGCGACAACGTCCCCGCGCGCGACCTGACCGTCACCGCCGATCACGCGATGCTGCTGGACGGCGCGCTGTGCAACGCTTCGGCGCTGGTGAACGGGGCCGACATCGACTTCGTGCCGCTGGCCGAGATGGAAGAACGCACCACGTTCTACCACATCGAGCTGGACCGTCAGGAGATCCTGATTGCCGAAGGCGCGGAAACCGAAAGCTACGTCGATCACGTCGCGCGCCGGTCGTTCGACAACTACGGCGAATACGTTGCGCTGTACGGCGACGAGCCGGCGATTGCCGAACTCGACCTGCCGCGCATCGCGTCGGCGCGCCTGCTGCCGGCTTCGGTGCGTGCGCGTATCGGGCTCGATACCCAGCACATGGCCTTCGCCTGATCTTTCGTCCGGGCCCGCGCAAATGGGCCCGGACATCCCCACTAGGCGGGTGGGCAAAAGTTGTCCCGCGCGCTGCGCCTTTCCAGTCCGCAGGTCCTTGGAAAGAGCCCGAATCCTTAGCGGCCTTCCACAAAACCAAACGGCTAATGCGAAGGTGTTGGCATTCGACCAGCAATGTCGCGAAAAGCCGTCTCGATGTCGGCCAAGCTAATCTGAGAACTTGTTCCGACGGGTGGCGTCATTGAACCGCGCGATCGGCGCTCAGATCACCCGACTGCGTTCTTTATCGAAGTGTTAATCGACGTGACCACGATGCCTTCGACAAGACGCGGATGCATTACATACCGGCCCCCCGACAGCAGGTGACGTCAGAAGATCCTTATCAATTTATCTTGTTAATAAAATGGAGGTGTGTAGAAACATGCTTGAGGTCAAAAAGCAGGAGAAGACAGAATGTCTCAAACGTTCACCTAATACAGTCTAGGCACCCTTTCCGGGACGACTTACACGGTCGGCAGTACGAGTGCACAAACCATCACATTTGTTGATACGCAAGACGGAGCGAACGACAGTGTTACGGTCGTGGGCGACGCGATGGAGCACCAAGAAGCCAGCGTGTCTGGATGGACCCTAATGGGCACGATCCCGAATTACGGCGTCGTGGCTCAGTACACCGGCAGCAACTACCTGTTCACAGACAGAGATGACCTGACGCCCGGCCAAGAGCTGACCGTCGACACCACCACGCCCTACACCTACGACGTCACCTGCTTCGGCGTTGGCACGCAAATTGCGACCCCGGACGGCACCTGTGCGGTCGAGGACCTGAAAACCGGCGACATGGTGCGCACGGCGGATGGCCGCGACGTTGCCGTGAAGTGGGTCGGTCACACCACCATCCACAAAACCTTCGCCCCGGCCGAGCGTCTGACCCCGGTCCGGTTCCGTGCCGGTTCGCTGGGCGAAAACGTTCCCGCGCGCGACCTGACCGTCACCGCCGATCACGCGATGCTGCTGGACGGCGCGCTGTGCAACGCTTCGGCGCTGGTGAACGGGGCCGACATCGACTTCGTGCCGCTGGCCGAGATGGAAGAACGCACCACGTTCTACCACATCGAGCTGGACCGTCAGGAGATCCTGATTGCCGAAGGCGCGGAAACCGAAAGCTACGTCGATCACGTCGCGCGCCGGTCGTTCGACAACTACGGCGAATACGTTGCGCTGTACGGCGACGAGCCGGCGATTGCCGAACTCGACCTGCCGCGCATCGCGTCGGCGCGCCTGCTGCCAGCTTCGGTGCGTGCGCGTATCGGGCTGGACGGCGCCGAAGTCGCTTTCGCGTAAGATACCCAGACCGGGTGCCTTGAGGGGCGCCCGGTCACTGATCTTATCACTGGCCCGATTACAGGCCCGACTACTGGCCCGGTTCGGGCTGACCCATCCGGTTCCACGCATCCAGACCCGCGACCTTGTAGGCTTCGGCAAGGGTCGGATAGTTGAACGTGTTCTCGACGAAGAAATCCACGCCGCCGCCAAGGTTGATGACCGCCTGTCCGATGTGGATCAGTTCGGTCGCGCCTTCGCCGACGATGTGCGCGCCCAGCAGGCGACGGTCGTCCAGTGCGAAGATCAGCTTCAGGAAACCGGCGTCGACCCCCATGATGTGTCCCCGCGACGTCTCGCGGAAGCGGGCGATACCGCATTCATAGGGCACGCCGGACGCGCGTACCTCGTCCTCTGACTGGCCGACGGTGGAAATCTCGGGGACCGCGTAGATGCCATAGGGAAACGTGGCCGGCGCCGGAGGGGGCGGCATGTCGAAGGCGTGGCAGGCGGCAACACGGCCCTGTTCCATCGAGGTCGAGGCCAGCGACGGAAAGCCGATGATGTCCCCGGCGGCATAGATGTTCGGGGCCGAGGTCTGGAACGTCTTCGGGTCCACCTTGATGCGCCCGCGCTTGTCGGGTTCGACGCCGATGGCGGGCAGGTTCAAAGCCTCGACGCTGCCGGACCGGCCCGCGGCGAACAGCAGAACCTCTGACCGGACCTTGCGGCCGTCGGTCAGCGCGACGGTGATGCCGGTATCCGCCTTTTCGATCGTGTCCACGGTGGCGCCAAGCCGGATGACGATGCCCCGGTCACGCATCTGGTGGATGAAGTCGTCCACGATCTCGGTATCGACGAAGTTCAGGATCGACTCGCGCGATTCAATCAGCGTCACCGGCACGTCGAGCGCCGAGAAGATGGTCGCGTATTCCACCCCGATGACCCCGCCGCCGATCACCGTCATGCTGCGCGGCAGGGCGGGGATTTCAAGGATCGAGTCGCTGTCGAACACGCGCGTGTCGTCGAACGGCACATGATCTGGCCGGAACGGCCGCGTGCCGGTGGCGATCAGGGCCTTGTCGAAGGTGACGTGCACGGTGTCGCCGTCGTCTTCCGTAAGTTCGACATGGTTCTGGTCGACGAACCGTGCCTCTCCGCTGGCGGATTGGACCATGTTGCGCATGAACTGGTGCTGAAGCACCTCGACCTCGTGATCCAGCGTCTTGTGCAGCCGCTGCATCAGGTCGCTGGCCGTGATGTCCTGCTTCACGCGATAGCCCCGGCCATAGAACCCGCGTTCGCGCCAGCCGGACAGGTTCAGCACGGTTTCGCGCAGGGTTTTCGAGGGGATGGTTCCGGTGTGGACGGACACGCCACCCAGACGGCGCCCGCGATCCACCACCAGCACGGATTTCCCAAGCTTGGCGGACTGGACGGCGGCGCGGCGCCCGGCCGGTCCCGAGCCGATCACCAGCATGTCGACGTTTGGCATAAAGTGTCCCCCGCGTTTTCGGTCACGTTGCGGTCTGTATCCGCGTTTTACAACGCGGGGATTATCAACGCGTTGTCACGGGGATGCGTCGCGGTGCGGGTGCACAGAATTTGGGCGGCACGCCCGTCAGGGCGCGATGCAGACCGCAGGAAGCGGCGTGCTATCAGACCAATCGACCATGGGCACAGCGGCGTTGTCGTGGGTCATCGCGGTGCGGGTGCGGGTCCCGTGCCATGCAAAACCCTTGCCGTTCAGAAAGTTCAGGTCGCAGCCCCCGAAGGCCGCAAGGTCCAGCGTGTCGTAATATTCATAGGTCAGCCCCGCGACGCGATAGGCCCCGTCGCGGAACGCGATGGTCAGCGTCTGACGCCACCGCCCGCGGCCGATGCTTTCGTTCAACGAATGCACGCGGATCGACCCGTTCGGCGCCACATCGACCGACGCGATGCGCCCCGGCACGTCCGGGGACTGCACGAAGTCATGCGCCGTGATGCGCCCCGTTCCGGTATCCTCGATGATCAGGTCGGCGGTGTCGGCGCCGGGATAGTGCAGCAGCGTGAAACGTTCCCTCAGCCCGTCGCCGTTCAGGTCGGACAATGCGCCGTCGACCACGTTCTGCGCATCGGCGGGGGCTGCGCAGGCAAGGGCTAGAAGGACGGCGGCAATTCTGGTTTTCATCGGGGGACCACTTTCGCTTGAGGGCACAGCATGGTTACCGCGCTTTTCACGCACGCGTCATCCCTTGATCACGTCACGCCGCCGGGACACCCCGAACGCGTCGCGCGGTACGAGGCCGTGACAGAGGCCCTGTCGGCCGCCCGGTTCGATGCGCTGGATCGGCGCAAGGCGCCCGTGGGCGACCGGGCCGAGATCCTGCGCTGTCATCCCGAGGACTACATCGCGGGGATCGAGGCGGCGATACCAGCCAAGGGCATTCGGTCGCTGGACCCGGATACGCATGTCTCTGCGGGCTCGTTAGAGCCTGCATTGCGCGGTTTGGGCGGCGTTTGCGCTGCCGTCGATGCGGTGCTGGCGGGCGAGGTCGGCAATACCTTCGTCGCCATGCGCCCGCCCGGGCACCACGCCGAAACCGCGCGGTCGATGGGCTTTTGCCTGTTCGGCAACGCGGCCATCGGGGCAAAGCGGGCGCTGGATCACCACGGGCTGACCCGGGTCGCGGTGTTGGATTTCGACGTGCACCACGGCAATGGCACGCAGGATCTGCTGTGGGCGGAACCGCGCGCGTTCTTTGCGTCCAGCCATCAGGTGCCCCTGTACCCCGGCACCGGCGATGCGTCCGAGACCGGGGCGTCCGGCAACGTGATGAACGTGCCGCTGGCGCCGGGAACCGGCGGGGCCGAGATGCGCCGCGCCTGGGGCGACATCATCTTGCCCGCCGTCCGCGATTTCGCGCCGGAATTGATCATCATCTCGGCCGGGTTCGATGCCGATGCCGCCGATCCGCTGGCGCAGCTGGAATGGAACACCGACGATTTCGCGTGGGTCACGCGGGCCATCTGCACCGTCGCGGCAGAGGTGTGCGGGGGGCGCGTGGTCTCGACTTTGGAAGGGGGATATGATCTTCAGGCGCTGGCCGCCGGGGTGGCGGCGCATGTGGATGGCCTGATGGAGTTTTCGCAGTGACCGACAAGCCCGTTTCCGAGATGAGTTTCGAAGAAGCCATGCGCGAATTGGAAGGCGTGGTCGGCCAGCTGGAATCCGGCGACGTCGAGCTTGAGAAATCCATCGCGCTGTACGAACGCGGCGCGGCGCTGAAGAAGCGGTGCGAAGAAAAGCTGAAGGACGCCGAGGAGAAGGTCGCGGCCATCACCCTCGACGAGACCGGCGCGCCGAAGGGGACGGCTCCGTTCGACCCGCAATGAGCTTTGACGACAGGCTGAAAGAGTGCGCGCGGCAGGTGAACGCCTGTCTCGGCACTGCGATGGACGGCTGGGCGGATCTGCCCGTCGTGCATGGAATGCGCTACACGGTCGGCGGCGGAAAGGGCCTGCGCGGTTTTCTCGTGATGGAAACCGCCTCGCTGTTCGGCATCCCCGATGCGCAATCGGTCCACGCCGCCGCCGCGATCGAGGCGCTGCACGCCTACAGCCTTGTTCACGATGACTTGCCCTGCATGGACGACGACGACCTGCGGCGCGGCCAGCCGACCGTTCACGTCAAGTGGGACGAGGCGACCGCCGTGCTGGTGGGGGACGCGCTGCAATCGCTGGCGTTCGAACTGCTGGCCCGCGACGCGCTGGGCGGCGCGGATGTGCGCATCGCGCTGACCGGCACGCTGGCGCGGGCCGCCGGGGCGCGTGGCATGGTGCTGGGGCAGGCGCAGGATATCGCCGCCGAGACCGCCGCGACCCCGCTGACGCTGGACCAGATCATCGAGTTGCAGGGCAACAAGACCGGTGCGCTGATCGAATGGTCGTGCGAGGCGGGCGCCATCCTAGGGCCGGCCGACCCCGCGCCGCTGCGACGCTATGCGCGCGCCATCGGCCTTGCTTTCCAGATCGCGGACGACATCTTGGATGTCGAGGGCGATGCCGCCGCCACCGGCAAGCGCGTCGGCAAGGATGCGGACGCCGGGAAGGCCACGTTCGTCTCGCTTCTGGGGCTCGACGGGGCGAAAGCCCGCGCGAAGGCGTTGATCGAAGACGGCGAGGCCGCGCTTGAACCCTACGGTGCGGCGGCAGAGAACTTGCGGCAGGCGGCCCGTTTCGTTATCGCCCGCCAGAACTAGGCGAGTGGCCCCGGAGGGCCAGTGACTGATGTCGAACCGACCCGAGACCCCGACGCTGGACCGCGTGCACCTGCCTTCGGACCTGAAGGCGCTTAGCGATGCCGAGCTGCACCGCGTCGCCGACGAACTGCGGCAGGAAACGATCTCGGCCGTGTCCGAGACCGGCGGGCATCTTGGCGCGGGTCTGGGCGTGGTGGAACTGACCGTCGCGATCCATTCGGTGTTCGACACGCCGCGCGACCGGCTGATCTGGGACGTGTCGCACCAGTGCTATCCGCACAAGATCCTGACCGGGCGCCGCGACCGCATCCGCACGCTGCGCCAGAAGGACGGCCTGTCGGGCTTCACCAAACGGTCGGAATCGCCCTACGACCCGTTCGGCGCGGCGCATTCGTCCACCTCGATTTCCGCCGCGCTGGGCTTTGCCGTCGCGCGCGATCTGGGCGGCGCGCCCGACCCGTCGCTGGGCGACGCCATCGCGGTGATCGGCGACGGCGCGATGAGCGCGGGCATGGCCTATGAGGCGATGAACAACGCGGGCCATCTGGGCAAGCGGCTGTTCGTGATCCTGAACGACAACGAAATGAGCATCGCGCCCCCGGTGGGCGCCATGTCGTCCTATCTGACGCGTCTTTATACCGAAGGTCCGTTTCAAGAACTGAAAGCGGTCGCCAAGGGCGCGGTCGGGTTCCTGCCCGAACCGTTCCAGGAAGGCGCGCGCCGCGCGAAAGAGATGCTGAAGGGCATGGCCGTCGGCGGCACCCTGTTCGAGGAACTGGGCTTCAGCTACATCGGCCCGATCGACGGCCACGACCTTGACCAGTTGCTGCCGGTGCTGCGGACGGTCAAGGCGCGGTCCACCGGGCCGGTCCTGATCCACGTCATCACCAAGAAGGGCAAGGGCTATGCCCCCGCCGAGGATGCCGCCGACAAGGGGCATGGCGTGTCGACCTTCGACATGGTGACCGGCAAGCAGAAGAAGGCGGTGTCGAACGCGCCGTCCTACACCAAGGTCTTCGCGCAGGCGCTGATAGACGAGGCCGAACGCGATTCCAAGGTCTGCGCCGTGACTGCCGCGATGCCGGACGGCACCGGGCTGAACCTGTTCGCCGAACGCTTCCCTCGCCGCTGTTTCGACGTCGGTATCGCGGAACAGCATGGCGTCACCTTCTCGGCGGCGCTGGCCGCTGGCGGGATGAAACCGTTCTGCGCGATGTACTCGACCTTCTTGCAGCGGGGGTACGATCAGGTGGTGCACGACGTCGCGATCCAGCGGCTGCCGGTGCGCTTCGCCATCGACCGCGCCGGGCTGGTCGGCGCCGACGGCGCGACGCACGCGGGGTCTTTCGACATCGCCTTCCTTGCGAACCTGCCGGGCTTCGTGGTGATGGCCGCCGCCGACGAGGCAGAGCTGAAGCACATGGTCGCCACCGCCGTCGCGCATGACGACGGGCCGATCGCTTTCCGCTTCCCCCGTGGTGAGGGCGTGGGCGTCGAGATGCCGGAGCGCGGCGAGGTGCTGGAGATCGGCAAAGGCCGTATCGTCCGCGAGGGCAAGGGCGTCGCCATCCTGTCCTTCGGTACGCGGCTGAAGGAAGTACAGGACGCCGCCGACGCGCTGGCCGCGCGTGGCATCACGCCCACCGTGGCCGACGCCCGCTTCGCCAAACCGCTGGACCGCGATCTGATCCTGAAGCTGGCCGAGGATCACTCGGCGCTGATCACGATCGAGGAAGGCGCCGTCGGTGGCTTCGGCAGCCACGTCGCACAGCTTCTGGCCGAGGAAGGCGTGTTCGATCGTGGGCTGGCCTATCGCTCGATGGTGCTGCCCGACACGTTCATCGATCAGGCAAGCCCCGCCGCGATGTACGCCGAGGCGAAGATGAACGCGTCGGACATCGAGGCGAAGGTGCTTGAAGTGATGGGCGTCGCGCAGTTGGATACGAAGCGGGCCTGAGGGCTGTCTTCAGGGTTATGTCCCGCCCGGCGGCACGCCGGGCAGCGCCGACCCGCCCCCATGGGGGCGGCGCTTTCGCGCCACCCCGCGGGTCTATGCTGCCCTCCCCGCGCTGAAATACGTCCCTATTCCGCCTCTTCGAGACGCAGCAGATCTGCCAGACCGGCCCGGTAGCTGGGGTACTTCAGGACCACACCAAGCTCGTCCTTGATCCGGTCGTTCCGCACGCGCTTCGATTCCGCGTAAAAGCTGCGGGCCATCGGTGTCATCTCGGCTGTTTCGAAATCCTCGGCAGGCGGCAGGGGCAGTCCCAGCAGTTCGGCGGCGTGGCCGATCACGTCCTCGGGCGGCGCTGGGTCGTCGTCGCACAGGTTATAGGCCGCGCCGGGGTTGGGCTGCGCGATGGACGCGGCAAGCACCTGCGCGATGTCCTCGACGTGAATGCGGCTGAACACCTGACCCTTCTTGATGATCCGCCGCGCCGTGCCTGCCCGCACCTTGGCGAACGGCCCGCGCCCGGGCCCGTAGATCCCCGCCAGCCGGAAGATTTGCAGCGGCAACCCGGTATCGGCGGCCAGCGCGCGCCACGCCGTTTCCGCCTGAACCCGCATCCGCNCGCGCCGGGTCGACGGGGTCAGCGGCGTGTCCTCGTCCACCCAGCCGCCGTCGTGGTTGCCGTAGACGCCGGTGGTCGACAGGTAGCCCGCCCACTGAAGATGCGGCGCGGCACCCGCCACAAGGTCACGGTGCGCGGCCAGCAGGGGGTCGCCGTCCTCACCGGGCGCGGCCGACATCAGCAGGTGCGTGGCTCGGTCGAAGGCGGGTGCAAGATCCGCGTCCGGCCACACCAGCGTTTCGGTCACCTCGTCCGGCCCGGCGGCCTTGTCGGCCGACCGGGTGGTTCCGATGACGGTCCAGCCCTGCGGGATCAGCAGGCGGGCCAGCGCGCGGGCGGAATAGCCGTGGCCGATGGACAGAAGCGTGCCGGTCATGTCGCGTAGTTCGACCCTTCTTCGTCCAGAACCGCGCGCAGTTCGGACAGGTGCCGTTCGTTCTGCTCGGGGTATTGCTCGATCTCGTCGGCGGTCTTGGCCGCGATCTCGTCGGACAGGACCCGCAGTTCCTTGCCGGTCTGAAGCGCCCGCACATAGGTCTCCGCCGCGCGCTCGAAATAGTACAGCCGGGTGAACGTCTCGGCGACGGTCTGGCCGATCACCATGATGCCGTGGTTGCCCATGATCATCACAGATTTCTTCGGGTCCGCGAACAATTGCGCGCACCGCTCGCCCTCTTCCTCGAAGGCCAGCCCGCCATACTCGGTATCGACGACCTGCCGGTCGAAGAACATCGCGGCGTTCTGGTCCACCGGCGGCAGGATCGAATCCTTCAGGATCGCCAGCACCGTCGCGTGGATCGAGTGGACGTGCATCGCGCACCGCGCATGCGGGCAGTGGCGGTGGATCGCGCCGTGCAGGCCCCACGCGGTGGGATCGGGCGCGTCCGGCCCTTTCAGCGTGTCGGGGTCGTTGGCGTCGATCATCAGCATGTCCGACGCGCGGACGCGGCTGAAATGCTTCTGGTTGGGGTTCATCAGGAATTGCGTGCCATCGTCGTTCACGGCCAGCGAGAAGTGGTTCGCGACGCCCTCGTGCATGTTCAGCCGGGCGGTCCAGCGAAAGGCGGCGGCCAGATCGCATCGCTCTGTCCAGTGGTCGATGTTCGGGATGCGGGCGGTGTCCATTGGGTTTCCTTTCCTATTCGGCGCGAACCTACCGGCAGAGGCCCCGAGGCGAAAGGGCACGCCGTCGGGCGGTCCTGTGGGTGGGAACTGCGGGGTTGAAACGGTCCAGCCGGTTGTTTAGGTCAGCGTTGTGCCGCTGGGGCACCCAATGGAGTATGCACGACATGGACAAGAACCGCACCGCCGTCGCCCAGCCGAACTGCCTTGCGGAGAAACTCCATGCCGCATTCCATCACTCTTTCCAATCTTTCGTGGTCCACGCCTGACGGACATTCCCTTTTCAACGGCCTGTCGCTGACGCTTGGCCCGGAACGCACCGGGCTGATCGGTCGGAACGGCGTGGGGAAAAGCACGCTGCTGCGCCTGATCGCGGCACAGACGACGCCGTCCGCTGGCACCGTGTCCGTGACCGGGCGTATCGGTGTCCTGCGGCAAGAGGTGCGGCCAACGCCCGGTGAAACCGTGGCCGACCTGTTCGGCGTGACCGACGCGCTGGCGGTGCTGGCGCGGGCAGAGGCCGGGACGGCGACGGTCGAGGATCTGTCCATCGCCGACTGGACGCTGGAAGACCGGATCGCCGCCGCGTTGGGGCAGATCGGGCTGGATGCCGATGCCGCGACGCCGCTGGCATCGCTGTCGGGCGGACAGCGGACGCGCGCCGGTCTGGCGGCCTTGATCTTCGACGCCCCGGACATCCTGCTGCTGGACGAGCCGACCAACAACCTTGACCGGGACGGTCGGGCGGCGGTGCTGGACCTGCTTGCGGACTGGCGCGGTGCGGCGGTGGTGGTCAGCCACGACCGCGACGTGCTGCGTGCGGTGGATGCCATCGTCGAACTGACCACGCTTGGCGCGACGCGGTATGGCGGCGGGTACGATCTGTACCGCGCGCAGAAGGACCTGGAACTGGCCGCCGCCGCGCATGATATGGCGACGGCAGAACGCCAGCGTGACGAGGTGCGCCGCGCGGCGCAGGCGCGGGCCGAGCGGAAAGCGCGCACCGACAGCGCCGGGCGGCGGCTGCGGGCCAGCGGCAGCCAAGGCAAGATGCTGATGGACAAGGCGAAAGAGCGCAGCGAAGCCTCGGGCGGTGCAAGCGCCCGGCTGGCAGAGACGCGCCTTGCAGACGCCGAGGACTCGCCGGACAACGCGCGGTCCCGGATCGAGGTTCTGGAAACGGTGAAGATGGACCTGCCGTCCAGTGGCCTGCCCGCCGGACGACAGGTCCTGACCGTGACCGATCTGCACGCAGGCTATGGCGCCCCGGTGCTGCGCGCCCTGTCACTGGCCGTCGTCGGGCCCGAACGCATTGCAGTGACCGGGCCGAACGGCGTTGGCAAAAGCACGCTTCTCAAGGTTCTGACCGGCGCGCTGCCCGCGATGTCGGGGACGGCGGCGGTTCACGTGCCTTACGCGATGCTGGACCAGTCGCTGGGCGTGCTGGACCCCGGGATGTCGGTGCTGGACAACTACCGCGCGCGCAATCCCGGCGACGACGTGAACGCGGCGCGCGCCGTGCTGGCCCGGTTCCTGTTTCGGGGCGATGCCGCCCTTGTTCCGGCCGGTCGGCTGAGCGGTGGCCAGATGCTGCGCGCGGGTCTGGCCTGTGCGTTGGGCGGCAAGCCGCCAGAGCTGTTGATCCTGGACGAGCCCACGAACCACCTGGACCTGGGCGCGATCGAGGCGCTGGAGGCCGCGTTGCGCGGGTATGATGGTGCGTTGCTTGTGGTCAGCCACGACCGCGCGTTTCTGGACGCGGTGGGGATCACGCGCGAGGTGGCGTTGGGGGCAGTGTCTGCCGAAGCTCTTGAGCACAGGCCCCGCGAGGGCTGACCCCAAAAAAGAAAAACGCCCGCGGTGGCGGGCGTTTCATATGTGGCGCGAGAGGGCCGGCGAAGCGGCCCTGCCTGCGGCCGGGATCAGCCGTTGACGCTGTCCTTCAGGGCCTTCGCGATGGTCATCTTGACCACTTTGTCGGCTTCCTTCTTGATCTGCTCGCCGGTGGCCGGGTTGCGGACCATGCGCTCGGGGCGCTCGCGGCAATAGATCTTGCCGACGCCCGGCAGGGTCACGGCGCCGCCAGCGGCGACTTCTTTGGTGATCACCGAGGTGATCGCGTCCAGGGCAGCGGTCGCCGATTTCTTGTCGGTGTCCATCTCTTCCGCGAGGGCGGCGACGAGCTGGGTCTTGGTCATAGGTTTGGCCATGTATGGTCTCCTCAAACTTCCCCGTCCTAGCGGGTTCTCGGCAGAATTTATCGGAATATATGGGAGGCGCACAACCTTTTGTGCGCGCTTCCCCCATGTTTTCCTGCATTTTGTGGTACTTTTTTGCCGGTTTTCCTAAAGGAAGGCGGTCTCTTCGAAGCTTCGCAGCTTTCTGGAGTGAATCCGTTCCAGCGGCATTTCGCGTATCAGCTCCATCGCGCGGATGCCGATCAGCAGGTGAGACGCCACCTGAGTGCGGTAGAAATCGGTCGCCATGCCGGGCAGCTTCAGCTCTCCGTGCAGGGGTTTGTCCGACACGCACAGCAGGGTGCCATAGGGCACGCGGAACCGGAAACCGTTCGCGGCGATGGTCGCGCTTTCCATATCCAGCGCCACCGCGCGGGATTGCGACAGCCGCTGTACCGGGCCCGACTGGTCGCGCAATTCCCAGTTGCGGTTGTCGATGGTGGCGACGGTGCCGGTGCGCATGATGCGCTTCAACTCGTAGCCTTCCAGCTTTGTCACGTCCTCGACCGCCTGCTCCAGCGAGGTCTGGATTTCCGCCAGTGGCGGGATTGGGGTCCAGACCGGCAGGTCGTCGTCCAGAACGTGGTCTTCCCGCAGATAGGCGTGGGCCAGCACGAAGTCGCCCAGCCGCTGCGAATTCCGCAGCCCGGCGCAGTGCCCGACCATCAGCCACGCATGCGGGCGCAGCACCGCAATGTGGTCGGTCGCGGTCTTGGCGTTGGACGGGCCGACGCCGATGTTGACCAGCGTGATGCCCGCGCTGCCTTCGCGTTTCAGGTGATAGGTCGGCATCTGCGGCAGCTTGGCCGGAACCTCCAGCGGCTGATCGCCTGCCGTGATCTCTTGGTTGCCGGGGCCGACGAACGAGGTGTAGCCGCTGTCGGGGTCGTCCAGCATCCGGCGCGCGACCGTTTCGAACTCTTCGATGTAGAACTGGTAGTTCGTGAACAGGACGTGGTTCTGGAAATGCTCGGGGTCCGTCGCGGTATAGTGCGCCAGCCGCGCCAGCGAATAGTCGATACGCTGGGCGGTGAACGGCGCCAGCGGGGCGGCACCGTCATAGGGAAAGCCATAGCCGTTGACGATGTCGTCATTGGTGGTGCCAAGATCCGGAACGTCGAACACATCGCGCAGGCTGAAATCCATCACCCCGTCCTGCGGCA
Source organism: Maritimibacter sp. (assembly GCA_002701395.1). Classification (GTDB taxonomy): domain Bacteria; phylum Pseudomonadota; class Alphaproteobacteria; order Rhodobacterales; family Rhodobacteraceae; genus Psychromarinibacter; species Psychromarinibacter halotolerans. The sequence continues at coordinate 233,035 of NZVC01000028.1, read as the reverse complement.
CCGTCACGCCGGACGCCCCGTCCATCGCGAAGTGCACCGGGATCGGCGTGGCCGAAGGGCCGACGGCGACCGGCAGGCCGTGGTTCTCGATCAGAAGGCCGATCTGCTGGATCAGGTAGTTCCGGAACAGATCGGGCCGGGTGATCGTGGTGACATAGGTGCCGGGTTCCGCGACATGGCCGAAGGACAGGCGGCTGTCGATCTGGGCATAGCTAGAGGTCGTAAACCGGACCTCGGGGTAATAGGCGCGGAACCGGCTTTCGGGCATTCCGCCGCCGATGGTGGCCGAGAACTTGTCGCGCAGGAACAGGACCGAGGCTTGGTAAAGCTCGGTCAGCCGGTCCACGGCGGCGACCGCGTCGTCAAAGCGTTCGGGGCCGGAAAGATCGGGGGTCTGAACGGGCATCTGTCGGTGGGAAATCGTCACGTGGTGGCCTCGAAAACGTCTGTGGTGGTGAAGGTGGTTACGTCGACCAGCCCCATATCGGAAATGCGCAACTCGGGGATGACAACCAGCGCCAATAGCGAATGCTGCATGTACGCGTTGTTCAGGGTGCAGCCGCAGGCGGACATCGCCTCGACCATCGCCTGCGCGGTGCGGGCGACATCCTCGGCCGGGCTGTCGGACATCAGCCCGGCGATGGGCAGTTCGACCAGCGCCAGTTCCTGTCCGTCCTTCCAGACGGTGACACCGCCGCCGACCTCTGCCAGCCGGTTCGCCGCCTGCGCCATGGTCTCGCGCGAGGTGCCGACCACGATCATGTGGTGGCTGTCATGCGCGACGGTCGACGCGATCGCCATGTCGCCGGTATAGCCAAAGCCCGAAACGAACCCGTTCACCACCTTGCCGGTGGCGCGGTGCCGTTCGACCAGCGCGATCTGGCAGACATCCTGATCCGGATCGCCCTCGACCGTGCCGTCGGTGACCTGCAACTCGGCGGTCAGCGCCTTGGTCGGGGCCTGGTTTTCGACCACGCCGATGACTTTCGCCTTCACGCGGTTCGCGCCGTCGGGGGCGGCGACGATGAAGTCGGATGCCACCTTGTCGGCCCCCATGTTGACCGAGGTCCGGGCGTGCGATGGCCAATCCCCGTGCGGGAAGTCGACCGTGACCTTGCCGCCCTGCGCCACCAGTTCGCCACGGGCGTACACCGCGTCGATCGGCAGCGTCGTCAGATCGGGGGTCAGGATCAGGTCGGCGCGGCGGCCCGGCGTGATCGAGCCAAGTTCCCGCTGAAGCCCGAAATGCGTGGCGGTGTTGATCGTCGCCATCTGGATCGCGATCAGCGGATCGCAGCCACACTCGATGGCGTGGCGCACCACGCGGTTCATGTGGCCGTCGTGGACCAGCGTGCCGGAATGGCAGTCGTCGGTGCACAGGATGAACCCGCGCGGGTCCAGTCCCTTTTCCGTCACGGCGGTGATCTGCGCCTTTACGTCGTACCACGCCGAGCCCAGCCGCATCATCGCGCCCATGCCCTGCCGGACCCGCATGATCGCATCGGCCTCTTGCGTGCCTTCGTGGTCGTCGGCGGGGCCGCCTGCGGCATAGGCGTGAAAGTTCGCAAGGTCGGGCGAGGCATAGTGCCCGCCCACGGTCTTGCCGGCTTTCTGGGTTTCGGCGATCTCGGCCAGCATCTGCGGGTCGCCGGCGACAACGCCGGGATAGTTCATCATCTCGCCCAGCCCGATGATGCCGGGCCATGTCATCGCCTCTGCGACGTCTTCTGGCCCGATCTCGTAGCCGGTGGTTTCGAGCCCCGGTGCGGATGGGGCGCAGGACGGCATCTGGGTATAGATGTTGACCGGCTGAAGCAGCGCCTCGTCATGCATAAGCCGGACACCTTCCAGCCCCATGACGTTGGCGATCTCGTGCGGGTCGGTGAACATCGTCGTCGTGCCGTGCGGGGTCACCGCGCGGGCGAACTCGGCGGGGGTCAGCATCCCGCTTTCGATGTGCATGTGCGCGTCGCACAGGCCGGGGACAAGATAGCGGCCCTCTGCCTCGATCACGTCGGTCGTATCGCCGATGCAGTGAGAGGCGTCGGGACCGACATAGGCGAACCGGCCATCGGCGATGGCGACCTGCCAGCCGTCGATAATCTCGCGGGTGTGGACATTGACGACCCGGCCGCCGCGGATCACGCGGTCGGCGGGCTCGCGGCCGGCGGCGACGGCAACCAGTCTTGGTGCGGCCTCGGCCCAGGTCTTAATGTGGGTTTGGGAATCTGATACTTTCATGTGCCGATCATCGTCAGATCGCGGTGTTGCGCAACCCCTGACGCGCTGTCGGCGGCTCCCGGCCAGTGCCATGGCTGCGATAAGCGACCGCGGTTCGGCGCGCTTTGGCACGCCATCTTCGTCTCTCATGCGCGAATCAGAGAATGGGGCCCATCATGGCAACGGTGTTGTTCCATAGCCGGCGCGGCAGCGTCCAAGCGGCAACGTCTGCCGCCGTGATCTCTGTGGACTGTGCGATGTAGCTTTCCTGCCGGGCCACAAGCTCGGTCGTCAGCGCGTGGTCCTGCAGCAGGATGTTGTTCTCGTAGTTCAGTTCAAAGCTCCGCCGGTCGAGGTTGGCCGAGCCGATCATCGCGATCTCGCCGTCCAGCGTCAGCGACTTGGCGTGCAGCAGTCCCGGCGTGTACTCGAAGATCTGGACCCCGGCGGAAAGAAGTTCCGGGTAATAGCTGTGGCTGGCGGCGGCCACGATCCACGAGTCGTTGCGCTCTGGCACGATCATGCGGGTGCGGACGCCCCGATGCGCGGCTGCACACAGCGCGGCCTGCATGGATTCCGTCGGGACGTAATACGGGGTGGTCAGGGTCAAGTCGTGCCGCGCGGCATGCAGCAGGGTCTCGAACATCTCGGGCATGGCGCTGTCGCGCACGGTGGGACCGCTGCCGTTGACCTGTGCGACGACGGGCCCGCGACCCTCCGCGGGATCGACGGACAGCAGCGGGTGCAGGTCCTCGTCGACATGGGCCATCCAGTCCTGCGCGAACAGCCATTGGTTCTGCCGTGCGACCGGCCCTTCGAACCGCACCATCAGATCGACCCAAGGCGCGAACTTCTGTTTCACCCGGAATTCGGGATCGGCGCAGTTCTGGCTGCCGCAATAGGTGATGTGGTTGTCGATCACCACGATCTTGCGGTGATTGCGCAGGTCCACCCGGCCTTTCAGCGTGTGCAAAAGCAGGTTGTCCAGCGGCAGCGCGCGCGCCAGCCGAACACCGGCCTTTTCCATCTCGGCCCAAAGCGGCGACCGGATGATATGGCGCGAGCCAAGATCGTCGGCCATCGCGCGCACGGTGACCCCGCGCCGGGCCGCGCGCATCGCCGCCTCGGCCACGCGGGTGCCGGCAGAGTCGCCAAGCCAGATGTAGAACAACAGGTGGACATGATCCGTCGCCGCGTCGATGTCGGCGATCATCGCCTCTGTCGGGGCGCTGCCCTCTCCCAGCAATTGGCCCGTGTTGCCGGTCACCGGGGCATGGCCACTGATCGACTCGCCGGCGCGGAAGATGTGCCTGTGGCGTGGCGTGACGTGTTCGAAGGCGGAGTCCGGCGCGGGGTCGAACACCCGGTCCGCCTTGCCCGCCGTCTCGCGATAGCGTTCCGCGCGGTCGGTGCCGATATTCGTCTCTCCGAAGAGCAGGTAGGCGACGATCCCGACCACCGGGGCGGTCAGGATCACAAGCACCCACGCCAGCCTCGACGACGGCCCGCGATGGGGCCGCAGAAGCGCGCGCACGATGAACGCGGCCTGCACCAGAACGTGCAGGACAACCAGCCAATAGGGCAATGAGATCACGGGCATTTTTCCCCCATGGCCGCACTGTCGCCGCCGGTCGGGCCAAGGTCAATGCACGCCGGCGGTCTCGATCAGGCGGGTGTCGAAGGCGATGGCGTTTTTCAGCGCGGGCCGGTCGCCGCAACGGGCCACCCAGTCTTGGATATGCGGAACGTCCGGGGTGAAGCCCGCCGCGAACTGGAAGGCCGAAGAACAGATTGCGTCCGCCACAGAGTATTCGTCGCCCAACAGGTAGGGCCGGTCCTTCAGGGCGTGCGACAGGCGGTCGGTTACCTCGGCCATGCCGCGGAAGGTCGATTGGACCACGGGATGCCGGATTTCGGCGAATTCCATCACAAGCACGGGTTCCAAGACGTCGCCGTACCACGCCAGCCACGACAGCAGCACGCCCCGGTCGGGCGCGCCGATGGGTCGGCCCAATCCGGCGTCGGGGAACAGTTCGGTCAGGTACAGGGCGATGGCGGTCGATTCCCAGATCACCGCGTCGCCGTGAACCAGCAGGGGCACCTTCCCTTCGGGATGCGGATTGCGGGCGTCGCGGCTGCCGCTGCCGTCCTGACGGGGCACCGAAACCGGGTCGATGGTGACCTTGTCCTGTGCGCCGAGATCCTCGATCAGGGCGACGATGCGGGTCGAGCGGCTGCGGGGGGCGTGGTACAGTGTCAGCATTCCGGGTCTCCTTGGCGGCTTGTGCTGAACGTATTATGGTCCAGCCATCCTGTCAGAATCCGTCAGCAGAGAAATGCCCAGAACCGACCGTCTGTTTCGCCTGCTGGACCTTCTGCGACGGTTGCCGCCGCCGGTGACGGCCATGCGGCTTGCGGTGGAAACGGGCGTGTCGGAACGCACCCTGTATCGCGACATCGACGCGTTGCGCGCGGCGGGCGCGCTGATCGACGGCGAGGCGGGCTACGGCTATCGCCTGACCGAGGACCCGGCGCTGCCGCCGCAGATGTTCGACCGGCTAGAGGTCGAGGCGCTGGTGCTGGGATTGGCCGAGGTGCAGGCCAAGGCCGATCCGGCGCTGGCCGATGCAGCCGCCGCGGCGATGGACAAGATCGTCGCCCGTTTGCCGGACCGTGTCGCGCAGCAGGCGGCGCACGCGGTGTCGATGGTCCGGCGTTGGGAAACCACCCGCGCGCCCAAGCACCTTGACCTGCTGCGCCGCGCGTCATGGGACGAACTTGCGGTCGACATCACCTATGTCGACGGCGCGGGCAACGAGACAGGGCGGCGGATCTGGCCGCTTGCGACCGTGTTCGTCGACCATGCCCAGATGATCCTTGCATGGTGCTGTCTGCGGCAGGAGTTTCGCAAGTTCGTCGTGCACCGGATCACGCAGGCATCGGTGACCGGGCACAGCTTCAGGCCGCGCCGCGCATCCCTACTTAGGGACTATCTTGCACAGATGGGGGCGGAATCGCAGTCATGACAGACCTTCGGAGCATCGTGATGGGCGTAGCCTTCGCGGCGATGTGGGGGTCGGCCTTCAGCTCGGCGCGGATCATCGTGGCGGACGCGCCGCCGCTGACCGCGCTGGCGCTAAGGTTCCTGTGTTCGGGACTGATCGGGGTCGGAATCGGTGCATGGCTGGGGCAGACCATGCGGCTGTCGCGGTCGCAATGGCGTGCGACCGTGGTGCTGGGGATCTGCCAGAACGCGCTGTACCTTGGCCTGACCTTCACTGCGGTGCAGACGATCGAGGCATCGCTGGCCGCGATCATCGCCTCGACCATGCCGCTGCTGGTCGCGCTGGGCGGGCTGCTGGTGTTCGGCGAACGGATTTCGCCGCTGGGGTTGGCCGGGCTGGTGACGGGCATTCTTGGCGTGGCGATCATCATGGGTGCCCGGCTGTCCGGGGGCGTGGACCCTGTCGGCGTCGGTTTGGCGGTCCTTGGGGTCCTGTCGCTGACCGTGGCGACGATGGCCGTGCGCGGCGCGATCTCGGGCGGGAACGTGATAATGATCGTCGGCCTTCAGATGCTGGTGGGCAGCGCGGGGCTGGCGGTGGGGGCGGTGATCCTAGAGGACTGGGAGGTGACGTGGTCGCTGAAGATGGTGCTGGCCTTCTGGTATACCGCGCTGGTGCCGGGGCTGGCGGCGACCTTCGTCTGGTTCTGGCTGGTCAACCGGATCGGGGCGGTGCGCGCCGCGACGTTCCATTTCCTGTCGCCGTTCTTCGGCGTGACCATCGCGGCGCTGCTGTTGGGCGAACGGCCGGGTCTTCTGGACCTGCTGGGGGTCGCGGTGGTGATGCTGGGGATCTGGGCGGTACAGGTGTCGCGGCGGCGCACGGCCTGACGCCTGCCGCGATGCGGGCCCGGTCGATGCAGCACAAGTGATCGATTTTCCATGCCGGGGCGGAACCCCGCGCGCTGTTCGCACGTTCACGGTCCAAAGGAGACCGCGCGCGATGGGCGATCAAGGCACGCTGGCCGACCGGACGAAACTCGATTCAGACAGGAAACGACCGCGACGCCGCTGGAAGCTGTGGGTGGGCTTGTTCGCCCTTGTGCTTATGGTTGGCGCAGCCGGAAGCGGCGCGGGCCTGCTGTGGCTGACGAAACTGCCCGATCTCGACGAGATGGAGGCACAGGCCTCTCCGTTCATGCAGACGCAAGACGGCGCGGCGCTTGTGATGGCGGGTGGCACCACCTCGGAATACGTGACCTATGCCGAGCTTCCCGAAACCCTGACGCAGGCCGTGATTTCGCTGGAAGATGTCCGGTTCCGGGACCACGGCGGGCTGGACCTGCGGTCGATCGGGCGGGCTTTCGTCTCTAACATGCGGGCGGGGGGCATCGTCGAAGGCGGCAGCACCATCACCCAGCAGTTGGTCAAGATCAGCTATCTGACGCCGGAGCGCACCTATACCCGCAAGATCCACGAGGCGCTTTTGGCGCGGGAGATCGAGGCGCGTTATTCCAAGGACGAGATCCTAGAACGCTATCTGAACCGGGTCTACCTTGGCAGCGGCGCGCGGGGTGTCGGGGCCGCGTCGCGGGTGTACTTCGGCAAACCGGTGCAGGACCTGTCGCTGGCCGAAAGCGCGCTTTTGGCGGCGTCGATCCAGATCCCGTCGGTGGTGAACCCCTATGGCGACACCGACCGTTTGCGGCCACGGGCGTTGCAGGCCATCGAGAATATGCAGTGGGTGGGCGACATCAGCGCAGAGGATGCCGACGCCGCCCGGACCGAGATCGAGACGCGGGAATTCAGCCGCAGCGCCCCGGCCTATGGCGGCTGGTTCGCGGACTGGGTCGCGGCTGAGGCGGAGGAACACGCCGAAGGACGCGCCGCGACGGTGCACACCACGCTGGACCCGGAACTGCAGATTCAGGCCGAGGCCGCCATCGCCGAGGTGCTTGGAGATCGCCCGATGCAGGCGGCGCTGGTTGCGCTGCGGCCCGATGGCAGCGTCGCCGCGATGGTCGGCGGACGGGACTATTCCGAAAGTCAGTTCAACCGGGCCGTCAGCGCCGTGCGTCAGCCGGGGTCGACCTTCAAGACCTTCGTCTACCTTGCCGCGCTGGCCGAAGGGGTCACGCCGGACCGCACCATCACCGACCAGCCGATCAATCTGGATGGATACCGCCCCGAGAATTACGGTGGCGGCTTCAGCGGCATCGTCACGATGCGGCAGTCCTTTGTGCGATCGTTGAACGCCGCCACGGTCACGCTTGCGCACTATATCGGTTTCGAAAAACCGGCGCAGGCCGCCCGCGCGTTGGGGATCGAGGCAGAGCTGATGGAAACGCCCTCGCTGGCGCTGGGCGCGTCTGGCGTTACGCTTCTGGACCTGACCGAAGCCTACGCCGCGATTGCGGAAGGCGAAGGCCCGGTCGAGGCTTGGGGGCTAACCTCGATGACTCTGCCGGACGGCACCGAACAGGACATCGCCCATCCCCAGCCCGAAAGCACCGACGAAGCCCGCAGACTGTTGGCCCACGCGCCCGAGATGACGCGGCTGCTGCGGGATGTCGTCACCTCGGGAACCGGCCGCGCGGTGGCGGGCGTGCCGGGTGCGGTCGGCAAGACCGGCACCANCCAGGAATCCCGCGACGCGCTGTTTGTAGGTTGGGACGACCGCTATACCGTCGGTGTCTGGGTCGGCAACGACGACAACTCTCCGATGGAGGGTGTCACCGGCGGCGGGCTGCCGGCGCAGATCTGGGCCAAGTTCCTTACCGGCGCCCCCGCGATCGAAGAACTGTCCCTGAACAGCATATCAGAGACGATTGGCGGGACCTGCAACGTGCAGGCCTGCAGTCAGGCGTATCGGTCTTTCCGCGCGTCGGATTGCACCTTCCAGCCCTACGGTAATCGCCCCCGCCAGCTGTGCGAGCGGTGATTAAAGAAGGATGGCCAGCAGCGCGGTGATCGTCACGAAGGATGCGGTCGTCGCCAGCAGCAGCGCGATCGATGCCATGCCGTCGTGTCCGAACGGCTGCGCAAGGATGGCGTAGATCGCGACCATCGGCATCGCACAGGTCAGGATCAGCGCGGTGCCCAGATCGGGGCCCAGACCCAGCGGCAGAAGCAGAACCACAAGCGCGGCAATGGCCGGATGCAGCAGCAGCTTGCCCGCCGCGACCAGACCGGCCAGTCCCTTGTTGCCCTGCATCGGCAGTCCGAACAGGGTGCCGCCGATCACCACCAGCGCGACGGCGGCCGCCGATCCGGCCACAAGCGACAGGCCCCGCGTCACCGGCTCGGGCAACGGGATGCCGGACACTGACACCAGCAGCCCCAAGAGCAGCGCCACGATGAAGGGCCGGGTCAGAACCTGCCACAGGATGCCGCCAAGGATGCGAAGGATGCTTTTCCCCTCGGTCGGGCGTGACAGTTCCGCCACCGCCAGCGCCACGGGCAGCGCAAGGAAGTTCTCGACAAGGAAATTCATCGCAAGGATCGAGCCCGCGATGTCCGGGAAAGACAGCAACAGCACGGGATAGCCGACGAAGGCCGAGTTCGGCATCGCCATCCCCAGCGAGCCAAGTGCCCGCCGCGCCGGTCCGCCGCCGAAGCTGCCGCCAAGGGCTGCCGTCACGCCATAGCCGATGGCCATCGTCGTCAGCGTCGCCAGCGCGTAGGCGCCAAGGTAGCCGGGGACGATGATCTGAGACAGGTCGCGCGTGGCAACGGCCGAGAACATCAGCGCGGGCATCGCGATGTTCAGGACGTAAGCGCCCAGCACCCGCATATCGGCGGGCTTGAACAGCCCGCGCGCGGTGGTCGCGTAGCCGACGGCAATCACCGCGAAGATCGGAAAGGTGATCCCGAGGACGTTCAGCATTCAGCCAATGGGACCACGGACGCCGCCGGTCTGGCCGCGATCCAGAAGGATATGGTCAAGCAGCACGCAGGCCATCATCGCCTCGCCCACCGGGACGGCGCGGATGCCGACGCAGGGGTCGTGGCGGCCCTTGGTGATGATCTCGGTCTCGTTGCCGTCAAGGTCGATGGTCTTGCGGGTGGTCAGGATCGAACTGGTTGGCTTCACCGCGAAGCGCACGACGATCTCTTGGCCGGTCGAAATGCCGCCAAGGATGCCGCCCGCGTGGTTCGAACTGAACCGGGGCTGGCCGTCGTTGCCCATGTAGATCTCGTCGGCGTTCGCCTCGCCCGTCAGTTCGGCGGCGGCCATGCCTTCGCCGATCTCGACGGCCTTCACGGCGTTGATCGACATCATCGCGGCGGCAAGTTCGGTGTCCAGCTTGCCGTAGACCGGCGCGCCCAGTCCGGCGGGAAAACCGGTGGCGGACACCTCGATCACCGCGCCGACCGAGCTGCCGGACTTGCGCAGCCCGTCAAGGTAGCCTGCCCATGTCTCGGCCGCGGTGGCGTCGGGGACCCAGAACGGGTTGTTGTCGATCTCGGCGGTGTCGAAGTTGGCGCGGTCGATTTCATGGGTGCCCATGCGGGTCATGTAGCCGCGGATCTCGGCCCCCGGCAGCAGCGCGCGGATCGCCTCGCGCGCGATGCCGCCAGCGGCGACACGGGCGGCGGTTTCGCGGGCCGAGGACCGCCCGCCGCCGCGATAGTCGCGAATCCCGTATTTCTGCCAATAGGAGATGTCGGCGTGGCCGGGGCGGAATTTCTGCGCGATGTCGCCGTAGTCCTTCGACCGCTGGTCCGTGTTGCGGATCATCAGCTGGATCGGGGTGCCGGTGGTCTTGCCCTCGAACACGCCGGACAAGATCTCCACCTCGTCGGCCTCGCGCCGCTGGGTGGTGTACTTGTTCTGGCCGGGTTTGCGCTTGTCCAGCCAGTGCTGCAGCATCGACGCCTCAAGCGGTACGCCCGGCGGGCAGCCGTCGACCGTCGCGCCCAGCGCGGGGCCGTGGCTTTCACCCCATGTGGTGACCCGGAACAGGTGTCCGAACGTGTTGAAGCTCATGTGCGTCCCTCCGCGTTAGCGCGGTTTAGACGCGGTGCGAAGGGATTGGAAGCCCCCCGCAGGGGGAGGAAGGGGGCTCTGCCCCCGTCACGCTGTCGCGTGACTCCCCCGAGGTATTTCCGAAGAGAAGAAGCCTAGGCCCTTGCCAGTTCGCGGCGCGGCGGGCGCAGGCCGAAGAACACAGCCGGCACGATGATCAGCAGGACGACCGCTGTCGCCTCGAACATGATGTCGTAGCCGAAGGCGTCGATCAGCGGTTGGCTGACAAGCGGAGAGATGAACTGCCCGAGGAAGATCGCCGTGGTGATCGCGCCGCTGACGGCGCCACGGTGGTTGGGGGGCGCGACGTCCAGCGCGATGGCGACGAAGTTCGGCATGACCAGCCCGACGCCGGTTCCGACCAGCAGCGCGCCGGCGCAGTAGACCGGCAGCGCGTGCACCGCCTGCAGCACGAAGAACCCGACCGCCATGATCGCGAAACCCAGCGCGGGGGTGCCGCCGCGGCCCAGCCGCATGCGGATCGGGCCGAAGAACAGCGACGCGATCCCGGCGGCCAGCACGACGCAGGCCATCACCAGCCCGGCCATCTTCGGATCGGTATGGCCGTTGGCGGCAAGGTAGTACGGCATCTGCGTGGGCATCACGTAGAACAGGATGAAGGCCAGCCCGGACAAGAAGATCACGAAGCACAGGACCGCGAACCAGTTGGCTTCGCCGTCGGCAGAGGCGGGACCGTGGNCGGCCGGGGCGCCGCCATGGGTGTCGGGCAGGGCCTTCCACAGCAGGGGCAGGTACAGCGCGGCCACCGCGTACAGGGCGAAGGGCAGCAGCGCGCCGATGCCCGCAAGCCAGCCGGCAAGGCCGATGAAGATGAAGCCGCCGAAGTTCACCGCCGACATCTGAAGCCCCATAAACCGGCCCCGGTCGGGGCCCGAATAGATGTCGCCCAGCATCGCGGCCTGCGCGGTCATGACGGCCGCGACCGCAAGGCCGAGGATCAGGCGGCTGGCCAGCAGGGCGTAGAGGTTGTCCAGCCACAGCCCGGCGCTGCCGGCGATGGCGAACAGGATCACACCGGCCAGCAGCTGCCGTTTGCGACCGAACCGGTCGGCAGCCATCCCGGCGAACGGCGCGGCGATGGCGATCAGCAGCGCGGGGGCNGTGACCAGCAGCCGGGTCAGCAGCCCGGCGTTGGGCGTGTCGGAATACAGNGCCTCGATCCCCGGCAGCGACGGGCTGATCGTCGCGTTGGACATGATCGTGATCGATGCGGCAAGCAGCAGGGCGATCGCGCGCGGGTCGCGGAGGAGATCCATAAGGCGGCTTTCTGTGGTGGGTCGGTCGGACGGGAGGACGCGCGTATTGCATGGCTGCGCGGGCGTTGTCCACGCGAAATACATGACAGCATCATGTAATATATTCGGCCATGCGTCCACCGCATGGCGCCGCAACGCCGCGTCATCGTGGCGGGCGCAGGGCGGGCGGGGCGCGACGGGCCGCTTGCCAAGCGGGGCGGCAGGCCCTACGTCAGTCGGTACCTCGGGGTGCCCTGTCGGGCTGAGACGCGAATGCGGACCCGTTGAACCTGAACCGGCTCATACCGGCGGAGGGAAGGTGAATGGAACGCCTCCAGCCTGACCCGACCGTCAACACAGGAGGACCAGCCATGAGATTTCCCGCCATTGCCGCGCTTGCGGTTCTTGCCCACCCCGCCGTCGCGCAGGACACGCCCGTGCTGCGGGTGCTGACCTATGACAGCTTCGTCACCGAGTGGGGCCCCGGCCCGCAGATCGAGGCCGCGTTCGAGGAAACCTGCGGCTGCGACCTGCAACTGATCGCGTCGGGGGACGGCGCGTCGCTTCTGGCGCGGCTGAAGCTGGAAGGCGACCGGTCGGATGCCGACGTGATCCTTGGGCTGGACACCAACCTGACCGCCGATGCGGCCGCGACGGGGCTGTTCGCCGAGCATGGGGTCGCGACCGATACGCTGGACCTGCCGGTGGCGTGGGACGACCCGCTGTTCCTGCCCTATGACTGGGGCTACTTCGCCTTCGTCTACGACACGACCCGGCTGGACAGCCCGCCCGCCAGCCTGCGGGCGCTGGCCGACAGCGACCTGACCGTGATCATTCAGGATCCGCGCACCTCGACCCCCGGGCTTGGCCTGCTGATGTGGGCCGAAGCGGCGTTCGGTGACGCGGCAGAAGCGTGGTGGGAGGTCCTGTCCGCCAATATCCTGACCGTCACCGCCGGCTGGTCCGAGGCTTACGGGCTGTTTCTGGACGGCGAAGCGGACATGGTGCTGAGCTATACGACGTCGCCGGCCTACCACGTCATCGCGGAAGGCGACGACACCAAGGCCGCCGCGCCGTTCGAAGAAGGGCACTATCTGCAGGTCGAGGTCGCGGGCAAGCTGGCGAACACCGATCAGCCCGAGCTGGCCGACGCGTTCCTTGCCTTCATGCTGTCCGAAGGCTTCCAGTCGGTGATCCCGGAAACCAACTGGATGTACCCGGCGGTGCTGCCCGAAGGCGGGCTGGCCGATGGGTTCGACGGGCTGGTGACGCCGGACACGGCGCTGCTGTACCCGGCGGACGAGGCCGACGCCGTGCGCGAGGCGGCGATGCAGAAGTGGCTGGCCGCGCTGGCCCGGTGAAACACCCGGTGATCCGCCTGTCGGGGGGCGTCGCGGCGGCAATCGTCGCGGCGCTGACCCTTGGCACGCTGGCGGCGGTGGCGCTGCGGTCGGAGGACGCCCCCCGGCTGGGGCCGGCGGACTGGGCGGCGATCCGGTTCACGCTGGTGCAGGCGGTTCTGTCGGCGGTCTTTAGCGTGGCGCTGGCGGTGCCGGTGGCGCGGGCGCTGGCCCGGCGGCGGTTCCCGGGACGGACGTTGCTGGTGACGCTTCTGGGCGCGCCGTTCATCCTGCCGACCATCGTGGCGGTGCTGGGTCTGCTGGCGGTGTTCGGCCGCAGCGGCATCCTGAGCACGGCGCTGGGCTGGGTCGGGCTGGGGCCGATCCACATTTACGGGCTGCACGGCGTCGTGCTGGCCCACGTCTTCTTCAACATGCCGCTGGCGGTGCGGTTGATCCTGCAGGGATGGCTAGCGATCCCCGCTGAACGCTTTCGGCTGGCGGCCGCGCTGGGCATGGGTCCGCGCGATGTGTTCCGGCGGCTGGAATGGCCGATGCTGCGGGCCGTGGNGCCGGGCGCGCTTTTAGTGATCTTCCTTGTCTGCACCACCAGCTTCGCGGTGGCGTTGACGCTGGGCGGCGGTCCGCGCGGTACGACAGTGGAACTGGCGATCTATCAGGCGTTCCGGTTCGAGTTCGACCTTGGCCGCGCCGCGATCCTGTCGCTGATCCAGTTCGCGATCTGCGCCGTTGCCGCGCTGGCGGTCTGGAAGGTCAGCCTGCCGTCCGGCCTTGGCGGCGGGCTGGGCCGGGTCGTGGAACGGTGGGGGATCTCGTCGGCGGGCATGCGGATGCTGGATGCGGCGGCGATCCTGCTGGCGGCGCTGTTCCTGCTGACGCCGCTTGCGCTGATCGTGCTGCGGGGCCTGCCGGGCCTTGCCACGCTGCCGTCGTCGGTTATGCAGGCGACGGTGCGGTCGCTGGCCGTCGCGCTGAGTTCGACCGCGCTGGCGCTGTGGCTGGCCCTGTCGCTGGCGCTGCTGGCACAGTGGTCGCGGGGATGGGTGCGCGGCGGGGCCGAGGCGCTGGCCTCGCTGGCCATCGCAGTGTCGCCGCTGGTGATCGGCACGGGGCTGTTCCTGCTGGTCTATCCGGTCGCGGACCCGGTGGCGCTGGCGTTGCCGATCACCGCTTTGGTCAACGCGCTGATGAGCCTGCCCTTCGCGTACCGCGCCCTTGCCCCGGCGCTTGCCGAGGTCGAGGCGGTGCGCGGCCCGTTGGCCGACTCGTTGGATCTGCGGGGATGGGCGCGGATGCGGTACATGGTGCTGCCGGCGCTGGCCCGGCCGCTGGGCTTTGCCGGCGGGCTGGCGGCGGCGCTGTCGATGGGCGACCTTGGCGTGATCGCGCTGTTCGCCGATCCGGGGCAGGTCACCTTGCCGATGCAGCTGTACGCGCTGATGGGCAGTTACCGGATGGAAGAGGCGGCGGCGGCGGCGCTGGTGCTGCTGGTGTGCAGCCTTGGGCTGTTCTGGATCTTCGACCGCGGAGGGCGGATGCGTGCTGACGCTTGAGGGACTGGTGTTCGAACAGGGCGATTTCCGGCTGGCGGCGGACTGGTCGGCCGCGCCCGGGCGCATGGTCGCGGTGGTCGGTCCATCGGGGGCGGGCAAGTCGACGCTGCTGTCGCTGATCGCAGGCTTTCTCGCGCCGACGGCGGGGCGGGNGCTGTGGGACGGCCGCGATCTGGCGCCGCTGGACCCCGGCGCGCGGCCGCTGTCGATCGTGTTTCAGGACAACAACCTGTTTCCGCATCTGACCGTGGCGCAGAACGTCGGACTGGGCCTGTCGCCGGGGCTGAAGCTGGACCGCGCCGGCTGGTCGCGGGTGGACGAAAGCCTGCGGCGCGTCGGGTTGGACGGATTGGGTGCGCGCAAGCCCGCCGCGCTGTCAGGCGGCCAGCAAAGCCGCGTGGCGCTGGCGCGGGTGTTGCTGCGGTCGCGGCCTTTGATGTTGCTGGACGAACCCTTTGCCGCGCTGGGCCCCGCGCTGCGGGCCGAGATGCTGGACCTTGTCCGCGAGGTCGCCGTCGAGACGGGTGCGACGGTTCTGATGGTCACCCACGATCCGCGCGACGCGCAGCGGCTGGGGGGCGAGACGGTGTTGGTGGCCGAGGGTGTTGCGCGGCCCCCGGAAGGCACCGCTGACCTGTTCGCCGCGCCGCCGGAGACGCTGCGCGCCTATCTCGGAGAGGGGTAAGGGGGCGCTGCCCCCGTCGCACCGAGGGTGCGACTCCCCCGTGGTATTTTCAAAGAGAAGAAGCAGGTACGGGTTGCAGGTCCGGGGGACCTGAAACGCGAAACGCCCGCCGGTGAGGGCGGGCGTTCCGTTGCGATGGTCTGACCGGATCACTCGGCGGGCGTGGTGCCGCCTTTCTTGACCGGTTTCCAGATGCGCTTGTTCGTCAGGTACAGCAGCGAGGTCAGCAGGATCAGGAAGATCACGGCGGTGAAGCCGGCCTGTTTGCGCGCCATCATCTTGGGTTCCGCCGTCCACATCAGGAACGCCGCGACGTCCTGCGCCTCGGCTGCGATGTCGTTGGGGGCGCCGTCCTCGAAATCGACGTCCTCGCCGTACAGCGGCGGGGCCATGCCGATCCAGCCGCCCGGGAAGGCGGTGTTCTCGTACAGGGTCACGCCGGCTTCGACTTTTTCCTCACCGGTGTAGCCGGTCAGGAGCGAGGCGATGTACTCGGCGCCGCCCATGCCGTTGAACAGCTGGCTGAGGCCGGTGCCGTAGGGGCCGTGGAAGCCCGCGCGGCCTTTGGCCATCAGCGACAGGTCGGGCGCGCCGACCGAGGTGTTCGCCGGGAAGTGGTCGGTCGGGGTCGCGGGACGGTAATCGTCGAGCTCGGGGTCGAAGACCTCGTACTGGGCCGCGTAGGCGCGGACCTGATCTTCGGGGAGCCCGACGCCACCTTCGTCGTGCAGGGTGCGCAGCGGCACGTACTGCAGCCCGTGGCAGGCAGAGCAGACCTCGGTATAGATCTGGAGGCCGCGCTGCAGCTGGAACTGGTCGTAGGCGCCGAACGGTCCTTCGAACGAGAAGGCGTAGTCCGTCACGTGGCCTTCGGCATGGGCCGCATCGGCGGCATGTTCTTCCTCGGCGGCGTGCGTTTCCTCTTCCGCGTGGTCCTCCTGGGCCCAGCCGGCAAGCGGCGACAGGCCCAGAAGCGCGGCGAGCGCGGCGGCGGAAAGGGTCTTGGCTTGGATCATCTTCATCGCCTTTCTCACTCGGCCGGTTTCACGTCACCCGAGGCGTCTGCCTTGGGATAGTGCGCGGCGAAGTCTTCTTCGATGGTCGCGGGACGCGCCACCGGTTTCTCGATCACGCCGAGCAGGGGCAGGATCACCAGGAAGTAGGCGAACCAGTAGGTGGCCCCGATCAGCGAGATGGTCGAGTAGGGCGGTTCCGCCGGCATCGCGCCCGCCCACATCAGGACGACGAAGTCGATGGCCAGCAGCCAGAACCACCACTTGAACATCGGGCGGTACTTGCCCGAGCGGACCGACGAGGTGTCGAGCCACGGCGCCAGCGCCATGACCGCGATCGCGCCGAACATCGCCAGCACGCCAAAGAACTTGGCGTCGACGATGCCGCCGGTGATCCAGTTGGCGAACATCACCACCCAGACGTCGCCGGTGAAGGCGCGCAGGATCGCGTAGAACGGCAGGAAGTACCATTCGGGCACGATGTGGGCGGGCGTCGCGAGAGGGTTCGCCTCGATGTAGTTGTCGGGGTGGCCCAGGTAGTTGGGCATGAAGCCGACGATCGCGAAGAAGACCACCAGGACCAGCGCCAGGGCGAACAGGTCCTTCAGCACGAAGTAGGGCCAGAACGGCAGCGTGTCCTTCTGCGCCTCGGCCTTCGAGGTGCGGCGGACCTCAACCCCGGTGGGGTTGTTGTTGCCGGTCGAGTGGAAGGCCCAGATGTGCACGATCACCAGCCCCGCGATGACGAAGGGCAGCAGGTAGTGCAGCGAGAAGAAGCGGTTCAGCGTGGCGTTGTCCACGGCGGGTCCGCCCAGCAGCCAGGTCTGGATCGATTCGCCGATGAACGGGATCGCGCCGAACAGGCCGGTGATGACGGTGGCGCCCCAGAACGACATCTGGCCCCACGGCAGCACGTAGCCCATGAAGGCGGTGCCCATCATCAGCAGGTAGATCAGCATGCCGACGATCCACGTGATTTCGCGCGGGGCCTTGTAGGACCCGTAGTAGAGGCCGCGGAAGATGTGGAGATAGACGGCGAAGAAGAACAGCGAGGCGCCGTTCATGTGGACGTAGCGGATCATGTGTCCGCCGTTCACGTTGCGCATGATGTGTTCGATCGACGCGAAGGCGTTGTCGACATGCGGGGTGTAGTGCATCGCCAGAACGATGCCGGTGCCGATCTGCAGGGCAAGGCAGAAGGCAAGGACGATGCCCCAGATCCACATCCAGTTCAGGTTCTTGGGCGTGGGGATCATCAGGGTGTCATAGACCAGCGCGACGACTTTCAGGCGCTTGTCGAGCCATTTCTCGAAGCCGGACTTCGGCTCGTAATGGTCGTGGGGAATTCCGGACATTCTATTCCTCCCTTATCCGAGCACGATGGTCGTCTCGCCGTCGAAGGCGGCGACCGGGACCGGCAGGTTTTCAGGCGCAGGGCCGCGGCGGATGCGGCCGGCGGCGTCGTAGTGAGAGCCGTGGCAGGGGCAGAACCAGCCGCCGAAGTCACCGGCGCCGTCGCCCAGCGGCACACAGCCGAGGTGCGTGCACACGCCCATCATGACAAGCCATTTCTCTTCGCCGTCCAGCGCGCGGTTCGCGTCGGTCGCGTCGGCGTCGGCGGCAAGGTTCGCGTTGCGTGCGTTCGAGTCCGGCAGCGACGACACGTCGACCGAGTTCGCGCTTTCGATCTCGTCCGCGGTGCGGTGCCGGATGAAGACCGGCTTGCCGAGCCACTTCACGGTCAGCTGCGTGCCTTCCGCGACGCCGCTGATGTCCACCTGGATCGAGCTGAGCGCCTGGACGTCGGCGGAGGGGTTCATCTGGTTGACGAGCGGCCATACAGCCGCACCGGCCGTCACCACCCCTGCGCCCGCCGTCGCGTAATATAGAAAGTCGCGACGCGTGCCTTCGTGGTCATCTGCGTGGGACACGAGCGTTCTCCATTCCTGAGCCGGCTGGCCGGCCTGCATTATCGATAGAGGCGCGGACGGACCGCACCTGCATGCCTCGCCGTAATAGGCGGAAGCCCTTGACGCGTAAAGCGGGCATTCGCCTATGCCTGGGGCGCGTTGTCGCGGCACCCCGCGAAATCCTGGTGTTTGGCGGCAAAACTGCCCCTCCTGCGCCATATCGCGGAGTTTTGTATCGGAAAGGGTTTGAATTCCGGTGCATGAAGAGTCACATGCACGGCAAACCAAGGGGCGCGACCGTTTCACCGGCCACGCTGCCGGGACACAGGAGCATCCAGTCCATGAAAGCTGTCGGCAAAATCATCGGTGCGGCCCTTGTCGCCGCGGGTTTCGGTGCGGCGCTTGCGGGCCCGGCCCTGGCCGAGACCGAACTGAGCTTCTACACCGGCTATCAGGCTGCGCCGCACAGCCGGGTCGAGGGCAATGACCCCGGCGGCGTCGGCGATTTCAGCTTTCTGTCGACCTGGGAAGGCCGTCCGTTCGAGATGCCCCCTTACTACGGTTTCCGCGCCACCTACTGGCTGCAGCGGAACCCGAACCTGGGCTTCGGTCTCGATTTCTCGCACAACAAGGTCTATGCGGACGATGAGACTCTGGCGACCAACGGGTTCGACCGGCTGGAGTTCACCGACGGTCTGAACACGATCACGGCGAATGTCTGGTACCGCTGGCCGGGCCAGTGGATGAACGGGCGCCTGACGCCCTATGTCGGCGCCGGTGCCGGTCTGGCGATTCCCCACGTCGACGTCGAGACGGCGGGCGGCAAGACGTTCGAGTACCAGCTGACCGGCGCGGCGGTGCAGGCGGTGGCCGGGATCAAGTACAGCTTCAACGACCGTTGGGCCGTGTTCGGCGAATACAAGGGCACCTACTCGATGAACGAGGCGGACCTTGCCAGCGGCGGTACGCTGAAGACCGACGTGGTGACCAACGCGATCAACATCGGCGTCTCGTTCAGCTTCTGACGTCCGAACGGGCCGCGCCGATGTAACGCGCATCGCGTTCGCGGTTGGGGGAGGGGGCGCTGCCCCCGTCGCTGCGCGACTCCCCCGAGGTATTTTCAAAGAGAAGAAATGGCCGGACCGAGGCCCGGCGCCTAGGCGTCCGGGCGGGTCGCCTGCATCGACGCGCGGGCAGAGAAGGTTTCGTACCAGCCGGCCAGCGCCTTGCGTCCGGTGCGCCATGCGCGGTCGTCGTGGCGGAAATCGAGGTAGCCGAGCGCGCAGGCGACAGCGATCTGCCCCATGTCCACCGACCCGCCGAGGTGGGGCATCCAGCCGTCGTTCAGGGCGTCGAGCGCGCGGGTGACCTTGAACCACTGGCCGTCCACCCATGTTGCCGACCGTTCCTGTTCCGGGCGCCAGCGCGATTCGTAGACCACGAGGATCGCCGCATCCATCAGGCCGTCGGCCAGCGCCTCGAGCGTCAGCACGTCCCAGATGCGATCCTGCGGGTAAAGGCCGGCGTCGAAACGGGTGTCGAGGTAGCGGCAGATCACGCGGCTGTCGAACATCGGGCCGCCGTCGTCACGCGCGAGGCAGGGGATCTTGCCCAGCGGGTTTTCGGTGAACGGCGCCTCGTCCGCGACAGGGTTGCCGGTGGTCGGGACCATCGTGACCGATCCGGTCTGCCCGGATTCGTGCAGAAGCACGCGGACCTTGCGGCAGAAGGGCGACGGGGGGCTGTCGAAAAGCTTCATCATGACGGTCGGGGCTCCGGTTGTGGTGACCGAAGTCTTAGGGCCGTGGCGACCGACTGTCCAATGGCAGGACGATGGTGTCGCCGGGCCCGGAGTGACGGGCCCGGCGTCCGGGTCATTGCTGGATCGATTCGAGGAACATCGCCAGCGAAAGGATCCGGCCTCGGGTTTCGAGGATCGCGCTGTAGTCGCCGGACCCCGACTGGCCGTGCTCGTCATCGAACACGCTGCCATAGGTTGGCATCGGCCCGCCATGACCACGCAGTCCGGTCCGGCCGTCGATGATGTGGATCACCTCGAGCATCGGGTAGGACCCGTCGTTCCGGGCGCTCAGGCCGGTGAGGTCCGGCGCCTTGGTGGTCATCAGGTCGTTGAGCGGACCGTCGCCCATGGCGTCGGTCCCGTGGCAGGTGGCGCAGTACTGTGCGAACAGGGCGCCTCCTACGCCCGCGTCCTGAGCCTGTGCCCCTCCGAACGTGGAGAGTACCGTTAATGAAACAACCAGGATCGTATGCCGCATGGTCTCCTCCCTAGCAGCCGTATCCGCGCGTTTCTGCGATCAAGCCTGCCGGGGCGGGGTGCGCCGTGCTTTGATATAGATCATTTTGAATGTATTTAGGTGACGCTGCGTCAGTCCGCCGAAGGTGTGCGCATCGTCGCGGCAAGCTGTGCCGGTTCGTGTCCGATACCGTCGCGTTCCACCGCGTCGGCGGCCCTTAGGCGGACAGCGTCGTCCTTGTTCTGGCCCAACTTCCATGTCCCGTCGATCCCGTCGACGTGCAGCACGAAAGGCACGATCATCCGCAGCATACGGTCCAGCGCGTCGGCCGGCATCTTGTCGGTCAGCCACGCGGGTTTCGGCGCCAAGCGGTCTTCGAAGGCGGCGGACAGACGGTCGAGCATCGGGCGCAGGCTGTCCTGCGGCTGACGCTCTAGCCGCCCGCGCAGATGGACGGCGACGTAGTTCCATGTCGGCACCTGATCGTCGATGCCGTACCAGTCGGGCGAGACATAGCTGTCCGGCCCCTGCACCGCGAGCGCGGCAGGCAGCGCCGTCTTGCAGGCCGCCGTGACCGGGTTCGAGCGGACAAGGTGCAGTTCGGCGGTCGCACCGTCTTCGGACAGGACGAAGGGGATGTGCGACAGCAGCGGCGCGGCGTCGCCGTTCACCGCCAGCGTGCCGAATCCGCGGTCGCGGGCGAAGGCCACGTTCCGGTCGCGGCCGGTTTTCCGGAAGGCCGGGTTCGGGTGCATCAGCCCGCGATCAGACGCGTGCCGTCGACGCCTGCGATGCGGGTTTGCACGATGCTGCCCTCGACCTGCGGCGCGGCGAAGGTGACTTCGGTGAACTGTTCGGTGCGGCCCATGTGCGGATTTTCCATCAGCACCGCGTGGTCGCATCCGACTCGCGTGGCAAGGTGCCGCGCGACGGCGGCGTCCCCGGCGGCGCGCAGCCGGGCGGCGCGGTCCTTGATCGCCTTGCCGTTCACCTGCGGCATCCGCGCGGCGGCGGTGCCGGGGCGGGGCGAGTAGGGAAAGACATGCAGCCACGTCAGGTCGCAATCCTCGACCAGCTTCAGCGAGTTCTGGAACATCGCCTCTGTCTCGGTCGGGAAGCCCGCGATGATGTCGGCGCCAAAGGTCATGTCGGGCCGCAGGCGGCGCGCCTCTTCGCAGAAGCGGATGGCATCGTCGCGCAGGTGGCGCCGCTTCATCCGCTTCAGGATCATGTCGTCCCCGGCCTGAAGCGACAGGTGCAGGTGCGGCATCAGCCGGGGTTCCTCGGCAATGGCGCGCATCAGGTTGTCGTCGGCCTCGATGGAATCGATCGAGCTGATCCGCAGCCGCGGCAGGTCCGGCACCAGTTTCAGGATCCGCATCACAAGGTCGCCCAGCCGCGGGGCACCCGGCAGGTCCTGCCCCCACGAGGTCATGTCGACCCCGGTCAGCACCACCTCGTTATAGCCCCGGTCCACCAGCCGCCGGATCTGGTCCACCGCGACGCCCGCGGGAACCGAGCGCGAGTTGCCGCGCCCGAAGGGGATGATGCAGAAGGTGCAGCGGTGATCGCAGCCGTTCTGGATCTGGACATAGGCCCGGCTTCGCGTGCCGAACCCGTCGATCAGGTGGCCCGCCGTTTCGGTCACCGACATGATGTCGTCGACCTGCACGGGTTCCGTCTGGCCGATCAGGTCGGGCGCCATGTTGGCCCATGTCTGCGGCTGCATCTTCTCAGCGTTGCCGACCACCACGTCGACCTCGTCCATCGCGGCAAAGCTGTCGGGGTCGGTCTGCGCGGCGCAGCCGGTGACGATGACCTTGGCGTTCGGGTTCTCGCGGCGCAGGCGGCGGATTTCCTGCCGCGCCTTGCGCACGGCTTCGGAGGTCACGGCGCAGGTGTTCACGACAACGGCGTCCTCGACGCCATGCGCGGCGGCAAGGTCTTTCATCGCCTCGGTCTCGTAGGCGTTCAGCCGGCAGCCGAGGGTGGCGAAAACGGGGGCGCGGCGGTCCATCTACAGCGAATCCAGAAAGGCGGCGGTCAGGTGGCCGGTAAAGACGTGGGCGGTCGGGCCGGTCATCCAGACCCCGTCGTCGCGCCAGTCGATGTCGATGTCGCCGCCGTCAAGCGTGATGGTGACGTGGCGCCTGGTCAGCCCGCGCCGCGCCGCGGCCACGGCGGTGGCGCAGGACGACGAGCCCGACGCCAGCGTCACGCCCGCGCCGCGTTCCCACACCCGCATCCGCAGGTGGTCGGGGCCGATGACGTGGGCGAACTGAACGTTGGTGCGTTCGGGGAAGAACGGATGGTGTTCGATTTCGGGGCCGCGTGCGGACAGGTCGATCTCTTCGGCGTCGTCCACGAAGAAGGTGCAGTGCGGATTGCCCATGCCGGTGGCCACGGGATGGCCGGGCATCGGCAGGTCCAGCGTATCCATCTCGGACACCAGCGGGACGTCGGCCCAGTCCATCAGCGGCGCGCCCATGTTCACGCGCGTCAGGCCGTTCCCGGCATCTTCGGCGGCCAGCAGCCCGCGCTCGGTGCGCAGGGTCAGGCTGTCGCGGCCGGTGTCGTCCATCAGGAACCGCGCGATGCAGCGGGTGGCGTTGCCGCAGGCGCCCGCGATCGAGCCATCGGAATTGTAGAATGTCAGCCGGGCGTCCGATCCGTCGTCCGAGTCGATCGCGGCCAGTTGGTCGAATCCGACGCCCATATGCCGGTCTCCCAGAGCGCGGGCCAAAGCCTCGGACACGGGGGCGCCGCCTGCGCGGCGGTCGATCACCACGAAGTCGTTTCCAAGGCCATGCATCTTCATGAAGGCCAAGCCGTTTTGATGTCCATCGTCACGCATGGCGGCGCATATATCCCCGCATCGAATATGAATCCAGAGGTCGTAACGTTAGGGGTGATTTTTGGCCTTGACCGCGTTTGGCCGGTTCCCTAGGTAGGCGCCTCGAGTGGGCCGTTAGCTCAGTTGGTAGAGCAACTGACTTTTAATCAGTGGGTCGCAGGTTCGAATCCTGCACGGCTCACCACTGAACCTCCAGAATCATTTTCGTGAGTTTCGTGTGCCGGGATCGGCGCACACGGTTTCGCGTGGCCGAGCAATCGTTCGGACGTCATCCCAGCGACTGTCGCCACGCCGCGATGCGTCGTCCCCGACCTGCGCCGGGCAGAACCCACCATGCTGTACTGTCCGCCCATCGATTCGGTTTTCCGTGCTGAAGGGATCCGGCGCGATCGGAGGGCATGAACCCGGACATCCTGGACTTCAGCGGTATGCTGTCCGGGGCGTTCGATCTGTCGATCCTTGGCCCTTACACCGGGTCGGGACCCAGCATCCGAACCAACGTGAACACCTCGGGCGACACCATCGTGTTCGTGAATGCCGACGGCGACGGCGGCATCGACATGCGCATCGCACTGGATCAGGTGACCGGCGTGACGGAAAGCGATTTCCTGCTGTTGCGACGGCGCATCCCTGCACTCTGGGCAGGTTAGTACCCGTCCAGGGGAAGCTTCATGTCGATGATCAGCCAGCCGTCTTCGACACGGCGGACCTTTTCTGCCCGCAACTGCATCGCGGCGGCTTGGATCAGGCTGGAACCGAAGCCCTTTGAGGACTCCGTGTCATAGTCCGGCACCCGCTCTCGCCATCCAATGTGCACGCCGTTTTCGTACGGCTCCCAATGGATGCGGATGGCGCCGTCCTTCTCTCGCAATGATCCGTATTTTGCCGAGTTGGTCACCCATTCGTGCAGGATAAGAACAAGCGACGTCGCCGCCTTGGCCGGGATCAGCACCTCTTCGCCGGTCATCTCGATCATCTGGTCGCCGCGTGCGGGCGCTAGGATCTGGTCGATCAGGGCGCGCAGCGGAATCGGCTGGGTCACGTCGGTTTTCAGCATCAGCGAATGGGCGCGGTCCAGCGCAGCCACCCGGCCGCGCAGGTTGTCCACCATCGCTGTCTTGTCCGCGCTTTCGCGAGACGCGTTGGAAATCATGGCCGACACAAGAGCGAACAGGTTCTTGATGCGGTGGTTGATCTCGGCCAGGTGAATTTCGCGGTCGGCCAAAAGCTTCTGCTCGGTGGTCACGTCGAAGCTGACGCCGATGATCGTATCCCCGTCCTCGGACGCGCGGTATCGCGCGACACCGCGCAGCCACCGTTCAGTGCCAGAGGGCAGGTTCATCCGGAATGTTTCGTCGTAGACTTCGCCGTCTTTCGACAAAGCGTCCAGCGCACCGAAGGCGCGCTCTCGGTCCTCTTCCGCGACGCGGGTCATAAGCGCGGTCTGGGACGAGGCTTCGGCTTCCGACACCTCGAACAAATCGCGGCATGCCGAATCAAGGAACAGGGACCGATCTTTGTAGGAGAATTCCCAACGGCCTATCCCAGCGAAGCCGAAGGCATGTTTCAGACGGTCGTCTTCTAAGGGCATCGGGTCGCTGTCCTAAGCGCCGTGGTGGGCGCAATGGTATGACGCAAAGTGCCGGACGAACGTCGCCGGTCACTGTCCCAATGTTAACTTTCATGCTCCGGTGTCAACCGGTCAGGTCAACTTCAGTGGTCCTTGGCCATAGAGATAGGCGGTGTCGAAGGCGCCGAGCTTCTTCAATGCCTCCTTGTCGAGCACCGTGACCTGCCCACGAGAGATGTCGACGATCCCGCTTTCGCGCAGCTTCCGCACGACCCGGTTCATGTGGATGCTGGTCGTTCCGCAGGCGTCTGCCAGTTCCTGCTGGGTCAGCGGCAGGAAAAACCCGTTTTCGCCGGCCAGATCCACGAAATCGAGCCGCTGCCAGATCTCTGCCACAAGATGCGCAAGGCGTCCGTCCGCGCTGAGATGTTCCAGCTTCATGATCCATTCGCGGTGCATCGCGGCATCGAGAAGGGTCGAATACCACAGCATCCGCGCAAGGTTCGGCTCGGTTTCCAGAACGTCTTGGATGCGGGTGTGCGGGGCATAGCCGATCTGAACAGACCCGATCGAAAGGATGTCATGGTCCAGCCGTTTCAGGGCGAAGGCGTGCAGATCGACAAAGTCGCCGGGCACATGCAGCGCCACGATGTGCCGCTTGCCGCCTTCGCGGATCACGCGGGCAAGGGTGCCTTCGATCAGGATCGTGCTGCGTTCAAGATAGGTGCCGCGTTCAAGGATGGTGTGCGGCGCCGTGAAGCGTTCGACATCTTCGACGAGCCCCTCCAGCACTGCCTTTTCGCGTTCCGACAGGGCTTCCCGCGACCGGCCCTGCAGGAATCGCCGTGTGTAGGGATAAGCGTCTTCCGTCATCGATATCCTTCTGCACCCTGCCGGGTTTTGCTCCTGAGACGTCTATTCCTAACATATGTTAACATTGCGGCGACCTTCAACGCCCCCGCGTACTTTAACGATGCAAGCGCACGCTTCGTTCCTGAGGTTTTATTCCAAGGCGGCCTTCATTCCGCAGGGTCATTGGCGGCAGGCGGTTGGCGGTGCCGCACAGGGTGTCTTCCAGCGCCCTAGGTTCGCGTCACGCCCGTGCTATCTGATGGCTGAGGTATGCGGGAAGGATCGGAAATGAACGCTGGGGACGACAGGCGAATTGCCGTCATCGGGCTTGGCCCTCGAGGTGTCGGCGCGCTCGAGGCGCTGGCGGCCCTTGCCGAAACGCGGGGACTACGGCTGTCGGTTGATGTGTTCGATCCTTTTCCGGCACCCGGCGCTGGGCCGAACTTCGATCCCGATGAAAGCCCGCTGTGCCGGTTGAACATCCCGATGCGCGACATCGACCTGCGCGCGCCGGACAGTTTGAACGTGCGGCCCTTGGCGGATTGGCTTGATCCGCCCATCGGGCCGGACGACTTTCCGCCCCGGCCGCGGCTGGGCGCGTATATCCAGCATCGGCTGGATGCGTTGGATCGGGCGCAGGGCGTCGCGCTGTCCCGGGTTGCCGAACATGTCGACGCTGTGCGCCGCGAGGGCGACGGGTGGCTGGTGCAGACCGGCGACCGTGCCCACGGCCCCTATGCCGAGGTCCTGCTTGTGCCGGGCCAGCCCAAGACGAAGCCCGATCCGCAACTGGCGGACTGGCAGGCGCATGCGTCGCGGACGGGATGCGCGCTTGCGCAGGTCTATCCGGCGAAGGACTTGCTTCGGAAAGCGGAAGACTGGGCCGGAAAGACGGTCGCGGTGCGCGGGTTTGCCTTGTCGTCTTTCGACGTGCTGCGCGTGCTGACCCAGGGAATGGGCGGACGGTTCACCAGCACCGGGTATCAGCCGTCCGGCAACGAACCGCGCCGCATCGTGCCCTTTTCGCTGGACGGCCAACCCCCGTTCCCGAAGCCAGAGACAGAAGAGATCGACGCGCGCTTCAACCCTCTGCCCGATGAAACCACCGTGTTCGAGCACGCGATCGCGACGGCAGCCTGCGGAACGCCCGAGACAGCGCGCCAGCGGATCAGCGATAGCCTTGTGCCGCCGGTGCACCGCATCCTTGCAGCCAGCGGCGCGAAGACCGGAGCCGACGCCGTGGCCGAGTGGCTGGACACCGAATGGTCGGATCCCGGGTCGCAGGACAGCCAATCCGCGCTCGACACGCTGAACGACGGGATTGCGATGGCCGCTGGCAGCAAGCCGCCGTCGGTTGGCTATGTCGTCGGGCAGGTCTGGCGCAAATGGCAGGACCAGCTGCGGCAGGGCTATAACCCGGCGGACACCGCGCCGGATACCGCCGCGCTGATCGTGGGGTTCGACGAGGGTCTGAAACGCTTTTCCTACGGTCCCCCGGTCGATGCGTGCCGCGAGCTGCGCGCGCTGATCGACGCGGGCATCGTCACGACGCGGCTGTCCTGCGACCCCGACATCGCGCTGATCGACGCGGGCTGGCGCCTGACGACAGACGGCGAGGACGTGACCGCCGACGTCATGATCGACGCCGTGTTGCCGTCCCCCGACCCCGCGCAGTTGGTGGACGGGCCGGTGCCGGGGCTGATGGCGGCTGGCTGGCTGACGGCGCCCGAGGACCTTGCCGCCCGCACGGCGGCCGATGGGCGGCTGGTTGACCGCGACGGTCGGCCCGTGCCCGGTCTTTGCCTGTTGGGGCGGCTGGCGCTGGGCAGCGTGATCGCCGCCGACAGCCTGCACGACTGCTTCGGTATGGCGTCGCACAGGTGGGCGGAGGGCGTGCTGTCCCGCATCGCCTGAGTCGGGGTCCGGCGCATCGTCCGTGCGGTAACAGGGGTGCCGCGACGATAGTCGCCTGCTGGAACCCATGATCCCGCAAGTTGCCGTCGCGTGGGATTCCAGCCGGAAAACCAATGCCGCAGGCGTGTATTTCCCTTCCGAATCATGGTGTCCGACGACGGTGGGACTTCGGGGGGTATAGTGAAAACTTAATTTGCGTCCGGCAATTGAATTTGCAGGATTTGCGACCGGATGAACTATTCCCGACGATGCGAAAGCTATCGCTTTTCCGAAACTTCATTTGGGAGGAGACACCCGATGCTGAAGAAACTTTCCCTTGCCGCTGTCCTGATGGCAACTGCCGTGGTCCCGGCCACCGCGCAAGAGCGCGTGTCGATCGGCACCGGCGGCACCGGCGGCGTGTTCTACGCCATCGGCGCTGGCATGGCTGACCTGCTGAACAATCAGCTCGACAGCGTGACCGCCAACGCCGAGGTTACCGGCGCCTCGATCGAGAACATCCGTCGCGTGTCGGCGGGCGAAATGACCATGGGCTTCTCGTCGGCCTCGGTCCTGTATGAAGCGATGGCCGGCGAAGGTGCATTCGACGGCGACGCCCAGAACGTGGCCGCCATCGCGTACCTTTACCCGGCGGTGCTGCAGATCGCGGCGACAGAGGCAAGCGGCGCGACGACCGTGGCGGATCTGGCCGATCTCGACATCTCCATCGGCCCTCCGGGCTCGAACTCGTCGATCTTCGCGGAACGCCTTCTGACGCACGAGGATGCCTTCAACATCGGCAACGTCTCGTTCCTCAGCTATGGCGAGGCGACGTCGGCCATCAGCAACGGCCAGCTTGACGGCTCGATCATCCTTGCCGGCACCCCGGCTTCGGCCTTCATCGAACTGTTCACCACCGAAGACGTGACGATGATCCCGGTCGACGCGGCGAACATGGAGGGGCTGATCGCGGATTACCCGTACTACGAGGTCATCGAAGTGGCTGCCGGCACCTACGACGGTCAGGACGAAGCCATCGCCGCCGTGGGCGATCCGGCGATCCTGTTCACCGCCGCCGACGCCGATCCGGCACTGGTCGAAGAGATCACCCGAACCCTGTTCGACAACCTCGAAACACTCGGCCGCGTCCACCCGGCCGCCGGTCAGATCTCGCTGGACCGCGCGACGAACACGCCCATCGACCTGCATCCGGGCGCCGAGGCTTACTTCTCGTCGAAATAAACAACCTGCTTCACGCAGGGGGCGGGGCCGGAAGCGGCCCCGCCCTCGTACGTTCCGGGGAACGTGCGACAGTCAGAGCCAAGAGACCACCATGAGCAACATCACAAGCATCCTGCTGGATGATCACCTGCCGCGTTGGGAACATCGCCTTGCGACAGGTGCCTTCGCCATCCTCGCCATCCTCGTGACCGTGCTGGTCGTGTGGTCGGCGTGGTTCGGAAACATCACCGCGCTTGTGCTGCGCGCCACGTTCTTCTCGCTGATGGTCTCGGCGGGCCTTGTCGCTGTCGCCACCCGCCGCACCCTCGCGCCTTGGCGCGCCGTTCTTTACCTTTTGGCCGTGGCGGTTCTGGTGCCCGGTCCGTACCTGTGGGTGAACTACCTGAACATCGTCCGCTCTGGCGGGATCGCCGGGTCGCTGGACATTACCTTGTTCGTGATCGCCACCGTCTCTGTTCTGATCCTTGCGCGCTATGTGATCGGCTGGGTCATGGTGGCGCTGGGCGTCATCGCGCTGGCCTATGCCTTTTTCGGTGACGTGATCCCCGGCACTTACGGGCACGCGGGCTACTCGCTGGGCCGGGTGACGTCGAACCTGTTCCTGCGCACCGAGGGCCTGTTCGGCCTGCCGATGGGTGTCGCGGTGCAGTACATTTTGCTGTTCTCGCTTCTGGGCGGGCTGTTGCTGCGCACCGGGCTGGGGCAGGTCTTCGTCGACCTCGCCCACGCGCTGACCGGGCGGGTGCAGGGCGGCCCGGCGCTGACCGCCGTGATCTCGTCCACGATGTTCTCGTCGATCAACGGGTCCGCCGTGGCGGGCGTCGTCACCACCGGGACGTTTACGATCCCGCTGATGAAACGCACCGGCTATCGCCCCAAGGTCGCGGGCGCGATCGAGGCCGCCGCGTCTTCTGCCGGTCAGATCATGCCCCCCGTCATGGGTGCGGCTGCCTTCCTGATGGCCGAGCTGACCCAGACCCCCTACGCCACCATCGCCGCCGCCGCGCTTATCCCGGCGCTGATGTACGTCTTCGCGCTGCTGGTGGGCGTGCGGGAAGAGGCGGGCAAGTTCGACCTTGGCCGCGCCGACCCGTCCGACATTCCGCAGCTGAAGGAAGTGCTGCTGAAACGCGGTCACCTGCTGATCCCGCTGATCGGGCTCGTCGTGTTCCTTGCCGTCGGCTACACGCCCTCGGCCGCGGCCGTGCTGTGCCTGATCGCGACGCTGGTCGTTTCGGTCTTCACGAAGGAAACCCGCATCGGTCCGATCGGTCTGATCGAGGTGATGATGGAAACGGTGCGCAACGTGCTTCCCGTCGTCGCCGCTGTGGCTGTCGCGGGGATGCTGATCGGTGTACTGACCCTGACCGGCATGGCGCTGAAGATGTCGTCGCTGATCCTCGACGTCGGAGCGGGCAGCCTGTTCCTGACGCTGCTGCTGACAATGGTCGCCAGCTTCGTGCTGGGCCTTGGGATGCCGACCTCGGCGGCCTACCTGCTGCTGGCGATCCTGATCGCCCCGGCGCTGGAAACCTTCGGCCTTCCGGTGATCGCGGCGCATATGTTCATCTTCTACTACGGCCTGCTGTCCGCCATCACACCGCCGGTCGCGCTGGCGGCCTATGCCGGTGCGTCGATTGCCGGGGCAGAGCCGAACGAGACGGCGATGGAATCGATCCGCCTTGGCTTTGTGAAGGTCGTGGCGCCGTTCCTGTTCGTCTACGCGCCAGAGCTTCTGCTGATCGGCACGCCGGTGAACATCGCGCTGGCCACGGTCGCGGCCTTCGCCGGCACCTTCGCGGCAGGCACCGCGTTGACGGGCTGGATGATCCGTCCGCTGACGGCGATGCACCGCGCAGGCTTCACGCTGGTCGCGGCGCTGGCGACGGTCACGCTGGTCTGGCCGGTCGGCAGTGTTGTCAGCCTGCTGGCAGAGGCGGCAAGCCTTGCCCTGCTTGGCGCGCTGGTGTTCGGCCTGTGGTCGGCGGCCCGGTCGACGCGGGCGGCCTGAGGGCGATACCCTAAGGCGCGTCCCCGGCGGCTTCGTCGGGGGCAGCCGGAACCCAGCCGAGCTTTCGCGAGATCGCCTCGGCGTGGCTGACCACGTAGGGCGCCAACCGGTGCTGGTTCGCCTCGGTCATCCGCCGCGCAGGACCGCTGGCAGAGATCGCCGCAAACACGCTTCCAGCGGAATTGCGGATCGGGGCCGACACGCAGCGGACGTTCACCTTGTGCTCTTCGCAGTCCAGCGCGTAACCGCGCTCGCGGATGTCGGCGAGATCGCGGCGCAGGTCGTCGGGATCGACGATGGTATGCGGCGTGAAGCGGTCCTGCCCGGTAGAGATCACGCGGTTGATCGTCGCCTCGTCCTGAAATGCCAGCGTCGCCTTGCCCACCCCGGTGCAGTAGCAGGGCGATATTTCCATCACGATCATGTCGTTCTGGTCGCCGGTGGGGCCGCCGGTGGCGCGCTCGACGAAGACCATGCGTTCGCCGTCGAAGACGCACAGATGAACGGATTCGCTTGTCAGGCTGCTCAGGGCCTCGCAATAGGGTCGCGCCTTGCGCTGCAGATCCATGTTGCTAAGCACGGTGGCGCCGAACTGGAACAGGCGGATGCCAAGCCGATACTCGTCCCGCGCGCGTTCCTGTTCCAGAAAGCCGACCTCTTTCAGCGCCAGGATCGACCGGTGCGCCGTTGACCGCGGCAGACCGGTGCGTTCGGCGATCTCGGTGACGGTCAGGGTGCGCTCGGTCGTCGAAAAGCATTCAAGCACCCCGACCAGTTTGCCCAGCGTCTTGACGTTCTTGGTTTCCATCACAAGCCTCCGTACCGGAATGTGGGACAAAATGCTGCAACTGCAAACGCGTTGATCCCGAAGATATCCCAAATTGCGGGACGCGCTAAGCCCACGATATAGCATCGAAGAAAGCAAGCATTAAGATTAGTAAATTTTATTTCGTTATATTTCCGATAGATAAGAAGTTTGGCGCCAACGCGGTACCGCATTGTGGGATTGCATAACAAATTCCATTTGACGGAATTCCAGATCCAAACCTAGCCTTCATTCCGAAATACGGGAATGGAGGAACCCCATGAGCAAGAAGATCTACGGCATCATCCCGCCGATCGTCACCCCTTTCGACGCGAACGGCGAGATTGACGAAAAGGCGCTGCGCCAGAACGTCCAGTTTGTCCTGACGCGCGGCGTGCACGGCATCTGCTTTGGCGGCAGCACCGGCGAAGGCCACACCCTGACTTCGGACGAGCTGGAGCGCGTCGCCGAGATCTGTGCGGAAGAGGCCAAGGGGCAGGTCCCGGTGATCGCCGGCATCATCACCAACTCGACCCGCGACGCCGCGCACAAGGCGAAGCTGATGACGAAATACGCCATCGACGCGCTGCAGATCACGCCGGTCCACTACGTGTTCAAGCCGGACGAGACCGCGACCTACAACCATTTCAAGACGCTCAGCGAAACCACGGATCTGCCGATCCTGATCTACAACGTGGTGCCGTGGAACTATCTTGCGCCGGATCTTCTGGTGAAGATCATGACCGAGATCCCGAACGTGAAGGGCGTCAAGCAAAGCGCCGGCGACCTGAAACTGTTCGCCGACCTTATGATCACCGCGCCCGAGGATTCGCTGATCTTCTCGGCTGTCGACGCGCTGCTGTACCCGTCCTTCGCGATGGGCTCGCACGGGACCATCGCCGCGAACCCGGCCGCCGTTCCGGGCGTCTGCGTGGCGCTGTGGGATGCGGTTCAGGCCGGCAACCACAAGCTGGGCCGCGAAATCCACGAGGCGCTGCTGCGCTTCTGGAACACCATCTCGGCTGACAACCTGCCCGCCAACGTGAAGCACGCGCTGTCGCTTCAGGGCGTCGACTCGGGTCTGCCCCGCGCGCCGATGCCGAAGACCAGCGACGCACAGGCCGCCAAGATCAAGGCCGCGCTGTCGGAGGTACTGAAGTACGAAAAGGTCGTCGAACCGGCCTGACCGACAAGGGCGCGCGCCCGGAGAAGGGCGCGCCCTGACCACCCCTGAAAGATCCGCTTGCGCGTAAGGGAGGACGCAATGGCAAAAGTTATGAACACCGCAGACGCGTACGTGGACGAGCTGCTGGACGGTCTGATCCTGACCGACCCCCGGCTGACACGCGACGGGCGTGCGGTGACCCTGAAAGACGGCGGCCGGGATGGCGTTGCCATCGTGTCCGGCGGCGGCTCGGGGCACTTCCCGCTTTTCGTCGGCTACACCGCGCCCGGTTTCATCGACGGCTGCGCCGTGGGCGACGTGTTCGCCGGACCTTCGGTCGCATCCTGCGAAGCGACGATCCGCGCGGCGGACAACGGTCAGGGCGTGTTGCTGCTGTACGGCAACTACGGCGGCGACAAGATGAATTTCGACATGGCGGCAGAGATGGTCGATCTGGACGGCATCCGTTGCGAAACGGTGCTGGGGACCGACGACATCGCCAGCGCCGGGCCCGAGGACGCGGCCAAGCGCCGTGGCGTGGCCGGGCTTGTGCTGCTGTACAAGATCGCGGGCGCTGCCGCGGACCGGGGCGACGACCTTGACGCCGTGGCCGCCGCCACCCGCGATGCCGCCGCCCACACGCGTAGCATCGGCATGGCGACCTCTGCCTGCATCGTGCCGGGATCCGCCGGTCCCTCGTTCGAACTTGCGAAGGGCGAGATGGAACTTGGCATGGGCATCCACGGCGAGCCGGGCATCTGGCGCGATACGCTGCGCAGTGCCGATGACCTTGCCGACGAGATGATCGGGCGTCTGCTGGACGATCCGGTTCCGTCGCCGACGAAGCGGGTGGCGCTGATGCTGAACTCGCTGGGGGCGACGCCGCTGGAGGAACTGCTGATCCTCTATCGCCGCGCCGCCGCCAAGCTGAAAGAGCAAGGGATCGAGGTTGTCCTTCCCGCGGTGGGCCACTTCGCCACCTCGATGGAAATGGGCGGGCTGTCGATGTCGATGATGTACCTCGACGACATGCGCGAGGCGCTGCTGCGCGCGCCGTCCGACTGCCGCTATTGGAAGGTGTGACCCGATGGGCCTGACCGTATCCGCACTGAACGCCGCCATCGGCCGTGCCGCCGACGCCGCCCGCGCCGCCGAGGCCGATCTGAACGCGGCCGACGCGAAGATGGGCGACGGCGACACGGGGTTTACCGTGCGCCGCCTGTTCGACGCGCTGGACGCCGCCAAGCCCGAGGGCGATGACCTTGGCGAGGCCTTCGCCTCGCTGGCGCGGACATGCTCGGGCGCGACGGGGTCCAGCCTTGGCACGTTGGTCACGGTGGCGATGATGACGCTGGCCAAGCCGCTGAAAGGTACGGAAGACCTGCCGTGGGGCGATCTGTCCGACTACCTTGCAGAGGTGCGCGACCGCATGCTGGCGCGCGGCGGGGCCGAGCTGGGCGACAAGACGATGGTGGACATGCTGGATGCCATCGTCACGGCCACGCGCGGGGTCGACGACCCGGAGCGGATGGGACAGGCGGCGATGGATGCCGCGTCCGAGACGCTGACCGCGTTCCGCGACCGTCCGAACCGCATCGGGCGCGCCCGGATGTTCGCCGACCGTACCGTTGGACAGAACGATCCGGGAATGCTGGCGCTGCACCGGCTGCTGGCCGCGACTGTCGCGAAGGAGCCCAGCGATGCCTGACACCCTGACGCAGACCGCAACCGACCGCGCCAGCGCAGAGCTGTCGCAACTGTTGGGCGACCGCCTTGTCACCTCGCGCGGCGACCGCACTCACCACAGCCACGGCGAGGGGCTGCCGGATGCCGGGATGCCCGACTTCGTGGCCTACCCGCAAACCACCGACGAGGTCGCGGCGCTGGCGGCGATCTGTTCGGCGCATGGCATCCCGATGGTGCCTTACGGCGCCGGGTCCTCGCTTGAAGGACAGGTGGCGGCGGTGCGCGGCGGCGTCAGCGTCGATCTGACCCGGATGAACCGCGTGCTGGACGTGTCGCCCGGTTCGCTGGACTGCCATGTCGAGGCGGGCGTAACGCGGATGCAGCTGAACCGCCACCTGCGCGACAGCGGGCTGTTCTTCCCGCTTGATCCCGGCGCCGATGCCACGCTGGGCGGCATGGCCGCGACGCGGGCGTCTGGCACCAACGCGGTGGGCTACGGCACCATGCGCGAGGTCGTGCTGGGCCTGACCGTGGTCACGCCGGACGGGCGGATCATCCGCACCGGGACGCGAGCGCGCAAATCCGCGACGGGTTACGACCTGACCCGGCTGTATGTCGGGTCCGAGGGTACGCTGGGCTTCATCACCGAATTGCGCCTGCGCCTTGCGGGCCAGCCCGAGGGCGTCGTGTGCGCGGTGTGCCAGTTCCCCACGCTGGAGGCCGCGGTGGGCACCGCCACGCTGGCGCGCCAGATGGACCTGCGCGCGGTGCGGCTGGAACTTCTGGACGAGGTGCAGGCCGACGCCTGCATCCGCTATTCCAAGCTGGAAAAGATGCAGCCGCTGCCGACCCTGTTCGTCGAATTTCACGGCACCCCGCAAGCGGTGCGCGAACAGGCCGGCCTGTTCCGCGAACTGGCCGAGGATAACGGTTCGGTGTCGTGGGACGAGGCGGAAACGCTGGAAGAGCGCATGACGCTCTGGACCGCGCGGCACAGCTGCTACGAAGCGTGCATCGCCCTGAAGCCGGGGTCGCGGAACATGGGCACCGATGCCTGCGTCCCGATCGAGCATCTGGCCGAGGTGATCCTTGAAACGCAGGCCGACGTGAAGTCCAGCGGGCTGATCGCCCCCATCGTGGGCCATGTCGGGGACGGCAATTTCCACCTTGGGATCGTGTTCGATCCCGAAGATGCGGACGAACGCGCCCGCGCCGATGCGCTGGCCGACCGGGTCAGCCGCCGGGCGCTTCGGTTCGGCGGCACCTGCTCGGGCGAGCACGGCGTCGGCCTGCACAAGATGCGCTACCTCGCCGAGGAACACGGCGAGGGGCTGGAGATCATGCGCGCCATCAAGGCGGCGCTTGATCCGCTGGGGCTGATGAACCCCGGCAAACTCATTCCGGAACGGGCAGAGACGCCCGGCGGATGACCACGGGCGCCACAGGCCGGAGAGGAGCCGGCCGGCGCCGACATACACACCGTTCGGGATAGGACCCGGACCCAAGGGAGGAAGACCAACATGAAACTTGGACTGAAGACGGCATTTCTGGCTTCGACGCTGCTGGTCGCGGCCCCGCTGGCCGCGCAAGAGCAACTGAAGGCGACCTGGACCGACCCCGACGATCCGACCACGGCGCCGGTGACGGCCTATATGCACGTCCTCGAGTCGCAGGTCGAACGGAACACCGGCAGCGCCTATGACATCGAGCTGTATCCGAACGGCCAGCTGGGCGACCAGCGCGCGATGGTGCAGCAGGTGTCGCGCGGGTCGCTGCATTTCGCGAACATCGCATCGGGCGTTCTGGCCTCGCTGGGCTATCCGCAGCTTGGCATCGTGGACATGCCGTTCCTGTTCAAAAGCCGGGCGCACTTCAATGCGTCGATGAACCGGGACAACCCGTTCATCGCCAAGCTGATGGATGACGTCGCCGCCGAGACGGGCATCCGCATCATCTCGCTGCATCCCTACGGCTTCCGCAACATGACCACCAAGGACACGGCAGTGGAAACGCCCGAGGACATGGCCGGTCTGCGGATGCGGACGATGGAAGTCGTGCCGCACCAGAAGATGATGGAAGCCCTTGGTGCCACCCCGGTGCCGATCCCGTATCTGGAACTGTACACCTCGCTGCAGACGGGCGTGGTCGACGGGCAGGAAAACCCGCCGTCGAACATCATCCTGCAGCGGTTCTATCAGGTGCAGGGCCACATGACCGAAACGCAGCACGTCATGACCGTGGGCGCCGTGATCACCAACGAAGAATGGTGGCAGGGTCTCAGCGAAGAAGACCGCACGGCGATCCTTGCGGCCGACGCCGAAGCCAGCCTTGCCCATGACGGCATCGGCGCGGTGAACGACCTGCTGGGCGTGCAGACGATCCGCGACGAGGGCGTCGAGGTGCACAGCCTTGGGCCGGACCAGCTTGAAGCCTTCCGCGCCGCCACCATCGAGCCGACGAAGGCTTGGGCGGTCGAGCAGTTCGGCGAAGAGTTCGTGAACGGCTTCTTCGAGCACATGGCGGACTACGACGCCCGGTTCTGACTCTGATCGCACGCCGTCCGCGTCCTGCGCGGGCGGCGTCCATCGTCGCGTAAAAGGGATCAAGATCATGGGGCCGAACGGGCCAATCCGGAGGCTGGACCGGTTCTTCCAGCTATTGTTCAGCAACATCGTCGTGGTGGCGCTTTTGCTTATGGTGATCGTCGTACTGACCCTCGTCATCGGGCGATCGGCCTTCGGCGTTGCCTTTTTCTGGGGCGAGGAACTGGCGCGCTACACCATGATCTTCATGGCGTTCATCGGCGGTGCGGTTGCGCTGCGGTCGGACCAGCACCCGCGCCTGACCGTGTTCACGTCGATGCTGCCGACCGGCATGCAGGTCTGGCTTGAACGGTTCCTTGCCGGTTGTCTTGCTGTGACGTTGGCCGTGCTGCTGTGGCAGGGGCTGGACGTGGCGCTTCACGACGGGCGGATGAAGACCCCCGCGCTGCGCATTCCCTACTTCTGGATCTATCTCGCCGTGCCGCTGGGTGCGGGCGCGATGCTTCTCATGCTGCTGTTCAAGCAGTTCCTGCCCCCTGCCGTCAGCGTCGACGAGCAGGAAGACGTCAAGGAGGTCACCGAATGAACGCCGCCTTCGCCTGGATGCTGGTTTCGTTCGGCTTCCTGACCATCGCTGGCTTCCCGCTGGCCTTCGCGATGATCCTTGCCTGCATCGTGTATTTCGTGCTGGCCGGCGAACCGCTGTACCTTGTGGCGCAGCAGTTCTTCAACGGCATCGACTTCTTCACCATCATGGCGATCCCGTTCTTCATGCTGGCGGGCGAGCTTATGGTCGCCTCTGGCACCGCCAACCGCCTTCTGAAGTTCGCGCAGCTTCTGGTCGGGCGCCTGCGCGGCGGCACCGGGTACGTGAACATCCTTGCCTCGATGCTGTTCGGCGGCTGTTCGGGGTCGTCCATCGCGGACATCGCCGCGCTGGGCCGGATGCAGACCGAGATGATGACCCGGTCCGGCTTCACGCGCGAGTTCTCGGCGGCGCTGACGGTGTCGACGTCGATCAAGGGCGCCATCATCCCGCCGTCGATCCCGATCGTGCTGGTGGGGGCCGTCACCGGCACGTCCATCGGCGGGATGCTGATCGGCGGGCTGGTGCCCGGCCTTCTGGTGGCGATCGCGATGGCCGTTGCGGTGTTCGTCACCACGCGCCGTCAGAACATCGAACGCAGCGGACGCAAGACCGCGCGGGAAGCCGTGCGGATCGTGCTGGCCTCGCTGCCGTTCCTTGCGATGCCGGGCATCATTCTGGGCGGCATCCTGTCGGGTATCTTCACCCCGACCGAGGCCTCGGCGGCCGCGGTGGGCTGGGGCTTTGTGCTGCTGCTGGCAGAGACCAAGTTCAAGCCCGACCCGAAGCTTCTGTGGCGCATCTTCCTGCGGTCGGCCACGTTGTCGGCGGCGGTGCTGCTGCTGACCGGCGCGTCGAACGTGTTCTCGTGGGTGCTGGCTTCGGAACAGGTGCCTGCGCTGGTGGCGCGGACGATCTTCGCGATTACCGAGAACCCGATCCTTGTGCTGCTGATCATCAACGTGTTCCTGCTTATGTGGGGCCTGTTCATGGACATGCTGCCGGCGATCTTCATCGTGCTGCCGATCCTGATGCCGCTGACCGGCGAACTGGGGATCGACCCGGTGCACTTCGGTGTCTTCGCAACCTTCAACCTTGTGATCGGCCTGATCACGCCGCCCTACGGGACGGCGCTGTTCACTGGCTCTATCGTGCTTGGCATCCCGATCGAGCGAATGGTGAAGCACATGCTGCCGTTCTTCCTTGCGGCCATCGCGGTGCTGCTGCTGATCACCTACGTCCCCGAGACGATCCTGTTTCTCCCGCGGTTGATGGATCTGCTTTGATCCGTCTGCCGGACTGACGCGGGCGGGACGGACGGGCCCAATATCTCCCCTGGCCTGTTCATCCCGCCCGCACTTTTATCCAAGACCACGGGCCGGACAGTCATGTCCGGCCCGTGCCGTTCCGGGCATCCCGGACGGCGAAAAGGATTTCGTCCGCTTAGTTGACAAATTTACTTAGGATTGGCAGACGATCCCCTGTGTGCCGCTGCTCTTGCCTGGCACCCATCGCCAGCCAGACCGTTCTGAAAGCTAGCACTTCCATCACATTGGAGTTTACTCATGCGCTTGTCTCACAAGTCGCGTGCGGTGCTGCTTGCAAGCACGGCATGCGCAACCTTGTCCTTGTCCGGGCCTGCCGTCGCCCAAGAAATGGATACCGGCGGTGACACCGGCCTGTCCGCGTTCCTTGGGCGGATCACCCTGTTCGCGGACCGCATCGGCCGTTCGCTGATGGATGTCGAAAGCCACATCACCGTTGTCGAAGGCGACGAGATCCGCGACTGGGGTGTCCTGTCGATCGAGGATTTCACCCGCCTGATCCCGGGGATCGAGCCGGTGCGGCAGGTGTCCGCGGCCGATCCGTTCGGTGGCCAGACCGGGTTCGAGATCCGGGGCGTGTCGGGCAACCGCGTGCTGACGCTGGTCGACGGCGCGCGGGTGCCGGAACGCATCATCGACGGGTCGCGGGACTATGCGGATTTCAACTTCACCAAGCAGATCGACGTGGTCCGAGGGCCGGCATCCGTGCTGTGGGGCGCGGACGCGCTGGGGGGCGTGGTCGCGGTGGAAACCATCGACGCCGAAGACCTGATCGAACCGGGGCGGACGAACGGCGGGCGGGTCACGCTTGGCTACGGGTCGCTGACCGACGCGACCAACGTCGCCGCGTCTTTCGCGCAGCGGTTCGGCGACACCGTGACCCTGATGTTCGCCCAGTCGCGCACCACGGACCACGAGATGGAACTGTCGAACGCCCGCGATGACGGCGGCATCTGGGGCTGCACCCGCCCGGTCGAATTTGGCGGCATCACCTGCGGTGAATTCAATCCGCTGGACCGGACGTCGGACCGCACGCTGGTGAAGCTGGGCTGGGACGTCACCCCAACCAACACGCTGACCTTCGTCTTCGATCATCTGGACCGCAAAAGCGAAGTCGAAACGCTGTACGCCATCGGCCCGACCTCGTCCGGGGGCTACCTGTTCGAGAATCCGCGCACCCGCGACATTGAACGCACCCGCTATGCGCTGGAATATC
This sequence comes from Maritimibacter sp., assembly GCA_002701395.1. Lineage (GTDB taxonomy): Bacteria > Pseudomonadota > Alphaproteobacteria > Rhodobacterales > Rhodobacteraceae > Psychromarinibacter > Psychromarinibacter halotolerans. The sequence continues at coordinate 192,998 of NZVC01000028.1, read as the reverse complement.
AGGGGCAGTTCGGCGGCTTCATCGACGAAGTGAAGGCGACGCTGTCCTATTCTCCGTCGGGCTATGATCAGGTCGCGCTACGGATCGAGGAAATGTCCTCTGGCGACATCCGCCGGCAGTACGATTACACCGACTTCCACGAGGATTTTCTTGAACTCGACGTTCAGGCGACGTCGCGGTTCAGCATCGGCGCGTCCGATCACGTCCTGACCTTCGGGTTCGACGGCGACCACACCGCGACCTCGTATTTCCGCAACCGCCGCATCGTCAACGTGACGGCCGGGACCGACACGTCCTCTGTCCCGACAAGCTGGAACTTCGCCGACGGCACGACCACCCGCGCGGACGTCTTCATTCAGGACAACATCACGATGTTGGGCGGGCAGTTGGAGGTCACGCCGGGGCTACGCTTTGCGACCTATGGCATGGACCCGGAGTTCAACGAGTCCGTCGTTGACCTGCCCGGTTACGAGCTTGAGACGCGGACTGAAGAGCGCATCCTAGCGTCGCTGGGCGCGACATGGCGGTTCAACGACACGTACTCGGCTTGGGCGCATTACGGGCAGGGCTTCAAGATGCCGACGTTCCAGCAGCTGTACACCTCGTCCGGCAGCGCCACCTTCGGACTTGTCCCCGCGCCCGACCTTGTCCCGGAAGAGGTCGAAAGCTTCGAGATCGGCGTGCGCGGTGAATATGCCGACGGGTTCTGGTCGCTGAACGCCTATCACGCCAGCTATGACAACTTCATCGAAAGCTTCTGGAACATCCCCGGCACCAGTGACTATTCCTACCGGAATCTGTCGTCGGTCGAGACTTGGGGCATCGAGCTGGAGGCCGGCTGGCAGGCAACGGACCAGCTTCAGCTGACCGGCGCCATCGCATGGCAGGACGGACGGCAACGGGCCACCGACGGAGCCCCGGAAACCCGCCACGTCGTGCCGCCGCTGTCCGCCGTGCTCGGCGCGTCCTACGAGATCCCGCAGTATGGGCTGAACCTGAACATGGACCTGATCATGGTGGGCGAGGCGAAGCCGGAGTCGTCGGCGAACTTCAAGCCGCCCGCCTATGCGGTGGTCGATGTCGGCGCCAGCTGGGAATTCGCCGAGAACGCGATGCTGAACCTGAGCGTCAACAACCTGTTCGACGAACGGTACTTCCTTGCCTCTGCCGCGAATTACAGCGCGACACCCGGGGTCTCGGTCGACACGAACCCGCTGGAACTTCAGACCGGGCCGGGGCGAAATGTGTCTCTAACACTGGACTATAAGTTCTAGACAGCGGCGCCCCGCTGACATCGCACGGTCCGGATGGACGGCGCCTGCGGGCACCGCTGTCCGGGCTGGCGCGGCGGTCGCGGGGCGGCATCGACGCGAGGTTCTGATGCCCAACATTCTCAAACGTATCTGGCGGCTGACGTGGTTGGCCGCCTCGGGCCCGCAGGCGTGGATCGGGCTGGTTCTGTTCGGCACCGTCTTTGCGCTGATCTTCGTCGAGCTTTGGGTCGACGTGCAGATGATCGCGTGGACCGGACGGTTCTATGATGCCGTCGAACAGATGGACGTCACCGGCGCGGTGCACGAGCTTGGGGTCTTCGCCGTGATCGTCGGCGCGCTGGCCGGGATCAATCTGACGCAATCCTACCTGCGCGACTGGCTGCGGTTCCGCTGGCGGGCGCGGCTGACGCATAAGACGCTGGATGCGTGGCTGGGCGGGCAGGCCTATTGGCACCTGCGTCCCGGCCTGTCCCCCGACGCCATCGACAACCCGGACCAGCGCGTCGCCGAGGACTGCAACCGCTACGTCGAGCTTCTGCTGCAAGAGACGCTGGACCTGATCGGCCGCATCGTCGGGCTGGTCACCTATATCGCGATCCTGTGGTCGCTGTCCGACTTCGTGCTGCGGTTCAGCCTGTTGGGCTTCGACGTCGCCGTCCCGCGCTATATGCTCTGGCTGGCCTTCGCGTACGTGCTTGTCGCCAGCTTCATCACCCACGGGCTGGGCTATCCGCTGAAATCCATCTTCTTCCGGCAGGAACGGCGCGAGGCTGACTTCCGGCACGCCCTTGTCCAACTGCGCGACAATGCGACAGAGGTCGCGCAGTCCGGCGGTGAAGAGGCCGAACGCCGTCGCCTGTCGCAGCGGTTCGAGGCGATCCGGCAGAACTGGTTCAGGCTGATCGGGCGCGAGTTCATCCTTGGCATCTTCACCCGTCCCTATTGGCAGACCATCCTGCGCGTGCCGCTGTTCTTCGCGCTGCCGGCGTACTTCGCGGGGTCCGTCACCTTCGGCGGGCTGATGCAGCTGTCGTCCACGTTCAGCCGGGTCACGACGTCGCTCAGCTGGTTCATATTCTCGTACCGCGACCTTGCCGAGTTCGCCGCCGTCGCGCATCGCCTGGACGACCTGTTCCGCATGACCGACGGCCCGGAACCGATGCCCGCCGCGACCTGTGCCATCCAGCGGGCGCCCAGCGGCGACGGCGCGCTGCATGTCCGGGGCTTGCGGCTGGCCACCCCCGATGGGCGCTGGCTGGACGCGGTGCCCGACAGGACCGTGCGCCGCGGCGACCGCGTCTGGCTGGCCGGGGATTCGGGACAGGGCAAGACGACGCTTCTGGCCGCCGTTTCGGGCCTGTGGCGCTATGGCGAGGGGCGGATCGAAACGCCCAAGGGCCGTATGATGGTCCTGCCCCAGCGCCCGCACCTGTTTTCCGACGGACTGCGCGCAGCCGCCTGCTATCCCGCCGACCCGGACAGCATTGCCGATGACCGCCTGCGCGATGTGCTGGACAGGCTGGGTCTGTCGCACCGGCTTGGCGCGCTGGATGCGGATGGCGAGGCGTCGCTTGAAGGGCTGTCGCTGGGGGAACGTCAGCGGCTGGCGCTGGCGCGGGTGCTGCTGCACCGGCCGGACTGGGTGGTGCTGGACGAGGCGACCTCTTCGCTGGACGCCGCAAGCGAGGCGCACCTGCTGGCGATCCTGCGCCGGGACCTGCCCGACGCGGCGATCCTGTGCGTCGCCCACCGCGAGCCCACGGCACTTGAACCCACGCATATATGGCGCATCGGCGCCGCCTCTCTGGAACAAAGGAAATCGGCATGACGGACATCGAAAAGGGCCGCTGGGCGCTGGGCGGCGCGACACCCGCCGACATCCTCGGACGCCTGCCGCATATGCAGCGCGTGATGGCCGTGCTGAAGGGCAACGGCGCCACACACGAGCGGATCGGCGCGGTCGGGACGGTAAGGGCCGAGGGCGACTGGATCGCGCTGGGCGGCGCCGTTCACACCGCCCGGATCGACGCGGCGCGTCTTGCGGGTGTGACACTGGATACCAGTTCAGAGATGGGCGGGCAGGTCTATCCGTCGCTGGATTTCACCGACGCCGAGGGCGCGTCAGTTCTCCGCATCGTCGGGATGGACGGTGCCGACGCGGTCGTCGGCGCGCTGGACGGCCTGATGCGGCGGGCGGTCGATGCCGTACCCCGGATACGTCCCGCTGGCGATGCGCCCAAGGATTTCAGCGACGACCCCGGGCTGGTCCTGCTGGAACGTCTGCGGGACGAGGGCACCGCCGTCACCATCCGCGCCGCGCATCCGGGCTGCGAACAAAGCTGGCATGGCAGGATCGAGACGGTGAAGCCCGGCATGGGCTTCGCCAACGTGATGACCCCGGATTTCCACCTGCACCTGCGGGCCGGAACCGTGTCCGGCTGGCGGGAAGACGGCGACCGGTTCGTCGCGCTTGGCCCCGACTCGGTCGAGACAGGGCTTGTCATCGAACGGGTCGCAGCGGAATGAGCGGCGATTGGTACGCGCCGGGGGCGGGGCCCGTGGCGGAACCCGAGGTTTTGTCGCGGATGCTGAAGGCCGACGTTGTCCTGCTGGGCGAACAGCACGACCGCGCCGACATCCACCGCTGGCAGTTGGACGTCGCGACGGCGCTTCAGGCGCAGCGGCCGGTGGTCATGGGCTTTGAGATGTTCCCGGCCCGGCTGGACCCGGTGCTGGCCGACTGGGTCGCGGGCAAGCTGGACGAGGCCGAGTTTCTTGAACGCGCCGAATGGGGCGAGGTCTGGGGCTTTCCACCCGAATTGTACCTGCCGCTGTTCCGGTTCTGCCGCGCGACCGGAACGCCGATGGTCGGGCTGAACTGCCGCCGGGGCCTTGTGCGCGAGGTCGGCAAGGGCGGCTGGGACAGCGTGCCCGAGGCGGACCGTGAGGGGCTGACCCCCGCGCGCCCGTCGCCCATGCCTTATCGCCGCTTCATATTCGACCTGACCGGCGGCGGCCCGGCGGGGCGTGGGGTCAGCGGGCCGGAAGATCCGGCGCTGGACCGGTTCCTGCGCGCGCAGGAAGTCTGGGACCGCGCCTTTGCCACGCGGATACGGGCGGCGCGCGCGGCGCATGAGGGTGCGCTGGTGATCGGCGTCATCGGGCGCGGCCATCTGCAATGGGGCGGCGGCGTGTCTTGGCAGCTGGCGGATCTTGGCGACGACAACGCCTGCGTGGCGGTGACGCAAGACAGTGGCGACCCGCCGCTGGACGCGGGCGCGGCGGATTTCGTGTGCAGGCTGAGCTGACCCCGGCCTCGCCCGCTTTTACAGCAGCCGTTCCCCCGTGCACCCCCGAACGGGACCCGCTTGCACACCGCGCTAGTTAGACAGCATGATTGCTGGCGATCCCCGCTTAGGCGTGGGGTCGCAACGCGCGAAGGAACGGCCACGACATGCTGGATGGCGACAAGATCTTGATCGACGGGCGGCCCCTGATTGCCTGTCCGCACTGCGATACGCTGCATTTCGAACCGGACATCCCGGACGATCACACCGCCACCTGCATCCGCTGCGGGCGGGTGCTGGCGTCGCCGCGGTCGAACGCGTACCTACGGGTGATGTCGCTGGCGCTGACGGCGATGATCCTTATGATCGGCGCCGTGTTCTTCCCCTTCATCTCGCTCGATGCCGCCGGTTTGCACAACGCCACCTCGGTGATCGACGCGATCCTTGCCTTCTCGACCGGGCTGATGCTGCCGCTGTCCTTCGCGGTGGCGATGCTGATCGTGCTGATCCCGGTGACCCGCTTCGCCGCGATCATGTACACGGTCTGGCCGCTGGTCCGGAACCGCAGGCCCTTTGCCGGCGCGTCCGCCGCGTTTCGGCTGGCCGAACACCTTAGGCCGTGGTCGATGGCCGAGATCTTCATCGTCGGCGTCTCTGTCGCGCTGGTGAAGGTCGCAGGGCTGGCGACGGTCAGTTTCGGCCCGGCCTTCTGGGCTTTCGCAGGACTGGTGATCGTCACCGTTCTTCAGGACAACGCTATGTGCCGGTACACGATATGGAAATCTCTGGAACAGAACCGCGCCTAGGCACCGCCCGCGGGCAGGGGCTTGTCGCCTGCCAAAGCTGCGGGCTGGTTCACCCTGCCGGAACGGAAGAGTGCAGCCGCTGCGGCAGTGCGGTGCGCAGTCGCGACCTTCATTCGCTTCAGCGCGTCTGGGCGTGGCTGATCGCGGGAATCGTCGTCTACATCCCGGCCAACATCTATCCGATGCTGCGGACGTCGACCCTGCTGCACAGGGAAGAAAGCACCATCGTCGGCGGTGCGATCGAGCTTGTGAACCAAGGGTCCTACCTTGTCGCCGGCGTCGTCTTCGTCGCCAGTGTCATGATCCCGATCGGCAAGTTCATCGCCATCGCCTATCTGGCGCTGGGCGTGCGGAAATCGGTTGTGATGAACGCGCATCAGCGGCACAAGCTGTTCGAGGTGGTAGAGTTTATCGGGCGCTGGTCGATGATCGACGTGTTCGTCGTGGCGATCCTGTCCGCCCTTGTCCAGCTTGGATCCGTGGCTATCATCAACCCCGGCATTGCGGCTGTAAGTTTCGCGCTGTCGGTTGCGTTTACGATGTTGTCCGCACAAAGCCTTGATCCGCGATTGATCTGGGACGCGGACGAGGAGTTTGAATGAGCGATCCGAACGCGGATCCGACACCCGGCGCTGGTCCGGCAGAGGCAAACGTCCGGCGCCGGTCGCGCGGACTGCTGTCCCGCGTATCTTTCATCTGGGCTGTCCCCCTTTTGGCGCTGGCCATTTCCCTTGGCGTGGCGTGGCAAAGCTATTCCGGACGCGGCGTGCTGATCGAGATCGGCTTTGAAAGCGCCTCGGGGATCGGCGCCGACGAGACGGACCTGCGCTATCGCGATGTCGTTGTCGGCAGCGTCGAAGAGGTTTCGTTCTCGGATGACCTGTCAGAGGTCGTGGTCTCGGTCCGGGTGAACCGCGAGATCATTCCCTACCTCGACGAGGACGCGGAATTCTGGGTGGTCGAGCCCGAGGTTTCGGTGCGCGGGATCAGCGGCTTGGATACCGTCCTGTCCGGTGTCTACATCGAAGGAACGTGGGACAGCGAGGCGGGCACGGCCCAGACGCGGTTCACCGGGCTGGCAGAGGCGCCGCTGGTCGATCCGACCCGCCCTGGCACGCCCATCGAACTGCGCGCGCGCGACGGCAACTCGATCGCGACAGGTGCGCCGGTCCTGTACAAGGGCATCCGCGTCGGAGAGGTCGAAAGCCCGCAACTTTCGCCGAACGGCGAAGGGGTTGTGATCCGTGCGTTCGTCGAGGCCCCGTATGACCGCCTGCTGTCGACGAACACGCGGTTCTGGGACATTTCGGGCGTGTCGGTCACGCTTGGGTCGGGCGGTGTGTCGCTGGACTTCTCTTCGCTGGCCTCGCTGGTCGAGGGTGGCGTCAGCTTCGACACGCTGGTGTCGGGCGGCGACCCCATCGAGCCGGGGCAGCCCTATCAGTTGTTCGGCGACGAAGAGGCGGCGCAAGCCAGCCTTCTGACGGACGGCACCGCGCAGACGCTGGAACTGCTTGCCGTGTTCGACGGCGTGGTCAGCGGCCTGTCCGAAGGCACGGCGGTAAGGTTCCAAGGCGTGCCGGTGGGCGAGGTGACGGGCGTCGCGATGGTTGCCGAGGACGTCGGCGACCGCAAGGTCGTCCGCCTGAACGCGACGCTCGCGGTGTCTCCGCCCCGGTTGGGGCTTGGTGAAGGGGCGACGACGGAGGAAGCGTTGTCGCTGCTGGACGATTATGTCGTGCAGGGTCTGCGGGCGCGTCTTGCGTCGGCCAGCCTTTTGTCGAACCAGCTGGTCGTGGAACTGATCGAGGTGCCCGACGCCGATCCCGCGTGGATCGTGAACCGGCAGGGCCGTCCCCCGGAACTGCCGACGGTGGATTCTGACCTTGCGGACCTGAACGCCACGGCGCAGGGCGTGTTCCAGCGGATCAACGAACTGCCAATCGAAGAGGTTCTTGCCTCGGCCGAGCGTATGCTGGATTCGGTCACCAATCTGGTGAACTCCGAAGACACGCGCGCCGTTCTGCCGGGCGTGACCGAGACCTTGGCGGACATCCGGTCGGTCGTGCCTGAGGTCAACGAAACGCTTGATACCGTGCGCGGCGCGGTGCCAAGCCTTGAGGCGACGTTCGCGGAAGCCCGTGCGGTGCTTGCGGAAGCGCGTGAGGTCGTGACCGAGATCCGCGAGGCGGGCATCTCGGAGAAAGTCGAAGAGGCCTTCAACTCGACCGTCAGCGCGGCCGGGTCCGTGGAAGACGCCGCGGCAGGCCTGCCGCCGCTGGTCGCCCGACTGGATACGCTGGTTCTGCGCGCCGAGGCGACGCTGAGCACGTTCAGCGACAGCTCGCGGCTGGTGACAAGTACCCTTTCGACCCTGCGCAGCATCAGCGAAGCGTCGGAAGCCGTGCGCAACCTTGCGCGGACACTGCAACGCAACCCGAACTCGATCATTCTGGGACGGTGACATGAAGATCAGAGCACTCACGACCCTCATCGCGGCACTTGCCCTTGCCGCCTGTGGCGAGGGCGGGCCGCGTTACCTTGTGGATTCGCCCCCGTCGAACCTGCGGGTGCGCGCGGCGGTTTCGACCCTGCTGGTCCGCACCGTGTCGCTGCCGACCTATGCCGCAGACGAAGAGATCGCGTTTCAGGACAAGAACGGCGTGGTGAAGACGTCGAATTCCGGTCTGTGGGCCGACGATCCGGAACGCGCGACGACGCTGACGGTGACGCGGCATCTCAACGCGATGACCTCGGCCAAGGTCGCGCCGGAACCGTGGCCGCTGCCGGCGCCGCCGGACGGGGTGGTCGACGTGCGGATCGAGAACTTCATCGCCACCAACCAAGGCACCTTCCGGATCTCGGGGCAGTATTTCATCGGGTCCGAGGTGCCGGTGCAGGACGACATCTTCGAAGACCCGGATTACGTGCCCAGATCGCTGCCCGCGCCGCTGCCGGACCGGGTCGGGATCTTCGACATCGCGGTGGCGCTTTCCGGCGACGGGCCCTCGGCCATTGCCGAGGCGCAGGCGGCAGCCCTGACCCGGCTGTCCGAACAGATCGCTCGGGACCTTGTAAGATAATCGACAAAGGCGTGCAGGCGGGGCTTGCACGCCTTTTTCTTTTGGTGGTTCGGGCTAAGTTGCAACCCGTTCGCAGGTAGATTGACGTTTGCGAATGATTTGCATTAACATCAGATCAACGATCAGACGCCAACGGGAGAAACCGATGCGCATCCCCCTCTCGACCCTTTCCGCCGCCGCTGCCGTGCTTCTGGCGGGCGCCGCGTCCGCGCAGGACGGCGAGCGACTGAAGGTCGTGACAACCTTCACCGTTTTGGCCGACATGGCGCGGAACGTCGCGGGCGATGCGGCAGAGGTCGTGTCGATCACCAAGCCGGGGGCCGAGATCCACGGATACGAACCCACGCCGCGTGACATAGTGGGCGCCAGCGACGCGGATCTTGTTCTTTGGAACGGCCTGAACCTTGAACTGTGGTTCGAGCAGTTTCTGGCCAACCTCGGCGACGTGCCGTCGGTGACGCTAAGCGAGGGGATCGACCCGATCCCGATCGCCGCGGGCGCGTACGAGGGACAGTCGAACCCCCACGCTTGGATGGGCGTCGAGAACGCGATGATCTACGTCGACAACATCGCCGCCGCCCTGTCGGCCAAAGATCCCGAAAACGCCGAGGCCTATGCGGCCAACGCCGACGCCTATAAGGCCGAGATCCGCGACACGATCGACCCGCTGCGCGAGCGCATCGCGCAGATACCAGAGCGTCAGCGCTGGCTGGTGACTTGCGAAGGCGCGTTCTCGTACCTTGCGCGGGATTTCGGGATGCAAGAGCTGTACCTGTGGCCAATGAACGCCGATCAGGTCGGCACACCGCAACAGGTCCGCGCGGTCATCGACGGCGTGCGCCAGAACGGAATTCCGGTCGTGTTCTGCGAAAGCACGGTCAACACCGCGCCGGCGGAACAGGTCGCCCGTGAAACCGGCGCCGACTATGGCGGCGTGCTGTACGTCGACTCGCTTTCCGAAGCGGACGGTGCGGTTCCGACCTATCTCGACCTGCTGCGCGTGACGTCGGAAACCGTCGCGGACGGGCTGGCGTCAGCGGCGGACTGACCCCGGCGCTGGACCGGGACCTGCTCGGCGGCTTTCCGGGCCGTGGGGCGAGGCTATGATTTAAGAGAAACGCAGGCGTGCCTGCCGAAAGGACTTCGATGCTCGACACCACCCCGGCCCCGGCAGAGCGGATCGCGGACGACGGTCCCGGCGGCGGCATCCTTGCGCGGGACGTGACCGTCACCTACCGCAACGGCCACACCGCGCTGCGCCACGCAAGCTTCGAGATCCCGCGCGGCACGGTGACGGCTTTGGTCGGGGTGAACGGGGCCGGGAAATCGACCCTATTCAAGGCGATCATGGGCTTCGTCCCGGCGGCAGCGGGCGAGATCCGGCTGTTGGGCCGCACGGTAAAGCAGGCCCTGCGCGAGAACCTTGTCGCCTACGTGCCGCAAGCGGAAGAGGTCGACTGGGGCTTTCCGGTGCTGGTCGAGGACGTGGTGATGATGGGCCGCTATGGCCACATGGGATTCTTGCGCCGCCCGCGTGCCGCCGACCACGACGCCGTCGACGCGGCCCTGCGCCGGGTGAACATGCAGGACTTCCGCGACCGCCAGATCGGAGAGCTGTCCGGCGGTCAGCGCAAACGGGTGTTCCTTGCCCGCGCGCTGGCGCAGGAAGGGCAGGTGATCCTGCTGGACGAACCGTTCACCGGCGTCGACGTGAAGACCGAGGAACAGATCGTCGCCCTGCTGCGCGAGTTGAAGGACGAGGGGCGGGTGATGCTGGTGTCGACCCATAACCTTGGCTCGGTCCCCGAGTTCTGCGACCGCACCGTGCTGGTGAAGGGAACGGTGCTGGCCTACGGGCCGACCGACACGACCTTTACGCGCGAGAACCTTGAACAGGCGTTCGGCGGGGTGTTGCGGCACTTTACGCTGGGCGGCGCCGACCTGCATGACGATCACCACGACGACCCGCGCGAACTGACGATCTTCACCGACGACGAACGGCCGCTGGTTCACTATGGCGACCGCACGCGCATCCGGGGCGAGGACAGCTGATGGACCTGCTGCTGGTTCCTTTTACCTATGGCTACATGGCCAACGCGATGTGGGTGTCCGCCCTAGTCGGCGGCGTGTGCGCTTTTCTGTCCGCCTACCTGATGCTGAAAGGCTGGTCCCTGATCGGCGACGCGCTGTCCCACTCGGTCGTGCCCGGGGTGGCGGGGGCCTATATCCTTGGCTTGCCCTTCGCGCTGGGCGCCTTCATCGCGGGCGGGCTGGCGGCGGGGGCGATGCTGTTCCTCAGCGACCGCTCGGGTCTGAAGGTCGATGTGATCATCGGTCTGATCTTCACGTCCTTCTTCGGGCTGGGGCTGTTCCTTGTCTCGATCAACCCGATGTCCGTATCGATTCAGACGATCACGATGGGCAACATCCTTGCCATCACCCCCGAGGATACGCTGCAGCTGGCGATCATCGGCGTGGTGTCGCTGGCGATCCTGCTGGCGAAGTGGAAGGACCTGATGGTCACCTTCTTCGACGAGAACCACGCGAAATCCATCGGCCTGCGCCCCGGCTTGCTGAAGGCGGTGTTCTTCGTCCTGTTGTCCGCCGCTGTCGTCGCGGCGATGCAGACCGTCGGCGCGTTCCTTGTGATCGCGATGGTGGTGACGCCGGGCGCGACGGCCTACCTGCTGTGCGACCGCTTCCCGCGCCTGATCCTGACGTCGGTCGCCATCGGAACGCTGACCAGCTTCTTCGGTGCCTACATCAGCTTCTTTCTGGACGGCGCGACCGGCGGCGTGATCGTGACTCTGCAGACCGTGCTGTTCCTTCTGGCCTTCATCTTCGCCCCGAAGCACGGCCTGCTGGCGACCCGCCGTCTGGCCGCAGCGGCGCTTGTATCCGAGCCTACCGCGATGCCAGCCAAACCGGAGCCCGCGGAATGAACCTCGACACGCTTCTGCTGCCGTTCCAGTTCCCGTTCATGCAGAACGCCTTCCTGATCGCGGCGATCGTGGCGGTGCCGACGGCGTTGTTGTCGTGCTTTCTTGTCCTGAAAGGCTGGGCGCTGATGGGCGACGCGATCAGCCACGCGATTCTTCCCGGTATAGTGCTGGCGTGGATCACCGGCATTCCGTTGATCATCGGCGCGTTCGCGGCGGGGATGACCTGCGCGGTGGCCACCGGTTACCTATCGGAAAACAGCCGCGTGAAGCAGGACACCATCATGGGCGTCGTGTTCTCGGGCATGTTCGGGGTCGGGCTGATCCTGTACACCTCGATCCACACCAACGAGCATCTGGACCACGTCCTGTACGGCAACATGTTGGGCGTCGGGCCGCAGGATCTGTGGACGGCTGGCCTGATCTCTGCCGGTGTCACGGTGGTCCTGCTGCTGAAGTGGAAAGACCTGCTGCTGCACGCCTTCGATCCGGCGCAGGCGCAGGCAAGCGGGCTTCGCGTGAACCTGCTGCACTATGGCCTGCTGACCATCCTGTCGCTGACCATCGTCGCCACGCTGACCTCGACCGGCCTGATCCTTGCGGTCGGGCTGCTGATCGCGCCGGGCGCCATCGCGTTCCTTCTGGTGCGCAGTTTCGGGCGCATGCTGGTCATCGCCGTTGCCATCTGTCTTGTCGCGATGATGGGCGGGGCCTATGCCAGTTTCTTCCTCGACAGCGCCCCGGCACCGACCGTCATCCTGATCTTGTCGTTGATGTTCCTGCTGGCCTTCGTGCGCCGCTTGCTTCTGACCCGCCGCGCGTCCAGGCTGCGGCTAGAGGCTGAAACCTGACCCATCCCGGCGGGCCGCAATGGGGCGAGTGATTTCTGCCACGGTTCCGGTTTCGGGTCGATTTCCTCGACGTCGTCAGCCTCCTATATGTTGACAGCCCTCGGGCGGCTGGCCCAATATGGTGTTGCTTTTGGTGCCCACGAGGTGACTCGGGGTGAAAAGGGAAACCGGTGAAAATCCGGTACTGCCCCCGCAACTGTAAGCGGCGAGCCAAGGCCCGGAACCACTGGTGTCAGGCAACACCGGGAAGGCGGGCCAAAGCGACCGAGCCGCGGAGTCAGGAGACCTGCCAAAGCGCGAAAAGACGACGACCGCGGCGGAGGGCCCGGATGCGTGGGCAGGCGCAAAGCGCCTGTTTCCGTGTCCCCTTCGGTTCGCATCAACCAGACCTGAAGGGACAGAGCAGATGACCATCACCGTGTATTCGAAACCCGCCTGCGTGCAGTGCACCGCAACCACCCGTGCGCTTGAAGCCCGTGGCCTGGATTTCGCCATCGTCGACCTGACCGAGGACGCCGACGCGATGGAAATGGTGCAGGGTCTTGGCTATCGGCAGGCGCCCGTCGTCGTCGCCGGTGAAGATCACTGGGCCGGCTTCCGTCCCGACATGATCGGTCGGCTGTCCTGAGGACATGACGGGGCTTGTCTACTATTCGTCGCGCTCCGGGAACACGGCGCGGCTGGTCGAACGTCTTGGGCTGCCCGCAGCCCGCGTCCCGATCAGCCCGGCCGATCCCATGCCGGTGGTGGGCAAGCCCTTCGTCCTTGTCTGCCCGACCTTCGCCGACGGCGAGGGGCGGGGCGCGGTTCCCAAGCAGGTCATCCGCCTGCTGAACGACCCCGCGACCCGGGCCCTGCTGCGCGGCGTGATCGCGGGCGGCAATCGCAATTTCGGTACGACCTTCGCCCTTGCGGGTGACGTGATCTCGAAGAAGTGCGGCGTACCCGTGCTGTACCGCTTCGAGCTTGCGGGAACCGATACCGATGTCACCCGGATCCGGTCAGGACTTGACCGGATGCGGGACACCCTCTGCCCGGCCGCCTGACGGCGCGGGCACCTCCTCCTCCTCTTATCCGACGCATACCTTCAAGGAACATCATGACAGATCTACGCCCACCGTTTCGTGCCGACCATGTCGGCAGCCTGCTGCGCCCTGCTCCGATCGCCCAAGCCCGCAAGGCCGGCGTCACCGGAGACGAGCTGAAGCAGATCGAGGACCGCGAGATCCCGGCTCTGATCAAGATGCAGGAAGATGTGGGCCTGAAGGTCGTCACCGACGGCGAAGCGCGCCGCGCCTTCTGGCACTATGACTTCATGGACGGCCTGACCGGGCTGGATATCGTCGAGACCGGCGGCGACGCGCTGGGCTTCAAGGGCGCCACCGTCAGCCTTGCGCCGACCATCGACAAGGCGCTGGATTTCCCGGCCGACCACCCGATGCTGGACCACTTCAAATTCGTGGCCGCCAACACCGGCGTTTGCCCCAAGATCTCGATCCCCGGCCCTTCGGCGGTCCACTTCCGCGTGACGCCGGACCACAACCACCACGCGCCCTACGAAGATCAGGACCTGTTCACCGCAGAGATCGCCGCGACATTCAAGAAGGCCGTGCACGCCTTCTATGACGTCGGCTGCCGGTACCTGCAGTTGGACGACATCTTCTTTGCCTACCTCGGCGACGAGAAGCAGCGCGAGATCCGCCGCTCGATGGGTCAGGACCCGGACTGGATGATCCAGCGTTACGCATGGATGCTGGAAGAGGCGATCAAGGACCGTCCCGACGACATGGTGATCGGCATGCACATGTGCCGCGGCAACTTCCAGTCGACCTTCGTGGCGACCGGCGGCTACGACGCGGCGGCGGACGCGATCTTCAACCAGACCAGCGTCGACGTGTACTTCATGGAGTACGACAGCGAGCGCGCAGGCGGGCTGGAACCGCTGGGTCTGCTGCCCAAGGGCACCAAGCGCGTCATGCCCGGTTTCATCACCACGAAGACCGCCGAACTGGAAAAGGTCGACGACATCAAGCGGCAGCTTGAAGCCGCCTCGAAATTCGTGGACATGGACCAGCTCGGGATCGCGCCGCAGTGTGGATTCGCTTCCACCGAGGAAGGCAACAAGGTCACCGAGGACGATCAGCGCCGCAAGCTGGAGCTGGTCGTGAAAGTCGCCCAGGACGTCTGGGGCGAGGCCTGATAGCAAATCGGGCCCGGAGCGATCCGGGCCCGCCTGTTTTTCCACGAGGACCGACCATGCTGGATACCGCCGCGACCGCTTCGCTCGACTACCACGCGCTGAACGCGATGCTGAACCTCTATGACGACGAGGGTCGCATCCAGTTCGAGGCCGACCGGATGGCGGCGCGACAATACTTCCTGCAGCACGTCAACCAGAACACCGTGTTCTTCCACTCGCTGGACGAAAAGCTCGGCTATCTGGTGGAAGAGGGCTATTACGAGCCCGAGGTGCTGGACCAGTATTCCAAGAACTTCCAGCGCGCGATCTGGGACGCGGCCTATGCCCGCAAGTTCCGGTTCCCGACCTTCCTCGGTGCCTTCAAATACTACACCTCGTACACGCTGAAGACGCGTGACGGGAAACGGTACCTTGAACGCTACGAAGACCGCGTCGTGATGAACGCGCTGACGCTGGCGCAGGGTGACGAGGCGCTGGCGATGCGGCTGATGGAAGAGATCCTCGACGGTCGCTTCCAGCCCGCGACGCCGACCTTCCTGAACGCCGGCAAAAAGGCGCGCGGCGAGTTCGTGTCGTGCTTTCTGCTGCGGCTGGAAGACAACATGGAAAGCATCGGGCGCGGCATCAACTCGGCGCTGCAACTGTCCAAGCGCGGCGGCGGCGTGGCCCTGATGCTGACGAACATCCGCGAGCACGGCGCGCCCATCAAAGGGATCGAGAACCAGTCCTCGGGCGTGATCCCGGTGATGAAGCTGCTGGAGGATTCCTTCAGCTACGCCAACCAGTTGGGCGCGCGTCAGGGGGCCGGCGCGGTCTATCTGAACGCGCACCACCCCGACATCCTGCGGTTCCTCGACACCAAGCGCGAGAACGCGGACGAGAAGATCCGGATCAAGACCCTGAGCCTTGGCGTCGTGATCCCCGACGTGACCTTCGAGCTGGCGAAGAAGAACGAGGATATGTACCTGTTCTCGCCGCATGACGTCGAAAAGGTCTATGGCGTGCCCTTCTCGGACATCTCGGTCACCGAGAAATACGCCGAGATGGTCGACAACCCGAAGATCCGCAAAAAGAAGATCAACGCCCGCGCGTTCTTCCAGACGATCGCCGAGATCCAGTTCGAAAGCGGCTATCCCTACATCATGTTCGAGGACACGGTGAACAAGGCGAACCCGATCGCGGGCCGTATCGCTATGTCGAACCTGTGTTCCGAGATCCTGCAGGTCAACGAAGCGTCCGAGTTCAACGAGGACCTGTCCTATTCCTCGATGGGCACCGACATCTCTTGCAACCTCGGCTCGATGAACATCGCCCGTGCGATGGACGGCGGCGACCTTGGCGCGTCGGTCGGAACCGCGATCCGCGCGCTTAACGCGGTGTCCGAGATGTCGGCCATCGACTCGGTCCCGTCGATCCGAAAGGGCAACGACGAAAGCCACGCCATCGGGCTGGGGCAGATGAACCTGCACGGCTACCTCGCGCGGGAACGCATCCATTACGGGTCCGCCGAGGGCGTCGATTTCACCAACGTCTACTTCTGCACCGTGCTGTATCACGCGCTGCTGGCATCGAACGCGCTGGCGAAGGAAAAGGGCAAGAAGTTCAAAGGCTTCGAGACGTCCGCCTATGCGGACGGCAGCTTCTTCGACAAGTACGTCGACGGCACCTGGCAGCCCGAAACGGACCGTGTGGCAGAGCTGTTCGAGAAGGCGGGTATCGAGATCCCGACCAGCGCCGACTGGGCGGACCTGCGGGACGCGGTGAAGACCCACGGGATCTACAACCGCAACCTTCAGGCCGTGCCGCCGACCGGTTCGATAAGCTACATCAACTATGCCACTTCCTCGATCCACCCGATCACGTCGAAGGTCGAGATCCGGAAAGAGGGCAAGATCGGGCGCGTCTATTACCCGGCGCCGTTCATGACGAACGACAACCTCGAATACTACCGCGACGCCTACGAGATCGGGCCCGAGGCGATCATCGACACCTACGCCGCCGCGACCCAGCACGTCGATCAGGGGCTGTCGCTGACGCTGTTCTTCCCCGCCGAGGCCACCACGCGCGACATCAACCGCGCGCAGATCTACGCGTGGAAGAAGGGGATCAAGACGATCTACTACATCCGCCTGCGCCAAGCCGCGCTGGAGGGAACCGAAGTGGAAGGCTGCGTGTCCTGCACGCTGTAATGCGTGGGTGCGCAGGAATGCGCACCCTACACGGACTGCGGTGCGCATGAATGCGCACCCTACACGGACAAAGGTGTCGCCACCCGTAGGGTGCGCATTCATGCGCACCCTGACGCACCTTTTCGCACCCGAAGGATCGAGACGATGAAAGACATGCCCCACGCCCGCCCCGTCCCGCGCGCGATCAACTGGAACCGTCTGCAGGACGACAAGGATCTTGAGATCTGGAACCGCCTGACGGTGAATTTCTGGCTGCCCGAGAAGGTGCCGCTGTCGAATGACATTCAAAGCTGGTCGCAGCTGACCGAGGAAGAGCAGAAGCTGACGATCCGCGTCTTCACCGGCCTGACCCTGCTGGACACCATCCAGAACACCGTGGGCGCGCCGTCGCTGATGCCCGACGCCGTGACGCCGCACGAGGAAGCCGTGCTGACCAACATCGCTTTCATGGAGGCGGTGCACGCGCGGTCCTATTCGTCGGTCTTCTCGACCCTGTGCCAGACCACCGAGGTCGACGAGGCGTTCCGCTGGTCCGCCGAGAACGAGCACCTGCAGGCCAAGTCGCGTCTGATCCTCGACGAGTACGACGCAACCTCGAACCCGCTGAAGAAGAAGATCGCCAGCGTGTTCCTTGAATCGTTCCTGTTCTACTCGGGGTTCTACCTGCCGATGCACTGGTCCAGCCGCGCGCGGCTGACCAACACCGCCGACCTGATCCGCCTGATCATCCGCGACGAGGCGATCCACGGCTATTACATCGGGTACAAGTTCCAGCGCGGCGCCGAGCGGCTGTCGGAACAGGAACGGACCGAGCTGAAGGATTTCGCCTTCGCGCTGCTGTTCGACCTGTACGACATCGAGGCGCGCTATACCGAACAGCTGTACGATCCGCTGGGCCTGACCGAGGACGTGAAGCATTTCCTGCACTACAACGCCAACAAGGCGCTGCAGAACCTCGGCTTCGAGGCGCTGTTCCCCGACGAGGCGACCCGCGTTAACCCGGCGATCATGGCGGCGCTGTCGCCCGGGTCGGACGAGAACCACGACTTCTTCTCGGGCTCGGGGTCGAGCTATGTCATCGGCAAGACCGTGGCGACCGAGGACGACGACTGGGACTTCTGATCCTGGCGTCCTGTCCCTGAAACGAACACAGCGGCCGCCTGGGGGCGACCGCTGCATCCGGGATGAGTCAAACGGGTGCTCACGGGACAGAGAGAGCCGGTTTGACAGGACGACTGGTTACTTGCCGGTGCACTTCATGACGACGCCGGCGGTACGAAGAATGATGTCGAGGTCCAGAGCCAGGGACACCTGGCTGTTGTATTCGGTGTCAAAGCGGGCACGACCGGCGAAGCTGCACGCGTTGCGGTCCGAGACCTGCCAAGCGCCGGTGATGCCGGGGCGCAGCGCGTAATAGGCCGTGCCCGGATAGATGTTCTGCTGTTCGACCATCATCGGACGCGGTCCGACGATCGACATGTCACCGGTCAGCACGTTCCACAGTTGCGGCAGTTCGTCCAGCGAGCTGCGGCGCAGGAAGTTGCCGACGCGCGTGATGCGGGGGTCGTTGTCCAGCTTCTGCTTTTCGTTCCATTCGCGACGGGCCTCCGGGTCGGCGGCCAGGTGCGCGGCCAGCTGAGCGTCGGCATCCGTCACCATCGTGCGGATCTTCACCAGCCGGAAGGTCAGGCCGTGCCGACCGACGCGTTGCTGGAAGTAGAAGGGATTATGTCCGTCCATCGCAGTCAGCAGTGCGGCGACAGCAACGAGAATCAGTGCGAACGGCGCGACGAGCAGGACGACCATGACGTCGAGCAGACGCTTGCCGAACACGCGGTAAAGGCCGTTCGAGGGCGCGCTGGTGTCGCGTGCCTGGAATTCGACCGCCGGCCGCACTTCGGTACGTGCGGCCGACTGGCCGGCGTCAGAAAAATGGATCGTCAAAACAGTCACCCCTCGGTGATTACCGCAAGCATTAGCCGTGATTAAAAAGCTCCGATGGATCCAAATGTGCAGCAGCCGGATCCGGCGGAAGGTGTACCCAACACCACTCGTTAACCACGAAGAGGAACATAGTCAGGGTGCTTGCCGAGTAAACAGAACCGAGGTCCGAGAGGTTTGGCAGGATGGCGCTTTGGTTCGGATCCCTGGCAATAGGTTGGCGAGGAGGGCTGATTTAAATCATCTAAAAACAAAGACTTAAAGAAAACTTAGGCATTATCGGGAAATATGAAAAAAATTAGGCACATGGCCCGTCCTGTACAAAGGTATAGGGAAATGCGCTTGCGGTAATACGCCAAAAGGCGGGACAACCAGAGGTATGTCGGGCAATTGTTTACGGATCAGATATGGTCGCCTGAAGTGCGACCCGGCTCGGCCACATTCGTGCCACGGTTGATGGGGCGAAAGTGATTCCCCCGGCGCTGGACTCTGGTGGCGACAGTCGCGGTCATCCGCGGTCCAGACTTCGTCGGTTGCACCGATCGGTATCTCTGGCCGCGTTGGCCAGAGCTGCCGTAAAGAAACCTGTCGCGCCTCCTACGATATAGGCGACCGCAATCCAGAAGATGACGTTCATGTCCCGTCCGTCCATTTCTACTGTCGCTGTCCCACGACAGACGCAGAATGCTTGTCCAGAGCCTATTGGTCATCAAGACTCGCTGAATGGCGGCTATATTTACATTATTGTTGCGAAATAGCACACAGTTATAATTCGGCACCGGACTCTGGCCCCAAGCGCGGGGTGGGCCGTCCGGATCACGAATGGCGCTGTTTGCTGGTCGGGACGAATTGAACGACGGTGCCGGACAGATCTGGATGCCCCTTTGCCGGCCGTTCGTCGTTCAGCGCGCGCACGACACCGGACAGTTCGGACGCGACGGTGGTGTTCCGGTCCATCACGGTCAGGCAACCCGGATCGGACCCGGCGGCCAGGTTGGAGAGTTCAAGGATCAGGTCCAATGCCCGACGCACCGGCGTCCGGGCCTGATGCGTGGTCCAATCGTCGGGGCACAGCTGCATCGACAGAAGGAAGCCGCCGGTCCACAGCTCCCACACCGGTTCGCCCGGAACGGGCTCTCGGCTGAGGACGACTTCGTACACCTCGGGGTTGTCCGTCAGCGCCGTAGCGACGCGTTCGTGATGGGCCACCACGGCCTGTGCCGCAGTCCGCTGAAGCTCGGCGCTTTCGAAGGATGGAAGGAAGGCGTCGCCCCAGACCCAAGGCAGCCAATCGTGCGACGCGATATCGACCGGGCCGACGGCAAGCCCTGCGACGAACCCGTCCAGCTTGGACAGGGTCATCGCCTCGTTCTCCCACGGGACACGGCGCAACAGTCCCGAGAGACGGTCAAGAACCTCGCTGGAGTGAAGCTGGGTTGGCGCCATGATCAGGGCATTCAGACAATTGAAGTACGATTGATGACGCAGGGTAAACTTGGTACACTGCCTGTCGTCAAGAAACCTTTAAGGTTTCGGATTGCAAGTCAGTTTCCGAAAATTTGAACCATTATAGCAAAACTGGAAATTTTGCCTACCCGGCGACATGCGCCAGCAACAGGCAACTTTCGCTGTTCCGGACGCCCGGAACCTCGCGGATTTCCCGCAAAACGCGGTCGAACGCGGCAAGGCTGTCAAACCGCAATTCGGCCACCAGATCCCAGCTGCCGTTCGTGGCGTAGACGTCCGTCACCGCCGGCATCCGCCGCAGCGCGCGGATCACCGACCGCGACATGCTGCCCTGCAACTCGATCAGCGAGATCGCCCGCATCTCGTCGGTGGTGTCGGCGTCCGTCTCGATGGTGAAGCGCCGGATGCGGCCGTCCGCGATCAGCGCGTCCAGCCGCGCCTTGGCCGTGGTCCGAGAGACGCCGACGCGCAGCGCAAGTTCCGTCACCGACATCCGGGCGTCTTCGCGCAGGGCGGCGATGATGTCTCGGTCGGTGGCGGTCAGCGGTGCGGTCATTGGTCAAACTGCCGTTCAGATATCCGTATTGACCAGTCTAACCATCAAACTGGTCAATTTCACGCGCGAAAATGACAGCGTCCCGAAGCAGACTAAGGACACAAACAGGAGAGCGAGATGCCGAAGACCGTATTGGTGGGCGCACCGGTTCAGACCGGGGCGGCGCAGCCGGGGTGCTTGATGGGCCCGGCCAGCCTGCGCACGGCCGGGCTGGCGGATGTGCTTTCGGGGTTGGGATGGACGGTCAAGGATCGCGGCGACGTCGCCATCGCTGACACGGACCCCGTTCCTTGCGCCAATCCTGCCGTCCGCAATCTGGCGGACACGGCGGCCTGGATCGAGGTGCTGACCACCGCCGCATATGCCGCCGCGCGTGACAGCGACCTTCCGGTGTTCATGGGGGGTGACCATTCGATATCTGCGGGGACCGTCGCCGGTGTCGCGCGGCATGCGGCAGAGACCGGACAAGCCCAGTTCGTCCTGTGGCTTGATGCGCACCCGGATCTGCACACGCTGGACACCACGCAAAGCGGTAACCTGCACGGCACACCCGTCGCCTATTTTTCCGGCCAACCCGGCTTTGATGCGTATCCCCCTCTGACCCATCCGGTGCCCGCCGGGAACCTTTGCATGATGGGAATCAGGTCGGTTGATTCGGCGGAACACCGGGTGATCGCGGCGGAAGGCATCGCCGTTCACGACATGCGCGCCATCGACGAAACCGGCGTGCTGGCCCCGCTTCGCACGTTCCTGGATAAGGTGCGGTCTGTGGCCGGGCGGCTGCACGTCAGCCTAGATGTCGACTTCCTCGACCCCGGGATCGCACCCGCCGTCGGCACCACGGTGCCGGGCGGCGCCACCTTCCGCGAGGCACATCTGATCATGGAAACGCTGGGCGATTCCGGGCTGGTGAGTTCGCTGGATCTGGTCGAACTGAACCCCTTCCTTGATGAACGCGGACGCACGGCAAAGTTGTTGTGCGATCTGACGGCCAGCCTGTTCGGCCGCCGCGTTCTGGACCGCATGACACGGAGTTTCTGACATGGTTCCCGAACCCTCCGCGCTGGCCTACGTCCCGTTCGTGTCGGTGCAGAACATGATGCGACTGGTGACCGAAACCGGCGTCGACGCCTTCATCGCGCGGCTGGCCGACTATATCGCGGCGGACTTTCGGCGCTGGCCGGAATTCGACAAGACACCGCGCGTCGCCAGCCATTCCACCGACGGCGTGATCGAACTGATGCCGACCGCCGATGCCGAGAATTACGGCTTCAAATACGTCAACGGGCACCCCCGGAACATGCGCGACGGATATCAGACCGTGACCGCGTTCGGGGTGCTGGCGTCGGTCGCCACGGGCTATCCGCTGTTGCTGACCGAGATGACCGTATTGACCGCGCTGCGAACCGCCGCGACCTCGGCCTTGGCGGCAAAATACCTCGCGCCGCCCGAATCACAGGTGATGGCGATGATCGGAAACGGCGCCCAATGCGAGTTTCAGGCGATGGCGTTCCGGTCGATCTGCGGCATCCGGCGTCTGCGCCTGTACGACGTCGACCCCGCCGCCACCCGCAAGGCGGAACGCAACCTGACGGCCGAAGGGTTCGAGGTGGTGACTTGTGCCAGCCCGGAAGCGGTGGTCGAAGGCGCGCAGATCATCACCACCTGTACCGCCGACAAGCAGTTCGCCACGATCCTGACCGACAACATGGTTGGGTCCGGTGTCCATGTGAACGCCATCGGCGGCGATTGTCCCGGCAAGACCGAGCTGCACCGAGACATCCTGCTGCGGTCCGACATTTTCGTCGAATATCCGCCGCAGACCCGGATCGAGGGCGAATGCCAGCAGTTAGACGAGGACCACCCGGTGCAAGAACTGTGGGAGGTGATCGCAGGCCTGCGTCCCGGTCGGCGCGACAGGTCGCAGATCACGCTGTTCGACTCGGTCGGTTTCGCGATCGAGGATTTCTCGGCGTTGCGCTGTGTTCGCGACGCGATAGAGGGGACGCCTTATTTCGACCGGCTCGACCTGTTGGCAGACCCGGATGATCCTCGCGACCTGTTCGGCATGCTGCGCCGGTCCAGCGGCGGCTAAAGCAGCGCGGGCCCGCGAAAGATCAGAACGGTGCGGGCCGGCGGGTCCTCGGTGTCGGATACGGGGCGCACGGTGATGAACAGGTCCTTGCCCTCGAATTCGCCCGACAGCATCTGCTGCTCTCTGGTTGTGGCCACCGTGTCGGCGACGGCGTCTAGATCGGCGAACGGAACCCGTGGCCCGATCACCGACAGCCTGCGCGCGATGTCCTGGGCTTCCAGTTGGAAGCGTCGCGCGACCAGGGCGCTGTAGCGTTCGATGCGGCGTTCGGCGTCAAGAAAGATGACCCCGACGCCAAGGACGCCCAGCACCAGTTCCGTGCCTTCGTTCAGGTCGGACAGCATCGCGATCTTGCGTTCGTGTTCCGCGCTGACCGACACGAGTTCCTCGTTGACCGCGTGCAGTTCCTCGTTGGCGCTTTGCAGTTCTTCGTTCGAGGCCTGAAGTTCCTCGTTCGACGCCTGCAATTCCTCGTTCGAGGCCTGAAGTTCCTCGCTGCTGATCTCTAGCCGCTCGGTGACGTGCTGCAGGGTCTCTTCGGTCAGGCGCAGGTCGCGATCCAGCTCTTGGATGCGCAGGCCAAGCAGCGACGTATCCTCGGACCCTGTGTCCGGCGTTGGCGCCGCACCGTCGGCAGCAGGGTCGGGGCCGTCGGTCTGCAGGTCCAGCGAGACAAGGATCAGGTTGCCGCCAGAGGATCGGCCAAGGGATTCGATGCGCACGGTACAGTCCTGCGGAACGTCGGTCCCGCGGTCCAGCTGCACCGTGCGCGTGTAGGGTTCAAGCTGCCCCTGCCCCTGCCGTTCGATCGCGACGTTGATCGGGAAATGCAGGTCCGGGTGCACGATGTCCTCGACCGTCCAGTCGGCAAGGTTGTTCATCGTGTCGACGACCGTGGACGCGGCGCCGAACCAGCTTAGGACGCGACCATCGCTGCTGAGAAGGATGGACGAAGGGGCATGGCGCTTCAGAAGCGCGTCATAGCCCCGCATCAGCAGATCGCGGTCGCGCAGTTCGGTAACCTCGCGCAGGATCGGAACACGCGCGGGCGCGTCTTCGGGGCTGGTGATCGGAGCACTGGTGCCTGCTGGACGGCCCCGCAGCGGCGCGGCCAGCATCGAGCGGTCGACGACCGTTTGGCCAGAGGTCTTCCGGAACAGGCGCCAGCGCGCGTCCTCGACTTCGAATTTGTTGGCGTATTTTCCCAGCGTTTCCGACGGGCCAAGGAACAGATAGCCGTTCGTGCGAAGCCCGAACAGGAACATCGAGATCACCCGCGCTTGCGGTCCGTCGTTGAGGTAGATCAGCATGTTCCGGCACGACACAAGATCGAGATGCATGAACGGCGGATCGGACAGGACGTCGTGGACCGAAAAGATGATCTTCTGGCGCAGGTCCGGATCGACGATGCGCTTGTCGCGGTGTTTGCGGAAGTAACGGGACCGCAAGTGGTCCGGCACATTCTGCAAGGCCGCTTCGCTGTAGACCCCGGCAGAGGCGACGTCGATGGACCGGCGGTGCACGTCGGTCGCGATGATCCGGAACCGCCGGCTTTGGCCCATCGCGCGCAACGTCTCGGATATCTCGATCCCGATGGTATAGGCCTCTTCGCCGCTCGCGCAGCCGGGCACCCAGATCCGCAGCGGCGTCTCTTCGTGGCTTTTGCGGATAAGCGCGGCAATCGCGGTCTCGCGCAGGACGCGGATCGCGTCCGGATCGCGGTAGAACTCGGTCACGCCGATCAGCAGGTCCTGATACAGCTCGTCCAGCGCGGCGCCACTGTTTGACAGCAGTTCGACGTAGTCTTCGATGGTGGACAGGCCGCGAAGTTGCTGCCGTCGTTCGATCCGGCGTTGCACGCTTTCCGGCTTATAGGCCGAAAAGTCCACGTGGTGCTGATCTTCCAGCAGGCGCAGGATCCGCTTCGAGGCGTTGCTGCCGAAATCGCCCCCGTCATCCGTGCCCAGCCGGCCCGTCGCGAAAACCTCGCGCAGCGCGGCGGGCATGTCGGCGGCTTTCATCGCGCTGCTTCCGTTTCCCATCGACAGAACCGACTCTGGCATCGCGCCAAAGGCCGCTTCCGCCGGTAACTGCACCAGCACGAAGCCGCCGTTTCGACGCAGCGCACCGGCGCCGCGCGTCCCATCGCTGTCGGAGCCTGACAGGATCACGGCAACAGTTCGCTTCGGATCGCGCTGGCTGACCGAATGCAGGAAGGCGTCGATCGGCATATGGGGCAGGGCGTCTTCGGGCTGATAGGTCCGGGTGCGGAACGTGTCGCCCTCAAGCTCGGCGATGGTGTTCGGCCGGTTCAGAAAGATCGTGTCGGGCTCCAGCACCGTGCCGTCATCGATATGGCGAATCCTCATCGGGGATTTCCGCCCCAGCAGTTCGTCCATCTTGGATCGGTAATCCGGCGACAGGTGCTGAACCACGACAAAACACCACCCCGCCGTGGCGGGCGCAGCTTCGAAAAACCGTTCAAGTGGTTCAAGTCCGCCCGCGGAAGCCCCTATTGATACGAGAGGCAATGTCTCTGGCAGAGACGTCAGAGGAACTTCTTCCTCCAAAAATATATGTCTCCGTTGCAGCTTTGCTGTGATTATTGGTAACACAGTTTAAGCTAGTGGCAATCATGGGAGCTTGCTTTGGCGAGGATTCTTGTTGCAGACGATGATGTCGACTACTTAACGGCCTTCAGCGAGGGGATGGAGGTTCTGGGGCACGATGTTGTTTGTGCCTCAAGTAGTGAAGATGTAAACAGAATACTTTCTGAGACTAAATTTGACGCGATATTTCTTGATGTTGTGATGCCGGGCGGTGGGGCAATATCCTTGGTGCACAGTGTTCGCCAGCACGACAGCGAAGTGCCGGTGATTGTGATCACGGGGCGCCCCGAACTGATCAACTCGCCGCTGTTCCGCGAGGGTATGCGGCAGGCGCAGGCCAAGCTTCAGAAAACCGCCACGCTTCAGGAACTGGATTCGCTTGTCAGGCGACTGACCGAATGAACGGCCGCGAGTCGCCGCCGTCTGCCGCGGGCGGCGGGGCCGATGCTGACCTCGCGCGTTGATACTCATCGCGCCTCGGCGATCTGCGCGGCTGTCGTCGTGGCGACCGCGCTTGTGGTTCTGGTGGTGGGCTGGGGCTTTGATGTTTCCCTCGTGGTCCGCCTGTATCCGAACTTTCCCGCGATGGTGCCGGGGACTGCCATCGCGCTATTGCTGCTTGGTGTCGCGCATCTTCTGGCGCTGCGGGGCGATAACGGCTCGGTCCGCGCCGCGCGGGTTCTTTATGTCGGGGCTTTTGGCTTCACGCTTGTGAAGCTGGCCCTGCATTTCGAAGAGCACGCGCGCCTGCCGGAATCGGCCGACCGAATGGCCTTTGCCACGCTGATCGGGCTGCTGATGGTGGTCGCCTCGGGGCTGTGCACCACGGCGCGCCGGTCGCTGCCGGAACGATACGGCGCCCACATTGCGACCACGGGCCTTCTTCTGTGCACGATCGCGTTGGTCGGCTATCTGTACGATCCGGCCTCGGTCGCCAGCATCGCGATCTTCCTTGGCCTTGCGATCCCGACGGCGGTGTCGCTTCTGCTTTTGTTCGTTGCGATCCTGCTGTCCAGCCCGGCGGACAACTGGCTTGCGACGCTAACCGCGCGGGGACCGGCGGCCAAGTCCGCGCGGTCGATGCTTCCGCTGGCGCTGAGCGGGCCGATTTTCCTGTGTTATCTTGCGCTTCTGTCCACCGATGTCGGGCTGATCACGCCCACCTTGCGGCTTGGCACGCTGGCCGTCCTGCTGTCTGCGCTGGCCATCGCCGGGGTCGTGCGCAACGCGCGGTTCTACGACGAAGCCCGGCGGCGCGGCGCGGCAGAACAGGCGCGGCTGTCGCGCACCTTCGATGGCCTTTCGGCAGCCGTCTTCGTGGTCGACAGCGAGGACGCGGTCGTGATGACGAACAAGGCGGCGCGGCAATTGGTGGGCAACGATACGACGCCGGAAGACTGGCTGCAGTCCGCCGCGTTTCATTCGCTGGACGATCGCAGCCCGATGGAAGGCGCGTTTCACCCGGTGCGGCAGATCCTTGCGGCACGGGGCGGCCATGACCTGTACGCGGGGTGGTTCGGCCCGGGAGGGGCAGAGCGGGCCCTGCGGTTCTCGGCGATGGACCTGCCGGAAGATCGCGTCACCCTGATCGTCGTCAGCGACGAAACGCAAAGCTGGATGTTGCAGGAAACCCTGAACCGCACAGAGCGACTGGATGCCATCGGTCAGTTGTCCGGGGGAATCTCGCACGAGCTGGCGAACATTCTCGGGGTCATCCGCCTGACGAGCGATACGGCGGTGCTTGGCAACGACATGACGGCGATGCGCACGCAACTGGAAGCGATCCGCAAGGCCTGCGACCGTGGCGCGGATCTGATGGACCGGCTGCTGCACCTGTCCCGAGAGCCGACCTATACCGACACGCTTGTCGACGTGACCGAGATCACGCGAAGCGCCGTGCTGTTGGCGCGCGGGTCCATGCTGGAACTGACCGATCTGGTGGCCAAGCTGGACGCCATTCCAGAGCTGTACGTCGCTGTCCCGGGGGCGGACCTGCAAAGTGCGGTGCTGAACCTGCTTTTGAATGCGCGCAACGCAGTGGAAGCCTCTGACAGGCAGGGCCGGGTCGAGGTCGAGATGACGGCGGATGCGGACGAGGTCACGATACGGGTCAGCGACACCGGCATCGGCATGTCGGACGACGTCCAGCGCAAGGCGCGCGAACCGTTCTTCACCACCCGCAGGGCATATGGGGGGTCCGGGCTTGGCCTGTCGATGGTCGACAGCCTTGCGCGCCGGACGGGCGGGCGGCTGGATATCCAATCGGTGCCGGGCAAGGGCACCGTGATCGAGATGGTGTTGCCCCGTTCCACCGGTCCCGGGCCGCAGGCGGACGAGGATACCATGATCGACGGGCTGCACGGGATCAGCGTGCTGCTTGTCGAGGATGACCGATCCTTTGCTGACGCTGTGACCAACGCGCTGGAGCTTTTCGGCGTGGTGCCGTTGCTGGCGCATGATGCCGCGCAGGCGATGCAGGTGATGGAGGACCATGGCGCACCGGACATCCTGCTGACCGACATCGGGCTGCCGGGCGGTGTGTTCGGCGACGTGCTGGCGGTCGAGGCCGTGGCCCGCTACCCGGGGCTGCGGGTGATCTACATGTCTGGCAATCCGTCCCTTCTGCATCGCTCGGACCGCGACGTGCCGGGTCTGAGGCTGAAGAAACCGATCCACCCGACCGGACTTGCCAATGCGATCCGCCTGACGATGTCCGGGTCTGCGGGCGGTCACTGACCGTCAAGAACAGCCTGACCGAAGGGGCCGAAGGTGCGGCGGGCATGCTGGGCGCTCATCGGTTCCGAGAAGAGATAGCCCTGCCCCTTGCGGCACCCGCTTGCCCGCAGCTTTTCGACCTGCGCCGGAAGCTCGACCCCCTCGGCGATGACGTCAAAGCCGAACTGGTCCGCAATGGTCAGCATCGCGTCCACGATTGCGGCATTTCGCGGGTTCAGGTGAACGTCCCGCACGAAGGACTGGTCGATCTTCAGCAGGTCGATGGGCCAGTCGCTAAGGTGCCGCAACCCGCCATACCCCGTCCCGAAGTCATCCAGCGCCACCTTTGCCCCACGCATGCGCAGCTCTCCCAGCGACCGATAGGCCTGCCCTTTGCGTTCGCCCAGCACCACGCCCTCCGTCACCTCGATGACGATGCTGTTCCAGTCGACGTTGCGGTCGGCCATGTGGGCCTGAAGCTCGAACACGAACTCGGGGTTCATCAGGTCGAACGAGGTCACGTTCAGCGCCAGCGTGGGCCGGTCCCCGGGCGTCGAGGCGGGGAAGGTCGCGGTGTACCAGTCCAGCGCGCGCTGGACGATGCAGCGCGTAAGCGTTTCGGCGCAGGTGTGATCCTTCAGGACGGGTGCGAAAGCCTGCGGCCGTAGAAGCCCGCGCTTGCGTTCGTTCCACCGCGCAAGGGCCTCGTATCCCACGCAGGCCCCGGTTTCGAGATCCACGATCGGCTGAAAATAGGGCTGCACCTGCCCGTGGCGCACCGCCCGCAGGAACAACGGCCCCATCGCGCGGGCGTTGAACATATCGTGCTTCTCGGGGGTGAAAATGCGGTGCGTGCTGCGGCCAAGATCCTTCGCGGCATACAGGGCGGTGTCCGCAAGTTCGAACAGCGTGTCAAAGTCCTCTGCCTGCTCGGGGAAGGTCGCGGCGCCCATGCTGACACGGCCGAGGTCCGGCTTGCCCAGAAAGGCCGTGGTCCGTTGCACCGCGCTGCGGCAACGCGACAACAGCGACTCGAGATAGCTGGTGCCTTTCGTGGGCACCGAAACGAAGATGCCGAATTCGTCGCCTCCCAGCCGCCCGATGATCGCGGTTTCGGGAAAGGCGGACAGGATCGACTGTGCGATGGCCTGAAGGTACGCGTCCCCGAAGCGGTGGCCATACAGGTCGTTGATGCTTTTGAAATGGTCGATGTCGAGGATGATCAACGCCGCGCTTCCGGTGGCGTGGGCAAGGACCTGCTGGACCTTGTCCCGGAACGAGGTCGAATTCTCCAACTTGGTCAGCGGGTCGATCTCTGCCAGCCGGTGCAGCCGCGAGGCTTGCCGGTTCATCGCGACATAGTCCACTTCCAGCGCGACGCGGCGGGTTCCGGCGGACAGCAGGTTTTCGGCCAGCGCGCCGATCATCGTGCCCAGCCGGACCTGCCGGGAATCGTCCCAGTCGCCCGGCGCGAAGGTCAGACCCAGCACGCCAAGATCCTGCGCATCCTCGTCATGCAGCGACATTGCGAACAGCACGACGTCTTCGCCGTCTATGGAAAGCCGCTGCACCGCGCTGCGCTCGGCACGCGGTTCCAGCCCGGCGCGGCCACCGCCAAGAAGGGACAGCGCGGTGTGCAGGATCAGGTCGTGGCGGCCTTGCTGCGCGTCGGTCTGCGTTGGCGCGGCGGTGCCCGGTCCAAGCCGCAGGCTTGCATCCAAGACCAGCACGCAGTCGCGCGCATCGACGCCCGCAAGCACCGCGTCGCGAACGGTCTTCTGCATTCGGTCGATTTCGGCGGTGACGAAGGTCCGCCTTTCGGCGGCATCCGGATCGCTGGTGTCCGGCTCGCTCGGCCCGGGCGGCCGGGATGGCCGGGACACGGCGGCGCGGCCTTGTCTGTCGTCGATCGCGTCCTGCATCCCGCCTCCGTCCGTGGCTGCGGCAACGTCGCACAGGCCATCAGCACCGAGAGTGGCGCAGACTTTGTTAACAAAAGATTAACGCCAGGAGATCAACGCCAGGGGTCGGACAGCACGTCGGCGACATTCGCCTTCGAGATCGACACCGCCTTCAGCAGCGCGAACACGCTGTCGCCCGGCGCCAGCCCCAGCGCCTCGACCGAGCGGCGGGTGATGCGCGCCAGCAGCATGTTGTCGCCGGCCCGAAGCTGAACCAGCGCGCCCGGCCCGTCCCCAAGGCGGATGCCGGTGATCGTGCAGGGCAGGATATTGAGGGCCGAGATATCCTTGGGCCGGCTGCGCGCCAGCATCACGTCATGCGCCGCGATCTGCACCCGGACGCGCGCGCCGTCGGGCTGTCCCACGTCCGGCAGGAACAGGCGAAGCCCGCCCGCATCCAGTTCGCTGATACCGTCCGGGTGGGTGCGCACCACGCGGGTTTCCAGCACGGCCCCGGCGGCCCGCGCGCCCAGCGGTGTCACGGCGGGGTCGCTCAGGACCTCGCCCGCAGGGCCCTGTCGCAGCACCTTGCCGTTGTCGATCGCGACCACGGTCGTCGCCAGCCGCGCCACTTCCGAGGCCGAGTGGGTGACGTACAGCATCGGGATCGACAGCTCGTCGCGCAGCCACTCGAAATAGGGCATCACCTCTGCCTTGCGCGCCTCGTCGAGCGAGGAAAGCGGCTCGTCCGCAAGGATAAGCCCCGGCGCCGACAGCAGGGCGCGGCCAATCGCGACGCGCTGGCGTTCGCCGCCGGACAGGGTGCCCGGGCGGCGGTCGAGCAGCCCCGAGATGCCAAGCAGGCCGATGATCCTGTCCGGGTCCGGTCGCGTGGCGCCCGCCGGTGCAAGGCGGTGGCCATACATCAGGTTGCGGCGCACCGTCATGTGCGGAAACAGGCGCGGTTCCTGAAAGATATAGCCCAGCCGCCGGCGCTGTGGCGGCAGATGCATGCCGCTGTCCGTGTCGCACAGCACGCGCCCGTCGATGCTGATGTGCGCTTCTTCGGGGCGCAGAAGTCCGGCGACGGCGTTGACGATGGTGGTCTTGCCCGCACCGCTGCGCCCGAACAGGACGGTGATGCCGGGCGGCGCCTGAAAGGCGACGTCCAGCGTGCGTTCGGGAAAGCTGTGCCGCATCCGGACCGACAGGGTCATCCCCCACCCACCCGCCGCGCGACGGCACGGCTGACGTATTCGGACAAAAGCAGCGCCAGCATCGCAACCGCGACCGAGACCGACACCAGCTTTAGCGCGGCATCCTCTTTGCCCGGCACCTGAAGGAAGGCGTAGATCGCGGACGGGATCGTCTGGGTCTGGCCGGGGATGTTGGACACGAAGGTGATCGTCGCGCCGAATTCGCCCATCGCCTTGGCAAAGGCCAGCACCGCACCCGCGACCACACCGGGCAGGATCAGGGGCAGGGTCACGGTGACGAAGATCCGAAGCCGTGACGCCCCCAGCGTGGCAGCGGCCTGTTCAAGCTTGGGGTCCACCGCCTCGACCGACAGGCGGATCGCGCGGACCATGAGCGGAAAGGCCATGATCGCCGCCGCCAGCGCGGCGCCGGTCCAACGGAAGGCGAAGGTGATGCCGATGGCGTTCAGGGGCGCCCCCAGCGGTCCGCGCGTGCCGAAGGTCAGCAACAGCAGATAGCCGGTGACGACGGGGGGCAGGATCAGCGGCAGGTGCACCAGCCCGTTCAGAAGCTGCTTGCCCGGAAAGGACCAGCGGGCCAGCGCAAACGCGCACAGCAGGCCGAACGGCAGGCTGGCCAGCGTCGCCCAAAGGGACACCCGCAGCGACAACGCCACCGCCTGCCATTCCTCGGGGCCCAGCCAGTCCACCGCGCTGCTACTCCAGAACCTCGAAGCCCATGCGTCCGAACACCTCTGCGGCCTTGGCGGATGCAAGGTAGTCAAGGAACGGGCCGTTCAGCGCGTTGTCGCTGCCCGCGACGGCCGCGGCGGGATAGACGATGGCCGGGTGGCTGTCCGCGGGGAAGGTCGCGACGACGGACACGTCGGGCTCGGCCGCGGCGTCGGTGGCGTAGACCACGCCGAAAGGGGCCTCGCCCAAGGCCACCAGCGCCAGCGCGGCACGGACGTTGTCGGTTTGGACGACCTGATCCGCCACGCCGTCCCACAGGCCAAGCGACGTCAGCGCCGCCTTGCCGTAGATCCCGGCGGGGACAGCCTCGACCAGCGCCATCGCAAGGCGCCCGCCGCTCAGAAGACCGGGCAGATCGGTGTCCGGCGACAGGTCGACCGGCGCGGCATCGGCACCCGAACCGATCAGGACAAGCGCGTTGCCCAGCAGGGCGCGGCGGCTGTCGCTGTCGATCAGCCCGTCGTCTTCCAGCGCATCCATCCAGTCGAGGTTCGCGGACAGAAACAGATCCGCCGGCGCGCCGTTCTGGATCTGCCGCGCCAGCGCGGACGACCCGGCGAAGGACAGAATGACCTCGTGCCCGGTCTCGGCCTGATAGGTGTCGGCGATCTCGGTCAGCGCGTCGCGCAGGCTTGCGGCAGCGAAGACCAGCACGCTGTCGGCCATCGCCGGAACCGGCATGGCGATCGCCATGGCCATCAAAAGCCGTCTGGCACGTCTCATGCGTTGCCCAACCTTTTCTTGCAGATGCACCAAGGTATCGGGGCGCGGTCGATGGATCGCAAGCGTTATTTCTCCTCGGACATATCGCCCAGCAGATCCGACAGCGCGGCGATTTCTGCCGCGCCTTCGCGGCGCGCGATATCCTCCAGCCGCCGGTAGCGGTCCAGAACCTCCTGCCCAAGCTCGGTCAGTTCCGCGCCACCGCCTTTCGTTCCACCCCGCGAGCGTTCGACAAGCGGCGCGCGGAACGTCGCGTTCATCGTTTCCACCAGTGTCCACGCCCGCTTGTAGCTCATCTTCATCTCGCGCCCGGCGGCCGAGATCGAGCCGGTGCGCGCGATCCCGTCCAGCAGATCGGCCTTGCCGGGGCCAAGCATTCCACCGCCCGGAAAAAGCAGGCGAAGACGCAGGCGGGTGTCGGTGGCATCGCGTGTCATACAAGGAGTCTCGGCGGTCTCGAGGGCGCCTGCAAGCGCGTCAATACTTTCGGTGCCGTAAAAATTCGACTCTGTCTTTTGGAACAAGTTTCCGAGATCGACGTTCAGTTCCCGAAGGCGGTGCGGAAACCGCGCCAGCCAAAAACGTTTAGGGAGACTACTCATGCGTAAGCTTCTCATGACCACCGCCGTCGCAGTTGCGATGGGCGCGCCTGCGATGGCTGCCACTGAAACCGAAGGTTTCGTGACCCAGACAAAAGCCGGCGATTTTTACGGCAGCGAACTGATCGGCAAGCGTCTTTACGTGTCCGAAGCAGAAGTCGACGCCGAAGCCGAATGGACCGAAGAACAGCGTGCCGAATGGGATGATGTTGGCGAGATCAACGACATCATTATTGGCGACGACGGCGAAGTGAAAGCCGTTCTGCTGGACATCGGCGGCTTTCTTGGCATGGGCGAAAAGACCGTTGCCGTGAACATGGACCAGCTGAAGTTCGTGAGCGAAACCGCCGAAGCCGACGATTATTTCATCGTCGTGCAGGGCAGCGAAGCCATGCTGGAAAACGCTCCGGAATTCGACATGGCCGCCGTGTCGCCGAATGGCGCGGTTGACGAAACCATGCCGAACGATGACGTCGCCGCGACCGAGATGGACGAAGACGCGATGACGCCGGGCGACGAGATGGCCGAAGCCGAAGCCACGATGGAAAACGCCGCTGACGAAGCTGGCGAAGAGATGGCCGAAGCGGGCGACGAGATCGAGAACGCCGCCGAGAACGCCGGTGAGGAAGTTGCCGAAGCTGGCAACGCCGTCGAAAACGCGGCCGAGAACGCTGCTGACGAAGCCGGTGAAGAACTGGCCGAAGCTGGCAACGCCATCGAGAACACCGCCGACAACGTCGAAGCCGAAGTCTCGGAAGAAATGGCCGAAGCCGACGCTGAAATGAACGACGAAGAGATGATGGCCGAAGAAGAAATGGCTGCGACCGACGACACCGCGGGCGGCTGGGCCACTCCGGAAGTTGCGCGTGACGGCTACGAGACCGTTCAGTCGATCGACCTGACGGCTGAGATGCTGGAAGGCACCTACGTCTACGGCGCTGACGAAGAGAACGTTGGTGAAATCGCTGACCTCGTGCTGTCCGAAGACGGCCAGATCCAAGCTGCGCTGATCGATGTTGGTGGCTTCCTGGGCATCGGCGAACACCGCATCGAAGTCGACTTCGAAGAACTGCAGGTGCTGCGCGAGCAGGGCGGCAACTCGGTCGAAGTCCACATCTCGGCGACCAAAGACCAACTGGAAGAGCGTCCCGCCTACGACGGCTAATACGTTCCTGAACCAGACAATGGGGCCGCAGCTTTGCTGCGGCCCTTTTTCGTGCGCGCATCCCTCGAACAGCGCGCGGCGGCTCACGGGATGCCGCAGCACAAGGGCGCCACGGGGCAATTAGCCCGGCGCAGTCTGAGGACGGTTGGAAGGGAAGGGCGGGGTCTGGCTGTCAGACCATCTCTTCGGGCACGCCCGGAAGCGGCAGGGCAGATTCTTCTGCGGCCTTCCGGTCGTAAGGCAGAAGGAACCCGCGCCGTTGTTCGGGCGGGTGCATCGAGTTGTGGTAGATGATCGACCGCCATTCCTCGAACGCGGTCTCAAGCTTCACCGCCGCCTCGGGCGCATCGTCCGGCAACCAGTGCCGAAACAGCGCCTCGCGGATCATGGCAACGTCTTCAGGCTTCCGAAACGCCAGCCCGGCCTCGGTGTCCCAGCGCATGGACCGGCCATTGAGGTTGGCCGAGGATACGACGGCCAGCTCGTTGTTGAAGACCGACGCCTTGGCGTGAAGGTAGATGATCGGCGCGCCATCCAGGCTGGCGCGTTCAGCGTCCATGTCGTCGCCGTTCGTTTTCCGGGGCTGCGCCGGGCTTGCGATCAAAAGCCGCTTGCCGAAGGCGCGGCGCACTTTGCGGATGCACTGTGATTGCAGGAAATCACCGTACCGGCCATCCAGCTTCGGGCTTTCTTCGAACGCGACTGTTTCGGGTGCAGCGGGCAAGATCAGGATCATCCGCAGCTTCGGGTTGTCGCGCGCACGCTTCGCCAGCGCGCGGGCGATCCCGCGGTCGCGGAAGAACTGCGTCTCGATATAGATCAGGCCCTCTGCCTTGGCGGCGGCGCGAAGGTGCGTGTCCGACAGCTCGTGCACCAGCGTCCGGGGCGACAACGACCACGGCTTTCGATGGCTTTGGTCGCACGACAGCGTGCGCAGCAGCCCGGGCGTCGTCGCGACCTCGTGGTGGCCGGCGGCGGTGTGGTTGTATGTTTCGATATGGCGCCGCGCGGACCGGGCCGTGTCCGGGTCGTCGACCAGAACCTGTACGTCGTGCCAAGTCTCTTGCGCTGGCTGCTCGTGCTGCTTCGTGTCCCAGCGACGCTCGTTCAGGTCCAGCCCGCCGATATACAGCCACCGGTCATCGAAGCTTGCCAGCTTCTGGTGGTGCGATGCGGGGAAGGCCAGAAGGGGCCGCCCTTTGAACTTGGCGCGCAGATAGGCGACGCCGGGCACGTATTTCAACACGCGCCGCTTGTGCGAGGCTTCCTGCCCGCGATCCTCTTGCACGATCTGCCGCATCTTTCCGGCGACAAGCGGCCAGACGAAAATGCGGGCGATGCGCCCGATCTTCGCGGGGTGGATGTCGGCATGAACGGTCAGCCGACCGGCCGCCTCGGGCGAGACCATCTCGCGCAGGCCGCACAGCACCCGGACGCTGTGCCAGCACAGCATGTGCAATGGCGTTGCCGCGACCGGGTCGAAATCGGAAATGTGCAGTTCGATCCGCACGCCGCGCTCTAGCGCGTCACCCAGAAGATCAATCCACGTGTCGCCGACGGCACGGCCTTCCGGCGAGCGAAGTTTGGTGCGCGGATCGAAGATGCGGAAGGCCATCGTGATGTTCCGCTCTGCCGCCAGCACGCGCCGCTCGAACTCGGGGAACGCCTCTTCGGCTGTGATCAGGATCTTTGGGCGCGTCCGGTCCGTCTGGAGAGAGGCGTCTTGCATAGCGGCTTGTGTCCCTCTCCGGGTAGGATCAATTCGACCACTCGAGTTCCGAGGGCACATCGGTATCGTCGAAATCGGCTACCGGGAAACGCAACACAGAGCAGAACTGTTCCGGGGTACTTTCGTTCGTCGCGTTCCCTTCCAGCTGATGCGCGAAGGCGGTCACAAGCGCCATGCCCAGCCCGCTGCCCTGCGGCGCGTCGCCGTCGGGCGTATGGGCGGACAGGCTGTTGCAGATCATGACCTCTGCGTCGTCCGTGCCTTCGCGGCGAAGGTGGATGGTCAGCACCGGTTTCTCGCCCTCTGAGGGGGCGCCAAGGTGCTTCAGGGCGTTCGTCAAAAGCTCGGTCACCGCAAGCGACAGCGGCACCGCCTGATCGGGATAGACGACAATGTCATCGTAACCTTCTTCGAAGTCGATAGAGCTTTCGTCGTCGATGACGCTGCTGATGGTGTGGCCGACGATAGCCTTCAGCAATTCACCCGCATGAACACGTTCGGCTGTCGATGTCTCGTACAGTTCTTGGTGCACGCGGGCGATGCCCATGACCCGCTGGCGAATGTCGGTCAGGGCGCTGCGGACCTCGGGGTCGCGGGCCTTGCGGACCTTCATGTTCAGGATCGACACGATAAGCTGAAGGTTGTTCTTCACCCGGTGGTGCACTTCCTTCAGCAGCACTGTCCGCTGGTGGATGGTGTCGTACAGTTCCGCCTCGTCGTGCAGCACGTTCTTGGCCAGCCGCATCCACGTCTCTTCCATCTCGCGCAGCTCGCGCGGGGTCGCGGATTCGTGCCGGGGTTCGGTGATGCGGCGCGACCGCATGAATTGCAGCATCCGCGCCCGCAGGTTGCGGGTCGGGCGGATCACCATGCGCTGCACGGCGAAGAACGCCACGCCAAGGCACACCAGCCACATGGCGACGGGGAACAGCATGGACGAGGTGACGGACAGCCCTTCGATGAAATCGTTGCGGCTGTGTTCCCAGCTGCCCAGCGCATAGACTTGGCCCGGCACGACGGGGATAACGGCGAACACGCGCAACAGACCGTCGCGGGTCTGGTCGATGAAGGCGCCTTCCTTGGCATAGCGCAGGTCGGCAAGGTCATAGTGTTCCGGCAGATGCGGTTCCACGTCGTCCAGCCCGCGGCTGGAGGTCAGAACCTCGGCATCGTTGTTGTAGGTAATCAGGTCCAGAGGCCGGTCTGCGGATAGCTGGTCCAGCGGGCGGAACAGCTTGCCGTGCGGAAGCGACACGATGACATAGCCGTTGTACAGCCCGTCTTCGATCACCGGGACGGCGATCATGACGACCGACGTGCGGCTGACCATCGCGTCGCGCACCACGGTGATACGGGTGCGCGGATCGTCGGTCATGTCGCGGTAGATCTTGCGGCTGCTGGTGTTCTCGCCCTGTCCGCCGGATGCGCAGGCAATGGTGCCGTCCAGCGCAATGTAGCCGGCAAAGGAAAACCCGTCCGACTGTTCGATGAAGTTATTCAGCTGTTCGCCGCAGTTCCAGCCGCCGTCCCGCAGTTGCGGGATCATGGACGCCAGCATGTTGGCCGCGCCGATGCCGGTCCGAATGAACGCAGCCTCAGGCGCCGCCGCTTCGGCAGTCAGCGCCATGAGGTTCGTTTCCGCCTTACGGTCCGCCTGACTAAGCAGCTGGAACGTGGTCGCGACGGATATAAGGCCAATGGGAAGCAACGCGAGCGCAAGCAGCGCCGCGATCCTGAACGTCAGCGACTGGCTTGCTTCCCGGATCCTCGTGATCAAGCGATGTTCTTCCTCGGCTGCAAGCTGCCTGTCACAACCGCCAGCGTCGCGCTGTCGGTCATTTCAAGCGCCTCGTCTTCCTGGATACCCAGAAGCTCGACCAGCTTGGCGCGGCCGCGGTTCACGCGGCTTTTGATGGTGCCGATCGCAACCTCGCAGGTGTCCGCGGCTTCTTCGTAGGACATCCCCGACGCACCCACCAGGATCAGCGCCTCGCGCTGCTCGACCGGCAGATAAGCGAACACCTTCTCGAAGTCCGCCATCGCAAGGCGTCCGTCGTGCTGCGGCTTTTCCGACAGCGTCGCCGCCATTGCGCCGTCGCTGTCCGACACTTCGCGCTTGGACTTGCGAAGGTTGGAATAGAAGGTGTTGCGAAGGATGGTGAACAGCCACGCGCGTAGGTTTGTGCCTTCTTTGAACTTGTCGAAGTTCTTCCACGCCTTGACGATGGTGTCCTGCACCAGATCGTCCGCGGCTGCGGAATCGCGCGTAAGACTGACGGCGAAGGCACGCATCGCTGGCAGGTGTTCCACGACATCGTCACGCGGGTCGCGCGCGGTCTGGTCACTTGTCATCTTGCGTGTCCTGCTCCTTGAGCTGCTGCAGCAGTGCTGCAAAACGATCGGGAACCTCTTCCTTCTCGGTCCGTTGAAAGACCTTACGGAGGTTATCGTCGATCTGCTGCTCCAGGTGGGTTTGGTCCCGTTCTTGATCCATATTCTTTCCTGTGCCGAGGCTTCGGTTTTGTTCCCTGTC
The DNA here is from genome assembly GCA_002701395.1 of Maritimibacter sp. Taxonomy (GTDB): domain Bacteria; phylum Pseudomonadota; class Alphaproteobacteria; order Rhodobacterales; family Rhodobacteraceae; genus Psychromarinibacter; species Psychromarinibacter halotolerans. Next base: position 154,387 of record NZVC01000028.1, on the reverse strand, counting down.
GCATGACTTTTTTCGACTCGGTGCGGAACCAAACGCGCGTTGCCGCGTTCGGTTCCATGAAAAATGCAAAAAACAGGACGGACAATGGCAAAGGACGAAAGCGACTATCTGTCGGTTAAGGTTGCGGGGCTGCTTCCGTATTTGCGGCGGTACGCCCGTGCGCTGACCGGTAGCCAGACGACAGGTGACAGCTATGCCGCCGCAACGCTGGAAGCTCTGCTGGCGGATCGCTCCGTGTTCGATCAGGGATACTCTGACAAGGTTGCCCTTTTTCGCGCGTTCCACATCATCTGGAGCAGCGCCGGCGCCCCGGTCGAGGGCGAGGACGAAGGCATCGCCCAACGGGCGCAGCGCCACCTGTCCCGCCTGACCAAGAACACGCGCGAGGCCCTTCTGCTGCGCACGGTCGAGGAATTCTCGGCCGAGGAAATCGCAGCGGTGATGGAGCTTGAAGTGTCCGACGTCTCGCACCTGATCGACGTCGCCCGGCGCGAGATGGAAGAGGCGGTCAAAGGCCGCGTCATGGTCATCGAGGACGAAGCGATCATCGCGATGGACCTGCAGGACATCGTCGCCGAGATGGGTCACGCCATCACCGGTGTCGCGCGCACTGCATCCGCTGCGGTGAATCTGGCTGGGAAAGAAAAGCCCGACCTGATCCTGTCGGACATCCAACTGGCCGACGGGTCGTCTGGCATCGATGCCGTGAACGAGATCCTCGCCGCGGCCAGCGATATTCCGGTGATCTTCATCACGGCCTTCCCCGAACGTCTGCTGACCGGCGAGCGGCCCGAACCGGCCTTCGTCATCACCAAGCCGTACTCGGAAGAACAGGTGCGCTCTGCCATCAGCCAAGCGATGTTCTTCGCCAGCACAGAGACGCTGCACGCCTGATTTGCGGCAGTGCATCCAGACAAACGAAAAGGCCGCCCGACGCATCGGGCGGCCTTTCTTGTAAGGTGGAACGCGGAGCGGTGTTGCCAGCCGCCCCGCGCCCGACTTCATCTTACACTGGCGGCTTGCCTTGGACCGCGCGGGCGATGAGCGCGACCACGAAAAGTACCAGGAAGATGAAGAATAGTATTTGTGCAATCCCGGCCGAAGCCGAAGCGACGCCACCAAAGCCGAAGACAGCTGCGATCAGCGCGATAACCAGGAATGTCAGTGCCCAACCAAGCATGGTGAGACCCTCCTTGAGTTAATGTTCAACACGCCGTCATGACGTGTGATTTGAAATACAAACGCTTCGCCCCTGCGCCGGTTCCCACTTATTTTTATGACCAATGACGGAACATTCCGAAGCGCGGCGCGTTCTTTCTGCAAGCGCACACGCGAATGAAGGAGTCATGTCATGGCCACTGCTGCACCGAAATCGAATGGAACCGGAAAATCGAGCAACGAGGTTGAAGCGGTGTCGAAATCTACCGATGTTGACGAACTGAAAGCGCAGATCGAGATCCTCAAGAAGGACCTTTCCGCACTGACGGGTACGATGAAGGGCATGGGGAAAACCCGTGCCGAGGCGCTGAAGACGGCTGCCTCTGACCAAGCCACCGAGTGGAAACTGCAAGGCGAAGCCGCCGTGGACCATGCCCGCGCGCGTGGCCAGCTGGCCTATAGCCAAGCCGAGCAGTCGATCCGCGAAAACCCCGCGATGGCTGTCGGTATCGCCGCTGGCGTCGGCTTTCTGACCGGCCTTCTGCTGCGCCGCAAATGATGCTGGCAGGCGGACTGAATTACACCGCCCGGACTATGGCCCTGCGCTCTGCGCTGGGCCTTTTCGGTATGGTGATGCTTTTGGTCGGTATCGGCTTTCTGACCGCGGCTGGCTGGATCGCCCTGCGGCTTGTGGCGACGCCGCTTGATGCCGCGCTGATCGTCGGCGGCTGCTTTGCCGGGTTTGGCGTGCTGGTCCTTTTGATCGCACGCATCGCCCGTCCGCGCCGTCCGGTTGTCGCGCCGCCCGCGATGACGGCGCAAAGCGCACAGGTTCAGGCGTTCGCGACCATTGCGGCCGCTTTCGTTCAAGGCATCGGGGCCGGTCTGGCCGCGCGCCGCAGGTAATTACTCCAGCCCGTTTGAACATTGATGCCGGCAGGGGGCCTCCCCTGCCGGTTTTTTCGTTCAAGCCTTTGCTTTGCGGAACTTTTTCCGCCGCTTGCGTGTTTTATCCACAACAGGACGAAACAAGAGAGCAGGAAAAATGCTAACACGCGCTTTCATCCTTGCGTCTGCGGTGCTGGTTCAGACCCCCGCCACGACCGACGATTCTTCCGATGCCGAGGTTATCCCAGCGGCATTCAGCACGACCGTTGCCCCCGATGTTGCCCCGAGTGTCGAGTTCCTGCCGGATACGGCGCTGACCTTCACCGGGCTCGACATCGATGCGCTGATGCGCGCCGCCGTGATCGACGCCAACGACCAGGTGGTCGGTTCCGTGGCAGAGGTCATGGTCAGCGGCACGGGCCGCATAACCGATGCCGTCGTGCGTCTGACCGGCGGGCCGCTGGGCCTGACGGGCGAACGCGTCGTGATCAGCTTCGACGATTTGCAGGTGGAAGACGCCGGAGGGAACGGTGTCGAGGCCTACATCGTTCATGCAGGCCTCGATAAAGCGGCGATCGACGCGATGCCGCGCGCGGCGTTCTGATCACGCCGCCTTCTTATCGTTAGACGCGATGCCGGTGAAGTCGTTGATCACAAGGATCCAGACAAGGATCGGGATCGCGACGATGCCGCCGATGGCACCCCAAATGAAGATGCCCAAGACGACCGACAGGAACACCACAAGCGGGTTCAGGGAAAGCTGCTTGCCAACAGCTGTCGGTGTCACGAACTGCGCTTCGATGAAGTTCAGGCCGATATAGCACGCGGCGGGCAACAGCGCCTGAATGCCGTCGAACGATGCGATGCCTGCGTACAGCATGGCGACGAAGAACGCGGCGGGGCCAAGGTACAGAACGAAGTTGCACAGGAAGGCGACCAGCCCCCAAACCGGCGCGCCGGTGACGCCCAGTTGTGTCATCGCGCCGAACACGGCAAGCCCGAGGCCCGCGTTGATGACCGCCACGGTCAGAAAGTACCGCGACACGCGCTTTTCTGCCTCTAGCAGCCGTTGCAGCATCAACGAGCGGTCGACGTTCCAAGGAATATGACGGGCGATCCAGCGATAGGTTTCCACCCGCGTCGCAAGGAAGAAAAACAGCGTACCCGCAAAGATCGCGATCTGAGCCAGGATCGACGGCGCCAGCCAAACGACGTCTGTCACCGAAGGCACCGGGGCGCTTTCGGTGAGGTCCGCTTCGTCTGACCTGTCTTCTTCCGCCTCCGGGTCGTTTTCCGGATCGGCCACGGGCGCGGGTTCCGGCTCTGGCGTATCGACGCTGGTCATATCCAGCGGTTCGTCGGCGTTCTCATCCTCATTCCCTTGCATGGCGTCGGCCACCTCTTGGGACATCTCGTCCAGCCCGCTGGCCATTTCGCGCAAGTCGCGCACGGTGGATTCGACGTCAGCCACGACTTTCGGGGCTTGGTCGATCATCCGCATGGCGACCGGCTGAAGCAGGAATATCGACCCGCCGATGGCGCACAGGGCGACCACGAGATTCAGGATTGCGCCCAGTTTATGTGGAATGCCGACGCGCTCCCACGACACCGCCAAGGGCGAAAGGACGATGCCGGTCACCAGCGCAAGCGTCATGGGCGCCAGCACCGATTCCGCCGACCGGAGTATCACCCCGGTGGCAAGAATGCCGACGGCGCCGGCGGACAGCATGATGACGGTCGGGAGCCTACGGCTATCCTTCTCGTCAGGCATGCCGCGGGCTGCCGCGCGGGCCGAACAACAGCCAGGCGATAAAGCCCACAAGCGGGAAGATGATCACGGCCAGCGACCAGATCACTTTCTTCGCTGTCGAAGCGTCCGAAGACACGATCGAAACCAGCGCGTAGATGTCCAGCGCCAGAAGAATAAGCCCGCCGATTCCGGAAAGCTCGAACATACTTAATTGCCCCATCATGCAACTCCGCGAAATTCCATTTCCCTAGGGAACGCGGGCGGTCGGCCGAAAGTTCCGATGCCGCAGCGCGGAATTTTGGCTGCGTGCGCCGCAATTGTGCCACTTTTCCAACATCTGAACCTTTACCGAATCGTATCCACGAGTCATAAATTCTTCATGCTTATGGGGAGCGATATGGCAGACACAGCCAGGATGGGGTTGGCGCGTCGGATCAACGATCTGTCGGCCACCGAATTGCACGAATTCGTGCGAAACAGACTGAACTCTCGTGAACTGCACCACATTGTCCGGCAACTGAACGACATCGTTATGTCGAAGGCGCCTGGTCAATCCGGCGTGGCGCGCGAGGCGCTCGACAGGCTTGGTTTCGTAGACTGAGCCCGGCACTTGCGCAAAGAAAAGCCGCCGCGCGATGGGGGTCGCGCGGCGGCAATCTTTTTGGGGGGCAGGCCTTGCGGAACGCGCAGCCTGCCGCCTGATCACATGTCCATCTCGACCTTGAAGAACAGCGTCTCGCCCGAGCTGTCGTCGACGCCGCCGTTGTCGGTCGCCGCAAAGGCGTTACCGTCCGCGTCGATGGTGAAGCCTTCGATCTTGTCGACGACAAAGCCGTTCAGCGCCTGCAGGTCGGGGATGAAGTCGTAGACCATCGTCTTGGTGACGACCGGCAGCTCTTCGGTCAGAGCGACGGGTTCCAGATCCGCCAGCGGCACAGAATACAGGCGCTTGATGGCGGCGTTGGCGCCGATCTGGTTGTCGCGCTCGATGATATAGACCACGTCGCCACCCGCGAAGGTGATGTCCGACAGACCGACCCAGCCGCTTTCGACGGCTTCGGTCGGATAGGCAACGCCGCCCCATTCTTTCGATTCTAGGTCATAGGACAGAAGCTTGACCTGGTTCGCCGGATCGTCGTCGAACTCGCGCTGAATCGCGACCCACAGGACATCGCCGATACGGGTGACGCCCTCGGCGGCCCAGCGGCGTTCGACGGCCATGATCTCTTTCGGGAAGGGGATCGTCTCTTCGATCTCGCCATCCGCGCCGACGTGGTAGATCGCGTGCAGGACGCCACGGTCAAGACGGCCCTCGGACGCGACGTAGAAGGTGCCGTCGTCGTTGGCGAACACGCCTTCAAGGTCGAGCCCCTGCGCCGGAACGCCTTCGCGCGTCAGCACCAGCTTGTCGGTGATCAGCGCCGGGGTCTGCGTCGCGTCGATGGTGAAGATCGCGGGCTGCATGCCGTAAAAGCTGTCCGACACGGCATAAAGCGTACCGGCCGTTGCGGGGTCAGCGGCAAGACCAGAAAGCGCACCCCAGCCGATCGGACGGCCTTCGTCGTCCATCGTGGACTTGATCTGCGGATAAGCGGCCGGACCGTCGCCCAGTTCGTACAGCATCACATGCGCGCGCACACCGCCGTCGGGGCCAAGATCGGCTTCGTTGGCAGTGACCAGAAGGTTGCGCGACGGGATCGCATAGGCGCCTTCCGGGCCGATGCCCGACGGCAGCAGCTGGATGAACTCGGGGTCGCCGCCGGTATCCCGGTACACGCCGACCAGCGAAGCGCGTTCCAGCAGCAGGAAGATATAGGTGTCGTCGCCGAAGACGCCGACTTCCATCCCCTCGGGCTCGACGCCCTTGTTGCCAGAACGGTCTTCCGGATAGTGCCCGGCCATCACGGCTTCGTACTCGATGCCGGTGTAGTTCTCGTACAGCTCGGTGCCATCCTTGTTGAAGATGGTGAACCCGCGCGCGCCGCCGTTCCAGTCACCTTCGTTGGCGATCACAAGGCGGTCGTTGTCCAGCCACTGAACCGCATCGGGTTCGCGCAGGCGGCCGGGCTGGCTGTCGGTGAAGACCAGCGCGCCTTCCTCCTGCGTGTCGATACCTTCGAGGTCGACGGCACCGGCCGAGAAATGGTTGGCGATGCTGCCGTCCGCGTCGAGGATGACGATGTGGTTGTTTTCCTGCAGCGTCACGGCGATCTGCCCGGCGTCGTTCACGTCGACGAACTCGGGCTCGGGATCTTCCGGCGCGATGTCGGCAAGGCCGGTCACGTCGGCGGTGATGATCGCGTCGCACTCCATCGCGCCGTCGGTGACGGGAACGATCTGCACGGCGCCCGCGGGCATCTGCGGCAGGCCGCCGTCGCCCAGATCTTCGTCACGCTCGTTCTCGATGGCGATGACGACGAAGGACCCGTCCTTCGCGGGGGCGGTGGAATCCGGCTGGCCGGCCAGCGTGCATTCGCCGGTGATCTCTCCGGTTGCGGTGTCGATGGACACCATCTTGCCCGACGGATCGGTGTAGCTTTCCGAGGTGTTCACCCCGGCGAAGGCGATCGTGCCGATGACGGACACGGCGGTCGGTTCGCCGTCCATCTCGACGACGCCTTTGCCCATCGGGGCCGCAGGGTCCGAGATGTCGATCATGCCGATCACGCCCAGCGGGCTGTCCGAGTAAAGCAGCGTCATTCCGTCCTCGGTGGCCGCGATGATCTCGGGCGAGGTTTCGGTGTCGGCATCGGCGCCCGTGTTCTCGGACACCGGATAGCTGGCGATCCGGTTGAAGACTTGGGCCTCGGCCCCCGCGGCAAGCGCGAGTGTCGATGCCGCAAGCAGCAGTTTGCTGAGCATGGAACTGTCCCCTTGTTGTGTTGTTCCGGGTTGGGCTAGCGCCGGGATGCAACAGCAAGGTGACAGCGCGGCGATTGCCTGTGGATGAATCGGCGCCGCGCGCCTTCAAACGCGGACCGTCGGCGGCTGGATTCTTTCGTTTTGCCCAAAAATCGGGAACTGTGGGGCCATGAGCCATAACCGAATTCGTATGCGCCACCTGCGCTGCTTCCTTGCCGTCGCCCGCCACGGATCTGCCACCCGCGCCGCCGAGGCGCTGGGCACGGTGCAGCCCGGCGTTTCCCGGTCGCTGCGCGAGTTCGAGGAAGAGATGGGCTCGCCGCTGTTCGATCGAACCGCCACCGGGCTGGAGCTGAACGAAGCGGGCCGCACGCTTTTGTCCTACGTCAGCGCAGGACTTGGGCAGGTTGACCGTGGAATAGAGACGATGCGCGGCCAGATGGGGGCCGAGAAGGTCACCGCCTTCGCGATGCCCAACGTGGTGCGGGTGGTGATGCCGGGCGCGGTGCGGCGGTTCAAATCGCTGTACCCCGAGGTGGACGTCGTCCTTGAGACCATCGCCAGCGGTCTGCTGCACCACCGCTTGCGGGACGGTTTCGTGGATTTCGGCTTTGGCCGCATCACGGCGGCCGAAAAGATGGCCGGTCTGAACTTCGAGCATCTCTATACCGAGGGTTTGGTGTTCTTCGCACGCGCCGGGCATCCGTTGGCGGCGCGCTCCGGCGTGTCCGTGGCAGAGGTCGATGACTTCCCGGTCATCCTGCCGTCCGGCGGCACGATCATCCGGGACGAGATCAACCGCTTCATCATCAGCCAAGGCGTCAGCGGCTTCACCAACCTGATCGAAACCGTGTCTTTTGAGTTCTCGCGCAACTACCTGCAAGCGTCGGACGCCGTCGTCTGCCTGCCGCTTGGCGCGATGCGCAAAGAGGTCGCCGCCGGCGATGTCGTGACGCTGGCGGTGGATGCGCCGCAACTGATGGGCGCCGTGGGGATCTCCAATGTCGCGGGGCGCAAGCTGTCCGCCCCGGCGCAACTGCTGATCCAGACGATCCGGGACGAGGTGGCGGATCTGGGTCTGTCATAACATTCAGGTTATGCCTTCACCGAAATTGATATTTCCTTCGCGGTTGGCGCGCCGCTAGCCTGATTGCCGAGGAAACAGGGAGGAGGATCCCGGCGGCGCGACGCAACGCGGTGCTGGATCCGGGACGCATGGCCAAGCCGAAGAACATTCTATTCATCATGTTCGACCAACTGCGGTGGGACTACCTTGGCTGTTACGGACACAAGCATCTGCACACGCCGCACATCGACCGTCTGGCGTCGAAGGGCGTGCGCTTCACGCGCGCCTACATCCAGTCGCCGATCTGCGGTTCGTCCCGCATGTCGACCTACACCGGCCGCTACGTCCACAGCCACGGCGCCAGCTGGAACTTCACGCCGCTAAAGGTGGGCGAGATGACGATGGGCGATCACCTGCGCGACGCCGGTATGGACGCGTGGCTGGTCGGCAAGACCCACATGGAAGCCGACGAAGAGGGGATGGCACGCCTTGGACTGGACCCGGATTCGAAGATCGGCGCGCGGGTGGCGGAATGCGGCTTCGACATCTGGGAACGCGATGACGGCATGGTCACCAAGGGCCCGGACGGCAGCTTTGCCGAGGGCGGCATCACCAATGCCCACAACTACACCAACTACCTGAAGGCGCGCGGATACGAGTCCGAGAACCCGTGGCACGACTTCGCCAACTCGGGCATCGATGCCGAGGGCAACGTGCTGTCGGGCTGGTTCCTGAAGAATTCGACCGAGGCGGCGAACATCGCGGACGAGGACAGCGAAACGCCTTATATGACCACCCGCGCGATGGAGTTCATCGAGGGGCACGACGGCCCGTGGATGTGCCACCTGTCGTATATCAAGCCGCACTGGCCTTATATCGTGCCCGAGCCCTATCACGACATGTACGGCCCCGAGCATGTGCAGGCGCCGATCCGCAGCGCGGCGGAATACGACGACGCGCATCCGGTTCTGAAAGGGATGATGGAAAGCCCCGTGGGCAAGGCGTTCTCGACCGACAAGATCCGGAACGCGGTGATCCCCGCCTACATGGGCCTGATCAAGCAGTGCGACGACCAGATGGGCCGTCTGTTCAAGTGGCTGGAAGACACCGGGCGGATGGACGAGACGATGATCGTCCTGACCTCGGACCACGGCGATTTCCTTGGCGATCACTGGATGGGGGAAAAGCAGTTCTTCCACGACACCTCGACCCGCGTGCCGCTGATCGTCTACGACCCCTCGCCAAAGGCGGACGCGACGCGCGGAACGGTGTCTGACGCGCTGGTGGAGTGCATCGACTTTGCGCCGACCTTCGTCGAGGTCGCGGGCGGCAAACCGGCGTCGCACATCCTAGAGGGGCATTCGCTGCTGCCGATCCTGCACGGCACCGCGACCGAGATGCCGCGCGACCACGTGATCTGCGAATACGACTATGCGGCCACGCCGCTGGCCGACAAGCTGGGCCTGAACGTCCGCGAGGCGGTGATGTTCATGGTGGCCGACAAGGACTGGAAGCTGATCCACTGCGAGGGCGGGTTCCGTCCGATCCTGTTTGACTTGGTCAACGACCCGCACGAGTTGACCGACCTTGGCGACCGCGCCGACATGGCCCCGGTGATCGAGCGGATGTACGACAAGCTGTTCCGCTGGGCCCGCCGCACCTCGCAGCGGACGACGCGTACCGAGGAGCAGCTGATCGAGATGCGCACCTCGACCCGCCGCCGTGGCGTGATCATCGGTGTCTACGACGAGAATGACATTCCGCTGGAACTTTCGGTGCACTACCGTGGGCGAAAGGCGAAGGACATGAAGACGGGAAGACAAACGGAACAGACCTGAAGACCCGCGCCGCCGGGGAGGGCGGCGTGTCTACACACAACTTGGGAGGAGCATCCATGAACATCCTGACGAGGGCCATGACCGCGTCCGCGGTGGCAGCCGTCATCGCCACCGGCGCCAGCGCGCAGGCCAACCTGACCGCCGAAACGGCCAGCCCGGGCAACAGCCCGCACGTTTCGATCCTGCATCTGGCAGAGATCGCGGCGGAAGCCGGGATTGCCAACCTGCAGGTGCAGGAAGGCCAGACCCTGACCAACTCGATCGTCAACATCGCGGAAGGCAAGACGGACATCTCGGCGATGCCGCTGATCCTGCCGTTCCTGCTGAACGCGGGGCGCGGGCCGTTTTCCAGCATCGGGCCCGAGAAGGGCGCCGAGCTCGCGTCGAACCTGCGCGCGTTGTACCCCTACAACGCGGGGGCCTACGGGCTGATCGCGCTGGAAAGCGAGGGCATCGAGTCCTGGGACGACCTTGCCGGCAAGAATGTCTGGAACGGCCCCCCGCGGGGCGCCGCGCTGGTCAACGCGCGGCAGGCGATCGCCGGTGCGGCGGGCCTGACCGATGGCGAGGACTACACCGGCCACCAGGCGAACTGGGCACAGCTTGCGACGCAACTGGTCGACGGCTCGATGGATGCGTTCGTGGTGCCGCTGACCTTCCCGTCGTCCCGTGTCACGACGATGCAGGCCGCTGGCAACGTGGTGATCGTGTCGACGCCCAAGGACGTGTTCGAAAGCGACGCCTACAGCAAGCTGTTCAACGCGCCCGGCAACGTCCCGATCTCGGTCGCTTGGGAAGACATGGGCTATACCGATGGCGTGCGTCTGGTCTCTGAAGACGGCGTGTTCCGTGGGCTGGGCACCGCCTTCGCGGACGTGGTGCACAAGGACATGGACTTCGATACCGCCAAGGCGCTGACCGCGGCGTATATCGAAGCGATGGACCGCATGAAGGCCAAGACGCCCTATGCCGGCAACATCAACATCGGCGTGCTGGACGCCGATCTAAGCGGCTTCTGCGGTGCGAACCCGCTGAAGTACCACCCCGGCGCCGTCGCGGCATGGGAAGAGGCGGGCTACGAAGTGCCCGACTGCGCCAAAGCCGAAGGGTGATCCCACACGGCCGGGCGGACAGCGCCCGGCCACCTTATCGGGGACAAAGCGATGACCGACACCGTCGAACGTGACACCGCGCACCGGCTGGCGCGCGTGCTTGGCATGATCCTTGTGATCATCGGACTGCTGAACACCATGCCCGCGGTTCCCGGGCTGGATGCCGCTTTCGAGCAGGCGTTCGGCAAGGGCGCGGTGATCCGGCGCTTTCCCTACGAATACCTGTTCCCGCTGGTCTTCGTCCTTATGATGACGATCGTCGCGCTGGAACATTCCTTCGCGCGCGGCTTTTCCGGGCAGGCCCCGGCCAAGCGGGGCTTCGGTCTGTTCATGGACGTTGCGCTGGTCACGATGGCGACGCTGATCGCGCTGGGCTATCTCATCGAGATCGACGCGGTCTGCCTGATCGACCAGTTCACCGGCGAACGTGCCGAGTTGATCGCGCGCAGCCTGCAGGAAGAGAAAGAGTTCGCCGAGATGATGGGCCTTCCGGTGCCCACCACGGTGGACGATCCAAGCTGCATCCGCACGCTGGGCCTGTGGATCTTCCCGCTGATCGCGGCGGCGGTGACCGTGTTCCTTGGCTATAACGTGCGGGTCTGGGGCGTGTCGCTGGTCGCGGTGGCCATCGTGATCGCGGCCTACACGCTGCTGACGGTGGTCATCTGGTACCTGTTCGGCGCTGACGACATGAACAAGTACCTCGTCACCAAGCTGGGCGGAGAGCCGCGCCAACTGATCGACGGCCGGCCCAATGTCGAGGACATCCTCGTCAACAATGGGCAGGGCCTGTTGGGCCGGTTCATGGGCATCCTGATGAACACCGTGTTTCCGTATATCGTGCTGGGCGCGTTGTTCGGGGTGTCGGCGGGCGGGCGGTCGCTGATCAAGATCGCCTTCCTGTGGACCCGTCGCCTGCGCGGTGGACCGGCCCATGCCGCCATCGTGTCCTCGGCCATGTTCGGGACGATCTCGGGCGGGCCCGTGGTCAACGTGCTGTCCACCGGCGTTCTGACGATCCCGATGATGCTGAAGCGCGGCTTCCGGCGCGACTTCGCGGGCGGGATCGAGGCGGCGGCGTCGTCCGGCGGGCAGATCATGCCGCCGGTGATGGGGGTCGCGGCCTTCGTGCTGTCGGCGATGACCGTGGTGCCCTATCGCGACGTGATCATCGCGGCGATGATCCCGGCGGTCGCCTATTTCGGATGCCTGTTCCTGACCGTGGTGTTCGAGGCCCGCAAGCAGGGGCTGCAGCCGGTCGGCGACGCCACCGACGACATGCGGCTGACGCGCGAGGACCGGATTCACCTGCTGATGATCTTCGCCCCGATCCTGCTGATCCTCGTGCTGCTGCTGACCCCGAAAGAGGCGATCGGCTGCGGCCCGTTGTCCGGCCTGTGGGGCGTGACCAAGATCGTGACCGAGAACGGCTGCCGCGCCGAGAACCTGCCGTGGCTGCTGCAATTGATCCAGAACTCGGCAGGCGACGCCGGGTCCGCCGGTTGGTGGGCGACGGCGCTGCTGGTGGTGCTGTTCTTCCTCGACCGCGAGATCCGGCAGCGGCCCGGCCTGATCATCACCGCGCTGGCCGAGGCGGGCACGCTGGTCAGCCGCCTGTACCTGATGTTCCTTGCCGTTTCGGTCATCGACTTCTGTCTGAACCTGACGGGTCTGTCGAACTACATCGCCGTGGATATAATCGGCTGGCTGCGGTCCTCGGGCGGGACCATCGGCGACAGCGGGCTGTTCCTTGTGGCCGCGCTGGGCGCGACGATGGTGATGGCGATCCTGCTGGGCATGGGGATGCCGACGGTGCCCGCCTATATCAACGTGGCGCTTCTTATGGGGCCGATGCTGGTGGGGCTAGGCATCGCGACCTTCACGGCGAATATGTTCATCTTCTATTTCGCGGTGGCCAGCGCGATCACGCCGCCGGTGGCCGTGGCGGCCTTTGCGGCGGCGTCGATCACCAAGGGCGACCCGATGGGCACCGGCTTTGCCGCGGTGAAGGCCGGGATCGTGATGTTCGTCATCCCCTTTATCTTCGCCTTCTACCCCGAGCTTCTGCTGATCGAACCGGCGCAACTGAACCCGGTGCCGGGCGGAGACCGCTATCTGCCGGGGCTGGACGGTACGGTTCACTGGGGCGCGCTGGCGCTGATCGCCGTGCGGGTCGCCGTGGCGCTGTACCTGCTGGCCAGCGTGCTGGCCCGGTTCGACGGCGGCCGGATGACCCGGATCGAGGCGATGCTGCGGCTGGTGCTGGCGCTTGGGGCTCTGGCCAAGGCGCCACCAGTCTGGGCCGTGGCCGTGGTTCTTGCGGCAGGGGTCGTCGCGTGGCACTGGTTAAAGCGTGACAAGCCGGGTGGCCCGGTCGCATCCCGCGCATAAGGGCGGCGGACCGGCGCATGACGGAGTGACCGACATGAAACTGCCTCGAACGCCCGACATGCGGCTGGATGGCCGCCGCGCGCTGGTCGCGGGTGGCTCTTCCGGCATCGGGCTGGCCTGCGCCGCCGCGCTGGCGCGGGCGGGGGCCGAGGTGACGGTGGCCGGCCGGCGCGATGCGCTGGTGCACGAGGCGCGCGACGCGCTGCAGGCCGAAGGGCACGCGGCGCAGGCTTTGCCGCTGGACATCACCGATCTAGAGGCGGCCGCCGCCGCCGTGGCCGAGGCTGGGCCGTTCGACGTGCTGGTCAACGCGGCGGGTACGGCGCGGCACAGCTTCGCCACGGAAACGCAGGCGCAGGACTTCGACGCGGTCATGTCCGTGAACCTGCGCGCCGCCTATTTTCTGGCGCAGGCCGTGGCAAAGGGCCTTGTCGCGGCGCGGCGTCCGGGCTCGCTGATCACCATTTCCAGCCAGATGGGGCAGGTCGGCGGGCCGAAACGGTCGGTCTATTGCGCCAGCAAACACGCGGTCGAGGGCTTTACCAAGGCGATGGCGATCGACCTTGGCCCGATGGGAATCCGCGTGAACACGATTTGCCCGACCTTCATCCTGACCCCGCTGACGGCGCCGTTCTTCGATGAACCGGAAACCCGGCGCTGGATCGGTCAGAACATTCCGCTGGGGCGCGCCGGAGAGGTTGGCGATGTGGCCGGGGCTGCGGTCTATCTTGCGTCCGACGCATCGGCGCTGGTGACGGGGTCCGCGCTGTCGGTCGATGGGGGCTGGACCGCGGGCTGACCGGGCAGGGGCGACGGCGTGTCGGCGGCGCGGGGACAATCCGGGCGGCCCGTGCGGTTTCAGGCGCCATAAACGAAGCCGTCACCCGGCAAAATCCGCCGTTGCACGCATAGTTGCGGCTCCTCCCCTTTACACATGGGGGAGTCCCATGCTGGAACGTCGGTTACGCTGGCCGCCGCGCCGGGCGCCGGCTTGGTCGGGCCCAGTGGTGCGGCGCATGAACCGCAGAACCCGCCTCGCGTCCGTCCGATCCGGCACGGGGCACAGCGCAGGAGGAGTCCGATGGCGGTACTTCGCGAACTGGCTCAGGACATCACCCGGGCGACCGGCGTCAACCAACTGTCGGTCGAGCCGATGGCCCGGTCCGACAAGAACATGACGATGCTTCTGCGCGGCGAGGGGCAGGCGTTCTTCGCCAAGATCTTCACCGACGCGGATGCAAGCGCGGGCGACGCGAACCTGCGGTACGACCGCGAGAAGCAGATCCTGTCGAAACGCTGGCCCGTGGCCATGCCGGTCATGGTTTATTCCGCCGACACCGAACGGGTGATCGTCACGCGCGAGGTAAAGGGGCACGGGTTCAAGCACTTCATCGACGAGGGCCGCGTGATGGACGCGCTGGGCATGATGGCGCGCTGGGTCGCGGGCTTTCACAGCGCCGTCGGCACCCAGAAACGGGACGAGACCCTGTGGGATCATTTCGGCCAGTACGAAGAGATGGAGGGCAACCCGGCCTACGCCGTCCTGCGCGAGTTGCTGACGCAAGTGCCGCTGACCGAGTACGTTCTGACCAAGGGCGACGTGTCGGCCCACAACTTCAAATTCACCTCGGACGGAGCAGTCGGTCTGGACTTCGAATCAGTGGGCTACAGGGCCAAGGAATTCGACCTGATCGGCATGATACGGGGGCTTCACAAGCTGACCGGCGAATCCATTTCAGAGATGGCGGACACGGTTGTGCAACAATACGACCTTGTGCGGCGGATTGATGATCTTGAGACCACGGCTGCCGCGGTAGCCGTGCTGACAGAGTTAACTGATTATTGACGAAATTGTGGCAACAACCGTCTGATTTCCTTTAAAAAGGGCCTTTTCGATTTTCAATTGGGGCAAAATCTAGGCTTTGTTTAGATAACCTTGCGGCATATATTCTCCCACGAACCTGCGTGGGGGCTGGGCTGCCAATGACTTATTCGATTTTCGGGAACTGGTTCTGGGAGGGCCTGACCAAGGGCTGGTGCGACAAGGACGGCAATCCTGTCGATCAAGGCAGCGGCATCTATCAGGCCGACATCAACCATTACGGCAAGGTCCTGATCGACAACCCCGGTGGCAGCTACGACAACCACTCGATCCGCACGATGCAGGAGAACGTCGACAAGGACACCTACGTGTACCTCGACGGCAGCGGCAAGGATTACGGCGACAGCCTGACCCTGCGCTATGACGACGGCGGCCACGACGTCGACATCGTCGAGGTGAACGCGGGCGATTTCGTCGGCGACTTCTGCATGAGTGTGCAAAGCCTTCAGACCATCGACAAGCTGTACATGTCGAATGTCGTCAGCTTCACCGCGATGGACGCCCACGGGAACCCGATCTCTCCGGTTTATACCGCGTCCAACGTCTATGGCAGCGGCGAGACCGGCGACCAGAACGGCGACGATTTCGGCGACGGCACCTATACGCTGAAGGAAACCGACGGCGACTGCGGCGCGCCCAGCGTGTACGAGATCACCTATCTCGACCGGAACGGCGACGAGAAGACGATCCACCTGCAGGCCCACATCGACCACGGTGACAAGGCCACCATTGGCATCGACTTCGTGGATGCGCCGATCTGCTTTGCCGGCGGCACCGAGATCTTGGTGAAGGGCGGCGTGAAGCGGGTCGAGGATCTGCAGCCGGGCGACATGGTCCTGACCAAGGACAGCGGTTTCCAGCCGCTGCAATGGATCGCGAACCGCCGCATCGGCGCGTCGGAACTGGCGCGCGGCGGCAACCTGCGTCCGATCCGCATCCGCGCCGGCGCGCTGGGAGAGAACATGCCCGAGCGCGACCTGCTGGTGTCGCCGCAGCACCGCATGCTGGTGTCCGACTGGCGCTGCGAGGCGCTGTTCGGTGAAACCGAAATGCTGGTTCCGGCCAAGGCGCTGGTCAACGACAGCACCGTCACCGTCGAATATGACGCCGACGAGGTGGTCTATTACCACTTCATGTTCGCGCAGCACGAGATCGTCTATGCGAACGGCGTGGAATCCGAAAGCTTCCACCCCGGAGAGCTGGGGCTGTCGACGCTGGACATGGCGGCGCGGGACGAACTGTTCCGGATTTTCCCGCAGTTGGATGGGAACGTCGATGCCTTCGGCGCACCGGCCCGCCCGGTTCTGAAGAACTTCGAAGCGAAGGCGATGATGTCGGCCTGATACGGTCCAGACACCGCCTTGGAAATCGGTCGGCACGGGGGCGCCGGCCGATTTCTTTTTGTGGGGGCGGTTTCGGGGCGCGGGACGGCGACGGCGCTCGCGCTGGCGCGCATCGCCCCGCCCGCCGTCCCGTCAGGACAGATTGCCCAGCCGCGCGGCCTGCGCCTGCGCCCGAAGCGCCAGTTCCATCGCCTTGAAGCAGCGCGCCTGCGGCATCGCCGTCTCTGTCCGGTCGCGCACGTCCGCGATCAGCGCCGCGAAATAGGGCAGGCCCGCCCCTGACGCGTCGATGTGTTCGTAACTATCGCCATTCACCAGGAACAGGTGGTCCTTGCCCTCGCGCCCGGTGATGTCGACGTATTTTCGAAGCTCGATATAGCCTTCGGTGCCAAGGATCGTCAGCCGCCCGTCGCCCCATGTCGGCAGCGCGTCGGGGGTGTACCAGTCGATCCGCACGTAGCCCTGCACGCCGTCGCCCCGGATCAGGATCTCGCCGAAATCCTGCAGCCCCGGATCGTCGGGATTGGCAAAGTTGGCAACGGTCGAGGTCACGATCTCGGCGTCGTCGCTGCCGGTGAAGAACAGGAACTGCTCGATCTGGTGCGAACCGATGTCGCACAGGATGCCGCCATAGCGGGCCTCGTCGAAGAACCAGTCCGGCCGCGTTGGGCGGTTCAGCCGGTGCGGCCCGAAGCCTGCCGTCTGGATCACCTTACCGATTGCGCCCGCGGCGATCAGCTCTGCCGCCTTCGTCACGCTGGCGACCTGAAAATGCTCCGAGTAATTCACCGACCAGATCCGCCCGGTCTCGGCCTGTACCTTCCGGATCTCGGCCAGCTGCTCCATCGTGGTGCAGCCCGGTTTGTCGACCATCACGTCCTTGCCCGCGCGCATGGCGCGGATCGCGAACTCTGCGCGTTCGGACGGGACGCCCGCCAGCAGGATCATGTCGACATCCGGATCGGCCAGCAGGGTTTCCGGATCGTCGACACGGGGCAGGTCGGGAAAGCGTTTCACGAACCCGTCCTGCGTGCCCGGCTGACCTTCGGTCCACCAGCCGCGCCCGGTGCAGCCGTGGTCGATCATCATGCCAAGCATTTCGTAGATGTGGCGATGATCGATGCCGATCACGCCAAGTACCGGACCTGTCATTCAGGAGTCTCCCAATTGAATAGCGCGACCCGTGTCCGAGGATCGCAGAATGGCGTCGATCAGCCCCTGCGCCGCTAGGGCGTCCTGGCCTGACGGCTCGGGCGCGCGACCGGCCCGTGCCGCGTCGACGAAGCCCGCGATCAGGTCGCGGTGCCAGTCATGCGGAAAGGCCATCGGATCCGCGCCGCCGCCGGTGGCGGCTTCTTCGCCCACGGTTTCGGTGCGCCCGTCGCGCCAGTCGATCCGAAGCGTGCCCGATTGCAGCGTTGCGACGCATTTGGAACAGTCCAATCGAATGGATTCCGCGCCTCCGGGCCATGCGGCCGTCGTGGCGAAGACCGATCCGACCGCGCCATTCTCGAACCGCAGCCCGGCGGTGGCGAAATCCTCGCATTCCATGTCGTGCAGCCCGGTGGTGGCGGCCAGCCCCTGCACGGTGCGCACCGGCCCGGTCAGCGACAGCATCAGGTCCAGCGTGTGGATCGCCTGACTGATCAGGACCCCGCCGCCGTCACGCGCCATCGTGCCGCGGCCCGGCGCGTCGTAGTAGCCTTGGTCGCGCCACCACGGAATGTCGGCGCGGGCCATCTGAAGCGTGCCAAGCTCGCCGTCCCGCAGCATCCGTTGCAACGCGACCGACCCGGCGCGATAGCGGTGCTGGAACACGACGCCAAGCTGCACGCCCGCGTCGGCGCAGATCGCGGCGACCTCTTCCGCCTCGGCCAGCGTGCGGCCGATGGGTTTTTCCGACAGCACATGCTTTCCGGCCCCGGCGAACAGGCGCACCGGATCGATCCGCGCATCGGGCGGGGTCAGCAGCAGCAGTGCGTCGACCGACGGATCGGCGGCCAATGCCTCCGGGCTGTCGGCAAGCGGAAAGCCGTACTCGGCGGCCATCGCGGCGCCGCTGTCGCCACGGGTCCAGACCCCGCGCACCGCGATGTCGGGTGAAAGCTCGGCCAGCGCGCGGGCGTGCGGCGTCGCGGCCATGCCAGCGCCGATGACGGCGATGCCGAATGGCTGTGTCATGCAGGTCTCCTCCCCTGTCCGGGAAGTCGTAGCACCCGCTGCGACGGGATGCCACGGGTTTGCCAAAGCGCCCCTGCCGTGCGAAATGCTTGCATGTCCCGCGCGAAATCGGGGCGCCCTTGCGGGAGGATCCGGGATGTTGAGATCATTGGTCATCGGGGCCGCGCTGGGTCTGTGCGCCGCCGCGGCGCAGGCGCAGACGGTGATCGACTGCAACGGCTGGCAGGGCAGCGCCCGCAACATCGCCGAACCGTGGGAGACCAATACGACCACCTTCGCGAATGGGGCGATCCGGGTGGCCTTGCTGGACACCGTGGAACCGGCGGCGGGGGCCTTCTATCTGCTGATCATCCATCCCCCCTATGACGAGCTTGGCACGCCCGATTGCGGCATCGTCGGGCTGGACGAGGGGATGGGCTTTGCGAACATGGATTTCGGCGCGCTGTCGGCCGCCTACGATCCGGCGACGGGGCTGACCCTGCGCGTCGGGGTCGAGATGTTCGCCGCCGCCACCGGCGGGTTCGATCCGGCGATCCTTGCCGTGACCGTGAACCAGTCGACCGGCGACCTGACGCCGAGGTTCGAAATCCCATGATCCTTGGCATCGGCACCGACCTTGCCAACATCGAGCGGATCGAACGGACGCTGGAGCGGTTCGGCGACCGCTTTCGCAACCGCGTCTTCACCGATGTCGAACAGGCCAAGGCCGAGCGGCGGCGCGACACCGCGGGCACCTATGCCAAGCGGTGGGCCGCGAAAGAGGCCTGCTCCAAGGCGCTGGGCACCGGGCTGCGGATGGGCATCGCGTGGAAGGACATGGCGGTGTCGAACCTGAACACCGGCCAGCCCGTCATGGCGCTGACCGGATGGGCGGCGGAACGCCTGCAAGACATGACGCCCGACGGGCACGAGGCCATCGTCCACGTGACCCTGACGGACGACCATCCGTGGGCACAGGCCTTCGTTATCATAGAGGCAAGGCCGTTGCCTTGACACCGGGGGCGCGCGCGCCCATGACGACTTACAAATAGAGGCGAGCGGGGAACCGGAATGTCCAGCAATTCCATCGGCAGCGGGATCATCGAGACGATCAAGACAATTGTCTACGCCCTGCTCATCGCGGGCGTGTTCCGCACACTCTTTTTTCAGCCTTTCTGGATACCGTCCGGATCCATGAAGGACACGCTGCTGATCGGGGACTTCCTGTTCGTGAACAAGATGGCTTACGGATATTCGCAGTACAGCTGCCCGTTCGCCATGTGCCCGTTCTCGGGCCGCATCATGGGCGAGGAACCCGAACTTGGCGATGTCGTCGTGTTTCGCCATCCGACCACCGGATCGGACTTCATCAAGCGGGTGATCGGCCTGCCGGGTGACAAGGTTCAGGTGCAGGACGGCGTGCTGTCCATCAACGGTGAAGTGGTTCCGCAGACGGATGACGGTGTCTTCGTCGAGACCTTCGAACCGCAGGGTCCCGCCGGCAACCTGCCGCAGTGCGCGAACCCCAGCCCGGGCCTTGGTGCCGACTGCATCAAGGAAAAGTTCATCGAGACTTTGCCGAACGGTGTGGAACACTCGGTTCTGAACATCACCAACACACGTCTGGACAACACGCCGGTCTTCACCGTCCCGGAAGGACAGTTCTTCTTCATGGGCGACAACCGCGACAACTCCACCGACAGCCGCGTCGCTCAGGGCGCGGGCGGTGTCGGCTTTGTGCCCTTCGAAAACCTGATCGGCCGTGCCGACCGGATCATGTTCTCGTCCGCGGGCCGGTCGATGCTGTTCTTCTGGACGTGGAGGGGTGACAGGTTCTTCAAAGCCATCGAATAGGATCGCTGGCCAGGGAACTGGCCACCGACTGGCTTGACTGGGACGGTCGCACCGACCGCACCCGGTTCAGGATCTTCCTTGCCCTTGCCGGGGCGGTCTGGCTGACAGGAACCGCGATCCTGCTGGCGGGAATCCTGCACGAGGTTCCCGCCGTTATTCTGACCATCCTGATGGCGCTGCTTCTGTACCCGCTGGCGGGCTACAGCGTGCGCAGGTATCACGACGCGGGCGCGTCTGGGATCTTGGCGTTCTTCGTCTTCGTTCCGGTGATCGGGCTGTTCTGCCTGCTGTACCTGCTGACCGCCCCCACCGATCACCGCACCGATGTCGAGATTTTCCCGATCGAATGGCCGGTCGTGGGCCTGATCCTGCTGACCTGCGTGGTCGGCTTCGCGGCCTCGCGCATTGTCTGGCAGCCGTTCCATGTGACCGACGCCGCGATGAAGCCCACGTTCCTTGTCGGTGACTACGTGATCGGCACCCGGGTCATCGGCACGCCGGACCGCAACGCCGTGGTGTTCTTCAAACATCCGTCCGATGGCGATTACAGCGCGGCGCGCGTGGTGGGACGGCCCGGCGACACGGTGCAGATGCGCGGCGGCCTGCTGCACATCAATGGAACCCCCGTCGAACGTCTGGCGCTGCAACCCTTCGTGGAAGCCTTCCGCGAACAAGGGCCGAAACGGATCTGGCCGATGTGCGCTGCTTTCGGCCCGCCGCCCGGCACCGACTGTATCAAGCGGATGTATGTCGAGCAGCTCGCGCAAGAGACCGGGCATACCATCCTCGACGTGCAGAACGCGCCCGGCGACAACACCCCGCTTTACACGGTCCCGGCAGGGCATGTCTTCGTGATGGGGGACAACCGCGACTCTGCCCGCGACAGCCGCTTTGACCCGGACGACGGCGGCGTCGGTTTCCTTCCGACCGCGCGCATCATGGCCGAAGCACGGTTCGTCCTGTTCTCCAGCGGGGCGCGCCGGCCAGCGGCCGTCTGGGCGTGGCGGCCCGACCGGTATTTCGCGTCGATCGAGTAGGCAGCGCGCCTTGCCGCCGCCGCCCGGCTTCGGCTATGCCGACGCCGTAGGGCGCGTCATGGAAGGAATCCGGTGAGACTGTCCGCGGAACAAGCAGCCTTCGCCAAGCGGCTGGGCCACAAGTTCGCCAACGGCGAGCTTCTTCAGCGTGCGCTGACCCATGCCTCGATGTCGTCCGCCAACCGGCCCGACAACCAGCGGCTGGAATTCCTTGGCGACCGGGTCCTGGGTCTTGTCATGGCAGAGACCCTGCTTAGCGCCGATGTCGGCGCCACCGAAGGGCAGCTGGCCCCCCGCTTCAACGCGCTGGTCCGCAAGGAAACCTGCGCCGAGGTTGCCGCCGACCTTGGGCTGGGCGACGTCCTGCGCCTTGGCCGGTCCGAGATGCTGTCGGGCGGTCGCCGCAAGCAGGCCCTGCTGGGCGACGCGATGGAGGCGGTGATCGCCGCCGTCTACCTTGACGGCGGGATCGAGGCGGCGCGCAGCCTGATCCTGAGCGCTTGGGGCAACCGGATCGAAACGGTCGAGGAAGACGCCCGCGATCCCAAGACCGCGCTGCAGGAATGGGCGCAGGCCAAGGGTCACAAGCCGCCGCAGTATCGCGAGATCGCGCGCAGCGGCCCCGACCATGCCCCCGTCTTCACGATCGAGGTCGCGCTGCAATCCGGCGAGACCAGCCGCGCCGAGGCACCGTCGAAACGGCGCGCGGAACAGGCCGCGGCCAAGGCGCTTTTGGATCGGCTGGGCGGCTAGCCACCGGTCATGGGGACTGGTCATGAAGACTGGTCTCTGGCCCCGGTCCCGTGGATCATGTAGGAACGCGCGATTCCCAGACTGGACATGACATGACCCAGAAAGCCGGCTTCGTTGCCCTGATCGGAGAGCCCAACGCGGGCAAGTCCACGCTTCTGAACGCGATGGTCGGCACCAAGGTGTCGATCGTGACCCACAAGGTGCAGACCACCCGCGCCCGCATCCGCGGCGTTGCGCTGGAAGGCGATGCGCAGATCGTGTTCGTCGACACGCCCGGCCTGTTCCGCCCGCGCCGCCGACTAGACCGCGCGATGGTGGCCGCCGCGTGGACCGGGGCCGGAGACGCCGATGTCGTTCTGTTGCTGATCGAGGCGCAGCGCGGCCTGACCGACGGCGTCGAGGCGATCATCGAAGGGCTGGAGGAACGGGGCGGCGACCGACCCGTCGCGCTGGTGATCAACAAGATCGACCGCGTTCAAGCCCCCGCGCTTCTGGCGCTCACCAAGAAGATGAACGATCGCTTCCCCTTCGTCGAAACCTTCATGATCTCGGCCGAAAAGGGCCACGGCGTCGACGACTTGCGCCATTGGCTGGCCGACCGGATGCCCGAAGGCCCGTGGCTGTACCCCGAGGACGAGATTTCCGACCTGCCGATGCGGATGATCGCGGCGGAAATCACCCGCGAGAAGCTGACGCTTCGCCTGCATCAGGAACTGCCGTACCAGCTGACGGTCGAGACAGAAAGCTGGGAGGAGCGCGACGACGGATCCGCCGTGATCCACCAGATGATCTACGTCGCCCGCGATGGCCACAAAGGCATCGTGCTGGGCAAGCGCGGCGAGACGGTGAAAGCCGTCGGCAAAGCCTCGCGCGAGGAACTGACAGAGATGCTGGACCGCCCGGTTCACCTGTTCCTGCAGGTGAAGGTGCGGCCGAACTGGCTGGACGAGAAGGAACGCTATTCCGCGATCGGTCTCGATTTCTCGGACGGCAACAGCTGACCCGATGCCACGGCTGACCTCGGACCTCTGGGTCTCGGCCTATCTTGCGCGGCTGCGGCTGGCGGACATTCCCGCCTTCGTGGTGGCAAAGGGCGATGCGACGGCGGGCGCGGTGCTGATCAAGCAAAGCCCGCTGGACGGCACCGCGACGCTGTACCAGCGGTCGGTCGATCTGATGACCGGAGACCGGCGCTGGGTCGTGCTGGCCGAAGGCGACGAACGCGACGTCGACGCCTCGGTCGCGAAACAGCGGTCTTTCGATCCCGACCTTTGGGTGATCGAGGTCGAGGACCGCGCAGGCCGCCACCTGCTGGACGAGGAAGGCCTCGATACCTAGGCCGCACCCCCTTGCCCACACCCCCTTGCCCGTGCCCGCGTCCCGGCGATAGTGGGCGCATGGAATGGCGTGATCAGGGAATCCTGCTGTCGTCCCGCCGTCACGGCGAGTCCGGCGCGATCATCGAGGTCTTTACCCCCGGCCGCGGTCGGCATCTTGGCGTCGTGCGCGGCGGTGCCAGCCGAAAGACGGCGCCGATCCTGCAACCCGGCGCCCAGCTGGATGTCACGTGGCGCGCCCGGCTGGAAGAACACCTTGGCGCCTTCACGGTGGAACCCCTGCAAAGCCGCGCCGCCGGTGCGATGTCGGACCGGCTGGCGCTGGCCGGGCTGAACGCGGTGACCGCGCTGTTGTCCTTCACCCTGCCGGAACGCGAAGCCCACGAACCGCTGTACGACCGTAGCGTAACGCTGTTGGACATGCTCGACCGCCCCGAGATCTGGCCGCTGGGTTACCTACACTGGGAACTCGCCCTGTTGGACGAACTGGGCTTCGGTCTCGACCTCGGAAGCTGCGCCGTGACCGGCGTGACGCAGGGGCTGGAGTACGTCTCGCCCCGCACCGGGCGCGCGGTGTCCGAGGCCGGGGCGGGCGAATGGAAAGACCGGCTTCTGCCGCTGCCGCGCTGCCTGCGCATCCTGTACGACGCGCCCTCGTCCGAGGTGGCGCAGGGTCTGCGCACCACCGGCCATTTTCTTGAAAACTGGCTGGCCCCCGCGTTGGGCGACCGCCCCTTGCCGGCGGCGCGGCAACGCTTCGTCGATTTGCAGGCCCGGCAGGACCGTCCCGGCGGTCAGTGACCGCCCGCGATCCGCATCAACACCAATCCGCCGACGATCAGCGCCACCGCCAGAAGCCGCATCGGGGTGGCGGCCTCGCCCATGAAGACCACGCCGACGGCAAATGCGCCGACCGCGCCGATCCCGGTCCAGACCGAGTAGGCGGTGCCAAGCGGCAGCGATTTCATCGCGACCGCAAGCAGGCCGAAGCTGGCGACCATCGCCACAAGCGTGACCACCGAGGGGCCGAGAACGGTGAAGCCCTCGGATTTCTTCATCGCCGACGCCCACACGATTTCAAGCAGGCCGGCGACAGCCAGAATGACCCATGCCATGACAGATTTGCCTTCCGCGTTGTCCGGGTCATCCCGGTCGGGGCCACCATGATGGCGGCGGACCGCACGGGCAAGGCGCCTTGCCCACCCGGCCCACGGTTTCCCGCCGCGCGGTCATTGCCAAACGCCATCCGATGGGCAACAACCCCGGAACGGCCGAAAAATTGGAGGATAGTCATGCACACCATCGCGGGATTCGACCGCATCGGCGAAGAGAACGCCTTTGCCGTGCTGGCGCGCGCCGGAGAGCTTGCGGCGCAGGGCATGGATGTCATCAACCTTGGCATCGGCCAGCCCGACTTCCCGACGCCGGAGAACATCGTCGAGGCGGCGGTGAAGGCGCTGCGCGACGGTCAGCACGGCTATACCGCGGCAACCGGCATCCTGCCCTTGCGCGAGGCGGTTGCCGCCGATCTGGACCGCCGCTTTGGCGCGCAGGTCAGCCCGCACAACGTCCTGATCGTGCCCGGCGGCAAGGTCACCATGTTCACCGCGATCCTGATGTTCGGAGAACCGGGGGCCGAGATCCTGTATCCCGATCCCGGTTTCCCGATCTACCGCTCGATGATCGAGTTCACCGGGGCCAAACCCGTGCCGATCCCGATCCGCGAAGAGAACGGGTTCGCCTTCTCGGCCGAGGAAACGCTGTCGCTGATCACCGACAAGACGCGCCTGATCATCGTGAACTCGCCCGCGAACCCCTGTGGCGGCGTCACGCCGAAGGCCGAAGTCGACAAGCTGGTCGCGGGCCTCGCCGACTGGCCCGATGTCGCGATCATGTCGGACGAGATCTACGACCAGATGCTTTACGACGGCGAGGAACACGTCACGCTGCTGGGCTACCCCGAGATCCGCGACCGGCTGATCCTGCTGAACGGCTGGTCCAAGACCTACGCGATGACGGGCTGGCGGCTGGGCTATTCGGTCTGGCCGCAGGACCTGTACGACAAGGCCCGCAAGCTGGCCGTCAACGCATGGTCCTGCGTCAACACCCCGGCCCAATACGCCGCGCTTGAGGCCCTGACGGGTCCGCAGGACGCGGTGGCTAAGATGGTCGCGGAATTCGACGCCCGCCGAAAGCTGGTGGTCGACCTTGCCAACGACCTGCCCGGCGTCTCCTGCATCACGCCGAAGGGCGCCTTCTATGCCTTCCCGAATGTCTCGGAAACGGGCTGGAAGGCGAAGAAGCTCGCGCTGTCGCTGCTGGAGGAAACGGGGGTCGCCACCGTGGGCGGTCCGGATTTCGGCACGCTGGGCGAAGGCTACATCCGCCTGAGCTATGCCAATTCGCAGGACAACATCCGCGAGGCGCTGGGACGGATGAAGGCGTTCCTGTCAAAGTGATCGGCCCTTCGGGCCGAGCCTCCGGCGGAGGTATTTGAAAAGAGAAGAAGCAGGGCGCCCTTTCTTCTCTTTAAAAATACCTCAGGGGGGCGCCGAAGGCGCGGGGGACGGCGTCCCCCTTTGCCATGGGCCATCACCCCAGAAGCCGGCGCGCGATCACCTGGGCCTGGATCTCGGCGGCGCCCTCGAAGATGTTCAGGATGCGTGCGTCGCACAGGATGCGGCTGATCCGGTATTCGGTGGCAAAGCCGTTGCCGCCGTGGATCTGCAGCGCGTTGTCCGCCGCGGCCCATGCCACGCGGGCGCCCAGCAGTTTCGCCATCCCAGCCTCGAGGTCGCAGCGCGTGTCGCTGTCCTTGCGGCGGGCGGAGAAATAGGTGAGCTGCCGCGCCACCATGATTTCGACCGCCATCATGGCAAGTTTCGAAGCCACGCGCGGGAAGGCGGCAAGGGGCTTGCCGAACTGCTGGCGGTCCGTGGCGTACTGCAGGCCGGTTTCCAGCGCCGATTGCGCGACGCCGATGGCGCGGGCGGCGGTTTGGATGCGGGCGCTTTCGAAGGTCTGCATGAGCTGCCGGAAGCCCTGACCCTCGACCCCGCCCAGCAGGTTTTCGCCCTGCACCTTGAAGCCGTCGAAGCCCAGTTCGTATTCCTTCATGCCGCGGTAGCCCAGCACCTCGATCTCGCCACCGGTCATGCCGGGGGTGGGGAAGGGGTCGGCATCGGTGCCCGGTGTCTTTTCCGCAAGGAACATGGACAGGCCGCGGTGGTCGGTGCTGTCGGGGTCGGTGCGCGCCAGAAGGGTCATGACATGGGCCCGGGCGGCATGGGTGATCCATGTCTTGTTACCGGTGATCGCGTAATCCTCGCCGGTTTTCACCGCACGGGTCCGCAGCGCCCCGAGGTCAGAGCCGGTGTTGGGTTCGGTGAACACCGCCGTCGGCAGGATCTCGGCCGAGCCGATCTTCGGCAGCCAGTGGGCCTTTTGCGCCTCGGTGCCGCCGCACAGGATCAGTTCGGCCGCGATTTCGGACCGGGTGCCCAGCGAGCCGACGCCGATATAGCCGCGCGACAGTTCTTCGGACACCACCACCATCGACGCTTTGGACAGGCCGAGGCCGCCGTGCTCTTCGGGGATGGTCAGGCCGAAGACGCCCATCTCGGCGAGATCTTCGATGATCTCCATCGGGATCAGGTCGTCCTTCAGGTGCCAGTCCTGCGCGTTGGGAATGACGCGCTCGTCCGCGTACCGGCGGAACTGGTCGCGGATCATCTCAAGCTCGTCTTCCAGCCCGGACGCGCCGAAGGTGGCGTGGCCGGCGTTGTCCTGCATCAGCGCGGCAAGACGCATTCGGGCGGCCTGTGTATTGCCGGACTGGGTCAGGGTCATCACGACCGGGGTCATCAGGTGACGCTGATCGTCCTGCGACAGGTACATGTCCTGCGGGCGGGCGATCTCGGTCTGGCTCATGGGGATGCCGCCGTAGATCTGCCAGAGGTATTCGCCGAACGCGATCTGGTGGATCAGGCGTTCCATCTCGCCGAACCGGCCGTCGGCCTCCAGTGCCTCGGCCCAGTGCTGCATCTGGCGCAGGGATTCGACGTAGGTCGCCAGCCACGCCACCGCGTGGGCCGCCGTCTGGTGCGCCTCGAGCCGGGCGGGATAGACGCGGTCGCCCTCGGTGACTTCGGCGCGCACCCGGGCAATCGCCAAGTCCAGCAGCGACTGTGCCGCGGGAACGGCGTCGGCTGTCAGCGCCAGCAGGTCTCGCAGCATCACGCGATCGGTAGTCATGTCCTGTCCATCATGAGGCATCGGGCGCATCCTTCTCCACTCCGTCCGGTGGAATAGCGACTTTGCACCCGCAGCGCAACAATAATTCAAAATAGATACTAAAATAGAACAAAAGTGACTTTCGGGATTTATCGCTGGGACGGGCGCCGCAAGCCTGTATGACGGTCGGGACCCATCAGGAGCGATGCCGATGTTCGAGGTGTTCACACAGATCCCACCCGCGATCCTTGCCTTCGCGTTTGGCGTCGCGCTGTTCGCGGGCTTCGTGAAGGGCGCGGTGGGCTTTGCCCTGCCGATGATCATGATTTCAGGGCTTGGGTCCCAGCTATCGCCCGAACTGGCGCTGGCGGCGCTGATCGTCCCGACCGTGGCGGCGAACCTGTGGCAGGCGTTGCGCGACGGGGTGGCGGCGGCGCTGGGCACGACGCGCAAGTACTGGCTGTACATGCTGATCGTGCTGGTCTTCATCGCCGGCAGTGCGCAGTTGGTGCGGGTCATTCCAAGCTGGGTGTTCTTCCTGTTGCTGGGCCTTCCGATCACCGGCTTTGCGCTGGTCCAGATCTTCGGATGGAAGCTGCACATCCGCCCCGAGCACCGCACACGGGCCGAGTTGGGCATCGGTGCCGTTGCCGGGTTCACTGGCGGGCTGTCCGGTGTCTGGGGCCCGCCGACCGTGGCCTATCTGACCGCGATCGACGCCCCCAAGGGCGAGTCGATGCGGATGCAGGGCGTCGTCTATGCGGCGGGGTCGATCGTTCTGCTGACGTCGCACCTGCGGTCGGGCGTGCTGAATGCCCAGACGCTGCCCCTGTCCTTTGCGATGCTGGTGCCTGTCGTTCTGGGCATGGTCGCGGGGTATTCGGTGCACGACAGGCTGGACGCGGTGAAGTTCCGGCGTGCGATGCTTGTGGTGCTGGTCGTTGCCGGGCTGAACCTGATCCGGCGCGGCGTGATGGGGCTGTTGTTCTAGGGCCGCGCTATTCCAGCGGGCGCGCCTCGTCGATCAGCATGACCGGAATGCCGTCGCGGATCGGGAAGGCAAGATGCGCCGCGCGCGAGATCAGTTCCTGATGCGTGGCGTCATAGCTGAGCACGGCCTGTGTCTGCGGGCAGACCAGCGATTCCAGCATCCGGCGGTCAAAGGCTGGCGCGGGCGCCGGAACCGAGGCGTCGTCGCTTGGGGTCGGCAGCACCTGCGGCCGGTCGCCGGTGTCGTCGGTCATTGCATCACCTCGTCGCCTGCGCCGCCCCGAAGGGCGAACTCGATCAGCGTCACCAGCGTCTCGCGCCGGGTGGACAGCGACGGCGCTTCCAGAAGCGCCTGACGGTCTTCGGGTTCGAAGGGGCACAGCATGGACAGCGAGTTGATCAGCAGCTCGTCATCCGCTTCGCGCATCGCTTCCCAGTCGGTCTTCAGGTTCTCTTCCTGAAAGTAACGCGACAGCAGGCCAAGAAAGTCACTGCGGTCAAAGCCCGGATCGTGTTCCGCCGGCCCAAGATCGCGCGAGAAGTCGTCCCAGCCGATCTCGCACCGACGGTAGGGCGTAAAGCCCTCGATCTCGTCGCGGACGCGGAAGCGGCAGACCCCGGTAAGCGTTATCAGATAACGCCCGTCCTCGGTTTCCGAAAACGCCGTCAGCCGGCCGGCGCAGCCTATCTGGTGCAGACGGCTTTGGGTGCCGCCCGGGGTTTCATAGGGCTGCACCATGCCGATCAGCCGATGCGGCGTCTTCATGCAGTCGTCCAGCATCGCAAGATAGCGCGGCTCGAAGATGTGAAGCGGCAGTTTCGCGCGCGGCAGCAACAGGGCGCCGGGCAGGGGAAACACCGGGATCGTGTCGGGCAGGTCGGCGGCTGAAATCATGATGCAAACCTAGCCCGACGTTACCCTCAGGCAAATATCATCGACGACAATTTACGGCGTCCCGACAGGACCACGGGATCCTGCGGTTTGAGCGAATCGAAGATGGTGAAAAGCTGCTGCTTGGCGGCGGCATCGTTCCATTCGCGGTCGCGGCGGAACAGTTCCAGAAGCTCGGCGACGGCCTCTTCCACCTGACCCTTGGCGTGCAGCGCCTGCGCAAGGTCGAACCGGGCCTGATGATCGTCGGGGTTCGCTTCGACCTGCGCGCTCAGTTCGGCGACAGGACCGGCGTTCGCGCCCTGCTTCGCAAGGTTCAGCTGCGCGTGGGCGGCTTCCAGTTCCGGCGCGGTGCTGATCGCGGCGGGGGCGCCGTTCAGGATCGCCTCGGCCTGGTCGAGATCGTCCATCGCGATGTGGGCGCGCACAAGGCCACCGTAGGCGGCGGCGTTTTCGGGTTCTTCGCCAAGGATCGCGGCGAAGGTCTGGGCGGCGTCGACGGCGGCACCGTCGGCCAGCATCGCCTCGGCGGCTTCGATCGCCTCGGCCAGCCCGTTGTCTTCGCCGCCAAGCGCGGCGACGCGGTCGACGAAGGCCTTGATTTCGGACTGCGGCACGGCGCCTTGGAACATGTCGACCGGGCGGCCTTCGTGGAAGGCGACGACGGTCGGGATCGATTGCAGCGGCAGGCCCTGCTGCGCCAGCGCGGCGGCAAGGCGCTGGTTCTCGTCGACGTTCAGCTTGGCCATGCGGACCTTGCCCTTGGCGTCGGTCACGGCCTGTTCCAGCATCGGGCCAAGCGTTTTGCAGGGGCCGCACCACGGCGCCCAGAAATCGACGATGACCGGGACCTCCTTGGATCCTTCCATGACGTCGGCGACGAAGGTCGCCTCGGTCACGTCCTTGATCAGGTCGCCTTGCGGCGCGGCTTGGTCGGTGTTCTGGCCCAGTTCCAGCATTGGCGTGTGCCCCATCCAATAAATATATCGTGTCGCAGCGTTAGATGGAGCATGCCCGGCAGTCTTGCAAGGGGCGCGGCGCCGTTGCCGCCGCGTGCGGCGTCAGGCCTTTTCCGCCTTTCGCTCGTGTGGAAAGTCGCCTTCGGCGATATAGGCCTCTTCGGCGGGGGTGCTGGGACGGCCGAGGACGGCGTTCCGGTGCGGGTGGCGACCGAACCGGGCGATCACCTCGCGCACGCGGCGCGGTTGCTTCCCGGCGTCGTCGTAAAGGATGCCAAAATCCGGTGACAGCGGCACCACCATGCTGTCGGCCAGCTGGACGATCAGGTCCATCCGCTGCAGGTGATCGGGGCCTTCGCAATGGCCGATGGCGATCAGGTGGAACAGCCGTTCCCACGGTGTGGTCAGCGCCTTGAGATGACCGTTGTCGATCCCGTCCAGACACAGGCGGCAAGACTTGATGTCCTGCGCGAAGGCGGCGGGCGTGTCGCGCCAGACCGAGCGGGGGAATTGGTCCAGCGTCAACAGCAGCGCAAGGCGTCCGCGCGGAGTTTCGGCCCAGCCGTCAAAGGCGCCGCGTGCGGCGGCAAGGGTCACGTCGGCGTAGGTGTCGATGATCGCCGCATCCATGCCGCCCTGCATCCGGCTGTTCCAGAAGTCCCCATGACGTTCGGGGACGCAGTCGGGCAGGTCGTCGGGAAACCAGAAGCCTAGGATCTCGTCCGGCGTCACCGCCCCAGCAGGTCGTTGTGGCATTGGCCGTCCCCCGTTCCTTGACGCAGCGTTGCGCGCGGAACGGGGTCTGGCAAGCCCTACAGGTCGAACGTTGCGAAAACCGGGGCGTGGTCCGACGGCTTTTCCCAGCCGCGCGCGTCGCGAAGGACGCGGCTGGAATGCGCCGCGTTCGAGATGTCGGGCGTGGCCCAGACATGATCCAGACGCCGCCCTTTGTCGGCACCGGACCAGTCGCGGGCGCGGTAAGACCACCACGAATACAGCAGCCCCTCGGGGATGTCCTGCCGGGTGATGTCGACCCAGCCCCCGGCGTCCTGCGCCTGCGCAAGATGGTCGACCTCTGTCGGGGTGTGGCTGACGATCTTCAGAAGCTGCTTGTGGTTCCAGACGTCGTCTTCGCGCGGGGCGATGTTCAGGTCGCCGACAAGGATCGCCTTCTCGGGGCGTTCGGCGTGAAACCAGTCGCGCATCTCGGTGAGATAGTCGAGCTTCTGCCCGAACTTCTCGTTCACCTCGCGGTCCGGCACGTCGCCGCCCGCCGGGACATAGAAGTTCTGCACCGTCACGCCGTTCTCCAGCTTCACCGCGACATGGCGGGCGTGGCCCAGCCCGGCAAAATCCATGTCGCCCACGTCGGTGATCGGGATCTTCGACAGCACGGCGACGCCATTATAGCCCTTTTGCCCCCGCGCGATGAGATGCTCGTAGCCAAGCGCACGGAAGTTTTCGACCGGGATCTTGTCGACCGGACTTTTGCATTCCTGCAGGCACAGCACGTCGGGCTGTTCCTCTTCCAGCAGCTTCAGAACCAGCGGTTCGCGCAGGCGGACAGAGTTGATGTTCCAGGTGGCAAGGGTGAAGGGCATGGAGGTCTCCGGTTCGCGGTGCGGCGGACCCTAGGCGCGGCGCGGCAGAGGCTCAAGGGCGAAGACCGGCGCGTTCGACCTGCGGTTGATCGCCTAGCGCAGTCCGGTCTCTTCCAGCAGGCCAAGGCGTTTGGCCTCGTAGTAATAGCCGCGCGCGTACCAGCCGATGGCTTCGTCCATGTTACCGCCAGACACAAGCCACGCGCCGCGCAGGTACTTCACCGCATAGCGCAGGTTGGTTTCCGCATCCAAAAGCGATTCTGGCGGGCCGCGATGGCCCATCGTGCGCGCGGTGGTCGGGTGGATCTGCATCAGGCCCATGTACGGCCCGTTGCGGGCGCCGGGCGTGTACCGGCTTTCACGCTGGACGACCCGGTGCACCAGCTCTCGCGGGACTTCGTAGCGGTCGGCATAGGTGTTGATCAGCGCGCGAAGCTCTGGGGATTCGCCTTGGTACAACGGCACGTCAGCCGCGCGCCGTTCGCGTCCGCCGCATCCGGCGACAAGGGCAAGGCAAAGCCCAAGGATCAACATGCGCAGCATCGGCAGTCCCCGTCCGGTTTCGTCGAGGTCAGCCTAGCGTGCGCGGCGGCACGTCAAAAGCCCCCGGCCGGGGTCGCTCATTCACGTTTCGGCGGGCAGGCGCCTGTCCGCTTGACCGGCGGTCCCACCGCGCCAAGATGGGACGGCCCGCAACGGACGACTCGGTGACTGTCACGAATGCTGCGCCCCGCTTCATGCCTTTTCATTGCCTTGGCGCTTTTTCCACAAGGTCCGGCGCTTGCCGCCGACTGGGAAACCTTCAGCCATGATCTTGGCCGGGGCGCCGCGGTCTGTCCCTATGACGACGCCGAGACTGGCGCGTTCTTCTGCTTTGCCATCGCCTGCCCGCCGGAACGGGGAACACCGTCGATCCGCGTGGCGCTGGGCGGCGACGTGCCGGACGCGGACGATGTGCCGCTGTCGGTTCAGGTCGATGGCCAGATGCTGTCGCACCTGTACCTGTCGCGCCTGCCGCAGGACGAACAGGCAGAGGACACCGCCGATTTCACGACCCCGTTCGACCCGTCCCGCGACGAGGCCATGATCGCCGCGCTGATGTCGGGAAGCCGCGCGCGTCTGGTCTTCGGCACCGGGCTGACCGCGATGATCCAAGAGATCAGCCTGTCCGGAAGCCACGCGGCGCTGGACAAGGTATCGACCCTGTGCGGGGTGCCCGCGCTGGCGCCGGAAGAGGAGTGATCCCGGGGCACCGGACGCCGAAGGTAAGGCCGCGGACAAAAAAAGCCCGGGCGTGATGCCCGGGCCAGTCCAACAGGGAGGTGCATGCCATTACCCGGACATGCAACGGGAACTCTTCGCATATGGTGGTCAGACTATGCGATGACAACCATCGCGATAGTCCGGAATACCTTACGCAGGGGTATACTATGCCACCAACCTGTACCCACCGGATTCGGTCACAAGAAGGCGGGCATTGGACGGATCCGGTTCGATTTTCTGCCGAAGCCGGTAAATATGTGTCTCAAGCGTGTGGGTCGTGACCCCCGCGTTATAGCCCCAGACCTCGTGCAGCAACACGTCGCGGGCCACGACACCCTCGGTCGAGCGGTACAGGAACTTGAGGATGTTGGTCTCTTTCTCGGTCAGCCGGATCTTCCGGTCGTCTTCCGTGATCAGCATCTTCATCGCGGGCTTGAACGTGTAAGGCCCAAGCTGGAAGACAGCGTCTTCCGACTGTTCGTGCTGCCGCAGCTGGGCGCGGATGCGGGCCAGCAGGACGGGGAACTTGAACGGCTTGGTGACATAATCGTTCGCACCGGCATCAAGCCCGAGGATGGTGTCGCTGTCGCTGTCGTGGCCGGTCAGCATCAGCACGGGGCACTTCACACCCTGTTTGCGCATCACGCGGCACAGCTCGCGACCGTCGGTGTCGGGCAGGCCGACGTCCAGGATCACCAGATCGTACAGGCCTTCCTTGGCTTTCTCGAGCGCGTCGTGGCCATTGCCAGCCTCGAACACGTCGAAATCCTCGGTCATGACCAACTGCTCGCTCAGCGCCTCGCGCAGATCGTCGTCGTCATCGACAAGCAGGATTTTCTTCAAATTCGTGGACATAGACGGCGAACTCCTTGCATCCTGTCCAACGAAGTGAGGGCGAAACCGGTTCCCTGCAAGATTTGCTGCACCGATTTCACGCGGTCGTGTCGACACAGGCGGAAATGTTTCATATTTCAGGCTACCCGTAACGAACGGGCCCCGTCGCAACCGGATATTCCTCATGGCTCTGGATCCCACCATCGCAGAACAGCTGTCGCGCGCCCGCGCCGACCTGCGCATGGGGCTGCCCGTGGTGATCCACGACTGTTGCGGCGCCGCCCTTGCCGGCGCGGCCGAGACGCTGGACGCAACGCGGCTGGCGGACCTGCGCGCGCTGGGCAGCCCGCATGTGGCGATCACCGCCCGGCGGGCCGAGACGCTGAAGGCGCGGGCCTATGATGGCGATCTTGCCCGGGTAGCGGTGCCGGACGCGGTGGACATGGGCTGGATCCGCGGCATGGCGGACCCGGCCAACGATCTGGCGATGCCGATGAAGGGTCCGCATGTCTCGTTGCGCGGGGGCGGTGCCGACCTGTCACGCGCGGCGATCGCGCTGGCGAAATCCGCCCGGCTGCTGCCCGCCGCCGTGCTGGTGCCGGTTCCGGACGGTCCCGCGCTGGCCGCCGCGCATGGGCTGACCATGATCGACGCCACCGCCGCCGGACCCGAGATGGAGGCCGCCAGCCCGATGCGCGACGTGATCTCGGGCCGGGTGCCGATGGCCGTGTCCGAAGCGGGCCGCGTCCACGTCTTCCGCCCCGACAACGGCGCGGAAGAGCACTATGCCGTCGAGATCGGCCGCCCCCCGCGCGACCGCCCGGTGCTGGCGCGGCTGCATTCGGCCTGTTTCACCGGCGATGTGCTGGGGTCGCTGAAATGCGACTGCGGCCCGCAACTGCGCGCCGCGCTGGCCCGGATGGGCGAAGACGGCGCGGGCGTTCTGCTGTACCTGAACCAAGAGGGACGGGGCATCGGGCTGGCGAACAAGATGCGCGCCTATTCGCTGCAGGATCAGGGTTTCGACACGGTCGAGGCGAACCACCGGCTGGGGTTCGAGGATGACGAGCGCGATTTCCGCATCGGTGCCGACATCCTGAAGCGGATGGGCTTCGCCAGCGTGCGCCTGCTGACCAACAATCCGCGCAAGGTCACCATGATGCAGGGCCACGGCGTCGAGGTGACCGAACGCGTGCCGCTGCAGGTCGGGCTGAATCCGCTGAACGCGAAGTATCTCGACACCAAGGCGAAGAAGTCGGGGCATATCCTGTGAAAGGGTTCGCCGCCTTCGGCGTCGACCCGTCGGGGGCTCTGCCCCCGAACCCCCGGGATATTTCCGGACAGAAGAAGCAGGGGATGGTGCTGACGCCGAAAGGCCTGCGCGTCGGCGCGCGGCTGTTTCCCTGCGCCATCGGGCGCGGCGGCATCCGGGCGGACAAGCGCGAGGGGGACGGCGCGACGCCCGTAGGGGTGCACCGGATCGTCGGCTGCCTGTACCGCGCCGACCGGATCGCGCGGCCGAACGGTTGGGCCATCCCGATCGGCCCGCGCGACCGGTGGTCCGACGACGGTGGCGATTCGAACTACAACCACCTTGTGCGCGCGCCCTATGGTCCCAGCCACGAGCGCCTGCACCGCGGCGATCCGTTATACGATCTTGTGCTGATCACCGACTGGAACTGGCCCGACGCCGTGCCCGGACGCGGTTCCGCGATCTTCATGCATCAGTGGCGCGCGCCGCGCTGGCCGACGGCGGGCTGTGTCGCGCTGCGCCGCGATCATCTGCGGGCGCTGGCGGCCATGCTGCGGCCCGGCGCGGAGCTGATCGTGCCGCGCGCGCTTGCTTCTTCTGACTGAAAATATCCCCGCCGGAGGCCCGCCGCGCAGCGGCGGTCAATAGACGCGGTCGCCGAAGATGGCAGACCCGACGCGGACACAGGTCGCGCCTTGGGCAATGGCGCTTTCGAAGTCCGAACTCATGCCCATCGACAGCTTGTCCAGCCCGTTGCGCGCGGCGATCTTCGCCAGCAGCGCGAAATGCAGCGACGGTTCCTCGTCGACCGGCGGGATGCACATCAGGCCGACGACCGGCAGGCCAAGCTCGCGGCATTCGGCCACCAAAGCGTCGGTCTCTTCGGGGGACACGCCGGCCTTCTGGTCTTCCTCGCCGGTATTCACCTGCACGTAAAGATCCGGGCACTGGCCCAGTTCGTCCTTCAGCCGCGCCAGCGTGCGGGCAAGCTTGGGGCGGTCGACGGTCTGGATCACGTCGAACAGTTCCATCGCCTGCCGCGCCTTGTTGGTCTGCAGCGGGCCCACAAGGTGCAGCGTCACGCCGTCGAAACGGTCACGGAACGCGGGCCATTTGCCCGCGGCTTCCTGCACCTTGTTCTCGCCGAACACGCGGTGGCCGGCTTTCAGCACCTCTTCCACCCTGTCCAGCGGCTGCACCTTGGAAATGGCGATCAGCTCTACCGAGCCGGGGGCGCGTCCGGCGGCGTCCTCGGCCTTGCGCACGCGGGCGGTGATGTCATCGAGACCCATGGTCAGTCCTTCCTTGCGTAGTCGCCGCCGAGGGCGTCGAGCAGTTCGTCCACCTCGGACCCGTAGCGTTCCCACGCCTTCAGCGAACTTTTGTAGATCGGCTGGCGCACCTGATGCACCGACAGGGTGTCGACCCGGCGCTTGTTCTCGTGAAAGTTCAGGCAGGCGTCTTCCCAGTCCAGACCGCAGGCCTTGATCAGGGCGCGAGACTGGCCCTCGGGGTCGGCGATCAGGTCCTCGTAGGCGATTTCGTGGAACCAGCCGGGCACTTCCTGACGCCAGAAGGCGATAATCTCTTCGAACAGGTGGTAATAGGCGGCAAGGTCTTTCAGGTCGTAGCTATACAGGTGCCGGCCGGGCGCGAACATGTTGCGGTAGATCGACAGAAGGTT
This sequence comes from Maritimibacter sp., assembly GCA_002701395.1. Classification (GTDB taxonomy): domain Bacteria; phylum Pseudomonadota; class Alphaproteobacteria; order Rhodobacterales; family Rhodobacteraceae; genus Psychromarinibacter; species Psychromarinibacter halotolerans. The sequence goes on along the minus strand of NZVC01000028.1, from coordinate 117,248 downwards.
GTCGCGCGGGTCGCGGCGGACCACGACGATCCGGGCGTTCGGCAGCGCCAGCCGGATCGGCCCGATCGACAGATAGCTTTGCACGCTTTTGTCGGTGACGATGTCGGCGCCGGGGTGCAGGGCCAGCATCCGCTCGGCCGCGATCCGCCCTGCGCGGGCAATGTCGTCGTCGGGGACCGTGTCGATGTCACGGAACGACTGGTCCGCGTTATGCAGGACCTTTTCCAATTCGTGCGGGAGATAACCAAGCTCTCCGCCGCCGGTGACCCGCGAATGGCTGGCAAGGATCTGTTCCACAAGCGTGGTGCCCGACCGGGGCAGGCCGGTCACGAAGATCGGGGCGAAATCGCTGGTGCCCGACACGGTGCGGGCGGTCAGGTCGCGACCGGCAAACGCCGCCTTGATCGTGTCGACGCGGTTTCGCCGTTCGACGACATCATAGGGGTACAGCTGCCGCACCAGTTCGTTCGCGGGGCGCAGGTAGGTGAACACGCGGTCGTATTGCTTCGTGTCCTCCATCGTCTTCGCCAGTGCGAAGCCGATGTTGGCGCGCGAGAAGTCGGTGACGCTGTCGTCGTCGAACAGCGCCTGCATCTGGGGCACCAGCGGGTCGTCCGCCGCGATCTTTTCGGCCAGCAGGTATAGCCGGTAGGTTTCGCCGTTTTTCGGCATGATCTCTAGCGCGGTGCGGAAGTCGGCGCGGGCGTCTTCGAACCGGCCCAGCGTTTGCAGAATGCCGGCACGGGCGGAAAAGGCCGGGCCGAACCCGGGCGAGTCGGCCAAAAGCGAGTCGAGCTCGGCCAGCGCAGCGGCTTCATCACCGGCCTCGGCCAGCGCGCGGGCAAGGCACAGGCGGGCGCGGTCGGCGTCGGCGCCCGCCCGGATCGCGGCGCGCGCGGTCTCGGCGGATTGCACCGCCTGATGTTCCTGAAGCTGAAGCTGTGCCAGTTCCAGCAGCGCGCCGGGATGTGCGGCATCCAGCGAAAGGGCGCGGCGCAACGCCTCTTCGGCCTGCGCGGGGGGCAGGTTCGCCCCGACGCGCGCCGCGCCAAGCGCCACCCACGCGCGGGTCAGTTTCGGCAGCAGCGCCACCGCGCGTTCCAGAAAGGGCACGGCCTCTGCCGAGCGGCCCGTCCGTTGCAGGAAAGCGCCGTAGTTCGCCAGCCCCTCGGCATAGTCGGGCGCCAGCCGGACAACATCGCGGAACGCGGCATCGGCCCCGGCGGTATTGCCAAGCGCGGCTTGCGCGTTCGCCTCGATATCCGCCAGAAGCGCCACCTCGGGATGGGCCCGGCGCAGGGCTGCGATCACCTTCAAAGCGCCTGCGGGATCGCCGCCTTCCATCATGCGGACGGCCCGCTGCACCTGATCCGGGGGCGCCTTGCCAAGATCGACGCGGGTGCGGGCGCGGTTGCCGGTCAGCGCATCCTGCATCGCTACCACGAATTTCGGGGGCAGGGGCGCGGCCTTGGCGCGTTTCAGGAACGCGGCGGTCCGGGCCCGGTCGTTCAACTGTTCCAGCGCGCGGGCGTACAGACCCCACAGCGCCTGTTCGCCGGGCTTTAGTTTCAGGGCGCGGTCCAGCAGCCCGGTCGCGCTGTCATAGCGTTTCAGTTTGAAGTCGATCTGCGCCATCTGGAACAGCGCGGGCGCCATGCGGCCGTCGATCGTCAGCACGTTGGCGTATTTCGCGCGCGCCTGCTCAAGCTTGCCTGCGGCTTCAAGCGCGCGGGCCTCTTTGACAAGGGCGGGAATCTGGGCGGGACCAAGTGGAAGCATGGGGGCGTATCGCTGTGTGAACCGGCACATCGGGCCCGGGGCCCGTTCGTGGATCAGCTAGCACGCGCGCCGGGGCGTGTCGAATGATGCGGGCCACGCGGCTCGCGCCGGGACTGGCGGTGCCCCAAAAAGAAAAGGACGGGTCGATTGACCCGTCCTTTCCGGAACTGTTGATCCTGATGGATCAGAAGCTCATCGCAACACCCAGCGAGAACTGGTCGGTGTCGGTGGTGACGCCGCCCATGTCCATTTCCGAGTAGCCGTAGCCGAACTGAACCTCGGCGCCGCCGCCCAGGTCGTAAGCGGCTTGCAGACCGAAGCCCGACTGGCTGTCGTCGCCGGTGCCTTCGAACATGCCGTAGTTACCCGAAACCGAGATGGCGCCGGTGGTGTAGCCGAGGCCGATCGCGTAGTGCGAGTCGACGGCCAGGCCCGAACCCAGGACGACATCGTCGTACGAGGTGTAGTTCAGGATGGCGTGGAAGCCACCAGCGAACATCACGTCGACGCTGGCACCAACGGCCGAGGAGTCGAAGCCGGGGCCGGAAGCGGCTTGGTAACCGATGCCGAAGCCGAGGTCGACGCCGCCGAACGAGGTGGCGTAGGTGGCACCAACGCCAAAGGTCGGATCGTCAACGCCGGAGTCGTCGATCTCAGCCGACAATGCGAAGGCGAAGTCGCCGAACGAGTAGTCGTAACGAGCGATCTGGCCGTCTTTGCCGTCAAAGCCGTCCATGACGTTGTTGCCGTTGTAACCGGCGTGCGAGGTGTGCGCGTCGTCGATCGAAGCGCCCATGCCCACGTCGGACAGAGCCCAGTCCAGAGCGCCGTCGGTGTCGCCCATCGTCAGGGTGCCGAACGCGCCCGAGATGAAGATGAACTCGCCGCCTTGGGTGGTGCCAGCGAAGGCGCCGTTTTCGTCCAGGTCGACGCCGGCACCGAAGGTCAGGCCGTTGTCGGTTTCGCCGGACATGCGGAATTCAACATCGATGTCGGTCCAGAACTGGACTTCGTCGCCGTACACGCCGCCGCCGACAATACCCATTTCAGCCCAGCCGCCGATCGACACGCCCTGAGCGGACGCGATACCGGCAGAGGCCACGAGGGCGGTGGTCGCGAAGAGAACCTTTTTCATTGGTTTTCCCTCATTCGTTAAAAGGTGCACCTCAACCCGGTATTCGAATTGAGTATGTTGGGTGTGTCGCTCCAACTGCCTTCGAATGCAACGAAGACCGGACCGGCTCAGCCAAAGCGGAAAGGATTGATGCACGTATGCCACAGTGAGTTTTCGCCGCCCGGAAGCTACTGAAATGAAAATGCCTTGTCGCTCGCATGTGCGTCCGGTACACCCCAACGAACAAAGGGCACGGGGCACTCTGGCATGACCTATTTCAAACCGTTGAAAGCTCTCGCCATTCTGGGCGCGGCGCCGCTTTTGGTCGCGTGCGGCGGGTCGATGGGCGTCGGCGACGGCGTGTTCGGGCGCGGTGCGGACGGCCCGGTCAGCGACGCAGTTATAGAGCAGCGTCAGAATTCCCCGATCGAGGTCGAGAATCGCCGCCGTGCCGAGCGCGGTACGATCTGGGATCTGTTCGGTGCCAACCAGGACGACCCGAACGTCACCGTCGAGGTCAACAAGTACATCTGGAACGCGGCGCTGGACGTGCTGTCCTTCCTGCCGATCGAAGGTGCCGACCCGTTCTCGGGCGTGATCGTCACCGGCTTCGGCCGTCCGCCCGGCGGCGGGCGCGCGTATCGCGCGACTGTCTATGTACAGGACCCGGCGCTGGATGCCCGGTCGCTGACGGTGGCGCTGAACACGCAATCCGGCCCCGCCGATCCGGCGACGGTGCGCGCGATCGAGGATGCGATTCTGACCCGCGCGCGGCAGCTTCGGGTGCGCGACAGCAACCTCTGATCCACCCTAGACCCCAGAGTCTGACCAAAGTATCAACGCCGGGCCGGCTCGCCCGGCGTTTTCTTTGGTGAACAGGAAGTCCCGCGCAATGTCCCGCTATGACGCGAGCGTAATCGAACCGAAATGGCAGGCCGCCTGGAAAGAGGCCGGCAGCTTCACCGCGCAGCGCGACGAGTCGAAGCCCAAGTACTATGTGCTCGAGATGTTTCCCTATCCGTCGGGCCGCATCCACATGGGCCATGTCCGGAACTACTCGCTGGGCGACGTGATCGCGCGCTATAAATCCAGCTGCGGATTTTCGGTGCTGCATCCGATGGGGTGGGACGCCTTCGGGATGCCGGCAGAAAACGCGGCGATGGCCTCGAACGGGCATCCGAAGGACTGGACCTACAATAATATCGAAACGATGAAGGACCAGCTGCGGCCGCTGGGCTTCTCGATCGACTGGACCCGGGAACTCGCGACCTGCGACCCGGAATACTATGGCCAGCAACAGGCCATGTTCCTGGATTTCCTTGAAAAAGGCATGGTCTACCGCAAGGCCGCCACGGTGAACTGGGATCCGGTCGACATGACCGTTCTGGCGAACGAGCAGGTGATCGACGGCAAGGGCTGGCGGTCCGGCGCGGCGGTGGAACGGCGCGAGCTGACCCAATGGTTCTTCAATATCTCCGACTATTCCGAGGACCTGCTGAGCGCGCTCGATGGGCTGGACGACTGGCCCGACAAGGTGAAGTCGATGCAGCGCAACTGGATCGGCAAGTCCACCGGGCTGCAGTTCGCCTTCTCGATGGTCGACGGCCCGCACGGTCACGATCGGGTCGAGGTCTACACAACCCGCCCCGACACGCTGATGGGCGCCTCTTTCGTCGGCATCTCTCCCGACCATCCGCTGGCCAAGCAGCTGGAGCGCGACAACGAAGAGATCGCCGACTTCTGTGCCAAGTGCCGCCAGATGGGCACGTCCGAAGAGGAACTGGAAACCGCCGAGAAGCTGGGCTTCGATACCGGGCTGACGGTCCGCCATCCCTTTGATACCGCTTGGGAACTGCCCGTCTACATCGCGAACTTCATCCTGATGGATTACGGCACCGGCGCGATCTTCGGCTGCCCCGCGCATGATGCCCGCGATCTTGAATTCGCGCGCAAGTACGACCTGCCGGTGCAGTCCACCTTCGAACCCGTCGACGCCGAGGGCCACGTCGCGCCGGAGCAGGGCGGCGAGGCCTACGTCCCGCCGAAGCCGCAGCAGGTGCGCTATATCCGCGGCTTCGCGGGCGAAGAGGTGCAGACCGGCGAGGACGGCATCGCCACGGCGGTGGCATTCTGCGAATCCAACGGCGTGGGGCAGGGAATCACCAAGTACCGCCTGCGCGACTGGGGCCTGTCCCGGCAACGCTATTGGGGCTGCCCGATTCCCGTGGTCCACTGTGAAGATTGCGGCGTGGTGCCCGAGAAGAAGGAAAACCTGCCGGTCCGCCTGCCGGACGACGTGTCCTTCGACACGCCCGGCAACCCGCTGGACCGCCACCCGACGTGGCGCGACACCGATTGCCCGCGCTGCGGCAAGCCCGCCCGGCGCGAAACCGACACGATGGACACCTTCGTCGATTCGTCGTGGTACTTCGCCCGTTTCACCGCACCGCGCGCCGCCACGCCCACCGACCGGGCCGAGGCCGATTATTGGATGAACGTCGACCAGTACATCGGTGGCATCGAGCACGCGATCCTTCACCTGCTGTACTCGCGCTTTTTCGCGCGGGCGATGAACGAATGCGGCATGCTGCCGGACAAGTCGCGCGAACCCTTCGACGCGCTGTTCACCCAAGGCATGGTGACCCACGCGATCTATCAGACCACGCGCGAACAGGATGGCCGCCCGGTCTATCACTATCCCGAAGAGGTCGAGCTGTCGGACGGCAAGGCCTTCCTCAAGACCGACGGGCGCGAGGTCCAGATCGTGCCCTCGGCCAAGATGTCGAAGTCGAAGAACAACGTGGTCGACCCGCTGGCGATCATCGAAAGCTACGGCGCCGACACCGCCCGCTGGTTCGTGCTGTCCGACAGCCCGCCGGAACGCGACGTGGAATGGACGGCCTCGGGCGCCGATGCCGCTTACAAGCACCTCGGCCGGGTCTGGCGCCTTGCGTCCGAGATCGCGGCAATGGACGACGGCGCGGGCGACGGGGACAAGGACCTGCAACGGGCGATGCACCGGGCGATTCACGACGTCACGATGGGGGTCGAGTCGTTCGGCTTCAACGCGGCGATCGCCAAGCTCTACGCCTTCACCAACACGCTGGCGAAATCCAAGGCGGGCGGCACCGCCAAGCGCGAGGCCGCGAAGGTGCTGGCGCAGCTGATGTCGCCGATGACCCCGCACTTGGCCGAGGAATGCTGGCAGATGCTGGGCGGCGAGGGGCTGGTCACCGGCCACGCGTGGCCTAAATCGGACGAATCGATGCTGGTCGAGGACACCGTGACCCTGCCGATCCAGATCAACGGCAAGCGCAAATCCGAGATCACGGTGCCCAAGGACATGGCCAAGGACGCGATCGAGGCCCTCGTGCTGGAAGAACCGGCGGTGCAGAAGGCACTGGACGGCGGCGCGCCGAAAAAGCTGATCGTCGTGCCGGGCCGCATCGTCAACGTGGTGGTCTGACCGGCGCCTTCTTCTCTTCCGAAATACCTCGGGGGAGTCGCGCAAAGCGCGACGGGGGCAGAGCCCCCGCCGCCCGCGCCCGCACAACGCGCCACGGTCGCAAGGGGCCGAGCAACCGCTTGTCATTCCCCCGCCGCAGGGCGATTGTGGCGGACACCGGCCCTGCCGACCGGGCCGGGCCAGACCGACGCCAACCAGACTCGACAGACCGGATTTCCGATGACGACTTCCCCCGCCCCGACCGCCTCTCGCCGCGGCATGCTGGCCCTGATGGGGGCGCTGGCCCTGTCCGCCTGCGGTTTCACCCCGGTCTTCGGGCCGGGTGGACAGGCCGAGGGGCTGCGCGGACAGATCTTCGTCGCCGACCCCGAAGACCGCAAAGGCTTTGTCTTCGTGTCGCGGATGGAAGACCGGCTGGGCCTGCCCGAGGCCGCACCCTACCTGCTGGACTACACCATTTCGGTGCGCGAAGACGGCGTCGGCATCACGCCCGAACGCTCGACCACGCGGTACAACGTACTTGGGCGCATCGACTACACCCTGACCGAGCGCGCCACCGGCACGAAGCTGGCGACCGGCAAGGTCGAGAACTTCACCGGCTATTCCGCCACCGGGTCGATCATCGGCGAGATCTCGGCGACCGAGGACGCCTATGAACGGCTGATGGTGATTCTGGCCGACCAGCTGGTGACCGAACTGATCGCGACCGCGCCGGACTGGCGGCGATGAAGCTTTCGGCCCGGGATTCCGCCAGCCATTTCTCGAAACCCGACCCCGGCTGCTGCGGGACCCTGATCTATGGGCAGGACGCGATGCGCGTCGCGCTGAAGCGGCAGGAACTGGTGGCCGCCATCGTCGGCCCGCAGGGCGAGGAAGAGATGCGCCTGACCCGGATTCCGGCGTCCGAGTTGCGCAAGGACGCGGCACTGGTGACGGACGCGGTGCGCGAAACCGGCTTCTTTCCCGGGCCGCGCGCGGTTTTTGTCGAGGACGCGGGCGACGGGCTGGCCAAGACCATCGCCGCCGCGTTCGACGACTGGCGGCCGGGCGACGCCCATGTCGTTGTGACGGCAGGCTCGCTGACCGCCAAATCCGCGCTGCGCAAGCTGTTCGAAGGCCTTAAAAAAGGCTTTGCGGTCGGGATTTACAACGATCCGCCCAGCCGCGAGGAGCTGGAGGCCGAACTGGCGAAGGTGGGCCTGAAGAACGTCGGCGGCGACGGGATGTCGGAACTTGTCGCCCTGTCGCGGATGCTGGACCCCGGCGACCTGCGCCAGACGATCGAGAAGCTGGCCCTGTTCAAGCTGGACGACCCCGCGCCGCTGTCGCCGGACGACGTTGCCGCCTGCGCCCCCGCGACCACCGAGGCCGCGATGGACGATGTTCTGAACGTGGTCGCCGAGGCCCGCACGCGCGAGATCGGACCGCTGATGCTGAAGCTCGAGGGGCAGGGCGTGCAACCGGTGGGGCTTGTGATCGGGGCGACCCGGCACTTCCGCACGCTGTACGCCGCCGCATCCGATCCCGGCGGGCCCGGTGCCGGCCTGGCCCGCGCGCGCCCGCCGGTGTTCGGCCCGCGACGGGACAGGATGCAGCGGCAGGCGCAGGGCTGGGGCGCTGCGCGTCTGGCGCAGGCGCTTGAAATGCTGACCGATACCGACCTTCAGCTGCGGTCGGCCCAGCAGCGCGCACCGGCGATGGCGCTGGTCGAACGCACGCTGATCCGGCTTTCGATGCTGGCCTCGGCCCGCAGGTAGGGGGCTCTGCCCCCGTCGCTGCGCGACTCCCCCGAGGTATTTTCCAAGAGAAGAAGCAGGCGGGATCAGGCCTGACGCGCCAGCCACGCGGCGGCCGCGCGCCCGGCGTGGCGGCCGGTGGCAAGGCAGGCGGTCAGAAGGTAGCCGCCGGTCGGGGCTTCCCAGTCGAGCATTTCTCCGGCGGCGAAGGTGCCGGGCCGCGCGCGCAGCATCAGGCCGTCGTCGAGCGCCGCGCGGGCGATTCCCCCGGCGGTCGAGATCGCCTCGTCCATCGGGCGCAGGCCGGCGTGCGGGATCGGCAACGCCTTGATCGCTTTGGCAAGGTCGGCGCCGGCGGGAAGGGTCGGCAGGGCTTCCCGCATCAGGGCGATCTGCACCGGCGACAGCCCCGCGTCCTTGCGCAGCCGGTTCGACACCGATGTCTTGGACGGGCGCGACAGGCGGTCGGCCAACCGGCTGACGTCGACGTCTGGCTTCAGATCCGCGATCAGCGGTGCGCCGTCCCGCAGCGGGCGGGTCAGCGCATAGATCGCGCCGCCTTCCAGTCCGCGGGCCGAGACCACGAACTCGCCCCGGGTGTCCTGCGTGCCGGCGGTGAGGCGCACGCCTTTGACCGGGGTGCCGAAGTGGCGCGCCATGTGCGCCGACCAGTCCATCCGCAGGCCGGCGTTCGCCGGGGCGAAGGGGGCAAGTTCGACACCCGCCGCGGCAAGCCACGGAGCCCAGGCCCCGTCAGAGCCCAGCCGCGCCCAGCTTGCGCCGCCAAGCGCGAGGATGGTTGCCGCCGGTGTCTCCCGTCTTTCGCCGTCCGGCGTGTCGAAGGTCAGCGCGTCGCCGTCCCAGCCGGTCCAGCGCCAGCGGGTGCGGATGGTCACACCTTGCGCCACCAGGTCCGCCAGCCAGGCGCGCAGCAGCGGCGAGGCCTTCATCGCCTTGGGGAACACGCGCCCGGTGGAGCCAGTGAATATCTCTTGCCCCAGCCCGCGTGCCCAGTCCTGCACGGCATCCGGTCCGAACGCGTCCAGCATGGGGGCCAGCCAGGTTGCGGCGTCGGCATAGGCGGCGCGGAAGCGGGCGGGGTTTTCGGCCTTGGTCAGGTTCAGCCCGGACTTGCCCGCCATCAGCAGCTTGCGGGCGACAGAGGGCTTCGCCTCGGCCACCGTCACCGCGACCCCGGATGCCGCGAGTTCGCCAGCCGCCATCAGCCCCGCGGGGCCGGCGCCGATCACGAAGGCGGTGGGGTGGGTCATCGGGCTTGCCTGTCGCTGGTTTCGCGCCATCCTGTGGCATCGTGAGCGACGAAGGACAAGACGACTGGCCGGTCTGCGCCCTGTGCGGGCGCGTGATTCCGCCTTGGGCGAAGCAAAGCCTGCACCACCTTGTGCCCAAGCTGCGGGGCGGCAAGGGGGGTGAGACCGTTCGTTTGCACCAGATCTGCCACAACGAGATCCACGCGACGCTGACCGAGGCCGAGCTGGCGCGCAGTTATGCCACGCCAGAGGCGCTGCGGGCGCATCCACGGCTGGCGAAATTCATCGCGTGGGTCGGCAAGCGGCCGCCGGACTTCCATTCAAAAACGCCGGGAAAACGCCGGGCCCGGCGCTGAGGGCTTGCGGATGCGGGCCCGGGCTGCATGGTGACAGGGGACTGGAGGTTCGGATGGCTCACGCGACGATGGAACAGTTGCAGGCGGCGCTGCCGCGGATCGAGGCCGCCCCCGCCGAGGGCACGGTGCGGGCGATCGTCGTCCGGCCCGCCCCCGGCGCGCGCGAGATGCCCGGCTCGGGCGAGATAAGCCTTGCGGGCGGGATGCACGGCGACCACTGGGCACAGGGCTGTTGGCGCGAGACCGACGACGGGGCGCCGCATCCCGACGTGCAGATCTGCCTGATGCCCGCCCGGGTGATCGAGGCCATCGCCGGGCCCGACCCCGCGGACTGGGCGCCTGCGGGCGACAACCTGTTCATTGAGATGGACCTGTCGCCGGGCAATTGCCCTCCGGGCACACGGCTGGCGATGGGAACGGCCGAGATCGTGATCACCACAGAACCGCACAACGGCTGTCAGAACTTCATCGACCGCTATGGCCGGGACGCCTGCGTTTTCGTCAACACGGGACGCGGCCGCGATCTGCGGCTGCGGGGAATTTACGGTCGGGTCGTCGTGGATGGCGTCGTGTCCGTGGGCGACGGGGTCAGAAAGGTCGGATCATGAGCGTCGGTTTCACAGAACACCCCGAGACAGGGTATGTCGAGATCGTCGTCGACGGCACCGTCGGCAAGGCGGATTTCGACGCGATCATGCCGCGGCTAGAGGCCTTCATCGCCGCGCAGGGCGAGATTTCCGTGCTGAAGGTGGTGCGGGGGATCGGCTTCGTGAACCTGCCGGCCGCGCTGGGCAACGCGTGGTCGGGGCTTCAGACCATGAGCAGGCTGCGGCGCGCTGCGCTGGTGACAGACCTGCCGTGGCTGGCGCCGTTCGCCGGTGCGGCGGCGATGCTGTCGCCGGTAGAGACGCGGGTGTTCGGGCTGGCCGAGTTGGAAGAGGCGCGGGCGTGGGTGTCGGAGAAGACGCCTGCGGGACCGCAAAGCGCCTGACCCTTGTTCAGATCATCGCCTTGATCGCGGCGACATGTTCGGGTGACGCGGCCAGCGCGTCGGCTGCAAGCGCATGGGCGCGTGGCAGAAGCGCATCGGGCTCGACGAGTTCGTCGACTAGGCCGTAGCTCAGCGCCGTGTCGGCGGGGATCTTCTGGCCCGCCATCAGGATCATCCGCGCGCGGGCCGGACCGACAAGGGCGCGCAGCCGCACCGGGTCCGACGGTTGTGGCAGGAATCCGAGTTTCATCACCGGATAGAAGAACCGGGCACTGGGCACCGAAAGGCGCAGGTCACAGGCCAGCGCCATGCCGAAGGCGCCACCCGCCAGCGTGCCGTTCAGCGCGGCGACGGTCAGGCAGGGCAGCGCGGCGATGGCGCCGGACAGCTGTTCCCACACCGGGTCCGTGGCCAGCCCCGCGCGGGCTTCTTCCAGATCGGCGCCGGCCGAGAACACGCTGCCCGTGCCGGTGAGGATCAGCGCCTGCGCCTGACCGGCGGCGTCTGCCGCGATGCCGGCAAGCTCTGCCAGCATCGGCTTGGTCAGCGCGTTGGCCTTGTCGGGCCGGTCCAACGTGACCGTCCACAGCGCGCCGTCCCGGTCCAGCCGGATCACGCGGTCAGCCCCAGCCGGGTGCGGATCGTTTCATCGCGCAACGAGATTTCCTCGCCCAGCCAGTCGTCGGCATCGGCGGTCGCCATCCACATAAGCGCCGTCGCGGGCCATTCGGGCGGGATATGCGCCGACCAGTCCAATTGGCTGACCGGGTTGATGCCGCTGGACTTGATCTCGCGCTGCATTTGCGTGGCGACCGTGCCGGGCGACAGGCCGATGGCGCGAATGCCGCGCCCGCGGTACTCGGCATCGGCAGAGCGGGTCAGCATCGCGGCGCCCGCTTTCGAGGCGCAATAGTGCGACCATGCCTCGACCGGGTGATGCGCCGCGCCGGAGGACACGGTCAGGATGCTGCCGCCGCCCGCCGCCAGCATCACCGGCATCGCCGCGCGCATCCCGTAGTAGACGCCCTTCAGGTTGACGTCGATCGCGCGGCTCCAGCCTTCGGGGTCAGAGGTCGCGATGTGGGCGATCGGGTCGATCACGCCCGCGTTGTTGATCAGCACATCGAGGCTGCCGAACGAGTCGACGGTCGTCTTCACGGCGCGTTCGATGTCCTCGTAGCGGCTGACGTCGCAGGGGATCGCGATGGCGGCCGATCCGATGTCATCGGCCAGTGCGCCGATCTCGGTCTCGGAGCGCGCAAGCAGGGCGACCTTCGCGCCGGCTGCGGCGAACGCCCGGCCCGCGGCGGCGCCGATGCCACGGCTGGCCCCGGTGATCAGCACTGTCTTGCCGTTGAAATCCATGCCTTCACTTCCTTCTCATGCTTTTTTGTGCGGGTCGGGAATACCTTGCCTCAAAAAAGACCTAGCTTGACCCCGATTGCCAGCCAAACGAAGTTAGTATGGTTCAAATTATTCCTGGAAGGAAACAAATGAAACACTGGCATCTTCTCAGCGGCACCGCAGGAATTCTGATTGCGGCCGGCGCGACGACGGCTCAGGCCGACGTGAGCAGCGCCGACGTCTGGGCCGCATGGCAGTCGATGGCGACGCAGATGGGCGAAACGCTTTCCGCCGGGTCCGAAACGCAGGATGGCGGCACCCTGACCGTCACCGACATGACCGTCGCGATGGAAACCACCGACGCAAGCGCGACCGCGACCATCTCGGAAGTCGTCTTCTCCGAGAACGGCGATGGCACGGTGTCGATCACGATGGCACCCACCTACGACGTCATGGTTAACATCACGCCCGAAGAGGGCGGCGAGACGGTCGAAATGGCGCTGACCTTCTCTTACGACGGTCTGGACATGACGGCGTCCGGCGATCCGGAAGCGGTGAACTACGACTTCTCCGCGGCCAGCATCGCCATCGAAGTGGGTGATCTTGTGGTCGACGGCGAGGCGGTGGAACTGGACGCCGACGTGACCCTGTCGGATGTCGCCGGTGTCTATCGGACCGACGCCGACGCGACTGCCGTGTCGACGCTGACCGCTGCGACAATGTCCTTGGTCGCGCACATGGACGAACCCGAGGGCGGCGAGGGAACCTTCGATATCACCGCCGATCTTGCGGATCTGAGCATGGAATCGGAAGGGTCCGTGGCGCTAATGGCCGGGGGCGTGAAAGAACTGTCGACCGCGCTGGCGGCTGGACAGTCCAGCATGACCACGATCACGCACGGCGCTGGCACCTACGACATCGTCATGGACAACGAGGATGACAGCTTCAACCTGAGCGGTGCCGCCGAAAGCGGTTCGCTGTCGGTTGGCCTCAGCTCCGAGGCGCTGACCTACGATGTGTCGAACACCGGGATCGATATGACCCTGTCGGGTGCTCAGATCCCGCTGCCCGAGGTCGTTGTGACGATGGCCGAGATGGGCTTTGCCCTGACCACGCCGGTGTCGAAAAGCGAAGAACCGCAGGATTTCGGCTTTGGCCTGACTCTGAACGAACTGGGCGTCAGCGAGATGATCTGGGGCCTGATCGACCCGTCGGGCACGCTTCCGCATGATCCGGCCACGCTGCGGCTGGACCTGTCCGGCAAGGCGAACTTCCTGTTCGATCTGTTCGATCCGGAATCGATGGAAATGGTCGACGACGAGATGCCGGCCGAGATCCACGAACTGGACGTCAACGAGCTGAAGCTCGAGGTGGCCGGTGCGGACCTGACCGGCAACGGCGGCTTCACGTTCGACATGAACGATCTTGAAACCTTCGACGGCATCCCGGCCCCGACCGGGCGTCTGAATCTGCAGCTTGTCGGCGCCAATGCGCTGCTCGACAACCTCGTCGCGATGGGCCTGCTGCCGCAGGATCAGGCGATGGGCGCGCGCATGATGATGGGCCTGTTCGCCCGTCCGGGCGAGGGCGAAGATTCGCTGGTCTCGGAGATCGAAATCGACGGTGCCACCGGTGCGATTTCGGCCAATGGGCAGCGCCTGCAGTAAGGCTTTGTCGGAATAACAAAGGCTTGCCTTTTTCGTGCCGTCGCGTTTCATCGCGGCGGCACGTCCATTTGAGGAGTACACGGATGACCAAAGCCCCCCTTCCGATTGCCGCGTTGACGCTGTTCCCGCTGGCCGCCGCCGCTGACGTGACGCCGCAGGATGTCTGGGACAACATGTCCTTGGCCATGTCCGCTATGGGCGCCGAACTGATCGCCGAAGTGTCCGACGAGGGCGCGACCCTGACCGCTACGGACATGGTGCTGACGTTCGTCTTCCCGAACGAAACCGGCCGCTTCGAGATGGATCTTGGTGAAATGGTGCTGTCCGATGGGGGCGACGGTACCGTCCTGATCGAGATGCCCGTGTCGCAGGACCTTGGCCTGCGCGGCGAACTGGAAGGGGAAGGCGGCTTCAGCGCGTCGGTAACGCTGGCGGCCGAGAACTATGTGACGACGGCGACGGGCGAGCCCGGGGACGTCACCTATCACTACGAACTTGATGCCTACGATATCGCGTTCACGGGGCTCGAACTGCGCGGCGCTCCGGACGAGGAAGTGTCGGAGGCCGACATCAACGGCACCATGCGGTTCGAGACCCTGAAGGGGTTCTACCGCATCTGGGGAGATGACCTTGTCCGCATGTCGACCCGCGGCACGATGGAGTCCGGCGCATTCGACATCGGCTTCGAGATGACCACGCCGGATGGCGACACGCTTGTGCAAAGCAACTCGGCCGTGATGGGCGCTATGGAAAGCTCGGGCGAGATGGCGCTTCCGCAGGGCATGTCCATCATGGCGCTGGACGAGGCGCTGCGCGACGGCCTGATGCTGAGTTACGAGTACCGGCTGGACAGCCAGGAAACCGAACAGGATCAGACGCTGAACGACGAGCCGTTGGGATCGCAGACCGCGAGCTATGGCCTGACCACAGGGACGCTTGGGTTCAGCGCCGAGGGACTGAGCCTGACCGGGCAGGTCGAAGACTATGAGATGGAGCTGATGCAGCCGAAGATCATGCCGATCCCGCTGCAGTTCGCCATCTCGATGGCCGATGGCAGCCTGAGTGTTCCGGTCCTGCGCAGCGACGAACCCGCAGATTCGCACATGCGGTTTGCGCTGGACGGTTTGACGCTTGGCGACTCGCTTTGGGGCATGGTCGATCCGGCGGGCCAGCTTCCGCGTGACCCGATGCAGGTGGTGATCGACTTGACCGCCAAGCTGAAGCTGCTGTTCGACATGGTCAGCTACGATCAACTGGTCGAGCTGGAAAGCTCTGATGAAGTTCCGGCCGAGGTGTCCGAGGTCGGCATCACCGAGATCCTGCTGAACGCCGTCGGGGCCGAGGTGATGGCGCAGGGCGCCTTCACGCTCGACAATAGCGATCTTGAGACCTTCGACGGCTTCCCCGCTACCGATGGCGCGGCGACCGTGACGCTGAAGGGGTTCGATCCGCTGCTGGACACGCTGATCGCGATGGGCCTTGTGCCCGAGGATCAGGCCGGCATGGCGCGGATGATGCTGGGCGGCTTCGCGCAGCGCGATGACGAGGGCACCTATACCTCTGACATCGAGATCGACGGGGAAACCGGGCAGATCACCGCGAACGGTCAACGCATCCGCTAGCGGCAAAGCAGCGCGCGGGGTTGTCGCCCCGCGCCCATCGCATCATGTATGTGGCGCGGGTGGATTGCCCGCGCCGAATTATTTTGCCCCCATAGGGCTAAGAAAGGGAGATGTCATGGGACTTCGCATCAACGACACCGTGCCGGATTTCGAGGCCGAGACCAGCCAGGGCCAGATCAGCTTTCACGACTGGATCGGTGACAGCTGGGCGATCCTGTTCTCGCACCCGAAGGATTTCACGCCCGTCTGCACCACCGAATTCGGCGCTGTGGCCCAGCTGTCCGACGAATGGGCAAAGCGCGGCACAAAGGTGATCGGCATCTCGGTGGATGGCGTCGAGGATCACAAGAAGTGGATCGGCGACATCGAAAGCTATTCCTCGTCCGACGTGGGCTTTCCGATCATTGCCGACACCGACCTTGCGGTCGCCAAGGCGTTCGACATGCTGCCGGCTGAATATTATCTGCCCGACGGCGCGACGCCGGCCGACAGCGCGACCGTGCGCTCGGTCTTCATCATCGGGCCGGACAAGAAGCTGAAGCTGTCAATGACCTACCCCATGAACGTCGGCCGCAACTTCGCCGAGGTGCTGCGCGCGCTGGACGGTCTGCAGACCGCCGCGAAGGAAACCATCGCGACGCCGGCGAACTGGGAAGTCGGTCAGGACGTGATCATCCCGACTTCGGTCTCGAACGACGACGCGAAGGCGAAATACGGCGAGTTCGAAACCGTGTTCCCCTATCTGCGCAAGGCCAAGCTGCCGTCGTAAGGATTACCGTCAGGTAATGGAAAGGCCCCGTCGATATGGCGGGGCCTTTTTCGTTCAGAATACGTCAGCCGTCGCTTTAAGCTGTCGGGGCCATCTTGGGGTGCAGCACGACCTTCGTGTCCTCGGCCACACGTTCGTACAGATGCGCGACGTGGCTGTTCACCAGCCGGACGCACCCGTTCGAGATGGCCGACGCCACGGTCCACGGCTGCGGCGTCCCGTGGATGCGGAGCGCGGTGTCGTAGCCTGCGTCGTTGTACAGATACAGCGCCCGCGCGCCCAACGGGTTGTCGGGGCCACCCGGCATCCCGTCTTCGTACTGGGCATAGCTGGCGGGATCGCGTTCGATCATGTCCGGCGTCGGCGTCCACGTCGGCCACTCTGCCTTGCGCCCGACGGTAAAGGTGCCGTCTTCGTACAGCGCGTCGCGACCCACGCCGACGACGTAACGCAGCGCCTGCCCGTCGCCTTCCGTCAGGTACAGGTAGAAGCGGTTCGGATCGACGTGGATCTCGCCCGCCGGGTAGTCCTTCGACACGCGGACACGCATCGGCATGTGTTCCTGCGGAACCGTGTAGGTTTCCTGCGCGAATGCAGGGGCGGCGGCCAGCGCGGCAAGCGAAGCCGAACCGCTGGCGAGGAAAGTACGACGGGAAACCATCATGGGTCCTTTCATTGGGTCCCGCCCGGTGCGGCGGGAAAGCTCGTGTTCCTTGCTCTGTTGGCAATGGAACGCGGAACCCACGGAAAAGGTTCAATCCTTCGACCGTGCACCATGCAGAACGCCGGCGGCGGAGCGCATGAAAAAGCCGCGCCCGAAGCTTGTCGGACGCGGCCTTGGTTCGCCTTTTCGGGCGGATCATTTCTGATCGAGATAGACCAGTTCGATCCGCGAAGAGTGCATCCAGCCCTCGACCCCGTCATAGGTCCGGACCTGCCACCACCCTTGGTTGGTGGGGATGACCTCCATGTTGATTTCGTCGGCGTACACGCGGCCGATGATGGCGTGATTGGTGCCCGGCCCGCTGCGGATGTTGGTGTAGCCGTCCGGGTCGACGACCATCGCGTCCTGATACTCTTCGTAGATCTCGACGTCTTCGATGTACGAGTCGCTTTCCATCGACCAACTCGAGCACATCACATAGGCACCGCCGCCGTACAGGGTGTCGATGTCGATCCCATAGCCAGACGGCGACAGCTGAAGCGCCCAGCTTTCCAGAACGGACACCGACGCTTGGCTGCGCAGCTCCAGAAAGGTGCCGGGGCTGGTGCCGGGGCCACGCTCGAAATAGGTGGACCAGCCCGGCACGTTCACGTTCTCGTCGAAGGCGCAGATCGTGTCGAAGGTAATCCCGTTGATGGTCAGGCCGCCCCCATTGAAGGGAAAGCAGCTGCTGCTGTCTTCGTGCCATTTGGCGGACAGGTTCAGGATGCCGCCGGTCGCCATGTCCACGATCGTTTCTGCCAAAGCGGGCTCTTCGTAGCATTGGACAAAATCGATGACGGCCTGCTGCAAGCCCTGCGCGATGGCCGCGCCCGGAAGGGCAAGTGTCGCGGCAAGGAAAACGCCCTTCAGGGCCGGCTTGAACGGGTGTGTCACGATACCGATCTCTTTACATTACCAAGTTCGGTTGGGGGGCTCAGAAGACTTCAACGCCGATCGCAAGCAGCCCCGCGGAGGGAGGAGGAGGAAGCGGGGCTGCTTGCCGGGATCTACACATTGCCGCCACGGCCAGAATAAGGCAGCGGCGAGAAAAGCGAGAGGCTAGGGCAAATGTAATTTGCCGGGACCTTCGCGCATTATTCAAAATTTATACTTAATATCTTCTTCTCAAATGTACCTCTTGTCGTTCCTGAGCGGCGGTTTCGATGTTTTTTCTCATGCGTTGCCGGGTTTTCATCCGGTGTGATTTTCATCAACGGCATGTGGTGCCTTGGATCAAGAATAACCATACGGAAATTCTCGTATATCTGCGAAGATTGCCAATAACGCTTCAATAAATGCCTAATTTTAAAGATGAGTTTCTCAAGTCTGTGTTGCCTGCATGTATGCCGAAAACACGCGTTGGATGATGGCACATCGCCATTCGCAGCCTGCAACGCAAAAGGCCCCGGCATCGCTGCCGGGGCCTTCCGTAACTTTTAAGGTCGAAGCGCCTTAGTCGGCAGCTTCTTCCTTCTTCTCTTCCGCGATCTCTTCGCCGGTCTCCTGATCGACGATCTTCATCGACAGGCGAACCTTGCCGCGATCATCGAAGCCCAGCAGTTTGACCCAGACTTCCTGACCTTCCTTCAGCACATCCGACGGATGGTTCAGGCGCTTGGGCAGGATCTGGCTGACGTGCACAAGGCCGTCACGCTTGCCGAAGAAGTTCACGAAGGCGCCGAAGTCGACGATCTTCACGACCTTACCCTTGTAGATCTTGCCTTCTTCCGGCTCGGCCACGATCGAGTAGATCATGTCATAGGCCTTCTGAATGGCTTCGCCGTTCGGCGAGGCGATCTTGATCACGCCGTCGTCGTTGATGTCGACCTTGGCGCCCGACATTTCCACGATCTCGCGGATGACCTTGCCGCCCGACCCGATGACTTCGCGGATCTTGTCCTGCGGAACCGTCATCGTTTCGATGCGCGGCGCGTGCTCGGAGAAGCCCGACGCTTCGGTCAGGGTCTTGGCCATCTCGCCGAGGATGTGCATCCGGCCCTCTTTGGCCTGAGCCAGGGCTTTTTCCATGATCTCGGGCGTGATGCCCGCGACCTTGATGTCCATCTGCAGCGAGGTGATGCCGTTCTCGGTCCCCGCAACCTTGAAGTCCATGTCGCCGAGGTGATCCTCGTCGCCAAGGATGTCGGTCAGGATCGCGTAGGACCCGTCTTCTTCCAGCACAAGGACCATGGCCACACCGGCCACCGGCGCTTTCAGCGGAACACCGGCATCCATCATCGACAGCGAACCGCCGCAGACGGAAGCCATCGACGACGAACCGTTCGACTCGGTGATCTCCGACACGACGCGGATGGTGTAGGGGAAGTCGGTTGCGGCAGGCAGAACGGCCTGAAGCGCGCGCCAAGCCAGCTTGCCGTGACCGATTTCGCGGCGACCCGGCGAACCAACGCGGCCCACTTCACCGACCGAGTACGGCGGGAAGTTATAGTGCAGCAGGAAGTTCGACTTGTAGGTGCCGTTCAGCGCGTCGATCATCTGTTCGTCGTCGCCGGTGCCAAGCGTGGTGACCACAAGGCCCTGCGTCTCGCCACGGGTGAACAGAGCCGAACCGTGCGTCCGCGGCAGAAGGCCGGTTTCGCAAACGATCGGGCGTACCTCGTCGGTGCGACGGCCGTCGATGCGGCGACCGTTCTTGACGACATCACCGCGCAGAACGCTGGATTCCAGCTTCTTCAGCGCCGAGCCAAGGTTCGCATCGGCCTGCTGCTCTTCGGTCAGCGCGGCGATGATCTCTTCCTTGACGGCGGAAACGGTGGTGGTCCGTTCCTGCTTGTCGGTGATCGCGTATGCAGCGCGCATCTTCTCTTCGCCCGCAGCTTTCACCGCGTCGTACAGCGCCGAGTAATCGGGCGGCTGGAAGTCGAACGGCTCTTTCGCGGCGTCTTCGGCCAGATCGATGATCAGGTCGATGACGGGCTGGATCTGCTCGTGCGCGAAGGTGACGGCGCCCAGCATCTCGGCTTCGGTCAGCTCGTAGGCTTCCGATTCCACCATCATCACGGCTTCCTTGGTGCCGGCGACGACGAGGTCCAGACGCTGATCCGGGTTCTCACGCAGCTTGTGCATGTCGTCGACTTCCGGGTTCAGGATGTATTCGCCATCCTCGTAACCCACGCGGGCACCGGCGATCGGGCCCATGAAGGGCGCACCGGAAATCGTCAGCGCGGCCGAGGCGGCGATCATCGCGACGATGTCGGGGTCGTTGACCAGATCGTGCGACAGCACGGTGCACATCACCAGAACTTCGTTTTTGAAGCCGGGGACGAANAGCGGGCGNATCGGACGGTCGATCAGGCGGGCGGTCAGCGTTTCCTTTTCGGTCGGCCGGGCCTCGCGCTTGAAGAAGCCGCCCGGAACCTTACCGGCGGCGTAGTATTTTTCCTGGTAGTGGACGGTCAGGGGAAAAAAGTCCTGGCCTTCCTTCTGTTTCTTGGCGAACGTGACGTTCGCCATGACCGACGTTTCGCCCAGAGTGGCGATCACGGTGCCGTCGGCCTGACGGGCAACCTTGCCCGTTTCCAGTGTAAGCGTCTCTTCGCCCCACTGCATCGATTTCTTCGTAACGTTGAACATATGCGTATCCTATGAGGGAGCCCTCCCGGGCGTATCCCGGGTCTCCCGTTTGATTGGCGGCCCCATTGCCGCCGTCCCCTGTCATCCATTTCGCGTGCCGGGGACTGGTGCACATCGTCTCAGATGGGCGGGCCATACAGGAGAATGGCGCATTTTGAAACCGGTTTCTCTGACGGCGGGTCACCTGTTCAGGAAATGTTAACCCCGCCCGGGAAAGGTTGCGGCATGGTCATGCCGTCTTGCAGCCGCCCGGATCAATGGATCGAACTTCTGTTCTCTGCCAAGGCGGTCGGGGATGGCGGCGTGGTCCGCCGTTCGGTCGATTGGGTCGAGGCTGAGATCGGGCGCGCCACCTTCGTCGCCGCAGTGCGGGCGCGCGGGTTTCACCTGCTAGAGGCTGGCGGCCAGTTCATCGTGATCTGCAATCGCGCGCCGATGCGCCGGTTGGTCTGATGCGCCGATGGCCGGTGGGCTTTCGCCGAAAATTCGAAAGCAGGAAAATCAAACGCCCGCGCGGCGGACCGGGCGGGCGTCGAAAATCGGACTGTGCCGTCGCTTAGCGGCGGATGCCGAGGCGCTGGATCAGGTCCTGGTAGCGCTTCACGTCCTTGCCCTTCACGTAGTCCAGCAGCTTGCGGCGCTGAGCCACCAGCTTCAGAAGGCCACGACGCGAGTGGTTGTCCTTCTTGTGGGTCTTGAAGTGTTCGGTCAGGGTCGAGATGCGGCTGGTCAGGATCGCAACCTGGACTTCCGGCGAACCGGTATCACCGTCCTTGGTGGCGAATTCCTTCATCAGGCGGGTCTTTTCTTCGACAGTAATCGACATCGTGGTCTCCTTTCGGATTGATGGCGCAAGCCGGGATGTCGTCCAGCAGGGCCCGTGGAGAGGCAACCGCCCGGATCGTCCGGACGGAAGCCGCGCATATAGTCCATCGNCCGGGCTTTGCAAAGCGCGAATCTCGACAGATCGCGCGTGGTGTTTCCGCCTGCCGGACAATTCCGGCAACGCGTCGGTACAATCGCGGCGCAACGGCGCAGTCCCGGCGAAATTGGGCGGAATTTTGTCGAACTCATGGCGAAACGATAGCGTCAGCGTGCTGCTTTAACCTGAAACCGGGGTATCGGGTATGATGAGTCTTGCCATGCTGCTGGGCATGATGCTGTTGGGCCTGTCGCTTGACGCATTCTCCAACGATGACGAAGCGCCCGCCGAGGACGACCCAGAGGTCGCGGGCGGCGAATCCGGCGACACGCCGGTGATGGACGTTGCCACGCTGGTCGATGCACCCGAAGCCGATGACCCCGAGGGCCCCGAAACGCTGGACGCCTTCGACCCTGCCTCTGACGTGATCGTCGTGGAACTGCCGGTCGGCATGACGGACCCGGATGTGTCCGTGACCGACGACAACGGCACATCGGTCGTTTCGCTGGACGGGGCCGAGGTCGCGCGGGTCCAGTCGGTGAACGGNCCCCTGACCGCCGACGCGGTGCGCCTCGTCGAAGCCGGGTAGGGCGCAGCCGTTAAGCTTAAACCCTAAAGGTTATTGCGACTCTTCCTTCAGGTCTGCTCCTTACAACACGCGTGGGGGCATCGCCGGAGGTGGGACGTTGATTGCCGCTTTGCTATTGCTCGGATTGCTGCCGTTCGCGGCGATGCCGATCCTTGAATCCAATTTCGGCCCGGGCCAGCCGCCGGAGCCAGACCCCGACACGCCGCACGGAACCGAAGACACGCCGCTGGACGACATGGCCGGCGGGTCCTCGGACGATGACGCGTCACGGGACGGCGCGCGGCACCTGCTTGCCGCCGGGCCGGGAGAGCACAGCTTCCCCGATTTCCAGCCGGGCGAGGACAGCGTCGTGCTGGACCTGACCGGCGTCGGGGATGACCTGTTCTTCGACACCGCCACGTCCGACGACACCGCGCGCCTGTCCATCGCTTTCGCAGATGACGAGGTCATGACGCTGACCTTCCCCGGCTTGCAGGAGGTGCCGACGGCGGATGTCTTTCTGTCGGTCCTCGATCTGTCGTCGGGCGACCTGCTGGAGATCAGCCTTGACGAGGCATCGACGATCCTTGGCGACGTTGTCGTGGATCCGACGGACCCCGATACACCGGACACGCCCGGCCCGGACGGGGAGGACGACGTGATCGACCCGGTCGATCCCGATACCCCGGATTCGCCGGGCCCCGAGGTGGACGGCCCCGTTGTTGACCCGGTGGACCCCGACGAGGCGGACGATACGGCAGATGTGCTGGACCCCGTCGATCCCGACACCCCCGACCAGCCGGGGCCCGACGTGGCAGGAGACGTCCTTGATCCGGTCGATCCCGACACGCCGGACAGCCCCGGGCCCGACGGCACGGATGACGTGCTGGACCCCGTGGACCCGGATGCCGAACTGGCGGATGGCGGCTGGCAGACCGGTTCTGCCGCCATGCCGGCGGAGGTTCCGGGTTTTGCGCCGGGCGATGATCTGCTGCGTATTCAGGTGGGGGATGACTGGGTGGCGGACGGCCCCCCGCACGTTCAGGTCGCGCCATCGCCGGATGGCGCCGACGCCGATGTGCTGCTGAACGGTACACGTATCGCTGTCCTGAACGGTGCGCCCTACACGACCGAGGCGGATATCAGGCTGGACGTCGGCCCCTAACCGTTCCGGGGCAGGGGCACCACAGCGCCGTCCCGGTCCGGTTCCAATTCTTCGAAGTCGAAGTTGTCCAGCTTCGCCGCCCGCTTGCCGGCGCGTTCGGCGGCGGTGCCGATGCCCTCGACATCCTCGCGCGCCTGCCGGAAATGCGTTTCCAGCTTGCCCGCGCGCTGCAGGACCAGTTCCACGTCGCGGTGAAGCAGCCGCAGCGTCTGGCGGATCGCCCCCGCCTGCGCCCGCATCCGCGCGTCCTTGAGGATGGCGCGCATCGTGTTCAGCGTGGCCATGCAGGTGGTGGGCGACACGATCCAGACCCGCGCGTCGAAGCCTTCGCGCACCAGTTCGGGGAAGTTCGCGTGCAGTTCGGCATAGACCGCTTCCGACGGCAAGAACATCAGCGCGCCGTCGGCGGTCTCGCCATCAAGGATGTACTTCTCGGAAATGGCACGGACATGCGTGCGCACGGCGGTGCGCATCTGGCGTTGCGCCTCGGCCAGCGCGGCCTTGTCCTCTGCCGCGCGAAGCCGTTCGTAGGCCTCCAGCGGGAACTTTGCGTCGATGACGATGGGCCCCGGAGGTTCCGGCAGATGGATCAGGCAATCGGCACGCCGTCCGTTCGACAGGGTGGCCTGCAGCGTATAGCTGTCCGACGGCAGAGCCTTGCCCACGATGTCGTTCAGCTGGATTTCCCCGAACGCCCCGCGCGTCTGCTTGTTCGACAGGATATCCTGCAGCGACAGCACATCGCCCGACAACCGCGTGATGTTTTCTTGCGCCTTGTCGATGGCCTCAAGCCGTTCCTGCAATGCCCCAAGCGACCGCGCGGTGCGGGTGGCCGAGCCCTGAAGCGCCTCGCCCGTCACCCGGCTGACCTCGGCCAGCCGCTGTTCCATCAGTTTCAGCGTCTGCGCCTGCTGGACCGCCTGCGCCTCGGATACGGAATTCAGCCCGCCGAACAGCTGTTGCTGCCCGTCCGACAGCATCTGCACGCGCTGTCCCAGCCCGGCCATATGCGCAGAAACCTTCTCGGCCGCAGCGGCGGACCGGCCCGCGCGGCGGATCGAGACGATCAGAAGCAGGACAAGAAGCAGCAGCAGCCCGCCGCCGCCAAGCGCGACCCAGACGACGGGATCCTGAAGCGAATAGGCGGTGCCGCCAATCTCGATCATGTGCGGCCGAACAGCCGTTCGATGTCGGACAGCTTCAGTTCGACATAGGTCGGACGTCCGTGGTTGCACTGACCGGAATGCGGCGTCGCTTCCATCTCGCGCAGCAGCGCGTTCATCTCGTCGCCGGTCATGCGGCGCCCGGACCGGACCGATCCGTGGCAGGCAACGCGGGACAGCACCGCCTCGATCCGGTCCTTCACGGTCTGGCTGTCGCCCATGTCGGCAAGTTCATCCACGATGTCGCGCAGCATGACGGCGGCGTCGACCTGCCCAAGGATCGCGGGCGTTTCGCGTACCGCCACGGCTCCGGCGCCGAAGGGTTCGATCGTCAGGCCCAGACGTTGCAGGTCGTCGGCCAAGTCCAGCAGGGCGGACGCATCGCCGTCCGACATCTCGACCACCTCTGGGATCAGCAGTGCCTGCGCGGCGACGCCGTTCTCGGCCATCTGGCGTTTCAGCTTCTCGTACACCAGCCGCTCGTGCGCCGCGTGCTGGTCGACGATGACCATGCCGTCGTCGGTCTGGGCGATGATGTAGTTCTGGTGAACCTGCCCGCGCGCCGCACCAAGCGGCAGATGCGCGGGCGCCGCGTCGGGCGTGTCATCCTCGATCACGGGTTCGACCCGCGCCTGCCGCGCCCCGGTTTCGGCAAAGCCGTACTGCGGGGCAGGGGCGGACGGGGCCCGCCAATCAGGGGCCTGCCAATCACGGGCTTCGGTCAGCGCACGCGACGAGGCATGGTGCGGCGCGGCATACCCGCCGCGTGGGCGGTCCATCTGGTACACGCGCGGCGCGGACCCTTCGGGTGCCTCTGGACGCATCGCGCCCAGCGTCGCACCAGCCACGGTGGTCGAGGCGCGGTGCCCGGCTTCGGCCAGCGCGTGCCGCAGGCCAGATACGATCAGACCGCGCGCGATGCCGGGTTCGCGGAACCGGACCTCGGACTTGGCGGGGTGAACGTTGACGTCGACAAGATGCGGGTCGCACTCGATGAACAGCACCGCTGCCGGATGCCGGTCGCGCGACAGGTAATCGGAATAGGCCGCCCGCAGCGCACCCAGCAGCATCTTGTCGCGCACCGGCCGTCCGTTGACGAACAGGTACTGCGCCACCGAGGACCCGCGCGAATAGGTCGGCAGCGCGGCATATCCCGACAGCGACAGCCCGTTGCGGTCGGCCCCGATCCGCAGCGCGTTCTCGGCGAACTCGGTCCCAAGGATGCGCCCCAGCCGCCCGTGCAAGGCGTCGAACAGATCACCCGTTTCGGGATCGGCGCGGAAGGTCACGCGCCCCTCGCCGCCGCCAGAGACGTCGCGCAGCGTGAAGCCGACATAGGGCTCGGCCATCGCCAGCCGCTTGATCACGTCGCCCACCGCCTGACTTTCGGCGCGGTCGCTGCGCATGAATTTCAGCCGCGCGGGGGTGGCGAAGAAAATGTCGCGCAGCTCGACCACGGTGCCCCGGTTCAGCGCCGCGGGTTTCACCGGGTCGATCCGGCTGCCGGAAACGGCGATGGTCGCCGCTTCGTCGCCCGAGCGCGAGGTGATCGTCAGCCGCCCGACCGCGCCCAGCGAGGGCAGCGCCTCTCCGCGGAAACCGAAGCTGTGGATGTTCAGCAGGTCGGTGCCGTCGATCTTCGACGTCGCGTGCCGGGACAGCGCCAGCGGCAATTCGTCGGCGGGGATGCCGTGCCCATCGTCGGTGACGCGGATCAGAGTCTTGCCGCCATCGGCGACGGCGACCTCGATCCGGGTCGCGCCCGCGTCCAAAGCGTTCTCGACCAGTTCCTTCACCGCCGAGGCGGGACGTTCCACGACTTCGCCGGCGGCGATCCGGTTGATCGCGGCTTCGTCAAGCTGACGGATCGGGGTGCGGATGCTTTCCGCCGGGTCTATCTTGGGGTGTGCGCTGGACATGCCACAAGGGATAGCATGGCTCAGCGCGATTCTGCCACGGGGAAAAGATCACCCGTGGTGCGCGTGTCACCGCCCAGCACCAACAGCGCGGCCACGATCAGCCCGCTTGCCCGGTACCGTTCGGCGGCGGCCATGCCGCGGCTGAGGGCCATCGCTTGCTCTGCCTCGGTCAGGGGCAGAACCTCGACGGTCACGGGGCGCGGGCCAAGGTCGCTGTCGGGGAACAGTTCGCGCGCCGGGGTGCGCAGGATGCCGGGATGATCGGGCAGGTCAACGGCGTTGGCGATCATCGTTGCGGCGGCGTCGGCCTGCGCCGCGCTGGCGGCTAGCACGGTCACGCTGTCCGCGATGCCAAGCGAATGGCTGCGCCCCTGCCAGCCTGAGGTGGCGATGCCCCGCACCGGGCCGTCGAACGGCAGGTCGATGCGCGCCGGGACCGGCCCCGCCAAGGCCGCGCTGGCCTGTTCGCCGGCGGTCAGATGAAAGGCGATGTCGCCGCCGTTGTTGGCATGGGCGCGCGTTACGCCGTCCCCCGCCATCGCGGCCACGATCTCGTCCGCGACCGATCCCGCCACGGCTGCCATCGGCGTGACGAACTCTGGCGCGAAAGGCGTGACCGCGTTCAGCATGCGCTGGGCGACCGGACCATCGACAGTTGGAAATTCCGTGGCCGGGGTGCGCAGCATCGGCAGTTCGATCACCAGTTCTTCCAGCAGCCCGTCGAACCGTGCCGCCGCGCGGCGAAGCGCGTCTTCGCGCGCCGGGCCAGCGGCGTCCGCGATGATGTCCATCGGGCCGTGATGCAGATGCAGCCGCCCGTCGGGCAGCGTCGCGGCGGATGCGCGGTGCATCAGGGTTTTCCCGTAGCTTTGACCGCCGTCCCGTATTCGCCGCCCGTCGCGATGATGTCGTCCAGCGACCGGATCTCGGACGTGTGCCCGCCAAGGGCGGNGTAGTCGTCGCTGCGCAGCGTGAATTCCAGCGGCGCCACCAGCGCGGGGGTCGGAACCGACCCGAAGGACCGCGCGGGCAGGGTGGTGACGTCGACCATCAGGGTGATGCCGCCACCGGGCCAGACATAGACCGACGCGCCGCCGCTGGTGACCGTGGTCTTCAACGCCTGCACGGACCGGGTCAGCGCCACGGGATTGCGCGTCACCCCGGCGCGCAGCGAACCGCCCGCGCCCCCCATGAACATCACCGTGCACAGCGCGGGTTCGCAGTTCTCTTCGATCAGCGCGACCGTCGGTTGCAGCGCCGGGGGCAGCGGTGCGGGTTCGGGGACAAGGTCGTCGTTCAGCACGTAATAGCCGTACTGTTCTCCGGTGGTGGACACCATCAGCAAGGTCAGACCGGGCCGCGCGCCCTTTTCGGGGCGCCACGGTCCAAGGATGGTCAGCGGGTCGTCGATGTTGGTGCCGCCCCAGCCAAGCCCGGGTTCGGCGACCTGGAAATAGCGGCCCGGCGTGGACCGGCGGCCCTTGATGCGGATGCCGGTGTCGGGCCAGCCGATCACCTTGCCCGCCTGATGTTCACTGACGACGCCGGTGATGTGGTCGTCGACGACGACAACCTCGTCCACCAGCCCCTGCCACTGGTCCGCGAACATGCCGATGGTGGCCGACCCGCAGCCCACGCGCATTTTCTCTTCGCGCTGACCGTCCACGATGGGCGGTTGCCCTGCCTGCACCACGACCTCGGCCCCGGTATCGACATTCAGCGTCACCGCTTCGCCGTTGCACAGGGCCAGCATCGCCTCGCAGGTCGCGCGCCCCTCGGCCTTGGAGCCGCCGGTCAGGTGATCGACGCCGCCCAGCGAAAGCATCTGGCTGCCGTACTCGGCGGTGGTGACGTGGCCGATGACCTCTCCCCCGGCGCGCACGGCGGCGGCTTCGGGGCCAAGGTGGCGGTCGGTGTCGATCTTCACCTTCACACCGCAATAGCTGAAGATCGCCTCGGTCACGACGGTGACGAAATCGGCGCCGTCGATGCTGCGCGACACAAGGAACGGCGCAGGTTTGTAATCCGGATAGGTCGTGCCCGCGCCGATGGCAGTGGGAACCAGCGCACTGTCGGGGGCAATCGTCCCGTCCCAGTCGCGGGCAAGGAAGGGCACCACCTCTTGTCCGGCGGCAAGGCGGCTGTCGAGGATCGTCAGCGGATCGCAGCGGACGATCTGCCCGTTCTCGTTGGCATAGCGGTCGCAGGCCCCGGCGCGGCCCTCCGCGATGAAGCACATGACCGGGCAAGCATCGCAGCGGATCTTGTCGGCTTTGACGCGCGGGGTCTCACCGTCGGAGGTATCGGCGCGGGTGGTCATGGGCGGACCATGTAAAGCAGGGCAGCCCGCGGCCGCGGGTGGGGGTGAAGCCCCCGCCCGGGGGGGCGGTCGGGGGCTGCCCGGCGGTGCCGCCGGGCGGGCGCTCTGGACGCTTGGGGGGCGAGCCCCGCTTGGTTTAGGACCAACATCACCTACCGACCTCCCGGATCGCGGCCAACACCCGATGCGGCAGCGCGGGCAGCCGCGTGATCCGCGCGCCGCTGGCATGGCGGATCGCGTTCAGGATCGCGGGTGCGGTGGGGATCAGGACATGTTCTCCCAACCCTTTCGCGCCCAACGGCCCCTCGGGGTCGGGTTTCTCGACAAAGATCGTCTGGATTTCGGGCATGTCGCCGGTGGTCGGGATCAGGTAATCGTGCAGGTTCTCGGTGCGGCCGGGAATGTATTCCTCCATCAGCGCCATCCCCAGGCCTTGGGCAATCCCGCCCTCGACCTGTCCCTCGGCCAGCAGTGGGTTCATCACCCGTCCAAGATCATGCGCCGCCGTCATGCGCAGCACGCGCGCCGTGCCAAGGGTCGCGTCCACTTCGACCTCGGCCACCTGCGCGCCATAGCCGTAGACGGCATAGGGTTCGCCCTGCCCGTTCTCGTCCAAGGGACGGGTCGGCGGGTCATAGGTTTCCTCTGCCGACAGCACATAGCCCAGCGGGTTCGCCGGCAGGTCGGCAAGGTGGATCGTGCGGATCGCGCGGCCATCGGTGACGGTCAGCGCGCCGCCCTGCAAAGACAGTTTCGCAGCGGCCCCGGCGTTGGTCAGCGACAGGATTTCGCTGCGCAGCATTCGCCCCGCCCGCAGCGCGGCATTGCCGGTCACGAAGGTCTGGCGCGAGGCCGAGGTCTTGCCGCAATCCGGCGTCAGCGCCGTGTCGCCGTCGATCAGCGCGACCTGTCCGACCGGCAGCCCCAGCGAGTCCGCGAAGATCTGTGCGATCACCGTGTTCGCGCCCTGTCCGATGTCCGCCGCCCCCTGATGCAGCACCAGCGTCCCATCGCGGCGAAGCCCCGCGCGGATCGTCGAGGGGTTCGGCAGCCCGGTGTTCCCGCAGCCGTACCAGCAGGATGCCACGCCGACACCGCGCAGCCTGCGCGGGTCCGTGGTGTCGGCCCGCGCCAGCGCCTGCTGCCACGCGGGGCGCAGCGCCTCCAGACATTCGGCGATACCGATGCCGCCGGGCGTCTGGCCGCAGACGGTGGTGTCACCGTCGCGCAGCGCGTTCACGATGCGGAATTCCAGCCGGTCGATCCCGGCCTTGATCGCAAGGTCGTCGTACAGGGTTTCCTGCACCAGCGCGGCCTGCGGAACGCCAAAGCCGCGAAACGCCCCGGCGGCGGGGCCGTTGGTGTGCATCGCGCGGGCCTCGGCATGGTAGTTCGGTGTGCGGTAGGGGCCCGAGGCATGGACAGGAACACGCACCGCGACGGTCGGGCCCCAGCTGGCATAGGCGCCTGTGTTGAAATCCCCGTCGAAGGTCATCCCCGTCACGCGGCCCGCCGCATCGCAACCGGCGCGGCCTGTCATCTTCGCGGGGTGCCGCTTGGTGGTCGAGGCCATGCTTTCGCTGCGGCTGTAGATCATCCGGCAGGGCCGTCCGGTCTTCAGCGTGGCAAGCCCGATCAGCGGCTGCAGCGACACGTCGAGCTTCGCGCCGAACCCGCCGCCCGTCGCCGCAGGCTGCACGCGGACGCGGTCAATCGGAAGCCCAAGCACCTTGGCCGTCTCGTCCCGGTCCATCACCGGCGCCTGCGTGCAGGCGCGGATTACCAGCGTGTCGCCATCCATCCACGCGATGCCGGCCTCGGGTTCGATATAGGCGTGTTCCACAAAGCCGGTTTCGACCTGCGCGTCCGATACGAAGGTGGCGTCCCGAAGCGCGGCGGTGGCGTCGCCGCATCGGACAAGCCCCCGGATCATCAGGTTGCCCGGGCGGTGCGGATGAAGATCGGCGGGCGGGGCGGACGCAAGATCGGTGACGGCAGGCGTCGGGGTCCACTTCACCGGAAATGTCGACAGGTCCAGCGCGTCCAGCACGGCGGTTTCGGCGACGACGATCGCGATGGCCTCGCCCCGCTGCCGCACCGACGCTTCTGCCAGGACCGGCTGATCGACATAATCCGGGATGGTGCCGAACAGGTTCGGGCCGGGTATGTCGGCGGCGGTAAACACCAGCACCGGGCCGGGTGCCGCTGCGGCCCATGCGGCGGTGTCGCCCAGCGTGAAGGTTGCAGCATGATGCGGCGACCGGATGGCGCGCACCTCTAGCGTGTCGGGCAGGACAAGGTCCGCACCGTACACCTCGGTTCCTGCAACCTTCGGCCCGCCGTCCAGCCGTTCCAGCCGCGCCCCGACGGCGGCGCCCGTCTTAGGGCTGTCGGGTTCGGAAAGTCCCGACATGTCGCACACGGCGTCGATGATCTTGGCGTAGCCGGTACAGCGGCACAGCACGCCGCCCAAGGCATCCTCGACCTCGCGGCGGCTGGGCGAGGCGTTTTTCTGCAGCAATGCTGCGGCGGCGACCAGCATTCCGGGCGTACAAATGCCGCACTGCGCCGCGCCGTGCCGCAGGAAAGAACGCTGCAGCATCGGGACGATTTTCTGCACCCCTTCGACGGTCGTCACCTCGGCCCCGTCGGCGCGGATCGCGGGTGTCAGGCAGGCGCACACCGGGTTGCCGTTCAGCAGAACCGTGCAAGCCCCGCAGTCCCCGGCATCGCAGCCGATCTTGGTGCCGAACTGTTGCAGATCCTCGCGCAGCACCTCTGACAAGCGGCGACCGGGTGCGGCGGCGAAGGGCGTTTCGACGCCATTCAGGCGCATGGTTCGGNTGCCGAACGGCTGGTTCATGCCGCGATCCCCACGCGTTTTTCTGCGCAGCGAAGCACCAGTCTGCGGACCAGCTCGGTTGCGGCCTCTATCCGGTATTCCGCGTCCCCGCGAATGTCGTCGATGGGCGAAAGATACGGCGCGACCGCGTCGGTCGTCACCTTGTCGACCGCAGCGGATAGCGGCACGCCTTCCAAGGCGCGCTCTAACCCGGACAGGCGAGCGGCGACCGGGCCGCACGCGCCGACCGAAAGCGCGGCGCGGGTGATCGCGCCACCCTCGGTCTCGAACCGGGCGGCGGCCATCGCGATCGAGATGACAAGATACCGGCGCGCGCCAAGCTTCAGGAAATCGCCCTGTCCCGCAGCGGCCGTGTCGGGAACGCGAATGGCGGTCACCATCTCGTCCGGGCGCAGTGTCGTGCGGCGCGCGCCGGTCAGAAACTGTGCCAGCGGCAGGCTGCGGGTCGCCGTGGCGGATGCAAGTTCGACGGTCGCGTCCAGCGTCATCAGGCACGGTGCCCCGTCCCCTGCGGGCGACGCGGTGCACAGGTTGCCCGCCACCGTGCCCGCGGTCTGGATCTGCACCGACCCGACCTCGCGCGCGGCACGCTTCAGCCCGTCGAACGCGGGCGGCAGATGCGCGCGGATCAGTTCGGCCCATGTCACGCCCGCCCCGATCCGCCAGCCCGCGTCATCGCGGGTGATGCCGGACAACTCGGAGATGGCGGTGATGTCGAGGATGTCGCCGGGCAGCGCCTTGGCCTGCGTCGCGGGATAAAGATCGGTGCAGCCGGCGGCGATGGTCACCGGTCCCGACGCCAGAATCTCCAGCGCGTCCGCAAGGGTGGAGGGGCTGTGGTAAGCCGGCAATCGGCGCTCCCTTTGACTGTCCGGTCAAAGCCTGCGCGGCGGATGCGGCACCTGTCAATGCCGGCTGTGCGGGGACGGCTTTGTCGTTGGCGCGGTGCATGGAAAACGGTCGCCTGCGGGAACCCGAGCGACCGCTTGCGGTCACTGTACGGGCCTTGCCGCGTCAGACGCCAAGGTAGCGGTCGATTGCGGAATGATCGGCGCGCAGATCGGCGGCGTCCCATGTTTCGCGGGTCTGCCCGTTCTCAAGGAACGTCACCCGGTCGGCCACCGCAAGCACAGCGTCGATCCGCTGTTCGACCAGAAGGATCGCCGTGCCTTCGCCGCGCAGCCGCACGATCACGTCGCGGATCGCGGCGATCATCGAGGGTTGCAGACCCTCGGTCGNCTCGTCCAGCAGCAGCACCTTGGGTTCCGTGCACAGCGCACGCGCGGTGGCCAGCATCTGTTGCTCGCCGCCCGACAGCGTTTGCGCCCGTTGCGACATCCGCTCGCGCAGGCGGGGGAACAGGTCCAGCGCGCGTTCGCGCACGGCGGGCGCGGACCGGCGGGTCATCAGACCGATCTCTAGGTTCTGCGCGACGGTCAGTTCCCCGAACAGCCGCCGTCCCTGCGGGATGTACCCGACGCCGGTCCGCCCCACCCGGTGCGCGGGCAGCGCGCCGATCTCTGTCCCGTCCAGATGAATGGTTCCGCTCCAGACGGGCAGCAGCCCCGCGATGGCCTTCATCGTCGTGGTCTTGCCGGCCCCGTTGCGGCCCAGCAGGCAATGGATCTCGCCCGCCTGCACGTCCAGCGACACGTCGCGCAGCACCTGCGCCGCGCCATAGCCGGTGGAGACGTCGTGCAGTTCAAGCATCCTCGGTCCCCAGATAGGCGGCCTGCACCGTGCGGTCGGCGCGGATCTGGTCGGGATCGCCCTCGGCAAGGATCTCTCCGAAGTTCAGGACGGTGATGCGGTCGGCCGTCTGCATGACCACGGCCATGTTGTGCTCGATCAGCAGGATCGTGGTTTCGGCCTTCAGTTCGCGGATCAGGGCGCAGAAGGCGTCGATCTCGGTGTCCGAAAGGCCCTGCGTCGGTTCGTCGAGGATCAGAAGCCGTGGCTTCTGCGCCAGCCCCATCGCGATCTCCAGCAGCCGCTGGTGGCCATAGCTCAGGTCGCCCGCCAGTTGCTCGGCGCGGTCGGCCAGCCCGACCCGGTCCAGCGCATGGGTCACGTCCGACAGGGGACCATTCCGGCGGCGCACGGCAAGCGCCACGTTCTCGTGGCAGGTCAGCCGCCCGAAGATGCTGGTGATCTGGAAGGTATAGGCCATGCCCGCCCGGATGCGCCGGTGCGCGGGCAGGGCGGTCACGTCGTGCCCGTCGAACGACACGCTGCCCGCGCTGGGCTCGATCCGGCCGCACAGCATCCCGACGAAGGTGGTCTTGCCCGCGCCGTTGGGTCCGATCAGCGCACGCACCTCGCCTTCGGGCAGGTCAAAATCCACCTCGTGCACCGCGCGCAGGCCCGAGAAGCTTTTCGACAGGCCACGGGTCGACAGCAGTGTCATGGCAGCCACCGCCAGACGCGCGCCCGCAACTCTCCGCCGATGCCCTGCCGGGCGAACAGCGTCACCGCGATCAGCACCGCGCCGACCACCGCCATGTAGGCCGAGGTGAAGCCCGAGGTTATGTTGATCAGGTAGAAGGTGAACAGCGTCCCGATGAACGGGCCGATCAGGGTGCCGAAGCCGCCCAGCAGCACCCACAGCAGCGGCAGGATCGAATACTGCACGCCCGCGAAACTTGCGCCCGCGTAGCCGAACAGCAGTCCATAGGCCGCCCCCGCCGCCGCCGACATCGTGCCCGACGCGGTCACCGCCGCAAGCTTGTGGCGGAACGTGTCATAGCCCAGCATCTGCGCACGCGGCTCGTTCTCGCGGATCGCGATCAGGACCTTGCCGAAGGACGACCGCACCAGCCACAGCGACAGGCCAAGGCAGACCGAGAACAGCACCCACGCCGCGATATAGCGGGTCGTGTCGTTGGTCAGGTCCAGCCCCCACAGCATCCGCTCGGCGCGCTGCAGCACAAGGCCGTCGTCGGCGTTCGTCCACTCGCCGAAGTACAGGATCGTCAGGAACGCCGCCTGCGCGAACATCAGCGTCACGATCATGAAGGCGACCCCGGCAGTCCGCAGTGCCAGCGCGCCCACAGCCAGCGACAGAAGCGCGCCCGACACCAGCCCCGCCAGCATCGCGGGGGCGGGCGTCCAGCCAAGGTGCTTCACGGTCAGCGCCATGCCGTACATGCCCGCCGAGAAGAACATCGCGTGGCCCAGCGACAGCAGCCCGGTGTAGCCGAACAGCAGGTTGTATCCCATCGCGTAGGTGGCCAGCACCATGACGCGGGCAAGGTTGCCGTGATGATAGACGGGCAGCAGCCAGTTCAGCGCCAGCAGCAGCGCGACAAGCGCACCATGCAACAGCAGGACGCGGGCCGTAACGCTCATGCCGTGCGGGTTCCGAACAGGCCCTGCGGTCGGAACACCAGCACCAGCGCCACCAGAAGCGTCGCAAGGATCTTGGCCAGCGTCGGCGAGAAGAAGACGCTGATGATGCCGTCCGATAGCCCGATCAGTAAGGCCGCGACCACGGTGCCGGGCAGGCTGCCGAGGCCGCCGATGATGACCACGATGAAGGACAGCAGCAGCGGGTCGCCCCCCATCAGGTAATGCGCCTGCTGCACAGGCACGATCAGCACCGCCGCCAAGGCCGCCAGCCCGGCGCCAAGGCCGAAGGTAAAGGCATAGACGCGCTCGACCGGGATGCCGAAGGCCTGCGCCATCTCGCCGTCCAGTTGGGTCGCGCGCATGATCAGGCCGATCTTGGTGTGCCGCATCAACAGCCAGACCACGCCCANCAGCGCCGCCGCCGCGCCGATCACGAACAGCTTGTACGACGTGGTCGACAGCCCCCACGGCCAATACAGTTGCCAGCCGCTGTCGCCCCGTTCGAACCACGGCAGCGCAAGGCGCGTGTTGAACGGCGGCTCGACCGGGCGGGCGTCGGGGCCATAGGTCATCAGAGTGACCTGCTGGATCACGTACAGCAGGCCGATGGTGATCACGATGGTCCGTTCGGGATCGTACTCGATCCGCTTCAGCAGGGTCATGTCCGCAAAGGCCGCCAGCACGCCGACCAGCAAGGGCGCGATCACCGCTGCCGCGACGAAGCCGACCCATGCGGGGCCGCCGAACCACGACGACACCCACCACGCCAGCACCGCGCCCAGCATGAAGAATTCGCCGTGCGCCACGTTCACGACCCGCATGATGCCGAACACAAGGCTCAGGCCGACGGCGGTCAAGGCCAGCACCGCGGCGGTGACCGCGCCCTCCAGCGTTGCAAGCATCAGATAGGGACCGAATTCCATGCCGGTGACGTTGCCCGGTAAGGTCCCGGCGGGCAAGCGCAATCCCGCGTTTCGTCGCTGTCGAAACGGACACAGCCGCGATCTTAGGCGCCCGTTCCGGCCAAGGGTCAAACGTACGGGCGCGACGAAACGGGGGGCGGCGTGATGCGCGCGGGGTTACGCCGCCGCGCGCACAGACCGAGGATCGTCGCGGCCCCAGTACGAGGCCGCGACGCGGATCAGAAGGACATCGCGGTGTAGTCGACCTCGTCCGGGTACATCCCGTCCTCGATCGAGGTTTCTGCCACCACGTTCAGACGGCCGTCCCCGACTTGGCTGATGTACTGGTGGCCGAACACCTGGTGTGTCTTGCCGTTGAACACCTTGTCGCCCTGCGGGTGGGCGTTCGACTGTGGCATGTCGGTCATCGCCTCGACCGCCTCGACCAGCGCCTGCCGGTCGTCGGGTCCGGCGTAGCTTGCGGCCTCCATCCCGGCCTTGATGACGTGCAGCGTTTCCCAGCAGCCGAACATGTGGGCGTAGGTGGACACGTCGGACGGGTCGGACACCGATGCCCCGTTGGCATCCACGCCCACCTTTTCGCGGTAGAACGTGTCGTACTCGTTGTTGCCCTGCGAATAGCGCGGGTTGCCTTCCCAGAAATAGGTGCCGTCCAGGAATTCCAGCCCCGGAGACGACAGGTCGATCGCCTCGAGCGAGTCGATGAAGCCGAAGATGGCGGGCGCGGACGGGCCGAAGAATTCGCCCATTTCCCGCACGAAGGTCAGGACGGCAGGGCCGATCATGACGTGATACACGACCTCGGTCTCGCGCGGGATCTGCGGGAAGTAGCGGGTGAACGAGGTTTCGGTGGGTGGGATCGGCACCATGCCGACGATCTCGCCCCCGGCAGCCTCGATCGCGGGCGGAAGGTTGTCGCGGTGATCGTGGCCGAAGGCATAATCGGGGTAGATGATCGTCACCTTCTTGCCGATCGAATTGGCGATGAAGGGTGCCACCGCCGAAACCTGGCTTTTGACATCGGTGATGCCCGGCTGCAGCGTCCAGCGGTTCAGCGCGCCCGACGCGACGTGGTGACCTTCCGAGACGACGAAATACGGCAGCTTCAGTTCACCGGCGCGCGGGGCAGAGCCCATGACGACGTGGCTGAACAGGGTGCCGAAGGCGATGTCGCAGCCGTGCTGGTTGGCGAACCGTTCGATCACCTCGGCGCCACGGCGCGGGTCGGTGCCATCGTCCTCGGCGATGATCTCGATGGGGCGGCCGTTGATGCCGCCGGCCTCGTTGATCAGCGCGGCGGCTGCGGTGGTCGTGCGGTCGTACCAGCGGCCGTACGCGGCGCCGATGCCGGTACTGTGAACCTGAAAGCCGATCTTGATCGGTTCTGCCGTCTGCGCGTGGGTGTAGCGCGCCCAGAGCGGAAGCGACGCGGCGGCGGCCCCGCCTGCGGCCAGCGTCTTCAGCGCGCCCCGTCGTGTGGTGGATGTCGTGTCGGTCATCGGAAACCCCCCGGTTTGGATCCGTTGCCCGGCAATGGTGCGGGGCAACTCTTGTATATGTCCACGAAAATCCAGCCGATTAGAAGCGTGGTGACGACAACAGCCAGAGACCGAACAAAGTGTAGGCAATCATGAACGCCGCCAAAGGCGCCTGACTAAGCGCGGCGCGGCGGTGGGATCCGAAGGCGCGGATCGCGATGGCGTGGGCGACAAGAACCGCAAGAACATGCCCGGCGACCACCGCCCCGGCCTGCGTCAGAAAGATCCTGCGAACGGTGTCGGTCGTGTTGAAGAACCCGGTCGAGACATAGAACTGCCCCAGACCCAGCAGATCGGCCCCGGTCAGGAACGGATCGCTAAGCGCGACCAGCGCGTATTGCCCGTCGACCATGAAGCTCGTGAGATAATGCGCAACGTGATACCCCAACGCGATGGGCAGCATCGAGGGCGCGAACAGCGCGAAGGCCCGCATCAGGCTCATGTCGCTGCGCGCCAGACGAAGACCGGGCCACAGCGTCAGGGCAAGAACGGCGACCAGCAGCAGGTTGGCCAGCACAAGCCCCAGCAGGTTTTGTGCCACGATGAATGAACGGCCCGGAAACTCGAGCGGGTTCAGGCCCAGCCGCGCCAGCCACCAGAACGTCTCGTTCACGCCATCGAAACTGCCGCACCCCAGCAGCAGAACCGAGATCAGCGCCAGCCCCGGCCCGGCCCCGCGTGTTGCGATCTGCCAGCCGGGAAGCCCCGCCCGCAGGCGGCCGCCGCGCCGCCCGAACACGCCCAGCCGGGCGAAGGCGGTCAGCGACAGCGTCAGCCCCTCGCCCCGCCGCAGCCAGCGCGGACCGAAGATACAGGACGCCACGAAGGTGGCCAGCCAGTAGACCGACACCAGCGCAGCCAGCCTGTCGGGGTCGGACGGGGCGGGATCGGCCAGCAGAAAGCCCATGAAGGCAAGGAAGGTCAGGGCGCCGGGCCACGCGCCGCGCACCCGATAGACGGGCCACGGCCCGAACGCGCGGTGCAGCACCGCCAGCGGGCCGGACCACGGGTTCACCCAGCGCCAGACGTCACCCAGCAGCCCCTGCACCGTGACCATCCCGATCCAGAAGATCGTCCAGACCGTTAGAGGCAGCGGATTCGCCAGCGGATCGCGCGGGCCAAGGAAACCTGCGGTCACGACGACCAGCAGGCACAGGAAGGACAGGCAACTGGTAAGCACGGGCAACAGTCCGGGCCGCGCCCGCCACAGCGGGACCGTCGCGATCAGCCGTGTCATCAGCCCCGCCGGGGCAAAGGCCAGTAGCACGACGGTGGCCGCAACCGCCGCAACCCCGGCGCCGGTGTAGACATCTGTCGGTAAAAGCAGCACCAGCCCCTGTTCCGATGCGTGCGCATCCGCCTGCGCGGGCAACAGCAGCGGCAGGGCCTTGTACAGCGGCGACAGACGTTTAGGCTTCATGCGATGATCTTTAGCCGGTGGTGCACCCATTGAAACCCCTCGCCTTGCTCGGAGCTTTCCTGATCCTCGTGATGGCGGGGGGAGTCCTTGTGCTGTCGGGCCTGTTCCGGACCGCGCCGCCGGTCACCGTTACCGACGCGGTTCTGGTTCCGATGGGCGACGGCCTTGCCCTGACGCTTGCCATCGACAACCCCGGCGGGCCGGACCGTCTTCTTGGCGTGACGACCGAGGCGGCTCGCCTGCCGTTCATGAACGCTGGCGGCGCCGAGGTGCTGGCCATTCCGGCGGGCGCGAAACCGTCGCTGTCGATGGACGGGGCGCATGCCATGCTGACAGGGTTGGACGATGCCGAAGACGGGCGCCTTGTGCCGGTCACGCTGGACTTCGAGGTCGCGGGTTCGGTGGCGACGCGGGCGCGAGTCGATAGCGCCGCCGCGATGTCGCATGATGAAAGCTACGTGGTCCCCGAGGACGAGACCGCGCCAACCATCACGCTGGAGGCAGAGGCCTTCGACGGCGGCTGGCTGATCCGCATCGCGACGACAGATTTCACTTTCGACCCGGATGCGGTGGACGCNGCCCACGTTCCGGGCGCGGGGCATGCGCACATGTACCTGAACGGGCTGAAGCTGGGCCGCGTGTTCGGTGGTGAATACCGGATCGGCACCCTGCCGCCCGGAACGCATAGTTTGCGCGTGGCGCTGAACACCAACGATCACCGCGCCTATGCAACCGCCGACGGGCCGGTGTCGGCCAGTGTGACGCTGACGGCGGATTGACACCCGGCATGGCGCGGTCGTTCACTGGTGCAAAAGGTGGAACGGGCGGGCAGCATGCACAGTGAGGGAACCGGGCAGGTGGCGGGTGTCGACGTGGGCGGCACGTTCACCGATCTTGTGCGTCTGGACCAGCAAACCGGAGAGGTGCGGCTGGCCAAGGTTGCCTCGACCCTCGACAATCAAGCGTTCGGGGTGCTGAATGCGTTGAACGCGGCAGAGACCGACCTTGCCGCGCTGGACCTGATCGTCCACGGCACCACCACGACGACAAACGCGGTGCTGGAGCGCAAGCTGTCGCGCACCGGGCTGATCACAACGCGGGGCTTCCGCGACGTGCTGGAACTGGGCCGCCGCACCCGCCCGCAGCCCTATGGCATGAAGGGCAGCTTCCGCCCGATCATCCCCCGCAACCTGCGCTTGGAAGTGCCCGAGCGGATGGACGCTGCCGGGCAGGTCCTGATCCCGCTGGACGGCGACGCGGTGCGCGACGCCGCGAAGGCGCTGCTGGACTCGGGCTGCGAATCCGTCGTCGTCCATTTTCTGCACTCCTACGCCAACCCCGCGCACGAACTGGCCTGTGCCGAGATCCTGCGCATGGTCTGGCCGAACGATCACATCACGCTGGGCCACGCGCTGCTGTCGGAAAGCCGCGANTTCGAGCGGGGCGTGACGGCGGCGGTCAATGCCTCGGTCCAGCCATTGCTGGCGCGCTATATCCGGCGGCTCGAAGACGCGCTGGCCGAGGGGGGATATGGCAGCGAGTTGCTGGTGATGAACGGCAACGGCGGCATGGTGTCGTCGCGGCGGGTCGCGGACGAGGCGGCGAAGACGGTGATGTCCGGCCCGGCCTCGGGCGTAATGGCGGCGGCCTACACGGGTCGTGCGGCGGGCATCGGCGAGCTGATCACCTACGACATGGGCGGAACCTCGACCGACGTGGCGCTGATCCGGGGGGCAGAGCCGCAGGTCTCGAACGAGACCGAGATCGAGTACGCGATGCCGATCCACGTTCCGATGGTCGACGTGCGCACCGTGGGTGCGGGGGGCGGGTCCATCGCGCGGGTGGACGCGGCGGGGCTGTTGCAGGTGGGGCCCGAAAGCGCGGGCTCGGTGCCGGGGCCGATCTGCTATGGCCGGGGCGGCACGCAACCGACGATCTCGGACGCGAACCTGCTGCTGGGCCGGTTGAACCCGGCGCGGCTGGCGGTCGAGGGCGGCGTATCGCTGGATACGGTGCGCGATGCCTTCGCGGCGCTGGGCGCGCCGCTGGGGCTGGACGCCGGGCAAGCGGCCGAGGCGGTGATCCGCGTGGCCAACGCGCGGATGGCGGGGGCCATTCGGATGGTGTCCGTGTCGCTGGGCGCCGATCCGCGCGATTTCGCGTTGTTCGCCTTCGGGGGCGCGGGGCCGCTGCATGCCTGCGCTTTGGCAAAGGAACTGAGCATTCCACGCGTGCTGGTGCCGCCCCGTCCGGGCATCACCAACGCCATCGGCTGCGTGGTTGCGGACCTGCGGCACGACTACGTCCGCACGCTGGGGCGCCCGCTGGACACGCTGGACATGGGCACGCTGCGCGCTGCCTTCGACGAGCAGGCCGCCGAGGGCGAGGCGCTGATCGCGGCGGAACGGGTGCGGCTGGCGGGCGTGCGGCGGGTGCATTCGGTGGACATGCAGTTCATCGGCCAGACCCACCTGATCCGCGTTCCGGTGCCG
Source organism: Maritimibacter sp. (assembly GCA_002701395.1). Lineage (GTDB taxonomy): Bacteria > Pseudomonadota > Alphaproteobacteria > Rhodobacterales > Rhodobacteraceae > Psychromarinibacter > Psychromarinibacter halotolerans. Next base: position 76,192 of record NZVC01000028.1, on the reverse strand, counting down.
GACCCGGCCATTTCGCGCGCGGCGCTGCAAGAGGCGTTCGAGCGGGTCTATTTCGACCGGTTCCGCGTGCAGCTGTCCGAAATCCGCGCAAGCGTGGTGAACGTGAACACCTCGGTGATCGGAGAACGGCTGCCGATCGACCTGTCGACGCTGATCGATCCCGCAGGGCGGAAGGAGGCTGTCGCCGAGGCGCAGACCGGCGAGCGGCCCGTGCGGTTCGGCGACGCGGTGTTCGACACGCCGGTCTATCGCCGCGAGTGGCTGCCGCTGAACGCGGTGATCGAAGGCCCGGCGGTGATCGAGCAGATGGACACGACGGTGCTGCTGGAACCCGGCGACGTGGCGCGCGGCGATGCGCAAGGGAACTTGCTGGTGGAGGTGGGCGCATGATCTGGATCACAGAACCGCCCGGGGCGCAAAGCGGTCCGGGCAGCGCCGACCCGCCCCCATGGGGCGGCGCTATTGCGCCACCCCGCGGGTCGCCGCCGCCCTCCGTTATGCGCTGTTCCGGAGGCCACGCATGACCCTCGACCCCATCACCCTGTCCGTCATTCAGGCGGGCCTGCAGCAAGTCTGCGACGAGATGGATCTGTCCTTCTCGCGCGCCGCTTTCTCTCCGGTCATCGCAGAGGCGAACGACCGCTCTGACGGGATCTACGCCGCCGCCGACGGCGCGCTGATCGCGCAGGGCGCGGGCGGGCTGCCGGTGTTCGTCGGCACGATGCAGTATTCCACTCGCGTCCTGACCGAACGCATCGCCAGCGGAGAGACCGCGCCGCCAGAGCCGGGCGACGTCTATATCGTCAACGATCCCTACCTTGGCGGCACCCACCTGATGGATGTGCGTTTCGCCCGCCCGTTCTATCGCCACGGCGAACTGTATTGCTGGCTGTCCAACACCGGCCACTGGCCCGACACCGGCGGCGCCGTGCCCGGCGGTTTTTCCGCCAGCGCGACGGCGGTGGAACAAGAGGGGCTGCGCCTGCCGCCGGTGAAGCTGTTCAAGCGCGGCACGATGGACCGCGAGATCTATCAGATCATCTGTTCGAACATCCGCGTGGCCGACCAGCGGATCGGCGACGTCAAGGCACAGGCCGCCGCGCTGGAAGTCGGAGAGGACCGGCTGAACGCGCTGATGGACCGCTACGGCGACGACACCGTGACCGAGGCCATCGCCGAACTGCGCCGTCGCGCGGCGCAGCAGATGCGGGCCTTCATCGCGGGCATTCCCGACGGGTGTTACAAGGCGACCGCATGGATCGACAGCGACGGCGTGGTGAACGAGCCGCTTGCGATCCGGCTGGCCGTGACGCGCCGGGACGACGGGCTGGTGTTCGATTTCACCGGCTCCAGCGCGCCCTGCCTTGGTCCGATGAACTCGGTCCGGGCGACGACGCTGTCGTCGGTCTACCTTGCCGTGCGCCACATCTTCCCCGAGGTGCCGATCAGCGCCGGCGCGTTCGAGCCGCTGGACGTTACCGGGATCGAGGGCACGTTTCTGGATGCGCAGTACCCGCGCCCGGTGTCGGGCTGCGCCGCCGAGGTCAGCCAGCGCATCGCCGAGGCGGTGTTTGCCGCGCTGGTGCAGGCGCTGCCCGACCGGGTGACGGCGGCGCCCGCCGGCACCTCTGGCAACTTCGCGCTGGGCGGGTTCGATCCCGAACGCGGCCGCAGCTATGTGATGTACCAGCTATCGGGTGGCGGCTATGGCGGCAGCGCGGATGGTGACGGCCTGTCGAACGGATGTTCGACGATCGGTATCTCGAAGGCGCCGCCGGTCGAGATCATGGAACAGGCCTTTCCCGTCCTTTACCACCACTACCGTCTGCACGAGGGATCGGGCGGCGCCGGGAAACATCGGGGCGGCTTCGGGCTGGACTACATGGTCGAACTGCGGCGGGGTGAGGCCCGTGCGAGTTTCGTGATGGACCACGGCCGGTTCGGTCCGCAGGGCGCGCTGGGCGGCGAGGACGGCGCGCCGAACGCGGTGACGGTCTGGCGTGACGGCGCGGCGCATGTGCCCGAGCATCTGTCGAAAGAACAGGACATTCCGCTGACAGCAGGCGACAGGGTTCACGTCCGGACTCCGGGCGGGGGCGGGTACGGCGATCCGGCTGAACGGGACCCGGACCTGAAACGTGAAGACAGTGTCCAAGGATACTATTTGAATAGAAAATCCTGAATATAACACTGTTAAATTTTATATCTTGATAAGAATCTTGGTTTAATTGACTTACTGGCGCCGTGAATGGCCCAAAATAACTTTTCTTTACTGTTGTCAGATGTAAATATCCTGATTAATTCCTCACTTAGTGAGGGTTTGAGTGCTTATCATGTTTCGCTCTTTATGGGTGCTTGCGGTCGAGGCGAAGCATGTGGGTCTGAGGGTTAGGGGAAACCGTCATGTCCAGTACAGATTCCGATGTGTGTCGTATTTCGGCTGTTTCAGATCGCACGTTGCTTGCCGGAAAGATGTTCATTGGCACGCTTCTTTTGGGACTTGTCATTGCGCCTTGGGCGCCTCTTTGGGTGGTTCCGAATTTACATGCCGCCGTGCTGTCTTTTGTTGGCCTGATGGCCCTTGCGACATTCTCCATTGTCTGTCGCCAGCCGCGCGCGCATTCAGCCGACGCCGACCCTGCCCCGTCGAGCGATGTGTTGGAACTGGCGGGGCAGGCGTCGGGGCTGGGCTATGCGGTCTGGAACATGGACACGCAGACGTGCGAGGCGTGCACGGTCGAGATGGCGTCGGTCTTCGGGATGCCGCGCGATGCCTTCATGGCGCGGATGCCGCGGCCAAGGGATCTTGCGGACGCCATGCGCCCCGACGAAAGGGACGGCCTGCGCGCTGCGGTCGCCGGTCTGCCCGGGCCGGGCGCGGGTGTCTCGCGCGATCTGAAGGTGCGCGCCGACAGGAACGGACGGACGCGCCGGATCCGGCTGGTGTTCCACGATGTGCCCGGACCGGACAGCAGGGTGATGTGCGTGGCGCAAGATGTCTCTGGCGCACACCGGGCCGCCCGCGACGATGCCGAGTCGCAGCGGATGCAAAGCATGGGGCGGCTGACCAGCGGGGTCGCGCACGACTTCAACAACTTCCTGTCGGTGATCCTTGGCAATCTCGACCTGCTGGACGTCACGCAGGACCAGACGCAGCGGCAGGCCCTGTTGGACGAGGTGTCGGCCGCGGCGGCGCGGGCGCGGGATCTGACCGGCAACCTGCTGGGGTTTGCGCGCCGCCCGCAAGACCGGACAGAGCTTTTTCGGCTGGACGCCATCGTGGCCGAGATGACGCCGTTGCTGCGGCGTGCTCTTCCGCCGCGGATCGCGCTTGTTCAGCACATGGATGATGTGACCGCGCTGGTGCGGGTCGAACGCGGGTTGATCGACAGCGTTCTGATGAACCTTGTCCTGAATGCCCGGGACGCGATGAAGACCGCGGGCGGGCGGCTAACGCTATCCGGTCAGGACGTACAGGACGACACCGGTCGTTGGGTGGTGCTTTCGGTCAGCGACACCGGCGAGGGCATGACGGAAGACGTGCGCGCCAATCTCTTCCAGCCGTTCTTCAGCACGCGCGGTGCCGNNACCAANACCGGGCTTGGCCTGTCGATGGTCCACACGATGGTNTCGGGCGCGGGCGGGCGGATCGAGGTGGACAGTGCGCCGGGGCAGGGCGCGACCTTCCGCGTGTTCCTGCCGGCAGAGGACCCGGCGAATGCGGCACCGGATCGCCTTGGCGCGGTGCTGGCGTCCGAGGGCGCCGCGCTGCGTGTTCTGCTGGTCGAGGACGACCCGGCGGTCGCGCGTGTCCTGCTGCGTCAGCTTGCGCTGATGGGGCATCGGGTGACACTGGCCGGCGATGCCGTGGACGCCGAGACGGTGCATGCCAGCGACGGTCCTTTCGATCTGCTGCTGTCCGACGTGCGCCTGCCGGGCGCGATGCAGGGCCCGGATCTGGCCGGAAAGCTGCGCGAGGTGGCGCCGGGGCTGGCGGTGATCTACCTGACCGGTCAGCACGAATCCGGGCCGTTCGAGCCTGCGGGTCCCGTGCTTCACAAACCGGCGGGCCGCGCCGAGCTGTTGCACGCGGTCGTCACCGCGCTTGCGCTTGCGCGCAGCACCTGAACGCACCCAGCTGTCTTCCCGCGTCGTGATGAACGCCTGTCGCCTTGACCCCGTGCGGCAATGCTGCGCCAATCTCGCGACGACAGAAGGAGACACCCCATGACCGATTACCATGCCGATACCTGCGCCCTGATCACCGGAGGCACGCAGGGGCTGGGCCTGGCCATCGCACGCGAGATGATCGCGCAGGGGTGCAAGCAGCTGGTGCTGGCGTCGATCGACACCCAGACCGGCCCCTCGGTCGCGGCAGAGCTGTCGGTCGACGGGGTGACGGCGCATTTCCTGCACGTCGACATGGGCGATCACGCCGCCGCCGCGCGGATGGTGGACGAGGCCGCCGGGCTGATGGGGCGCGTCACCGCGCTGGTCAACGGCGCGGCGATCATGGACCGGGGGTCCATTCTGGACACCACGCCAGAGCTGTGGGACCGCATAATGGAGGTGAATGCCAAGGGTCCGTTCTTTGCGCTGCAACGCTTTGCGCAGCGGTGCGTGGACGAAGGGATCGCCGGCACCGTCGTGAACATCCTGTCGATCACCGTCCACGGCGGCACATCGTTCCTTGCGCCCTACGGCGCGTCGAAGGCGGCGCTGTTGTTCACCACGAAGAACTCGGCGGCCACGCTGTCAAAGCACCGCATCCGCGTGAACGCGATCAACGTCGGCTGGATGGACACGCCCGGAGAAAACATCACTCAGCAGAAATGGCACGGCCGCGGTCCCGGCTGGCAGAAAGAGGTCGAGGCGACCCTGCCGTTCGGAATGCTGGTGAAGCCCGAGCATGTCGCGGGACAGGTGGCGTTCCTGCTGGGGCCGCAATCCGGCGTCGTCACCGGATCCGTCATCGACTTTGACCAGCAGGTGATCGGCGCCTACATGGACACCGACGAGACCTGACGGACAGGTTTCAAAACGTGCGGGCGGGAAACATCATTTCCCGTGATTAATGCGCACTTGATTTACATCAATAACGGTCCGGGGACCCGGTGCTACTGGCAATGGATGCCGTAGGATCAGGAGTCCGGCCGATGAGAATTACCAAACGTACCAATCTTGCCATGCGCGTGCTGATGTTCTGCGCGGTCCACAAGGACCGGAACGTCACCAAGGCCGAGATTGCCGAAGGCTGCAATTCATCCGAGAACCACCTTGGCCACGTCGTGAACCGGCTGGCGCAGCTTGGGTTCCTGACGACGATCCGCGGCAGGCGCGGTGGCATCCGGCTTGGTCGCCCCGCGGCGGACATTTCCGTCGGCGAGGTGTTCCGCAAACTGGAGGCCGAGGTGCCTTTGGTCGAATGCATGGTCGCGGACGAAAACACCTGCCCGCTGGTCGGCGCATGCCGGTTGCGCGGCTGTATCCTTGGCGCGATGGACGCGTTCTACGCCCATCTCGACAAGGTGGTGCTGGACGAACTGGTCGAGTCGAACGACGGCCTGTGCCGGATCTTCGAATACGCCGAAGTCGCCTGACCCGGCACGCCGGCTCAGCGCAGCTGGTCGACGACCTGTAGGTGCTGCGCCAGCCGGTCGACCAGTTCCATCCATCGCGCGACCAGTTTGGGATCCTTGGGCGCGGCGCTGACGCCCGCCGGGATCTCGTGCGCCATCACGGCTTTGACCGCAAGCGCCACCGGTTCCGACACCAGCCGTGCCATCGCGGTGCCGCGCGCGTCGCCCCATGCGTCCATCACGTAGGTCTTGTGATACACCGGCTTGCCGTGGTCCTCGGCCTTCAGGTCGACGCACAGCACGACGCGGTCGGGTTCGCCGTTGTCATAGGCGTTCTTCTTCCACAGGTCCGCCGACATCTCGGCGATGCGGGCGTCGCCCTCGGGCCCCGCCAGCGTTTCGATCTCTGCGAAGATGTCGGACCACGCATCGGCCCAGCCGTTCAGGCGCAGGGTTCCGCGCACGAACTCCTTCACCGGCCAACCCTGTTCGAACCCGTATTCCGCCATGAACGGCACCGAGTCGCGGTTCGGGTACACCTCGAAGCTTTCCGGTTGCGGCAGGGGCGCAGTGTAATGGCTGATCGCATCCCACGGGCGTTTCACCTCGAACTCGGTGAAGTCGCGGATCGACCGTGACTGCGACCGCAGCGCCTTTAGCACACCGGCGGGCGCCCACGAGAACTTGTAGCGGAACGCGTTCGAGATTTTCGGCACGCCGCCGCAGTAGGACAGGAAGGACAGCGTGTTCTTGGGGTTGTACGCGGCAGAGGCGCGGTAGTCCGCCATCAGCCAGTGCGCCATGACATGGTCGATGCCCGGGTCCAGCCCCACCTCGTTGACCAGCGCGACGCCCGCGGTCCGCGCGCTGTCGTCCAAAGCGCGCATCTCGGGCGCGATGTACGACGACGACACGAAATGCGCGCCCTTCGCGATTGCCAGTTCGGCCAGCGGAACGTGCCAGTCGGCGGGCAGCATCGACACGATGACGTCGCCCTTCTCGGTCGCCTCTGCCACAGCGTCGAGGTCGAAGGCACGGATGTCCTTCGCGATGTCACCGACCGCCTCGCGGGCTTTGTCCACGGTGCGGTTCCAGACAGTGATCTTGTGGCCGTCCGCGATCAGGCTGCGCAGGCCGGGGATGGCGGAAAGGCCGGTGCCGCACCAGTGGATGGTCATGCGAAGGCTCCTGTCTTTTGTCTTTTGGCCGGAACGGTCTTGCGTCCGGCGGGGATGGTTCCGGTCAGACGACGATCAGGCGTGCTTGTCGAATTCCGCTTTTGCCCGCGCCCAGACGCCGCTGTCCAGCGCGTCGAGGGTCAGCAGNGACGGCAGAAGCTGGGCTGCGTAATCCTCCGAGCTTTCGGCGGGCAACAGCGAGGGTAGGTTGTCGATGGCGGTGACGTCCAGCGGCGGCCGTCCGGCGGTTCGGGTCGCGGGGTCTTCCCACGTCGTCGCGCGGTTGTAGACCTTGATCGGCGAGAAATCCGATGTCGGATCGCAGGCGATGTCGCCGATCACGGTCAGGCGCCGGTCTGCCGTGACGGCAGAGCGCGGCACGAAGACGGGGCAGCCGGGGTTGGCAAGGATGCAGTTCAGGAAGATCTCGTGCTGCAACACTTCAGGGAACGGGCCGCCGTGGGCGGTTTCCGCCATATCCCATTTCGTCGTTTCGACCCCCATCGCGGCGCACAGGTCCGACGCGCCGGTGCCGACGCGGCCAAGCGCGCCGATCACGAGGGCGCTGGGCCGGGGCTGGCCCGTAGCGTCGAGTTCCTTCGACAGGTCCGCTTTCAGCGCGTCCGACGACGGGTAAACACCGACCGGACCGCAGATCGAGCCGCGCTGCTGTGCCGCCCAGCACTTCAATGCCACCGCAGCGCCCGCGAACCCCGCCCAGTAGCCGAAGGCGGCAACCCGGCGGCCGGTCTCGTCGGTAAGGTACTCAAGGTCGTACAGCTTTCCGCCGCCCAGCTTGAACCGGTCCAGCAACATGCGCCCGTCCGGCTGACCCTTGTAGGCGTGACCGAACATGATGTGCCGGTGGATCAATGGCGAGTTCGCCTCGGGCAGTTCCTTCAGCCCGAACACGATGGCGTCGGCGGGCGCGTCGGGCCAAGAGCCTTCAGGCGCGATGTCGCAGCCCGCCGCGCGGTAGCCGTCGATCGGGATCGCGCGGCTGGCGCTGTCCTCGACGGTGACGCGGATGCCTTTTTCGATCAGCGCCTTCGCGCCGTCGGGCATCAGGCCGACCCGCTGTTCGTGATCCCGTTGTTCGGCGCGGACCCAAAGATGTGTCATGGCTGGCTCCTAATAGGTCGTGCGGGCATGGGCGCGGTCTTCGGCGTCAAGATGCGGCGTGGCGTTGAACCCGGCAAGAATGGTGCCGTGCGGCGCCACCATCACGCGGTGAACCGACGAGTTCCGGATCGGCATCAGGACATGCGCCATGCGGCGCGGATCAAGCTGCAACAGGTGGCGCATCACCATCCCGATCACCCCGCCCGACGTCACGCACAGCACCCGCACGCCGGGTTCGGCGGCGGCTTGCAGCACGGCGGCGACGCGGCTTTCGAAGTCGGCGAAGGTTTCCTGCCCGCGGATCAGCGCGCCGTGCCATGCTTCCATGACCTCGACGATGTGGGTCGCGAAGTCCTCTGGCCCGGCGGGCATCGGCCGGCCCGAGTGATCGCGCAGCGCGGCGCCGAGGTTGAAGTAATCCATCTCGTTCAGGCGGGTGTCTTCCTCGGGCGTGGCACCCACCGCGCCGATCGCCTCGGCGGTCTGGCGGTGGCGGCGCAGGCTGCCCATCAGCACCCGGTCGAACGGCGCTTCGTGAGTGCGCAGCCAGTCGCCCAGCCACAGCGCCTGCTGGCGGCCAAGGTCCGACAGACGGTCGTACCCTTCCTCGTCCTGCGAGGCGGAATTTGCCTGTCCGTGACGGACAAGGATGACTTCACCCATCGTATGCTCCTTTCCCGGTGGCTTAGCGTGGGCGGGGCGCAAGGTCACGCCCGGAACGCGGGCGAATTGCCCGACGTCAACAGGGCATGGCGAAAACGATCATGATAAATTACAATCGGGCCGAAACCGTCAGCCCGAGGTGCTTCCAATGATCCCTGTTCAACCCGACCGTTTCTTGGCCGATCTCCATGCGTTGCGGCAGTTCGGGGCGTCGGGAATCGGCAAGGGCGTGATCCGGCCCGCCTATTCCGACGCCGACATCGAGGCTCGAAAATGGCTGGCGGGGCGGATGGCCGAGGCCGGGCTTAAGCCGCGGTTCGATCCGGTGGGCAACCTGTTCGGGCTGGCCGGCGACCGCAGCCTGCTGATGGGCTCGCATTCCGACAGCCAGCCCGAGGGCGGCTGGCTGGACGGGGCGCTGGGCGTGATCTGCGGGCTGGAGGTGGCGCGCGCCGCGAAAGAGGCGGGCGGGCCGCCGGTGTCGGTCGTGTCGTTTCAGGACGAGGAAGGCCGCTGGGGCGTGACCACCGGAAGCACGGTCTGGCGGGGCAAGCTGTCGCTGGAGGACGCCGACCGGCTGACCGACCACGGCGGGCTGTCCTTCGGTGACGCGCGGGCGCGGATGGCGGACCTTGCGGGGGACTGGGTGCCGCCCGAGATGTTCACCGGCTTCATGGAAGCGCACATCGAGCAGGGACCGTGGCTGGAACAGTCGGGCGAGACCATCGGCGTGGTCAATGCCATCGTCGGCATCCGCGACATGCGCATCACCTTCACGGGCCAGCAGAACCATGCGGGCACCACGCCGATGCACCTGCGCCGGGATGCGTTTCAGGGGCTGGCGGCGTTCAACGCGAAGATCGCAGAGCGGTTCAAGGGTCTTGTCACCGACGCCACCGTCTGGACCATCGGGCATGTCGCGCTGACGCCCTCGGCCTCGTCCATCGTGCCGGGGAAGGCCGTGTTTTCAATGCAGTGGCGCGATGGTGATGCCGTGCGGCTGGACCGCATGGAACGGATCATCCGCGACACCGCCGCCGAGGTGGCGGACGAACGCGGGTTGGGGCTGTCGTTCGGAGAGATGCTGGGCCTCGACCCGGTGGACATGGACGCGCGGCTGCAGGACGCGCTGGCCGAAGCGGCGGAAGAGGTCGCGCCGGGCAAGTGGCGGCGGATGCCCTCGGGCGCGTTGCACGACGCGACGAACCTGTCGCACCTGATGCCGGTGTCGATGATGTTCGTGCCCTCTATCGGCGGCATCAGCCACGACTTCACCGAAGACACGGACGAGGCGGATCTTGTCGCTGGCCTGAACGTGCTGGCCCGCGCGGCGGCAAAGCTGTGATCGCCTAGCCGCCGATCAGGCCGCGCACCACCGGCAGCGCAAGGCTGGCGGCCATGCCCACCCCGGCGCCCACGGCCAGCCGGACCGCAAGGCGCGGCATCGCCGGAGACGCGGCGCTCAGCCCGCTGCAGACAAGGGCGTAAAAGGCGATTGCGACCGGATCCATGCGGCGATCCTACCACGGATGACGCAAGGGCAAAGCGTTTCCGCCACACGCGCCGCACCGGAAATCCGTTGACAGGACGCATGCAAAAGAAACAATCTTTCGTACGTTCCGCCGTTGGGAGGCGGTCGGAGCGTGTGGCCGGGCCGGCCACAAGGGAGGAGATGCGTGCCGAACCAGAGCAGCCCTGCGGCTGACCTAGTATCCGTTCCCGCGCTTCTGGCGCGAAACGCCCGAGAGTTCGGCGCGCGCCCTGCATATCGCGAAAAGGAATATGGGATCTGGCAATGCTGGACCTGGTCCGAGACGGCGGACGAGATCCGGTCGCTGGCGCTGGGCCTTCTGGCGCTGGGCGTGAACCGCGGCGATTATGTCGCGGTGATCGGGCGGAACCGCCCGGCGTTGTACTGGTCGATGGTCGCGGCGCAGATGTGCGGCGCCATCCCGGTGCCGCTGTACCAGGACGCGGTGGCCGAAGAGATGGCCTATGTGCTGGAACACTGCGGCGCGCGCTTCGCGGTCTGCGGCGATCAGGAACAGGTCGACAAGGTGATCGAGGTGCAAGAGACCGTGCCCGCGATCGAGCATATCCTGTACCTCGATCCGCGCGGGATGCGGAAATACGACCATTCCCGGCTGCACGCCCTTTCGGACGTCACGGCCGAGGGGCGCGCCGCGCACGAACGCTTCGAAAAGGAACTGGACGCGCGCATCGCCGCCATCGGGTACGACGATACGTGCGTGATGCTGTACACCTCGNGGACGACCGGGCGGCCCAAGGGTGTCGTCCTGTCGAACCGCAATATCATCGAGTCGTCCAAGGCGTCTTCGGCCTTCGACCACCTGCGCGCGACGGACGAGGTTCTGGCCTATCTGCCGATGGCATGGGTGGGCGATTTCATCTTCTCGGTCGGGCAGGCCTATTGGAACGGGTTCTGCGTGAACTGCCCGGAAAGCCCGGCGACGATGCACGACAACCTGCACGAGATCGCGCCGACGTATTTCTTCGCGCCGCCCCGCTATTTCGAGGAACGGCTGACGCTGCTGATGATCCGGATGGAGGACGCCGGGCGGTTCAAGCACTGGCTGTTCCACAAGTGCCTGAACTTCGCAAAGCGGGTTGGCCCGGATCTTCTGGACGGCAAGCCGGTCAGTGCGTGGGATCGCCTGCGGTATCGGCTGGCCGAGATCGTGATCATCGGCCCGCTGCGCAGCCGCGCCGGCATGAGCCGCGTGCGCGTCGGCTATACGGCGGGCGAGGCGATCGGGCCGGAGATCTTCGAGTTCTACCGCTCGCTGGGGATCAACCTGAAACAGCTGTACGGCCAGACCGAGGCGTCGGTGTTCATCACCCAGCAGCCCGACAACGAGGTGCGCGCGGACACCGTGGGCGTGCCTTCGCCGGGGGTCGAGATCCGGATCGGCGACAGCGGCGAGGTCTACTATCGCTCGCCCGGCACCTTCGTCGAATACTACCGGAACCCGGAAAGCACCGCGTCGACCAAGGACGCCGAAGGCTGGGTGGCGACGGGGGACGCGGGTTTCATCGAGGAAGGCACCGGCCACCTGCGGATCATCGACCGCGCGAAGGACGTGGGCAAGATGGCGGACGGCCGGCTGTTCGCGCCGAAATACGTCGAGAACAAGCTGAAGTTCTATCCCAATATCCTGGAGGCGGTCGTGTTCGGGTCCGGCCGCGACCGGTGCTGCGCCTTCATCAACATCGACCTGTCGGCGGTCGGCAGCTGGGCCGAGCGCAACAACATCGCGTATGCGTCCTATCAGGAACTGGCGCAGCATCCGAAGGTCTACGAGATGGTGCAGGCGCATGTCGAAGAGGTGAACCGGTCCATCGCCGAGGACGAGATGCTGTCCGGCTGCCAGGTGCATCGCTTCCTGATCCTGCACAAGGAACTGGATGCCGACGACGGAGAGATGACCCGCACCCGCAAGGTGCGCCGCGCAGTGATCGCCGACAAGTTCTCGGACCTTGTGACGGCTCTGTATGACGGATCGGACGAGATCTACACCGAGACCGAGGTGACCTACGAGGACGGCCGCAAGGGCAGCATCAAGGCGACGCTGAAGATCCGCGATGTCGCGGTTGTCGGTGAGACGCCGAGGATGGCGGCGGAATGACGGTGCGGCGCTCGTACCGGGACAAGCCCGGCACATCGCCCCGCCCGCCATCCCGCGGACAGATCCTGCCGTTCCGCGCGGGGGCACGGGCGCGACCTGCCGCCCCGGCGGACTGCGGTCAGTTCGTATCCGACTATCTGGACCGGGTCCGCCGCTGTGTCTTGGCCTGCGAGGAAGGCGGGCGGTTCCTGCGCCCGCACGATCCGGCCCCAGAGGCCTGGTCCCTGACAGAGGCGATCTTGCCCGATGATGCTGGCCGGTCGGTGAAGCTGGAACTGCGCGAACGTTGCATCGTGCCGCGCGCATGGATCCGCGCCGCCTCTGCCCTGTTGGAAGACTGGGCTGCGACAGGTTTCCCAAAGGCCGTCGTCTGCCCGGTCCCGTCGCCGCAGGGCATCCAGCACACCGAATGGACCGTGCCGCCCGCGCCGGACCGTGCCGGGTTCGCCTTTGCGCAAGCCCTGGACCTGCGCGAGGCCGCGGCGGATCGCCGGCTGCCGGCACTGGTCTTCACCTTGCACGCGCCAGCGTCGGCACAGCGGAGACAGCCATGAAGGATACGGCCGACAGCTTCACCACGCCGGACGGCCGCACCATCGGCGGCGTGCTGATGGAGATGAAGAACATCACCCTGCGGTTCGGCGGGGTGGTCGCGATCAAGGACATCTCGTTCGACATCCGCGAGGGCGAAATCCGCGCGATCATCGGGCCGAACGGCGCGGGCAAGTCGTCGATGCTGAACGTCATCAGCGGGTTCTACAAGCCGCAGGAGGGCGAGGTCTGGTTCCGTGGCGCGAAACGCGGGCCGGTCAAGCCGTATCAGGTGGCGCGGCAGGGCATCGCGCGGACGTTCCAGAACATCGCCCTGTTCGAGGGGATGACCGTGCTGGACAACGTGATGACCGGGCGGATCACCCAGATGAAGACGGGCCTTGCGTCGCAGGCCCTTTGGTGGGGCAAGGCGCAACGCGAAGAGGTCGAGAACCGCGCGCATGTCGAGCGGGTGATCGACTTTCTCGAGATTCAGGCGATCCGCAAGACGCCGGTGGGCCGGCTGCCCTATGGGCTGAAAAAGCGCGTGGAACTGGCGCGCGCGCTGGCCGCCGAACCCAAGCTTCTGCTGCTGGACGAGCCGATGGCCGGGATGAACGTCGAAGAGAAAGAGGACATGTCCCGCTTTATCCTCGACGTGAACGACGAGTTTGGCACCACCATCGCCCTGATCGAACACGACATGGGTGTTGTGATGGATCTGTCCGACCGGGTCGTTGTGATGGATTACGGCAAGAAGATCGGCGACGGCACCCCGGACGAAGTGCGCGGCAATCAGGACGTCATCGACGCCTATCTGGGGGTGGCGCATGACTGACGGTGTTCGCTGGTTCGTAGTCCGGGGAAATCGCAAGCCGACTGAGGTGCAAGCTGATGCCTGACCAACTTCTCTTCGCGATGGAAGTTACCCTGAACGGTCTGATGGCCGGGGTGCTGTACGCGCTTGTCGCGCTGGGGTTCGTGCTGATCTACAAGGCCAGCGGCATCTTCAATTACGCGCAGGGCGTGATGGCTTTGTTCGCGGCGCTGACGCTGGTGGGGATCATGGACGGGCAGGTGCCGTTCTCGCACCTGATCAACGCCATGTTCGGGACCGAGGTGCACCATTTCGGCTGGCACGTTCCGGCGGTCGCGGCAATCGTCCTGACCATCGTGGTGATGATCGCGCTGGCTTGGGCGGTGAACCGGTTCATCTTCCGTCACCTTGTGAACCAGGAACCCATCATCCTGTTCATGGCCACCATCGGGCTGGCCTATTTCCTTGAGGGTTTCGGCGACCTGATGTGGGGGTCGGATATCAAGAAGCTGGACGTCGGCCTGCCGCAGGGCATCAACCTGTGGATCGACGACACGACGTTCAACGCTTTCGGCTATGGCTTTTTCATCGACAATCTCGACATNGTGGCCACCGTGATCGCNGCGCTTCTGGTGNTCGGGCTGGTGATCTTCAGCCAGTACACCAAGCAGGGCCGCGCGCTGCGGGCAGTGGCCGACGATCATCAGGCCGCGCTGTCGGTCGGGATTTCGCTGAACTTCATCTGGGTGCTGGTGTGGTCGGTGGCCGGCTTCGTCGCGCTGGTCGCGGGGATCATGTGGGGCGCCAAGTCGGGTGTGCAGTTCAGCCTGTCGCTGATCGCGCTGAAGGCGTTGCCGGTGCTGATGCTGGGCGGCTTCACCTCGATCCCCGGCGCCATCGTCGGCGGGCTGATCATCGGTGTGGGCGAGAAGCTGTTCGAGTTCCTTGTCGGCCCGCTGGTGGGTGGCGCGACCGAGAACTGGTTCGCCTACGTGCTGGCGCTGCTGTTCCTTGTGTTCCGGCCGCAGGGTTTGTTCGGGGAAAAGATTATCGAGCGGGTGTGACGGGCACTGGCCCGGCGCGGCGCGCTGAGAAGGAGGCGTCATGGACGCGACGACGATGAGGAAATGGATCGCCAACGGCAACGTACTGGGTTGGTCGGTGTTCTGGGTGTTCGGCTTTCTGGCCGTCACCGCGCCGGCGGATGCGGTCGGCCAGATGATCGGCGCCGCGGTGCTGGCCTTCATGGGGCTGGTGCTGGGTGTGTGGTGCTATCTGCGGATCGTGCGCGGGGACGTGTAACGCGCCGCAACCGGGGGAGGGACCGATGAGCCTGAGAGCGATGGGACAGGACCTGCGACAGACCGCAACCGTGGGCGACGGGCTTTGGCCGATGCGGCGCCTGCTGGGCGCGGCGGCATGTTCGACCGGTCTGTGGGGCGCCAGCGTGCTGCTGGCCGCGTCGCTGGCGGCGAAGCTTTTGCTGCTGGCGGTCGCGGTGGTGTGCTGGATTTTCGTCCTGCGTCGGATGGCGACGGGAAGGGGCGGCTGAATGTTCTATCGTGAAGCGGGCGAGTTCCGCACCTCCTACAAAGACGACAGCCAGACCTTCCCGATCGCCTTCGACAGGTGGCGGTATTACGCGGTGCTGGCCATCGCGTTCCTTGTGGTGCCCTTCCTCATCAACGACTACTGGGCGAACGCGATCTTCCTGCCGTTCCTGATCTATGCCATCGCCGCCATCGGGCTGAATATCCTGACCGGGTACTGCGGGCAGGTGTCGCTGGGGACAGGCGGGTTCATGGCGGTGGGGGCCTATGCCTGCTACAAGCTGATGACCGGCTTTCCCGATGTCAGCATTTTCTTCCACGTCATCGGGGCGGGGTTCATCACCGCGGGCGCGGGCGTGCTGTTCGGGCTGCCCAGCCTTCGGATCAAGGGCTTCTACCTTGCCGTGGCGACGCTGGCAGCGCAGTTCTTCCTTGTGTGGCTCTTTAACCGGGTGCCGTGGTTCTACAACTACTCGGCCTCGGGCCAGATCAGCGCGCCCGAGAGGGCGGTGTTCGGCGTTCCGGTGACCGGCCCCGCGACGGAACCTTGGGCGGCCTATCTGTTCTGTCTTGTCTTCGTCACGGGGGTGGCGTGGATCGCCCGCAACCTGACGCGCGGGTCGGTCGGGCGCAAATGGATGGCGATCCGCGATATGGACATCGCGGCCGAGATCATTGGGGTGAACCCGCTGACCGCCAAGCTGTCGGCCTTCGCCGTATCGTCCTTCTTCGTCGGCGTCGCGGGGGCGCTGTTCTTTTCCGTCTACCTTGGCGCGGTCGAGGTGGGCGAGGCGTTCGGCATCCAGAAATCGTTCCTTGTACTGTTCATGATCATCATCGGCGGGCTTGGGTCGATCTTCGGAAGTTTCGCGNGCGCCGCCTTCATGGTGCTGATGCCGGTGCTGCTGAAGAACGTGCTGGTCGGCGGGCTTGGCTGGGCCACCGACCTTGCGGCGCATATCGAGTTCCTGATCGTCGGTGGCCTGATCGTCACGTTCCTTGTGGCGGAACCGCACGGGCTGGCCCAGCTGTGGCGTGTCGCGAAGGAGAAGCTGAGACTTTGGCCCTTCCCCTACTAGGGGCGGGGAAATCGGGTGCCCGCGTCCGGGGGAGGAGACCGGGGCAAGGGCATCGAACAAAACCCAAGGGAGGAGATCACCAATGAGACTGAGACTAGCAGCCCTTGCGCTGGCCGGGGCGGTTGCCGCCGGGCCGGCGCTGGCCGACCTGACGTTCCCGTCGCTTAGCTATCGCACCGGGCCCTATGCCGCGAACGGCATTCCCTTCGCCGACGGCTATGCCGACTATTTCACGCTGATCAACCAGCGTGACGGCGGCATCGGCGGCGAGATGATCAACCTGATCGAGTGCGAGACCGGCTACAACACCGAGAAGGGGGTGGAGTGCTATGAGTCGACCAAAGGTCAGGGCAGCCTGATCTACCAGCCGCTGTCGACCGGCATCACCTATCAGCTGATCCCCAAGGTATCCGCCGACGGCATCCCGATGCACTCGATGGGCTATGGCCGCACCTCGGCCGCGAACGGCAAGGTGTTCGAGTGGGTGTTCAACTATCCCGCCAACTACTGGGACGGCGCGTCGATCGCGGTCAAGCACCTGCTGGAGATCAACGATGGCGACCTGAGCGGCAAGAAAATCGCGCTGGTCTACCACAACTCGGCCTACGGCAAGGAGCCGATCCGCACGCTGGAGGAACTGTCCGAGAAGCATGGCTATGAACTTAGCCTGCTGCCGGTCGACCATCCGGGGCAAGAGCAGAAATCGCAGTGGCTGCAAATCCGCCGCGACCGGCCCGACTATGTGCTGATGTGGGGCTGGGGCGTGATGAACCAGGTCGCGATCCAAGAGGCCACGAACATCCGCTTCCCGATGGAGAACTTCATCGGCATCTGGTGGTCCGGGTCCGAGAACGACGTGCTGCCGGTGGGCGAGGGCGCGAACGGTTACAAGGCGCTGAACATGCACCTGCCGGGCGCCGATTTCCCGATCTACGAGGATCTTCAAACCCACGTCTACGACACCGGCATGGCAGCCGGCGCCGGGGATCAGGCCGGAACGGTTCTTTATAACCGGGGTCTCTATGCCGCGATGCTTGCGGTCGAGGCGGCGAAAAAGGCGCAAGAGATCCACGGCACGTCCGACATCACCCCCGCGATGATGCGCGACGGGATGGAGGCTTTGGTGATCGACGCGGCGCTGATGGAAAGCCTAGGCCTTCCGAACTTCGGGCCCGAGTTCGAAGTCTCGTGCGAGAACCACGGCGGCTCGGGGCTTGGCATCGTCCAGCAGTGGGACGCAGAGGCCGGGACGTGGACCCAGATCACCGACTACATCGCGTCGGATCGCGACGTGCTGGATCCGCTGATCGTCGAGGATTCGACGGCCTATGCCGACGAGGCCGGCGTCGAGACCCGCTGCGACTGATCCAAGCGGTGCCGGGCCATGCTCGGGGCCGGACGCATGAACGGTGCGGGCGTCTAGGGCGCCCGCACCGACCAGACAAGTCCCGGACCGCATCCGGGACAAACAGAGATGGACGCAGATGCTGGATGCCGCACGCACCGAAGAGACCCTGCTAGAGGTCAACAACGTCGAGGTGATCTATAACCACGTGATCCTGGTGCTGAAGGGCGTGTCGCTGTCGGTGCCGCGCGGCGGGATCACCGCCCTGCTGGGCGGCAACGGCGCGGGCAAGACCACAACGCTGAAGGCGATCTCGAACCTGCTGCGGTCCGAACGCGGCGAGGTCACCAAGGGATCGATCGTGTACCGTGGCGAGCGCGTGCAGGACCTGACGCCCAGCGACCTTGTCACACGCGGCGTCGTGCAGGTGATGGAAGGCCGCCATTGCTTCGAACACCTGACGGTCGAGGAAAACCTGATGACCGGCGCCTACACCCGCAAGGACGGCAAGGGCGCGGTCGAGGCCGATCTGCAGATGGTCTACGACTATTTCCCCCGCCTGAAAGAGCGGCGGAAATCGCAGGCCGGTTACACCAGCGGCGGAGAGCAACAGATGTGCGCCATCGGGCGGGCGCTGATGTCGCGTCCCGAAACGATCCTGCTGGACGAACCCTCGATGGGACTTGCGCCTCAGTTGGTCGAAGAGATCTTCGGCATCGTGAAGGGCCTGAACGAGAACGAGGGCGTGTCTTTCCTTCTGGCCGAGCAGAACACCAACGTGGCGCTTCGCTTTGCGCATTACGGCTACATTTTGGAATCGGGGCGCGTCGTGATGGACGGCCCGGCAGAGGCCCTGCGCGAGAACCCGGACGTGAAGGAATTTTATCTGGGCATGTCCGACGAGGGCCGGAAATCGTTCCGCGATGTCCGGTCGTACAGACGCCGCAAACGGTGGCTGAGCTGACGCGCTGACGCCGCGCTTTACCGGGACGGTTCGCGCATGTTGAGGTGGCGGCGGAGCGAGGAGGAAACCGCATGACATCCTATTTCGACGCGCTGGAAACGCGCAGCCCCGACGCACGCGCCGAGGCCTTGGCCGGGTTGTTGCCGGCGCAGATCCGGAACGCCCAATCGCGCGCCCCGGCGCTGGCCGAGCTTCTGGCCGAGATCGACCCGCGCGACGTGATCGACCGCGCCGCGCTGGCGTCGCTGCCGGTGATCCGGAAATCGGCGCTGGGCAAGGCGCAGTCCGAGGCGCCGCCGCTGGGCGGGTACGCCGCGCAGGCACCCGTGGCATTCGATCACCTGTTCCAGTCCCCGGGCCCGATCTATGAACCCGGCCGGATGGGCGGCGATTGGTGGCGTCTGGGCCGCTTCGTCCACGCGGCGGGGATCGGGTCGGGTGACATCGTGCAGAACTGCTTTTCCTACCACATGACCCCGGCGGGCATGATGTTCGAAAGCGCGGCGCGCGCCGTCGGCGCCACCGTGTTCCCGGCGGGCACCGGGCAGACGGAACTGCAGGCCCGCGCGGCGGCGGATCTTGGCGTGACGGCCTATGCCGGGACGCCGGATTACCTGAAGGTGATCCTCGACAAGGCCGACGCGCTTGGGCTGACGCTGTCCATCACGCGGGCCGCCGTCAGCGGCGGTGCCCTGTTCCCGTCACTGAGGCAGGACTACGCCGACCGGGGCATCGGCTGTCTACAGTGCTACGCGACCGCCGACCTTGGCAACATCGCCTACGAAAGCGCGGCGATGGAGGGGATGATCGTGGACGAGGGCGTGGTGGTCGAGATTGTGCGCCCCGGCACCGGCGACCCGGTACAGGATGGCGAGGTCGGCGAGGTCGTCGTGACGACGCTGAACCCCGACTATCCGCTGATCCGCTTTGCGACGGGCGACCTGTCCGCCGTGATGCCGGGCACCAGCCCCTGCGGGCGGACCAACCTGCGCATCCGGGGCTGGATGGGGCGTGCCGACCAGACGGCGAAGATCAAGGGCATGTTCGTCCGGCCCGAACAGGTGGCCGACCTTGTCGCCCGTCACCCCGAGGTGCAACGCGCGCGCATCACCGTGAGTCGCGCGGACGAACAGGACGTGATGGAGATCGCGCTAGAGACCGACGCGGACAATGCCGCACCGTTCGAGGCCAGCGCGGCCGAGGTTCTGAAGCTGCGCGGCAAGGTCCAGCTGGTGCCGGTTGGCAGCCTTCCGAATGATGGCAAGGTGATCGACGATCAGCGCGACTATTCCTGACCGCCAGCGCACGCGGATTCGCCGGCACCTGAAAAAGAAAAAGCCGCCCCGAAGGGCGGCTTTTTTCGCGCAGCGACGCGCTTGGTGGTTTTAGCCCTGACGAGCTTTGAACCGCCGCTGAGTCTTGTTGATCACGTAAACGCGGCCCTTACGGCGCACGATCCGGCAATCGCGGTGCCGGTTCTTCAGCGAGCGGAGCGAGTTCCGAACTTTCATCGGTCATCTCCTGTTGCCGGCGCCGGTGCGCCAGTGGTTACGTTTGCCCCGTTGCCGGGGTGGAATGGTGGGCGGTACTGGGATCGAACCAGTGACCCCTACGATGTCAACGTAGTGCTCTACCGCTGAGCTAACCGCCCTCCTGCGCGTGGCTGCGTCTTGCTCTTAACGAACAAGACGCGGGTGAACCCCGCGCCGGTCGGCAAGCCTATAAAAGGTCTGTGCGCGGTGTTCAAGGGCTTTTGGCAGGCAATCGGTATGTCTATATTGGCGCGAAGAGGAGACCGCATTTGACCAAGGCGCCATTTACCCTTCGGGTACCGAAGCAGCAGTCCACNTCCGTCGTTTTTGCGTCTCCGCACAGCGGTCGGGACTATCCCTGGTCCTTCCTGCGCGGTTCGGTTCTGGACGAAAAGGCGATTCGGTCGTCCGAGGATGCGTTCGTCGATCAGCTGTTCGATTGCGTGACCGAATATGGCGCACCGATTCTTTCTGCCACCGCGCCCCGGGCCTACATCGATCTGAACCGCAGCGCCGAGGAACTGGANCCCGCCCTGATCGAAGGCGTGCGTCGCGGGTCGCACAATCCGCGCGTGACCTCGGGGCTGGGGGTGATTCCCCGCGTCGTGGCCAACGGGCGTGCGATCTATCGCGGCAAGATCTCNTTGGAAGAGGCGCACACGCGGCTTCGCGATTATTGGCGGCCGTACCACGAACGGCTTCAGAAGCTGCTGGATGACACCCGCGAACAGCATGGCGAGGTCATCCTGATCGACTGCCACTCGATGCCGCACGAGGCGATCGACAGTGTCGGCACCCGTGGCACGCCGCATCCGCAGATCGTGCTGGGCGACAGGTTCGGCGCCGCTGCCGACGGCGCGATCGTCGAGCGGATCGAAGCCGCCTTCTCCGACGCCGGGCTGCGTGTCGTGCGCAACTCTCCCTTCGCCGGGGCCTACACCGCGCAGCACTATGGCCGCCCGTCGCGGCGACAGCATGTCGTGCAGGTCGAGATCGACCGTTCGCTGTACATGAACGAGCGGCTGATCCGCCCCAACGCCGACTTCGACCGGTTCCGGTCCCTGATTCGAAGCATCGTCGCCGATCTCACGGGCATTGGCCGCGTCGACGTCCCGCTGGCGGCGGAGTGACTTTTCCGAAAATGGGGTAGGGACGAGGCGGAAACCGGTCAGGTCGATCGGACGCTTCGTTGCATCGCCTTGCGAGGGTTTCTCTGTGATGAGCCTGCCCGGCGTGCAATGTCGGGCAGCGTGTACCGGGCCGGACCCTCGGGAGGAGGAGGAGAGGCGGTACCCGGCACACGCTGCATCTTCAGGATGCCGTGTCCGGGCCAAAGCGCAAAGTTGTTCTGCGAATGCAGCGCGCTCGTTTGGGATGTTTGCCCAAAAGATGCGCAGAATTGCCGCCTAATGTTTAAGCGAACGGCGTGGGAGTGTACGCCGCCGCTATATCTGGTGGCTGTCGCGCCGCAATGCCTAGCCGCGGCGCAGCATTCTAAAGGACCGCTTCGTACAGCGGGCGCGTGTTTTCCGCGGTCATTTCGACCGGGTTGCCGCCGCAGGACGGGTCCTTCAGCGCGTCGGCGGTCAACACGTCCAGATCCGGGTCTTTGACGCCCAGCTCTGANAGGGTCTTCGGGATGCCGAGGCTGTCGTTGAACCCGTCGACGAAATCGCAGAACCCATCGAAGCCGCCGTCGATGCCCAGATAGGCCGCGGCGCGGTCGAACTTGTCACGGATCGCGTCGGCGTTGAACTTCAGGACCACCGGCATGAACACCGCGTTGGTGGTGCCGTGGTGAGTGTGATGATGCGCGCCGATGGGATGGCTTAGCGAGTGGATCGCGCCAAGTCCCTTCTGGAACGCGGTCGCGCCCATCGCCGCCGCGCTCATCATCTCGGCGCGCGCTTCGATGTCGGTGCCGTCGGCATAGGCGCGCGGCAGGAACTCTTTCACCAGCCGCATGCCTTCCAGCGCGATGCCTTGGCTCATCGGATGGTAGTGCGGCGAGGAATAGGCCTCGACGCAGTGCGCGAAGGCATCAAGACCGGTCCCGGCGGTGATGTGCTTTGGCATCCCCACGGTCAGCTCGGGGTCGCAGATCACGACGGCGGGCAGCATCTTCGGGTGGAAGATGATCTTCTTCTCGTGGCTCGATGTATTGGTCAGCACCGTGGCGCGGCCAACCTCGGACCCGGTCCCGGCGGTGGTCGGCACGGCGACGATCGGGTGGATGCCGTCGGGATCGGCGCGGGTCCACCAGTCTCCGATGTCTTCGAAATCCCAGACCGGGCGAGTCTGCCCCGCCATGAAGGCCAGCGTCTTGCCCAGATCAAGACCCGAGCCGCCGCCGAACGCGACCACGCCGTCATAGCCGCCTTCACGGTAAACCTTCAGCGCCTCTTCAAGATTGGTGTCGGACGGGTTCGGATCGACCTCTGCGTACAGGGCGCGGCCCAGCCCGGCCGCCTCGACCACGTCCAGCGTCTTCGACGTGATCTCCATCCCGGCAAGGCCGCGGTCGGTGACCAGCAGCGGCTTCGACATCCCGGCGGCAAGGCAGGCCTCGGCAAGTTCCGAGATGCGGCCAGCGCCGAAGCGCACGGCGGTGGGATAGGACCAGTTCGCGGTAGGGGACATGGCTACGCCTTCTTCAGATGGTAGGATTTCGGGCGGGTCAGTGCCTGATAGGCCAGCTTCGACANCCCGGCGCCACGGCCGGTGTCCTTGCAGCCCGTCCAGCACAGCGCCGGGTCGAGATAGTCGCAACGGTTCAGAAAGACCGTGCCGGTTTCCAGCCGGTCGCCGATCTCTTCGGCTGCGGCGGGGTCGTTCGTCCAGATCGAAGCGGTCAGGCCGAAACGGCAGTCGTTCATCAGCGCGACAGCTTCGTCATCGTCCTTCACCGGCATGATGCCGACCACCGGACCGAAGGTCTCGTCCCGCATCACCCGCATGTCGTGGGTGACCCCGGTCAGCACCTGCGGCGTCATGTAGGCACCGCCATCGTCGGCGGGCATCGTCGCGATATGCGCCGTCGCGCCTGCCTCGACCGCCTCGGCCACCTGTGCGCGGGCCTCGGCGGCGAAGCGGACATGCGCCATCGGGCCAAGCGTGGTGGCGGTGTCCAGCGGATTGCCCAGCACCTGCGCCCCGGCCCATGCGACCGCCTTCTCGACGAAAGCGTCGTACTGGCTTTCGTGGACATAAATCCGCTCGATCCCGCAGCAGCACTGGCCCGCGTTGAAGATCGCCCCGTCCATCAGCCCATCGACCGCCGCGTCCACATCCGCATCGGCGCGGACATAGCCGGGGTCCTTGCCGCCCAGTTCGGTCGAGACCGGGATGAAGGTGCCCGCCGCCGCGCGTTCGATCGCTTTGCCGCCGCCGACCGAGCCGGTGAAATTCACGAAATCGACGTGGCGTTCGGAGATCAGCGTGCCGGTGGTGTCGTGGTCGATGATGACGTTCTGGAACACGTCCTTCGGCACGCCCGCTTCGTGCAGGGCTTCGGCCAGCCGTTCGCCGACCTGAAGCGTCTGCTGCGCGTGTTTCAGGATCACCGTGTTCCCGGCGATTAGCGCGGGCGCGACGGTGTTGATCGCGGTCATGTAGGGATAGTTCCACGGCGCGATCACCAGCACCGTTCCCCAAGGGATGCGCTTCAACACGCGGCGCGCGGTTTCGCTGTCTTCGATGACGTCGTCGGCCAGCCCTTCTGCCGCGATGTCGGCCATGTAGGTCAGCCGTTCGCTGAACCCGCCGAACTCGCCGCCATAGCGCACGGGGCGGCCCATCTGGTGCGCCAGCTCCAGCGCCATGCGGTCGGTCGAGGCGCCGATAATCTCGTTCGCCTTGCGCAGCATCGCGACCCGGTCTTCCAGCGGCAAGGCAGCCCATCCGGGCTGTGCGGCACGGGCGCGGGCGGCGGCGTCGACGGCTGCGTCGAGGCTCAGGTAGTCACGGGTCAGGTAGACCGAACCGTCGATCGGCGAGATCAGGTCAAGGGTCTTGGGCATTGGCGTTCATCCGGTCTGTCTTCGCCGGGATTAGCCGTTCCGGTTTCGCCAGTGTCAAGAAGGTTGCCCAGGACGTCACGTTCTGGCGCAAGCCCGGCGTGGCGGGGCGCCGCCCGGTCGGGCGGGACGCGTATTTCAGATGCAGCTTTGTAAGCCCATGAAAGTCATGCGTTTCCGGGTCGGAAATGCATGGCAACCCGCCCGGCGGTCACAGGATGATGGTTAACTGATTCCCTTTCGACTTCGCTGCGGTGCGGGAATCTGCGCCTGTGGATAGGGTCCGGTGGCGTTGTTTGTGCCCGGGCTGCAACAATCGCTTCGGGGCGTCGCGGGACTCGGATCACAAATCCGGGGACAGCCGGGGCAGGCGGTTGTCGGATAGGGTCGGCGGCACTACCGTCGACCTGCCTCGATGCGGAACCCTCCGCAACGTCCATGAGGAGTTTTTCCTGTGCCCCTGGCTCGCTCTTTCAGAACTTTCGCGTCCATTCTGACGCTTTTCGCCGTCTCCGTCACCGCGCCCGTCCGCGCGGCCGAGGAAGACCCGCGTATGCAGATCCTGTTCGTCGGCGCCGCCCCCGAAGCGGGGCTGGACAAAAGCCTGCCCGCCGACGCCCCCGTGATTGCCATCGGCGCGTTGCCAGAGGCCGATGCCGTGCGNCAAGAGGTGTTCGCCGCCCGTCTGCGCGCGAACCCGGTGTCGACCTTCGTGTCCACCCCGACAGAGACCGGCAAGCAGTTCGAACAGTTCTTCCTTGTCGCCCGCGCGACGCTTTCGGCGAATGCGGAAGGCTTCCGCCTTGGCCTTGGCGACGGCGATTTCACCCCCGAGGATTTCGCCAGCCGTCTTGGGTCCGCCGTGCAGGCGTTCGATCCGCTGAACCGCCACGTCGGGTTCCTGCATATCGTGGACCGCGACGATGTCTTCCCGCGCGCGGTGCCGGAGCTTCAGACCGTTCTGGACCAGCTTGGCTTCGACATGATGGTGCTGATGGTCGAGGGCGCCGAAGCCGCGCAATGCACCGCCGGGCAACCGCTGCATTACAGCGTGGTCAGCGGCATGGCCGACCGTGCGCCCTTTGGCGACGCCGACGGGGTGTCCAGCATGGCCGAGGTCGAAACCTACCTGTCCGAGGCACTAAGCCGTGCCGACTCGCGCGGGTGCGGGCCGGCGTACAGCCTGATCCTGAAATCGACGGACGACCCGCAGCACGCCGTGGTCGGCCAGCCCGCCGCGCCCTTCGTGGAAATGGAAAACCGCCTGTACCACGAGACGTTCGAGGCGATGTTCCTGATGGAATCGGACGACATCGCCAGCGTTCAGACCTTCCTTGAATCCTGCGTCTATTGCCCGAACGAGGCCGAGCTTGCCGGTCGGATGAAGTCGATGGAAGACGCGACCCGCACCGCGATGCTGGAACAAGAGATCTGGGACCGCATCAAGCAGGACGACAGCCGCGAGCGTCTGGCGATCTATGTCGAAAACTGCGTGCTGTGCGCCCACCGCGAGGAGGCGACCACGATGATCGACCTGATCGAGGCGAAGGCCGCCGCCTATTCGCAGGAACAGTCCGATTTCGCCGCCGCGCGCGAGGCGGGCGACCTGTCCGCCCTGCGGGCCTATGCCGAAAGCTGCGTCGCCTGCACCTACCGCGAGGAAGCCGACGCGCTGATCGAGCAGATCGAGACCGACGAGGCCTATCAGGCAGAGCGTGCCCTGCTGGCCGAGGCGGTCCGCACCCGCAACCCCGCGCGGCTGGAAACCTATATGCGATCCTGCACCGTCTGCGACGGAGAGGCCGAGGTGTCACAGACGCTTGCGATGATCTCGAAGCTCGAGTCGATGCGCGAACCCTGTCTGGAACTGGCCGGGCTTCCGCAGTTCGAAGGCCCGCGCAAGCTAGAAGACATCGACCGGACCCGCGCCGTGGCCGTCTGCGAAGCCGCCGCGCGCGAGTTCCCCGAAGACGGGCTGCTGCGCACCATGATCGGCCGCATCGCGCAGGCCGCTGGCAATTTCGACGAGGCGAAGGCCGCCTATGCCTTTGGCATGGAACAAGAGGTGCCCGCCGCCTACGGGCTTGCCGCCTATAGCTTCTATTCGCCCGAGGACGGCGCGGGCGTCGATCTCGACAAGGTCGAGGAACTGGCCGCGAAGGGCGCCGAGATGGGCGACTGGCTAAGCCACGAGATCCTGACGGTGATCTATTCTAAGGATCTGGTGCCCGGAAAGTCCGGCCCCGAGGCCTTTGCCGTCGCCAAGGCGGTGGCAGACCAAGGCAACCCGTTGGCCGAATTCTTCGTCGGCTACTATTACCTGACCGGAACCGGGGTCGCTCAGGATGACGACATGGCCGCCCAGTGGCTGCGCAAGGCGGTGGAACAGGGCTACACGCACGCCTATTCCTTCCTTGCCGAGTTGCACGAACGCGGCGTGAACGGTATTGCCAGTGCAGAACAGGCTGCCGATCTATATTGGGATGCGCTTCAACAGGGCGACCCCACCGCGACCGACCGCCTGACAACACAGCTGAACAACCGGGATCGCGAAGTCGTGCGGATCATTCAGTCCAAATTGAGAGACGCGGGCCTGTACCGCGGGCCGGTCGATGGGGTAGCCGGGCCGGGTACGGTGTCGGCAATCCGTGAATACGCCGTCTCTCTGACGCGGCAGGGCTGAGCACACAAAGCGAGAACCGAGAGGGGGCAGGCATGAGGAACTACCTTTTGGGGGCCATTCTGGGCCTTTCGGCGCTGGTCGCGACGATGGGCCAGGCTCAGGCACTGGACGCTCCGTCCTGTCCGAAGACGCCGATGCGCGTCGTCGTGCTGGGGGACAGTCTGGCCGATGGCCTGTGGTCGTCGCTGTACCGGGTGTTCGCCCAGTGCGACACGATGAATGTCGTGCGCCTGACGGCGGTGTCCGACGGGCTTGCCAAGACGTCCGACCAAGACTGGATTCACCGCTATGTGTCGAAAGCTGGCCAGCCGCAGGACAAGTCTAACGACATCGTGATCGTCCAGATGGGCGCCAACGACATCACGACGATTCGCAACGGCCGTACCCGCGAAAGCTTCAATACCGATGTCTGGAACGCACTGTACCAGCAGCGTGTCGTGACGCTTGCCCGCACGCTGGAAGCGAACTCGGCCAAGCTGTACTGGGTCGGTCTGCCCGTCGTCGGCAATACCAGCTGGGAGCCGTCCTACAGGATTATCTCGCAGCTGCAGTCCGCCGCCGTGCGCAAGGCGGGCGGCACCTTCGTCGATATCCACGAACTGACCACCTTCGGCACCGGCGACTTCTCGATGAACGGTAACTTCGAGGGGCGGCTGATGCAGCTGCGCGCCGCCGACAAGGTGCATTTCACGAAGCCGGGCTACGACTATGTCGCAAGCGTCGTGCTGGCGGACCTTGGGAAGGTCATCGAGAATCACAATCGCAGGATCGCTTTGCAAGATGTTCAACTTCAGTAAGGCGCTTCTGCCCCTCGTCCTGATTGGCCTGACCGCCTGCAGCACCCCGCCGCGTTCCGCTGGCGCACAGGATCTGTCGGTCGAGTTCCACTCTCCTGCACCGGAAGCCGCCGCAGAGACCGAGACAACCGTGACCACGCCGCCGCCCAGCCCGAACCGGCAAGCCTTCTTCGCCCCCACCGGCGGATCGATCCCGGCCCGTGTCACGCGCGCCATCACGCCCGAGGCGCCGCTGCGGATGATGATCGTCGGCGACAGCCTTGCCGACGGGTTCGGCATGTTCATGAAGCAGCGCGTCGCGAACCGCGGTCTGCCCGTCAGCGTCGACAACCGGGGCAAGACCTCGACCGGGCTGGCCCGTGGCGATTTCTACGACTGGCCCGGCAACTTTGCCGCGATGGCCGCCGCGAACCGTCCCGACGTCGTGGTCTTCCACTTCGGCGCCAACGACAACCAGCCCTTGCGCTATGCCGCAGGCGGGTCGGTCCCCTACGACACGCCCGAATGGGAAGCCGCCTATCGCGCCGAGGCGCGCAAGATGCTGCAGGCGGCCGCCGCGACCGGCGCTGTCGTCTACTGGCTTGGCCCGGCGCCCGACCGCGACGCCCATCGCAATTCGCTGCTGACCCGCGCGAATGTCTGGTTCCGCGAAGAGGCGCTGAAGGCCGGCGCGCATTTCATCTCGATCCCCGCGTTCGCGGCCGGTCCCAGCGGCGAGTTCGTCACCACCGCCGGAGGCACCACCATCCGCGCCGGCGACGGATCGCATTTCACCGCGAACGGGTATTACCTTGTCGTGGACAACATCCTGCGGGCGCTTGAACGGGACAATCCCGGCATCTTCAATCCGCCCTCGGTGGAGGTTGCGGGCCTGCAGTAAGCCATGGTCTTCCCGACGCTCCAGTTCATCGGGTTCTTCGCCGTTGTCCTGGCGCTGAACGGGCTATTCTGGAACAGCAAAGCCTTGCGCAAGGGCATGCTGCTTCTGGCCTCTTACGTCTTCTACGCCGCTTGGGATCCGCGCTTCGTCCTGCTGATGGCCTTCGTGTCGCTTGTCGCATGGGGCGCGGGGCTGGGGGTGAAGGTGCCGGGGCTTCGGCGGCTGTCGAAGGTGCTCAGCATCGTCGCCATGCTGGGCGTGCTGGCGGTGTTCAAGTACTTCGACTTCTTCATGTTCCAGCTGCAGGCGCTGCTGCAGGACACCGCTTTTGCCCGAGACCTGACATGGATGACCGTCATCCTGCCGGTCGGGATCTCGTTCTATACCTTTCAGGCGGTCAGCTACGTGATGGACGTGGACCGGGGGCATATCACGCCCTGCCGCAACCCGTTCGACGTCGCACTGTACATCTCGTTTTTCCCGCAGCTTGTGGCGGGCCCGATCGTGCGGGCGGCGCATTTCCTGCCGCAGCTCGACAACCCGCGCCGCCCCGATGCCGTTGCCCGCGCGACGGCGGTGGTGCTGATCCTGTCGGGGCTGTTCAAGAAGATGGTCGTCGCGAACTACCTGTCGGTGATGCTGGTCGATCCCGCTTTCGGGCTGCCGGATGGCCAGTACTGGCTGTCGGCGCTGACGGCGACGCTTGGCTATGCGATCCAGATCTATTGTGACTTCTCGGGCTATTCCGACATCGCCATCGGCGTCGCGCTGCTGCTGGGGTACGAGTTCAACCGCAACTTCAACCAGCCCTACCGCGCCGAGTCCCTGCGCGATTTCTGGCAGCGGTGGCATATCTCGCTGTCCACGTGGATCCGCAATTATCTTTACATCCCGATGGGCGGCAGCAAGGGCGGCGCGGTCCGCCGATCCTTCACGCTTGTGCTGACCATGACGCTGGCGGGCCTGTGGCACGGGGCGGGCTGGAACTTTATCCTGTGGGGCTTCCTGCACGGCGCGGGGCAGGCCGTCGAGCGTGGCTTTCGCGGGCTTGGCGTGGCGCTGCCGCGTCTGCTGGGCATCGTCCTGACCTTCGCCATCGTCGCGGCGCTGTGGCTTCCGTTCCGCGCGCACAACTTCGCGGACACGCTGTCGATGCTGGCCGCTTTTGGCAAGACCGAGGGCTATGCCGCCCCAGAGCTGACCCCGACCGTCTGGGGCCTGATCGCTATCGGGTTCGCGATGAACTGGCTGCCGCTGGCATGGCGCGACCGCGCGACGATGGTGCTGGCCCGGCTTGCCCCGGAACTACAGGCACTGATTCTCGGAATCGGCATCTTCGCGTTGTTTGCAACCGCTCAAGAAGGCGTCGCACCCTTCATCTATTTCCAGTTCTGAGGCCAAGATGAGCCAGATGACCCGCTTCACCCTCGCCTGTATCGCCGCACTTGTTGCAGCTTGGCTACTTTCGGGAGAACGGTTCCTGGATGCGGTTTTCAACATGATGGACCTTGGGTCAGTCGACGATACGATCATCGCCGGGGTTGTCGTGCTGGAAGACTGGAAAGCTGGTCTTTCGCTGCCGGATGTCTTTGGGTCCATTCGCATGGCAATCCACAGAGGCCTGGGATTGTTGTGAGATGGACATATCAAGACGGATGGCACTGGCCATCGGCGCGGCATTCGTCGCGCGGCCCGCGCTGGGGATAGAAACCCCAGGCGTCGGCATTCCGTACCTTGAGAAGCTGGGTCGACCCGGCGCGCTGCCTGACGGGATGGCTTTCGTCCCGCCGTCGCGCGTCGACCTTGCTTACAGCCATGTCATCTACATCAATGCCGCACTGTCCGGGCCGGGGGCGCAGAAGATGTGGGTCATCGAACGCGCCCCCTCGGGCACCGCAAGCGGCTGGAAGCTGGCGTTGCACGACCCCGAATTGTGGGCCGATGCCACGCCGGAATATTCGTGGCCGGTCTCGACGGGCCGCTATTATCAGGGCGACAACCGTTCCGGCCCGACACCGCTGGGCGTGTTCAACGTCGACGACCGTGGCTATCGCCATGTCAGGGGCTGGGGCGCGCCGGGCATGTACAACTCGATCTTTATCGATCTGCACTACAGCGGCGGCCGCATCTCGGGCGTGGCGATGCACGGCACCACGCAATCGAAATATTCGCTGCTGGGCCGGCCCGACAGCCACGGCTGCATCCGCATGGAACAGCCCAACGCGGATGCGATCTGGTCGATGTTCCACGGGGACGGCACGCCGGGCGAAGGCTCGCCGCTGTGGTCGGCGGCGGTGCCCCGGTATTTCACGTCAGAGCCCGAGCAGAACTGGAACACGCGCTGGAACTACACCCGCGACGGCAGTTTCCTGTACGACGCGTCGGGCGAGCGGCTGACCAAGCCGGGTTATTCCGCCCTGTTCGTGATCTTCCGGGACGATCTGTGACCCGACTGCGGGGCCTGTGCGGTGCGCTTGCGCTTGTCGCGGGCTTTCTGGGCCTGCCAGCGACCGCTCCCGCGCAAGAGATCGTCATCACCTTCGCCGGCGACACCAACTTCGCCGGCTCGCACCAGACCCCGAACCCCGCGCTGGTGCGCAAATGGGGCACCTATACGCTGGACGACCTGACCGAAACCGTCCGCACCGAATGGACGGGCGACGTCAACTTCGTGAACGTCGAGACGGTGGTCGGCTATTACGACGGTGCGCCGCAGGGCAAGCAGTTCGTGTTCCGCAGCCACCCCGACCAGTTCCGGCACCTGATGGATCTTGGCGTCAACGCCTTCGCGCTGGCCAACAACCATTCGTGGGATCACGGCTGGCCGGGGCTGGAGATGACCCATTCGTTCTTCGCCTCCGAGGACCGCGCCGACCGTCCGCTGCTGTTCGCCGGGGTCGGCCCGGACCAGACCCCGTACGAGCCCAAGGTGATCACCGTGAAAGGGGTCCGCGTGGCCCTGTCCGCGATGTCCTTCGGGTCGGGCGCCTACGCTCCCGGTCCGGGGCGGTCGGGCATGGCCTATATCGGCGACTACGACCGCATCCTCGACGCGTTGCGCCGGACCGAGGCCGACATCAAGCTGCTGTCGATCCACTGGGGCACCGAGAACGACATCGGGCTGGGCTGGGGACAGGCTGACCTGTTCCGCCGCGCGGTGGACGAGGCGGGGGTGAACCTTGTGATCGGGCATCATCCCCACGTGGTGCGCGCGGTCGAAGCGCGGCCGTCGGACAGCGCGGCGATCTTCTATTCGCTGGGCAACTTCCTGTTCATCGGAGGGGCCGCGAAAGACAGCCACCCGCTTGGGCACGACTACGGTCTGATGGGCAAAGCCTATTTCGACGTGAAGGACGGCGATGTCCGACTGGCCGCTTTGGAAGCGGTGCCGTTGAAGGGGGTGCACGAGGTGCCGCGCCGCCCGAACCCGGCGCGTGCCGCCGCCACGATCGAGCATCTGAACGGCCTGTCCTCCCGCGACCTTGGCGCGCTGGGCGCTTGGTTCCGTGTCACCGATTCAGAGACGCCGCGCGGGCTGGCCTGCTATGGCGGCCCCTACGGCCCGAAGGCGCGGGCCATGTGCTGCACGATGGAACGCAGTGTGCACTGCGACCTGCCCGACCTGATGTAGCGCCCTAGCTG
The DNA here is from genome assembly GCA_002701395.1 of Maritimibacter sp. GTDB lineage: Bacteria > Pseudomonadota > Alphaproteobacteria > Rhodobacterales > Rhodobacteraceae > Psychromarinibacter > Psychromarinibacter halotolerans. The sequence continues at coordinate 44,167 of NZVC01000028.1, read as the reverse complement.
CGGATATAGCGGAACACGGCCGACGCCAGCCAGCCGGACGCGATAGCCAGCGCAATGGACAGCAGCCCGTAAAGCAGCGCGTGGTTCTGTGCCAGAACGTACAGCCAGCGCTCCAGCCCAACCTTCTGCACGTAGATCACCGTTTCATAGGCATCCAGCACGTTGCCGCCACGGGTCAGGAAGATCCGCGCGGTATAGTTGCCTTCGTGCAGGTTCGCCGGAAGCCCGATCGAGGTGCGGAACAGCGTCTCTTCGGAAACCTCGACGGTGCCTTCGTGCAGTTGGTACAGGTCCGACCGTTCGCGTATCCGCATCAGCGCCGCTGTGAACTGGCTGGCATCCGCAACCGTGGCCGGGGCGCCGACAGAGCGGATCGCCCGGCCAAGCGACACCTTGTGGCGCAGGTCCTCGACATTGGACAGCACGTCGTAGAACGGGCCAGAGGTCGCGACGGCGTAGAAGCTCGGGGCCCGGTCGACCTCGACCGCGTCGGTGTTCACCCAGATGCCCGCCACGCGTTCCTTCCGCCAGACCGTCAGCGGAACCGACGGTCCGGCGACGGCCACCAGAACCTCTAGCGGCGGGGCGTCGTCGGGCACCGGCTGGAACCGTTTGACCGCGCCGAAGATCAAGATCTCGGACCCTTCGAAGCTTGCCGTGATCGACACGCGGTTCTGGCTCATGCCGGCAACGACGGTCTCATCCGCCTGCGCGGATGGGGTCAGCACCGGCACCAGAAGCAGCAGCAGCAGGAGAAGAGCGAAGCGCATCGTCTCAGTCCTCCCGCACCGGTGCGACCGAGTACAGCTCGGACGGTTCAAGCAGCAGGTCCAGCGCCAGCTTGACGCAGACGGCAAGCACCAGCAGGGCCAGCAGGATGCGCAGCTGCTCGCCGCGCAGGTAGACGGCGATCCGCGTGCCGATCTGTGCCCCGATCACGCCGCCGACGATCAGGACCAGCGCCAGCATCATGTCGACGGAATAGTTCGCCATCGCGTGCATCAGGGTGGTCGCCCCGGACACGAAGATGATCTGGAACAGCGACGTACCGACGACGACCTTGGTCGGCATCCCGAGAAGATAGATCATCGCGGGCACCATGATGAACCCGCCGCCCACACCCATGATCGCGGCCAGCACGCCGACCAGCAAACCGACCAGAAGCGGCGGGATCACCGAGATATACAGCCCCGAGGTCCGGAACTTCATCTTGAAGGGCAGGTTGTGGACCCAGTTGTGCTTCTTGCGCTTCGGCAGCTTGCCCGACCGGGTCTTCAGCAGGGCATTCAGGCTTTCGACGAACATCAGCGCGCCGATGATCCCAAGGAACACCACGTAGAACAGCGTCACCAACAGGTCGACCTGCCCGAGCGTGCGCAGATAGGCGAACACCTGTACCCCGGCGGCAGAGCCGACAAGCCCCCCGGCCAGCAGGACGCAGCCCATGCGCATGTCGACGGTCTTGCGTTTCAGGTGCGCCAGCAGACCGGAAAAGGACGAGGCGACGATCTGGTTCGCCCCGGTCGCCACCGCCACGGCGGGCGGGATGCCGGTGAAGAACAGCAGCGGGGTCAGAAGAAAACCGCCACCGACGCCGAACATGCCGGACAACAGCCCCACGATGCCGCCCAACCCCAAAAGGAGGAAGGCATTTACCGATACCTCGGCGATGGGGAGGTAGATCTGCATGGGCACCCAATGGGTTCGGCGGGTGCTTGTTTAATGACCCGATTGCAGAGTCCTAGTCAAACACCCGCCCATACAATTTTGCGCGTGCGGCATATCCGTCCGGTTATGCCGATGCCTTCGTCCGCAGATAGCCACGCAGGATACGTTCCAGTTTCGCAGCGCCCAGCGGGGCCATCGCCTTGGTATGTTCGTGGCTAATCGCCTCGTCGCTCATCCCGGCGGCCATGTTGGTGATGGTCGAGATCGCCGCGACCTTCAGCCCGAGGAACCGTGCAAGGATCACCTCTGGCACGGTGGACATGCCCACCGCGTCGGCGCCAAGGATGCGGATCGCCTTGATCTCGGCCGGGGTCTCGAAGGACGGGCCGGAATACCACGCATAGACACCATCCTTCAGGTCGATCCCCTCGGCCGTCGCGGATGCGGTCAGCGCGGCGCGCATCTCGGGGTCATAGGCGTCTTTCATCGGCACGAAGCGCGCGTCGGTCGGCTCGCCGATCAGAGGGTTCAGGCCCGAAAAGTTGATGTGGTCCGACAGCAGCATCAGATCGCCCGGCGGAATATCCGGCCGCATGGACCCGGCGGCGTTCGTCAGGATCAGTCCGCCCGCGCCCAGTTCCTTCAGAACTTCCAGCGGCAGGCGCATAGCATCGCCGCGCCCGCTTTCATAGTAATGCGCCCGCCCGCCGAACACGGCGACGCGGCAGCCTTCAAGGTCGCCCACGACCAGCTTCGGGTTATGCCCGCTGACGCCCGCGTGCGGGAAACCGGGCAGGTCGTTGTAGTCGATGGCAACGCCGTCCACCGCCTCGGCGAGGTGGCCCAGCCCCGACCCCAGCACAAGGCCGAAGGTAGGGGCCGCGTCACCGGCACGGTCGCGGATCAGCGCCGCAAGGGTTTGCGGATCACTCATGGTCACAATACTCCGTTCGTGGGATGGGGGTTGTCCCCCATCATGCGCCTGCTGCTACCGTTCCTTGACGTATGGCTGCCCGCCGGCGCGCGGCGGGATCGCCTTGCCGACGAAGCCGGCAAGGATCACCACGGTCAGGATATACGGCAGCGCCTGCATGAACTGCGTCGGGATGTTCACGCCCAGCAGCTCGATGTTCTGGAACCGGTTGCCGATGGCGTCAAGGAAGCCGAACAGCAGGCAGGCCCCCAGCGCGTACCACGGTCGCCACTTGGCGAAGATCAGCGCCGCCAGCGCGATATAGCCGCGCCCCGCGCTCATCTCTTTGACGAAGCCCGCCGCAAGGCCGGTGGCCAGATAGGCCCCGCCGATGCCGCACAGCACGCCCGCGATGACGATCGCGCCATAGCGCAGCCGCGTGACCGAGATCCCGGCGGTGTCCACCGATTCCGGATTCTCGCCCACGGCGCGCAGGTGCAGGCCGAAACGGGTGCGGTAAAGCACCCACCACGTCAGCGCGACAGTGGCGAAAGCGCCGTAGACAAGGAAGGTGTGGCCCGAGATCAGGCCGGAATAAATCGGGCCGATCACGGGCACGTCGGCCAGCGCCTCGGCGCCCGGCAGGGTGATCGGCTGGAACCGCCCGGAGTCCGGAAGCTGGGGCGTACGTCCGCCCAGTCCGAACCAGCTTTCCCCGATCACCACGGTCAGCCCCGAGGCAAGGAAGTTCAGCGCAACGCCCGAAATCAGCTGGTTGCCGCGGAACGTGATCGAAGCGATGCCGTGCACAAGCGACAGCGCCAGCGACGCGCCGATGCCGGCTAGAAGTCCGATCCAGACCGACCCAGAGGCCGCCGCCATCCCGGCCGAGAAGAACGCGGAAATCAGCAGCTTGCCTTCAAGCCCGATGTCGATGATGCCCGAGCGTTCCGAGAACAGGCCGGCAAGGCACACGAACAACAGCGGCGTCGCGGCCCGTAGCGTCGCGGTGAGGATCGGGATGATGGTTGCCCAGTCCATAAGTTACGCCCCCGCCTTCTGGTATTTTGCAAAGAACTTCTCGAACGGGCGCCGGATCATGTTGTCCAGCGCGCCGGTGAACAGGATCACCAGCNCCTGGATCACCAGGATCATCTCGCGGCTGACGGCGGGGATCTCGAACTCCAGCTCGCCCCCGCCTTGGTACAGCATCCCGAACAGCAGGCCCGCAAGGAACACGCCCAGCGGGTGGTTGCGCCCCATCAGGGCCACCGCGATGCCGACGAACCCGGCGCCCTGCACCGGGTCGATCACAAGTCGCTCGGCCTCGCCCATCACGGCGTTGACGCCCATCAGACCGGCCAGCCCGCCCGAGATCAGCATGCAGATCATCGTGATCTTCACCGGGTTGATGCCGGCATAGACAGCGGCCTGTTCCGACTGGCCGAACGCGCGGATCTGGTAGCCGAGGCGCGTGCGCCAGATCAGCAGGTAGACCAGCACACAGCACAGGACGGCCACGAAGAAGGTGACGTTCATCGGGGCGGACCGCGAAAAGCCCAGCCACGAAAACATCTCGTACCCGTTGGGCAGGTGCGTGCCTTCGGGGAAACGTGCGGTTTCGGGGGCCATGCCGCCGGCCGGTTTCAGCACATTCACCAGCAGATAGACCAGCAGGGCCGAGGCGATGAAGTTGAACATGATCGTGGTGATCACGATGTGGCTGCCGCGTTTGGCTTGCAGATAGGCCGGGATCGCGGCCCACGCGGCGCCGAACAGCGCCCCGGCGATGATCGCCGCGGGCAGCGCCAACAGCCAGTGGGGCCACGGCACCGCCAGACACATCAGCGCCACGCCAAGGCTGCCAAGCGCGGCCTGACCTTCGCCGCCGATGTTGAAGAACCGCGCCTGATAGGCGACGGCAACGGCAAGGCCGGTGAAGATGAAGTTGGTGGCATAGTACAGCGTGTAGCCCCAGCCATAGGCCGAGCCGACAGCGCCATTTACCATGATCGAGATCGCCTCGAACGGGTTTTCGCCGATGTACAGAATGACCAGCCCCGACACGACCAGCGCCAGCAGCAGATTGATCAGCGGAATCAGGGCAATGTCTACCCACGCGGGGATCTTGGTCATTGCGCCGCCCCCATGTTGATCGGGGTCGGCGTGGTCGCGATCAGGTCGCCAGCATCATCACGAAGGCGCTTGCGATCGTGACCGAGCCGGCTGCCAGCACAGACAGGACCGCCTTTCGCGTACCGCGCGGCGGCACGTCCAGGGTTAGCGCGGTGAGGTCGTCGTGCGAGCGCATGATGTATCTCCTTCTCCGGAGATATGGTTCGCATAACCGCGTTAACAAATACTTTCATCAGGTGACTTTCCCCTGCGTCTGGGCGAGGTTCGCCTCGACCTCGTCTACGGTCACGGGCTTGGACGTATCGGTGATCCCAGCCATCAACAGGCCCAGTTCGCGTTCGTCGGTCTCGGACGGAAGCCGTTCGCCCATGACCTTGCCATCGAACATCACCGCGATGCGGTCCGACAACGACATGATCTCGTCCAGTTCGACCGACACCAACAGCACGGCCTTACCCTGATCGCGCAGGGCGACGATCTGGTTGTGGATGAACTCGATGGCGCCGATGTCGACGCCGCGCGTCGGTTGTCCGACCAGCAAAAGGTCGGGGTTCTGCTCGATCTCGCGCGCGCAGACGATCTTCTGCTGGTTGCCGCCGGAGAACGACTTGGCCGGCAGGTTCGGGTTCGGCGGGCGCACGTCGAAGCGGTCCATCTTGGCCTGCGTCTCGGCCCGGATCGCGGCGTTGTCCATCAGAACGGCGTTCTTCTGGTACGCCGCGTCATGGTGATAGCCGAAGATGGTGTTCTCCCACGCGAAGAACTCCATGATCAGGCCAAGGTGCTGACGGTCCTCCGGCACATGCGCGATCCCGCGCGCGCGCCGCGACTGGCCGTCGGATCTCGCGCCGGTCAGGTCGATCTCTTCGCCGTTCATGCGGACCGTGCCCGTCGCTGCCGAGATCCCGCCCAGAACCTCCAGCAGTTCGGACTGCCCGTTCCCGGCGACCCCGGCGATGCCAAGGATCTCGCCCGCGCGCACGTCCAGCGAAACACCCTTCAGCCGCTCGACGCCGTCCGCATCTACGACGCGAAGGTTCTCGACCTCCAGCACCTTGCGGCCCGGTTCGGCTGGTTTCTTGTCGACGCGCAGCAGGACTTTACGGCCCACCATCAGCTCTGCCAGCTCTTCGGGATCGGTGTCCGCCGTCTTGACCGTCGCGGTCATCTCACCGCGCCGCATGACGCTGACGGTATCGGTGATTTCCATGATCTCGCGCAGCTTGTGCGTGATCAGGATGATCGTCTTGCCCTGCGCCCGAAGCCCTTCGAGGATGCGGAACAGGTGGTCCGCCTCGGCCGGTGTCAGCACGCCGGTGGGTTCGTCCAAGATCAGGATATCGGCCTGTCGGTACAGCGCCTTCAGGATCTCGACCCGCTGCTGCATCCCGACGCCGATCTCTTCGATCAGCGCGTCGGGGTCGACCGAAAGCTCGTATTCCTCGGCAAGCCGCTTCAGCTCGCTTCGCGCCTTGGAGACGGACGTCTTCAACAGGGCGCTGTCTTCGGCGCCGAGAATGACGTTCTCAAGCACCGTGAAATTCTGCACCAGCTTGAAATGCTGGAAAACCATGCCGATCCCGGCCGCGATCGCCTGCTGGGGTTCGCGGATTTCGGTCTTCTTGCCGTTGACCCAGATCTCGCCGCTGTCGGCTTGGTAGAAACCGTAGATGATCGACATCAGCGTGGACTTGCCCGCGCCGTTCTCGCCGATGATGCCGTGGATCGTACCGGGCATGACCCGGATCGAAATGTCCTTGTTCGCCTGAACGGGCCCGAATGCCTTCGAGATGCCCTTCAGTTCAATGGCAGGGGCGGCCTGTTCAGGCCGCCCCGTATCTTGCGTCACGCTCATTCTCAGAAGGTCAGAGCCGGGCAGCTGTCGTCCGAGGTGTAATCGTGCACCTCGATGTCGCCCGCGATGATACCGGCCTTGGCTTCTTCCACGGCAGTGGTGATCTCGTCGGTGATCAGTTCCTCGTTGAACTCGTCGACGGCATAGCCGACGCCTTCGGACTCGAGGTTAAGAACCGTGACGCCGGGCTCGAAGCCGTCGAGGCCTTCCGAGAACACCTCGTACACGGCGTTGTCCACGCGCTTCAGCATCGAGGTCAGGACCGACCCGGGGTGCATGAAGTTCTGGTTCGAGTCGACGCCGATCGAGAACACGCCTTCGTCGGCCGCGGCCTGAAGGATGCCCACGCCGGTGCCGCCGGCCGCGGCATAGATCACGTCGGCGCCTTGGCTGACCTGAGCCTTCGCCAGTTCGCCGCCCTTCACCGGGTCGTTCCAAGCGGTCGGCGTGGTGCCGGTCATCGAGGAAATCACGGTCGCGTCGGGGTTGGCCGCCATCACGCCCTGGGCGTAGCCGCAGGCGAATTTGCGGATCAGCGGAACGTCCATGCCGCCGACGAAGCCGACGGTGCCGGATTCCGATTTCAGGCCAGCGATCATGCCGACCAGGAAGCTGCCTTCATGTTCCGAGAACACGATCGACTTCACGTTCGGCTGATCGACGACCGAGTCGACGATGGCGAACATGGTGTCGGGGTAATCGGGCGCGACCACTTCCAGAGTCGAGGCGTTGGCGAAGCCAAGCACGACGATCGGGTTCGCGCCGCGCTCGGCCATGCGGCGCATGTTCTGTTCGCGCTGCGCCTCGGACTGCAGTTCGGTCTCGAGATACTCGCCGCCGGTCTCCTCGACCCAGCGAGAGGCACCGTTGAAAGCACTTTCGTTGAACGATTTGTCGAACTTGCCGCCAAGGTCGATGATCAGGCCGGGCTCGGCCATCGCCGCCGCGGCGCTGACGGCGAACACGGCGCCGGCGCTCAGAAAGCTCTTGAGAAGGGTCATTCAGTTCTCCCAGTTGGCTGTCGGGTTCCGACCTCGGACGTCACCCGTTTGCAGGACATTTTCCCACGATACAGGGATTTAGTTCAAAGCCAAATGGGACGGTCAACCGCAATTTAACCAAACGGTCATGTTTCGCGCGGGAAGACCCACGGTCAGGGGGTCCTACGCTGCGGAAAGTGCCTTTTGCATGACCACAGCGTCAACGCGGGTGCCGTCGGGGCGACGGTAATATCCCTTGCGGCGCCCGACCTCGACATAGCCGCAGGCGGCATAAAGCCCGCGTGCCGCCGCGTTGTCTTCGGCGACCTCCAGAAACACGGTTTCGGCGGCGCGCCGCCGTGCTTCGGCGTGGAAATCTTCCATCAGATTGCGTCCGCTTCCCCGGCGCCGTGCGTCGGGATCGACCGCAAGCGTCAAAAGCTCGGCTTCCCCGGCCAGCGCACGGCCCAAGGCGAACCCGTGCGGGGCGGCACACAGGAACACCGACTCGCTCGCCAGCAGCGACGCGAATTCGGGTTCCGTGAACGGGCGGGGAGTAACGAAGCAGCGGCCGTGCAGCGCCGCCAAAGCGGCGGGCGTCACGGCAGAATAGCCGGCGGTGCGTCGCGCGGGGGGGCGGCATCGGCCTGCCGCAGGTACAGGGGAGCGGGACGTTCAAGACCGTCCAAAGACCGGATAGCGGCAATGCGTGCGATCGCGGATGCCGGGGTGAACCGGGCGGCTTGCACCGTGCCGCCGATACGCGCCGCGACGGCCTCGGCGCCACTGCCGACGCAGGGCAGGCCCCCAAGCCCGTCGGGCAGATCGTCAAGGTCCGCCATCACCGGCGCCTTGTCGCCCCGGCCATGCACTTGCAGGAACACCTTGCCGCGCCGCGCGTCGAGACAGGCGACCAGCGGACCCTNGGCCCCCAGCGCAAGCGCATCCAGCACNGACACGCCGACGGCGGGGATCTTCAACGCCAACGCCAGCCCCCGCGCGGCGGAAACGGACAGCCGAATGCCGGTGAAGTTACCGGGGCCGATGCCCACGCCGATCCGGTCCAGCGCCGCCCAGTCGGCGCCGCCCTCGGCCAGGACGTCGTCCAGCATCGGCATCAGGCGTTCGGCCTGACCCTTGCCCATCTCTTCGTGCCGCTCGGCCAGCACGCGGTCACCCCGCAGCAAAACGGCCGCGCAATGCGCGGCCGATGTGTCGAAGCCAAGAACCAGCGGGTCAGGCAACCGGGCGCACCTCGGTCACTTCGGGAATGTAGTGCCGCAGCAGGTTCTCGATCCCCATCTTCAGCGTCAGGGTCGAGGACGGGCAACCGGCACAGGCGCCCTGCATGTGAAGGTATACCACGCCGCGCTCGAACCCGTGGAAGGTGATATCGCCGCCATCCTGCGCCACGGCGGGACGCACGCGGGTGTCCAGCAGTTCCTTGATCTGACCGACGATCTCGCCGTCGGGGCCGTCATGTTCGGCATGCGCCGCGCCCGCGCCGTCGCCTTCGATCGTGGCGTCGCCGGACTGGAAGTGTTCCATGATCGCGCCAAGGATCGCCGGTTTGACATGCTCCCACGCCACCGTCTCGGCTTTGGTCACGGTCACGAAATCGGACCCAAGGAACACCCCGGTCACGCCCTCTACGCCGAACACGCGGCGCGCCAGCGGCGATTTTTCGGCCGTGTCGGCCGACGGAAAGTCGGCGGTCCCGCTATCCAGTACGGTCTGGCCGGGCAGAAACTTCAGCGTCGCGGGGTTCGGGGTCGATTCGGTCTGGATGAACATGGCGTGCTCCCTATCAGACCCCCGATATGCGGTTTCGTGACCGAAGCGTCAAGGTTTGGAATGATTCTAAGGAGTGATCAACCTAGGGGACACACACCCCGTGAAGGGAAAAGTCTCTACGGGTGTATTTTGCCCCTGCGGTTAACCATTCATTGCCAGAAAGCCATGAGCCAATAGGCTTCACCTGAGTTTTCAAGTCGAGAGAATATAATTTTACGGGGTAAAATGACGAAGGTCATTGTGTTTGGCGATCCGACGGGCTGGGGTGTCTACGGTTACGTGCCAGAAGCCGATTATACATATACGATTTCGGAAGAAGCTTTGTATTTCAACACTGGTCCGAATGGTTTCAGTGCAGCGGATGGCGGTTTCGTCTTTCGCGCAAGACCTGAAGGCGGTGGGGACGAGTACCTTGCTTATTCACAAGGCGGAGCGGTTAGCCAGATCCTGTTGGATACCGAGGGTGGCGACATCGAAGATCCCGAGGGTTTTATCGAGTTTAATGGCGAGACGGTCTATTCTGAAAGCAGTCGGTTTGATCTATCGATCACACAGGGCGGTGGCGCTCCGGTCAAGATTTTCGAAGAGTTCGATCAGTATGAAGTGATAGGCGACAGTCTATACGTTCTAAACGACAACGCCATCTATAGGGTTCGCGACGATTTGTCGATAGAGTTGGTAATGGAGCGTGGAGGCGGTGCAGGTACGCCACGCTTTGCAATCGACTATTTCTTCGAGTTTCAAGGTGATGTCTGGGCTCGTGGAGATGACTACGACTCCAATAATGATTTCTTCCGTTACGATCCCGAGACCGGCGTCGTTACCGAAATGAACGTCGCCGAGAATACTGGCGGTGATAATCTGTACTTTCAAGCAGCCGGAGCCGGTGACGATCACTTGTACGCGTTCTATCCTGGCTCTAGCAGTACTGGTATCGAGCCGTACTTTACTGACGGCACAATCGGGGATTGGGCGCTGATCGCTGACATCAATCCGGGTTCGCCGAACTCGTACTATTCCACGGGTTACGTCGACGATGTCGCCACGTTGGGCAACTTATTTGTTTTCGTCGCCGACGACGGCGGGGCAGACGAAGAGGAGCTTCGGGTCTCGGACGGCACGCTCGCGGGAACGGTGGCGGTCAGCGGTACAGGTACGCTTGCTGGAGAATTGGGGTTTGGCTTCGGGTTTCCGACATACGTCGTCGAAGACAAAGTCTTCTTTGTTGCATACCGAGACGACACCGGACGCGAGCTGTTCGTGACCGATGGAACCGCGGCCGGAACCCACCTCGTCGAGGACTTTGATCTAGGCACCGGCAGTTCTGCCATCGTTTTTCTCGGCCAGATGGACGGCTATCTGATCTTCTCGTCGCGTGATCTTGACGGTACCGCGATCTGGAAGACCGATGGGATAACGGTCGAGATGATCACCGACCCGAATCCAGAGGAATTCCCTCTGAACAACGAGGTCGAAGCGCTTGGCATCTTCGACCTCGATCCGGCGAACATCCCGGTCGAGCCGATCATCGGAACCTCCGGCGATGACGACCTGACCGGCACGCTTTTGTTCGAACGGTTCGAGGGTAAGGTCGGCAACGACACGATGGCGGGGGGCGAGGGGGACGATACCCTGATCGGGAGCGCTGGGATGGACGTGCTGCACGGCCAGGGCGGAAACGACGACCTGTACGGCGGTTACGACGACGACGAGATGAACGGCAACGCCGGCAACGACTTTCTGTTCGGCGGCGTCGGGCAGGACACCATGGTCGGCGGCGGCGGCCACGATGACATGAGCGGCGGGCTGGGCCACGATTCAATGCAGGGCGGGTCCGGCAACGACGTGATGTTTGGCGACGCCGGAAATGACTCGATGCACGGCGGGTCCGGCAAGGACCAGGNGTTTGGCGGCTCGGGCAATGACGTCCTGTCCGGCGCATCGGGCACCGACGTCGTTTTCGGCGGGCTGGGCGACGACACGATTTCCGGCGGCGGCGGGGCCGACAGCGTTCTTGGCGGCGACGGCAAGGACGTGGCCTATGGCGACGCGGGGAACGACACGCTGTCCGGCGATGCGGCACTGACACCCTTGACGGCGGATCCGGCGACGACCTGGTTCAAGGGGACGGCGGTGCCGACCTGCTGCTGGGCGGGATCGGCAACGACACCCTTCTCGGCGGACCGGGCAACGACACGATCATCGGCGGCGAAGGCATAGACCAGATGTCGGGCGAGGGCGGGGCAGACGTGTTCGTCTTCCAGACCGTTGCCGACAGCCCGGTCAGTACGCCCGACGCGGTCATGGACTTCGAACCGGGATCGGATGTCATCGACCTGTCAGACCTTGTCCCGGGCCTGCTGACGGCGCGTATCGGGGCATCCTTCACCGGCACCGCGCCCGAGCTTCGCACGCAAGAGGTCGGCGGCTCGACGGTGGTCCGGATCGACGTGGACGGCAACGGCAGCAGCGACATGCGGATCATTCTCGACGGAACCACCGGAGTGACCGAGACCGACTTCCTGCTGTAACGTGTTCGGGGAACGGCTTCAGGTCACCGCCTCTAGCCGTTCCTTCGACATGTCGCCGGGCACGATNGTGATCGGCACGGGCAGGGTGCCCGCGTTGCGCGACATCTGGCTGACCAGCGGACCGGGTCCGCCCTTGTCGACCCCCGCGCCCAACACCAGCACGCCGATGTCGGGGTCTTCGCGGATCTGGGCAAGGATTTCGGGCACCGATTCCCCTTCGCGGATCACCAGTTCGGGATCGATGCCCTGACGGTCGCGCATCCACTTGGCGAAGACCTCGTAGTGGGCCTCGATCCGTTCGCGCGCCTCTTCTTGCATGATTGCACCGACACCGATCCAGTGCTGGAACTCTTCCGGCGGGATGATCGACAGGATCTGCACGCCGCCGCCGGTATTGGCAGCGCGCATCGCCGCGAAACGCATCGCGTTCAGACATTCGCGGCTGTCGTCGAGGATCACGAGGAACTTGCGCATCAGGGGGCACTCCGTTCGTCCGCCGGATAATGGCGCAGCCACAGCGGGCAGGCAAGCCCGCCCGTGGTGCGGACGTTACTGCCCCGACCGGGCCCAGTCCCAGTACAGTTCGCGCNCCCGCCGCGTCATCGGACCCGCCTGATAGGGCGTGCCGTCGAACTCGGTCACCGGGGTCACCTTCATCAGGTTGCCGGACATGAACACCTCGTCCGCGGCGCGGAAATCGTCGAAGCCCAGCACCGTCTCGTGGACCGTCACGCCATCGGCCTTCAGGTTCGAGATGTGGCGGGCGCGGGTGATGCCGGCAAGGAAGGTGCCGTTCGGGATCGGGGTGAAAACTTCGCCGTCCTTCACCATGAAGATGTTGGCGCTTGCCGTTTCGGCCACGTTGCCCATCGCATCGGCCACTAGCGCGTTGCTGTAACCCTTCGACATCGCCTCGTGCAGCATCCGCGCGTTGTTGGGGTACAGGCAGCCCGCCTTGGCATTCACCACCGCGTTCTCCAGCAGCGGGCGGCGGAACCGGGTGGTGGTCAGCGTGGCCGACGCGTCCGGCGCGGCCATCGGGATCTCTTCGAGGCAGACACAGAACCCGGCGGGCGCGTCGCCGGGCAGGATGCCAAGGTGGCCGCCCTCGATCCCCCAGTACATCGGGCGGATGTAGACCGCGGCGTCGGCGGGAAACAGGGCCAGCCCTTCGCGCACGATCTCGACGATCTCGGCGGTTGTCTTCGACGGCGTCAGCATCAGCGCCTCTGCCGACCGGTTGACCCTCGCCATGTGAGGCTCGAGATCGGGGGCCACGCCATCCACATAGCGCGCACCGTCGAACACCGTGGTGCCCAGCCAGGCGCCGTGATCGGCGGCGCGCATGATCGGCACGTCGCCCTTGTGCCAGCTGCCGTCGTACCAGGTGTGAATGTTGCTGCCAGTCGCCATGTCGCTGCCTCCCGCAATTGCCGGGCGACCCTAGGCCCACGGTCGGCCAAGGTCCAGCGTGGGAAGGGAAAAACGCCTTCGGCCCGCAATGGACCGAAGGCGCAAGTCAGGGTTCGGCGGGGGGGAACCGCCCGGAACAGTCTGGCAGGACCGGGACGCGCGAACCGAAGATCGCGCGCCGGACGGGACGAAGCGCGGCCCGCCGGGACTGAGATCGAAGAAAGCGCCGCGTGCAAGGATCAGGTGATGAAAACGGGTTGCGAAGCCTGCGTGCGTCTCCTTCGGTGGGGGCACGCTAGGAACGCCACATGCCGCCGGTGTGACGGTGGCGAATCGGATTTGTGACAATGTCGCCCGGGGCTCGGCGGGCTGTCCCGACAGCCGGGGGCAGGGGCAGCCAACCGGATGCCGGCGAACCTGTGCACAAGTTTTCATCCGCTGCCCTTGAAGGGCACAGGATCCGAGTGCGCGGCCTTGACCGCGACAGGCGACCACGGTGCAATCGTCCGCGACATCAGGCGCAGGGGGGATCGATGCGCTTTTCCGTCCGCCACGCGACGGTGTATCGCTATTCAAAGCCGGTGCGGCTTGGCGCCCACCGATTGCGCATGTCGCCGCGCGGGCAGAACGTGTCGCTGCACTATCAGGACATCCATGTCTCGCCCGACCCGGCCGCGCGACGCGACGGGCTGGACCCCTACGGTAACCCTGTGACCGAACTGGAATTCGGTGACGCGACAGAGCTTCTGGCCTTCGAAAGCGCGTTCGAACTGGACACCATCGCGCCCCCGCCCGTGTCTGCCGCCAACCTGCCGCCGCTGCCTTGGCCGCGGGGCACCGGCGATGCCACCTTCCTGCCCGCTTCGGCGCCGGACGCCGCAGTGGCCGAATTCGCCGACGGCCTCGTCCGCGCGACGGATTGGGAGGCGGCCGAGTTCCTCGACCTGCTGAACGAAACCTTGTTCACCCGCACGGATCGCCACATCCGCCCCGACGGGGCGGCGCAGGCCGCGGGTGTCACGCTGCGCACGGCGCGCGGCGCCTGCCGCGACCTGACCGTGCTGTTCATGGAAGCCGCCCGGACACAGGGCATCCCCGCCCGGTTCGTCAGCGGCTATCAGGCCCGCGCCGAAAGCGTCGATGGCCAGCGCCACCTGCACGCCTGGCCCGAGGTCTTCCTGCCGGGTCACGGTTGGCAGGGCTACGACCCCACCCACGGAATGCCGGTGACCGACGGCCACGTCGCCCTGTCCGCCGCGCCGGATCAGGCCGAAACCATGCCGGTCGAAGGCGGCTTTTACGGCGACAACGTCACTTCGAAGCTGGAATACGAGGTCGAGATCTACGCCGACTGAGACGGCGCATCTGCCCGCTTCTTCTGTCCACAAATATCCCGGGGGAGCGCGCAACGCGCGCGGGGGCAGAGCCCCCGAGCCACCTCAGGCCCCGACCATCCCCACGATCTCGTAGGTCTTCTTCAGGATCGGCGCGGCAAGGGCGCGGGCCTGTTCGGCGCCGTGGCCAAGGATGCGGTCGATCCCGTCGGGCTGTTCCATCAGGCGCGACATCTCGGTCGAGATCGGCGCCAGCTTGTTCACCGCAAGATCGGCCAGCTCCGGCTTGAAGGCCGAGAACTGGCTGCCGCCGTGGTCGGCAAGAACCGCCTCGGGCGTGGTCTCGGCCAGCGCGGCGTAGATGTTCACAAGGTTGCGCGCTTCGGGGCGGTCGTCCAGCCCGTCGACCTCGGACGGCAGCGCGTCGGGGTCGGTGCGGGCCTTGCGGATCTTCTGCGCGATGGTGTCGGCGTCATCGATCAGGTTGATCCGGCTCATGTCGGACGGATCGGACTTGGACATCTTCTTGGACCCGTCGCGCAGGCTCATGACCCGCGTCGCGGCGCCCTCGATCACCGGCTCGGTTTCGGGGAAGAAATCCACGCCGAAGTCGTTGTTGAACTTGATCGCGATGTCGCGCGTGAGTTCCAGATGCTGCTTCTGGTCCTCGCCCACCGGCACATGGGTCGCGTGATAGACAAGGATGTCCGCCGCCATCAGCGCGGGATAGGCGAACAGCCCCAGCGACGCGTTCTGCGAATTCTTCCCGGCCTTGTCCTTCCACTGGGTCATCCGCTGCATCCAGCCCATGCGGGCGACGCAGTTGAAAATCCACGCAAGCTGCGCGTGCTCGGCGACCTGGCTTTGGTTGAACAGGATCGATTTCGACGGGTCGACGCCCGCGGCGATGAAGCCGGCGCACAGTTCGCGCGTGGCGCGGGTCAGGGCGGCGGGGTCCTGCCAGACGGTGATCGCGTGCAGGTCGACCATGCAATACACGGTCTCGAATTTCCCCTCGTCCTGCATCGTGACGAAGCGCTTCATCGCGCCCAGGTAGTTGCCCAGGGTCAGGCCGCCGGAAGGCTGGATGCCCGAGAAGACGCGGGGAGTGAACGCGGCCATGAGTGTCTCCGTCTGGATTTCTGCGCCGCACTCGCGTAACGCGGGGGACAAAGGCCGTCAAGGAAGCCCGCGCATGAGCAGCCACAACCCCCACAGCGAAAGCCCGTTCAATGCCTTGCCGCCCGTCGTGGTGTTTCTTGCGCTAGCGATTGCCGGGGTCGAGATCGGGCTGCAACTGGGCCAACGCGGACTTCTCGGCGGGCCCGAGGCCGTCGGCTGGCGGCTTGGTCTGATCCAGCGGTTCTCGGTCGTGCCCGACCTGTTCCGCGCAATGTGGGCGCAGGGCATCTGGCCGCCCGAGCATCTGCTGCGGCTGGTCGCCTATCCGTTCGTCCACGCCAGCTTTGGCCACGCGATCTTCGTGATCGTCTTCATCCTCGCGCTGGGCAAGATGGTGGCCGAAGTTTTCGCCGCGTGGGCGGTGCTGGTGGTCTACTTCGGCGCGTCGGCTGTCGCGGGGCTGGTCTATAGCTTCGTCGTGCCGTCCGAGATGCCGTTGTTCGGGGGCTATCCCGGCGCCTATGGGCTGATCGGCGCCTTCACCTTCCTTCTGTGGACACGGCTGGCCGCCAGCGGCGGGCCGCAGGGCCGCGCGTTCTCGTTGATCGGCTTCCTGATGGGCATCCAGCTTTTGTTCGGCCTGCTGTTCGGCGGCGGGCTGGACTGGGTGGCCGATCTTGCCGGGTTCGCCACCGGGTTCCTGCTGTCCTTCGTGGTCAGCCCCGGCGGTTGGGCGCGCGTGTCCGAGCGGTTGCGTAGGCGCTAGCCTAGCGCCGCAGCGACCGGCGGATGTCCTTCAGGGGCAGGCCGCCCATCCAGTGGGCCAGCGCGAAATAGCTGACGATGCCGATCGTCACCAGCAGCGCCAGCGCAAGATACCGCCACGCGCCCGCGGCCAGCAGCGGCCCTAGCAGCAGGTTGCCCACCCACAGCACGACGCCCATCAGCAGCGCCGCGACGATGATCCGCCAGATGCGCCGTTTGAAGCGCTCGTCCAGCAGCACCGCCTCGCCATACCGGCGCGAGCCGAGCCACAGCTGCAAGACCATCGACCAGCCCGCCAGTGTCGTGCCAAGCGCCGCTGCGATATAGCCGATGAACGGCGCCAGCCCGATCGCCACCACGGCGTTCACCGCCAGCGAGCCAAGGGCATAGTAGAACGGCGTCCGCGTGTTTTCGCGCGCGAAGAACAGCGGCTGAAGCGCCTTTTGCAGCACGAAGGCCGGCAGCCCCAGCCCGTAGACCGCAAGGGCCAGCGCCGTCGCGGCGGTGTCGTCGGGGCCGAACTCGCCACGCTGGAACAACACGCTGATCAGGGTCAGCGGGATCGCCACAAGCGCCACGGCGGCGGGGATCGTCAGCGCAAGGCTGATCTCTGCCGCGCGGTTGAACGCGTCGCGGCCACCCGCTGTGTCACCGGCGCCAAGGCGGCGCGACAGGTCGGGCAGCAGTACGACGCCGATGGCGATGCCCACGACGCCAAGCGGCAACTGGTACAGCCGATCAGCATAGCTTAGCCACGCGACGGCACCGTCGAAGAAGCTGGCGACCTGCCGCCCGATCAGCAGGTTTACCTGCACCCCCCCGCCCGCCAGAACGGCGGGGGCCGCGATGCGGGCCAGACGCTTCAGTTCAGGCGTCAGCCGGGGCCGTGTCGGGACCAGCCGATAGCCGGCCCGCGCCGCCGCGATCCAGACCAGCGCAAGCTGCGCGACCCCCGCGATCGGCACGGTCCAAGCCAGCGTCAGCCCCATCGGCCAGTCCAGCAGGTTCGCCAGCATCATCGCGGCGACGAACAGGACGTTCAGCAGGACGGGCGCGGCGGCGGCGGCGGCAAAGCGGCCGGTGGCGTTCAGAACGCCCGACAACAGCGCCGCCAGCGAGATGAATAGGATGTAGGGGAACGCGATCCGCCCGAACACGACAGCAAGGTCGAACCGTTCGTCACCGGCGAACCCCGAGGCCATCGCCAGCACCAGCCACGGCATCGCCGCCTGCGCGACCAGCGAGAAGACGATCAGCACCGTGGCCAACCCGGAAAACGCGTCCTGTGCGAAACGTTTCTGGTCTGCGTCCGTCTCGAGCTTTTTCGAGAACATCGGGATGAACGCCATGTTGAACGCACCTTCCGCGAAGAAGCGGCGGAACATGTTGGGCAGCGAGAAGGCGACAAGGAACGCCTCTGCCACCGGGCCCGACCCAAGGTAGGCGGCGATCATGATGTCGCGGGCAAAGCCCAGAAGGCGGCTTGCCATCGTCCAGACGCCGACGGTGAAGAACGCGGCCATAAGGCGGATCGGTTTCATCTTGGATGGACGTCCCGGCTGGGGCGCAATCTGCCCCGGTTATCCCTGTGTCGGCAAAACCGGTGCCGGACGGCGCCGGACCGGGTTTGCCTGAATCATGCTTCCTTGGCGCGGATCGCACCCTGTTCGATGGCGTGCCGCAGCTTTTTCTCAAGCGACCGCTGCCGGTTCTCGGAATACAGCTTCAGACCGAACATGTCCTTCACGTAGAAGCTGTCGACCACCTGTTCGCCATAGGTCGCGATCACCGCGCTGGAAATCTGGATGTTGTCCGCCGCCAGCGTGCGGGTCAGGTCGTACAGCAGGCCCGGACGGTCGCGCGTGTCGACCTCGATGATCGTGTAGATCTCGGACCCCTCGTTGTCGAACACCACCGATGTCGGCACCCGGAACGCGGCCTCGCGCTTTTTCAGCTTGTCACGCTGGCGCATCGCTTCGGTCGGCCTGACCTCTCCGCGCAGGGTCTTTTCGATCATCTGGCGCAGGCGCGGCAGGCGGCTTGCCTCATAGGGCGAGCCTTCGCCGTCCTGAATCCAGAAAGCGGCCGTGACCCAGCCGTCCTTGGTGGTGAAGGTGCGCGCGTCCTTGATGTTGGCGCCCACCAGCGCCAGCGCGCCGCACAGCCGCGAGAAGATGCCGGGATGGTCCGCCAGCGCAAAGGTCACGCGGGTGGCGTCGCGATCTTCGTCGGGGGTCAGTTTCAGGCGCAGCTCGTCGGCGCCGAGACCCCGCAGAAGTTCGGCGAAATCGACATGCGCGGTGACGTGCAGCCCCTGCCAGTAGGGTTCGTAATGGCGGTCGATCTCGGCCTTGATGGCCTTGTTCTCCCAGCCGTCGAGCGCCTCGCGCAGGTTGCGCTTCGCCTCGGTGCTGCGCTGGCCGCGGTTCAGCGCCTCCAGCCCGTCTTCCATCGCGCGCGCGGTCTGCCGGTACAGCCCGCGCAGCAGCGCGGCTTTCCAGTTGTTCCAGACGTTCGGTCCGACGCCGCGGATATCGCAGACGGTCAGCACGGTCAGCAGGTCCAGCCGTTCCTTGGTCTGCACCGCCTTGGCGAAGTCGCGCACGGTGCGGGGGTCCGCGATGTCGCGCTTTTGCGCCATGTCGGACATCAACAGGTGATAGCGCACCAGCCATTCGACGGTGACGCATTCGCCGGGCTTCAGGCCAAGACGCGGCGCGATGGTGCGGGCCAGCTTGGCACCGACGACAGAGTGATCCTCGTCCCGGCCCTTGCCGATATCGTGACATAACAGAGCGACGTACAGGACCCGGCGGTTCACGCCGTCTTCCAGAATTCGGCTGGCGACGGGCAATTCCTCGATCAACTCGCCGCGTTCGATCTGCGCGAGGGTCGAGATGCATTGGATCGTATGTTCGTCCACCGTGTACGAGTGGTACATGTTGAACTGCATCATCGCGACGATGGGCGCGAATTCCGGGATGAAGGTGCCCAGCACGCCCAGTTCGTTCATGCGCCGCAACGCACGTTCCGGGTTGCCGTGTTTCAGCAGCAGATCGCGGAAGATGCGGGTGGCTTCCTTGTCCGACCGCATGTCGTCGTCGATCAGCTTCAGGTTCGCGGCCACAAGGCGCATCGCGTCGGGGTGGATCAGAAGCCCGGTGCGCAGGCCTTCCTCGAAGATCCGAAGCAGGTTCAGCTTGTCGGACAGGAACGCGGACTCGTCCGCGACGGCAAGCCGGTTGTTGACGATCTTGTAGCCGTCACGGACCTTCCGCCGCCGTTTGAACAGCCCGACCAGCTTCGGCTCGCGCTTGACGTGACGCTCTTCCAGGGCGGTCAGGAAGATGCGGGTCACCTCGCCGACCTCGGTCGCGTGGCGGAAATAGTCCTGCATGAAGATCTCGACCGCCGGGCGGCCGGCGGCGTCGACATATCCCATCGCATCGGCCACTTCGACCTGCATGTCGAAGGTCAGCTGGTCCATCGCGCGGTTGGTGATCAGGTGCAGGTGGCACCGCACCGCCATCAGGAAATCCTCGGCGGAGAGGAAGGCGTCGTATTCGGCCTGCCGGAACACGCCCAGTTCGACAAGGTCGGCGGCGGATTCCACGCCGTGCACGTACTTGTCGATCCAGAACAGCGATTGCAGATCGCGCAGGCCGCCCTTGCCCTCTTTGACGTTGGGTTCGACCATGTACCGCTGGCCGCCTTGCTTGCGGTGACGCTTCGCCCGCTCGTCCAGCTTCGCCTCGATGAACTCGGCGGCGGTGCCCTTAAACAGGTCGTTGCACAGGCGGCGCTTCAGCTCTGTCTCCAGCGGCGGGAAGCCGTCGATGAACCTGTGTTCCAACAGAGCGGTGCGGATCGTGTAGTCGTCCTTGGCCAGCCGCAGACAGTCCTTCACCGTGCGGCTGGCATGGCCGACCTTCAGGTGCAGGTCCCAGAAGATATAGAGCATGGATTCGATCACGCTCTCGGCCCAGGGGGTGATCTTGTAGGGCGTCAGGAACAGCAGGTCGACGTCGGAATACGGCGCCATCTCGGCCCGGCCATAGCCTCCGACCGCAAGCACCGCGATGCGCTCGGCCTCGGTCGGGTTGGCCAGCGGATGGATGTACTGCGTCGCGATCCGGAAGACCGAGGTGACGATGCCGTCAGTCAGGTGCGAATAGGCGTGGACCGTGGGCCACGCGTTCATCGGGTCGGCGCGGAAGGCGGCGGCGATGGCATCGCGGCCCTCGCGCATCGCATCGCCCAGAATGGTCACGGCCGCGGCCCGGATGTCCTTTGCGTCGGCCGCGTCGCGACAGGCGGCGTCCAGCCGGTCGCGCACGGCGTCGGCGTCGAACACCTGTGCCGCGGGCAGGATCAGGTCGTCGGTCTGGTCGGCGGGGCCCGGAACGTGGTCCCGGGCCGGCGAACGGTCAGAGGCCGGCGCCAGCGAAGCTTCGGGGGGCGGGGTCAATGACGGTTACCTGCTTGTCGATGATCGTGGCGATGGCCAGCCCGCGTTCGTTCGTGCCGTCGGGACGGAACCGGAAGATCCCGTTCACGCCGACGAAGCCCGTGGGCTGGGTCAGGGCTGCGGCGGACAGCGACCCGGCATTGCCGGCGCTGACCAGCGCGCCGATGGCGGCGATGCCGTCGAAGGCTAGCCCCGCGATCGGGTGCGGCGGCTCGCCATAGGCGGCTTCGTAGCGGGCTTCGAACTGGGTGGTCAGGCTGGGCGAGGGCAGGGCGAACCAGCCGCCTTGCAGGCCGGGAAGATCCCGCGCACTGGGCGGAATGTCCCACCGCTGAAGCCCGATGAACTGCGTTTCGGTGGGGTCGATGCCGTTCTCGCTGACCAACTGGGTCAGGATCGGCAGCGCACCGGCGGTGCCCGAGGTGTAAAAGATCGCGTTCGCGCCCGAGGCCTTCGCGGTGTCGGTCACCTCGCTCACGGCCTGAACGACGCCGTTCTGCGACAGCTCGAACGAGGTCTCGCCCGCAAAAGAACCGCCGTAGACGCCGATCGCGGTGGCGATGGCATCGCGCCCCTGACGTTCGGCGGTGTCGTTGCCGTAGGCGATCATGATGTTGGAATTGCCCTGACCCACGGCGTAGGCGGTCAGCCGGTTCGCCGTGTTCTCGAAGGTGTGGCCAAGCACGAAGACGTTGCCGCCCGCGATGCCGGTGTTGTTCGAGAAGCTCAGGACGTTCACGCCACGCCCGGCAACGGCCGCACCGGCCGCGTTGGCAGAGGCGGCATAGACCGGGCCCAGCAGGATCTTGGCGCCGTCGCTCACGGCTTCGGCGGCGACGGTCGCGGCGGTCTGGGCGTCGCCGGCGGTCCGGTAGACCCGCAGATCGACCTCGACCCCCTGAAGTTCGGCCATCGCCAGCCGCGCCGCGTTCTCAAGCGACTGGGCCAAAGCCTCATCCCCGGCCTGACCGGACCCGGCGGGCACCAGAAGCGCGACCTGCACCGGATCGCCCGCGTTCAGGCGCGGGCCATTGGGGGACGGGGTGGGAAGGCTGTCACAGGCAGCAAGCCAGAGAGCAGAGGCGATAGCGAGAAGCCGCACCGCTTGGCGGCGGGTCCGGCGAAAAGTGGTCGTCATGGTCTGTCCTTGGCCGTTTTGCTGCGCTTGCAGGCCGTGTCAGACTATGCGCTACAACGAGGAGAGTAAACGTCTGCCAAACGCGAGGGAAATTCGTGACCGTAGAGATCAGGCAGCTTCCCGCCGGGCTGTATTTCGTCGCCACGCCGCTGGGCGCGGCAAGAGACATCACGCTGCGGGCGCTGGACGTGCTGGCGTCGGCGGACGTGCTGGCGGCCGAAGACACCCGCACCTTGCGCCACCTGATGCAGCTGCACGGGATCGCCGTGGGGGACCGCCCGATGATCGCCTATCACGATCACAACGGCGCCGAGGTCAGGCCAAGGCTGATTCGCATGATGCAGGAGGGCAAGTCGGTCGCCTATGCCTCTGAGGCCGGTACGCCGCTGGTGGCCGATCCGGGCTATCCCCTTGCGCGCGAAACGGTTTCCGAAGGCATCAAGGTGGTGCCGGTGCCGGGCCCCTCGGCGGTGACCGCGGCGCTGACCGTGGCGGGCCTGCCCACCGACAGGTTCCTGTTCGCGGGCTTCCCGCCGGCGGCCGCAGGGGCCCGCAAAAGCTGGATGGCAGAGATCGCACGGGTCCCGGCGACGCTGGTGATCTATGAAAGCCCGAAGCGCATTAACCGAACATTATATGAACTGTGCGAGGTTGCCGGAGGTGAACGGCAGGCGGCTGTCTGTCGCGAACTGACCAAGCGGTTCGAGGAAACGCTGCGCGGGACGCTTGCCGACCTTGCGGCGGCCACCGCGGAACGCCCCCCAAAGGGTGAGATCGTGCTTGTCGTCGACCGCGGCCGCGAAGAAGCGACGGAACAGGACATGGAAACCGCCCTGCGCGCGGCGCTGGAAGACATGAGCGTAAAGGACGCGGCTGCGGCCGTAGCGGGCGCTTTGGGTTTGCCGAAGCGCGACGTGTACCAAGCGGCGCTGCGGCTGGATCGCGGGGACGATTGATCTTTTCGGGCCGGGGAGCGGCCCGAGAAACGGATACGGCCTGCGGGGCCGGGTGCGGAGTGTGCGGTATGAGTGGTCGGGTATCCTATTATTCGGGACTGGCGGCGGAAGAGATTGTCGCGCGGGACTACGAACGCCGCGGGTATCTGCTGCGCGAACAGCGCTGGCGCGGTCCGGGCGGAGAGATCGACCTGATCTTCGAAAAGGCGGGCGCGCTGGTGTTCGTCGAGGTGAAGAAGGCGCGCGACTTTGCGCTGGCGGCGGCGCGGATCACGCAGCGACAGGTTGACCGCATCCTGACGTCGGCCAGTTGCTACCTTGGACGGATGCCCGCCGGGCAGAATACCCAGATGCAGGTCGATGCCGCGCTTGTGGACGGTCGCGGCAAGATCCAGATCCTTGAAAACGCGCTGGCCTTCTAGCGCCTTGCCGTTCCGAGGTGCCTGCGCCATGTAAGGGGCTATCCAAATTGCTTGCGCGGAGCCCCCGACATGTCCCTCAAAATCGCCATCCAGATGGACCCGATCGGCCCGATCGACATCGACGCCGACAGCACCTTCCGTCTGGCCGAGGAAGCCCAGTCGCGGGGGCATTCGCTGTTCTACTACACCCCCGACCAACTGTCCTGGCGCGAGGGGAAGGTGATCGCGAATGGCTGGCCGCTGACCGTAAAGCGCGTGAAGGGCGACCATTTCGAACTGGGTGAGCGGCAGACGGTCGACCTTGCCGAATTCGACGTCGTTTGGCTGCGGCAGGATCCGCCGTTCGACATGGGCTACATCACCACGACCCACCTGCTGGAGCGGCTGATGCCCGAAACGCTGGTGGTCAACGATCCGTTCTGGGTCCGCAACTGCCCCGAGAAGCTGCTGGTGCTGCAGTTCCCCGACCTGATCCCGCCGACCCTGATCGCCCGTGACCTTGGCGCGATCCGTGCCTTCAAGGAAGAGCACGGCGACATCATCCTGAAGCCGCTGTACGGCAACGGCGGCGCCGGTGTGTTCCGGCTGGACCCCAACGACCGCAACCTGTCGTCCCTGCACGAGCTGTTCACCGGCATGAGCCGCGAGCCGCTGATTGCGCAGAAATTCCTGCCAGACGTCTCGGCCGGCGACAAGCGGGTGATCCTTGTCGACGGCGCGCCGGTCGGCGCGATCAACCGCGTCCCCCAGCCCGGCGAAACGCGGTCGAACATGCATGTCGGCGGCCGTGCCGAGAAGGTCGAGCTGACCGCCCGCGACCGAGAGATCTGCGACGCCATCGGCCCGCGCCTGAAGGAGTACGGGCAGATCTTCGTCGGAATCGACGTGATCGGCGACTATCTGACCGAGATCAACGTGACCTCGCCCACCGGCCTGCAGGAACTGGAACGCTTCGACGGCACCAATGCCGCAGGCCTGATCTGGGACGCGATCGAAGGGAAACGCGCCGGAAAATGAGCTGGCAGCTCGCCGTTCTGCGGCGGTCCCTGAAGCGGACCGCCTATCCGGTCATGGGCCGGGTGCGGAACTGGGGGATTGCCCGCACGGCCTTCCGCCTGTCGGCAAAGCTTGCCTTCCGCAGCGTGCGCGGCACCCGGTACGTGCAGGCCGAAGGCGCATTGGCGCCGGGCCTGTTCGTACGTGGCCGGGCCGAGCCGAAGCCGGGCGTGATCCTGTACCTGCATGGCGGCGCCTACATCATCGGAAGCCCCGGCACCTATTGGGAACTGGCTGGCCGCATTGCGCGGCAAACGGGGCACCGGGTGTATCTGCCCGATTACCCGCTTGCCCCCGAAGATCCGGCGCCCGCCGCCTTTCATGCCGCCGTCCTTGCGTGGGAGGCTCTGTTGGGGGATGGGCTGCGCCCGGATCAGATCGTCATCGCCGGAGACAGCGCGGGCGGCGGGCTTGCGCTGGCGCTGCTGGCGCATGCGCTGGCCGAGGGGCAGCGGCCGGCGGGGGTTGTCGCCTTCTCGCCCTGGACCGACCTGACCCTGTCCGGCAACTCGCTAAAGACCAACGCCGACACCGACGTGCTGCTGCCCGCCGCCCGCGTGCACGAGATCCGCGACCTTGTGGTGGGGGCGCTGGCCCCCGACGATCCCCGCGTCTCGCCGCTGTTCGCCCGGTTCCCCAATTGTCCGCCCGCCTTCATCGCGTGGTCCGAGACCGAGATCCTGCGCGACGACGCGGTGCGCATGGCGCGCAAGCTGCGCGACGGCGGCGCCTTCGTCGAACAGGACGTGCAGGCCGACGCGCCCCATGTCTGGCAGCTGTTTCACGGCATGGTGCCCGAGGCGAACGCGTCCCTGCACAAGGCGGCGCGGTTCATCGTTGCGGCGCTGGCGCGTCGGGAAGCCGGAAGCTGACCGCCTCGGCGACGTGGTGGCGTCCGACCGCGTCGCAGCCGTCGAGGTCGGCGATGGTCCGCGCCACCCGCAGCACCCGGTGATAGCCCCGCGCCGTCAGGCCGAACCGCTCCGCCACCTGTGACAGCAAGGCAGAGCCCGCGGAATCCGGTGTCGCGCTGGCCGCCAGCGCGGCGCCTTCGGCGTCGGCGTTGGATCGGATGCCGGGATGGTCGGCGTAGCGGGCCAGCTGCACCGCGCGCGCCTCGGCCACGCGCGCGGCGATCGTGGCCGAACAGTCGCCGTCCTCGGGCAGGTCAAGGTCGGTGTAGCAGACCGGCGGCACGTCAATGCGCAGATCGAACCGATCCATCAGCGGTCCCGAAATGCGGCCCATGTAATCCTCGCCGCAACCCGGCGCGCGGGCGCAGGCCCGGTTCGGGTCGCTGAGATAGCCGCATTTGCAGGGGTTCGCCGCCGCCACCAGCATGAACCGGCAGGGATAGCGCACATGGGCGTTCGCGCGGGCGACGACGACCTCGCCGGTCTCGATGGGCTGGCGCAGCGTCTCCAGCACCTGCCGCGAGAACTCGGGGAATTCGTCCATGAACAGCACGCCGTTGTGCGCGAGAGAGATTTCACCGGGCTTCGCGCCGCGCCCGCCGCCGACGATGGCGGCCATCGAGGCGGTGTGGTGCGGTTCGCGGAACGGCCGTGTGCGGGAAATGCCGCCCTCGTCCAGCAGTCCGGCCAGCGAGTGCACCATCGACGTTTCCAGCGCCTCGGTAGCGGACAGGGGCGGCAGGATGCCGGGCAGGCGGGCGGCGAGCATAGACTTGCCAGAGCCGGGGGTGCCGACCATCAGGACGTGATGCCGACCGGCGGCGGCGATTTCCAGCGCGCGCTTGGCGCGTTCCTGGCCCTTGACCTCGCGCAGGTCGCGGCTGCGCGCGGGGTCGGTGATCTCCCCGGGCGTGGCGGGGTCCAGCACGCGCTGGCCGGTGAAATGGGCGATGGCCTGCGCCAGTGACCCCGGCGCGATCACCGCGCAGGCGCCGACCCACGCGGCCTCGGCGCCGCAGCCTTCGGGGCAGACAAGGCTGCGGTCCTCTTCGGCGGCGGCCATCGCGGCGGGCAGGGCGCCGGTGACCGGGACAAGGTTGCCGTCCAGCGACAGCTCTCCCAGCGCGACGCAGTGTTCGACCGCGTCCTTCGGCAGAATGTCCAGCGCCGCCAGCAGCGCCAAGGCGATGGGCAGGTCGAAGTGCGAGCCTTCCTTGGGCAGGTCGGCTGGCGACAGGTTCAGCGTGATGCGCTTTGACGGCAGGGCGATCGACATCGTCGCCAGCGCCGCGCGCACCCGTTCCTTCGCCTCGGACACAGCCTTGTCGGGCAGGCCGACAAGGCTGAAGCTGGGCACGCCGGGGGCCAGCGCGCATTGCACCTCGACCATGCGCGCGTCCAGCCCTTCGAACGCCACGGTATAGGCGCGCGCGACCATTCCCTTGCCCCCGTCAGTTCGGTTTCCGAGTGGTTAACGGGTACGGCAGGGATGGTTTAGGAAGCGTTAACTGGTGCTGTCTAGAAGCGCGGTGAACTTCGGCCACGCCGCCGGGTCGTTGACGGTCTTGTCGCGGCAGAAGGCATTGCAGAAGCCAAAGACCTTACCGCCGGTTTCAAGGAAGTGGGTGACCGGATCGCCGGAATAGGGGCAGGTTTCGTTCACCGACGGTCCGCTGTCGACCGCGCGGGCGGGGATCGGCGCGGGGCCGGGCCATGCCGAGGTGGGAAGGTCCAGCGCATAGGGCACGGGATCGTACGATTTCGTCAGCCCCATCGCGCGCCAGCGGCGGAAGTCGGGCTGTGCAAGATGCGCATCGACATAGGCTTGCGCCTCGGGGCCGACGGCAAGCCCATAGCCTGCGATCCGGGCGGCCACGGGCGCATAGAACACGTCGGCCAGCGAATAGTCCCCGAACAGCCACGGCGTGTCCGAGCCGGACGCGGCCCGCGCCGTGGCCCACAGCTGTTGCACACGGTCGATGTCGGCAAGCACCGCGTCCGAGGGGGCGAAGCCGTCCCAGCGGTACAGCAGTTGCATCGCGCAGTCGCCGCGCAACGCGCCGAAGCCCGAATGCATCTCGGCCACCAGCCAGCGGGCCAGCGCCCGCAATGCGGGGTCGGCGGGCCACAGGCCGGCGTCAGGGTGCCGTTCGTGCAGCGTCTCGGCCATCGCCAGGGTGTCGGCGACCACGGTGCCTTCGGGCGTCCGCATCACGGGCACAAGCCGCGCGGGTGCCAGCGCCGAGAGATCCTCGCGCATAGTGCCATCGTACAGTCCGACCATGTGGGTCCGGACGGGGAGGCCGAAGCGGGCGAACATAAGCCAGCCGCGGAGCGACCACGAAGAAAAGCTTCGGTCGCCGATGTAAAGATCATAGGTCATAGGGCGCAGGTTAAGCGGATTGCCGCGCCGCAGAGAAACGCATTTTGAAGATGTTTTGCTTCACGGTTCGTGATTGATTTCGGACGCTCTCCACCCGCCGTCCAGTGTCAGGCGGGTGACCGACAGTGGCGCGATGCGGATCGCCAGCGTCTCGTAGGCGGACAGCCGCAACGCGCGCTGCACCTGCGTCAGGATCACGCCCATGTGGGCCACCACGATCACGTCGCCGCCGCGATGCGTGCGGGCAAGGCGGTCTGCCGCGTCGGACACGCGCGCCGACAGGGCGTTCCAGCTTTCGCCGCCGGGGGCGGGAACCGTGCCGGGGCTTTCGTGGAAGGCGCGCAGGGCGGCGGCCTGCTCGGGCGGCATCATGTCGGCCCGCTGCCCTTCCCAATCGCCGAAGTGCATTTCGCGCAGGGCGGGGTCGGCGTCCAGCCGGGGCCGGTCGCCGCGCAGGGCGTCGGCGGTGTCACGGGCGCGGCTTAAGTCGGACGAGACGACGGGCGCATCGGGCAGGTACGCCGACAGCCGCGCGATGCGGGCGGTGTCCGACAGGTCGGCGGGCAGGTCCGTCCAGCCGATCATGCCTTTCGCATGGGTCGGCCCGTGGCGGATCCACCAAAGCCGGGTCACGCCATGTATCCCGGCAGCGTGCCTTTCAGCACCAAAGGAAGCCCGGCAGCCACCAGCACCACAAGATCCGCGTCGGTCGCAAGCCTTTGATTTAGAATGCCCTGCGCGTCCGCGAACCGGCGGGCCAAAGCATTTTCAGGGACGATTCCGCTGCCGACTTCGTTCGAAACCGTGACAAGCGTCCCGTCGAAGCTAGATAGCCCGGTCAGAAGGCGGTCCGTTTCGGCCCCAAGGTCGCTTTCGTCGAGGAGGTGATTGGTCAGCCAAAGACTGGCGCAATCGAACAGGACACATGCGCCGGACGGGAGGGATCCGAGCGTTTCGACAATTTTTTTCGGCTCTTCCACGGTCCGCCAACCGGCCCCCCGGCGGTCCTTGTGGGTCTTTATTCTGTCTTTCATTTCAAGGTCATAGGCCTGCGCACTGGCAATGTACGTCCAAGGCGCCGGGCAGCCTGTGACAAGCCGTTCGGCAAAAAATGATTTCCCGGATCGGGAACCACCTAGGACGAGTGCGCGTTGGAAGGACATCAAAATGCGCCGATTGATCTGGGACCGGGGCCGATCCGTAACAGCATCATCGGTAAATTATAAGTACTCCGCGTCCGCGGACTGGCTTGGGGGCCGAAGACAGACATGCCATTTGATGGATTCAACGACCAAACCCTTCCGCGCCGTGCCATGCAGGCTGAACTTCTGGATGCGGAAACCGAGCTGAGGCTGGCCTACGCCTGGCGCGACGATCGCGACGAAGCGGCCCTTCACCGACTGATCAACGCTTACATGCGCCTCGCCATTTCTATGGCGGCGAAGTTCAAGCGGTATGGCGCCCCGATGGGCGACCTGATCCAGGAAGCCGGGCTTGGCCTGATGAAAGCGGCGGACAAGTTCGACCCCGATCGCGGCGTCCGCTTCTCGACCTACGCAGTTTGGTGGATCAAGGCCTCGATCCAAGACTACGTGATGCGGAACTGGTCGATGGTGCGGACGGGTTCGACCTCTTCCCAGAAATCGCTGTTCTTCAACATGCGCCGCGTTCAGGCCCGGCTGGAACGTGAAGCCGCCGCAGAAGGTCGCACGCTGGAACGCCACGTGATGCGCGAGCTGATCGCGACCGAGGTGGGCGTGCCGCTGCACGACGTCGAACTGATGGAAGGCCGTCTGTCCGGCTCGGATTTCTCGCTGAACGCGACCCAGTCGGTCGAGGACGAAGGCCGCGAGTGGATCGACACGCTGGAAGACGACAGCGCGCAAGCCTCGGAGACGGTTCAGAAGCACAAGGACAACGACGTCCTGCGCACGTGGCTGGTGACGGCGCTGAGCGGGCTGAACGACCGCGAGCGGTTCATCGTCAAGGAACGCAAGCTGCGCGACGACCCGCGCACGCTGGAAAGCCTTGGCAACGAACTGGGCCTGTCGAAAGAGCGGGTGCGCCAGCTTGAGGCTGCGGCCTTCGGCAAGATGCGCAAAAGCCTTGAGTCCCAGTCGCGCGAAGTGCACCACTTCTTCGCATGACACCTACCGAATTTCTTGCTGCGGCCGCCGTTTTCTCGGCGGCCGTTTCGTTTGCGGGCACCGCTTCGGCAGCAGAGGTCGGCGCCGCGGATCTAAACGATCTGCCCGAGGCAGAGATCTACGTGCTGGGCGAGATCCACGACAATCCGGCGCACCATCTGACTCAGGCGACGGTGGTCGGCGCCGGTGTCGCCGCCGTGGTGTTCGAGATGCTGACGCCGCAGCAGGCGGAGGGCTGGCAGCCCGGTCTTGCGGGTGACGCCGCCGCGCTGGGCACGGCGCTGCAGTGGTCCGATGGCTGGCCGGACTTCGCGATCTATTACCCTATCTTCGAGGCGATCGGGGACGCCGCCGTTTACGGCGCGGCCCTTCCGCGCGAGGATGTGCGGCAGGCGATCTCGGTCGGCGCGGCGACTGTCTTCGGCGATGGCGCCGGGCGGTTCGGGCTGGACCTGCCGTTGCCCGCCGAAGAGACCGCGCTGCGCGAAGCCGACCTGAACGACGCCCACTGCGGCGCACTGCCGGTCGAGATGCTGCCCGGAATGCTCGAGGCGCAGCGCCTGCGCGATGCGGCCTTCGCGCGCGCCGCGTTGTTGGCGTTGGAAGAGACCGGCGGCCCGGTTGCGGTGATCACCGGCAACGGCCATGCCCGCCGCGACTGGGGCGTGCCGCGTGCGCTGGCGACCGCCGCGCCCGATGTGTCGGTCCTGTCGCTGGGCCAGTTCGAGACGACCGCGCCCGACGCGCCGCCTTTCGACGTCTGGGTTGTGACCGACCCGGCAGAGCGCGACGACCCCTGCGCCGCCTTCGCCGGGTGACAGGCGCCGCCCGACCGGCGCGGGGCGGGCATGCTTGAGTTCGCCCCAGCCTCGGCGTAGACCTGTCAGCAGGCAATTTCTGACCGGAAAGCCGAGGGATACATGCTCGCGGGCAAGCGGATTCTCCTGATCGTCGGCGGCGGTATCGCGGCCTTCAAGTCGCTGGACCTGATCCGGCGTCTGCGCGAACGCGGCGCGACCGTCGTTCCCGTGCTGACCAAGGCCGCAGAGGAATTCGTGACGCCGCTGTCGGCGTCCGCACTGGCGGCGCAGAAGGTCTACCGCGACCTGTTCGACCTGACGGACGAAGCCGAGATGGGTCATATCGAGCTGTCGCGCGACGCCGACCTTCTGGTCGTGGCGCCCGCCACCGCCGATCTGATGGCGAAGATGGCGAACGGGCACGCGAACGACCTTGCCTCGACCTTGCTTTTGGCCACCGACAAGCGGGTGCTGATCGCGCCCGCGATGAACGTGCGCATGTGGGATCATCCCGCCACCCAGCGCAACCTGACGACACTGACGTCCGACGGCGTTCTGGTCTGTGGCCCGAACGAGGGCGACATGGCCTGCGGCGAACATGGGCCGGGCCGCATGTCGGAACCGCTGGAGATCGTCGCCGCAGTCGAGGCTGCGTTGGCCGACGGGCCGCTGAAGGGGCGGCATATCGTCGTGACCTCGGGGCCGACGCACGAACCAATCGACCCGGTGCGTTACATCGCGAACCGTTCGTCGGGGGCGCAGGGCACTGCTCTGGCGCGGGCGCTGGCGGCGCTGGGGGCCGATGTGACCTTTGTCACCGGCCCCGCGACCGTGCCGCCGCCCGACGGCGTGAAGGTGGTGAAGGTGCAGACCGCACGCGAGATGCTGGCGGCGGTTCAGACCGCGCTGCCCGCCGACGCCGCCGTTTTCGCCGCCGCCGTCGCGGATTGGCGCATGGCCGAGGATCACGGCCAGAAGATCAAGAAGGACGGCAGCGGCGCACCGCCCGTGCTGTCCTTTGCCGAGAACCCGGACATCCTTGCCACGGTGTCGCAGATGAAGGCCGAACGACCGAAGCTGGTGGTCGGCTTCGCCGCCGAAACGGAAAAGGTCGAGGCGCACGCCACCGCCAAGCGGCAGCGCAAGGGATGCGACTGGATCGTGGCGAACGACGTGTCGCCCGAGACGGGGATCATGGGCGGCGACGAGAACGCCGTCGTTCTGATCACCGACGCGGGCGCCGACCACTGGCCGCGGATGCGCAAGTCGCTGGTCGCGAACCGTCTGGCCGAGCTGATCGCGGAGGCGTTGGCGCAGTGAACTTTCCGCCTCCGGCGGGGATATTTCCGGTCAGAAGAAGCAAATGGATGCACGAGAGGAAGTGACGTGAGCGGACCGATCCTGCGCGTTCTGCGCGATGACTGGGCGGATGCGGATGTTCCGCTGCCGTCCTACGAGACGACGGGCGCGGCAGGCGCCGATATCCGCGCGAACCTGAAGCCCGAGGACCGCGACGCCGGGGTGGTGCTGGCGCCGGGCGCGCGGGCGCTGGTGCCGACCGGGCTGCGGCTGGAGATCCCCGAGGGGTTCGAGGTGCAGATCCGCGCGCGGTCCGGGCTGGCGTTCAAGAACGGGATCGGGTTGCCGAACGCTCCGGGCACGATCGACGCCGACTATCGCGGCCCGCTGGGCGTGCTGCTGGTCAACTGGGGCGCCGAGCCCTTCACGGTGGTCCACGGCGAGCGCATCGCACAGATGATCGTCGCGCCGGTGGTGCAGGCGCAGTTCGACCTTGTCGAGGCGCTGGGCGAGACGGTGCGCGGCGCGGGCGGCTTCGGGTCGACGGGCCGGGGCTGATGGTCTGGTTCCTCGTTCTTGCGGCGGGGCTGTGGTTCCTTGGCGGTCGTCTGGATGCGCCGCGCAACGCGCGGTGGCTGATGATCGCGCTGCTGTACGTTGCGATCCTTGCGCTGCTGGTCGTGACCCCGCGCGGCGGTGGCTTTGCGCAGGCGATGGGCGGCAGCGTCGGCGAGTGGCTGGTCCTTGGCACGCTGGCGCTGGCGGTGTGGGGCTATTCGATGGTGCTTGGCCGTCTGAAGCGGCGCGCCGTCGCGGGCGAGGCTAAGGTCGAGGCGGATGTCGCTGCCGCGTCGCCGCAGGGCAGCCTGTTCGCACCGGGCGAGATCGACCGCTATGCCCGCCATATCATCCTGCGCGAGATCGGCGGGCCGGGGCAGGCGGCGCTGAAGAAGGCCAGCGTGCTTGTGGTCGGCGCCGGGGGGCTTGGGTCTCCGGCGTTGTTGTACCTTGCGGCGGCCGGTGTCGGACGGATCGGCGTTATCGACGCGGACGTGGTCGAGGCGACGAACCTGCAGCGTCAGGTGATCCACGCCGATGCGCGGATCGGGCAGCCCAAGGTGTTTTCCGCCGAAGCCGCGATGAAGGCGGTGAACCCGTACGTCGACGTGCGGCCCTACAACCGTCGCCTGACGCCCGAGGTCGCAGAGACGCTGGTGGCCGAGTATGACGTCGTGCTGGACGGAACGGACAATTTCGACACCCGTTACGCGGTGAACGCGGCCTGCGTGGCGGCGGGCGTCCCGCTGGTGTCGGGTGCGCTGACCCAATGGGAGGGGCAGCTAAGCGTGTTTCACCCGGCGTCCGGCGCGCCCTGCTATCGCTGCATCTTCCCCGAGGCCCCTGCGGCGGGGCTTGCGCCGTCCTGCGCCGAGGCGGGTGTGCTGGGGCCGCTGCCCGGAGTGGTGGGGTCGATGATGGCTGTCGAGGCGGTCAAACATATCACCGGCGCCGGACAGGGGCTGGTGGGGTCGATGATGATTTACGACGCGCTATGGGGCGAGACGCGCACCATCGGCGTGAAACGACGCGAAGGATGCGAGACATGCGGAACGGCCTGAACCTGCGCTGGGCAGAGGTCGAAGAGGTCGAGCCGCTGGCGCAGATGTGGCGCGCCGCGTGGCGCGACGGGCATCTTGGCCACGTTCCAGAGGCGCTGGTGACGCAGCGCACGCCCGAGCTGTTCGTGCAGCGCGCGCGGGACAACCTTGCCCGGATGAAGGTTGCCGGTCCGGTTGGGCGTCCGCTGGGCCTTTGCATCGTCGACGAAGACCAGCTGTACCAGCTGTTCGTCGCGGCCGAGGCGCGGGGCACCGGGCTGGCCGGGCTTTTGTTGCGGGATGCGGAAACGCGCATGGCCGAGGACGGGGTGCGCCGGGCGTGGCTGAAATGCGCGGTGGGCAACGCGCGGGCCGCCGCCTTCTATCGCCGCAACGGCTGGGAACTGGAACGCACCGCCGAGACGAGGTTCGGGCAGGAGGTCGGCGACGGCATCCCGGTCGCGACGTGGGTGTTCGCCAAGACGCTGTAGGCGCTTGCGCGGGGGGCGGTTGCCGCCATAGGCTTCGGGGCAGACATATTGTCCCGCCAGGAGATTTCCCGAAATGAACCGCCGTCAGATCCTTGCCGCCGCGCTGGCCGCAGGCGCCGCCCTTTCCCCTGCCGCCCATGCCCAGGACGGGCTTCCCGACCTTGAAGGCCGTACCGTCGTGATCGCGACAGAGAACGCCTATCCCCCGCTGCAGTTCGTCGACCCCGCCAGCGGCGATCCGATCGGCTGGGAATACGACGCGATGGCCGAGATCGCCGAGCGGCTGAACTTCACCGTCGAGTACGAGACGATCAGCTGGGACGCGATGATCCCCGCCGTGGCCGAGGGGCAGTTCGACCTTGGCATGACCGGCATCACGATCCGCGACGACCGGGCCGAGGTGGTCGACTTCTCGGACGCCTACATGCGGTCCGAGATGGTCATGCTGGTGCGTGGCGACGAGGACCGGTTCTCGGACGCTGCCGGGTTCGCCGCCGACAGCGACCTGCTGGTCGCCGCCCAGCCCGGGACCACGCCGTTCTACGTGGCGGTCTATGACGTTCTGGACGGTGACGAAGCGAACCCGCGCGTAAAGCTGTTCGAAACCTTCGGCGCGGGCGTTCAGGCGCTGCGCACCGGCGACGTCGATCTTGTGCTGACCGACGGCACCGCGGGCGAGGGCTATGTCAGCACCTCGGACGGCGCGCTGAAGATCGTGGGCGAGAAGCTGGGAACCGAGGATTTCGGTTTCATCTTTCCCAAGGGATCGGACCTTGTCGAACCGATCAACGCGGCCATCGCCGCGATGAAGGAAGACGGGACCATCGATGCGCTGAACAAAACGTGGTTCCTTGATTACAAGATGGGTGGCTGATACGTCGCGCGCCGCCTGCAAGACCCCGGAGCGCCGCGCGTGATCCCGTCCCCGAAGAACGACAAGGACTTTCCCTGGTGGCTTCTGGTCGCCGGGGCGATCGCCGCGTGGATGATCTTCGAGATCGTGACGGACGACCTGTACACGCAGGTTTTGCGCACGCTGTCGCGGGGTATCGGCATTACCATCTTCGTCACGCTGGTCGGGTTCTTCTCGGCCTGCGTGATCGGGCTGATGCTGGCGTCGGCCTGCCTGTCGAAATACATCGTGCTGCGGCAGTCCGCGCGGTTCTACATCGAGATCGTGCGCGGCATTCCGATCATCGTGCTGCTGCTGTACGTGGCCTTCGTCATCGCCCCTGCGCTGGTGGCCGCGTGGAACTGGGCGGCGACGGGGCTGGGGTTCGAGCCGATCCGGACCCGCGACTTCCCGCTGTTGTGGCGGGCGATCCTTGCGCTGACCATCGGTTATTCGGCCTTCATCGCCGAAGTGTTCCGCGCCGGGCTGCAATCGGTGGACGAGGGGCAGATCGAGGCGGCCGAGGCGCTGGGCCTGTCCGGCTGGCAGCGGTTCCGCCACATCGTGTTCCCGCAGGCGTTCCGCATGATCCTGCCGCCGCTTGGGAACGACTTCGTCGCGATGGTGAAGGACAGCTCGCTGGTGTCGGTGCTGGGGGTGACGGACATCACCCAGCTGGGCAAGGTCACGGCTGCGGGGAACTTTCGGTATTTCGAGACCTACAACGTCGTGGCGCTGATCTACCTGATGATGACGGTCACCCTGTCCTTGGGATTGCAGCGGCTGGAACGGCGGTTGCGGGCCAAGCGCACGGAATAGGGCGTTTCCCACTGGCAGGCCCGGCGCGGGCTTCCTAGGTTCTGTGCAACACCAAAGGAGTCCCCCATGACGAACCCGCTACTCGAAGACTGGTCCACGCCCTTCGACATGCCGCCCTACGACCGGATCACGGACGACGACTATGCCGAGGCGTTCGAGGTTGCGATGTCCGAGGCGCGGGAGAACATCGCCGCGATTGCCGACAACCAAGAAGCCCCGACCTTCGCCAACACCATCGAGGCGCTGGAGCGCGCCGACGAGACGCTAAGCAAGGTGCTGTCCGCCTTCTATGCGATCGCAGGCGCGGACAGTAACGACAAGCGAGAGGCGCTACAGCGCGAGTTCTCGCCCAAGCTGGCGGCCTACGGGTCCGAGATCACGATGAACAAGGCGCTGTACGACCGGATCGCCGCGCTGTGGGAACAGAAGGACAAGCTGGACCTGACCGACGAGCAAAAGCGCGTGCTTTACCTGACGCATCGCGGTTTCGTGCGGGCGGGGGCACAGCTGGACGGTGCGGAGCGCGACCGGCTGAAAGAGGTCAAGCAACGGCTGGCCGTGCTGGGCACCGAGTTTACCCAAAACCTGCTGGCCGATGAACGGTCGTGGTTCATGGAACTGTCCGAGGACGACCTGGAGGGGCTGCCGGGTTTCGTGGTCGACAGCGCCCGTGCTGCGGGCGAGGAAAAGGGGGCAGACGGCCCGGTCGTGACCCTGTCGCGGTCGCTGATCGTGCCGTTCCTGCAATTCTCTCCGCGTCGCGAACTGCGCGAACGGGCGCACCGCGCGTGGACCTCACGCGGGATGAACGGCGGCAAGACCGACAACCGCGAGATCGCGGGCGAGATCCTGAAGCTGCGCGAAGAGCGGGCGAACCTTCTGGGGTACGCCAACTTCGCCGAGTACAAGCTGGAGACCGAGATGGCCAAGTCGCCCGAGGCGGTGCGCGATCTGCTGTTGCAGGTCTGGAAGCCCGCCAAGGCAGCGGCCGAGGCCGACGCCGCCGTCCTGACCGACATGCTGCACGAGGACGGGATCAACGGCGATCTAGAGGCGTGGGACTGGCGGTATTATTCGGGCAAACGGCGCAAGCTGGAACACGACCTCGACGAGGCCGAGCTGAAGCCGTACCTGCAACTGGACCGCATGATCGAGGCTGCGTTCACTTGCGCCAACCGCCTGTTCGGGCTGGAATTCCGCCCGCTTGATGTGCCCGGCTATCACCCTGACGTGCGGACCTTCGAGGTTCTGCGTGACGGCAAGCACCTTGCCGTGTTCATCGGCGACTATTTCGCGCGCGGGTCCAAGCGGTCCGGCGCGTGGTGTTCCGCGATGCGGTCGCAGCAGAAGCTGGCAGGTGACATCCGGCCCATCGTCATCAACGTGTGCAACTTCGCGAAGCCGGAAAAGGGCAAGCCCGCGCTGCTGTCATACGATGACGCCCGCACCCTGTTCCACGAATTCGGCCACGCGCTGCACCAGATGCTGTCCGACGTGACCTATGAATCGATCTCGGGCACCTCGGTCGCGCGGGACTTCGTCGAGCTGCCCAGCCAGCTGTACGAACACTGGTTGGAAGTCCCCGAGGTTCTGGGCGAGTTCGCGACCCACGCCGAAACGGGCGAGCCGATGCCGAAGGACCTGCTGGACCGTCTGCTGGCCGCAACCAGCTATGACAGCGGTCATGCCACGGTGGAATACGTCGCCTCGGCGCTGGTCGATCTGGAATTCCACGATGGCGGCGCCCCCGCCGACGCGATGACGCGGCAGCAAGAGGTTCTGGACGACCTTGGGATGCCCAAGGCGATCGGGATGCGCCACGCGACGCCGCATTTCGCGCACGTCTTCTCGGGCGACGGCTATTCCTGCGGCTACTACAGCTACATGTGGTCCGAAGTGATGGACGCCGACGCGTTCGAGGCGTTCAAGGAAAACGGCGGTGCCTTCGATCCGACGATGGCGAAAAAGCTGGAGGACAACATCCTGTCCGCTGGCGGCATCGAAGAGGCCGACGTCCTGTACACCCGGTTCCGTGGCAAGATGCCGGGGGTCGAGGCGCTGCTGAAAGGCCGCGGTCTGATCGACGCCGCCTGATCGACGCCGCATGATCGCGAATAGGTGCTGGCGGGCCTCTCCGCCGGCACCGCTTTGCCCGCCATCGGCCCGGACGCAGGCGCGTGCGCAAACTGCCTTGTGTTCCATCAGCCCTGCCCGAAAACGCGACATCCGGCTGATCGTGGCCGCGTGTCGGACCTTCGAAATGTGAAATCTCGGTTACAGGCGGAACCGACCGTTAACGCTCACAGTTTACGTGTCAGAGTGTTGGTGCATGGCAAGGGAAAAGACATGGCCGATCAATCTGACATCTGGGTATTGGAACGTGCGTTCTGGCTGGATTCGCCGGAATTCTGCCGGTCTCACATGGCGCAGGATGCCCTGATCGAATTCATGCCGCCGGTCGGGCGCATCCCGATCCAGGACCTGCAGGCGCGCCTTGCTGCGGAACCGCAGCTTTCGATGGTGGAATTCGACGAGGCCGAGGAAACCGACGACGGCTGCGAGGCGGTGCTTTCGTACCGCGCGGCGGGCTGGGGTGCTGAACTCCGCCCCGTGGTCGCGCGCTGTACCAGCCGCTACCGGCGCGAGGCTGGCGCGTGGCGGATGATCGGGCACCAGAGGGTGCCGCAGTAACCGTCACTTCTTGGGCTTGAAGGGCTCCATCCCCGCGCGGGCCAGTTCATCGGCGCGCTCGTTTTCCTCGTGGCCCGCGTGGCCCTTGATCCACTTCCACGTCACGTTGTGCCGCTTCTGCGCCTCGTCCAGCCGCTGCCACAGTTCGACATTCTTCACCGGCTTCTTCGCGGCGGTTTTCCAACCGTTCCGCTTCCACCCGTGGATCCAGCCGGTCACCCCGTTCTTCACGTAGGCGCTGTCGGTCACCACCGTGATCTCGCTGGATCGCCCAAGGGCTTCCAGCGCGCTGATCGCGGCCATCAGCTCCATCCGGTTGTTCGTGGTCGCGGCCTCGCCGCCGTTCAGCGTGCGTTCCTTGACCACGCTGTCGCCGTCCTTGGCAAGCAGCAGAACACCCCAGCCACCGGGGCCGGGATTACCGGAGCACGCTCCGTCGGTGTAGGCGTATAGATCGGGCATGGGGGGCGATTACCAACGGCTGCGAAGGGCGGCAAGCGGGATCGAGCGTCACACGAAGACGGCGGTGGCAAGGCAGGCGACGACAACCGCCGTCAGCCCGCCGCGCAGGCGCATCCACCACGACGGCGCAAGGTCGTGGCGCCAGAACACCCAGTCGATCCCCAGCAGTCCGATGAACCCAAGGATCAGATAGGACGCGGCGGTGACCGCGCCGCCGCCCACGAAGAAGAAGGCCCAAAGCGCCGGCAGCACCGACAGGCCATAGCAGATCGCGGCGGCCTCGCCGGTGGCGCGGGTCGAAAAGCCCCACAGCACCCCGGACATGAAGGCCAAGATGATCGTGCCGTAGGACAGCATGACATACGGGCCAAGGAACCGGGGGCCCAGCGTCCGAAAGCTGAAAGCGGCAAGGTCCGCAGACAGCACCGTCAGCGCGCCCCAGACGAAGGGGATCAGGCCGGCGATGCCAAGGATCAGGGCGGGGCGGGGGATACGGTCAGGCATGGGACAGCAGGAAGATCCAAGGTTCGGGGTGGCCGGCCAACCCTGCGCTTTCGCCCTGACGCATGTCGACCGGGGTGAACCCGGCACCGGCCAGCTGATCGCGCAGGTCCTCCTCGGCGTGATAGGTGTAGTGGCGGCCAAGGCTGTCGGGGCCTTCGCCGTCGCCCAGCTTCATGGCCAGCCCGAATGGCGCGCCCGGCGTCGCGGCCGCGTGCAACTGCGACAGGTGGCGCGGGAAGTCTCCGCGCGGGGCGTGCAGCAGCGAAAAGCTGGCCCAGATGCCGTCAAAGGTGCCAAGCGTCGGGATGTCCTCGAACAGGGCCTGCCGGGCGGTCACGCCGGGGCGGCCTTGCGCCATCGCCACCATCTCGGCCGAGCCGTCGACGGCCAGCACGTCGTGCCCGGCGGCGGCGATCCGTTCGGATTCGTGCCCCGGACCGCAGCCAAGGTCCAGAACACGGCTGCCCGGCCGCAGCACCTTCAGGAACAGCGCAAGACCCGCAAACTCGACCCCGCTGGCCATCTTGCGATAGTCCTCTGCCATGCGGTCGTAGACCGTCAGGGTGGGGTTGCCGGTCATGCGCGTTCCAGTGCCAGTCGGCCCGCAAGCAGCACGAAGATCGCCGCGAAAGACCGGTTGAGCCAGCGCATGGCGCGGGCGCTGGACAGCAGCCACGCGCGGGCCTGTGCCGCGAACAGGCCGTAGACGGTGAAGATGCCGAAGGTCAGCGCCATGAACACGGCCCCAAGCTCTGCCATTTCGCGGGTCGCGGTGGCGGGATCGCCGGACAGGAAGGGCGGCAGCAGGGCAAGGAAAAAGATCGACAGCTTCGGGTTCAGCACGTTCAGCAGAACCGCGCGCCACGCAACCCGCAGGCCGGGCTCGCGCTGCCGGTTCTCTTGCACGGCCAGCGTTCCGCCGGCGCGCACCGCCTGCCATGCCAGCCACAGCAGATAGGCGACGCCCGCGACCTTCACCAGCGTGAACAGCAGGGCCGAGGCATGCAGCACGGCCGCAAGGCCAAGCGCCGCGGCGGCGATGTGCGGGACGATCCCCAGCGTGCAGCCGAACGCGGCCCAGACCGAGGGCCAGCGTCCCTGACCCAGCCCGATGGCAAGCGTGTAGATCACGCCGGTGCCCGGGATCAGGCAGACGACGAGGGCGGTCAGAAGGAATTCGGCGGTCATGGAAGGGTCTCCGGAGTTCGCCCGACCCTTGCGCGGTCGTCGCGCCGCGTCAACAACTCAGGCCGGTTCGCGCAGGACCCGGGGCACCTTGAATTCGACCCGCTCGACCGCCGTCTCGACGGGTTCCACCGTTACGTCATAGCGGTCGCGGAACGCGTCGATCACCTCGTTCACCAGCACCTCGGGCGCGCTTGCCCCCGCAGTGATGCCGACCGAGCGGATGCCGTCCAACGCGCGCCAGTCGATGTCGGTCGCCCGTTGCACCAGCTGGGAATACGAGCAGCCCGCCGAGGCGCCCACTTCGACCAGCCGCTTGGAGTTCGACGAGTTCGGCGCGCCGATCACAAGGATCGCGTCCACCTTCGGCGCGATGGCCTTCACCGACTCTTGCCGGTTGGTGGTGGCATAGCAGATGTCTTCCTTGTGCGGCCCCACGATGGCCGGGAACCGCGCCTTCAGCGCCGCGACGATCCCGGCGGTGTCGTCCACCGACAGCGTGGTCTGCGTGATGAACGCCAGCTTCGCGGGGTCGCGCGGTTCAAGCCCGGCAACGTCGGCCTCTGTCTCGACCAGCAACACCTCGCCTTCGGGAAGCTGGCCCATCGTGCCCAGCGTCTCGGGGTGGCCAGCGTGACCGATCATCACCATCTGCAGTCCGTTGGCATGGTGCCGCTCGGCCTCGATATGGACCTTCGACACAAGCGGGCAGGTGGCGTCGACATAGACCATCTCGCGCCGCGCCGCCTCTGCCGGGACGGCCTTGGGCACGCCGTGGGCCGAAAAGATCACGGGGCGGTCGGCCGGGCATTCGTCGAGTTCCTCGACAAAAACCGCGCCCAGTTCGCGCAGGCTGTCGACCACGTACTTGTTGTGCACGATCTCGTGCCGCACGTAGACCGGCGCGCCCCATTTCTCGAGCGCCATCTCGACGATCTTGATCGCGCGGTCGACACCGGCGCAGAAACCGCGGGGCGCGGCGAGGTATAGGGTAAGCTTGTCTTTGGTCATCTTGTGCGGAACCTATGTGCGGCCAGCGTCTGTGTCGAGGGCGAGCTGATATGTCGAGGTCACGATGCCGGACGCGAAGGCGCGGGTCTCGAGGTGCTTCAGCGGCAAGTCGCCGTTCAGGCTGCCGAACAGCGGTATGCCAGAGCCAATCAGCACAGGAAGGCGGCTGATCACGATCTCGTTCACCAGCCCCTCGCGCAGGAAGCTGCGGCAAAGTTCCGCGCCGCCGATGTTCACACGGGTGAAACCGGCCCCGCGCATTTGCCCGACCACCTCGGCCGGGCTGCCGCCCGTCAGGACGACCTTGTCCCGCAGCGTGCGCGGCACGTCGTCGGGGGTCAGGCTGCGGCTCATGACCCAGACCGGCTTGTCATAGGGCCAGCCATACAGATCCATCAGCGTCTCGAAGGAACCGCGCCCGATCAGATAGGCGTCCGTCGCCGCCTCGATGATGTCGCGGCCGTGGTCCTCGGCGGCCTGTCCGGGGATCTCGGTCCAGTCCAGCGCACCGTTTTCGCGCGCGATGAAACCATCAAGACTGGTCGCCGTCGCGATGTAGGTCTTCATGCCGCACTCCGGATGGTCGTCTGGCGGCCTTCTGGCCGCTTGGCGCCTGCGCGTCCAGCCCGTCGCACCAAGAACCCCCAAATGAGAAACGCCCCACCGGGAGTGACCGGCGGGGCGTTTCGAAAACGCATTCGCGCATGTGGATCAGTCCACGGTCTCTTCTGCGTTGTCTGCCGGTTCCCGCGGTTCGCGCGGGGGACGGCCGATCACTTCCTTAAGCTCGTCGAGCTCGATGAAGTTGTCGGCCTGACGCCGCAGTTCATCGGCAATCATCGGCGGCTGCGAGCGGATTGTCGAAACAACCGACACCCGAACGCCTTTTCGTTGAAGAGCCTCGACCAGCGGGCGGAAATCGCCGTCGCCGGAAAACAGCACGATGTGATCGACATGGGCCGCAAGCTCCATAGCATCGACAGTAAGTTCGATGTCCATGTTGCCTTTGACCTTACGCCGTCCTTGGCTGTCGATGTACTCTTTCGCGGGTTTCGTCACCATCGAGAAACCGTTGTAGTGGAGCCAGTCAACCAGCGGACGGATCGGCGAATAGTCGTCGTTTTCCAGCAAAGCCGTGTAGTAGAAGGCCCGCAGAAGCTTGCCGCGCCGCATAAATTCCTGGCGCAACAGCTTATAATCGATATCGAATCCCAGCGACTTGGCGGCCGCGTACAGGTTCGAACCGTCGATGAACAGCGCAAGCCGTTCGTCTTTGTAGAACATATATATCGCCCCTTCGACAATGCGTTCCGCCAATGTGTTTCCGTGAGTGAGATTGCAAACAATCGTTCTGGCGAAACTGGCATGTAAAATAAGCTGAATTTCCACGCTCGCAAGACGCCAGAAGGGTCAAATGCTTCATAATTCCGTAACGTCCGATGCATTAATGGACAGGCCGCCTTGCACTCGGGGATGCGCGTCCCTTGCGCAACGGCACGCCCGTCGTGGTCCTGGCCGATCATATCTACTGATTCGGCGGGGTCCGCTGCGTCGCGGAGGACCGTCCCGCACGGGTCATTTTTGCCGCCCGCACGGGGCCCGGTCCCGGCTGCGGGCCACGAACCCGGCGCCAACTGGGCGCAGACGTGCCGTCAGAGCCTTGTAGATCACGCCGTTTTGCCGCGATCGCCTTGTCAACAGGGGTGGATGCGCGTAATAAAGCCTTTCGACATCTCCCCCAGTTTAGGATTGGAGCAGACATGGCCCGCGTTACGGTCGAAGATTGCGTTGACAAGGTACCGAACCGGTTCGAGCTGGTGATGCTTGCCGCTCACCGCGCGCGCGAGATCTCCTCGGGTGCCCCGATCACCGTGGATCGCGACAACGACAAGAACCCTGTCGTGTCCCTGCGCGAGATCGCCGAGGAAACCCAGCAAGCCGAAGATCTGCGCGAGCGCATGATCGAAAGCAACCAAACCCAGATCGAGGTCGACGAGCCGGAAGAAGACGCGATGGCGCTGCTGATGGGCGCCGAGCAGGACAAACCGGCCGAGGACGACATGTCCGAAGAGAAACTGCTGCGCGCCCTGATGGAAGCGCAGGAGCCCAAGTAAGGGCCTTTGAAGGGGTGACGTGACATGGCGCTGGACCGCCTGATCGAGGTCGACGACCTGATCGACAGGGTCCGCGCCTATAACCCCCGCACCAACGCACAACTGATCCGTGCCGCCTATGAATACGGCGGCCGGATGCATGCCGGTCAGTTCCGGCAGTCGGGCGAGCCCTATTTCACCCACCCGGTCGCCGTGGCCTCTATCCTGACAGAGATGCGGCTGGACGATGCGACCATCATCACCGCGCTGCTGCACGACACGATCGAGGATACCCGTTCCACCTACACAGAGGTGACCGAACGGTTC
>NZVC01000027.1 GCA_002701395.1 Maritimibacter sp. | reverse complement strand
TCGGGCATCTGCCAATAGCCTTGGAACACGTTGGCCCCGCGCACCTCGATCATCCCGATCTCGCCCGTTGGCAGTTCGGCCCCGGTTTCGGGGTCGGTCACCTTCAGTTCCACGCCGGGCAGGGCCGGTCCCACGGTGCCCGCGCGGCGGTCGCCGTCATACGGGTTCGAGGTGTTCATGTTGGTTTCGGTCATCCCGTAACGTTCAAGAATGCGGTGCCCGGTGCGGTCCTCGAACTGGCGGTGCGTCTCGGCCAGCAGGGGGGCAGAGCCCGACACGAACAGGCGGAAGTGGCCGACAAGGTCGCGGTCGAAGCGTGGGTCGTCCAGCAAACGGGTATAGAACGTCGGCACGCCCATCATCGCGGTCGCCTTCGGCAGGTTGGCGATCACGGTGTCGGTGTCGAACTTCGGCAAAAAGATCATCGACCCGCCTGCCAGCAGCGTGACGTTGGTCGCGACGAACAGCCCGTGGGTGTGGAAGATCGGCAGCGCGTGCAGCAGCACGTCGTCTTCGGTGAACCGCCAGACCTGAGCCAGCGTGGCGCTGTTCGACAGCAGGTTCTCTTGCGACAGCATCGCCCCCTTGGACCGGCCCGTCGTGCCCGAGGTGTACAGGAACGCGGCAAGATCGT
Source organism: Maritimibacter sp. (assembly GCA_002701395.1). Lineage (GTDB taxonomy): Bacteria > Pseudomonadota > Alphaproteobacteria > Rhodobacterales > Rhodobacteraceae > Psychromarinibacter > Psychromarinibacter halotolerans. Next base: position 197,090 of record NZVC01000027.1, on the reverse strand, counting down.
CAGCACTACGGTCGACGGTGTCGAACGTCTCGGGCAGGCCTTGCGCCGCGCCGGCGAAGCTGCCGGTGCCGTCGCCGTCCAGCGTCATCAGGGCCGCGCCGTGCGCTGCGCAGACGGGGGCAAGCGCGGCTTCGGCGGCGGTGTCGCACAACACCAGCTTCGCGCCCGAGTTGCCGACGAAGTAATCGACCTCGGCGGCGGTATAGGCGGTGTTCAGCGGCAGGAAGATGATCCCGGCCTGCGCGCAGGCGGCATAGACCGCCAGCATCTCGGGCGATTTCGCCAGCTGCACGGCCAGCCGGTCGCCGGGCGTCAGGCCCTGCGCCGTCAGCGCGTGGGCGAACCGGGCGGCCATCCGCAGGAAGGCGTCGTGCGCGATCACCGACCCGTCGGGCAGGTGCAGGAACGGCGTCTGCTGCCCCGCATAGCGCCCGAACAGCCTGTCGTACAACGGATTTGGCATGGTTCCTCTCCCTTCACCTGCGTGTTTGGGTATCCGCCATCCGGCGTCGTGCGTAAAGCCCTTGGCAAGGCAACCCGGCGGGCTAGGCTGTTGCCAGCACAGGAGGACAGCACCATGACCACCGCCACGCGTATCGTACTTGCCAGCCGTCCGAAGGGCGACGCGACCCTTGACGATTTCCGCACCGAGACCGCGCAGATCCCCGCGCCCGACGACGGCGAACTTGCGCTGCGCACCATCTGGCTGTCGCTGGACCCCTACATGCGCGGCCGCATGAACGACGGACCGTCCTATGCCGCCGCGACCGAGATCGGCGAGGTGATGACGGGCGAGGTCGTGGCCGAGGTCACCGAAAGCCGCGATCCCCGGTTCGTGGCGGGCGACATCGTGCTGGCCCGGATCGGCTGGACGACCCACGGTATCGTGCGGGGGGCCGAGGCGCGCAAGCTGGACCCGGATCTTGCCCCTGTTTCGACCGCGCTGGGCGTGCTGGGAATGCCGGGCCAAACCGCGTGGATCGGTCTGAACGAGATCCTGAAGATGCAGCGCGGCGAGACGCTGGTCGTCGGCGCCGCGACAGGCGCGGTCGGGGGCGTCGCGGGGCAACTGGCCAAGCGGGCCGGGTTGAAGACCGTCGGCATCGCAGGCGGGTCCGAGAAATGCGCCTATGCGGTCGAGAACCTTGGCTATGACGTCTGCCTTGACCACCGCGACCCGGACCTTGCGCAGGAACTGGAAGCCCTGACGCCGCAGGGCGTGGATTGCTACTTCGAGAACGTCGGCGGCAAGGTGCTGGAGGCCGTGCTGCCCCGGATGAACCAAGACGGCCGCATCGCGATCTGCGGCATGGTGGCGTGGTATTCTCCCGAAGGGTTGCAGAACCCGCCGACCCTGCCGCCGGTCTGGCGCACCATCCTGACCAAGCGCCTGCGCGTGCAGGGGTTCCTTGTGTTCGATCACGCCGACAAGCTGCAGCCGTTCCTTGACGAGGTCGGCCCGCTGGTGGGCGGCGGGGACCTGCACTATCGCGAGTCCGTGGCCGAGGGGCTGGAGGCTGCGCCGCAGGCGTTTCTCGATATGCTGAAGGGGGGCAACTTCGGCAAACAGCTGGTCCGTGTCGTTGCGGACGCCTGAGATGTGTTTCGACGGTTTCCCGCCGAATGTGGATCACGCGAGAGGCCGTCGGGGATTTTTTATTGAAACATAAGGGGACGCTGGGGAAGTATTGAACCGGGCACGTAAGGGAGGAACCAGACGATGCTTGGCCAGATGATGCACCGTCCGCTGCACATTGCGGACATCCTGACCTTCGCCGCAGAGATCCACGGCCAAGAAGGCATCGTGTCCGCCACGGTCGAGGGCGGGCGTCACCGGCAAACGTGGAAAGAAACCGGCGTCCGCGCCCGCAAGCTGGGCGCCGCGCTTCAGCGGCTAGGCATCGGTGTGGGGGACCGCGTGGCGACGCTGGCGTGGAACGGCTATCGGCATATCGAGCTGTACTACGGCATTCCCGGCATCGGCGGCGTCTGCCACACCATCAACCCCCGGCTGTCCGCCGAACAGATCATCTACATCGTCAACCACGCCGAAGACCGCATCCTGTTCTTCGATCTCACCTTCCTGCCGCATGTCGAGAAACTGGCCGCGCATTTCCCGGCCGACATGAAATACGTGCTGATGACCGACAGCGCCCACATGCCGAAGGACAGCGCGCTGGACCTGCTGTGCTACGAGGATCTGCTGGCCGCCGAGGACGGCGACCTTGTCTGGCCCGACTTCCCCGAGGATACCGCCGCCGGGCTGTGCTATACCTCTGGCACGACCGGGAACCCGAAGGGCGCGTTGTATTCCCACCGCAGTCAGGTTCTGCACGCCTTCACCGTCGCCCTGTCGATGCAGGACGCCATGCGGGTCGGTCGGCGCATCCTGCCGGTGGTGCCGCTGTTCCATGCGAACTCTTGGGGGCTGGCGCATGCCGCTCCGCTGACGGGGGCGACGCTGGTGATGCCCGGGCCGCATCTGGACGGGCCGTCTTTGTTCACGCTGATGGAGGAAGAGACCGTGTTCTCGGCATGGGGGGTGCCCACCGTGTGGCTGGGCCTGAAGGCCGAGATCGAGAAGCAGGGCCGCCTGCCGGAAGGGTTCGCCGAGGTGGTGATCGGCGGGTCCGCTGCCGCGCCCTCGTTGATAGAGGCGTTCGAAAGCCGGGGCGTCGACGTCGTCCACGCATGGGGCATGACCGAAATGTCGCCGATCGGCACGCTGACCAAGCTGGACCCGGCCACGCAGGCCGGACCGATCGAGGACCGGCTGCCGCTGAAAGCCACGCAGGGCCACCGCGCCTTCGGGGTCGATATGAAGATCGTGGACGAAGACGGCCACCCGCAACCGCATGACGGCACCGCCGTCGGCGAACTGTTCGTGCGCGGCAACGGGGTGGTCGCGGGCTATTACGACAACGCCGAAGCGACCGCCAAGGCGCTGGACGCCGACGGCTGGTTCGGCACCGGCGACGTGGCGGCGATCACACCGGACGGGTATCTGAAGATCACCGACCGGACCAAGGACCTGATCAAGTCGGGCGGCGAATGGATCAGCTCCATCGACGTCGAGAACATGGCGATGGCGCATCCCGACATCGCAAACTGCGCCGTGATCGCGGTGCCGCACCCGAAGTGGGATGAACGACCGGTGCTGATCGCCGTCCCCGCCGAAGGCAAGTCGCCCGACTGCGCCGACATCCTGCGGCACCTTGGGGCGCATTTCGCCAAGTGGCAGTTGCCGGACGACGTGGTGTTCGTGGATACGCTGCCGCTGACGGCGACGGGCAAGGTGTCGAAGCTGACCCTTCGGCAGGAATACGCGGACCATACATTGCCCGAGGTCCACTAGACCCCGGGGGCGTTGCCCTTAGAGCGTCAGCACGATCTTTCCGGTGGCCTTGCGGTCCGCGATCCGGTTCAGCGCGACCGCCGCCTGCGCCAGCGGGTAGGTTTCCGACACGCGGGGCCGGATCTGACCGGCGCGATACAGGCGAAACATCTCGGCGACCTGATGCGCGAAACGGGCGGGGTCTTTCTTGGTGAACGCGCCCCAGAACACGCCCGCGATGTCACAGCCTTTCAGCAGCGGCAGGTTCAGCGGGATCTCGGGGATGCCCGCCGGGAACCCCACCACAAGATACCGCCCGCCCCACGCCATCGCCCGCAGCGCCGGTTCGGCATAGGGGCCGCCGACGGGATCGTAGACGACGTCGACGCCGTCGGGGCACAGCGCCTTGATCTTGGACCCGAACTGCTTTTGCCCCGCGCGGTCCATCTCTGCCGGGTAGACCAGAACGTCCTGCGCGCCCAAGCCGCGCACGAAGGCGGCCTTGTCCTGGGACGACACAGCGCCGATCACCCGCGCGCCCATCGCCAGCCCCAGTTCCACCGCTGAGGCCCCGATGCCGCCCGCCGCGCCAAGCACCAGAAGCGTCTGGCCCGACGACAGGTGCCCGCGGTCGGTCAGGCCGTAATAGCTTGTCCCGTAGGTGAAAATGAACGCCGCCGCTTCGTCGAACGGCATCGCCTCGGGGAAGGGGATCGCATCGTCCGCCGGGATCACGACGTGGCTTGCGAAGCCGCCGTACAGCGTCAGCGCCAGCACCCGTGTTCCGACCGTCATCGCGACACCCGGGCCGACCGCATCGACCACGCCCGCGATTTCCCCGCCCGGGGCGAAGGGGCGGTCGGGGCGGTACTGGTACAGGTCGCGGATCATCAGCGTGTCGGGAAAGTTCACGCCCGCAGCCTTCACCGCGACGCGGACTTCGCCCGGTCCGGGTTCGGGCATCGGGATGTCGGACAGCTCCAGCGTTTCGGGGCCGCCCGGGGCCCGGCTGAGCATCGCTTTGGCAGTCATCGGCGTCTCCTTCGACGCGAAGCTGTGCCGCACCGTCACACCTTGTCAACCCGGCCCCCCGGCGCCCAAGGTTGCCCTGCAGGAACGGGAGGGCCGTGCGTTGGAGGAACATCGGACAGGGACGCTGACGCTGGACGAATGGCGTGCGCTGGTCGGACAACGGGCGGGCACGTCGGCGTGGCACGAGGTGTCGCAGCAGACGATCGACGCCTTCGGCACGCTGACCGGCGACGACCAGTGGATCCACACCGACCCGGTCCGCGCCGCCGAGGGGCCATTCGGCGGCCCCATCGCGCACGGCTTCCTCACGCTGTCGCTGCTGGCACCCATGTCGCTTGAGGCCCTGCCGGGGCTTACGGGGGCGGGGATGGGCGTGAACTATGGGTTCGACCGCCTGCGCTTTCTGTCGCCGGTGCCCGCGGGCGCCCGCATCCGCGCGCATTTCGATGTCACCTCGGTCGAGGAAACCCGCCCGGGGGAAGTGACCTTCGCGCTGGCCGTAACGGTCGAGATCGAGGGGCAGGACCGCCCCGCGCTGGCCGCTGACTGGATCAACCGACGCTACATGGACAAGAGGACGCAATGACCGTGACCGACCGCAAGCTGCCCGAGGTGTTTCGCAATCTTCGCTTGCCCGCCGTGGCCGCGCCGATGTTCATCGTGTCAGGGCCGGATCTGGTCATCGCCCAGTGCAAGGCCGGGATCGTCGGCAGCTTTCCGGCGCTGAACGCCCGCGAGTCCGAGGGCGAGCCGCCGATGCTGGAGGCATGGCTGAAGCGGATCACCGAGGAACTGGACGCGTGGAATCAGGCCAACCCCGACACGCCCGCCGCGCCCTTCGCGGTGAACCAGATCGTCCACCGCACGAACGCCCGCCTGCAACGCGATATCGAGATCTGCCACAAGTGGAAGGTGCCGATCTGGATCACCTCGCTTGGGGCAAGGCCAGAGGTGAACGCCGCGGCGCATGACTGCGGCGGGCTGGCGTTGCACGACGTCATCAACAACACCTTCGCCCGCAAGGCGATCGAGAAGGGCGCCAACGGGCTGATCGCCGTCGCGGCCGGGGCCGGGGGACACGCGGGTCCACAGTCGCCCTTCGCGCTGGTGCGCGAAATCCGGGACTGGTTCGACGGGCCGCTGCTGTTGTCGGGCGCCATCGCCACCGGCGAGGCGCTGCTGGCCGCGCGGGCGATGGGGGCGGACCTTGGCTATATCGGCTCGCCTTTTATCGCGACGGACGAGGCGAACGCGATCCCGGACTACAAGCAGGCCATCGTCGACGGCGGGGCAGAGGACATCGTGACCTCGGCGCTGTTCACCGGCATCTCGGGAAACTACCTGCGCGGGTCGATCCAGCGCGCGGGGCTGGACCCAGACGCGCTTTCCGGGTCGGACGCGCAAATGATGGATTTCGCCAAGGCCGACACCGGCGGCGGCGCAAAGGCGTGGAAGGACATCTGGGGGTCCGGGCAGGGCATCGGCGCGGTCCGCGCGGTTCAGCCTGCGGCCAGCCTGATTGCGCGCATCCGGGAAGAATACACAGCTGCGGGCAAGCGGCTGGCGGCAGAGTTTTCCTGACGCCGGGTCGCGGGACAGGTGTCCACACGCGGGGGATAACTTGGTGGAGCGAATCCGCCTTCACATAAATGTCACGAATTAAGGTACTGATTCAGAATTGAAAATCGGCATTTCGCCCGATTTTCGCCCGTGTGGAAAACGCTGCGTCAACTTGCGTCACACCACGGGAATTGCGGGAAAAGTGCTGGGCCGCCATCGGCGGCGGCCCGTCCCGCGCGATCAGAATGCCTTGAAGGTCAGGGTCGTCAGCGACCGCTCGATGCCGGGAATGTGCAACAGTCGATCATTGATGAACTTGCCCACGTCGTCGCCCTCGGGGACGTACAGCTTGATCAGCAGGTCGTACTCGCCCGAGGTGGAATAAAGTTCAGAGTGAATCTCTTCCAGCGCGATCTTTTCGGCAACCGCGTAGGTGGTGCCGGGCTTGCAGCGGATCTGGATGAAAACGCAGGTGGTCATCGGGGTCTCCCTTGGTCGAGCGGCAGAATGGCCGCGGTCGGCGCGGGAATCAATGGCCCCTGCTTCCAAAGCCGACCTGCCGGTCCTATAAGGCCGCCGACGTCATGGAGGTCGCTATGAGAACTGCAGAAATCGTCCGCAAGACGGCCGAGACCGACATCTCGGTGTCGATCGAGCTCGACGGGACCGGGTCCTACGAGATGGACACCGGCATCGGGTTCTTCGACCACATGCTGGACCAGCTGTCGCGGCATTCGCTGATCGACATGAAGGTCCGCTGTCAGGGCGATCTGCACATCGACGACCACCACTCGGTCGAGGATACCGGCATCGCGATCGGGCAGGCGCTGGCCAAGGCGCTGGGCGACAAGAAGGGCATCCGCCGGTACGGGTCGTGCCTGCTGCCGATGGACGACGCTTTGGTGCGCGCGGCGCTGGATCTGAGCGGCCGGCCCTATCTTGTGTGGAACGTGGACATCGCGGCGCAGAAGATCGGCACCTTCGACACCGAACTGGTGCGCGAGTTCTTTCAGGCGCTGTCGACCCACGGCGGGATCACCCTGCACGTCGATGCGCTGCACGGGATCAACGCGCACCACATCGTCGAGGCCGCGTTCAAGGCGGTGGCGCGGGCGCTGCGCGAGGCGGTCGAGACCGACCCGCGCAAATCCGACGCGATCCCGTCGACCAAGGGCGCGCTGTAAGCCGCCCAAAGACGCGCGTCAGGCGGCCAGCGGCGCGCGGGCCCGGTCCCGCCGCAGCCACCATTCCGCGATCAGCAGGTTCGGCACCCAGCACAGCCAGGCGACGATCTGGTAGCCGGTGTCGAACCCGAACGCCGCCATCAGCAGCGGCAATTCCAGCCGCAGCGTGACCCCCGCGAAGGTCAGCGCGACGGACCGGATCATCCAGCGGCGGTGCTCTGCGATGCGCCTCTGCATCGCCAGCCAGATGCCGCGCCCGGTGATCCCCATCCACAGCACCGCGAGGATGCCGAAGGCCCACGCCGCGACCGGACCGGCCGAGGTGAAGGGCGCGATTGCCAAACCGCCTAGCCCCGAGATCAGGATCGCCACGCCATAAACCCGGCCCAGCCAGCGGTGCAGGGCCGGGCGGCGCGCCCGCAGCCCGCGGGCCAGCTGGAACGGGGCCAGCACCAGCGCGATGGGGGCGAACAGGACATGCGCAAGGAACGCCGCCCGCCGGTCGATGAAATGGTGCAGCATGAAGTCCATCGAGGCCTCGACCCCGAACGCGAGCCAGCGATAGGACACCAGCGCGACGGCGAAGGACAACAGCCAGAACAGGGCGGTCCGGGTGCGGAGAAAGGCGGGCATGAGCGACCTCGTTGGGGTGACTATGGGCAACTTGACAGTGTAAAGATCGCCTTGACTTGACGCTGTCAAGTTCGGCGTTAGGCTGGCTGTCCAATGACCGATGCGTCCCCCAAGAAACCGCACCACCACGGCAACCTGCGCGAGGCGCTGGTGCTGGCCGGATTGCAATTGCTGGAAGAGGGCGGGCCAGAGGCGCTGACCCTGCGCCGCTGCGCTGCCCTTGCGGGGGTCAGCCATGCCGCGCCCGCGCATCACTTCGACGGTTTGCCGGGGTTGCGCGGCGCAATCGCCGACGAGGGATTTCGCCGCTTTCGCAACTACATGGTCGATGCAGAGGTCACCGGGGACCAGACCGACCGGGGCCGTCTGAAATCGATCACGCGCGGCTATCTGAACTTTGCCCGCGACAACCGCGCGCTGTTTCACCTGATCTTCGGCTACGACCTGTCCGGTCCCGGCAAGGCAGGCGCCGACGCCGGTCATTTCGCCTATGAGCCGCTGCGCCGCTGCTGCGCGCCCTTCGTGCCGGACGGGGCCGCGCCCGAGGTGGTCGAAGCGCAGGTCTGGTCGCTGGCGCATGGCTACGCGAGCCTCTACCTGGCTGGGCGATTCTGGTCCGGCGCGCCCGATGGGCTGTTCGACGCGGTGATGACGCTGCTGGACGGAGTGGGTGCGACGGGCGCGCTTGGAACGGCGGGGCTTGGAAACGGCGGCGAAACCGCCTAGTCACCCGGTGGTTCCGCAACCGCAGGAGAACGCCCGATGCTGACCGCGATCATCGACTACGAATCCGGCAATCTGCATTCCGCCGAGAAGGCGTTCCAGCGCATGGCCGCCGAGACCGGCGCGGGCGAGGTGATCGTCACCGACAAGCCCGAAGACGTGGCGCGGGCCGACCGGCTGGGGCTGCCCGGCGACGGAGCCTTTCCGGCCTGCCAGCGCGCGCTGTACGCGGTCGACGGTGTGGCCGAGGCGATGACCGAGGCGGTGATGCAGCGCGGCGTACCCTTCATGGGGATCTGCGTCGGGATGCAGATGCTGGCGACGGCGGGCCACGAATACGAAGAGGTCGCGGGGCTGGGCTGGATCGGCGGCGACGTCGTGCACATCGACCCGTCCGACCCGGCGCTGAAGGTGCCGCACATGGGGGGGAACGATCTGGTCGTCGACAACGCCCACCCGGTGCTGGACGGGATCGCCACCGGCGAGCACGCGTATTTTGTGCACTCTTACCACTTCCGCGTCGCCGATCCGGCCCACCTGCTGGCGCATTGCGACTATGGCGGGGCGGTCACCGCCATCGTTGGGCGCGACAACATCGTCGGCACCCAGTTCCACCCGGAAAAGAGCCAGGCGGCGGGTCTGCGGCTGATCGGGAATTTCCTGAACTGGAAACCCTGACGGTCTGACAATCGCGTCGGGCGCGGGGCGGGGGCTCTGCCCCCGTCGCGCCTTGCGCGACTCCCCCGAGGTATTTGGAAAGAGAAGAAGGGGCGCGCGGCGGGTCAGCCCTTGCGCGCGGCTTTTTCGGCGAGGCCCGAGGTGCCTTCGCGGCGGTCCAGTTCGGCCAGCACGTCGGCAAGGTCGATGTCGCGCGCGGCGAGCATGACCAGCAGGTGGTAGAGAACGTCGGCCGCCTCGAACGTCAGGTTCTCGCGGTCGTTCTTCGCGGCGGCGATGATCGCCTCGACCGCTTCCTCGCCGAACTTCTCGGCGCATTTCTCGGGGCCTTTCGCCAGCAGCTTCGCAGTCCACGAACTGTCTGGGTCGGCGCCCTTGCGGGATGCGATGGTGGCGGCGAGGCGGTCGAGCGTGTGGGTCATGGGCGCACCGGGATGCCGGCGGCGGCCATGTGGGCCTTGGCCTCGCCGATGGTGTAGGTTCCGAAGTGGAAGATCGAGGCGGCGAGCACCGCGCTGGCATGGCCCTTGGTCACGCCCTCGACAAGGTGGTCCAGCGTGCCGACGCCGCCCGAAGCGATCACCGGCACGTCCACCGCGTCGGCAATGGCGCGGGTCAGGGGCAGGTTGAAGCCTTGCTTGGTGCCGTCACGGTCCATCGAGGTCAGCAGGATTTCTCCGGCGCCTTTCTCGGCGATCATCACGGCGAATTCCACCGCGTCGATCCCGGTGGGCTTGCGGCCGCCGTGGGTGAAAATCTCCCACCGGCCGGGCGTCCCGTTTTCGCGATCCTCCGGTTCGACCGTTTTGGCGTCGATGGCGCAGACGATGCATTGCGATCCGAAGCGGTCGGCGGCGCGGGCGATGACGTCGGGGTCGGCCACGGCGGCCGAGTTGAACGACACCTTGTCGGCCCCCGCCAGCAGCAGGTTGCGCACGTCTTCAGAGGTGCGCACGCCGCCGCCGATGGTCAGCGGCATGAAGCACTGTTCCGCCGTGCGCGTCGCAAGGTCGTACATCGTGCCGCGGTTCTCGTGCGTGGCGTGGATGTCGAGGAAGCACAGTTCGTCGGCACCGGCGGCGTCATAGGCGCGCGCGGCCTCGACCGGATCGCCGGCGTCGATCAGATCGACGAAGTTGACGCCTTTCACCACGCGGCCGTCGGCCACGTCGAGGCAGGGAATGATGCGGGTCTTAAGCATGGCAGACTGGTCTTTCCGTGTCGGGCTCGTACTATTCCGGAATGGGGGGAAGGGAAAGGAGTTTGCGATGAGGGGTTTTCTTGCGGTTCTTGCGCTGGTGACGGGTGCTGCCCCGGCATGGGCCGAGGCCGATTTCGTGAAGGTACGTGCCGACGCCTCGGTGGCCGAGGTGATGAACCGTCTGGTGGTGGCGGTCGAAGGCGCGGGCGCGCTTGTCTTCGCGCGGGTCGATCACGCCGGTGCGGCGCAAACCGTGGGACAGGATCTGCCGGACATGGAGCTGCTGATCTTCGGCAACCCAAAGCTAGGGACGCCCGCCCTCCGGGATGCGCCGATGGCCGGGCTGATGCTGCCGCTGCGGGTTCTGGCCTATGAGGATGCCGATGGCGCGGTCTGGCTGTCGTATCAGGATGTCGGCGACATGCTGGAGGATGCGGGCGGTGACGCCGATGGCGATTATGTCGCGCCGATCGCCGGGGCGCTGGAACGGCTGACGGCTCAGGCGGCGGGCGGCTGACGGTGGCGGCGGATGCGGGCGGCGACGAAGGTCGCCATCGCCCACGTCAGCCCGAACCCGAACGAGAACGGCCCGATCAGCATCACGCCCCATGCGGACCAGAAGCCTGCGGTATAGGCCAGCTCTCCGGCCTCGCGTCCCGCGACGGTGCAGGGGTGGACGCCGCTTTCGTCGATCCGGCAGCCGCCGAAATAGCTGAGGCCAAGCGCCAGCGCGACCCATGCCAGCCAGACGACCCAAGGGCCAAGCGTGAGGATCGCGAAGATGCGGTGGACCCATTTCATGCCGGTCGCCTCAGGCCGCGCGCTGCCGCCGGTAAAGCCATTCCAGCAGGTAGGCGAGGATCGCCAGCGGCGGCCCGACCATGATGTAGGCGAAGGCCGAGGCGCGGATCACCGGCTGGGCCGAGGTGAAGGCCGTGGCCAGCCCGGTGCCGCCGACGCAATTCGAATAGGCCGCGGTGATCGACCCGTCGCACAGCAGCATCGGGATCACCACGGTCGCGACCAGCACGGTAAAGGCGATGCCGCCCCAGAACATGATGAAGTGCGACGCCGGGTTGCGCAGGTCGGCGGCAAGGAACGGCGCCACGACAGCCGGCATCCCGAAGAAGAAGGATAATAGCAGGTCGTTCAGCACGTCGGGGCCTCCGGTCGGGTCAGGCCGAAACTACGCGCAGCGCCTCCGACAGGTCAATCGCACCGTCGTACAGAGCCCGCCCCGAGATCGCCCCGTCCAGCGCGGCACCGCAATCGCGCAGCGCCACGAGGTCATCGATCGACGACACGCCGCCCGAGGCGATGACCGGGATCTGCACCGCGTTGGCCAGCGCCGCTGTCGTGGTGACGTTCGGGCCCTGCATCGCGCCGTCGCGGTCGATGTCGGTGTAGATGATCGCGGCGACGCCCGCGTCCTCGAACTGGCGGGCGAGGTCGGTGACCATCACGTCGGTCTCTTCCGCCCAGCCCTTGGTGGCGACGCGGCCGTTGCGGGCGTCGATGCCCACCGCGACGTGCCCCGGGAACGCGGCTGCGGCCTCGCGGACAAGGTCGGGGTTCTCGACCGCGACGGTGCCAAGGATCACGCGGCTGACGCCCTTGGTCAGCCAGCCCTCGATGGTGGCCATGTCGCGGATGCCGCCGCCCAGCTGAACCGGCACGTCCACGGCGGCAAGGATCGCTTCCACCGCCGCGCCGTTGACCGGGCGACCGGCGAAGGCGCCGTTCAGATCGACAAGGTGCAGCCATTTGCAGCCCGCCTTCACAAAGCTTTTCGCCTGCGCCGCGGGGTCGTCGCCGAACACGGTGGCCGCGTCCATCTCGCCGCGCAGAAGCCGCACGCACTGGCCGTCCTTCAGGTCAATGGCGGGGTAGAGGATCATGGGCTTCGCTCCGGCTGGGACTGTACGGCGCGGTCTTTGCCACCCTGTCCCCCGATTGCCAAGCAAACATTAATGCCGCGCCGCCGTTCCAGTGCCGCGCAAAGACGGCGTTGATGCTTGCCCGACGCTACGTCATGGGCCACAGTATGTCGCATAGAGCCAAGGAATAGGGCTCGGGGCATAGTGGAGCAGCACAAGATGACAAGAATTGTACTATTCATCGCCGGCCTGATGATCTCTGTCGCTGGCGCGGCCTCGGCGGGGGAAACGCTGTTGGGCGTATGGCAGACCGAACGCGATGCGAAGAACCAGACCGGATATGTGCGGATCTATCCCTGTGGCAACCGCCTGTGCGGGACGTTGATCGCGTCGGTCGACAAGCACGGCAAGCCCAGCGGGTCGCCGAACGTCGGGCGCCGGATCATCTGGAACGTCCGCAGCGTCGAAGGCTGGGGCAAGGGCAACATGTACGTGCCGGTGATGCGGAACGAGTATCCCACCGTGCTGATCGCCACCGGAAACCGGCTTGAGGTCAAGGTCTGCAACACCGTCGGCGATTGCGACACGCAGACGTGGAAGCGCACGCTGACGAACTGACCCGCCGCGCCTGAACCTGGGGCGGGGTCACAGCTTTGACGAGATGACCCCGGTGTTGAACCCGGCCTTGCGCAGTTCTCCGAACAGCCGCTGATGTTCGATCTTCGGACAGCGGTTCTGGATCACGGTCAGCCCCTGTGCCTCGGCGCGGGCGGCGGCCTCGGCGTGTTCGACGCCGATCTGCATCCAGACCGTGCGCAGGTGGGGCAGGTGTTCCAGCGCCTCGTCCAGAATCTGCGGCACGGCATCGGACTTGCGGAAGATGTCGACCATGTCGACTTTGGCGTCCGCCGGGATCGCCGCAAGGTCGGGCACCACCGTTTCGCCGAACAGCCGTGTCCCGGCGACCTTCGGGTTCACGGGGATCACGCGGTAGCCTTTCAGCGACAGATATCGGCCCACGAAATGGCTGGGCCGCACGGGGTCCGGCGACACGCCCACGCAGGCGATGGTCTTGGTTCCGTGCAACACGTTGCGCAGGAAAGCGTCGGAGTAGGTCATCGGTTCTTTACCATCATGGTCGCCTTGGGTATGCCACGAGACGTCCGGGCAAGGCACATAAAAAAGCGCCCGGGCCACAATGGGCCGGGCGCAAGTCACGGAACGAGGGACAGTGAAGTGAAGCGTGGATGTTCCGTTCCCACGCTCACTCTAATATTTAGAATTGCACCGGCGGCTTTAAAGGTCACGTAATATCGGCGTGACTGAAGGGTGATCTGGTCTGTCGACTTTTCCCGATTCTTAACAAGCGGACCTGCCGAATGAAGGCTTTTCAGATGCTTGCACGGCGCAAACCGTAACACGAATCGGTTCGGCTACTCGTGTCACGGTTGATTGAAAATCCGTTCGCATGCGCGGAAATCCGCCTAAAAAATCGGCAAACCCATGTTAATGCCGGGAATTGATCATTGGATTCGCAGCTTTAAGGCGACTCGGTCCTTGACGCGACGGGTTTAGCGCCGGGTGGCTGCGTACAACGCTACCGCCGCCGCGTTCGACACGTTTAGTGATCCGAACGGCCCGGCGAAATCGACGCGCACGAGGGTATCGCAGGTATCGCGCGTCTTCTCGCGCAGGCCCGGACCCTCTGCGCCCAGCACCAGCCCCACGGGATCGGTTGCAGCGCCGGCAAGCCCGTCCTCCAGCGTGGTGTCCGCCTCGCCATCCAGACCCAGCAGGCGGTAGCCCATCTCGCGCAGCTCTTCCATCGCGCGCGACAGGTTTTGCACCCGCAGGTACGGCTGCCGTTCCAGCGCACCCGAGGCCGTCTTGGCCAGCGCGCCGGTTTCGGGGGCGGAATGGCGCGCCGGGGCGATCACCGCGCGGGCGCCGAACACCTCGGCCGACCGCAGGATGGCGCCCACGTTGTGCGGGTCGGTGACGCGGTCCAGCAGGACCACGGAAGGCGCCTCTCCGGGGGGGGCATGGCACAGGTCGCCCATCCGGCCCCAGTCCAGCGGCCGCACTTCCAGCGCCGCGCCTTGGTGGACCGAGCCGGGGTCCAGCGGGGCAGGAAACTTGCGCGGGTCCGCGATCTGCGGTTCGGGCCCGTTGGCAACGGCATCGCCCAGCCGGTCGGCGGCGTTCTTGGTCAGGACCAGTTGCAGTTTCTCGCGCCGGGGGTTCATCAGCGCGTCGCGGACCGCGTGCAGACCGAACAGCCACACGGTTTCCGCAGCGGCAGCCCGCTTGCCGCGTTCCTTCTCGACCACCCACTTGGGCTTTTTCATCGTCTCGCGCCTTCCGGTTACGGCATCCTCAGTTTGCGGGGATTTAACGGTTGACGTCCAAAAGTGCTACGGATAATCAACGCGACGCGTCGGGCGACGTGCTGCAAGGTGCGGCAGCGGACTGTAACTCCGCCGGGGAGACCCATGCCTGGTTCGATTCCAGGGTCGCCCACCATTCCCCCCCTCATAATAGTGTGAGACGTGCTTTTGCGCTTGGGTCTGGTGTGCCTGCCCTGTGGTCCCCGATACAGGTGGTGCGGGTGTCGCGGATGACGGAAAAAGTGCCGTCCATGTCGCGCCTTGGCTGGTGCGGGGAAGCTAATCAGTGACAACCGAAGCTCTCGGCGGAAGGCCGCACCGCTTGATTGGATGAGTTTCCCCTGGGGAATAATTGTTTCCCTGCTGGCGAGTATATGGGTTTGACGGGACGGGTGCGCGGTGCCATTTTCCGTTCATGTCATTGGGAGGATCGGCATGGCGCCCCTGGACGAGCGTAAAGGTGTCTGGAAATCGGGCCGCGGCAAGGGCCGTCGGACGCCGAAAGGACGTCAGCTGGACGATGCCGCGCTGGCCGAGGTCCGCGACCTTCTGGGCGACCGCCCGCGCCGCCGCGATCTGCTGATCGAATTCCTTCACCTGATCCAAGATGCCCACGGCCATCTGTCCGCCGCGCACATCCGCGCTTTGGCCGAAGAGATGCGTCTGGCGCAGGCCGAAATCTATGAGGTCGCGACGTTCTACGCCCATTTCGACGTGGTCGCTGAAGGGGAAACCCCGCCGCCCGCGCTGACGATCCGGGTCTGCGATTCCCTGTCGTGCGAGATTGCCGGGGCCGGGGCGCTGCGTGCCGCTTTGGAACAAGGGCTCGACCCGTCCGAGGTGCGCGTGTTGCGCGCGCCCTGTATGGGCCGCTGCGACAGCGCGCCGGTGCTGGAACTCGGGCACAACCACATCGGTCACGCGACGCCTGACAAGGTGCAAGCGGCCATCGCGGCGGGCGATACCCATGCGCATCTGCCCGACTACGAAGGTCTGTCGGCCTATCGTCACCGGGGCGGCTATGTCGAACTGGAGCGGCTGCGCAAGGGGGCCGACTGGGACGCGGTACAGGATCTGCTGGAAGAGGCGGGGCTGCGCGGCATGGGCGGCGCCGGGTTCCCGTCGGGTCGCAAGTGGGGCTTCGTGCGCGCCGCGCCGGGCGCGCGCTATCTGGCGGTGAACGGGGACGAGGGCGAACCGGGCACCTTCAAGGACCGCGTTCATCTGGAACGCGAGCCGCACGTCACGCTGGAAGGCATGCTGATCGCCGCCGCCGCCGTCGAGGCGGAACGCTGCTTCATCTACATGCGCGACGAATACCCGGCGGTGCTGGAAATCCTGCGGCGCGAGATCGCCGCGCTCGAGGCCTCGGGGCTGGTTGCGCCGGGCTATATCGAACTGCGGCGCGGGGCGGGGGCTTACATCTGCGGCGAGGAATCCGCGATGATCGAGTCGATCGAGGGCAACCGTGGCCTGCCGCGCCACCGCCCGCCCTATGTGGCGCAGAACGGTATCTTCGGCCGCCCCACGCTGGTCCATAACGTCGAGACGCTGCACTGGGTCGCGATGATCTGCCGCGAGGGGCCCGACATCCTGAACGGGGTCGAACGGAACGGGCGCACCGGCTATCGCAACTATTCGGTCTCGGGCCGCGTCGCGGCGCCGGGCGTGTATTTGCTGCCGGCCGGGTCGACGATCCTCGACATCATCGACGCGGCAGGCGGCATGTTGAAGGGCCACACGTTCAAGGCCTACCAGCCCGGCGGTCCGTCGTCCGGGCTGCTGCCCGCGTCGATGGACGACGTGCCGCTGGATTTCGACACCCTGCAACCGCACGGCACCTTCATCGGCTCCGCCGCCGTTGTCGTGCTGTCGGACCACGACAGCGCCAAGGACGCGGCGCTGAACATGCTGCGGTTCTTCGAGGACGAAAGCTGCGGCCAGTGCACCCCGTGCCGCGTCGGCTGCGAGAAGGCGGTCAAGCTGATGCAGGCCGACCGCTGGGACGGCGACCTGCTGGAAGACCTGTGCCAGGTGATGACGGATGCGTCCATCTGTGGGTTGGGGCAGGCGGCACCGAACCCGATCCGGCTGGTGATGAAACATTTCCCGGAGGAGGTCTGACCATGCCCGACGGAAGCCAGACGAAAACCGTGACCTTCACCCTCGACGGCGACAAGGTCACCGTCCCGCAGGGCACCACGATCTGGGACGCCGCGCATGGCCGCGGTCTGACCATCCCGCACCTGTGCCACAAACCGGCGCCCGGCTATCGCCCCGACGGCAACTGCCGCGCCTGCATGGTCGAGGTGGAAGGCGAACGCACCCTTGCGGCGTCCTGCATCCGCGAGGCGGCGGACGGCATGGTGGTCAACACCGCCAGCGACCGCGCCGTGAAATCCCGCAGCATGGTGATGGAACTGCTGGTCGCCGACCAGCCCGAAGCGCCGCATGACGCGTCCAGCCATTTCTGGGACATGGCCGCGCTGAACGGCACGACCGAAAGCCGCTTCCCCCGGATCGAGGACCAGCGCATCCCGCTGCTGGACGACAGCCATGTCGCAATGCGCGTCAACCTTGACGCCTGCATCCACTGCAACCTGTGCGTCCGCGCCTGCCGCGAGGTTCAGGTGAACGACGTGATCGGCATGGCGGGCCGCGGCCACGACGCCGAGATCGTGTTCGATCAGGACGACCCGATGGGCGGCTCGACCTGCGTGGCCTGCGGCGAATGCGTGCAGGCTTGTCCGACCGGCGCGCTGATGCCCGCCACGGTGCTGGACGACGCGCAGCAGGGCGACAGCGCCGACTACGACCGCGAGGTGAAATCGGTCTGCCCCTATTGCGGCGTCGGCTGCCAGCTGTCGTTCAAGATCAAGGACGACAAGGTGAAATACGTCGATGGCGTCGACGGTCCCGCGAACGAGGGGCGGCTGTGCGTCAAGGGACGGTTCGGTTTCGACTATATCCACCACCCGCACCGCCTGACGAAACCGTTGATCCGCCGCGACGACGCACCGGCCAAGGGGCTGAACGTCGATCCGGAAAACTGGCAGGCCCATTTCCGCGAGGCCACGTGGGACGAGGCGCTGGACCGCGCCGCGGGTGGCCTTGCACGGCTGCGCGACGACGCGGGCACGCGGGTTGCGGGCTTCGGCTCTGCCAAGTGCTCGAACGAAGAAGCCTACCTGTTCCAGAAACTGATCCGGCAGGGCTTTGGCCACAACAACGTCGACCACTGCACCCGCCTGTGCCACGCATCTTCGGTGTCGGCGCTGATGGAGAACGTGGGCTCGGCGGCGGTGACCGCGACCTTCAACGAGATCGAGAACGCCGACGTCGCCATCGTCATCGGCGCCAACCCGATCGAGAACCACCCTGTCGCTGCGACCTTCTTCAAGCAGTTCACCAAGCGCGGCGGCAAGCTGATCGTGATGGATCCGCGCGGCGTCGGCCTGCGCCGCTTCGCCTCGCACATGCTGCAGTTCAAGCCCGGCGCCGACGTGGCGATGCTGAACGCGATCATGCACGTCATCGTCGAGGAAAACCTGTACGACGACCAGTACATCGCCGGCTTCACCGAGAATTTCGACGCGATGAAGGACCATCTGAAGGCCTTCCCGCCCGAAAAGATGGCCGAGGTCTGCGGCATCCCCGCCGACACGCTGCGCGACGTGGCCCGCACCTTCGCCACCGCGCGGGCGGGGATGATCTTCTGGGGCATGGGCGTCAGCCAGCATATTCACGGCACCGACAACTCGCGCTGCCTGATCAGCCTTGCGCTGATGTGCGGTCACGTCGGTCGTCCCGGCACGGGGCTGCACCCGCTGCGGGGCCAGAACAACGTGCAGGGCGCGTCGGATGCGGGTCTGATCCCGATGTTCCTGCCCGACTATGCGCCGGTGGGCGACGACGGCGTCCGCTCGCTGTTCCGCGACCTGTGGGGGACCGAGTTCAGCCCCGACAAGGGCCTGACCGTGGTCGAGATCATGGACGCGATCCATGCGGGCGACATTCGCGGCATGTACATCCTTGGCGAGAACCCGGCGATGTCGGACCCCGACGTCGAGCACGCCCGCGACGCGCTGGCAAAGCTCGAACATCTCGTGGTGCAGGACATCTTCCTGACCGAAACGGCGAACTACGCCGACGTCATCCTGCCCGCGACCGCGTGGCCCGAAAAGACGGGCACGGTGACCAACACCAACCGGCAGGTCCAGATGGGCCGCCCCGCGGTGCCGCCCCCGGGCGACGCGCGCGAGGATTGGTGGATCGAGGTCGANCTGGCGAAACGGCTTGGCCTGCCGTGGACCTATACCCACCCGTCCGAAGTCTTCGCCGAGATGAAACACTCGATGAAATCCTTCGACAACATCACGTGGGACNGGCTGGAAGCCGAGGCGGTGACCTATCCCTCGCTGTCGCCCGAAGATCCCGGCCAGCCCATCGTGTTCGGCGACGGCTTCCCCCGCGCCGGTGGCCGCGCCCGGTTCACACCTGCCAACGTGGTGCCGCCGGACGAACTGCCCGATCCCGAATACCCGATGGTGCTGATCACCGGCCGCCAGCTGGAACACTGGCACACCGGCTCGATGACCCGCCGCGCCACGGTGCTGGACGCGGTCGAACCCGAAGCGAACTGCTCGATGCATCCGTCGACGCTGCGCCGCCTCGGGGTCGAGGCCGGCGGCATGGTGCGCCTGACCACCCGGCGCGGCACGCTGGTCGTCATGGTGCGCGAGGACCGCGCGGTCGCCCCCGACAACGTCTTCCTGCCCTTCGCCTATGTGGAAGCGGCCGCGAACATCCTGACGAACCCTTCGCTGGATCCCTACGGCAAGATCCCCGAGTTCAAGTTCTCGGCCGTCCGCGCGGAAAAGGCTGTCGAAGCGGCAGAGTAGGGGCCACGCCCCCTGCTTCTTCTCTTCCAAAATACCTCGGGGGAGTCGCCGCAGGCGACGGGGGCAGAGCCCCCGATCGCCTTTTCAACGCGCGCCTTCGGTGCGACTGGGGCGAAGCCCCCGCCCTGAACCTCTCGGACTCAGCCCGGTTTGTAATCGCGGTTCGCTTCCGGGTCTTCCATCGAATACGGCAGTTCTTCCAGCGCGTCCCAGATTTGGTCGGGGATGTCGACCGCCGCCCATTCCAGCGTCTGCGCCACGCGTTCGGGCTTCGACACGCCGATCACGGTCGAGGCCACGCGCGGGTCGCGCATCGAGAACTGAAGCGCCACGGGTCCGGTCGCGATGCCCTGCGCCGCGCAGACCTCTTCGATGTGGCGGACGGGGGCCAGCGCCGCGTCGTCGGCCTTTTGATAGGTGATCATCGGCATCTCTGCCGATCCCTTGGCCAGTACGCCCGAGGCATAGGGCGCCGCGTTCAGCACCGCCATGCCCTGCGCGTGGGCATAGGTGAACATCTCGTCCGCCGCACGGTTCAGCAGGGTAAAGCGGTTGTGCGAGATCAGCGTGTCGAACGGATAGGCTTTCACCAGCGGGAACATCATGTCGATACGGCCCATCGCAAGGCCGACCGCTTGGCACAGGCCCTCTTCCTTCATCTTGAACAGCTCGTCCATCGCGCCGCCGTCGCGGGTGATCTCGTCCAGATCGCGGGCGTGCTCGGGGTCGTGCAGGTGCAGGACGGGGATGCTGTCCAGTCCTAGCACTTCAAGGCTTTCCTCAAGCGAGGCGCGGGCGCGGGCGGCGTCGAAGCGGCCTGTGTCCAGATCGCGGTCCAGCTTGGTGGACAGCACGAACCCCTCTGGCAGGCCGCCCATCTCGCGGATCACCGCGCCGATGCGGCGTTCGCTTTCGCCAAGGCCGTAGGCGCGCGACGTGTCGAGAAAGTTCGCCGGGCCGTCGAAGATCGCCTTCAGCGTGGCGCGCGCACGGTCCTCGTCCACGGCGTAGCCATAGGTGTCGGGCATGTTGCCAAGCGCCGAGGTGCCAAAGCAAATGTCGGTCACCGAAAGGCCGGTGTCGCGGATCTGTACGGTTTTCATGAAAGTCTCCTTGCAGACGGAAAGCGTCCGGGCGCGACACCTGCCGGCCCGGACGCGGAATGTGGTGTGTGGCCGAAGCCTCAGTCGGCGGCGTTGAACGCCTCGGCCCAGTCGGGATGCCAGCGCGACAGCGCGGGGCGGTTCTCGATCATGTCCCCGGCGGCCCACCGCATCCGCTTGGCGTCCATATCGGCGGTGACCTCGCCATCCTCGCAGATGATATAAAAGTCGTCCGCCTCCAGCGCGCCGATCATCCGGTCGACCACCTGCTCGGGCAGCCATGCCTCGGACTTGTGGGTGCGGGTGCCGGTGGTGGTGAAACCGGGCACCAAGAGATGCGCCGAGATCTTGCAGCCCTCGGTGTTGCGCAGGATGTGCTGCAGGCCTTCGGTATAGCTTTTCAGCGCCGACTTGGTAACGTTGTAGACAAGGTTCCCCGGCGGGTTGGTGATGCCCTGCTTGGAGCCGGTGTTGACGATGGCGCCCTCGGCGCCGCGGTCCTGCATCCGGGGCAGGAAGGCGCGTTCGGCATAGACCGCGGCCCAGAAGTTCACGTCCATCGTCCGGCGCCATTCGTGCAGGCTTTCGTCGCTGCCGCCCGCCACCCGCATCGCGGCGTTGTTCATCAGCAGATCCACCTGCCCGAAGCGGTCGAACACCGCGTCGGCCAGATCGGTCATCGCGTGCACGTCCGATACGTCGATCACGCGGTTCATCACGTTGTCCTCGCCCGCGATGCCGGACACGCGTTCGACCGCGTCGGCCAGCATGTCGCCGTCGGCATCGACCATGACCACCTTCATGCCACGCCCGGCAAACGCCACGGCGGCAGCGCGGCCGATGCCCGACGCGGCGCCGGTGATGACGGCGACGGCGCCCTCGTTCAGAAAGGATTTCGTCATGTCTGACCCCCTTTGGTTCTCATGCCGGGTTTCGGCCCGACTGGTTTTTCGGAAATTTCCGACCACTGCAACCCGCGCCCCCGCTTACTCGGCGGCAGCGCGGGGGGGCCGGTCAGAACAGGCCTTCGACCTCTCCGGCGTCGTTCAGCCGGATGCTTTCGGCCGAGGGCACGCTGGGCAGGCCCGGCATCGTCATGATGTCGCCGCAGATCGCCACGACGAACCCGGCGCCCGCCGACAGCCGCACCTCGCGCACCGGCACGACATGCCCCTCGGGCGCGCCCCGGTGGTTCGGGTCGGTCGTGAAGGAATACTGCGTCTTCGCCATGCACACCGGCAGGTGGCCGTAGCCCTGAGCCTCCCATTCCTTTAACTGGTTCAGCACCTTGGCGTCGGCGGTGACATCGCCCGCGTGATAGATCTTTTTCGCCACCGTCTCGATCTTCTCGAACAGAGGCATGTCGTCGGGGTAAAGCGGCGCGAAGTCGGCGCTGCCGGCCTCTGCCAGCGCGACGACCTCGGACGCCAGATCCGTGATGCCGGACGACCCGTCCGCCCAGTGGCGGCAGACCACGGCCTTGGCGCCCAATTGCGACACATGGTCGGTGACGGCGGCGATCTCGGCCTCGGTGTCGCCGGTGAAGTGGTTGATCGCCACCACGGCGGGCACGCCGAACCGGCCCACGTTGTTCAGGTGGCGTTCAAGGTTCGCGCAGCCTGCGCGCACCGCGTCCACGTTCTCGGCGCCAAGGTCGGCCTTCGCGACGCCGCCGTTCATCTTCAGCGCCCGGACCGTCGCCACCACGACCGCGGCGGCGGGCTTCAACCCGGCCTTGCGGCACTTGATGTCGAAGAACTTCTCGGCCCCAAGGTCGGCGCCGAAGCCCGCCTCGGTCACCACGAAATCCGCCAGCTTCAGCGCGGTGGTCGTCGCCATGACAGAGTTGCAGCCGTGTGCGATGTTGGCGAAGGGCCCGCCGTGCACGAAGGCGGGCGTGTTTTCCAGCGTCTGCACAAGGTTCGGCTGCATCGCGTCCTTAAGCAGCACGGTCATCGCGCCTTCGGCCTTCAGGTCGCGGGCATAGACCGGCGTGCGGTCGCGCCGCCACGCCACGATGATGTCGCCCAACCGGCGTTCAAGGTCGGACAGGTCGGTCGCAAGGCACAGGATCGCCATGACCTCGGACGCGACCGTGATGTCGAAGCCGGATTCGCGTGGGAAGCCGTTGGCGACGCCGCCCAAAGAGGTGACGATACCACGCAGGGCGCGGTCGTTCATGTCCATCACCCGCCGCAGCGCCACGCGCCGCACGTCGATGTCCAGCGCGTTGCCCCAGTAGACGTGGTTGTCCAGCATCGCGGCCAGCAGGTTGTGCGCCGAGGTGATCGCGTGGAAGTCGCCGGTGAAGTGAAGGTTCATGTCCTCCATCGGGACGACCTGCGCATGGCCGCCGCCAGCCGCGCCGCCCTTCATGCCGAAGCACGGGCCAAGACTTGCCTCGCGGATGCAGATCGCGACGTTCTTTCCCAGCGCCGCAAGACCGTCGCCAAGTCCGACGGTGGTGGTCGTCTTGCCCTCGCCCGCGGGGGTCGGGTTGATCGCGGTCACAAGGACAAGGTGGCCGTCGGGGCGGTCCTTCAGCCCGGCGATGAACTCTTGCCCGACCTTGGCCTTGTCGTGGCCGTAGGGCAGCAAGTGCTCGGGCGGGATGCCAAGGCGGGCGCCGATCTCTTGGATGGGTTTCTTACGGGCGGCTCGGGCGATCTCGATGTCGGACGCGAACTCGGGCATGAAAACTCCGCTGATTGCGCCGGCCTCCTCCTGCCGGCCCGGCATCATAGCGCGAGCGTGGTCGACCGGTCGACCCGGGGCGTGGGATTCATGCGCAAAGAAAAAGCCCCGGCGCGGTGGCCGGGGCTTTTGAATGAAATGGAACGGCGATCAGTTCGTCGCCGGTGGCACGATGGCCCAGCCACGACCGGCCGCGACCTGCAGCGCCGCCCAGTTGGCGGCCATGTCGCGCACCGACGCGGCAAGCGACAGCTGCGCCGAGGACAGCGACCGCTGACCGTTCAGCAGGTCAAGAAGCGTGGTCGCGCCCGCGTCGTACGTCTGCTGCGACAGGTCCACCACGCGCGAGAACGACGTGACCGACCCCTGTAGCGCCGACACCTCGCGCCGCGCGCGGATATAGGCGGATTGCGAGCTTTGGACCTCTTCCACGGCGCCAAGCACCGAGGCGCGCCATGCCAGACGGGCCTGTTCGGCCTGTGCGATCGCCTGATCGCGGTTGGCCAGCAGCACGGGCATGTTCAGCAGCGGGATCGACACGGTGGGGCCGAAGCTCCAGGTGTTGACGCCATTGCTGATGCCGACGTTGCCGCCCAGCGACAGGGACGGGTACAGCGCGGCCTCGCTGACACCGACGCGCGCGACGGCCGCGGCATAGCTTTCCTCGGTCGAGCGGACGTCGGGGCGGTTGCGCAGCAGGTCTGCCGGAATGCCGGCACCGGCACCCGCGTAGACGTTCGGCTGACGCCCGCCAGCCTGCAGCTGGGTCTGGATCGTCTGCACCGGCACCGCCAGCAGCGTCGCGATCGAATACAGCGCGCTGTAATAGCCGCTTTCCAGGCCCGGCAGGTTCGCGCGGGCTTGGTTGTAGGCGGCTTCGGCCTGAGCGACATCAAGCTGGGTCGACGCACCGGCGCCGAACTGGCCACGGACCAGCTCAAGCGTTTCGGCCTGACTGGAGATGGTGCCGCGGGTCAGGGCCAGCGCCTGCTGGAAGTAGCGCAGGTCGAGGTAGGACGACACCAGAGCCGACAGCACGGCAAGCCGCGCGGTCCCGACGCTAAGTTCGGTTGCGCGCAGGTTGGCCAGTGCGGCTTCGCGCTGGCGCTGCTGGCTGCCGAACAGGTCGATTATGATCGACGGGTTGAACCCGGCGCTGCGGGTTTCGCTGACGGGGATGTTGTCCCCGCCTTGGCGCGTCCACTGGCCGGTGACGCCCCCGGACACAAGGCCCGCAAGGCCGGTGGCGCGGGCGGCGGCCTGCGCCTCGTCGATGCGGACCAGCGCGGTCCGCACGTCTAGGTTCTGGCGCATCGCAGCGGCGACAAGCTGGTTCAGCATCTTGTCGTTGAACTGCAGCCACCACTGTTGGGCCGCGGCGTCGCCGATCGGGGCGTGGGCCCCTTCGGCGAAGCTGTTGGCCAGCGGAATGCCGGGTGACTTGAAGTCCGGACCGACCGTGCAAGCCGCCAGAAGGGCGGGCACTGCCAGGGCAGTGAGTTTCAGACGGGGCAAGTTCAAGCCTCCTTGGTCCGCGCGCCCGGCGTCAGGCGCATGATAAGAACGTACAGCGCCGGCACCATAAAGATGCCGAGGAAAGTCGAGGCGATCATGCCGCCAATAACGCCGATGCCGATGGCATTCTGCGCCGCAGCCCCCGCGCCAGAAGCGGTCGCCAACGGCAGCACGCCGAGGATGAAAGCCAATGCTGTCATCAAAATGGGCCTCAGCCGGAGCCGAGCCGCCTCGATAGCTGCCTCTGTGACCGTGCGTCCTTCACTGCGCAAGGTTTCTGCGAACTCCACGATAAGGATGGCGTTGCGTGCTGCAAGCCCGATGGTGGTGAGCAAACCGACCTTGAAGTACACGTCGTTCTGCTGTCCGAAGTACCAAGCGGCGACCATTGCACCCATCACGCCGACCGGAACGGACAGCATGACGGCGAACGGAATCGACCAGCTTTCGTACAGTGCGGCAAGCGCCAGAAAGACCACCAGAACCGAGATGCCGTAAAGGATGTAAGCAAGGTCTCCGGACTGTCTTTCTTGGTAACTAATGCCTGTCCAGGCCGCTCCGTAGCCCCCGTCGAGGCTTTCGACGAGCTCTTCCATGACCTCCATCGCGGTCCCGGTCGAGATGCCTTCCCCGGGCGAGCCCGAGACCTCGATCGCGTTGGTTCCCTCGTACCGCTGAAGCGACGGAGAAACCGGCTCCCACGAGGTTGTGGCGAAGGCCGAGAAAGGTACCATTTCTCCGGAAGTGTTGCGCGCATACCAATCAAACACGTCGTCAGGCTGCATCCGGAAGGGTGCATCTGCCTGAACAATAACCGGTCGCAGCGAATCACCCAGGATGAAATCGTTCACTTCCGAGCCCGAGAAGACGACCGAAAGCATCGAGTTGATCGCCGACAGGGACAGGCCAAGGCTTTCGGCCTTCTGCTGGTCGATCTCGATGCGCAGGGCGCTTTCCTGTTCGGTGCCGGTGACGCGCAGGTTGACCACCCGTTCGTCCTGGTTGGCGATGGCTTCCAGTTCGGTCGCGGCTTCGATCAGCGCCTCGGTGCCGTTCGCGCCCTGATCGACGAGGTACATCGAGAAGCCGCCGGTGTTGCCGAGGCCCATGATCGCGGGCGGCTGCATCACGAAGATCTGGCCCGCCCGGTTGGTCATGAACGCCATGTTGGCGCGCATGGCGACCGCCGAGGCCGCAAGCTGCGGATCGTCGGCCCTTTGTTCGAATTCCCGAAGCTTAACGAAGACCATCGCGCGATTCTGCCCGGATCCGCCGAACCCGAAGCCAAGGGCCGCAAAGGTCGATTCTACAGCAGCCTCTTCGTTACCGATGAAGAAACCGTTAATCTGGTCCACCACCGCGGATGTCTGCTGCGCGGTCGATCCCTCGTCGAGGTTGACGATGGTGATCAGAACGCCTTGGTCCTCGGTCGGGATGAAGGACGAGGTGATCCGGCTGTTGGCGCTGTAGGCCACATAGCCGATTGCGCCGAGGATCAGCAGCATCACCAAGGGGGCCTTCAACGACAGCTTCACGGTGCCCGAGTAGAAGTCGGTGAACCGCGACATGCCGTTGTTGAACCAGCGCGCGGGCGGGAAACGTGTCTCGCCGTGGTTCGCTTTCAGCAACTGCGCCGACATCGGCGGCGACAGGACGACCGCGATGATCAGCGACAGCGCCATCGCGGTGACCATCGTCAGCGAGAACTGGCGATAGATCACCCCCGTTGCACCGGGGAAGAACGCCATCGGCAGGAACACCGCCGCCAGCACCACGTTGATGCCGACCAGCGCCGACAGGATTTGTCCCATCGACTTGGCAGTCGCTTCGCGGGCGGACAGCTTTTCCTCTTCCATCAGGCGTTCGACGTTCTCGACCACGACGATCGCGTCGTCGACGAGAAGGCCGATGGCAAGCACCATCGCGAACATCGTCAGCGTGTTGATCGAATAGCCCGCGGCATACAGCACGGCGAGCGTCCCCAGCAGAACCACCGGCACGGTGACCAGTGGGATCAGCGTGGCGCGCCACGATTGCAGGAAGACGATCAGCACCAGCAGCACCAGCAGGACGGCCTCGATCAGGGTGTGTTCCACCTGTTCGATCGACAGTTCCACGAAGGGCGAGGTGTCATAGGCGATGCGGTATTCAACGCCATTGGGCAAAGCGGCCCGCAGGGATTCCAGCGTGGCGCGGACGTTCTCCGAGGTTTCGACCGCGTTCGCGCCGGTGGCGAGGTTGACGCCGAAACCGGCGGCGGGCTGGCCGTTGTACAGCGACTCGACGCCATAGCTTTCCTGACCGATCTCGATCCGGGCCACGTCGCCCAGCCGGACGACCGAGCCGTCCGTTTCGGTCTTCAACAGGATCTGTTCGAATTCCTCGGCGGTGGTCAGCTGGCTTTGCGCGGTGATCGTCGCGGTGAACTGCTGGCCGGACATCGTGGGCTGATCGCCCAGCGAACCGACCGACACGGTGGTGTTCTGTTCCTGCACGGCCGCGGTGATGTCGGCCGGGGTCAGCTGGTAGCGGACCAGAGCCAGCGGATCGAGCCAGACGCGCATCGCATAGCTGGAGCCGAAGGTGCTGATGCCGCCGACGCCTTCTGTCCGTTCGACGGCGCTTTCGACGATTTCGTCAAGCAGGTCGCCCAGTTGAAGGGTGGTGTAATTGCCCGAAGTGTCGACCAGCGCGCCCACCAGCAGGATCGAACTGTCCGACCGGGTGACGTTCACGCCCTGCTGTTGCACGACGGAGGGCAGCTGGCGCTCGACTCGGCTGACCCTTGACTGGACCTCGTTCTGCGCATCGATCGCCTCGACGCTTTCGTCGAAGATGATGGTGATAGAGGACGACCCCTCGCGGGACTGCGACGTCATGTAAAGCATGCCGTCGAGGCCGGACATCGACTCTTCGACCACGCGGGTCACCGAATTCAGAACCGCCGATGCGGTCGCGCCGGGGTAGTTGGTCGAGACGCGGACGGTGGTCGGTGCGATGTCGGGATATTGCGACACCGGCAGGCCAAGGAACGAAGCCGCGCCCGCCAGCATCATCATGATGGAAACGACCCAGGCGAAAACCGGGCGCCGGATAAAGAAGGTACCCATGATGTCTTAGCCGTCCTCGTCCGGAGTTTCCGTCGCCGGTTCTTCGGCGGTGTCTTCCGACGCATCCGCCGTGGCAACGTCCGAGACGACACCGTCTTCCGAGATCGTCACCGGAACGGTCTGCACCTCTGCGCCGGCGCTAAGGTTGGTCAGGCCATCCATGATCAGCATCTCGCCGTCCGACACGCCGTCGGTCACGATCCAAGCGTTCTGGTACACGCCGGTTTCCGTCAGCGTGCGTTCCTCGGCTACGCCGTCGACCGCGATGAAGGCCGTCAGGGTGCCGTCGGCGGCACGCGACGTGGCGCGTTGCGGTACAAGGATCGCGGGGGTTTCGCCCAGCGTGATGTCGACCCGAAGGAATTGGCCGGGCAGGATTTCCCTGTCCGGATTGTCGAACCGGAAGCGGAAGATAGAGGTGCCGGTGGTCGTGGACACAGAGGTGCCGCCGGTGACCAGCGTGCCCGGCATCGCATAGGTGTTCCCGGTTTCCAGTTGCAGCGACACGTCCAGGTTCTCGCCCGGCGCAAGGGTGCCTGCCTCGACCCGGTCGCGGATCGTCTGAACCCGGCGGCTGCTTTCCTGCACGTCGACATAGATCGGGTCGATGCGCGTGACCGTGGTCAGCGCGTTTGTCTGGTTCGCCGTCACCAGCGCGCCGACGGAGACGTTCGCGATGTCCACGATGCCGGTGATCGGGCTGCGGATCTCGGTGCGGTCGAAGTTCAGCTGCGCAAGGTCGCGCGCGGCGCGGGCAGAGCTAAGCGTCGCCTCGGCCTGCGCCAGCGTCACGCGGGCGTTCTCGACGGTTTCGGCGGTCACGCCGGTGCCCGACAGGCTTTCGTACCGGGCCAGCGTGGTTTCCGCGGCCGAGACCGACGCCTCGGCACTGGCAACGGTCGCTTCGGCGGCTGCAAGATCGGCGGCGAAGGTGTCGCCCTCGATCCGGAACAGCACGTCGCCGACTTCGACCTCGGTGCCGGGTTCGTACACGATTTCGGAGATCACACCGGCAACGCGGGGCCGGATGTCGGTTTCCTCGAAGGCGACCGCGCGTCCGGGAAGCGTGACCGAGTAGGGCACCCGGGCTTCGTCCAGTTCGATCACGCCGACATTCGTGGGGCCACCGCCGCCGGGCATCTGCGCCAGCGCGGGCGAGGCCGCCCAGCCCGCCGCGACCAGCGCGGCGACATGAAACAGGTGAGCGAACGGGCGCACCACGCGACTATCTTCGCGCCGTGTCCGCGCGTCTTTTCCTGAAACCTTCAAACCGGGTCCCCTTACATGCATTTCGCCGCTGCAGTGCAGCGGCGGTGTTCGTCTGTCTCTACGCGCGAGGGAAACATTTCCGTCGCATTTATCTTTCTTCTAAGATATTGAACTTGGGCCGGGGGGGGCAAGGGGAGAAATGCTTGAAGATGGGTGAAGACAGAAAACTGAGGGTTCAATGCCACTGGCCCGACCTTGATCACGACGTGCTCGCGGTGTCGGGAGTCGTGCAGCATACCGGGCAGGTTGTTGCGCGGCGGGCTAGAAAGGTTATGCGAAAACATGATCTTAACCCGACGGAGTTCGAGGTTCTGATGATCCTTCGCACCGAGTCGGAGGGCAAACCCATGACGCCGTCCATGCTGTATGATGCATTGGTGATATCCTCTGGGGGCATGACGCAGGTGCTGCGATCTCTGGAGGAAAAGGGCCTTGTGACCCGCCCCGAGGGGGCAGAGGACAAGCGATCGCGGCCGGTCGCGATCACCGAGGCGGGCATCGCGCTTGGCGATGTTGCACTGCGGCAAGTCGAGGCGGAAGAGCGCCGCGCCTTCGCCGAAACTGGGCTGACCCGCAAGGAATTGGACACGCTTCTGTCGCTGCTTGTCCGCTACGACGGGATGCTCTGAACCGGATGCCGGCCCGCCGTATTGGTGCAGTATCGGGGCCGGGTTGCTGGTTGTCTCGGTAGGGGCGCAGGCTATTGTCATTCCCAACGTCGGGCTGCCGACGATTTCGATGGCGACACCGACTGCATGACACCGATTTCCGGGATGGAGCTGTTTTGACGATAACCCCTGTTCTCCTTTGCGGTGGTTCGGGCACACGCCTGTGGCCGCTGTCGCGCAAATCCTATCCAAAGCAATTCGCGCCCTTCCTTGGGCGGGAAAGCCTGTTCCAAGCCTCGGCAAAGCGGTTGTCGGGCGAGGGGTTCGCGCCGCCTTTGGTGGTCACGGCATCGGAATTCCGGTTCATCGTCACGGAACAGCTTGGCGGTGCGGGGATCGACCCCGGCGCCATCCTGATCGAGCCCGAAGGCCGCAACACGGCCCCCGCCGTGCTGGCCGCCGCGCTGTGGCTGGAAAAAACCGATCCCGACGCGCTGATGCTGGTCGCGCCCTCGGACCACGTCATCCCCGAGCCAGAGGCCTTCCACGCCGTGCTGGAGACCGGCGCCGAGGCGGCGCGCGCGGGGCGCATGGTTACCTTCGGCATCGCGCCCGACCGCCCGGAAACCGGCTATGGTTGGCTGGAACTGGCAGAGGCCGGCGGCGAAGGGGTGCAGGATCTTGTGCGGTTCGTCGAAAAGCCGGACGAGGACAAGGCAAGCGCCATGCTGGACGCCAAGCGGTTCCTGTGGAACGCGGGGATCTTCCTGTTCTCGGTCCGCACCATCCTTGATGCCTTCCGCGCCCATGCGCCGGATCTTATGGAGCCGGTCGGCGCGGCGCTGGACAAGGGCCGCGAAGATCTTGGGTTTCTGCGGCTCGATCCCGAGGCATGGGAAGGCGCCGACGATATCTCTATCGACTACGCGGTAATGGAACGGGCCGACAACCTGTCGGTGGTGCCGTTCGACGGGCGCTGGTCCGACCTTGGCGACTGGTACGCGGTCTGGCGCGAGACGGCAGACGACACTGGGGTGGCGCAGGCGGGCAACGCGCTGGCGATTGACTGCGAGGATACGCTGCTGCGGTCCGAGGCCGAAGGTCAGGCGCTGGTCGGGATCGGCCTGCAGAACATCGTTGCCATCGCGATGCCTGACGCGGTGCTGGTGGCAGACGCCAGCCGGGCGCAGGACGTGAAGATCGCGGTCTCTGCGTTGAAGGACCGGGGCGCGGCGCAGGCCGAGAGCTTTCCGAAAGACCACCGCCCGTGGGGCTGGGTCGAGACGCTGGTCGGCGGCGACCGGTTTCAGGTAAAGCGGATCGTCGTGCAGCCGGGGGCGGCGCTGTCGTTGCAATCGCACCACCACCGGGCCGAACACTGGATCGTGGTCGAGGGCACCGCCAAGGTCACAATCGGCGAAGCCGAACGGCTGCTGACCGAAAACCAGTCGATCTATGTGCCGCTGGGCGAGAAGCATCGCCTTGCCAATCCGGGAATTGTCCCGATGGTACTGATCGAGATCCAGACGGGCAGTTACCTCGCCGAGGACGACATCACCCGTTACGACGATATCTACGCACGGACCTGAGGAGAGGGGACGATGGCGCCCAAGTTCGGAACAAGCGGCCTGCGCGGGCTGGTGACAGAGCTGACCGACGAGCTGGTCGCGGATTACACCCGCGCCTTCCTGACGTCCTGCGATACCGGCGGCGGGGTTTACGTGGGCGAGGACCTGCGCGCGTCGTCCCCGCGGATCGCGGCGGCGGTGACGGCGGCGGCGACCGACCTTGGGCTGCCGGTGACGCGGGTCGGCCCGGCGCCGACACCCGCACTGGCGCTGGCGTCGATGGGCGCGGGGCAGGCGGCGGTGATGGTCACCGGCAGCCACATCCCCGCCGATCGCAACGGCTTGAAGTTCTACCTGCCGGGGGGCGAAGTCTCGAAGGACGACGAGGCGCGGATCACCGGCGCGCTGGGCGCGGCGCCGCAGGGCGGTTCGGCCCCGGTACAGGACCACGACGCGGCCCCGGCCTATGTCGCACGCTATGCCGACGCCTTCGGACACGACGCGCTGGCGGGGCTGACCATCGGCGTCTACCAGCACAGCTCGGTCGCGCGCGACATCATGGTGGCGGTGGTCGAGGCGCTGGGCGCGACCGCCGTGCCGCTTGCCCGATCCGACGAATTCATCCCCGTCGACACCGAGGCGGTCGATCCGGACACCCGCGCGATGCTGGCCGATTGGTGTGCCGATCACGGGCTGGACGCGGTGATCTCGACCGACGGCGATGCCGACCGGCCGATGGTGACCGATGCCACCGGACGGATCGTGCCCGGCGACGTGCTTGGGCCGCTGACCGCCAAGGCGCTGGGCGCGCAGGTGATCTGCACGCCGGTGTCGTCGAACACCGCCGTCGACGGGATGGGCTTTGCCCGCGTGGACCGCACGCGCATCGGCTCGCCCTTCGTGATCGCCGCGATGGACACCCACGCAGGCGAGAAGGTCGTCGGGTACGAGGCGAACGGCGGCTTCCTGCTGGGCTTCGATACCGGTCGCCTGTCGCCGCTGGCGACGCGCGATAGCCTGTTGCCGATGGTGGCCCCGCTGGCCAGCGCGGCTGCGAAGGGGATGTCACTGGCCGACCTTGTGGCGACCATGCCCCGCCGTTTCACCGCCGCCGACCGCATCGCGGGGATCGAGCCGGAAACGTCGCAACGCTTCCTTGCTGCGATGACCGACGACCCGTCGCGGCGCGCGGCGTTCTTCACCGGGGTGGGGGCCGAAACCGGCACCGATCTGACCGACGGTCTGCGCGTCAGCTTCGACGGGGACGAGATCGTGCACCTGCGCCCGTCCGGCAACGCGCCAGAGTTCCGCTGCTATGCCGAAGCGTCCAGCCCGGACCGGGCAGAGGAACTGGTGACCGCGCACCTTGATCGGCTTAAACAGGAATTGGGCTGACGGGGCCGCGACAATCCGGCCCCGAACGCGATCCGATCTAAGGAATACCCGTCAGGCGCCGGTCTGGCGCAGCAGCACCTTCACGGTGCGCGCAAGGTAGGACAGGTCCTTGCCGAACGACACCTCGGCCCAATAGCGGTTGTCATAGCCGATGCGATCCACGAACGCGGTTTCCCCGCGACCGTCGACCTGCCACGGGCCGGTGATGCCGGGGCGCATGGCGAAGTAGCCGGTGCCACCCCCGGCAGAGGTATACAGCTCGCGCTGGTTGGTCAGCATCGGGCGGGGGCCCACAAGGCTCATGTCCCCGGTCAGCACGTTGAAGATCTGCGGCAGCTCGTCGATGCTGGTCTTGCGCATGAACGCGCCCAGCCGTGTGATGCGCGGGTCGATCTGAAGCTTCTGATCCCGCTTCCATTCCGCCGCCAGCTCGGGGTCTTTCCTGCACATCTCGTCCAGCACGGACTCGGCGTTCACGACCATCGTGCGCAGCTTGTAGCATTTGAAGGTTTCGCCGTTCCGCCCGACGCGGTCCTGCAGGAAGAACCCGGGCCCGCCGTCGCGCCGGATCAGCAGCCAGAACACAGCGATCAGCGGGATGCAGATGGGTAGAAGAAAGGCGCAGGCCAGAAGGTCCGCCACCCGTTTTCCGAATACCCGATAGCCGCGGTGCGCTGGCCGGATCGAAGGTGCAGCCTGTTCGCGGTGAATAGGCACCGCACTGTCATGTAAATCTATCTGGCTCACAATACGCCCCCAAGCGAGAACCAACCCACCAACCGTGCTGCAGGAACCACCCCGCAGCGAGCACTCACCAAGTAGGACTGCCCAATACCTATCAGCAAAGACTGGTTTTGAGGAGGTTTAAATTATCAACAGGCGAGTGACGCGGAGGAATTTTGTAAGTAGTCAATATTTATGGCGGTTTGGCATTTTTCCGCCAAGCCTGCCGAATCCGAAGGCGGAATGGGAACGCGTGGGGGCTGTGTCGCTGCCGCCGGTGAAGGCACGGTCGTCGCGGATTTCCGAATCGGTGACGGGGTGTGAGCCGCCCAAGATCCCGATTTCCCTTGTTTTGTTAATGCAAAACGCGGGTCACACCCCGGTTTCAACCTGTGCGTGTCGCGCTGGAAAAAGATAAATCCTAGGGGTCGCTGAGATCGGCGCAATCTCGCTTGTCGCCTTGCGCGGCTGACTCCAGAGCCTTCGGACCGCCTGTCTGAATGACAGTTCTTTGAAGTAATTCAGAGTAGTTTCTTAATCGAAACTCTTATTTCTAGCGTGATTGACTGTAATGTTGTGAAACAATTCTGCAATCCGCATGTGTAGGATTGGCTTGGCTGGCTATGACCGACAGTTTTTGACGGATTTAATGCCGCGCCTGTCTTGATTGCGCATTTGCCCCCGTCGTCATCCGCGCCCTTCTCAAAAGAGCCGGAACGTCGCCAGATCCGGACCGATGCCATCGGGCCAGTTGCGAGATCATCGGCCAGACGGTGACGGTGGACATGCGTTTCGCCTTTCCGTCGCCGGGCTTGGTGTGGCGTCCAGTTCATTTGCGTTTGGTTGGGTTCTTGGGTCGGGACGGTAGGATCTGCCGCGAGCCTCGGATGCCGGTGTCGTTTGATGTGGCCACGCATCAACCGCCGGTTCACCGAGGGCAGCGCCAAGGCTGGGTGGGAATGGGCGGGAGCGATTGTCTGAAACACAAAAGGGCTGCCCGAAGGCAGCCCTTTGTCACACCCCTCTCCATCCGGAGAGATATTGGAGCGGGCGATGAGATTCGAACTCACGACCCTTACCTTGGCAAGGTAATGCTCTACCCCTGAGCTACGCCCGCGTCCTTGGGTGAGGCGTGAGATATAAAGAACGGCGGGGGGCTGCAAGAGGAAAAATGCAGGTTTTTGACCCGTCCCACCGATTTTTTCCGATGCCGCTACGGCATGGCCTGCCGCGCGTTCTGCGGTTTCTGGTGACGCAGGTTCGCGTCCCTCATCACTGCGATGCCATCACCGGCGGTGGCTTTCGGGCAGACGAACGGGGCCGACATGGACTCAATCTTTGTGGGATGTTCTCAGAAAATCGCAAGCACCAGGTTCCCAATTGCCGCTAGCGTGATCGCGACCACCGTCAGAACCATGCCCGCGATCCTCAGACGACTGATCTGCGGGGTGCGTCCGAACCCGATGGCGTGCGATAGCCGACCGGCGACCAGCATCAGGCCGAACAGGTGCAGCAGGGCAGGGGACATGCCCTGCAATTCTGCCAGCAACAGCATCAGAACGCCGATAGGGGCGTATTCCGCACAGTTTCCGTGGGCGCGGATGCGCCGCGCCAGTAACGCCTCTCCGCCGTCCCCTTGGCTGACCCGGAACGCATATCGTCCCCGGATCACCCATGCGGACAGGCCAAGGAACAGCAGGGCCAGCAGGCTGGCGTAGATGGCAGTGATGGAAGGGGGCATCGCTCAGGCTCCGTGTCAGGACTTTGCCCAGCATGCCATGCGCTGCCGCCACGGCAAGCGCCCCCGCGTGGATCAGATCGGTCCAATCCACCTTGGTGTGCGATCGGCGAAGTCGCGCCATGCGGGATCAAGCGACAGCACCCGCTCTTCGGACCGAACCTGAAGCGCGGCGGACACCGTCATCAGCACTGCGCCCGCCAGCATCGGCAGGCCCGCCAGCGGCACCAGACCCCAAGCCAACAGGATCTGTCCCACGAAGGTCGGGTTGCGCGACAGGCGGAACGGGCCGCCGTCGACCAGCGCGCCCAACTCGCCCTCGGCCGTCCCGATGCGCCACGATCTGCCCATGTAGCCCTGCGAGAACAGCGCGAACCCGGCGCCAAGCGCCACCGGCAGCAGCCACAGCGCGGCGGACGACCACCCGGGCCCGGCCAGCGGCCACATGACCAGCGCGGCAAAGGCCAGCCGGAAGCCCCAAGCAGGCCCGGACTGGCCGGGGCGGTCGAACAGCCAAAGGCTGCGCCCGGCCCGGCGCGAGGCCAGTAAGGTCAGAGCAAGGAAGCCGGTGACATAGCCGGCCCCGATCGCCCAAGCGGCCCAGTGCACGCCCGTCATGCGTGGTGTCCTGTGGTTGAGATGGCGATCAGTCCTCGAACTCGACCAGCAGGTCCTTCGCGTCGATCTGCGCGCCGGGCGAGACGTGAACCGCCTTCACCGTTGCATCCCTTTCGGCGTGCAGGCCGGTTTCCATCTTCATCGCTTCGATGGTCAGCAGCAGGTCGCCCTGCTTCACCTTCGCCCCGGCCTGCGCCGCGACCGTGGCGACGACGCCGGGCATCGGCGCGCCGACATGGTTCGGGTTGCCGACCTCGGCCTTGGGCCGCACCGTCGATGCGCCGCCTGCCTTGCGGTTCGGCACGCGGATCACGCGGGGCTGGCCGTTCAGTTCGAAGAACACGCGGACGTCGCCGTCCTCGTTGGTCTCGGACAGGGCCGACAGCCGGATTTCCAGCATCACGCCGGGCTCGATCTCGGGCGAGATCTCTTCGCCCGGTTCCATCCCGTAGAAGAAGTTAAGTGTCGGCAAGGTGCGCACCGGACCATAGGTCGCGTGCCGCGCCGCGTAGTCGCTGAAGACCTTGGGATACATCAGGTAGCCGTTCAGGTCCTCGTCGTCGAACTCCTCGTCGGGGAACTTCTCGGCCAGCTCGGCGCGCTTGGCCTCCAGATCCTCGGCGGCAAGATGCGCGCCGGGGCGTTCGGTGTTCGGCTTCTCGCCCTTCAGGACCTTTTTCAGGATCGCGTCCGGGAACCCCCCCGGCGGCTGGCCAAGGTTGCCCTTCATCATGTCGATCACCGAATCCGGGAACGACACTTCGGTCTTCGGATCCTCGACCTGCGCGCGGGTCAGGCCTTGGCTGACCATCATCAGCGCCATGTCGCCCACCACCTTGGACGACGGCGTCACCTTCACGATGTCGCCGAACATCAGGTTCACCTCGGCGTACATCTCGGCCACCTCGTGCCAGCGTTCTTCCAGCCCAAGGCTGCGGGCCTGCGCCTTGAGGTTGGTGAACTGGCCGCCCGGCATCTCGTGCAGGTACACCTCAGAGGCGGGCGCCTGCATGCCGCTCTCGAACGCCGCGTACTGGCCGCGCACGGCTTCCCAGTAGTTCGACATCGCGCGGATCGCCTCGACGTCCAGCCCCGTGTCGCGCTCGGTCTGGGCAAGGATCTCGACCACGGTGCCCAGCGTCGCTTGGCTGGTGTTGCCCGACAGCGCGTCCATCGCGCAATCGACCGCGTCCACGCCCGCCTCGGCGGCGGCAAGGATCGTGCCCGCCGCGATGCCTGCGGTGTCATGGGTGTGGAAATGGATCGGGATCGAAATCTCTTCCTTCAGCGCCTTGAACAGCGTCCGCGCCGCGACCGGCTTCAGCAGCCCCGCCATGTCCTTGACGCCAAGGACGTGGGCGCCGGATTTCTCCAGCTCTTTCGCCATCGTGACATAGTACTTCAGGTCGTACTTGGGCCGCGCCGCGTCGAACAGGTCGCCGGTGTAGCAGACCGTGCCTTCCAGCACCTTGTCGGTCTCCAGCACAGCATCCATCGACACGCGCATGTTCTCGACCCAGTTGAGCGAGTCGAACACACGGAAGATGTCGACGCCGGACTCGGCGGCCTGCTTGGTGAAGGCCTTCACCACGTTGTCGGGATAGACGGTATAGCCCACCCCGTTCGAGCCGCGCAGAAGCATCTGCGTCAGCAGGTTCGGCATCGCCGCACGGATGTCGCGCAGGCGTTGCCACGGGCATTCCTGCAAGAAGCGATAGGCCACGTCGAAGGTCGCGCCGCCCCAGCATTCGACCGAGAACAGTTCCGGCAGGTTGGCGGCATAGGCGGGCGCCGCCTTGATCATGTCGATCGACCGCATCCGGGTGGCCAGCAGCGACTGGTGCCCGTCGCGCATGGTGGTGTCGGTGATCAGAAGTCGCTTTTGGTCCAGCATCCAGTCGGCCAGCGCTTTGGGACCCTTTTCCTCAAGGATCTGGCGGGTACCCGGCGGCGGTGTGCCCAGCTTCAGTTCCGGCACGCGGGCCGGCTTCAGTTCCGGGTGCGGCTTGGGTCGACCTTCGGTTTCCGGGTGCCCGTTCACCGTGATGTCGGCGATGTAGGTCAGCAGGCGCGTCGCGCGGTCGCGGCGCGGCTTGAAGTCGAACAGTTCGGGCGTCTGGTCGATGAACTTGGTGTGGTATTCGTTCGACAGGAACGTCGGGTGCCGCAGCAGGTTGATGACGAAATCGATGTTCGTCGCCACGCCCCGGATGCGGAATTCGCGCAAGGCCCGGTCGATCCGCTTGATCGCGGCCTCGGGCGTCGGCGCCCAAGCGGTGATCTTTTCCAACAGCGAGTCGTAATACCGCGTGATGACCGCGCCGCTATAGGCGGTGCCGCCGTCCAGCCGGATGCCCATTCCCGTCGCGCCGCGATAGGCGGTGATCCGGCCATAGTCGGGGATGAAATTGTTCTGCGGATCCTCGGTGGTGATCCGGCACTGGATTGCGTGGCCGTCAAGCTGCACGTCGTACTGGCTGGCGACGCCGGTGGCTTCGGTCAGCGACTTGCCCTCGGCGATCAGGATCTGCGCGCGGACGATGTCGATCCCGGTGACTTCCTCGGTGACGGTGTGTTCCACCTGCACGCGGGGGTTCACCTCGATGAAGTAGAATTCGCCGCTTTCCATATCCATCAGGAATTCGATGGTTCCGGCGCATTCGTAGTTCACCGCCTCGGCGATCTTCTTGCCGAGATTGCACAGCGTTTCACGCTGGGCGGGCGACAGGTAGGGGGCGGGGGCGCGTTCCACGACCTTCTGGTTGCGGCGCTGAACGGAACAGTCCCGTTCCCACAGGTGATAGATGTTGCCCTCTTGATCGCCGAGGATCTGAACCTCGACGTGGCGGGCCTTCATGATCATCTTTTCAAGATAACCTTCGCCGTTCCCAAAGGCGGCTTCGGCCTCGCGGCGGCCTTCCTTGACCTTCGACTCAAGCTCGTCGGGGCCCATGATCGGCCGCATCCCGCGACCGCCGCCGCCCCACGACGCCTTCAGCATCATGGGATAGCCGATTTCTTCGGCTTCCTTGGCGATGGCCTTCATGTCGTCGCCCAGCACTTCGGTCGCCGGGATCACCGGCACGCCGGCCTTGATGGCGACCTTCCGGGCGCTGGCCTTGTCGCCAAGCGCGCGCATGGTGTCCGACTTGGGACCGATGAAGGTGATTCCGTTCGCGGCGCAGGCGTCCACGAAGTCCGGGTTCTCGGACAGCAGGCCGTAACCGGGGTGGATCGCATCGGCGCCGCACATCTTGGCGACGCGGATGATCTCTTCGATCGACAGATACGCCGCCACGGGGCCCATGCCTTCGCCGATCTTGTAGGCCTCGTCGGCCTTGAACCGGTGAAGCGACAGCTTGTCCTCTTCGGCGAAGATCGCGACCGTCCGTTTGCCAAGCTCGTTGGCGGCGCGCATGACCCGGATGGCGATCTCCCCGCGGTTCGCGATCAGGATCTTCTTGAAGTCGGCCACGGCTGCACCCCCTGTAAGCTATTTTGCACATGCAGAATAACCGGTGCCGTGGCGGCGTAAACTGAAATTTCGTTTGCACCCTGCGGGATGCTCGCCCGGAATGTGCCGCGACCGAGGCGGAAAGCGCCCTGAAAGGCCTGCATGACATGCCGCGGCCGCATATCGGAATTCCGTGACGCAGCGGACCGGTGACGCGCCGCGTTCGGCCGATGTATTCCATCGTATGCAGAAGATCTGACACGGGAGGAGCCCGCAATGACCAGCGACCGAATCCGCCACGCCGGACTGGCGGCGAAGGTGACCGATGCGGCAAGCGCCGCTTCTCTGATCCGCCCGGGCGACACCTTGGGCATGAGCGGCTTCACCGGCTCGGGCTATCCCAAGGCGGTGCCCGTGGCCCTTGCCGAGCGGATCGAAGCGGAACATGCCGCGGGCCATCCGTTCCGCGTGAAGGTGTGGACCGGCGCCTCGACCGGGCCAGAACTGGACGGCGCGATGGCGAAGGCCGACGGGATCAAATTCCGTATGCCCTATAACTCGGACCCGATCGCGCGGCAAAAGATCAACGCGGGCGAGATGGAGTATTTCGACCTGCATCTCAGCCACGTCGCCCCGATGGCGTGGGAAGGCTTTCTTGGCCATATGGACGTGGCGGTGGTCGAGGTGTCGGGGATCACGCCCGAGGGCGATCTGATCCCATCGTCTTCGGTCGGAAACAACAAGACGTGGCTGGAACTGGCCGACAAGGTCATCCTAGAGATGAACCGCTGGCAGTCCCCGGTCTTGGACGGGATGCACGACATCTATTACGGCACCGCGTTGCCGCCGAACCGGGTGCCGATCCCGCTGGTCAAGCCCGACGACCGGATCGGCCAGCCCCATTTCCGTATCGACCCGGCGAAGGTGGTCGCGGTGGTCGAGACCGACGCACCGGACCGCAACGCGCCGTTCTCTCCGCCCGACGACACCGCGCTGGCCATCGCGTCGAACATCCTCGATTTCCTGACGTGGGAAGCAAAGCGCGCCGGCCTGCCGCCGTCGCTGCTGCCATTGCAGTCGGGCGTCGGCAACGTGCCGAACGCGGTGATGGCGGGGCTGATCGAAACGCCGTTCGAGGGGATGACCGCCTTCACCGAGGTGATCCAGGACGGGATGCTGGACATGATCGAGGCGGGGACGCTGCGCATGGCCTCGGCCACGGCGTTTTCGCTGTCGCCCGAGAAAGCCCAGTACTTTAACGACAATGCGCAACGGTTCCGCGATCGGCTTCTGCTGCGTCCGCAGGACATATCGAACAATCCGGAACTAGTGCGGCGGTTGGGCTGCATCGCGATGAACGGCCTGATCGAGGCGGATATCTACGGCAACGTCAACTCGACTCATGTCATGGGGTCACGGATACAGAACGGCATCGGCGGTTCGGGCGACTTCGCGCGGAACGGCTATGTGTCGATCTTCATGACGCCATCGACGGCCAAGGGCGGGGCGATCTCGGCCATCGTGCCGCAGGTCAGCCACGTCGACCACATCAGCCAGGACGTGCAGGTAATCGTGACCGAGCAGGGCCTTGCGGACCTGCGCGGCCTGTCCCCGAAACAGCGGGCGCGGCTGATCGTCGAGAAATGCGCGCACCCGGCCTATCGCCCGATGCTGGAAGAGTACATGGCCCGCGCGGCGAAGGGGTCTTACGGTCAGCACGCGCCGATGCTTCCGGGCGAGGCGCTGTCGTGGCACCAGCGGTTCATGGAGACCGGGTCGATGCAGGCCTAACCGCGCCGGGCGGCCATCAGCACGCGGGTCGACAGGGCAAAGCTGATCGGACCGACGCCCAGCGACAGCACGAAGGCGATGGGCCACGCGGTCAGCCAGCGCGCGATCCATGCACCGACCCAGCCGGGCTGGAATTGCATCGGGATAGCGGTGAAGATGCCGGTCATCAGGAAGGCCATCAGGCAAGAGATGAACACCTGCGCCACGATGACGGTGGCCTTGGGGTTCAGCGGAGTGGTCTGGTCGGTATCGGTCATCAATAAGCCTTTCGCATAGCGGAGGCGCCGTAAGCCGTTTCCGACGGCCACGCACCCCCTTGGTTTCGGGGTGCCGTGGGTTCGAAAGATCGACTAACTCCCGCGATGCGGGGGCCGGGATAACCGTACCGGCCAAGCGTTTTTCGGCGGGTTCACATTTGGTGCCACCGCGTTTCCACGTCAAGCCGCGCGTCCCCGGCCGCGTCGCGACGTAACGTCAATTCCCCTGCGCACCGCACCCTGCGCCAGCTTGTCTTGGTGTGGGCTTTCCCATAGACCGCTTTCGACGTGGAATTTCCTGCCAAGGAGCCTTTATGCGCCTCTCTCGTTACTTCCTGCCGGTCCTCAAAGAGACCCCGGCCGAGGCCCAGATTGCCAGCCATCGCCTGATGCTGCGCGCGGGCATGATCAAACAGGCCAGCGCCGGGATCTATTCGTGGCTGCCGCTGGGCTATCGCGTGCTGCGCAACATCGAGCGTATCGTCCACGAGGAACAGCAGCGCGCCGGTCATATTCCGGTGCTGATGCCGACGCTTCAGTCTGCCGACCTGTGGCGCGAAAGCGGTCGCTACGACGCTTATGGCCCGGAAATGCTGCGTATCCGTGACCGGCACGACCGCGACATGCTGTACGGTCCGACGAACGAAGAGATGATCACCGACATCTTCCGCAGCCACGTCAGTTCTTACAAAGACCTGCCGATGACGCTGTACCACATCCAGTGGAAGTTCCGCGACGAGGCACGCCCGCGCTTCGGTGTCATGCGTGGCCGCGAATTCCTGATGAAGGACGGCTATAACTTCGACCTGACCAAGGAAGATGCGCTGCACGCCTACAACCGTCACCTTGTCAGCTACCTGCGCACCTACGAGCGCATGGGCCTTCAGGCGATCCCGATGCGCGCCGACAGCGGCCCGATCGGCGGCGACGACACCCACGAGTTCCTTGTGCTGGCCGAGACCGGCGAGTCCGAGGTGTTCTATGACAGCGAGATCACCGATCTGAAGTTCGGCGACCGCGAGATCGACTACGACTCGGTCCAGCAGTGCCAGTCGGTGCTGGAAGAATTCACCAGCCGCTATGCGCGCACCGATGAAACCCACGATCCGGCGATCTTCGACCAGATCCCGGAAGACCGCCGCCGCGTCGCGCGCGGCATCGAGGTCGGCCAGATCTTCTATTTCGGCACCAAGTACTCGGAGGCGATGGGCGCCACCGTGCAGGGGCCGGACGGCAAGGCCACCCCGGTTCACATGGGCAGCCACGGCATCGGCGTCAGCCGCCTTGTGGGCGCGCTGATCGAGGCGAACCACGACGACAAGGGCATCGTCTGGCCGTGGGAAGTGGCGCCGTTCCAGGTGGGTATCGTCAACGTCAAGCAGGGCGACGCGACCGCCGATGCGGCCTGTGATGCGCTTTACAAGGAACTGACCGCCGCCGGGCTGGACGTGCTGTACGACGACCGCGAAGAGCGGGCGGGCGCCAAGTTCGCGACGATGGACCTGATCGGTCTGCCGAAGCGCATCACCGTGGGCCCGCGCGGGCTGGAGAAGGGCGTTGTCGAACTGACCGACCGCCGCACCGGCGAAAGCGAGGAAATCAAGCCGGAGCTGGTCGCCGCCGCGCTGGCCTGAGCCACGGCTTTCCCGCTGGACGGAACACGAAAGGCGCTGCCCCTGCCGGGGTGGCGCCTTTTTGCTCGTGTTAGAGCTTCCGAGAAAAGGTATATACAAAGCATATCTGTGTGGTATACCTCACCGTCACGGCCCGCCGGCGCACCGCATGGCGGGCCATCTGCACCAAGGAGAAGATTGCGATGTCGAAAAAGAGCAAGGTCAAAGACCTGAAACGTGAGATCAAGGGGCGGAAGTCCAAGATCGCGAAGCACGAGGGCAAGCTGAAAAAGGCCCGCAAGGCCCTGAAAAAGGCGGCCTAAGGCCACCACCACGCATGGACGAAACAGGATGGCCGGGCCAAGCTGGCCCGGTTGCTGACAGGAGTGACGCATGACGGATCTGACCAAGGTCAAAGGAGTCGGGGACGCGCTGGCCAAGGCGCTGCAGTCCGCCGGTATCCCGGACGCAGAGGCGATGGCCGCCGCAGGGCCCGAGGTTTTGATGACCGTGCCCGGCATCGGTGGTGCCCGCGCCGTGATGCTTGCCGCCGCTGCGGCGGACGCGGCTCGGGCCGGGTCGGATGCGCCGAACGAAGCGCCACAGGAACCGACCGCGGCTGAATCGCCGCCTTCTGTGACGCCGAGCGCTCCTGCACAGGATACGCGCACGACGACGGACGAAACCCCGGCGACGGCCAAGCCCAAAGCGAAGCCGAAGGCGAAAGCCAAGGCGGACCCGAAGCCGAAGGCGAAACCGAAGGCAAAGGCCAAGGCAGCGCCGAAGGTGAAGGCGAAGGCAGAGAAGAAGGCGCAGCGCGCGGCGGAGCAGGCCGCGAAGAAAGCGGCGCTGGCTGCCGAGAAAGCCGCGAAAAAGGCCGCGCGGATCGCCGAGAAGGCCGCCGCCGAGGAGGCCCGCAGGGCCGCAAAGGCGGCCAAGGCCGAGGAAAAGGCCGCGAAGGCCGCGAAGAAGGCCGCCAAGGCCGGGAAAATCGCTGAAAAGGCCGACAAGAAGGCCAAGGCCCGCAAGGCGGAACACAAGCGCGTCGCGAAAGCGTAGCACGTCACAGCGGCCCGCCCGCCACGGTTCGGCCGGCGCCGTCCTGCGCGTTGGCCGGACGCGCGGAATCGGCTAGCCTGCGTCGCAAAAGAGCAGGACAGGCAGGCATGTTGAAGATTCTCACCCTTGCGGGGGGCGTGGCCGGTGCGGTTGCGCTGTCGCAG
This sequence comes from Maritimibacter sp., assembly GCA_002701395.1. Taxonomy (GTDB): domain Bacteria; phylum Pseudomonadota; class Alphaproteobacteria; order Rhodobacterales; family Rhodobacteraceae; genus Psychromarinibacter; species Psychromarinibacter halotolerans. The sequence goes on along the minus strand of NZVC01000027.1, from coordinate 152,901 downwards.
TTTCCCGAATTCTCGCAGCAGTACCTTCAGCGCCTGTCCGGCGCGGTGGACGAACTGCGCACCCAGGTCGTCGCGTTCGACACGCTCGCCACAGCGGCGGGGATCACGCGCGAAGAGGCGCTGGCGGAACTGGACGGCTCGACCTTCCAATCCGGGCTTCAGGCGCATTTCGGAGAGCAAGTGCATCGCTACGAGCGGTTGTCAGCGGACTACACCGCATTGCGGCAGGCGGAACCGCTGCAACGGCTGGCGCAGCTTTGGCGCTTCAACGATCCCGATCTTGCCCAGCGGACGTGGGACGATTTCCGCCCCGCCGTTCCCGTCACAACCGACGGGCTGATCTGCGCGGGCATCGGGTTCGCCGGCGGCTGGCTTGCGCTGACGCTGCTGTTCGGGCTGCTGATGCGGCCGTTCCGGCGGTTCGCCTGACCGTCGCTGCACGGCGCACCAGCACACTGTGCCTTTCCCGCACTGTCCGCACACCCGCGTGATGGCGACGCGGGCGATGCTTGACGCCCACGGCGGTTCGGGTATGGCTCCGGCATGGCCGCATTTTCCCGTTTCGAATGGATGATCGCATGGCGTTACCTCCGGGCCCGGCGGGCCGACGGGGGCGTCAGCGTCATGACATGGATCAGCCTTGTCGGCATCACGCTTGCCGTCTTCGCCCTGATCGCCACGCTGTCTGTCCGGGCCGGGTTCCGGGCCGAGTTCGTCGACACCATACTTGGCGCCAACGCGCACAGCACCGTCTATTCGTCGGTCTACCAGACCGAGACGGGGCAGACCTCGCGCGCGATCACCGATTTCGAGGAGATGGCCGACCGCATCGCCCAGATCCCCGGCGTCATCCGCGCCGCGCCGCTGGTCAAGGGGCAGGTGATGGCCAACCTGCGGTCCGACAATGCGGGCGTCGAGGTGTTCGGTATCTCTCTGGAGGATCTCAAGGGGCTGCCGCGCATCGCCAACCCCGAAACATCGGCCGGTGACATCGACAGTTTCGAAAGCGGCATCGCCATCGGGTCGGGCGTTGCGCGCGAACTTGGGGCGACGGTCGGGGACACGATCCGCATCATCTCTCCGAACGGGGTGCAGACCGCCTTTGGCACCAGCCCCCGGATCAACGCCTACGAGGTCGTCTATGTCTTCAGCGCCGGGCGCTATGACATCGACCGGACGCGGGTCTATCTGCCGTTCGCCGAGGCGCAGAGCTTCTTCAACAAGGAAGGCTCTGCCGACGAGATAGAAGTGATGGTCGAAGACCCCGACGAGATCGACGCCTATTCGCTGCCGCTTCTTCAGGCCGCCGGGGACACGGCGCTGATCTGGACGTGGCGCGACAGCGCGGGAAGCTTCCTGCGGGCGCTGGATGTCGAGGACAACGTCATGTTCATCATCCTGTCGATCCTTGTGCTGATCGCGGCGATGAACATCATCTCGGGCCTGATCATGCTGGTGAAGAACAAGGGCCGCGACATTGGCATCCTGCGGACGGTGGGCCTGACCGAAGGCTCGATCCTGCGGGTGTTCTTCCTGTGCGGCGCGTCGGTCGGGCTGGTGGGCACGGCGGCGGGCGTGGTGCTGGGTTGCCTGTTCGCGATCTACATCGACCCGATCTTCAGCTTCGTGAATTACATCATGGGCGGCGGTGTCTGGGATCCGTCGATCCGTGGCATCTATAACCTTCCCGCAAAGCTGCAACTGGCCGACGTCCTTAGCGCGGTGGTCCTGTCGCTGGGGCTATCGTTCATCGTGACGATCTTCCCGGCCCGCCGGGCGGCGCGGATGAACCCGGTAGAGGCGCTGCGCTATGAGTGATCCGGTGCTGGAACTGTCGGGGCTGGAAAAGGTCTACAAGCGCGGCGAGCCGGGCGAGGTCGCGGTGCTGCGCGGCGCAGGCGTGACCGTCGGACCGGGCGAGGTCGTGGCATTGGTCGCGCCGTCTGGGGCGGGCAAGTCGACGCTTCTGCACATCGCGGGCCTGCTGGACACGCCCGACACGGGCGAGGTGAAGATCGCCGGGGACCGGATGGACGGCCTGTCCGACCGCAAGCGCACGCGGGTGCGGCGGCAACAGGTGGGCTTCGTCTACCAGTTCCACCACTTGCTGCCCGAGTTCACCGCGCTGGAAAACATCGTGCTGCCGCAGCTTGCGGATGGTGTGTCGCGCAGCAAGGACGATGCGCGGGCGCAGGACCTTCTGGGCCGCGTCGGCCTGTCCGGTCGCGTGGACCATCGCCCCTCGGCGCTGTCGGGCGGGGAACAGCAGCGGGTGGCCTTCTGCCGCGCGCTCGCCAATGGGCCAAAGCTGCTGCTGGCCGACGAACCGACCGGCAACCTTGATCCCGGCACCTCGGACGTCGTGTTCGACGCGCTGATGGAACTGGTGCGCGAGACGGGCATGGGCGCGCTGATCGCGACCCACAACCTAGAGCTTGCGGCGCGCATGGATCGCACCGTCCGGCTGGAAGAAGGCCGCATCGTCTAGGGTTTGACCTGCGTCAAGGCGCCGTTCGGTGCCCGGGCGCAGACTTCCGGTGTTTCAAGCCGGGAGGACCTTATGAAGACGGCTGCACTTGTTCTACTCTCTCTTTCGCTTTCGGCTGGCGCTGCGATGGCGCAGGACGCGTCCGGCGACATCCAGACGGGAGAGGCGCTGTTCCAGTCCTATTGCGCCGGATGCCACGGCGTCGAAGCCAAGGGCGAAGGCCCCCTTGCGCCGCTTCTGGCGGTGCCGGTGGCCGATCTGACGGGCCTTGCGGCGCGCAACGGCGGCGAATTTCCCTTGATCCGGGTGGTCGAACTGATCGACGGCCGCCAGCTTTTGCAGGGCCACGGCGGCCCGATGCCGGTGTTCGGCCCGATGCTGGGCGGCGGTGCGGCAGTGCTGGACGGGCCGGACGGATCGGTGGTCCAGACCCGCGGCGATGTGGTTCGGATCGCCGAGTACCTCGCGGCTTTGCAGGGCCGCTGACGACGAATTCGTCGGGCGGCGCGCGCGGGGGATTCTTTCGCGCGCGGTTCGGATGTGATAGGCTTGGGAAAAATCAGAATAAAGAAAGACGAACGATGCGGGCAACGAGCAGCCTAGTCGCACTCATCGGTCTCGCCGCCCTTGGGGCGTGCACACCAGAGACCGACACGGGCGAATCCAACTTCATGAACCTTTGCGCCGGATGCCACGGTGACGACGGTCGCGGCACGGGTCCGGCGGCGGTGTCTCTGGATGCCGTCCCGGCCGACCTGACGCTGATCGCCGCGCGCAACGGCGGCCGCTTCCCGATGGTCGAGGTGATGTCGAAGATCGACGGCTACGCCAAGGGAGAGGAACACCACGGCGCGATGCCCGCCTTCTGGCCGCTGCTGGAAGGGCGGACCGTGCTGGTGCAGACCGGCGACGGCATCCTGACGCCCACGCCCGAACCGCTGGTCGAACTAGCCGAATACATCCGGTCGATCCAGCGCGACGGGACCGACGCCGAATAGGTCGGATCCCGCCTGTCATGGAAACTTGATCCGATTTCTCGGAACCGTGGGCGGACCGCTCTCGTTTCATGTGCAAGAGCCGGCCAACTCGGCCGGACCAGCCAAAGGAGGCACACATGAACTGGGAACAAGTCAAAGGCAATTGGAACCAGATCAAAGGCAAGGCCCGTGAAGAATGGGGCGAACTGACCGATGATGATCTGGCGGAAGTCCGTGGCGAGCGCGAGCAGCTGGTCGGTCTGATCCAGAAAAAGTACGGCATCGCCAAGGAAGAGGCAGAGCGCCAAGTCGACCAATGGCACGCGGCGGTGTAAGCAATGGCTGACATCAAGCGAACCCAAGACGACGCCACCGGCCAGCTGTTTGACGAGCTGGACCGCGTACGCGCCGGGATGCTGGGCATTCGCGGTGCGGATGACCACATGCAGCCCATGAGCCACTTCGCCGACCGCGACGCGCGGGCGCTGTACTTCATCACCGCGTCCGACACGGACCTTGTGAAGGCAATCGGCAACGGTGCCGACGCACGGTTTGCCCTGACCGGCAAGGATCACGACTTCTACGCCGGCCTTCAGGGCCCGATCCGCGTGTCGAACGACAGCGCAAAGCTGGACGAGCTGTGGAGCAACATCGCCGCGGCTTGGTTCGAAGGCGGTCGCGACGATCCGCGCGTGACCCTTCTGGAAATGCCCATCGCCGAAGCGGCGGTGTGGTCCAGCACCGGAAACCCCGTAAGTTTCGCATGGGAAATCGCCCGTTCGAACATGAACGAGGAACATACGCCCGACGTGGGCGTTCATAAGGTGATCGATTTCCGTCGCGCGGCCTGACCGTCGCGCCTCGGCTTTCGTTAAAAGGTGTTCTGGCCCGTCGTGGGGAAACCCACGGCGGGCTTTTTTTGTCCGCGTTTGGCGTGGGCTGGGCGGTCGCGCACCGATTTGCGCCGGATCAAGGCGGGCGTCGGGACGATGGGGCAAACTTCGGGCAGGAGGATCTTGCCATGCGACAGTTGATTGCGGTCCTGTTGACCTGCGCGGCGGGGGCGGCCCCGGCGCAGGATTTCGGTCCGGCGGAACGGAATTTCTTCATCCACTGCTCGGGCTGCCACGGAGAAGACGCGCGGGGCGGGGGGGCGGTGTCCTTCATCCTCGACACCAAGCCGCCGGACCTGACGAAGCTGGCAGAGCAAAACGGCGGCGTCTTCCCCTTGGCCCGCGTGGTCTTTCGCATCGACGGCCGCGACCCGCTGACGGCGCACACCGAGATGCCGGACTTCGGCGCGGCATTGGAGGGCGCGACGGTCATGTTGAAGGCCGAGACCGGACAGCCGGTGATGACCACCGAAGCCATCGCGGGGCTGGTGCGCTGGCTGGAGGCGGCGCAGCGGTAGGAGTGGGGAGTGGTTGGTGCGGCGGATCTGGTGCGCTGAAGCGCACCCTACGGGGTGTGTTGGTTGGGTGCGCTTGTTGCGGCGGGTTTGGTGCGCTGAAGCGCACCCTACGGGACCGGTAGGATGGGGTTTCACCCCATCCAGGGCAGGCTCATCTGTTGACCGCTACGACGGACGCAACCCTAAACATCCAACTCCTCCACGAACCGTGCGTTTTCTTGGATGTACTGGTAGCGCAGCTCGGGTTTCTTGCCCATCAGGCGTTCCACCAGGTCGCCGGTCTCGCCGGGTTCGTCCTCGTCGATGGTGACGCGGATCAGCTTGCGGGACTCGGGGTCCATCGTGGTTTCCTTCAGGTCCTTGGCGTCCATTTCGCCAAGACCCTTGAAGCGGGACACGTCGATCTTGCCCTTGCCGCCAAGACCCTTTTCCAGCCATTGATCGCGTTCCGCCTCGTCCAGGCAATACTGCCGGTGCGAGCCCTGCGTCAGCCGGAACAGGGGCGGGCAGGCAAGGTACAGGTGGCCCGCGTCGATCATCGGGCGCATCTGGGTGAAGAAGAAGGTCATCAGCAGCGACGCGATGTGGGCGCCGTCGACGTCGGCGTCGGTCATGATGATGATCTTGTCGTAGCGCAGGTCATCCAGACGGAACTTGGTGCCCATGCCCACGCCAAGCGCCTGGCAAAGGTCGTTGATTTCCTGGTTCTGGCCCAGCTTCGACGATGCCGCGCCCAGCACGTTCAGGATCTTGCCCTTCAGCGGCAGCAGCGCCTGCGTCTTTCGGTTGCGGCCCATCTTCGCCGAGCCACCGGCCGAGTCGCCCTCGACGATGAACAGTTCGGTGCCCTCGCGGGCCGAGGTCGAACAGTCCACCAGTTTGCCCGGCAGGCGCAGCTTTTTGGTGGCGGTCTTGCGGGCGGTTTCTTTTTCCTGACGGCGGCGCAGGCGTTCTTCGGCACGCAGCACTAGGAAATCAAGGATCGCGCCCGCCGACTTGGTGTCGGACGCCAGCCAGTTGTCGAAGTGGTCGCGCACGGCGGCTTCGACCAGTCGCGCGGCTTCCGTCGTGGCCAGACGGTCCTTGGTCTGGCCCACGAATTCCGGCTCGCGGATGAAGCACGACACCAGCGCGCAGCCGCCGGACACCAGATCCTCGCGGGTGATGTCCTTGGCCTTGCGGTTGTTGGCCAACTCGCCGTAGGCGCGGATGCCCTTCAGGATCGCGGCCCAGAACCCGGCCTCGTGGGTGCCGCCCTCGGGGGTGGGGACCGTGTTACAGTAGGATTGCAGGAAGCCATCGCGCGAGGGCGTCCAGTTGATCGCCCATTCCACCTTGCCCGGTGTATTGAAGCGTTCTTGGAATTCCACCGTGCCCGCGAAGGGGCGGTCGGCATAGGTCGAGGACCCGTTCAGCTGTTCGGCAAGGTAGTCGGCCAGACCGCCGGGGAAGTGGAACGTCGCCTCGGTCGGGGTTTCGCCGTCGTCGATGGCGGATTTCCAGCGGATCTCGACGCCCGAGAACAGGTAGGCCTTGGACCGGACCATCGTGAACAGCCGCTTCGGCTTGAACCGGTGGCTGCCGAAGATCTGTTCGTCGGCGTGGAAGGTCGTAGTGGTGCCGCGGCGGTTCGGGGCGGCGCCGATCTCCTCGACCGGGCCAAGGGGAATCCCGCGCGAAAAGCGCTGTTCCACCAGCTTCCGGTCGCGTGCGACCTGCACCACCATCGAATCCGACAGCGCGTTCACCACCGACGCGCCCACGCCGTGCAGGCCGCCTGATGTCTGGTACGCCTTGCCCGAGAACTTGCCGCCCGCGTGCAGGGTGCACAGGATCACTTCCAGCGCCGACTTGCCGGGGAACTTGGGGTGCGGGTCGAAGGGCATCCCGCGCCCGTTGTCGCGCACGGTGATCGAGTAGTCGTCGTGCAGCTCGATCTCGATCCGGTTGGCAAAGCCAGCGACCGCTTCGTCCATCGAGTTGTCGAGAACCTCGGCCACAAGGTGGTGCAGCGCGCGTTCGTCGGTGCCCCCGATGTACATGCCGGGTCGTTTGCGGACGGGCTCTAGCCCTTCCAGCACCTCGATGGAACTTGCGTCGTAGGATTGGTCGGCGCCCGCGCCGGCCAGAAGATCGTCTGCCGCCATGCTCTGCTCTTTTTTTCGTGTTTGAGGTCGGATTAGACCAGCTTTTGCAGGCGATGGGAAGCGGCGCGGCGGGAAAAGCTGTGGACGGTTCGGTCGCCCGGGGCGTGTCTGCCGCATATACGGGCGCCCGGAAAAGCAAATCCCGCGCAGGCAATGCGCGGGCAGCAGGTTTTCATTGGCCCGGCGGCGGGTCTCGCCCGCCGCCGAAGGCCGATGTCAGCGACCGTAGATCCCCTCAAGGGTGTCCGGCATCGGCGCTTCTGCGTGATCACCGGACGGGTCCGGAGCCGGCACGAGTCGGAGGGAGGGAGAGAGTTCTTCCACCTGTCCGTGCAGGTCGAGGGCCTGATCGCTGTCCATGTACGGGGGAACCACCACGCTGTCGCCGGCCTCCCAGTCGGCGGGGATGCCGACGCGGTGGGTGTCGACAAGCTGCAGCGCATCGATGACCCGCAGGATCTCGTCGACGCTGCGGCCGACGTTCAGGGGGTATTCGAAGATCATGCGCACGCGCAGCGCGGGGTCGATGATGAAACTTTTCCGGATCGCCATCGCGCTGCCCTGCTTGGGGTGCACGGCACCGAACGCCTGACTCAGGTGGGCGTCGCGGTCGTCGATCACGGGATAGTCGATCTGCAGTCCGAAGATGCGGCCGATCTCGGCCTCCCACTTCGCATGGGCGGCGGCAGAGTCGGCGCACAGGCCCAGCACTTCGACGCCGCGCTTGCGGAAGAAGGGCGCCGCGTTCGCGATGCTGGCCACTTCGGTTGCGCTGACGCCCGACCGGATTGTCGGGTGGCTGAAGAAATAGATCCAGCGGCCTTCGGCCCATTTGTGGAAGTCGATGCTGCCATGGGTACTGTCGGCGCGGAAGTTCGGGAAGATGTCGCCGATCCGCGGAACCCATTCCACAGACTCGCGATACCCGAACGGCATCTCGACGCTTTTCGTCGGTTGCGAAGATCCGTACGCGTGGGTCTGCCCCTTGCGTCCGAAGATATTTTCAAAGCCCAAAGTTGCCTCCGGAAACGATACTGCTCACACATGGGCCAGTTTGATCAAAGGCCCGTTAAGACAACCGCTAGGTGTCGAACGTGGCTAAATTTTGGCATGTAAGTTAAAAAGCTGCTTTCAGCATGGATCAAATGATTTTGGCTCGAAACGAGCTTTAAATCATTATGATAGAATAATTTATGTATGCTGCGGTGCCGCAAGATTTGCGTTAATTTCTCACTCTAACAGCGGAATTCCACGGTGGCGGCGCCGTCGGCTGCGGTGGGTGATCAAATGCGCATACGCCTTGAGGGTGAGTCGCGGGGCATTGATGCGGATCAAGGTTTTCGGGGGCATGGTCAGCTAGCGTGGCCGCAACGCAAGGCAAGGAGAAACCGCATGACTTCCAAGGGAACCGAACCCCGCGCCGCGCGGCCGGCAAACGGGGCCGCTGCCGCCGACTCGCTGACCGCGTTCCCGACCGTGACGCCCGATCAGGTGCGCGAGGCGTTCGAGACGGGGCAATACCCCTATAGCCGCAAGATGCCGCGCGCCGAGTACGAAGCCCGCAAGGCAGAACTGCAGTCTGAACTTCTTAAGCTGCAGATCTGGGCGCAGGAAACAGAGCAGAAGTTCGTTCTGCTGTTCGAGGGGCGCGACGCGGCCGGCAAGGGCGGCACCATCAAGCGGTTCATGGAACATCTCAACCCGCGTCATGCCCGGATCGTGGCGCTGAACAAGCCGACGTGGGAAGAGCAGGGGCAGTGGTTCTTCCAACGCTACATCGCCGAGCTTCCGACGGTGGGCGAAATGGTTTTCTACGACCGGTCTTGGTACAACCGGGCGGGGGTCGAGCGGGTGATGGGCTTTTGCAGCCCGAACGAATACCTCGAATTCATGCGGCAGGCGCCGGAACTGGAACGGATGCTGGTCCGGTCGGGGATACAACTGTTCAAGTACTGGTTCTCTGTCACGCAGGACGAACAGCGCCGCCGGTTCAAAGCGCGTGAAACAGATCCGCTGAAACAGTGGAAGCTGTCGCCCATTGACAAGGCCAGCCTCGACAAGTGGGACGACTATACCGAGGCGAAAGAGGCGATGTTCTTCTATACCGACACGGCGGATGCGCCGTGGGTGATCGTCAAGTCGAACGACAAAAAGCGTGCGCGGCTGAACTGCATGCAGCACTTCCTTGCCAGCGTCGATTATCCCGACAAGGACGAAGAGATCGTCGGCCGGCCTGACCCGCTGATCGTGGGGCGGGCGCAGCACGTCGTGCAGAACTCGGAACATGTGCTGTCGAACTCGCTGCACCCGGACAAGCGGCTGACCTGAGCCTTCGCCCCGCGAAAGCGGGGCAGGCCCGACGGCCAGCACAATACCCACAATCCGAACAGCAAAAGGGGCGCCGAAAGCGCCCCGTCCATCACATTCGTGATATTCGCCGGATCAGCTGTGCTTCGGCTTGGGCCGCAGGCGGATCACCACGTCGACATTCGTGATCTCTGCGCCTTCGGGCGCGTTGGGCAGGCGCGCGATCTCAAGTTCCTCGGCGGGGGCGTCGGACAGGTGCGAATCGTCTTCCCAATAGAAATGCGGATGGTTCGAGGTGTTGGTGTCGAAATAGCTTTTCGAGCCGTCCACCGTGATTTCCCGCATCAGGCCCGCGTCGCAGAACGCGCGCAGGGTGTTGTACACTGTTGCCAGCGATACTTTCTCGCCGGTGTCGCAGCTTGCGGCGTACAGGCTTTCGGCGGTGACGTGGCGGTCGTGCCCGTCACCGACCAGCAGGGCGGCAAGCGAGACGCGCTGCCGCGTCGGGCGAAGCCCGGCCTTGCCCAGCCATTCGGTACCGCGTTTCTGGCGAATGTCGGTCTCTTGCATCATGGTCCCAATCCCGCACCTGTTTAATATAAAGGTGCTGTCGGCAGAGTTTCAACACGGTTTCCTGCCAGATAAGGCGTCCGGTACGGCTGTTCCTGCGTCCGGACCGCCTTGCAACGGCGCGCCAGCGAGTGATAGAGACCCGTCAGATTAATCAAGGCGAATGCAGGGAGCCTCGCGGGCATGGGCCAGTATCCGACATCCTTCGGTAAGGAAGAGTTGCTGAAATGCGCTCGGGGCGAATTGTTCGGGCCAGGCAACGCACAGCTTCCAGAGCCCCCGATGCTGATGATGGATCGGATCACCGAGGTGTCCGCTGACGGCGGCGAACACGGCAAGGGCCACATCCGGGCCGAGCTCGACATAACACCCGACCTTTGGTTCTTCCCGTGCCACTTTCCGGGAAACGAGGTCATGCCGGGCTGCCTGATGCTGGACGGCCTGTGGCAGCTGACCGGGTTCAACCTTGGCTGGCGTGGCTGGCTGGGGCAGGGGTTCGCGCTGGGCGTGGGCGAGGTGAAGAACTCTGGCATGGTGCGGCCCGACCGCACGCTGGTCACCTACGAGGTGGACTTTACCCGCGTCATCGACCGCAAGTTGAAGATGGGCGTTGCCGACGGCAAGGTCTTCGCCGATGGTGAACTCGTCTGCGAGACCAAGGGCATGAAAGTCGGCCTGTCCGCCGCCAAAGAAGCCTGAACAGACCACGGGGAGGTCCGTCAATGCGCCGCGTCGCCATTACCGGGCTGGGGATCGTGTCATCCATCGGCAATAACGCCGAGGAAGTCACCGCCAGCCTGAAGGCCGGAAAATCCGGCATCGTCGCCGCACCCGACTACACCGAGCGCGGATTCCGCAGTCAGGTGAAGGGCGAAATCAACATCGACGTGTCCGAACTCGTCGACAAGCGCCTGCTTCGGTTCATGGGGCCGGGCGCGGCCTACAGCTATATCGCGATGGAACAGGCGATCGCCGACGCGGGCCTGACCGAGGCCGACGTGTCGAACCCGTCGACCGGGCTGATCGCCGGATCCGGCGGGCCGTCGACCTCTGCCATGTTCGCCGCGCACCAGACGGTGCTGGAAAAGGGCGCGCCCAAGCGGATCGGCCCGTTCGCGGTGCCGAAATGCATGTCGTCCACGATCTCGGCGAACCTGTCGACGGCCTACAAGATCAAGCGCGTCAATTTCTCGATCACCTCGGCTTGCTCGACCTCGCTGCATTGCATCGGCATGGCGGCGCAGCAGATCATGCTGGGCCAGCAGGACATCATGTTCGCGGGCGGTGGCGAGGAACTGGACTGGACCCTGTCCTGCCTGTTCGACGCGATGGGCGCGATGTCGTCCAAGTACAACGAAACCCCCGCGCTGGCCTCGCGCGCGTTCGACGCGAACCGCGACGGCTTTGTGATCTCGGGCGGCGGCGGCATGGTCGTGCTTGAGGATCTCGAACGGGCCAAGGCGCGCGGTGCGACGATCTACGCCGAGGTCACCGGCTTCGGCGCCACCTCGGACGGGCACGACATGGTCGCGCCGTCGGGCGAGGGTGGCGAGCGTGCGATGCGGCTGGCGCTGAAGACGCTGTCCGAGGACCGCACCGTCAGCTACATCAACGCGCACGGCACCTCGACGCCGGTGGGCGACGTGGGCGAGATCGAAGCCGTGCGCCGCGTGTTCGGCGACGGCCAGACGCCGCCGGTCAGCTCGACCAAGTCGATGACCGGCCACGCGCAGGGGGCCGCGGGCGCGCTCGAGGCGATCTTCTGCCTGCTGATGATGAAGAACGATTTCATCGCGCCTTCGATCAACGTCGAGACTCTGGATCCGGCTTTGAAGCCCGAAGAGATCGCGACCGAAACGGTAACCGGCGCCGGGCTGGACACCGTGATGACCAATTCTTTCGGCTTTGGCGGGACCAACGGTTCGATGCTGCTAAGCAAGTACGACGGGTGACACGACATGGCTGACCTGATGCGCGGCAAACGCGGCCTGATCATGGGCGTTGCGAACGAGCGTTCCATCGCCTGGGGCATCGCAAAGGCTTTGGCCGCCGAGGGGGCCGAGCTTGCCTTTACCTACCAAGGCGAGAATTTCGCGAAGCGCGTGACGCCGCTGGTCGAAACGCTGGGCGATTGCATGATGATCGACTGCGACGTCATGAACGAAGCGAAGATGGACGCGGCCTTCCAGCAGATCGCGGACACTTGGGGCAGCCTCGATTTCGTGGTGCACGCCATCGCCTATTCCGACCGGGCCGAGCTGTCCGGGCGGTTCATCGACACGTCGCTGATGAACTTCACCAACTCGATGGCGATCTCGTGCTATTCGCTGATCGACGTCGCCCGCCGGTCGCGCGCGCTGATGCCGAACGGCGGCACCGTGCTGACGATGACCTATCAGGGCTCGTCGCGCGTGACGCCGTACTACAACGTCATGGGCGTGGCGAAAGCGGCGCTGGAATCGACGGTGAAGTACCTTGCCAACGATCTTGGTCCCGAAGGCATCCGCGTGAACGCGATCTCGCCCGGTCCGATGAAGACGCTGGCCGGCGCCGCCATCGGCGGGGCGCGCAAGACCTTCAAGCATACCGAGATGAACGCCCCCATGCGCCGCAACGCCGCGCTGGAATCGGTGGGCGGCACGGCGGTGTACCTTGCGTCCGACTATGGCCGCGACACCACCGGTGAAACGATCCGCGTGGATGGCGGTTTCCATGTCCTCGGGATGCCGCAGACCGAGAACCTGTAACACCGGCGACCGGCGAAACGCCGGTTTGCCCGTTCCGGCGCCGTCGCACGCAGACTGCGCGGCAGTGCGCATTCTTCACGGCGATTTGCCGTTACAGCCTTGCCCGTTTCGCACTAGGGTGCCGACATGTCGATCTGGACCCGCATCGCCCAAGCCATTGCCGCGCTCGCCAAGGGCGAGGGCTTGTCGGCTGTGTTCGACAGGCTGCGCACGCCGCCGGAACGGTCGGTTGCCTTCACCATCGCGGTGGTCGCGCTGGGCGCCAAGATGGCCAAGGCCGATGGCCGGGTCACCCGCAACGAGGTCTCGGCCTTCCGCGAGGTGTTCACCATCGCCCCGGAAGAGGAATACAACGCCGCCCGCGTCTTCAACCTCGCCCGGACCGACGTCGCGGGCTACGAGGAATACGCCCGCCGCATCGCGCGCATGTTCCCCTCGGAAACCGGCGTCCTGTGCGACCTGATGGAAGGTCTGTTTCACGTCGCGGTGGCCGACGGCAACTATCACAAGGCCGAGGACGATTTCCTGTCGAACGTGGCGTCGATCTTCGGTCTCAGCGAGATGCAGTTCCGCCGCGTGCGGTCGCGGTTCGTGGCCGATTGCGCGCCCGACCCCTATGACGTTTTGGGCGTGTCGCCCGACACGCCGCTGCCCGAGATCCGCCGGGCCTGGTCGCAGATCGTCCGCGAAAGCCATCCCGACCGGCTGGTCGCGCGGGGGCTTCCGGAAGAGGCGGTGATGATGGCCGAGAAACGGCTGATCGACGTGAACAACGCATGGGAAGAAATTCAGGCGATGGCGGCCTGATCCGGTGCGGATCGCGACCTACAACGTCGAATGGTTCAATTCCCTGTTCGACGATGCGAACGGTCTTCTGGAAGACGACGGCTGGTCCTCGCGCAGGGACGTGACCCGCGCCGACCAATTGGGCGCGCTGGGCATCGTGTTCACCGCGATGAAAGCCGACGCCGTCCTTGTGGTCGAGGCGCCCGACACGGTACGCGACCGTTCGACCGTCGCCGCACTGGAAGCCTTCGCCGCCCGCTATGACCTGCGCACGCGCAAGGCGCTTCTGGGTTTCTCGAACCAGACCCAGCAAGAGATCGCCCTGCTGTACGACCCGGACGTGCTGACCGCTGCGCACGACCCGTGGGGCGCGCCCTCGGGCAAGCGGGGCGGACAGGGCCTGCCGCGTTTCGATGGCACCTTCCGGCTGGATCTGGATACCGACGCGGCGCCGGAACCCATCGTGTTTTCCAAGCCGCCGCTGGAAGCCGCGCTGCGGACCAAGGGCGGGCGCGCGCTGCGTTTGATCGGCGTTCACGTCAAGTCCAAGGCGCCGCACGGGGCCACCAACCCCGATCAGGTCATGCGCATTTCGATCGAGAACCGCCGCAAGCAACTGGCGCAATGCGTCTGGCTGCGCCGCCGGGTCGACGAGGTGCTGCAGGAAGGCGAGGATCTGATCGTGTTGGGCGACTTCAACGACGGCCCCGGGCTGGATGAGTATGAAAAGCTGTTCGGCCGTTCCGGGGTCGAGATCGTGTTGGGCGACAACGATGGCCGCACACCGCTGTACGACCCCCACGCCCGCATGGCGCTGTCACAGCGGGTGGGCGCGATGCCCTCGACCGCGCGGTTCTATATCCGGCAGGAAGAACGCTATCTCTCGGCGCTTCTGGATTACGTGATGGTGTCTCCGCGGCTGCGGCGCCGCGATCCCCGCTGGCGGATCTGGCACCCGTTCGACGACCCGGTCTGCTACCGGACCCCGGAACTGCGCGAGGCGCTGCTGACCGCGTCCGATCACTTCCCGGTGTCGCTGGATCTGGACCTGTCCTAAGACGGATGGTGCCGCCGGGTCATGGACCTGTCGCGCAAAGCGCCTATATTCAGGGCATGAAACAGATTGTCCCCGCGGTGCTGTGCGCCGCCATGCTTGCCGCGCCGCTGCCCGCAACGGCGCAGGACGATTCCGAGATGTCCGAGGGTCTTGGGCTTCTCGAAGAGGGTACCAAGCTTCTGCTGCGCGGTCTCATGAACGAGATGGGGCCGGCGATGGAAGAGATGTCGGACGAGATGCGCAACGCGCTTGGCAACCTGTCCGCATTTCACGCGCCCGAGATCCTGCCGAACGGCGACATCCTCATCCGCCGCAAGGTCCCGCTTCAGGTCGAGCCCGAGCTGGACCCCGAAACCGGCCCCGAAATCGGCGAAGACGGCGCGGTCGAACTGTAACCGTCCCGGCCCGCGCTCCGGGGCGTCAGCCGATCTTGGTTTCCGCGCCCAGCGTGTTCGCAAGCGACTGGAACCGGGCCTGCGCGACCTCGCCGAACAGGACCTTGGCGCGGTCGCTCAGCGTCAGTTCAAGCAGTTGTTTGCGTGGCTTCCACGACAGGGTGCCGATGCTTTCGTCGGTGTCGGCCGTCAGCATCGACCCGAACCGCATCGCCTTTCCCAGAACCTCGGCCTGATGCAGTTCCTCTTCGGACAGCAGGCCAAGCAGGTGCTCGAAATGGGTGCCGGAACGGCTGTTCTTGTAGCGGTGCAACAGCGCGAGCCCAAGGAAGATCCGCTGCGGGTGGGTCAGACCGCCCATCGAGGCGCGGGTGACATAGTCGAAGCAGGCCTCGTGGCGGTAATCGGGGTGGGCGCGCCAGCTGACGTCATGCAGCAGGCAGGCCGCCTTGACGATGCGGCGGCGGGCCAGCGGCAGATCCTCGAACAGCGGCGAGACGAAGTGATGCAGGACACGGCCAAAGCCGGGCCGGCGGCTGTCCTTCTGCTCGGCGAAGCGGCACGCCTCGATCAGCGGATCGCGTTCCCGCAGTTCCGTCGGCATCTGCTGGTACAGCAGACCCTCGCGCAGGCCATAGCTTGAAATCGCGATCTCGCGCGGCTTCAGCACGCCCACCAGTTCGCGCAGAACCTCGCAGGCCAGCGGCACCAGCGCCATCCGGCTGGACGAGGTGCCGGACTTCGACGCCAGTTCCGAAGAATCGTTCTCGGCGATCCAGTCGATCGTGTCGATCACGTCGCGCGGCGTCATGCGGTATTCGTGCAGGACGTGCAGCGGATAATCGCGCCGCACCATGTCGTGCCGTGCAATGGCGCGCCACGATCCGCCGACAAGGTACAGGCGATCCTCGTGCGGGCCGATCTTGTCCCACATCTTTTCGATGGTCGACCGGATGTGGTGGCGCCGCTTCTTCTTGTCCTTGATGCCCTGCAATTGCAGCGGGCCCAGCGGAGAGGTCTGGCACAGGCCGATCTCGCCCTCCAGCAACGCGGCAAGCTCCATCGACGACCCGCCGATGTCGCAGACGATGCCGGTGGCGTCGGGCCAGCCCAGCAGCACGCCCTGCGCCGACAACTGTGCCTCTTGCTCGCCGTCGATCACCCAGACCCGCAGGCCGGTCTCGCGCAGCACTTCCTCGCAGAACTCGGGCCCGTCCTCGGCGTTGCGCATCGCGGCGGTGGCGACCACGGTCAGCGGCGCCATCTGGAAATCCTCGGACAGCAGCTTGAACCGGCGCAGCGCCTCAAGCGCGCGCTTGCGGCCTTCCGGGTTCAGGCGGCCGGTCTCGGCAAAGCCGGCACCAAGGCCGGCCATGATCTTCTCGTTGTAGAAATAGGCAGGGCTGCGGGCTGCGCCGTCGAAGATGACGAGACGGACCGAGTTCGACCCTACGTCCACGACGCCAACGCGTTTCAGCCACTGGGATGCCGGATCGTCGAACAGCGGCCGCCCGAAGGGGCCCCAGTCGTCGGCTTGCGGGTCGTTGCCGCCGTCCATGCTTGTCTCTCGCCTCGTCGTGGTGTGGCCAAATCGCACACCAGCCCCCGGGGGTCAATCGGCGCGTCGATGTGGCGATGGGGCAGGTCGGTGCGCGCCCTGCGGCTTTCGCAAACCGGCGGCAGCGCGTTTCGAGGGTTCGGGAGCCTCCGGCGGGGATATTTGAAGGACCAAAGAGACAGGGGATTGCGCCCCCTCTTTGGTCCTCAAATATCCCCGCCGGAGGCAAAAAAGTCTTTTTAATCCTCGGTGTGCGTCAGTTCGGGGACATCCGCGGCGCCCGCGGACCCACGTCCCGACAGCGACGGGTTCTCCATGAAGAACCGGTGGCAGTTGAACAGCTGCTGGCCGTCTTGCGGGATCTCGCGGGTGAACTTGCCGTCGGGCGCCATGACCCAGCTTTGCGCCTCGTCCGCAAGGTTCGCGGCCATGATCTGGCTGACGATCTGCGCCTTCACCGTCGCGTTGGTGCATTCCACCAGCGTTTCGATCCGGCGGTTCAGGTTGCGGCCCATCCAGTCGGCCGAGGACATGAACACGCGCGCTTTCTTCGACGGCAGCGAAGCGCCGTTGCCGAAGCAGACGATGCGCGAATGTTCAAGGAACCGGCCAACGATGGACTTGACCCGGATGTTCTCGGACAGGCCCNTGATGCCGGGCCGTAGCCCGCAGATGCCGCGGATCACAAGGCTGATCTTCACGCCGCGCTGCGACGCGCGGTACAGCGCGTCGATCACGTCGGGTTCGATTACCGAGTTCATCTTGGCCCAGATCGCCGCCGGTTTGCCCGCCTCGGCGTTGTCGCCTTCCTTCTCCATCAGCTCGATCAGGCGCGACTTCAGCCCGTGCGGCGAGATGGCGAGGTTCTCCAGCCCTTCCGGCGGGGCATAGCCGCCGACGTAGTTGAACACCTTGGTCGCGTCGCGCCCCAGCGCGGTGTCGCAGGTGAAGAAGGACAGGTCGGTATAGATCCGCGCGGTGATCGGGTGGTAGTTGCCGGTGCCGTAGTGGGTATAGGTCACCAGCTTGCCGCCTTCGCGGCGGACCACGGTCGAGATCTTCGCGTGGGTCTTCCAGTTCAAAAAGCCATAGATGACATGGGCGCCCGCGCGTTCCAGCCGCCGCGACTGGCGGATGTTGGCGGCCTCGTCGAACCGCGCTTTCAGTTCGACCAGCGCCGTGACCGACTTGCCGGCCTCGGCGGCCTCGCACAGGGCGGTGACGATGGGCGATTCCGTCGAGGTCCGGTACAGGGTCTGCTTGATCGCCAGCACATCGGGGTCCGCCGCCGCCTGATTCAGGAAGCGGATCACCATGTCGAACGTCTCATACGGGTGGTGCAGCAGCATGTCCTTCTGGCGGATCGCCGCGAACATGTCGCCGTCGTGATCCTGGACCCGTTCCGGCACGCGCGGCGTGAACGATGGCCACAGCAGGTCGCGCCGGTCGTCCAGCACCAGTTCCTTCAGGTCGGCGACGCCGATCATGCCGGACAGTTCGATCACTTCGCTTTCGCCGACGTGCAGTTCGTCCACGATGACCTTTTGCAGCGGCTGCGGGGCGTTTGCCGAGATCGAAAGCCGGATCACTTCGCCCCGGCGGCGGCGTTTCAGCGCCACCTCGAATTCGCGCACAAGGTCTTCCGCCTCGTCCTCGACCTCCAGATCGCTGTCGCGCAGCACCCGGAACGAGCAGTGGCCGGTGACCTTGTAGCCCGGGAACAGCACGCCGACGTACAGCAGCAGCAATTCCTCCAGCGGCAGGAAGCGGCGGGNCTCGCCGACATCGGGCAGCGCCACGAAACGGTCGATCTGGTGCGGGATCGGCAGCAGCGCCTTCAGTTCCTGCCGGTCCGAAGACCGCTTCATCTGCAGCGCCAGCGCATAGCCGGTGTTGGGGATGAACGGGAAGGGGTGCGCCGGGTCGATGGCCAGCGGCGACAGCACCGGGAAGACGTTCGACAGGAAGATTTCGTCCAGATGGGCGCGGTCCTCGTCGCGCAGCGTCTCGGAGGTTTCCAGCACGATCCCGGCGGTTTCCATCTCGGACCGCAGCGCGTTCCACACCACCTGCTGGTGTTCCATCAGCGACCGGGCGTCGGCGTTGATCAGCACCAGCTGTTCCGAGGGCGACAGCCCGTCGGCGGCGGGCGTCTCGTTTCCGGCGTGGGCCAGTTCCCGCAGGCCCGCGACGCGGACGGTGTAGAATTCGTCAAGGTTCGTGGCGCTGATCGACAGAAAGCGCAGCCGCTCAAGCAGCGGCACCTTGGGGTTCTCGGCCTCTTCCAGCACACGCCAGTTGAAGCCAAGCCAGCTGAGTTCGCGATTGAAGAAGCGTTTCGGGCCATCCACCTCTTCGGGGGGAAGCTCGACGGCGGCCGGGAAGGGCGCCTTAAGGAAATCTGCCTGAGTCATGTCCGCGTGTTAAGCCGTTCTTGGTGACACTGCGGTGACAGTTATGCCCACGGCTGTCCCATCTTGTCGAGAACGTCGCGGACAAGGGGTTTGGTCAGCCGTTTGCGGCGACCGGAAAACGCCGCGCGGTTCAGCGCGGCGGCCAGATCCGCAGCGGCGGAGAATCGGCGCTCCATTCGCTGAATGGCATAGGTGACGATGTCGGGCGCGAAATCGATCTGCCGTTCGATCAGCTGTTTGACCAGAACGGCGGTCAGCAGCATGTCGTCGGGTGGTTGCAGTTCGGCCGTCGCGGTCGCCTGCATCCGGCTGGCAAGGTCGGGCAGGCGCAGGCCCCATTGCAGCGGCGGACGCGCGGCGGTCAGCAGCAAAGGCCGCCCTTCCGCAAGGCACAGATTGTGCAGGTGGAACAGGGCGCGTTCGGCGGCGTCGTCGCCGGCCAGCGTATCGGCGTCCTCGATCACCACCGGCGCCGTCACCAGCGCCGGGATGTCGGCGGCGGACAGGTCGGCGGCGTCGGTGATCGTCGCCTCGGTCTGGGCGGCCCAGACATGGGCAAGATGGGTTTTCCCAGAGGCTTCCGGCCCGTGCAGCACCAGCTTTGCCGAGGGCCAATCCGGCCACGATTCGACGGTCGCCACGGCTGTGGCGTTGGCGGGAGAGATGAAGAAATCCCCGCGCCCCAGCGACGGGCGCCGGGTCAGGTCAAAGCTGTACTGTTCGTCCAAGGGTCAGTCGCGCCCTGCGTCGTCCTGCGTGTCGTACCCCTTGTAGAGGCGGCCCTGCTTGTATTGGTCCACTGCGAACCGTGCAAGCACGCCAAGCGCCGCAGCCACGGGCACGGCCACCAGCATCCCCACGAACCCGAACAACGACCCGAAGGCGGACAGGGCCAGCAGCAGCCAGACCGGGTGCAGCCCGACGGAATCGCCGACCAGCTTGGGGGTCAGGATGTTGCCTTCGATGAACTGGCCGGAAAAGAAGATGCCCGCCACGATCGCGATGTGCAGCCATTCGCCCCAGAACTGGAACAGCGCCAGCCCGATGGCCAGCGCGCCGCCGACAAGGGCGCCGACGTAGGGGATGAAGGTCAGCAGCCCGCCGATGGCGCCGATGACCAGCCCGAATTGCAGCCCCGCCAGCATCAGCGCGATGGCATAATACGCCCCCAGGATCATCATAACGACGCCCTGACCCCGGATGAACGACGCCAGCGTGCGGTCGATGTCAGAGGCCAGCTTGCGGATCGTCGGGGCGTGGTCGCGGGGCAGCAGGTCGTCGATGCGGGCCACCATGCGGTCCCAGTCCAGCAGCAGATAGAAGGCCACCACCGGCACGATCACCACCAGCAGCAGGATGTTCAGCACGCTCACCGCCGAGGACAGAACCGTCTCGACCAGCGCCGCGCCGCGTTCCTTCAGCATCTCGCCCAGCGATTGCAGCGACTGCCGGATCGTCGAATCCTGATCCATCAGCGACGGGATATGCGTCGCCAGCCAAGCTTGCAGGTTCTCGGCAAGGCGGGGGAACGTCTCGATCAGCGCGTTGGCCTGACGGACAAGCGTGGGCACCAGCGCAAGGTTGACGATGGCGAAGACCAGCACCGCGCAGACCGAGATCAGGATCGTCGCGGCGATCCGGCTGAGGCCCCGCTTTTGCAGCCAGTCGGCGATCGGGTCCAGAAGGTACGCGACCGCGCCGCCCAGCACGAAGGGCAGGATCACGTCGCCGAGGAACCACATGACGACAAGGAACACCACGATGGCGATGCTCCAGATTCTAAGCTGCTGGTTCGCGGGAAGCGCCATTGATGTATCCGTCCGATCTGTACGCGTGCCGAGACTGGCCGAAATCCGGCCGCCGCGTATGCCAAGTTTATCTAACCGCGTGGGGGGTTACGTCAACAGACGCTGTGCCAGCCCGTCGTAGCTTGGCAGCCCCAGCTGGCCAAGGTTCGCCTTCAGGTCCTCGGTCATCAGGTCGACCACATGCGCCGCCCCTCTCGGCCCGAACGCCGCCAGCCCATAGTGGAACGCGCGGCCGAGAAAGACGAAATCCGCCCCCAGCGCCAGCGCGCGCAGCACGTCCAGGCCGCTGCGGACGCCGCTGTCGAAGATCAGCGGATAGTCCGGGCCGACCGCGTCGCGGATCGCGGGCAGCACCTCGATCGACGATGGCGCGGCGTCGAACTGGCGTCCGGCGTGGTTGGACACCCAGACGGCGTCGGCGCCTTCCTGTTTCAGCCGCGCCGCGTCCTCGGGCACAAGGATACCCTTGACCACCAGCGGCCCGTCCCATTCCTCACGCAGGGCCCGAAGATAGTCCCAGTCGGGCGACGTGCGGATCAGGTAGCCGACATGCGCCGTCGACGACAGCGCGCCGGACCGGCCTGTGTAGCTTTCGATGAACGCCAGCCGGGGCATCCCGGTGCGGGCGGTGGCCAGCGACCACGCGGGCTTGGTGGCGCATTGCCACGCGATGCGCGGGGTGATGCGCGGCGGGCTGGTCATGCCGCCCCTGCGCTGGCGTTCGCGGCGGCTGGCATAGGGCACGTCGGCGGTCAGCACGAGGGTGCGGAACCCGCTGTCCTTCGCCCGTTTCAGCATGTCGGTGCGGATCTTCGGATCGCGTGGCGGGTACAGCTGGAACCAGCCGTCGCCGTTGGTGTGCGGGCCGACGTTCTCGGGCAGCTGCGTCGCCACGCAGGACAGACCGTAGGGAATGTTGCGTTCCGCCCCCAGCTTGGCCAGCGCGACCTCGGCACCGGGCCAGACCAGCCCCGACATGCCGACGGGCGAGATGCCGATGGGCAGGGCGTAATCTCGGCCCAGCAGGGACTTGCCCAGCCGGAACTCGGGTTCGCCGAACAGAACGTCGGGCCGGAAGCGGATCTCGTCCAGCTTGTCGCGATTGCGCTTCTCGGTGCTTTCGGTGCCGGTCGCGCTGTCCATGAAGTCCCACACGAAGCGGGGCAGGCGGCGCCGGGCACGGTCGCGCAGGTCGGCGATAGAGGGGTGTGTTTGGTCGAGATCGCTCAATGTGTCACCAGATGTCCGAACAGGCCCAGGCCGAACCCCAGCACCGCGCCGAAGGAAGGTCCCCAGCGGTTGGCCAGCGGCGCCTGCGGCGCAACGTCCTGGAAGATGAGATACAGGATACCGCCAGAGGCTGTCATCATCAGCGCCCCCAGCAGCGACGGCATGTCCGCCATGACAAGATGCCCCACCAATGCGGCGGCGGGACCGATAAGCGCCAGAAGGCAGAAGACTTTCAAGGTCTTGCCGCCCGAATGCCCGCTGGCGGCGGTCTCGCGGTACGCGTTGAACCCCTCGGGCAGGTTCTGCAGCGCGATCAGCATCGCCAGCAGCGGGGCGGCGTCGCTGCCCGTCGCGAACAGGGCGCCAAGCGCCACCGCTTCGGGCACGAAATCCGCGAGCATTGCCAGCAACTGGCCCTTGTGCCCGCTGGTCCTCGCCAGTGCGCGGTCGATCAGCAGGAACAGGCCGCCGCCGCCGAACAGACAGGCGACCGCCCAGAACGCGGGCAGCGCCTCGGCCCCCTGCGGCACCAGCACCAGCGCCACGGCAGCCACCAGTGCGCCGCCGCCGAACGCCACGACGAAATGCACCAGTTCCGGCTCGATCGAGACCGGACGCGCCTGCTCGGCCCGCGCCAGCAGGCCGCCCAGCGGCATCATTGCGCCAGCCAGCAGGGAATAAAGGATCGCCTCGATCATGCCGACTGCTTAGCGCGGCGCGCGGGGGTGGGGAAGACGGCTGCGTGGCGAGGATATCGGTAAGCGTTAACGTGTGGTATCCAGGATTAACTTTTTATTAACGTTTTGGTCTGGAGGAGCCTCACTATGAACGAACTGGCGAGTACTTTCCTATTGTGTACGCTGTTGTCAGGAGGGGAGACGGAAACCCGCCATTACTTCCCGAATATCGGCGAGGAGCGATATGTCCGCATTGATTGTGAAACACCGACTCATGTCATTGAGGTCGGGTTGGACAACACGCCATCCAATCGTGACAGTGTCCACCAAGCAATATTCGCTGGGATACTGACGGGCAAAACGCCGATGGTGATCGTCATAGACACAGATGGGATCGAAGATCGTTATCAGTATGAACTGCGGGAGGTCACGAAGCGCGCTGGTGTTGCCTACGCAGTCTGTTCTCGGGATTTTGTTCGACGGTGGGTCGCGACCTCTCCTTACCGAGAGCTAGGGCTAGACAAAGACTTGTTCGATTTGCCGGACGAGCCTTTGGCCAAACAGCATTGCAATCTTGGAAGCGCCTTTGAAGTGCCCCCGTTGGAGGAAATTCCTGCATCGCAAGAAACGCCTGTACAGGATTAAGCGGATTTAGCCGCTCACCGTAGGTGTTGAGAACATTAAGAGAACAAGGCTTTTCCTCGCGCACCGGACCGGCTAGATTGGCGGCATGAGCAATTTCGCCGAAGACGACGCCTTCGAGGCCGCCGCGTCCGGGTCCCTGTCGGCCCGTGCGATGGCGGCGCGGCCCGCCCCGTATCTGGACGACCTCAACCCCGCGCAACGTGCGGCGGTCGAGGCGCTGGACGGCCCCGTCCTGATGCTTGCCGGCGCGGGCACGGGCAAGACCAAGGCGCTGACCACCCGCATCGCGCACCTGCTGAACTCGGGCAAGGCGCGCCCGAACGAGATCCTCGCGGTGACCTTCACCAACAAGGCCGCGCGCGAGATGAAAGAGCGCGTCGCGAAGCTGCTGGGCCAGACGGTCGAGGGGATGCCGTGGCTGGGCACGTTCCACGCCATCTGCGTCAAGCTGTTGCGGCGGCATGCGGAACTGGTGGGGCTGAAGTCGAACTTCACCATCCTCGACACGGATGACCAAATCCGCCTGCTGAAACAGCTGATCGTGGCCGCCAACATCGACGAGAAACGCTGGCCGCCCCGGATGCTGTCGGGGATCATCGACAACTGGAAGAACCGCGCGTGGACGCCCGACAAGGTGCCCGCCGCCGAAGCCGCGGCCTTCAACCAGCGCGGCACCGAACTTTACGCTCAGTATCAGGCCCGCCTGAAAGAATTGAACGCGGTCGATTTCGGCGATCTGCTGCTGCATGTCCTGACGATCTTCCAGACCCATTCCGACGTGCTGGCCCAGTACCAGCGGTGGTTCCGCTACGTGTTGGTGGACGAATATCAGGACACGAACGTGGCGCAGTACTTGTGGCTACGGCTGCTGGCGCAAGGCCACCGCAACATCTGCTGCGTCGGCGATGACGACCAGTCGATCTACGGCTGGCGCGGCGCCGAGGTCGGCAACATCCTGCGGTTCGAAAAGGATTTCCCCGGCGCCACGGTGATCCGGCTGGAACAGAACTATCGCTCGACCCCGCACATCCTTGCCGCCGCCTCGCGCGTGATCGACGCGAACGAGGGGCGGCTGGGCAAGACGCTGTGGACCGACAAGAACGACGGCGAAAAGGTGCGCCTGATCGGCCATTGGGACGGCGAGGAAGAAGCCCGCTGGATCGGCGAGGAACTGGAAGCGATGCAGGGCGGCACCCGCGGCCAGCGTCCGATGAACTTGGACGAATGCGCCATTCTGGTACGTGCTTCGCACCAGATGCGGGCGTTCGAGGACAGATTCCTGACAATCGGTCTGCCCTACCGCGTGATCGGGGGCCCCCGCTTCTACGAGCGGATGGAGATCCGCGATGCGATGGCCTACTTCCGCGTCGCCTGTTCGCCGGACGACGACCTTGCGTTCGAGCGGATCGTGAACACGCCCAAACGCGGCGCGGGCGACAAGGCGCAGCAGACCATGCAACGCGCGGCGCGGGCGAACGGCGTGTCGCTGCTGGAAGGCGCGCGCCTGTGCGTATCGGCGGGCGAACTGACCGGCAAGGCCAAGGGGCAGGTCGGCGCGCTGGTCGAACAGTTCGACCGCTGGCACGCCAAGGCGCTGGACCCAAAGCAGAACCATATCGAACTGGCCGAACAGATCCTTGACGATTCCGGCTACACGACGATGTGGCAGAACGACAAGACGCCCGAGGCGCCGGGCCGGCTGGAGAACCTCAAGGAACTGGTAAAGGCGCTGGAGAATTTCGAGAACCTTCAGGGGTTCCTCGAACACGTCGCGCTGATCATGGACAATGAAACCGACGACGGTGGCGCCAAGGTGTCGATCATGACCCTGCACGGGGCCAAGGGGCTTGAATTCCCCGCCGTGTTCCTGCCGGGCTGGGAAGACGGCCTGTTCCCCTCTCAGCGGTCGATGGACGAAAGCGGACTGAAGGGGCTCGAAGAGGAACGCCGCCTTGCTTACGTCGGCATCACCCGGGCCGAGGAACTGTGCACCATCTCTTTCGCCGCCAACCGCAGGGTCTATGGCCAGTGGCAGTCGGCGCTTCCGTCGCGGTTCATCGACGAATTGCCCGAGGACCATGTCGAGGTGCTGACCCCGCCGGGCCTGTACGGCGGCGGCTATGGCGCGGCGGGAATGGGCGGCGGGTCGACCATCGTCGATCGCGCGGCAGATGCGAATGTCTACAACTCGCCCGGCTGGAAACGGCTGCAGGCGCGGCAGTCGACACGCGGCATGAGCCAGCCGCAGGAAAGCCGCAACATGACGATCGATTCCACCGCCGTCTCGGCCTACACGCAGGGCGACCGGGTGTTCCACACCAAGTTCGGCTACGGCTACGTCATGGGGATCGAGGGCGACAAGCTGGACATCGAGTTCGAAAAGGCCGGCTCCAAGAAGGTGGTGGCAAAGTTCGTCGTCGCCGCCGACCGGGCCGACGACGTGCCCTTCTGACCGCCTAAGCCACGGACCGGGCGGGGGTGCTTTCCCCCCGCCGCCATCCCGCCTATCGTGCGCCGGCACGGCAAGGAGGAGGCGCGNCAGTGACCAAGTTGAACATCCTGTTCATCATGTACGACCAGTTGCGGTTCGATTACCTGTCCTGCGCCGGTCACCCGCACCTGCACACGCCCAACTTCGACCGGGTCGCGGCGGGCGGCGTGCGCTTTACCAACGCCTATGTCCAGTCGCCGGTGTGCGGCTCGTCGCGGATGAGCTTCTACACCGGGCGCTACCCGTCCTCGCACGGGGCGCAGTGGAACGGGTTCCCGCTGCGGGTGGGCGAACAGACGATGGGCGACCACCTGCGAAAGCTGGGCATGGGCTGCTGGCTGATCGGCAAGACCCACATGAAAGCGGATGCCGANGGGATGGAACGGCTGGGCCTTGCCNCCGACAGCGTCATCGGCGCNCGGCAGGCCGAATGCGGCTTCGACGCATGGATCCGTGACGACGGGTTGTGGGGGCAGGGGCCGGACGGGTTCTATGACGCGAAACGCTCGCCCTATAACGAGTACCTGAAGGCCAAGGGCTACGACGGCGAAAACCCGTGGGCCGATTACGCCAATGCCGGGGTCGAGGACGGCGAGATCGCCAGCGGCTGGATGTTCGCCAACGCCGACAAACCCGCCAACATCCGCGAGGAAGACAGCGAGACGCCGTGGCTGACCGGCGAGACGATCCGCTTCATCGAACAGGCCGACGGCCCGTGGTGCGCGCATGTTTCGTACATCAAGCCGCACTGGCCCTATATCGTGCCCGCGCCCTACCACGCGATGTACGGCCCCAACCATGTCCCCGCCGCGACCCGGCACCAGATGGAACGGGATGACCCCCACCCGGTGCTGGCGGCCTACCAGTCGAACCGCATCGCGTCCGCCTTCCAGCGCGACGATGTGCGCGACAAGGTGATCCCGGCCTACATGGGGCTGATCCGTCAATGCGACGACCAACTGGGGCGTCTGCTGGACTACCTCGAACGCACGGGCCGGATGGACGACACGATGATCGTGCTGACCTCGGACCACGGCGATTATCTCGGCGATCACTGGCTGGGCGAAAAGGACATGTTCCACCAGCCCGCGGTCAAGATCCCGATGATCATCCGCGACCCGCGCGCCCGCGCCGACGCCACCCGAGGCACCACCTGCGACGCGCTTGTCGAGGCCATCGACCTTGCGGCCACCTTCATCGAGGCGGCAGGCGGCGAAGTCCCGTCGCATATCGTCGAGGGCCGCTCGCTTCAGCCGTGGCTCGACGGCGAAACGCCCGACTGGCGCGACGTGGCGATCAGCGAATACGACTATTCCGTCACGCCGATGTGCACCGCGCTGGGGCTCGACAGCCGCGACGCCCGCATGTTCATGGTGTTCGACGGCCGCTGGAAGCTGATCCATTTCGAAGGCGGCTTCCACCCGATGCTGTTCGATCTGGACACCGACCCTGACGAGTTTCGCGACCTTGCGAAGACCCCGGGCCACGAGGCCGAGATCGCCCGTCTGTACGAGGCGCTCGCCCGCTGGGGCCGCCGGATGTCGCAGCGCGTCACCCGCTCGGACGCCGACATCGCCGCCATGCGCGGCCGGTCGGCGCGGAAGGGCATCCTGCCGTTCCTTGTGGACGGCAGCGAGGTTCCGGAGGACCTGACCGAAAAATACCGAGGCCCGGTGCGCCAGACACACCTCGGCACGGACTGACCCGCCGCAGGGGGGGCGCTGCCCCCGCGCGCTGCGCGCGCTCCCCCGAGGTATTTCAAAAGAGAAGAAGGGTAGGGGCGCTTTGTCTTCTTCTCTTTCCAAGTACCTCGGGGAGCGCGAGGGGCTGGCCCCTCGCTTACCCGGTCAGCCGCCCGCGAATTCGACCGAGAAACTGGTGCGCGCGCCAGGCGGCGGCGGCGGGAAGGGGCCGGCGCGGCGGATGTGGTTCATCGCGATCTGGTCCAGCTGCGGGCTGCCGGACGAGCGCGCGATGCCGACCGAGACGAGGCCGCCGTTCGATCCGATCTGAAATGCCACCAGCGCGACGCCGGGCAGGCGGGTGCGTTCGCGGCGGGTGCGGGCGATACGGGTCATCACCGCGTTGCCGTACTGCGCGGCGGCGCGGGCGGTCGCGGCGGCGGCCGCTGCGGAATTGCCGTTGCCCTGGCTGGCGTCGTTGGCGGTTTCGGTGCCGGTCGCCGTGCCGCGCCGGGTGTCCTCGGCGGCGTTGCCGGCGCTGCGGGGGGGCGGTGTCGTCTGCGGCGGCGGGGGTGTTGGCGTGCGTTCGGACTCGGGGACCAGATCCTCTGGCCGCGAGGGCGGCGGCGGGGCGCTGAGCACGGCCAGTTCGGACCCGTCCGGTGGCAGGGCCTCGACCGTTTCGGGCGCGACGGGGGCGGCTTCGGGCGCGGGTGTCTCTGCCGTTTCGGTCGGCGGGGCGGGGTCCGGGTCCTCGGCCGTTTCGGGCTGGACTGGCAGCACCGGCTCTGCGGTCGATAACTCGACATCGACTGGGGCGCTGGCCGACGGCGCAGGGTCCGGGGGCGGCGTGTCCGCCATTTCCGGCGGGGCGACGGGCGTTGCGGCGTCGGGGCTTGCGGGTTCGGTCTGGCCGGGTTGCGCGGCTTCGACCCGCTCCGGCGCGGTTTCGGGGGCGCTGGTGGTTTCCGTGGCCTCGGACAGCTCGGTGGGTGACGCGGGTTCGGTCTCGGGCGTCTCGACCGGCGTGGCCGTGTCGGTGTCCGCCGGTTCGGTGACCTCTGTCGCATCGACCGGGGCCGGGGCGCCGGCCACCATGTCGGCGAAGGCGTTGCCGAGGCGGGCGGTTCCCGGCGGCGCGCTGTCCATCGCGGCGGGGGCCGGGGCCTCTTGGAACGCGACAAGGGCGGTGCCGTGGGCCAGCAGCGACAGCAGACCGGCGCCGGCGGCGATGGTGACCGCGCGTTTCATTCCAGCCCCTTCTCTGTGACCAGCCAGACGTCCCCTGCCCCCGCGTCGCGAAGGTCGGCGGCAAGCGCCAGCAGGGTCGCGGCGGGAAGGTTGCGGTCGGGCACCAACCGCACGGCGGGCGCGTCGGACGCGGGGTCCTGTTCCCGCGCCCGGGCCACCACGGCGGCAGCATCGACGGGCTGTTCGCGCAGCAGCAGGCTGCCATCGGCCAGCACGACCGCCGCGTCCGGCGGCGCGCGGCCGTCGAGGTCGGCGGTGTCCACCAGTTCGACGCGCGCATCCAGCGGCGGGGCGAGTGCACCGGCGATCATGAAGAAGATCAGCATCAGGAACACGATGTTGATCAGGGCGATCGTCGGCTCTCCCTTGCGTCGTTCGGCGGGGCGGCGGAGGGCCATTGGTTACTCCAGAACGCGGATGTCGAAGCCCGGCTGCTGCCGAAGCACGACAAGAAGGTCGATCAGCCGTTGCGAGGTCAGGTCGTCGCCAGAGGGGGCAACGATCAGGGTGCGGCTGGCGGTTTCGGTGTCGTCGGGCGCCTCGGCGGTCAGCCGGTCGGGCAGGTCTTCCAGCGACACCTCTTGCGCGTTCAGCCGGATCGTGTCGGCGTCAAGCTGCAGGAACAGCGGCGGCGTCGCTGCCGGGGCCGGGGCCGCAGGTCCGCCGGTTCCGGTGTCCAGCCGGATCTCGGCGAATTTCGTGAAGGTCGAGCTGAGCATGAAGAACAGCAGCAGCAGGAAAATCACGTCGATCAGCGACGTCACCGAGACCGCGCGGCGGGGCCGGGCGGGGCTTCTAACGGGCATTGGCCTGCGGGAAGGGTTGCAGCACGTCGNCCTTGTCGCGGGCCTTGGGCAGNGGCGCGAACAGTGTCTCGATCGCGATTTCNGCGATGGACCGTTCGCGGGCGAGNCGGGATTCAAGNAANGTCAGCAGCAGNCTGGTGGGCATCGACACGGCAAGCCCGGCGGCGGTGGTCATCAGCGCGACCCAGATGCCGCCTGCAAGGGTCGAGGGATCGACCGCAGACCCCGCGTCCTGCAGCGCCTGAAACGCGTCGATCATGCCAAGCACGGTGCCGAACAGGCCCAGCAGCGGCGAGATCTGCGCGATGCTGTCGAGGATGCGAAAGCAGCGTTCCAGCCGGTCGAGGCGGGCAGAGGCCTCGGCCTCGATCCGGGTCTTGTCGGCGGCGGCCCCCGCGTTCAGCGCGCGTAGCAGGACCGGCGCAAGGTGGCTGCGGCTTTTGCGCAGGTAGCCGGCGGCGGCGTCGNTTCGCCCGGTGTCCAGCTCGGCCATCGCCTGCCGCAGGCTGCGGTGGCGGCCGACCCCGGCAGAGGCGTATTGCCAAAGCTTGTACAGCACCACCGCCAGCGAGACGACTGACAGGCACAGCAGGATCGCGACGACAGGGCCGCCGAGGTCGAGAATGGCGTTCAGGCGGTCCCGCAGGACATCGATGACAGTCACCCCAGCACCTCGATGTCGGCGCGCGTCGACAGGTCGAGTTCGTCGGTGCAGGTCGCCGGGTCCAGCCCCTCGCCGTCGCAGGTCTGGATGCCGTTGATCAGCACCTGACCAAGGCTGCCGCAGTCCAATCCCGACACGTCGAACTGGCGCACGCGGGGCCGGTTTGCGGGCAGGGCCTGCAGGTCGAACAGCGTCAGGCGGTCGACCACGCCGTCGGTGGTCAGAAGCACGGTTTCAAGCACCAGCTTGTCGACGTCGACGCCGGTGTCGTTGGTCGCCATGAAGGTCAGGCGGCAGGCGCCATCCAGCGGGCTGGCGCTGTTCAACTCGACCTTCAGGGCGGGCGCGGTGCCGGTGTCCGTGTCTGCTTCCGCGTCCGGCGCGGCGTCCTGTGCCAGTGCGACGCCGGACAGCGCCGCCGAGATCACGGCGGCGGCCAGCCACGGGGTGCGGTGTCTGGAAAGGCGCATGGTGTCTCCTGTCATCAGAATTCGAAGGTTCGGGTCAGGGCGATGCTGTACGAGCGGCCCTCGCCGTTGTCGCCGGCAAGGCTGTTGCGGTACGTGGTGTCGAAGATGTTGTCGGCGGTCAGGCCGATGGTCAGCCCTTCCAGCGGTCCCTGCTGCGGCGACCAGTTGACGAACAGATCGTGCAGGTCATAGCCGTCGTAGGTGGTGCCATCGCCATAGTCGATGTCGCCGTAGAAGTGGCCGCGCCAGCCGTATTCCAGACCGTATTCCGGTGCCCGTCCGCCCAGCGTCAGCACCAGCGAGCGTTGCGGCACGGATGTCGGCGTCAGGCCGGTGGCGGTGTCCTCGCCGCGCACGTCGGAGAACGCCGCGCGGGCAAAACCGCGTTCGGCCTCGTAGGCGCCTTCCAGTTCGACGCCCCACAGCTTCACATGGTCGATGTTGCGGTAGAACGGCGTGCCTGCCGTGGTATCGCGCGAGATCATGTCGGTGATGTCGTAGTAGAAGCCGGTCGCCTTCAGCTCGACCACGTCGTTTGCCGTGAAAATCCCGTAGTGGGAATAGCTTACGCCCAGTTCGACGCTGTTCGCCATCTCGGGGTCCAGACCGCCGCTGGCGGGCTCGGTGGGGCTGAAGGAATAGATCTCGTCCAGTGTCGGCGTGCGCTCGGTGTGCGCCAGCGAGCCGAAGACGGACAGGTCCTCGGTCAGCTTGTAATGCGCCGCGATCTTCGGAGAGATCAGCGTCGTGTCATAGTCCTGCCCGCCGTCGCCGGGTTGCAGCGACACAAGGTCGGCGCGGATGCCGGGCACCAGCGTCAGGCGGTCGTTCCAGACGAATTCGCCCTGCAGGTACGCGCCGATCTTCTGGTCGGTGCCTTCGGGGTGGAATTCGATGGATCCGCTGGTGCTTTCCGCGATGCGTTCCTGGCTGGACAGCTGGATACCGGCGGTCAGGAAATTCTGCCACGCGCCGAAGCTGACGTCGAAGGTGTTCTCGGCCTTCAGGCTGAGGGTGCGGTAGGCATAATGCGAATCCTCGAACAGCGGCGAAATCGCCGGAAGCGAGGAGTCGCCCTGCTCGACGTCGGTGTCCGAGTAGGTCAGCACGACATCCAGATCCAGCCACGGGTTGCCGGGGGCGGAATCCTCGTACCGGAGCGCGAAGGTCTGGTCGAAGATGTCCCGATCGATGGTGCCGAAATTGAAGCTGTCGGTCTGGGCATAGCTGGTGTCGTCCAGCGAACTGTTCCATGCCGAGTAGGACGCCGTCAGCGATTTCGACAGGGTATCGCCGAAGGTGTACTTGGCCTTGATCAGGCCGGACAGCGCGTCATAGGCCGACCCGGCCACGTCGTTTCCGTCGCCGTCTTCATAGTCGCCCGCCTTGCGGTAGTTCAGCGCGAACAGCGTCTCGAACGTGTCGACCGGCCGCGTGGCGTAGATCGCCGAGACCAGCTTTTCGTTGCCGTTGCTGGTATAGCCGGTGCGGAACCGCAGGGCGTGGTTGCCGGTGGTCAGGAAGTCGCCGGCGTCCTTGGTCTCGAAGTTGATGACGCCGCCGATTGCGCCGGACCCGTACAGGGTCGAGGACGCCGGGCCGCGCAGCACTTCGACCTGCTTGTACAGTTCGGGGTCCGAGAAGAACGAACCCATGCGGTACTGTTCGTAGAACTTGGTGGCGCCGTCGACGGTGACGATGATCTTCGACTCGTCCGAGGACGCCAGTTCGCCGACGCCCCGGATGTTGAAGGACACGCCACCGACGCGGCCGGTGCCGATGCCCTGCACGCCGGGAACCATGTCGAACAGGTCGGCGGCGGTCGACGCCTGTTCCTTGTCGATGTCGTCCTGGTTCAGGACGGTGACGGCCTGCGGGGTGTCGATCGCGACGGTCTCGGTGCCGCCGAAGCCAAGGACGATCCGGCCAAGACGGGTGAAAACGCCGCCGTCGGCGGTTTCGTCGACCGTCTCTTGGGCGGCAAGGGGCGCGGCCAGAAGCGCGGTCAGCGCGGTCGTGCAGAACAGTAAACTTTTCGAGTGGCCGACGCGCATGTCTTCCCCAATCGTGGTGATAATGATGTGTTGGAGCTGGCGCTTGGCTGGCTGGTGCCGATTTGCGCGAGTGTGACGCAGATCGCTTGTTGCACTGGTTAGAATGGCTGACTAAAGTCGTCAAGTATATCCGCCGCATGGCAGCATCCTGCGGCGCCCCAGCGAAGCCTGCGCATGGCGCGGCGAGCCAGGCTACGTGATACCCAACACCACAAGGACTCCGTTCTATGGATGCCAAGGCAGGCAGCTCGCCGCAGGCCCTTCTGCGCGCAATGAATGACAACCCCAAGGCGCGCCCGCGCGATCTGGCCGCTCAACTCGGCGTGACCGAGGCGGATCTGGTCGCCGCGCGTGTCGGGCAGGGCGCGACNCGAATCGACGCGACCCCCGATGCGCTGGTGCCGCGACTTGGCGCGCTGGGGCCGGTGATGGCCCTGACCCGCAACGAAAGCGCCGTCAGCGAAAAGACCGGCGTGTATGACAATTACAAATCCGGCGCCCATGCGTCGATGGTGCTGAACGGCGCGATCGACCTGCGGATCTTCCCGAATGCGTGGGTCCACGGCTTTGCGGTCGAGGTCGAGACGGACAACGGCGTGCGCCGCAGCTTTCAGGTGTTCGACGCCGCCGGGGATGCCGTGCACAAGGTGATCCTGCCGCTGGATGCCGACCCGATCGAGTGGCTGGCCATCCGCGACGCGCTGGCCACCGGCGACGCGTCGCAATCGCTGACGTTGCAGCCGCGCGAACCGGTCGAGGCGCCGAAGTCCGAGCCGGAAAAGCGCGACATCCTGCTGAAGGAATGGGAGCGGATGACCGACACCCACCAGTTCCTGCGGCTGACGGCCAAGCTGCGGATGAACCGGCTGGGCGCCTACCGTATCGCGGGCGCGCCGTGGGTGCGGCAACTGGACCCCGCCGCGCTGGACACCGCGCTAGAGACCTGTTCGGCGCAGGGCATCGAGGTCATGGTCTTCGTCGGCAACCGTGGCTGCATCCAGATCCACACCGGACCGCTTAACACGATGAAGAAGATGGGGCCGTGGCAGAACGTGCTGGACCCCGACTTCAACCTGCACCTGCGGTCGGACCATGTCGCCGAGCTTTGGGCGGTNGAAAAGCCCACCCGGCGCGGGCCCGCGCTGTCGATCGAAGGCTTCGACAAGGATGGGATGCTGATCCTTCAGGTGTTCGGCAGCCGGTCGGGCGAGACGGACCATCGCCCCGCCTTCGCCGAGGTTGTCGCGACACTCGAAAGCGTCCGGGCCGAGGCCGAGAAGGAGGCCGTCGCATGAGCTTTCGGATCACTTCCGTTCCCACCCTTGGCGCCGTTGCGCTTGCGGCTTTGACGGGCGGGGCGCTGGCGCAGGACGTGGCACCGGGCGAGCGTGTGCTGTCGGTCGGCGGCTCGGTCACCGAGATCGTCTATGCCCTTGGCGAACAGGACCGTCTGGTCGGGCGAGACACAACGTCCAGCTACCCGCCCGAGGTGCTGGAGCTGCCCGACGTCGGCTATATGCGGGCGCTGTCGCCCGAGGGCGTGCTGTCGGTGAACCCAGACCTTGTGATCGCCGAAGCGGGCAGCGGCCCGGCCGAGACGATCGACGTGCTGGAAGAGGCGGCGATCGAGTTCGTCGCGGTGCCGGACGGTTTCGACCGCGACACCGTGCGCGCCAAGATCGAGGCGGTGGCCGCCGCGCTGGACGTGGCCGAGAAGGGGGCTGCGCTGGCGGACGAGGTCGACGCCGCGCTGGCCGAGGCGATCCCCGCCGAGATGCCGGAAACGCCGAAGCGGGTGATGTTCATCCTGACCGCGCAGGGCGGCCGGATCATGGCCTCGGGCACCGACACCACGGCGGACGGGATCATCCGGATGTCGGGCGCGGTCAACGCGGTCGAGGGCTTCGACGGCTACAAGCCGGTCAGCGAAGAGGCGATCATCGCCGCAGCCCCCGATGTGATCCTGATGATGGACCGGGGCGGCGAACACGCCATGTCGGACGACGACCTGTTCGCGCTGCCCGCCGTCTCTGCGACGCCGGCGGCCGAAAGCCGCAGCGTCGTGCGGATCGACGGATTGCTGCTGCTGGGCTTCGGTCCCCGCACGCCGGACGCGGTGCGCAGCCTTCACGACGCGCTGTACGGCGGCGCCTGACCGATGGCGTCGACAGAGATCGGACCGGGGGCGGGGCGGATGCGCTCTGCCCCCGGCGCACGTTTGGCCGGGGATCGCAGCGCGCGGGCGCGGCTGGTGCTGGCCGGGCTGGCGGTGTTGTTGTGCGCCGTGGCGGTGGTCAGCCTGACGGTCGGCGCGACGGGCACCGCCCTGTGGCCGGTGCTTAAGGCGCTGGCGGCGGGCGAGCCGCTGGCGGCACGCGACCGTATCGTGCTGCTGGACATCCGCCTGCCGCGCATGGCGATGGGGCTGCTGGTGGGCGGTGCGTTGGCGGTGTCGGGCGCGGTGATGCAGGGGCTGTTCCGCAACCCGCTGGCCGACCCCGGGCTGGTCGGCGTCAGCGCGGGCGCGGGGCTTGGCGCGGTGGGCACCATCGTTCTGGGCGGCCTGCTGCCAGCGTGGATCGCGGCGCCCTTCTCGGGCTATCTTGTGCCGATTGCGGCCTTTGCAGGGGCGTGGATCACCACGCTGCTGCTGTACCGCGTGTCGACGCACCACGGACGCACCTCGGTCGCGGTCATGCTGTTGGCGGGCATCGCGCTGCAGGCGCTGGCCGGGGCGCTGTCGGGCATTCTTGTCTACATGGCGAATGACGCGCAGTTGCGCGACCTGACGTTCTGGAACCTCGGATCGCTGGCCGGCGCGACGTGGAACAAGGTGCTGGCCGCCGGTCCCATCATCCTGCTGGCGCTGTGCGTCGTCCCGTTCCTGTCGCGCGCGCTGAACGCGCTGGCGCTGGGAGAGGCGGCGGCGTCGCACATGGGTATCCCGGTGCAGCGGATGAAGAACATCTCGATCCTTTGCGTGGCGGCGGCGTCCGGGGCGGCGGTGGCGGTGTCCGGCGGCATCGGCTTTGTCGGGATCGTGGTCCCGCACCTGCTGCGGCTGGCGATCGGGCCGGACCACCGCTTTTTGCTGCCCGCCTCGGCGCTGCTGGGCGGGGCGCTTCTGATCGCGGCGGACATGATCGCCCGCACCGTGGTCGCACCCGCCGAACTTCCCATCGGCATCGTCACGGCTGTGCTGGGCGGGCCGTTCTTTCTGTGGATCCTGCTGCGCAACCGCGCGGCTTTGGGGGGCTGATGCTGCACGCTGTCGGAATAGAGGTCGCGCTGGCGGGGACGCCGGTGCTGAAGGGCGTCGACTTCGAGGCGCGCGCGGGCGAGGTCACGGTGATCGCCGGTCCGAACGGATCGGGCAAGACGACGCTGCTGAAGGCGATGACCGGCGAGGTGCCGTATTCCGGCACGGTCACGCTGGACGGCGCGGACGTGTCGGCGATGAAAGGCTGGGAGCTGGCGGCGCGCCGGGGCGTTCTGCCGCAGGCGGGCCAGTTGTCGTTCCCGTTCACGGTGCTGGAGATCCTGCGCCTTGGCCTGCAGGCGGGCCGTATGGCGCGGCGAACCGAGTTGCCGGTTGCGGCGCTGGACCGCGTGGGGCTGGCCGGGTTCGAGGGCCGGTTCTACCACGACCTGTCCGGCGGCGAGCGCCAGCGGGTGCAACTGGCCCGCGTGCTGTTGCAGGTCTGGGAGCCGGTGGCGGACGGGCGTCCGTCGTGGTTGTTGCTGGACGAGCCGGTGTCGGCGCTGGACATCGGCCACCAGCTGGAAGTGATGGAGATCGCCCGCGACTATGCCCGGCGCGGTGGCGGCGTGGTCGCGGTGATGCACGAGCTGAACCTGACGGCGATGTACGCCGACCGGCTGGCGCTGTTGCACGGCGGGCGGATGGCGCGGCAGGGACACCCGTCCGAGGTGCTGACCGACGACCTGCTGTCGCGCGTCTACGGTTGCCGGGTCCGGGTGAACGCGGTGCCGGACGGACCGGTGCCGTTCGTCCTGCCGCAGGCGGCGGGGATCTGACGCACCAGAGGTGCGTGACGTAAAAAGGTGCGGGGGCTCTGCCCCCGTCACACCGGAGGTGTGACTCCCCCGAGGTATTTCGGAAGAGAAGAAGCAGGCCGGGTGGGCCGCCTTTGGTCAGAGGGTAAGGACCACGCGGCGGTTGTCGACGGTCGCGACCGAAACCTCGGTGTCGTAAAGCGCGGACAGGACGCCGGGGGTCATGATCTCGTCCGAGGCGCCCTGCGCGTAGACGCGGCCGTCCTTCAGGGCGACGACGTGGTCGGCATAGGCGGCGGCGACGGTCAGGTCGTGCAGCACGACGACGACGGTGCGGCCCGCGTCGGCCTCTTCCCGCGCGATCTGCATGACGCGGCGCGCGTGGGCGAGGTCGAGGTTGTTCAGCGGCTCGTCCAGCAGGATCACGTCGGTGTCCTGTGCCAGCACCATCGCGATCAGCGCGCGCTGCCGCTGGCCGCCCGACAGCGAGTCGAGGTAGCGGCCGGCGAAGTCCCGCAGGTCCAGCCGGTCGATCGCGCGCGCCACGCGGGCATGGTCGAGGTCGGTGAGGCGGCCGTGGGAGTGCGGGTAGCGGCCGAAGGAGACGAGATCCTCGACCG
Organism: Maritimibacter sp.; assembly: GCA_002701395.1. Taxonomy (GTDB): domain Bacteria; phylum Pseudomonadota; class Alphaproteobacteria; order Rhodobacterales; family Rhodobacteraceae; genus Psychromarinibacter; species Psychromarinibacter halotolerans. The sequence goes on along the minus strand of NZVC01000027.1, from coordinate 115,629 downwards.
TCAGCCGGGGGCCGATCAGCGCGTCCTGCCGCAGGACCGACAAGCGGCGCGCGAGATCGCGGTCGGGGTAGTCGGCCAGCGGTCGGCCATCCAGCAGCACCTCGCCACGGGTGGGGGCGACCAGCCGGCCGAGGGCGGACAGCAGCGTCGACTTGCCCGCCCCGTTGGGGCCGACCAGAGCGGTCAGGCGTGCGGTGGGCAGGGTGGTGGTGATGCCGTGCAGCACCGGGCTGCCGGTCAGGCTGACGTCGAGATCGCGAATGCCGATCATCTGCTGGCCTTTCGAAGGATGAGGTACAGGAACGCGAGGCCGCCGAGGGCATCGATCACCACCGAGACGGAGGTCTGCAGGCGGAGCACGCGTTCGAACAGCGTCTGCGCGCCGACAAGGATCGTCGCGGCGATCAGCCCCGACAGCGGCAGCAGCACGATGTGGCGCCATGTGCCCGCGACCTGGTAGGTCAGCGCGGCGGCGAGCAGGCCGAAGAACACGACCGGCCCGACCAGCGCGGTCGAGACCGAGACCAGCAGTGCCACCAGCGCCAGCAGGTGCCGCGCCTCGCGGTCATGGTTGACGCCAAGGTTGATCGCCGTTTCGCGGCCAAGGGCGATGACGTCCAGCGTCCGGTGGCGGTAGATCAGCCAGCCGGTGACCAGCAGTGTGATCCCGGCGGCCAGCCATGTGAGATCGGCGTTGACCGAGTTGAACCGCGCGAAGCTGGCGGACTGGACCACCGAGAATTCGGACGGGTCGATCATCCGGTTCAGCAGGCCGGTGAGGCTGCGGAACAGCACGCCGAAGATGATGCCGGTCAGGATCATCCGGCTGAGATCGCGCGAGTTCCGCAGCAAGGTGCCGAACAGCAGGAAAGACGCGCCCAGCATCATGCCGGTGTCCAGCGCGAACTTGGAGAAGGGGTCGAGATAGGCGAAGCCAAGGCCCGTCAGGAAGAACACCAGCGCGGTCTGGATCAGCAGATAAAGCGCGTCGAAACCCATGATCGACGGCGTCAGGATGCGGTTGTTCGACAGGGTTTGGAACACCACCGTCGACACCGCGACGGCGACAGCCACGGTGATCAGCGCCAGCAGCTTGCTGCCACGGAACATCAGGATAAAGCCAAGGTCCCCGCGCGCGCCGACCGCAAGATAGGCGGCGGCAGCGGCGGCAAGGGCGCCGAGGGCAACGAGCACGGTTTTATCGGGTAGGGCGCGGGCGAACATGAAGAAGCCAGAGGAAGACGACCGCGCCGACGACGCCAAGAACGGTGCCGACGGGGATCTCGAAGGGGAAGCGGATGAGGCGGCCGATGATGTCGCAGGCCAGCACCAGCCCCGCGCCCGAGGCGGCGACGATGGGCAGGGTGCGGCGCAGGTTCTCGCCCATCAGCCGCGAGACGATGTTGGGCACCACCAGCCCGACGAAGGGGATCATGCCGACGGTAACGACCGTGACGGCGGTCACGACGGACACGATGGCCAGCCCGATGGCCATGACCTGACCGTAGTTCAGGCCAAGGTTGCGGCTGGCGTCTTCGCCGATGCCCGCGATGGTGAAGCGGTCGGCGTAAAGATAGGCCAGCACCGTCAGGCCGCCGGCGATCCAGAGGTATTCGTACCGGCCAAGCATGACGCCGGAGAACTCTCCGTTCATCCAGATCGAGATGTACTGGATCAGGTCCCGTTCGAAGGCGAGGAAGGTGGTCGCAGCGCCGATGATGCCGCCGTAGACGATGCCGGTCAGCGGCACCAGCAGCGGGTCGCGGGGCGGCAGGCGGCGCACCAGCGCAAGGAAACCGGCGGTGCCGGCCAGCGCGGTGGCGATGGCGGCCAGCATTTTCAGCCAGATCCCGGCGGCCGGGTACAGCAGGGTCACCGCGACAAGGCCGAAGCCTGCCGCCTGTCCGGTGCCGGCGGTCGAGGGTTCGACAAAGCGGTTGCGGACGAGCATCTGCATGATGACGCCCGACACCGCCAGACCGGCCCCCGCCAGCATCGCGGCGGCGGTGCGCGGCAGGCGGCTGACCAGCACAAGCCACGGGTCCCCGCTTAACGACGCGACCCCCGTGAGCACGCTCACGAGGGCCAGGGCCAGCAGTCCCGCGACGACAGTCAGCCGCGTGGCGATCACGAAGCGGCGCCGCCGAAGGCTTTTTCAAGCAGCTTGAGCGTGTTCATGGTCGAGGTATAGCCACCGCCCGAGATGTAGATGTCGGCGGCGTTCAGGTACACGACGTGGCCGTTCTTCCAGGCGTTGGTTTCGGCCACCAGCGCGTTGTCCAGCGTGGCCTGCGCGCTGTCGCCCTCGGCGCCGATGGCGGCGACGCGGTCGATCACAAGCAGCCAGTCGGGGTTCGCCTCGGCGATGAACTCGAACGAGATCGCCTCGCCATGGGTGGTGTCCTCGACGTCGGCGACCGCCTCGGGCAGGTCCAGCGCGCCGTGAAGCCAGCCAAAGCGCGAGCCGCCGCCATAGGCCGAGATCTTCGGGCCGTTGGTCAGGATCATCAGCGCGTTGCCCGCGCCTTCGGCCGCGGCTTTGGTGGCCTCAAGCTGCGTGTTCAGCGCGTCGGCCAGTTCGGCGGCCTTGTCTTCCAGCCCGAACAGCTTGCCGTAGGCGTCGAGACGGGCCAGCGTGGTGGCGTATTGGTCGCCGCCCATCGTGGTCATGTCGATGGTGGTGGCGTATTTCTGCAGTTCGGTGACCTGCGACGCGGATCGGCCACCGGCGACTACAAGGTCGGGCCCAAGGGCGTACAGCGCCTCGAAGTCGGGTTCGAACAGGGTGCCGATGTCGCCTTCGTACTGCGTAAGGTAGTCCACCATGATGTTGCCGATCGACGCGGCCACCGGAACGCCAAGCGCGTCCAGCGTGTCCAGTGCGGCCATGTCGTAGACGGCTACGGTCTCGGGCGCGGCTTCAAGTTCGACCGGGCCGGTCGCGGTCTCGATGGTGACGGGCTGGGCCAGCGCGGGCAGGGCAAGCAGCGCTGCGGCGGCAACCGTGGCAGTGAATGTGCGGAACATCGGGGACTCCATGACTCGGCCCGCCTGGCGGGCGTTTCCGAGGCTTTTGCTAGGGTATTGTCTGGCTGGCGTCCAGTCACTATCCTGACAGAAATGCAAGGATATCCTCCATGCTGAAAACTTACGCGCGCTGGCCGACTGAAAATGCATCCAAGTATCTGCAGCAGCTGTGCAAGCACTTCGGCCACAAGGTCGAGGTCTCCTACACCCCGTCAGAAGGTCGGGCGGACCTGCCGATGGGGCCGTCGGTCATGACGGCGGATGCAGAGGCGCTGACCATCGAGGTCACTGCGCCGGACGCGGAGGGGCTGACGCGGGCCAAGGGCGTGATCGACAGCCATCTGAAAACCTTCGCCTTCCGCGAAGGGTTCGAGCGGATGCCGTGGGCCGACGAGGCGACGACGACGGGCTGAGCGGCGCAGACGGGACAGCGGGCCCCCGATCCGGTAGTGTCGAGGCATGAGCGCCAAGGATTATGACTTCCGGGCGGCGACGCTGGACGATCTGCCGATGCTGCGCGCATGGCAGGCGATGCCGCACGTTCGCGCGTGGTGGGAGGACGACGAACCCTATGACGCCGCGCATCTGGAAGACCCGCGCGTTGTCCGGTTGATCGTGTCGCATGGCGGGCGGCCCTTTGCGTATATTCAGGACTATACCGTGCACGGCTGGGACGGGCACCCTTTCGCCCATCTGCCCAATGGGTCGCGGGGCATCGACCAATACATCGGCGATCCGGCGATGGTCGGCGTCGGGCATGGCACGGCATTCATAGCGGCGCGGATGCGGGCGCTGTTCGACGCGGGCGCGCCGGTGATCGCGATAGATCCGCATCCCGACAACGCCCGGGCCATCGCCGTCTATCGCAAGGTGGGGTTCAAACCCGAGGGCCCTTCGCGCAAGACGAAGTGGGGCCTGATCCTGCCGATGGTGGCGTATCCCTGATCCGGCAACAGTCGCCTAGCGAAAGCGCGACGGCCGGAACGGCGCGGGGTCGACGAACGGCGTCTCGCCCCCCATCATCTCGGCGATCAGGCGGCCTGTGGCGGGGCCCATCGTCAGGCCTTGGTGGCCGTGGCCGAAGGCGTACCAGATGCCGTCGCGGTCCGGCGACGGGCCGATCACGGGCAGCATGTCCGGCGTGCAGGGGCGACCGCCCATCCACGGCTTTGGATCTGCAGGCTCGCCGATGGGGAACATGCGGCGGGCGATCTTCTCGGCCTCGGTGATCTGGACCGGGGTCTGCGGAGTCTCTAGCCGGCCAAGTTCCGCGCCGGTGGTCAGGCGGATGCCGCGCTTCATCGGGGCGATCAGGAAGCCGGTTTCAAGGTCCGCGACCCAGTTGTTCAGGGGGCGGTTGCCTTCGCCCTTGAAGTGGCGGTGATAGCCGCGCTTTACGAACAGCGGCGGTTTCCACCCCAGCTTCGCCACGACCTTGTCGGTCCACGCGCCGGTGGCGACGACCACCTTGTCGGCGGCGGCGATCTCGGTGCCGTTCGACGACAGGACCCAGCGGTCCTTGAGCTTGGCGATGTCGGTGACGTCGCCGGTGACCAGCGTTCCGCCCGATGCGACGAAGGCGTCGGCGTAGGCCGCGACCAGTTCGCCGGGGTCGCGCACCGACCATGTGTCGGGCCAGTGGATCGCGCCGGTGAAGCGTTCCTGAAGGTGCGGTTCCAGCGTGGCGACCTCGTCGCCGGACAGGCGTTCGAAGGGCACGCCGAAACCGTCGTGGTTTTCCTTTGCGTGGGCCAGTCCACCGGCCAGCCCGGCGGGGGTGCGGTACAGGTCGTACCAGCCGTCACGGCGGATAAGGTCGTCCGCCACCTGTCCGGCCCAGTCGATCTGGCGGCCGTGTTCGGTTAGCGAATGCTCGATCAGCGTCGCGTAGGCCTGCGTCGCCTTCGCGTGGCGTTTCGGGGCCGAATTCCACCAGTAGCTTGCCAGCCCGCGCGCCACGCCGGGCAGGGCGGTGGTGTGATAGCGGATGTCGATGCCCCGGCGCATCAGCACCGACAGGATCTTCGACACCGAGCGGGGAAAGGCATAGGGCGCCACCGCCTCGCGCTGGATGATGCCCGCCGGACCGAAAGAGGCCCCGTTGGCGGGGCCTCCCTTGTCGATCAGCGTCACGGTCCAGCCCTTGCGGGCCAGGTGAAGGGCGCAGGAGGTGCCGACGAAGCCGGCACCGATCACTGCGACCGAACGGTCTGCTGTCATTGTCTTCCCGATCTTCAGGCGGCCATCGTCCGCTGCGGTGTGGTCAGGTCGGCGAAGTTGTCGCGGATGTATTCCGCCGCGCGCAGCGCCAGGGCCGAGATCGTCGGCGTGGGGTTCACCACACCGCCGGTCGCCAGCACCGAGCCGTCGACGATGAACATGTTCGGCACGTCCCAGGACCGGTGCCATCCGTTGACCACCGAGGTCGCGGGGTCGTCGCCCATCCGGCAGGTGCCGATCATGTGCCACGCGGGGGTGCGGTACACGCCGTCTTCATCGCGGTAGTCGTTCAGCGCGATGTCGAAGGCCCCGCAGGCCTCGCCGATCTCCTGCAAACGGTCGAGCATGTAGTTCATCATGCGCTTGTCGTTCTCGCCGGGTTCGTAGTGCATCTTGATGACGGGAATGCCATCCTCGTCGGTGACGCTGTCATCCAGATACACGCGGTTTTCCGGGTTGGGAAGGTCGTCGCCGATGGCGAACAGCCCGATCGAGTGGCCGAACCGCTTTTCCATCCAGTCGTGATGCTCGGCGCCCCACGGGGCTTTGGTGCCGCTCATCCAGCCGGTGGCCAGTTCGCCCGCCGAAGGCGTCGAGGTGGTGCAGTTGAAGTTGAAACCGTTGACGAACCCGCGGCTGGTGTCGGTTTCCGCGAATTCGCGCCCGAGGACCGAGGCGACATAGCCCATCTGACCGTCGACCTGTTCGTCGACCCAGATCTGCGCCGAGACAAGCGTGTGGTGCAGCAGGTTGCGGCCCACCATGTCCGACGAGTTGGCGATGCCCGACGCCAGCAGCAGGCGCGGGGTGCCCACGCCGTTGGCCGCGACGATGACGATCTTGGCGGTGACCTCGTGGATCTCGCCGGTCAGGCGGTCCTTGAACCGCGCGCCGGTGGCGCGGCCGTCGGCGCCGGTCAGGATCTTCAGCACCCGCGCGTGGGTGCGCAGTTCGGTCCCGGCGGCCAGCGCCTTGGGCCAGACGGATTCCGCATACAGCGTCATCGACCCGCGCGGACAGCCGTTGCACAGGCCGCAGTTGTTGCAGGCCGGGCGGCCGTCGTAATCTTCGGAAATCACGCCCGCCTCGGCGGGCCACCAGTGCCAGCCCAGCTTGTCGAACCCTTCGGCCAGCTTCTGCGCCGGCTTGGTGAAGGGCAGCGGCCCGGTCGGGCATTCGGGGCGCGGCGGCATCGCCGGGTCGCCGGTCAGGCCCGAGGTGCCAAGGATGGCGTCGACGCGTTCGTAGAACGGCGCGATGTCCTCATAGGCGATGGGCCAGTTCGGTTGCAGGCCGTGCTCGTCCCCCTTGCGGAAATCGGACGGGCGATAGCGCGGCCAGATCGCGCCGTAAGCGTTGGTCGAGCCGCCCACCGCGTTCCACATCAGCGGCTGGCTGCTGTCGGTCTGCATCTCGTAGTCGTCGGGATGGTCGCGCTGGGTGATGTCGGGGTTCCAGTTGGTCGCGCGCTGCCACGACCAGTTGGTGTGGTTGTGCACGAACTCGTTCTTCTCGACCCAGCCGCCCTGTTCAAGGCACAGGACGTCCAGCCCGGCCTGCGACAACACCAGCGCCGACAGCGCGCCTGTGGCGCCCGAGCCGATGATGAGAACGTCGCGTTCGGTTTCGGTGCTCATCGCTGCAGCCCCCATTTCTCGGTCTTCACGGTGTCGAGGTTCAGCCCCGAGGTATCCACGGGTTTCACCTGATCGGTCGGGATGTAGTGGCCCCGGTTGTGGCGCGGGGTCTGCGTGGCGCGGTCGAACTTGGGTAGGTCGTAACCCGACAGGTGCGGCCGGATCTTGTACGGCGTGCCGTTCGCGTCGATCAGCATCACGATGACGGGGCTTTCGTAATAGGCCTGAAACGCCGCGTCGCGCAGCCAGCCGAAGCGGCCCGGATCGGACGCTTCCAGCGATTTCACCGCCTCGACCCGTTCCGCCGGTTCCATCCCGGCCCACGGCGCGCCGATCTTGTTCAGCGTCTGGGCCAGCGCGGTCAGCGCCGGTTCGCCGTTCTGCTCGATCAGCCGCTCGACCAGCGGGAACTGAATCCCGACGACCGAGGCCTTGGGCCAGCCGTTGCCGCCGGGCAAAAGCTCGTCCACGAAAGCGGCAAGCGCGTCGGCAAGCTGTGCCAGCGCGACGCCCTTCGTTCCGTCATGTACCGTCATTCTACCGTTTCCTTTTCCGGCTCTATCCGAAATGGGGGAGGGGAACCGAAACCGAGCGGACCTCGGTCATCGCTTCCAGTGTGTGCTTGCCGCCGATCCGGCCGATGCCCGACTTGGTGCCGGACCCGCCGCCGAAGGGCATATGGATTTCCCAGTAGGTCGTGCCCTCGTTGATGTTCACGATCCCGGCGGACAACTCGCCCGACATCGCCATCGCGGTTTCGATGTCGTTCGAGAAGATCGACATCGACAGGCCGTACTCGGTGTCCGTCGCCACGCGCATCAGCTCTGCGTCGTCGCCAAGGGCGATCACCGGAACGACGGGGCCGAAGGTCTCTTCGCGGGCGATCCGCATCTCGGGAGTGACGCCGTCCAGCACGGTGGGGGCGTAGAACAGGTCGCTGCCCGCCTCGGGAAGGGCCTTGCCGCCTGCCAGCACACGGGCGCCGTCGGCGATGGCCTCGGTGACGTGCTGCGCCACTTTCGTGGCGACGGTCGCGTTGTTCAGCGGCCCCATCGTCGTGCCTTGGTGCATCGGGTCGCCGACGACATGGGCGCGGGCGTGTTCCGCGATCTTCTCGGCCAGCGGCGTGGCCACGTCGACATGCGCCAGCACGCGGCCGGTCGCGGCGCAGATCTGGCCCGCGTTGCCAAAGGCCCCGTCCGCCGCAGCCGCAGCCGCCTTGTCCAGATCGGCATCGGCGCGCACGATCATCGGGCCGTTGCCGCCCAGTTCCAGCAGCATCGGCTTGCCCGCGCCGCGTTCCGCGATGCGCTTGCCGGTGGCAGCCGAGCCGGTGAAGCCGATGGCGTGGGTGCCGGGGTTCACGACGATCTCGTCCCCGACGGTCGCGCCTTCGCCCAGCACAAGGTTGATCAGCCCCTCGGGCAGCCCGGCCTCGGCCAGCACCCGCATGAAGGCCACCGCGACAAGCGAGGTGGTCGGCGCAGGCACCCAGACAACGGTGTTGCCGGTGGCGATGGCGGGGGCGAGGTATTCGGTCGGGATGTTGACCGGGAAGTTCCACGGCGTGATCACCGCGTAGACGCCACGCGGGAAGCGGCGGGTGATGACCTGCCGGTTCGGCGTTTCGCCGGGGATCGTCTCGCCGGTCATGTACTTGACCAGTTCGGCGTTCATGCGGAAGCCATCGGCGGCCTTGCCGACCTCGCCCATCGACTGGGCCAGCGGCTTGCCCTGTTCCATCGACAGCACGCGGGCAAGGTCTTCGAGGTTGGCGTCGATCGCGTCGGCCAGCTTCACGCACAACGCGGCGCGGTCCCACAGCGGAACCTTGGCCCACGCGGGCTGCGCCGCGTTCGCGGCTTCGATGGCCCGGTGCGCCGTCGCGCGGCTGCTTGCGGGCAGCAGCGCGATGGTTTCGCCGGTGGCGGGGTTCACCACCGGGAAGGTGCCGCTTTCCGCGTTTTCCCACGCGCCGCCGATGAAGTTCGCGGAGGTGTCCGCAAGGGCGGGCAGGTCCGCCGCCATGATCTTTGCCTGCTCGTTCATGCCACGACCTTTCCGGCTTCCTTGAACCATTTCCCGCCGATCACGCAGCCTTCGGCGAACAGGCGTTCGTCCACCGTGACGATCTCGCCCCGGACGTCTTCCAGATCGAAGCTGCCCTTCTTCATCGACAGCACCGACACGTCGCCCGGTGTCCCCGGCTTCAGCGACCCCAGGTCGGGGCGCCGGATCGCGTTGGCGGGCGTTTCGGTGGACGAGCGGACGATCTCGGACAGGCTCATGCCCAGCGGCAGGAACTTGGTCAGCGAGGTGACCTGATCATAGGCCGGGCCTTCGATGCACAGGGCGTGCACGTCCGACGAAATCACGTCGGGCGGGAAGTCGTTCGCCATCATGCCGCGCGCTGTTTCCCAGCCGAACGAGCCCATGCCGTGGCCGATATCGAAGATCACGCCGCGTTCTCGGGCGGCCAGCACGGCGGGTTTCACCTGTCCGTCGCCGGTCAGGGGCGAGTTCGGGAAGGGGCGGAAGCAGTGGGTCAGCACATCGCCGGGGCGCAGCATGTCGACCACCGCCTCGTACGAGGGGGGCGGTTCGTCGATGTGGCACATCAGCGGCAGGCCGGTCTCGTCCGCGACCTGAAGTGCGACGACCAGCGGGTCGATCCCCGTGGGGCCAGAGGCGTGCTTGCCGATACGGACCTTGATGCCGATGATGTTGTCGGGGTCGGACTTGGCGACTTCGACGGCCTCGCGCGGGGCCATCAGGCGCCAGTCGTAGCTTTCGCCGACCATCAGGTTCTTCGAAAAGGCGAAGATGCCGGCGAAGGAGACGTGCAGGTACACGAGAATCCGCGCGGTCGCGGGTTCGATGACGTGTTTCTTGAAGCCGGGATAGTTGCCGGGCCCGGCGCTGCCGGTGTCGACGGCGGTGGTCACGGCCGAGGTCTTGGCGAACATGTCCGCGTCGATCCCCAGCGAGGTGCCGCCCCAGTAAACGTGAGTGTGCAGGTCGATCAGGCCGGGCGTCACGATCAGCCCGGACAGGTCAGAGACCTCCTTCGCATCGCCGGTCAGGTTGGGCCCGATGGCGGCCACCTTCCCGTCCTTAAGCGCAACGTCCTGCACGCCGTCGATCCCTTGGGCGGGGTCGATCACGTGCCCGTTGCGAAGGAGAAGGTCGAAACTCATACAATGTTCCTTTTCGTTGTCTTTATTCTGCACGGCGGTCGTGCCGCCGCCTGTCCCCGCAACGCGCGTCAGAGAGCCACGCCGCTTTCGCTGTCGAAGCGATAGACGCGGTGCGCCGGGGCCGTGAGTTTCACCTCGGACCCTTGCCCGATGCCGTCGATCTCGTTCGCGGTGGCCTTGACCATCTGCCCGTTGACCATGACGTCGAGGAAATAGTGGGGCCCCGCCGGTTCGATCAGGGCGACGTTGCCGGTGACGGCATAGGCGTCGGACGCGTCGGCGGCGCTGGCGGGCGTCAGGTCCTGCGGGCGCAGGCCCATCAGGATCTTGCTGTCGGCCCCCGGCAGAAGGTTCATCTTCGGCGAGCCGATGAACTCGGCCACGAAGCGGTTGGCCGGGTTGCGATAGACCTCCATCGGTTCCGCGAACTGTTGAAGGTATCCGTTCGACAGCACCGCGATGCGGTCGGACATCACCATGGCCTCTTCCTGATCGTGGGTGACGAACAGCACGGTCAGCCCCAGCTCGCGCGCCAGCCGCTTGATCTCGGTCCGCATGTGGACCCGCAGCGAGGCGTCGAGGTTCGACAGCGGTTCGTCCATCAGCAGCGCGGCGGGGTTGCGCACGATGGCGCGGCCCACCGCGACGCGCTGGCGCTGGCCGCCCGACAGGTCGGACGGGGCGCGGTCCAGCAGGGCCGACAGACCCAGCGTCTCGGCGGCCCATTTGACCTGTGCCTCGATGGTCTGGGTGTCGACCTTCAGCCGCTTCAACGGGAACGCGATGTTCTCGCGGACCGACATATGCGGGTAGAGGGCATAGTCCTGAAACACGAGCGCGATGTTGCGGTCGCGCGAACTGCGCTGCGCCATGTCGGTGCCGTCGAACCGGATCTGCCCATCGCTGATCGGCTCAAGCCCGGCGACGCAAAACAGCAGCGTGGACTTGCCGCAGCCCGAGGGCCCGAGAAGCGACACGAACTCTCCCTCGCGGATATCAAGGTTCAGGCCATGCAGGACGCGGGTGGTGCCGTAGTCCTTGATGACGTTGTCGATGGTGATGGAAGCCATTGGACTACTCCTCAGCCTTTGACCGCGCCGGACAATGCGCCCTGCACGAGGTAACGTTGGAAGACGAACGCGATGATCACGGGCGGCAGGACCGACAGCACAGAGGCCGCGAACATCGGCCCGTACTCGTGGAACCGCGCCTGCTGCAGAAAGCCGGACAGGACGACGGTGATCGTCTGGCTGTCGGGCGTCGAGGTCAGGATCATGGCGAACAGAAATTCGTTCCAGCTGACGAGGAAGCCGAAGATTGCGGCTGCCATGATGCCCGGCCGGATCACCGGCAGAAGCACCTTGGTCATCATCTGGAAATTGGTGCAGCCGTCGATGCGCGCGGCGGCATCAAGGCTTTTCGGGATGCCCTCGAAGGTGGATTTCATCATCCACGACACCAGCGGCAGCAGGATCGACAGGTGCGCGATGACCATGCCGGTCCGCGTGTCGATCAGGCCAAGCGTGCGGTAGATGACGAAGAAGGGCAGCACCAGCGTCAGCGCCGGGGTCATGCGGGTGAACAGCATCGCCCACAGCCCGGCCTGGAACACGCGGGCGCGGGGCCAGCGGGCGAAGACGTAGCCCGCGAAGGGCGCGATCGCCAGCGCCACCGCCACGGTGATCGCACCGATGATGAAGCTGTTCATCAGCGACAGCGGCACGCGGCGGGCCTGCACCGAGGTGGTGCCGCCGTCCGGGAACAGCACGGCCTTAAAGTTGTCCAGCGTGAAGCCCGAGGGGATCGCCGAGGGCGGCGTGCGGATCAGGTCGCTGGCGGGGGTCAGGCTCATCATCACCAGCAGCAGCACGGGCACCGCCGACCAGATGAAGATCAGCGCCACCAACAGGCGAAAGCCGATGTCCGACAGGATCGCACGGGTGCGCGGCGACAGCACCGGGTCGCGCGGCGGCGGCGGCGTGATGCTGTAGGGGCGGCGGATGCGCTGGGTGGCGGTGTCCGGCGTCGTGGCGACGGCGGCGGCGCGCGCCTTGCGGCGGCGCGGGCTAAGCACGAAGACATAGACGATGGCCAGCAGGAACGAGAGGCCGGTCAGGATATACAGCATCGCCGCGCCCTGGCCGAAGCGCAGGAACTGGAACGAATAGACATAGCCCAGCCACGCGAAGACGGTCGTCGCCTCGCCCGGGCCGCCGCCGGTCATGATCATGATGATGTCGAAGGCCATCAGCGCGTTGATCGTGGCGATGATCGACACGAACAGCAGCGTCGGCTTCAGCCACGGCAGGGTGATCTGGAAGAACCGGGTGACCGGTCCGGCGCCGTCCAGCATCGCCGCCTTGTGCAGGCTTGCGGGCATCGACTGAAGCCCGGCCAGCACCATCAGCGCGGTCAGCGGCGTCTGGTTCCAGACATGGGTCAGCGCGACAAGGTTCAGCGCGCGGGTGTTGTTGCCCAGCCAGGGCGTGGCAAGGAAGCCCAGCCCGAGGTCATGCAAAAGGCCGTTCAGCGTGCCGATGTCGCCCGCGTAGATGAACGACCACAAAACGCCGATGGACACCGGGGCCATCGCCCACGGCACCAGCATGACGGACCGCATGAAGCCGCGGCCGCGGAAGGCCTTGTTCAGGACCAGCGCCATCACGATGCCCAGCACCGTGGTCAGCACCATCGAGAAGCCGACGAAATAGATCGTCCGGTAGAACGCGCTCCAGAAGCTGTCCTGCGCGATCACCGTGCGGAAGTTGTCCAGCCCGACGAAGCTGGTGCGCTTGGTGATCGGGTTGGATTTGTGCGTGGCAAGCCAGATCGAATAGGCCAGCGGCAGGCCGACCACCAGAAGCACCAGCAGCAGGGTCGGCGCGGTGGCGAGATAGGCGAACAGGGGCGGCCTTGCGCGGCCACCGCCTTTGCGGCGGCGCGGGGGGCGGGGGACGGCCCGGGCTTCGGTTTCCACAGCGGTCAAATCGGTCTCCTGGGGCGGCGGCGCGGGGATTTGGGGCTTGTGCCGCCGGGCCCAGGGAGAGAGGCCCGGCGGAATGGCTCGCCGAAAGCAAGCCGGAGCGTCGAGGCGGGCGCGCGAGAGGAAGGACGCGCCCGAACCCTTGGCTGTCTTACTGGTACTCGGCCTTCAGGCCTTCTGCCTGCTCGGCCAGAGCCGCAACAAGGCTGTCGGTGTCGCCGGCGCCGCGGATGTATTCCTGCACGCGCTGCATCATGAACAGGTCCCATTCCGAGAACCAGATTTCCTTGGCGATGCTGCGCGAGGTGGCGTTGCCGATCTGCTCGTTGGTGACGTCCAGATCGCGCCATTCGCGGAAGCTGGCGACCACGTCCGGGTCGGCCATCAGTTCGCGGTGGGCAGAGCCCAGACCGAAGGCCAGCGCCCACTTTTTGCAGACATAGTATTCGCCGTCCGACGCTTTGCCGCCGAAGAACTGCAGCATGTCCCAGACGCGTTCGGGGTCTGCGTTTGCGCCCATCATGTAGGTCGCGGTCCAGGCGAAGGTCGACTGCGTCGCACCCGGCATCAGCGCGTTCTGCACCTTGCCCGCGATCTGCGACAGCTCGGGGTTGTTGAACACGGCCTGGTTATAGTCGTGGTGGAAGGTGAAGACATGCGCCCCCGACGAGAAGGCGGGCACGCCCTCGTTCGGCTGGGTCATGATGTCTTCGACGACAAGACCTTCCTCGTACAGGGTGCGGTACATTTCCAGTACGCGGCGCAGGGCGGGTTCGTCGACGAAGTTGCCTTCGGCATCGAACACCTGCGCGCCCTCGGCGTACCAAGAGCCGAACAGCGACCACGACAGTTCCGGCCAGCCCTGACCCCACGCGCCGTTGAACGGGGCGTCGGAAATGCCGTCGGCCTTCAGCTTGCGGCAGGCGTCCAGCAGTTCTTCGATGGTGGTGGGAACTTCCAGCCCGGCCTGTTCCAGCGCCTCGGCGTTGTACATGAACGCAAGGTGCCCAGCGTAATAGGGCATCGCGGCCAGACGGCCATCGGGCAGCGACAGCGAGTTCAGCGAGGCCGGGTATAGGCCTTCCTTGATCTCTTCGACGCCCGGCAGACCTTCAAGGTCGCGGGTCCAGCCGGCGATGTTCCAGCGGGCGACGCGGTCTTCCTCGCCGTACAGCATGTCGATCTGCTCGCCGCCGATCAGACGGGTTTCGGCGATCGGGTGGTATTCGCCGCTGACGAGTTCGTAGTTCACGTTCTCGGTGTAGAGCTCTTCGAAGATGCCGACGTTTTCCTCGACCATCTGCGGCTGGAACTGCCAGCCGATGAACGAGATCGCCTCGGCGGGCTGGGCGAAGGCGCTGCGGCCAAGCATGGTGGATGCGCCAAGCGCGGCGGCACCGCCCTGAAGCACCTGCCGCCGCGAGGCGAGAAACTGATCCAATTTGCTATTCATGAGAGAACTTCCCTTGCTGGAGATGGCTGTCGTCCCGACGTTTCCCGCCGGTGTCTTGCCTTCGAGCTTGGAAGTTTCTGAAAGTCGCTCAATTAAAAATTTGCATTTTTGGATCAAAATAGCCGTGAAGTTCGCTCTCTGACCAAAAAACGGACGACCTGCTGCACAAAATTTTACATTTTTGTATCAGTCTGCCAGCGGGCGGCGGTCGTCGGGATCGATGTGCGACACGAACTGCTGCTTCAGTCGCCGCAGCGACTCTGCCGCCAGCGTCTTCGACCGAATCGCGGCGCCGAACGAGATCAGGTCGATCGCGAACAGCATCGAGTACCGGGCCGACGTCGGCCCGAGGACGTCGCCGTCGTCGTGGGTTTCCACCGGCAGCCCAAGGTCCGCGGCCTCTTGCATACTCGTGTTGGGCGGGCAGATCGCGATGCAGTAGGCGCCGTATTCCTGCGCGATCCGCATCGCCTCTAGCTCGGCACGGTTGTTGCCGCCCAGCGAGCAGCAAAGCACCACGTCGTCACGGCTGGTGGTCGACGCGAACATCGACTGCATCACGCCATCGCGGCAGGGGATCACCTTCATGCCCAGCCGGAACAGCCGGTTCTGCACCTCTTCGATCAGCCACGACGACACGCCGCCGCTGCCGAAGGCATAGATCACACGCGCGCCCAGAAGGCGGTCGATGGCTTTTTCGATCAGCTCTTCGGGGATGCGCATCGCGTCGGCGACCCCGTTCTGCGCCCGCATCGCCGCCTGTTCGCGCATCGCCTCGAAGGTGGTGGGCGGCGCCGGTTCTTCCAGATAGCGCGCGCCGACCCGCATCGCGCCCATGACCTTAAGCTTCATGTCCCGCAACCCGTCGCATCCTGCGGCCCGGCAAAAGCGGGTGATGGTCGGGGCCGAGACGCCGATCCACGGCACGAGATCCTCGATCGGCTTTTCCACGAACAGGCGCGGGTACGAGATGATGGCCGTGGCGATCTTCTGCTGTGTGCGCGACAGGGTCGGCATCATCTGGTGAATGCGCCCAAGGACGTCGGAATTCAGGTCGGGCTGGCCCGGTTCGGCCTGTGCGTTCGTCATCGCGGGATCTCCGGTCCCAAGCCGTCGGATGCGTCAGGCAACAGGATGGCTCGTTCGGGAAGCGTGGTTAGCACAGTCGGTTGCTTTGGCGAACAGTTTTCGTCCCGGCATGCCGCCGTCAGGCGGACAGCAGGTCCGAGATCCGTGTCGCGGCCTCGCGGATGAGGGGTTCAAGGCGGTCGCCGTGCTCGGCGGTAAAGCGGTTCAGCGGCCCGAACACCGACAGCGTCAGGGCGACCTTTCCCTGCCGGTCGCGCAGCGGCACCGCGACCGCCCCGATGTCGGGTTCCGCGTCGCCCGCATTGCGCGCAACGCCATCGGAGCGGATGCGATCCAGTTCCGGTTCCATCGCGTCCAACTGGGCGGGAAGGTCCGCCGCGGGCGTCTCGCCCGTGCGCTGGGCCAGCGTCGCGCGCTCGGTCGGCGACAGCTCTGCCAGCCACAGCCGCCCCTGTGCCGAGTTCAGCAGGCTAAGCGTCGTGCCGGTGCGGATGCTGACGGTGATCGGCCGTTCGGCGGTGGCGACCAGCGCGCAGGTCGGGCCCTGTCGCGACAGGCGGCAGACCATCACCGATTCGTTCAGGCGGTCGCGCAGTTCGTCCAGGATCGGCTGAATGCGGCGCAGGGCGGGGTTGGTCTGTTCCGCCAGCGCGCCCAGCTCGATCAGCGCCGTGCCCAGCCGATACGCCCCGCGCCGCACCGCGTGCAGCGCGCCGGCGGCTTCCAGCGTGGCAAGGAACCGATGGGCCGTCGCCGCGTTCAGGCCCAGTTCTTTCTGGACCAGCGCGGCGGTGATCTCGGGCCGGTCGGCGGTGAACAGGCCCAGAATCTCGAACCCGCGCAGCAGCGATCCATTCAGCGGTGTGCTCATCCAACCCCCCGTGGCGCGACCCGGATTGACTCGGGTGCGGCATAAATCATAATATGAATTAAATTTCTCAAATATTGAGATGAAGTCAAGGGGAGGAGCGAAATGCGCGACGACAGCAACGCCGAGACGACGGCAGGGGCCACAACGATCACCGCGGGCGCAGGGCTGCTGACGCGGCTTGGACAACTGGGTGTCGACGTGATCTTCGCGAACTCCGGCACCGACTTTCCGCCGATCATCGAAGGGCTGGCCGAGGCCAGCGCGCGCGGCATGAAGCTGCCCGAGGCCATCGTGATGCCGTTCGAAAGCGCGGCGATGGGCATGGCGCATGGCTATTACCTTGCATCGGGCCGCCCGCAGGCGGTGATGGTGCACACGAATGTCGGGCTGGCGAATGCCTCGATGGGCGCGATCAACGCGGCGACGGAACAGGTGCCGGTGCTGCTGATCGGTGGCCGAACGCCCACGCTGGAACGCGGTCGCTTTGGCGTGCGCACCGTGCCGATCGGCTGGGGGCAGGAAATGCTCGACCAAACCGCGCTGGTGCGCGAGGCGTGCAAGTGGGACTATGAACTGCGCTTCCCGGAACAGGTCTATGACGTGATGGACCGCGCGCATGGCATCGCGACCTCCAGCCCCAAGGGGCCGGTCTATGTCAGCCTGCCGCGCGAAGTGCTGTGCGAAACCATCCCGGCCGACCGGGGCCGCCGCCGTCCGCAGATGCAGGCGGGCGCCGTGGTGCCGCCGCAATCCGAGATCGACCTTGCCGCCGACTACCTTGCCGAGGCGAAGTCCCCGGTGATCTTCGCGCAGCGCGGGGCAGGGGACGAACATGCCTTCGGGGCGCTGGCCGAGATGGCCGAGGAATGGGGCATCCCGGTGTGCCAGTATTGGGCCGTGCAGCTTGCGATCCCGACCGACCACCCGATGGCCGCCGGTCCCGACCCCAAGCCGCTGCTGGCCGAGGCGGACGTGGTTCTTGTGATCAACAGCCTTGCGCCGTGGGCGCCCGACGTGGCCGAGCCGCGCGAAGAGGCGCAGGTCATCCAGATGGGCCCCGACCCGCTGCACAGCCGGACCGGCGTGCGCAACTTCCGCTGCGACCTTGGGCTGGTGGGCGAGACCGGCGATTCCATCCGCGCGCTTAAGGCGGCGATGGATGCGCGGCTGTCGGGCCGGAAGGCGCGCAACGAAAAGCGCGCCGCCACGGTGGCGAAACGCAACGAAGCCGACCGCGAGGCCCGGCTGCGCGCCGCGGAAGCGGGCCGTGATGCACCGCAACTGACGAAAGCATGGGTGGCCAAGGCGCTGTCCGACGCGATCGACGGCGACGAGGCGACGGTGTTCTCGGAACTCGGCTGCCCGATGGGGCCGATGACTCTGGGCCATTCCAAGGCGTGGTATCAGGAACCCCATTCCGGCGGGCTGGGCTGGAGCTTTCCGACCGCGCTGGGCTTCAAGATGGCCGATCCTGACCGAACCGTGATCGCGACGATGGGCGACGGGTCCTACATGTTCTCGAACCCGGTGGCGTGCCACCAGATTGCCGAGGCGAAAGGACTGTCGGTCGTGCTTGTCGTGCTGAACAACACCGAGTGGGGCGCCGTGCGCCAGTCCGTCGTGGGGCTGTACCCGAACGGCTATGCCGCCCGGGCGAACGAGATCCCGCTGACCGCGCTGGAACCCAGCCCCGATTTCGTCCGCGTGGCGCAGGCCAGCCGGGCGTGGGCCCGCAAGGTCTCGACCGCCGACGGGTTCGAAACCGCGCTGGCCGAGGCATTGGCCCACACCCGCGCCGACAAGGGTCTGGCGCTGATCGAAGTTTCCATCGGGCGCGACTGACGCGACCCGCAGACTGCACCTTTGGAGGAGGATACCCCCTTGAAGATCGACCTGTTCATCGACGGCCAAGAAGCCGAAGCCGTCAGCAAACGGACCTTCGACCGGAAGAACCCGGTCACCGGCGCCGTCGCCACCACCGCGCCCGCCGCCGGCAAGGCCGACGTTGACCGTGCCGTGGCCGCAGCCGATGCCGCCTTTGCCAGCTGGTCGAAGACCGGCCCGTCCGAGCGGCGCGCGCTGCTGAACAAGGCCGCCGACGAAATGGAGGCGATGACCGACGAGTTCATCTCGGCCTATGTCGACGAGGTCGGCTGCACCGGCCCGTGGGCCGGGTTCAACGCGATGTTCGCGGCCAAGATCCTGCGCGAAGCGGCGGCGATGACCACGCAGCTGAAAGGCGAGGTCATCCCGTCCGACAAGCCGGGCACGCTGGCGATGGCGCAGAAGAAGCCGGTGGGCGTTCTGGTCGGCATGGCGCCGTGGAACGCGGCGATCATCCTTGGCGTCCGCGCCGTGGCGATGCCGATTGCCTGCGGCAACACGGTGATCCTGAAAGCGTCCGAGAAATGCCCGCGCGTTCACATGCTGATCGGCGAGGTGTTCCGCCGCGCCGGTCTGCCCAACGGCGTGCTGAACGTCGTGACGCACTCGGCCGAGGACGCGCCCGAGGTGGTCAGCGCCCTGATCGCGCACCCGAAAACCCGCCGCATCAACTTCACCGGCTCGACCCGCGTGGGCCGCATCATCGCCGAACAGGCGGGCAAGCACCTGAAGCCCTGCCTGCTGGAACTGGGCGGCAAGGCGCCGCTGGTCGTTCTTGAGGACGCCGACATCGACGCGGCGGTGAACGCCGCCTGCTTCGGCGCCTTCATGAACCAGGGCCAGATCTGCATGTCGACCGAGCGGGTGATCGTGGACGACAAGATCGCGGACGAATTCGTGAAGAAGTTCACCGAAAAGACCGCCGGTCTGCCGGTGGGCAAGCCGACCGAACAGGTCGTGATCGGCTCGGTCGTGGACATGGATACGGTCGAGAAGGTCGATGGGCTGATCGACTCGGCGGTGCAGATGGGGGCCAAGGTCACCACCGGCGGCGCGCCGAAGGATTCCACCGTGATGCCGCCGACCATCGTCGACCACGTCACCGACGCGATGCCGCTATTCACCGAGGAAAGCTTTGGCCCCGTGGTCTGCGTGATCCGCGCCCGCGACACCGACCACGCGGTCGAGCTGGCGAACACCACCGAATACGGCCTGTCCTCGGCTGTGTTCGGCTCGGACATCACCCGCGCGCTGGACGTGGCCGACCGGCTGAGCGCCGGGATCTGCCACATCAACGGCCCGACCGTGCAGGACGAGGCGCAGATGCCGTTCGGCGGCGTAAAGGACTCGGGCTATGGCCGGTTCGGCAGCCAGCAGGGCATCGACGCCTTCACCGAGACCCGCTGGATCACCATCGAACAGCCGGGGCAGCATTACCCGTTCTGATTGGGGGCGGATGAGTTAAGTGAGGGGCGTGCCGGGAGGTGCGCCCCTTTTGCGTTGGGGGGATGAAGGGCGAATGCCGGCGTGGAGCTCTTTCTACCGGATGTTGCGCATCATGCGAGCGGCCTGGTCGACGCCTCGCTCTGCAATGCGCTGTATGGGCAGACATCGTCTTCGAAGGGCACATGCCGGCGGCGAAAAGCCGTGTCGTCCATCGCTTCCGGATTGCTGATCCTGTCCATCCTGAAATGCCGGAAATCGTCACGCGTCGGATCCCAGCCGACGAGATACCACAGGGGCGGCAGGATCAGCATGGCTTGCGGCTCCACCTCGCGCCGGGTCTTGCGCCCTTTCGCATCCCGATACTCGAACCGGATGAGGTGGCGCCCCAGGAACGCCCGTTCAAAGGCCGGGAGCAGGTCCGGGTCCATCCTGCCCATGTCGGACAGATCCTGAAGCGGCGACACCTTGCCGATGTGCAGGCAATCCAGAAAACTCCGAAGATCCTTCACCTTGTCCGAGGGAAGGGCCTTCTCGATCCTGGCAAGGCCCGCATCGGCGAGTTCAGAGAACGGAAGGTTCCCAGCGGCCCGCATCGCCGCGACACTGATCAACAGGGCAAAGACCTCCGGGACCGTCAGCTTCGCGCTCGTCTGAACGGACTGCGGATCAAGCTGCAGTCCGCCACCGCGCCCGACATCGGAATGGATGACATACCCCGCATCACGAAGGGCAGAGATGTCGCGCAAAACGGTGCGGCGGGACGCACCCACCTCTTCGGCCAGCGCATCGATCGTGGACGTGCCGTTGCGGCGAAGGGTCCGCACGATGACGTCATGTCTCAGTCTCGCATTCATGTCGGCACACTATCAAAAATGGTGCCATATTTTGGCACCGTTTCCTTCTACACCGATTCCAGCATCTGAAAACAAGGAGATTGCGATATGGAACGGACAGCGGTGAACCCCTGGGACTGGTCGATCAAGCTGGGCTACAATCAGGCCGAGGTGATCGATGGCGCGACGCGGCAGGTGATCTGCGCGGGCCAGACCGCCGTGGATGGCGAAGGCAATCCGCAGCATCCCGGAGAAATGCGTGCGCAGATCAGCCTGGCGCTCGACAACCTCGAAGCGGTTTTGAAAGACGCCGGTATGACGCTGGGCAATGTCATAAAGCTGGGGGTCTATGCGACGGATGTCGATGCGGCGCTGACGAATTTCGACCTGTTGGGCATGCGCTTCGGCCCGCATCAGGTCGCCCCGCCGATGACCCTATTGGGCGTGACACGCCTTGCCATTCCTGGATTGCTCTTCGAGATCGAAGCGACAGCAGCGGCCTGACATCCACCAATGCGGCCATTGAGCGGGACCCCATCAATGGCCGCATTGTCCGCATAGCGGATATCTAGAATAGGATAAAAGCCTTAGCTAAACTCCGAAGGGGCATATCCCACCCTAGAATCCAGTGCGGCCGGACTTTGCCGGCCGCCGCACCCAACTTCACCCCCCCGGCGCGAAACCGCGGCCCCTTGGGCCGCCGCGCATCGTCGGGCCGCCCGTACGGCCCGGCGATTTGGCTAAGGGCATCGCGACGCGGCGAAGGCTGGGATGCTTGGCCGCTATAAACTGCCACGCCTTGACCGTCGGATCGCCGAGCCGCGGCCCGACGATGCGCGGGCTACATCTGAGCGATGCGGAAGGACGGTGTGGGCGAGGGAAAACGCACGCGGTCCTCGTCGGCGAGGCCGGGGTCGGTGATGATGGTCGAGATCCGCTCGATCGGCGCGGTGCGGTGCAGGGCGCGGGCCATGAAGCGGCTGCTGTCGGCCAGAAGGACCGTCTCGCGGGCGGCGTCGACCATCGCGCGTTTCAGTTGCACCATCTCCAGCATCGTCTCGGACACGCATTCCTCGTCGATGGCCGCCGCCGACATGAAGAACGTGTCGCAGCGGATGTCCTTGAGATAGCTCAGCGCCGGTTCCCCCAACAACGAGAACGACCCGAAGCGGCAGGCGCCGCCGGGCACGATCAGCTTGATGTTCTCGCGGTAGGTCAGCGCCTTGGCGACGTAGAGGTCGTTGGTGATGACGGTCAGGTTGTGGTCCAGCTGCGCCACGCCGTCGGCCAGCAGGTGACAGATCACCGCACCGGTGTCGATCAGCAGCGACTGGTCCGGCTCGATCATCTTCAGCGCCACCTCGACGATGGCCTGCTTTTCCTCGACCGCGGTGCGGCGCGACATGTCGGTGGACAGTTCGAAGGTGGCGCGGTTGCGGATCGCCACCGCGCCGCCGTGGGTCCGGCGCACCAGCCCTTCCGAGGCCAGCAGGTCAAGGTCGCGGCGGATCGTCGAGACCGAGATGTTGAACATCCGCGCAAGGTCCTGCGTGACGCCCGCCTGATTGGTCTTGAACCACTCGATAAGACGCTGCCGCCGTTCTGCCGGCAGCATCTCTTCGCTTATCGCATCCTCGAAATCACCCACTGAAAAGTCCTTGTCCCGGTCGTTCGTTTATTATGTGCAACGATTGTCACAGAGCGTTCGGAAGCCAAAGGACAACCTGAGGGAAGGCGGCCAGAATGACCGTACCGATGCAGAGAAGGATGAAGAACGGGGCAGCGGCGCGCACGGTGCGGCCCATGCTGTCCCCGGTCAGGCCCTGCAGAACGTAAAGGTTCAGGCCGACGGGCGGGGTCAGGGCGCTCATCTCGATCATGATGACAAGATAGATGCCGAACCACAGCGGGTCGAACCCGGCCTGCACGATCAGCGGCACGGCGATCGGAACCGTCATCACGGTCATCGACGTCCCGTCAAGGAACATGCCCAGCACGATGTACAGCGCGGCAAGGATCAGCAGCACGCCATAGGGCGACAGATCCATCGCCGAGATCGCCTCGGTGATCTGCGTGGGCAGGTGCATGTAGGCGATGGCCGCCGACAGGAAGGCCGAGGCCGCGATCAGCATCAGGATCATCGCCGACACGCGGATGGTGTTCATCAGGCTGTCGCGCATCAGCGCGAAAGAGAACTGGCCGGTCACGATGGTGATCACGATGGCGCCCGCGACGCCGACCGCCGCCGCCTCGGACGGGGTGGCGATGCCGGAATAGATCGAGCCCAGCACGATGAACATCAGGATCATGATCGGCGCCAGTTCCAGCAACCCCTTGCCCAGCGTGCCAAGGGTGATCTCGCCTTCGTAGCGGGGCGCCTTGGACGGGCTGATCAGCGCCGAGATGGCGATGTAGCCAGAGTAGAGCAGGGCCATCATCAGGCCGGGGATCANNCCGGCGGCGAACAGGTCCGCGATCGAGACCTGCGCCANCACGCCGTAGACGATCATCGCGATGGANGGCGGGATCAGCAGGCCGAAGCTGCCGGCGCCNGCCAGCGACCCGGANGCAAGGTTGATNTCATAGCCGCGCTTTTGCAGNTCGGGGATGGTGATCTTGCCNACCGTCGCCGTGGTGGCGGTGGACGACCCCGAGATGGCGGCGAAGACGGTGCAGCCGAACACGTTGGTGTGCAGCAGCCCGCCGGGGATGCGTGCGACCATCGGGGCAAGGCCGCGGAACAGGCGCTGCGAAATGTCGGTGCGGAAGACGATGTCGCCCATCCACATGAAAATCGGGATCGCGGCAAGCTCCCACGAGATCGCCGAGGACGAGATCACCTTGGTGGCGATCGACCCGATGCGGGTCAGGTTGAAGTCCAGCACGAAATACATCGCGCTGGCGCCGACCAGCATGAGACCCGAGAAGATCCATGTGCCGGCGCCAAGGAACAGCACCAGAAGGCCAAGAAGGACAAGAGAGGAAGCGGCGGTGGTCATGAGACGTCGTCCTTCGGGCTTACAGGGTCAGGGCGCGTTCTTCGGCGTGGCCAACGGCCAGCAGCCGCAGGGCGCGAACGACGATATGGAACAGCAGCAGGACAAGGCCGGTCAGGAAGAAGGCCTCGGGAATCCAGAGCGGGATGGGGATGAAGTGCTGGCTGACAGAGCCGCGGGCGAACAGCTTGGTGACCGACCCCCACTGGTGCATCATCAGGAACCACATCAGCGCACCGGCAGAGGCCAGCGCAAAGGCTTCCGCGATCCAGCGGACCGCGCCCTTCATCTTGTCGGTCAGAACGGTGACGCGGATCATCGCGCCTTCCTCCAGCGCCCAAGGGGCCGCAAGGAAGGTGATCGCGGCCACGCCGTAGCCCACAAGGACATCCGCCATGTAGGTGGATTTCGAGAAGAAGCGCATGCCGATCTCGACGAGGATCAGCGAGGTCATGCAGACCAGCAGCGCCGCCGAGACGACGGCGGCCAGCTTGTTGAGAGCCGTGGAGATCCGCGCGATGACGGCCAGCCATGCAGGGTCGTCGTTCACCTCGGGATGGTGGTGTTCTTCGATCTCAGGCATTTCGTGGTGGGTCTGGGCGCTCATGCGACCTCCTTCGGGCAATCGTTACCGGGTGCCCGCGCCCCCGGGAGGGAAAGGGCGCGGGCAGTATAGCGCAGGTGACGGCGTCAGCCGGCCTGCGATTTCAGCTCTTCGAAGCGGGCAAGCACGGCCTGGCCACGTTCGCCGGTCTGGGCGACCCAGTCCTCGCGCACGCTGGTGCCGGCTTCTTGCAGGAATTCGAAGACCTCGGCGGGCACATCATCGTCAAGCGTGATGGTCATGCCGTTTTCTTCCATCGTGTCGTAGGCGGTCTGGATGGAATCGACCATGATCGACCAGTTGTACTCGTCGCACGCCGGGATGATTTCCATGATCGCGGTCTGCACGTCTTCCGGCAGGGCGTCGAACTCGTCCTTGTTCACGTGGCACATGAACAGGCCCATCGCGTAGTTCAGCTCGGTGAAGTCGGACACGTAGTCCCACAGCGACAGCTGCATCGCGCCGTCAGCCGAGGTCAGAACCGCGTCGATGCCGCCGGTGGACAGCTGCGGGATCAGGTCGGACCATGCCACCTGAAGCGGCGCGGCGCCGGCGTTCATCATGGTGTTGGTGCCGTTCACGTCGTAGGTGCGGATGCGCAGGCCTTCCAGCGCCTCGGGCGAGGTGATCGGCTCGGGCGCGTTGATGCCCGACGGCGGGTTCGGCATCGCCCACAGCAGGACCATGCCGTTTTCCTCGAAGATCTTCGCGTATTCTTCGCGCGCGGCCTGCCACAGCATCATGGCTTCTTCCGGGGTCGAGGCGATGAAGGGCAGCGAGGACAGGTTGAAGAACGGGTCGATCCCGCCCAGCTGGGTCACCAGCGTCACGGCAGCCTGCACGGCACCGTCCTGCACGGCGTCGAAGTGGTCGACCGAGTTATAACCAAGTGCGCCGCCGCCTTGGTAGGTGATGGTAAGCGCGTCGCCGATCTTGGCGTTCAGTTGCTCAAGGAAGTACTTCGACGCCTTGCCCGAAAGCGCCTGTTCGCCGTATTCGTCGGCCATGTCCCAGCGGATGCCCTGCGCAAGCGCGGGACGGCCGAGGGCCGTAAGGGCGCCAGTCGCGGCGGCGGTCTTCATGAAGGATCTACGCGAAAAGGTCATAGTCCGTTCCTCTCTCTCTGTTGGCGGCGACGCAGTGGTGGCGCGTGCCCGGATGTGATCGTTTGCGTGCGCATAATGGCATTAAGTGCGCGTTCACGGCTCGATGCAGGCATAATGTGACGCTTTGTGTCAATCATTCTCGCAAAACTACCGTATGACGTCGCGGTTAGCGCCTAATTATTAATCAAACTATGCGACTATTTGCGGCTTAGCTGCAAATTTCTGATTGAGTCGCGATTTTTCGTTCACAAACGAGCATGAATGCGCAAGGGTCAGTGTCAGCGGGTGACTCGCCCATGACAAAGAAGGAACAGTTTTATGGCAACCGCCACAGAAGATAGCCCCGTCATCCTGATTTCCGGCGCGAACCGCGGGATCGGCGCGGCCATCGTGCGCGAGTTGAAGGCGCACGGCTATCGGCTTTCGCTGGGGGCCCGGAATGTCGAGGCGCTGGAAGGCGAGCACGGCCCGGCGGATGACATGACGCATTATGCACGTTTCGACGCGTTCGAACCGGCGACGGCAGAAGCCTGGGTGTCCGAGGCGGCGGCGAAGTTCGGCCGCATCGACGGGCTGGTGAACAACGCGGGGCTGGGCGAACATGTCCACCTGATGGACGACAACGACGAGGCGCTGGACCGGCTTTGGGCCGTGAACGTCAAAGCGCCGTTGCGGATGATCCGACTGTGCATGCCGCATCTCGAAGCGACGGGCCGTGGCCGTATCGTCAATGTTGTGTCGATGTCGGGCAAGCGCGTGCGCAACCCGCTGGTGGGCTACAACATGACCAAGTTCGCGGCGATGGGCCTGACCCACACCACCCGGCAGGTCGGCTGGGAGAAGGGCGTGCGCGCCACCGCGATCTGCCCCTCGTTCGTGCGCACCGAGATGAGCGCGTACACCAGCAAGGTGACGCCCGAAGAGATGATCCAGCCTGAGACGATGGCGAACCTTGTCCGCACCGCGATCGAGCTTCCGAACAACGCGGCGATGGCCGAAATGCTGGTGAACTGCCGGCTGGAAGATACCCTGTGAGGTCATGATGATACCCGGACTGATCGAGCGCATTACACCGGACGAAACGCTGCCCGCCTCGGCGGACGTGGTGATCGTCGGCGGTGGCATCGCGGGCGTCACCACGGCGCTGTACCTGGCCGAGGCCGGGGTGAACGTGGTGTTGTGCGAAAAGGGACAGATCGGCGCGGAACAAAGCAGCCGCAACTGGGGCTGGGTGCGCCAGATGGGCCGCGATCCGGTCGAACTGCCCCTGACGATCGAAAGCCTCAACCGCTGGCGCGAGCTTGATCAGCGGTTCGGGATCGACACCGGGTTCCGCGAGACGGGCATCACCTACGTCAACCGCACCAAGCACGAGATCGCCGAGTTCAGCGCGTGGGCCGACTATGCCAAGGACGCCGGCATGGCGTCCGAGGTGCTGGACGGCAAGGGGCTGGCCAAGCTGCTGCCGGGGATCAGCCCGCGCTACAGCATGGGGCTTTACACGCCGAACGACGGCAAGGCAGAGCCGTGGAAAGCGGTGCCGCAGATGGCGAAGGGCGCGCAGCGTCTTGGCGTGAAGATCTTCGAGAATTGCGCGGTACGCGGGATCGAGACGTCGGCCGGGCAACTGAGCGCCATCGTGACCGAACGTGGCACGATCCGCTGCGAACGCGCTGTCATCGCCGGGGGGGCGTGGTCGCGCATGTTCCTTGGCAATCTCGGGGTCAACTTCCCGCAGCTGAAGATCCTTGGCACCGCCGCCCGCATCGAAAGCGCGGCGCAGGTGACGGACATGCCGGTGGGCGGCGGCGATTTCGCCTTCCGCAAGCGGCAGGACGGCGGGTTCACCGTCGCGGTGCGCAATGCCAACGTGGCGCCCATCGTGCCCGACAGTTTCCGTCTGTTCGGGGATTTCTTCCCGACCTTCCTGAAAAGCTGGCGCGAGCTGAAGCTGCGCGTGAACGGCCAGTTCGTGACCGAGCTCAAGCTGCCGCGGCGCTGGGCGTTGGACGCGCGCAGCCCGTTCGAAATGGTGCGCGTCCTTGATCCGCAGCCGCACGAGCCGTTCAACCGCCTGATCCTGAAGACGCTTCCACGCGCCTTCCCGATCTTCT
Source organism: Maritimibacter sp. (assembly GCA_002701395.1). Taxonomy (GTDB): domain Bacteria; phylum Pseudomonadota; class Alphaproteobacteria; order Rhodobacterales; family Rhodobacteraceae; genus Psychromarinibacter; species Psychromarinibacter halotolerans. Next base: position 88,169 of record NZVC01000027.1, on the reverse strand, counting down.
CGGACGCGCGCGTCACGCATGGCTGGGCAGGCATGATCGACGCGACGCCAGACGCGATCCCGGTGATCGGCCCGGTCGAGAAAGTGCCGGGTCTTTACCTGAATGCAGGCTTCTCGGGGCACGGCTTCGGCTCGGGTCCGGGAGCAGGGCAACTGATGTCCGACATCGTGCGCGGCACCGCGCCGGTGGTCGACCCCAAGCCGTTCCGGCTGGAACGGTTCCGCAACACGCATTCCGAGGCCGTCACTCCGGCCGCGGCGTAAGAGTACAAAGCAGGGACTAAAACCAATGACATGGAGAATTGGCGTAGATTCCGGCGGGACGTTCACTGACGTCTGCCTGTTCGATGACGAGACCGGCAAGGTCGAGATCTGGAAGGTCTCGTCCACGCCGGACGATCCGTCGCGCGGTATCACGCAAGGTGTGGTCGAAGGTCTGGAACAGGTGGGCGCCGACGCGTCCGAGCTGGGCTTTCTTGGTCACGGCACGACGGTCGCGACCAACGCGCTGATCGAATTGCGCGGCGTGAAAACCGGGCTGATCGTGTCGGATGGTTTCCGCGACCTGCTGGAAATCGGCCGCCAGAAGCGTCCGAACCTGTACGACATGTTCGCAGAGAAGCCCGAGCAGCTGGTCACCCGCGACCTGCGCCGTCAGGTTCCCGAGCGTCTGAAGTACGACGGCACCGTCGATCTTCCGCTGGACGTCGACGCCCTGCGCACCGAGGTTCGCGCGCTGGCCAAGGAAGACGTCAAGGCGCTGGCCGTCTGCTTCCTGTACGGCTTTCTGAACACCGAGCACGAGGAGATGGCCAAGAAGGTCATCGCCGAGGAACTGCCGGATGTCTTCGTGTCCACCAGCCACGACGTCGCCCCCGAATTCCGCGAATTCGAGCGTCTGTCCACCACCGTGGTCAACGCCTACCTCGGCCCGGTCATGCAGCGGTACATCCGCCGCCTGAAAGACCGTCTGGACGAGATCGGCCTGAAGGTCGCGCCGCAACTGACCCAGTCGAACGGCGGCGTCATCGGCTTCGACACCGCGGCTGACCTGCCGGTGCGCACAGTGCTGTCCGGCCCGTCCACCGGCGTGGTNGCGGCGCAGGCCATCGGCAAGATGTCCGGCTTCGACAACATCATCACCTTCGACGTGGGCGGCACCTCGTCCGACGTGGCGCTGCTGCAGAACGGCGTGTGCCAGCTGACCGGCGAGGCCGACGTGCACGGCTATCCGATCAAGGCGCCGATGCTCGACATTCACACCGTGGGTGCGGGCGGCGGCTCGATCGCCCACGTCGACACCGGCGGCCTGCTGAAGGTCGGCCCCCGCTCGGCGGGCGCGAACCCCGGCCCGGTGTGCTATGGCCTCGGCTCGACCGAACCGACGGTGACCGACGCCAACATTGTGCTGCAGACGCTGAACCCGGTCGAGATCCTTGGCGGGCGCATGAAGGTACGCCGCGACCTTGCGGTCGAAAGCGTGCAGCGTCTGGCCGACAAGCTTGGCCTTGATGTGATGGAAACCGCGCAGGGCATCATCTCGGTCGTGACGGCCAACATGGCGAAGGCGATCCGCGTGATCTCGGTCCAGCGTGGGCATGACCCGCGCGACTATGCGCTGATGGCCTTCGGCGGCGCGGGCCCGCTGCACGCCGCGCGGCTGGCGCGCGAACTGGACATGGGCAAGGTCATCGTTCCGCTGACCCCCGGCACCCTGTGCGCGCTGGGTCTGCTGCTGACCGACCTGCGTGCCGACTTCGCGATGTCCCGCCTGATGCCGCTGGGCAGCGAGGCGCTTGGCCCGGTCGAGGCCGGATATACCGAGCTGCAAGGGCAGGCCGCGGACTGGTTCGACAAGGAAGGCATCGAAGCCGACCGGCAAGTCATGACCCGCACCGCCGACATGCGGTACATGGGCCAGAACTATGAACTGTCGGTGCCGGTCCCCGCGGGCCCGATCACCGCCGAGACGTTCAAGGCGCTGGAAGCGGGCTTCGAGGCCGCGCACAAGCAGCGGTTCGGGTTCGTCGTGGAAGGCGAGCCGATCCAGCTGGTCACCCTGCGCCTTGAAGCGGCGGGCATCGTGAAGAAGGCCCAGTTCGCCGCGCAGGAGATCGAGGGCGAAGACCCCTCGGCCGCGCAGATCGACAGCCGCGAGGTCTATATGGCCGAGGCGAAGGACTTCGTTCCGTCGCCGGTCTACGCCCGCGACAAGCTGCGCCCCGGCAACGTCATCCAAGGCCCGGCCATCGTCGAGCAAATGGACACGACCACCGTGATCCTGCCCGACATGACCGGCACCGTGGACCCCTATCTCAACCTCATCCTGGAGGTGAAGGCATGAGCACGCCCATCGATCCCATTACCGTCGAGGTCATCGGCTCGGCGCTGCAATCCATCGTCGAGGAAATGGGCGAGGCGCTGGTGCGCGCGTCCTACTCGACCAATATCAAGGAACGGCGCGACTGTTCCACCGCGCTGTTCGACCACCGCGGCAACACCCTGTGCCAGGCGGAACACATCCCGATGCACCTTGGGTCGTTCCTTGGTGTGATCCCCGCGATCCTCGAACGGTTCGACCTGCAGGACATCGCGCCGGGCGACGTGTTCATGGCGAACGACGCCTACGCGGGCGGCGCCACCCACCTGCCGGACATCGTGCTGGCGGAACCGATCTTCGTGGATGCCACCGTGATCGGCTGGGCCGTCAACACCGCGCACCACTCGGACTTCGCGGACCGTGGCCACGACCACATCTTCCAGGAAGGCCTGCGCATCCCGCCGGTCCGCCTGTACCGCAAGGCCGAGCTGAACACCGACCTTCAGTCGATGTTCCTGCTGAACTGCCAGGTGCCGCGCGAACGTCTGTCGGACCTGCGCGCGCAGATGTCGGCGAACCGGCTGTGCGTGCAGCGGATGACCGACCTGTGCGAGAAATACGGCAGCGACAAGGTGCTGGCCGCCGCTGACGCGCTGCAGGACTACGCCGAACGCAAGATGCGCACCGCGATCGCCGCGATCCCCGACGGGACCTATTCCTTCTCGGACACGTTCGACAGCAACCAGCGCGCCGAGGCGATGGCGTTCCGTGTCGACATCACCGTGGAAGGCGACCAGATGCGGCTGGCCTTCGACGGCCCGCCGCAGGTGCGGGGCGGTCTGAACCTGATCTACACTTCGCTGCTGGCGGCCTGCTACTTCACCGTGAAATCGGTGCTGGATCCGACGATCCTGCCGAATGCCGGCTTGGCCCGTCCGCTGACCGTGACCGCGCCCAAGGGTACGATCCTGAACTGCGAACACCCGGCGGCCGTGGACGGCCGCATCGCGGCGGCGCAGCGGGTGACCGACCTTGTGTACGGCGCGCTGGCCAAGGCGTTGCCGGGCAAGGTGATGGCGGCGGGGAACGGCTGCTGCACCGGCGCCATCTTCAACGGCACCGACGACAACGGCGACATCTGGGTCTACCTGGAAACCATCGGCGGCGGCGGCGGGGCGCGTCCCTCGGCGGACGGCCTGTCGGGCATCCACGTCGGCCTGACCAACACCTCGAACCTGCCGGTCGAGGCGCTGGAGCTGGAATATCCGCTGACCCTGCTGCGCTATGAACTGGTCGACGACAGTGCCGGGTCCGGCGAGTTCCGGGGCGGCATGGGCATTCGCCGCGTCTACCGCGCCGAGAAGGAATGCCGCTTCACCGTCGAAGGCAGCCGCGTGGGGTCGAACCCGTGGGGCCTTGAAGGCGGGCTGCAGGCGGACTGCACCCATCTCGACTTCGGCGACGGCCGCACCGAGTTCTCCGGCATGGTCGATCTGAAACCGGGCCAGATCGTGTCGATCGTCACCCCAGGTGGCGGCGGCTACGGCGACCCGGCCAAGCGGCCCGAGGACGCGGTGCGCCGCGACCTTGCCGAAGGCCGCATCAGCGCCGATCTCGCACCATCGGTCTACAACCTGAGCGCCTGATTCCTCCCCGAGGTGCTCCAACTCCGACCCGGTCGCATCCGCGACCGGGCCGGCTTTTCTCGCCCAGAAAACCAACGCCAACACAAGGAACATAGGCAATGGTCAAGATTACCAAGGTGAAATCCGGCTCGATCTTCGAAGAGAAGGAAAGCTACTCGCGTATCGTCGCAGTGGACGACTGGATCTTCGTGTCGAACACCGCAGGCCGTAACTACAAGACCCGCGAGATGTCGGAAGACGCCGTGGAGCAGGCCAAGCAGTGCTTCAACAACATCGAAGGCGCGCTGAAGTCCGTCGGCTCGTGCCTGGAAGACGTCGTGCAGTCGAAGATCTTCATCCCCTACGTGGAAGACGCGAAAGCCGTCATGACCTACGTCGGCGAGCGCCTGAAGGGCATCGACCCGCAGCGCACCGTCACCTGCTCGCCGCTGGGCGCGCCGGACTTCAAGGTCGAGATCGAAGTGACCGCCTACCGCGGCGCCTCGAAGGCCGAGATCGAAGAGATCACCATCCAGCTGTGATGGTCGCCGCCGCCGCCGGGGTCCCGTACCCGTTGGGCGGCGGTTCCTGCCCGGTCGGGCCAAGGCCCGGATGACCGGCGGGGGAGGGGGCGCTGCCCCCGTCGCACCTGTGGTGCGCGTCAAAGCAGGCAGAGGGGGCTCTGCCCCCGTCCGCGCGCTGCGCGGCCCCCCCCGAGGTATTTTGAAAGAGAAGAAGGCGCCGTGTCAGGCGCCTTTTTCGTTTTCCGAGTCCAGGGCTTCCGCGATCAGCGGCGGGTCGTTGTAGATCGCCCAGCCGTGTTCGGTCTGCGCATCGGGAAGCGCGTCTTCATCCACGTTGGGCGCAAGGTAGGTCTTTGCGATGAAGTTCGCCGACACCGGCGCGGTCAGGAACAGGAACAGCGTGATCAGCAGTTCGTGGAAGGTGACCTGCCCGGTCGATGCCCAATGGTAGATCATCGAGGCGATCAGCACGCCGCCGACGCCCAGCGTGGTGGCCTTGGTCGGCGCGTGAAGCCGCTGCATGGTGTCGTGCAGCTTGATGAGGCCGAAGGACCCCACCAGTCCGAACACGCCGGAGATGACGAGGAAGACGCAGACGGCGATTTCGAGCGCGATGTGCATGGGCGTCTCCTACTCGATGATGTCGCCGCGCAGGACGAAGCGGCAATAGGCGACGGTCGAGACGAAGCCGACCATGGCGATCAGCATCGACGCCTCGAAGTAGACCGAGGTGCCCTGCCAGATGCCGTAGAGCACCATCATCGCGATCGCGTTGATCACCATCGTGTCCAGCGCAAGGATGCGGTCCGCCGAGTCCGGCCCGGTGATGATCCGCCACAGGTTCAGAAGAAGGGCGAGGCCGAAGCAGCCGAAAGCGAAGAAGAGAGCGTAGGTGATCACTGGAAAATCTCCATCAGGCGGCGTTCGTAGCGGTGCTTGATCTGGTCCCGTGTGCCGTCGGGGTCGTCGGTGTGCAGGCAGTGGACAAGGATGCTGGACCCGTCCGCCGCCAGCACCGACGCGACGGTGCCCGGGGTCATCGTGATCGTCCCGCCCAGCACCGTGATCGCCTCGGGCGAGGTCAGGTCGAGCGGCACGCAGATCCAGCGCGAATGGATGTTCTCGTTGCGCTTGAACAGGATGATCGCGGCGACGGTGACGTTGGCGACGACGATGTCCCACAGCACCACCAGCCCGTATTCCACGATCTTCAGCGGTCGCCGGATCTTTGGCCGGTTGGGCCAGTAGGGCCCGGTCATGGCGGGCACGATGATGCCGATCACGCTGCCGAGGATCAGGTTGCCGAGGGTGACCTTGTTGACCAGCATCAGCCAGACCACGACCAGCGCAAGGCTGACGAGCGGGTGGGGAAAGATCCGTTTCAACAGCATCAGTCGGTCCCTCCTTCGGTGGCGGCGTCGCCGTGGTCGTCCTCGGCATGATCGCCGTCCCCGTACCCTTCGCCGTCGCCGTAGTCAGCGTCGCCGTGGTCGGACAGGTCCTTCGTTTCGCCCTGATTGATCAGCACCTGTTCGATATAGGCGGCCGGATCGTGCAGTTCGTCGGCGGTGGCCTGAAGATAGCGCGAGACGGGGCCGGCGAGGATGGTGAGCGCCGCGAGCACGCCGAGGGCCGCGAAGGTCGGAAACAGCACGGCGGGGCCCGACGGTGTGATGTCGGCGGGCAGGGCGTCATGCGCCTCGGCCGGTTTCACGTCNGTCGCGGTGGANTTCCAGAACAGCAGGCTGCCCGCGCGGGCGAAGCCGACGATGGTGATCAGCGATCCGCCCAGCACCGCGACCCAGGCCCACGCCATCTGCGGGTGGTCCGCCAGCGCGTCGAGGATCAGCAGCTTGCCGAGGAAGCCCGACAGCGGCGGCATCCCCGCCATGCCGATGGCCGCGCCGAAGAACAGCGCTGCGAACAGCCCGTTCTGCACCGTGGGCGGTGCGGCTTTCAGCAGGTCGCCCGAGTTGCGGTGCGTCACCACGAGGTCGGCCAGCAGGAACAGCGCCGCCGCCGCAAAGGTCGAGTGCAGCAGATAGTACAGCGCGGCCAGCCCGGCCTCGGGGGTGAAGGCCGCGATCGCCAGCATCAGCGTGCCCATCGACCCCAGGACCGAGAACGAGATCAGCTGCATCAGCCGTTTCGCGCCCAGCACGCCGAAGGCGCCGATGAAGGTGGTGATGACCGCCGCCGGGAACAGCCAGTCGCCCGGCAGCCCGTCCAGCGCGGGCGTCTGCGGTCCGAACACCACGGTGTGGATGCGGATGATCGCGTAGGCGCCGACCTTGGTCATGATCGCGAACAGGGCGGCCACCGGGGCAGGGGCGTTGGAATAGGCGCCGGGCAGCCAGAACTGCACCGGGAACAGCGCCGCCTTGATCGCGAAGACGATCATCAGAAGCATCGCCGCAACGCGGATCAGGCCCGCGTCCTCGGGCGGGATCTCTTGCACCTTTACGGCGAGGTCGGCGATGTTCAGCGTGCCGGTCACCGCGTAAAGCGTGCCGAGCGCGAACAGGAACAGGGTGGAGCCGACAAGGTTCATCACCACGTATTGCAGCCCCGCCTGCAGCCGCCGCTTGCCGCCAGAGTGGATCATCATCCCGTAGGACGCGATCAGCAGCACTTCGAAGAAGACGAACAGGTTGAAAGCATCGCCGGTCAGGAAGGCGCCGTTGATGCCCATCAGCTGGAACTGGAACAGCGCGTGGAAGTGTCGGCCACGGGCGTCCCAGCCCGAGGCGATGGCGTGGGTCTGTACCAGCAGCCCCAGCACCGAGGTCACCAGCAGCATCATGGCGGACAGCCGGTCAAGCACCAGCACGATGCCATAGGGCGCGGGCCAGTCGCCAAGGCGATAGACATGCACCGTGCCGTCGGCGGCCTGCAACACCAGAGCGAATGAGATCGCGGCCAGCAGCACGGTCGTGGCCAGCGAGAAGGTCCGCGACAGCACCATGTCGTAGCGCATCACATAGGCCACGATCGGCGCGATCATGGCCGGCAGGATGATCGGAGCGATGATCCAGTGGTTCATTCGGGCTGCTCCGCGGGCTCGGTCGTGGTGTCGTGGTCGTCGGTCATGTCGATCTTGTCATCGGAGGATTCGAGGTAGGCCCCCAGCGCCACCATCACCAGCACCGCCGTCATCCCGAACGAGATGACGATGGCGGTCAGCACCAGCGCCTGCGGCAGCGGGTCGGTGTAAGAGGCGTCTCCGTAAGGATCGAGAACGGGCGGCATGTTGACGGCGATGCGTCCGGTGGCGAACAGGAACACGTTCACCGCGTAGGACAGGAACGAAATCCCGAGGATCACCGGGAAGGCGCGCAGCCGCAGGATCAGGTAGACACCGGCGGCGGTCAGGAAGCCGACCGCGCTTGCGACGAGGATTTCCATATCAGTTCTCCTCCTTCGCGGAAGCGGACGCGGGGTCTACCGTTTCGTCGCCGAGGATGGCGAGCGACGGGTCATAGTCCATCGGGTCGATGTTGACGGTTTCGCCNGCATAGCGCGCGATGCGNGACAGCGAGTANAGCATCAGCATCACCGCCCCCAGCACGCACAGGAACACGCCAAGGTCGAACAGCATGGCGGTCGCCAGTTCGAATTCCTCGATCGGGGGCAGGTGGACGTAGCCGAAGGCGCTGGTCAAGAACGGTTTGCCCGCCAGCCACGCGCCCATGCCGGTCAGCCCGGCGATCACGACGCCCGACCCGATCATCGAGTGGTACTCGATCCGCTGACGGCTTTGGGTCCATGCGAAGCCCGAGGCCATGTACTGCATCAGCAGCGCGATCGACACGACAAGACCCGCGACGAAGCCGCCGCCCGGCTGGTTGTGGCCGCGCAGGAAGATGTAGATGCCGACCACGACGGCGATGGGCAGCATCACGCGGGTGGCGATCACCATCATCAGCGGGTGGCGGTCGCGCGACCGGTCTTGGCTGAAGTCCATGTTGCGCAGGCGGCGCGAGGCGGGACCGTTCAGCAGCGCCTCCATCAGCGCGTAGATGGTCAGGCCCGCGATGCCCAGCACGATGATCTCGCCGAAGGTGTCATAGCCCCGGAAGTCGACGAGGATGACGTTCACGACGTTGGAGCCGCCGCCGCCCTTGTACGAGTTGGCGAGGTGATAGTCCGAGATGGTCGAGAAGTCGCGCGTCAGGAACGCGAAGGTCAGGGCGGCGACGCCTCCGCCTGCGCACAGCGCGATGGCCCCGTCGCGGAACCGCTTGCCCGTCCCGCTTTCGTCCGGCGAATGCTTGGGCAGGAAGTGGAGCGCCAGCAGCAGAAGCAGGATGGTGACCGTTTCGACCGTGATCTGCGTCAGGGCGAGATCGGGCGCCGACATGTAGACGAACCCGGCCGAGATCATCAGGCCGACGATGCTGATCAGGACCAGCGCGTGAAAGCGGTTGTGGTGACGGACCACGATGTACCCGGCGGCGAAGACCAGCAGAAGCCAGCCCACCGCCATGACCGGCGGCACGGGAACAAGGTCGCGCGTCGGGGGCAACATGCCGCCGCCGCGCCACGCGAGATAGCCCAGCAGCACCGTCGCGGCGACGAAGATCGCAAGGTAGCGGCTGATCGCGCCGTTGTGGGTCACGTCGGTGAACCGGCGCGTGGCGGCGACACAGGCGTTCACCAGCCCATCGAACAGCGTCTTCGCCTCGGGGCGGGGGGATGCGATCCACAGCCGGTCCAGCGGGCGGTGCACGGCCAGCAGGATCGCCCCGCCGACGACGGCGATGATCGACATGAACAGCGCCGGGGTGACGCCGTGCCAAAGCTTGAGGTGCACATCGGGCAGGTCTCCGCCCGTGACGGCGCCGGCGGCGAGCATCACGATGGGCTCGGCCAGCCACGGCAGGACGCCGATCGCCACCACCAGCACCACGAGGATCGCGGGCGAGGCCCACAGGCCGACGGGCGGGTCATGCGGCGTGTGCGGATAGTCGTCGCGGACCGGCCCGCCGAAGACGTGGAAGATGAAGCGCAGCGAATAGGCGACCGACAGCAGCGCGCCGATGGTCGCAAGGCCCGGCACAAGCCAGTCGTTGCCCAGCCAATAGGTGTGCGACGCCTCTTCCAGCATCATTTCCTTCGACAGGAAGCCGTTGAACAACGGGATGCCCGCCATCGACAGGGCAGCGGCGGTTCCGATGACGGCGGTGATCGGCATCAGCTTCGCCAGACCGCCCAGACGCTTGATGTCGCGGGTGTGGGCTTCGTGGTCGACGATGCCGGCGGTCATGAACAGCGCCGCCTTGAAGGTCAGGTGGTTGATGATGTGGAACACCGCGGCAAGGGCGGCCATCGGGGTGCCGAAACCCAGCAGCATGGTCAGCAGGCCAAGGTGGGACACCGTGGAAAACGCCAGCAGCGCCTTAAGGTCGTCCTTGAACAGCGCGATCAGCGCGCCAAGCACCATCGTGATCAGGCCGACAGAGGCGACGATGTAGAACCACGCGTCGGTCCCCGCCAGCGCGGGCCACATGCGGGCCATCAGGAACACGCCCGCCTTCACCATCGTGGCCGAGTGCAGGTAGGCCGACACCGGGGTGGGTGCGGCCATCGCGTGCGGCAGCCAGAAGTGGAACGGAAACTGCGCCGACTTCGTGAAAGCGCCCAGCAGGATCAGGATCAGCGCGGGCAAATACCAGTCCGACGCCTTGATCTGGTCACCGGCGGCAAGGATGTCGGTCAGGTTGTAGCTGCCGACGATGTTCCCAAGGATCAGCATCCCGCCGATCATCGCCAGACCGCCCGCGCCGGTCACGGTCAGCGCCATGCGGGCGCCCTGACGGCCATCGGGCAGGTGTTTCCAATAGCCGATCAGCAGGAAGGACGACAACGAGGTCAGTTCCCAGAAAATTAGCAAAAGCAGGATGTTGTCGGACACGACGATGCCCAGCATCGCGCCTTGGAACAGCAGCAGGTAGGTGTAGAACTGCCCCATCGGGTCGTCGCCGGACAGGTAGAAACGCGCGTATAGGATGATCAACAGCCCGACGCCAAGGATCATCGCCGCGAACAGCAGGCCCAGACCGTCAAGGAAGAAAGAGGCCGACAGGCCAAGGGCGGGCAGCCACTCGAACTGGGCTTGCACGACCTCGCCGCGGAAGACGGCGGGCGCCATAAGGCCAAGGAACACCAGCGCAAGGAGGGTCGGGACGGCGGTGAACGTCGCGCAGGCATTGCGGCCTGCACGGATCATCAGGCCCGGAACGAGCGCCCCGAGGAAGGGCAGGATCGCCATGATCGGAAGCAATGCACTGTCCATGCGCGTGAAGGTCCCCCTGTATCGTCTTTTCTCCGTCGCGGATTTTCGGCCCGCGATCCCTTCGCATGCGGGCATCCGCTTCGAAGACGTTTAATATTTATCAGCCCGAAACGGAGAGTCAGGCCCTTTTCGGTGCTGATAACGCGGATGTTGGATGACACGGAGCCATTTCCGACTCGCGCGCGTATTAAGCGGTATCGGATTGTCCGCCGGGCGCCTTGGACGTTGCCTGCGCGCCACAGCGGCCGGGTCTTGCCGAAAAAGGGTTGAAAACCAAGGCGGTCGCCGGGGTGCGGGACGGCGCATTTTCGGCCGCGTTTCAACGGGCGGGGGCGGTCGGCGGCGTCTAACGCCGAATCATCTTTGCAGCCGTGCCGGAAATTCACCCATCCACCGTTTCCAAGGCGGCGCGAAGGTCGCGACCGGTGCCGTCCCGCTTTGGCCCTCGGTGCGATTGGTGGCGCGTGGTGACGGTCTGCCGGGGCGTCGGTGGCCGTCCCGAATTCCGCTTTGAAATCAATGTGAGATGCGCGGAGCGATCCGCTGTGATGCCCGATCCGAGGTGGTTCTAAGTTCTGGTTAAAGTTGTTTAAATTAAGGAGTTAATTAGCGTTCTTAAAGTTTTGAATGCAACATAATCAGCCGCGTTTCGCCTTTCGGGGCCTCGCGATGTTGCCGTGCACGCAAAAGCTGTGGTCCTATTCAGACCCCACGGTTCGGGGCCAAGCATGGGGGGGCGCGGTGTCTGAGCAGGAGACGAACAGACCGATGGTCATTGTCGGTGTCGGTGCGTCGGCGGGCGGGCTCGAGGCGACCTCGCTGCTGGTGCAGAACCTCGTGAAGAACCTCAACTGCGTCTACGTGCTGGCGCAACACATGTCGCCCAGCCACAAAAGCATGCTGGTGCAGCTTCTGGCGCGGGAAACCTTGCTGGCGGTGGCCGAGATCGAGGATGGCGTCGAGCCGGTCGAAGGCACGATCTACATCCCGCCGCCGGGCAACGACGTGATCTACGTGGACGGCCATCTAAAGCTGGCCGAACCCTTGGGGCACCCGGCCAGTTCCAAGCCCTCGGCGGACCGGCTGTTCAAGTCCTTGGCGCAGAACGCCGGTGAATACGCGGTGGGTATCGTCCTGTCCGGCACGGGAAGCGACGGCAGTTACGGGATACAGGCAATCCGCGAGGCGGGCGGCATCACGATCGCGCAGCAGCCGGAGTCCTGCAAATACGACAGTATGCCCGTCGCCGCCATTCGGACGGGCTGTGTCGATCTTACGCTGACGCCGCAGCAGATCGGCCTTCACCTTGCCAAGATCCTCGAACGCCCGCGCGATCTGGACAGCCTGCGCGCGATGTACGAACGCGACAACCGGAATTCGGATCTGTTCCAGATCCTGCTGGCCCACACGCGCGTGGATTTCCGCCACTACAAGGAAACCACGATCAATCGCCGCATCCACCGCCGGATGATCGCCAAAGGCATCGAAGAGTTCAAAGACTACGTCGAACACTGCCGCGTGTCGGTCGAGGAGGTCGACGCGCTGTACCGGGACCTGCTGATTTCGGTCACCAACTTCTTCCGCGACCCCGAGCAGTTCAATCTGCTGTCGAAGGTGCTGGCCGACAAGCTGTCAGAGACGCCGGACGCGGCGGTGCGGATCTGGGTGCCGGGCTGCGCGACCGGGGAAGAGGCCTATTCCATCGCGGTCTTGGCGGTCGAGGCGATGGGCGGGCTGGACAACGTGCCCACCGACCGGCTTCAGATCTTCGCCACCGACATCGACGACCGCGCCTTGAAGATCGGTCGGGCGGGAATGTACCCGGCGGCCGCGATTGCGGATATCCCGCAGAAGTACCTGTCACGGTATTTCATTCTCGGCGACGACCACATCGAGGCCAGCCCGCGGCTGAAAAAGCACCTGATGTTCACGCGGCACAACGTGTTTCAGGACGCGCCGTTCATGTCCATCGATCTGGTCAGCATCCGCAACGTGCTGATCTATTTCGAGCCGCGCCTGCAGGAACGTGTCCTGACCCGGATTCAGTACGCTTTGAAACCGGACGGGCTGCTGTTCCTTGGCACCTCCGAGACCACGGGCGTGCTGGAGCACCTGTTTTCATCGGTCCTGCCGGGCGGCAAGATCTTCCGCAAGCAAAGCAGCCGACTGCCCGCGGTCGCGGCGCTGGACCAGTCGCTTCCGCCGGATTTGCGGCGGCGTCCGTCCCCGGTGCCGTCCCGCAGCAGCGAGGCGCCGCCCGAGGATCGCAAACGGTTCGATGCGCTGGCACGGTCGGTCGCCGGGACCGGGCTGTTGGTCAATGCCGAACGGGTGGTGCAGCGGATCTATGGAGACATCGCCCCGTTCATCGAGATGAAGGTGCCGATCCAAGGAAACATGACCCTGAACGTGCTGCGCAAGGCGCTGGCCTATGACGCCAACAGCATGGTGATGGTGGCGCTGAAGCACGGCGAGCCCCGGTATGGCCAATGGCACCAGATCGAGGCGCGCGATTTCAACACGGTTCGGATGACCGCCTATCCGGTCAAGCCGGACGAAGAGACCGAGGCGCTGGTGTTGGTCGCGTTCGAGACCGAGCAACGCGTGCCACCGGTGCCGGGCGGAGACAAGCAAAGCGATTATGCCGAGTATCTTGAGACCGAACTGACCCGCACCCGCGAGACGTTGCAGGTGGCGATCGAGCAATTGCAGACCTCGAACGAGGAGTTGCAGTCGCTGAACGAGGAAATGCAGTCGTCGAACGAAGAACTGCAATCCACCAACGAAGAGCTTGAGACCTCGAACGAGGAACTGCAGTCCACCAACGAGGAACTTATCACCGTCAACGAAGAGCTGATCGTGAACAGCGCCCAGCTTGAACGCACGGGGGTCGAACTGAACGGGCTGATCAAGCACCTGCCGACCGTGATGATGATGCTGGATCCGGGGCTGCTGATCCGGCACGCGTCGGGCAGTGCTGTCGAGACCTTCGAGATCCGCGACCGGGGGCAGTCGATGGGGCACCTGTCGCAGTGCCGCATCCCGCCGGGCTATCCGCCTTTGATGGATATCTGTTCGCAGGCGCTTGTGGAACGGCGCAGTTGCACGCGTTACTTCGAAGTTTACTGGCAACTCAAGCTGTTGACCGTGACGCCGCTGGTGTCCGACGGGGACGAACTGATCGGGCTGGTCGTGATGATCGACAGCATGGACATGGCCGGCGACACCTTGCTGAACGAAACGCTGCGGTCGTTCGGGAACATTGGCACGTGGCGGTTCAACATGGGCAGCGGGTCGTTGACATGGTCGGACGAGACTTTCGCGATTCACGGCCTGCCGCATAACCAGGCCCCGCCGACGATCGACGCCGCCTTCGCTTACTACGTTCCCGAAGACAGGGCGCGCATCCGGTCGAAGCTTGACGACGCCGCAGAGTCCGGCACGCCGTTCCACTTTTTCGCGCGGTTGATGCGGGCGGACGGTCGGGTGATCGTGGTGGAAGCGGCAGGCGCCGCCGTCCGGGACGAGTCCGGCGAGACGGTGGCGATGGTCGGCGTGTTCCGCGACTATACCCGGGCGCGGACGGACGACCTGCTGGTCCGGCACTATAACAGGATCGCGGCAAAGCAGGCGATCGGTTTCTATTCTCACGACATCGGCAATGACCTGACCTTCTGGAGCCCGTGGTTGCAGGATCTGTTGTGGCAGGACCAGACAGAGACCCGAAGCTTCGGTGCCGCGCTGAAACAGTTCGCCCCGGACTCGCGGGATCGGCTAGAGACGCACCTGCGCCGGGCGCTGCAAAAGAAAGACCCGTTCGACGTGGTCGAGACCCTGCAAACCGGCGAAGGCAAAGAGGTTCGGTGCCGGGTGACCGGGGATCTGGAACTCGATGAAGACGGCAAGCCGCTGTACCTGTTCGGGACGTTCGAACTAGAGGAATAGGCGGATTTCCTCTTAATATATTGGTGGCTCGGGTGATGCGTTAACAATTTGTAAACCAAATCTTCGTACCCAAAAGGGGCTTATCCCAGCCGAAGGAACCAGAGACGTGCTTGCCGAAGCGGGTACTGACCAGCAAGGCCGTTGCCAGGTCTCATTGACCCTGACCAGAGATCTGCTGACCGATGAATGGTTCGCGGATCGGATCGAGTTCCACTTGGGTGGGGCGCGAAACGTGACGACGTTCAAATGCGCGACGCCGATCGGCAGCGCGTTCTCAGCGGATTTCGTGGCGCAGATCCGCAAGCACCTGCCTCAGACCACCGATGCGGCGGTGATCGTGGAATCCGAAAGCGTGGTTCAGACCCAGCGGCTTGTGCTGGGCGGCGTGCGCGTGGTGGCGCAGCAGGCGCGGCATGGCGTGCAGGGCGTGATCATGCGGTTCAAGCAGGCGCTGGGCGCGATGCAGTCGGTCCTGCTTCCGAAATACCGCACCGAACAGACCACGCGCGAGGCGTTGGACAGGTCCGCGGCAGAGGCTTTGCTGTACCTGCTGCGCCCGTGCCTTGACCTTGCCGAGGTCGAGCTTGACGGCGAGAGCGAGGTTCTGGAACAGGTCGCCCGCCGGCTGGAGGGGCTGGCCGAGAACAAGGATGAACTGCGGTTCTTCGTCTACCTGCTGCGGCGGTTCGTCGAGAATGCGCCGGTCGCCGAAGTCAGCGCGCCGCGCCCGCATCGCGAGGGGTTGCCAGCGCCGGACCCGGCCTGACGGCTGCGCGTCAGCCCAGCTCCATCGTCGCCACGGCCTGCAATGTCCCGTCCGGTTGCGGCGGGGCGCCCCGGTACATGCGGGCCGTCGCGAAGGTTTCCTGAAAGCCCAAGGATGCAAGGCGCTCTGCCAGCGCATCCCGTCCCGGCGCGACGTCGATGAGTCGCGGCCCGCCGCCGGGCAGGGCGGCTGCCGCCGAGGCTGCCAGCGACAGGGCGCGATCCGCATCCACCGCGATCACCGGGCCGATCTTGACCCCCTCGCGGCAGGCTCGGGCGGTTGCCGCCCCATCCAATGCACCGCCGGTTTCGGACACGACCGTCCGGCGCGTCGCGCTTCCCAGCATCCAGTTCGACAGGAACGCCGGGCGGTCATAGCCGCAGGCGGCCCGGTCCAAAGCCGCAAGGGCGGGCAGGTCCGCCGGTGTCGCGGGGCGGTGCCCCACGGTCGGTCCGGCAGGAAGCTGTCCCATGAACCGGCGCGTCGACCCGGCTGGCGCAAAACCCGACCGCGCGTAGTTCGCCTGTTGCGCCGCAACGCCGTCCAGCCCGACCGTGCGGTCGCCTGCGTGGGCCAGCGCGTGCTGCCACAGGCCGAACCCGATGCCGCGGCCGCGATGCGACGGGCGGCACAGGTACAGGCCAAGGAAGGCCATCGTGTCGTCGTGGTTCACCACCGAGATCGCCGCGACCGGGGTTCCGTCCACCTTGGCGACGAAGAACCCGTCGGGGTCGGCGGCGAAGAAGGCGGCAGCATCGTCCAGACCGGGATTCCAGCCCTCGTCCGCCGCCCAGTCCAGCATCAGCGCGACCTCGGCCGCACTGGCGGTCCGGTACGTCGCCGTCATGGGCGCAACGCCTCGCGCAGGGACGCCGGCGCGGAAGACACGTTGCTGAGGTCCAGCGAGGTCACAAGGTCCACAAGGTGGTGCTTCATCAACTCTTCAGCGAGGTCGCCGTCGTGCCGCGCGAAGGCCTGTATCAGCGCGTGGTGCGCATGGCTTTCGCACATCGCGCCGCGCCGCTTCCAGTACAGCGCAACGATCAGCGACGACCGGGCGATCAGCTGCGCGATGAATTCGGCGATGGTTTCCTGATGCGCGATACGGGCGATTTCCAGATGGAACATGCCGGACAGGTGGACCGAACGCCCAAGCTCGCCCGCCCGGATCGCCGCGTGTTCCTCGTCGATGTGGTGCTGCAGAACCGCGATGTCCTCGGGCGTCGCCCGTTCCGCCGCCGACCGCGCGGTGCGGGGTTCCAGAAGGGCGCGGGCCTCGAACACCTCGCGCGCTTCGCGGGCGGAGGGCTGCGCGACGAACGCGCCCCGGTTCCGCCGCAGCTCGACCAGCCGCTTGTGCGCAAGACTCTGCAATGCGGCGCGGGCGACGGTGCGGCTGACGCCATAGATCGCGCCCACCTCGTCCTCGTTCAGCTTGGTGCCGGGCGACAGGCGGTGCTCGTGGATCGCCCGAGACATGTCGTCTGCCACGCGCTCGCTGCTGGGTGCCTGATTAACTGAATCTGCCATTGTCTGCCTCCGGACCCGAACCTGCGCGCGATGGGCGAGAGGGGCAAGGATTCGGGAGGGGACGTCGGGTCGCATTCAGGATCGTATACAATGTTGGACGCTATCCTGTGCGCGGGTATCGCGCGGTTGCCTGATAATTGGGCAAACGCTGTTTCGGCCGCGGCGCGGTGGCGATTTGCCTGCCCTCTGACGCGCGGCACGGCGAAGAGTGCTTTCAAGCAGCCAGCAGGGACGGACATGCGGACACCGAACGATCTGGAACTCGTGCATCTGACCAAACGCTACGGCGACACCGTGGCGGTGAAAGACATCAACCATGTCTTCGCGAACGGCACATACGTCTGTCTTCTGGGCCCATCGGGCTGCGGCAAGTCGACCACGCTGCGGATGATCGCCGGCCACGAGTCGGTCAGCGACGGGTCGATCCTGCTGGACGGTCAGGACATCTCGCGGCTTCCGCCCGCACAGCGCGGCACCGCGATGATGTTCCAAAGCTATGCGCTGTTCCCGCACCTGTCGGTGCGTGACAACGTGGCGTTCTCCCTGAAAATGAAGGGCATCGACAAGACCGCGCGCTACAAGGCCGCCGACGACATGCTGGCGCTGGTCGACATGGGGCATCTGGCCGAACGTCTTCCGGCGCAGCTTTCGGGCGGCCAGCAGCAGCGCGTGGCGCTGGCCCGCGCGCTGGTCACCAAGCCGCGCGTCCTGCTGCTGGACGAACCGCTGTCGGCGCTGGACCCGTTCCTGCGCATCCGCGTGCGGGGCGAGTTGAAGCGCCTGCAACGCGAACTGGGGATCTCGTTCATCCACGTCACCCACGGACAGGACGAGGCGCTTGCGCTGGCCGACGAGGTGGTGGTGATGAACAACGCCGTCATTGAACAGGCCGGCACGGCGCGCGATGTGTTCGGCGCCCCCCGGACCGAGTTCGTGGCCCGCTTCATGGGCGGCCACAACGTCATCGACCTGAACGGCGGGCGCTTCGCGCTGCGCGCCGACGACGTGAAGCTGGCCGAAAGCGGCCACGCCGCCACCGTCAGCGTGGTCGAGTACCAAGGCGACCGCGTCGCCGTGACCTCGAAATTGGGCGAGACCGAGGTTCTGGCGCTGGTGCCAGAGGCCGAGTTCTACGCCAATCCGAAGAATCCGGGCGATGCCGTCGGCCTTGCCTGGGACGAGGGGCGGCTGCACCGCCTCCTGGCCTAGGGCGCCGCCCGGGCCGACCCCCAAACACCAACGAAACGCCGCAAGGCACAGGGAAGAGAAGAGAGGAACACGATGGCCAAAGCCAGAGTTGGATACACCCGCCGGTCGATGCTGAAAGCCGGTGGCGCCGCGATCACCGCAACGGCGCTGCCCGCCCCGATGGTCTGGGCGCAGGACATCAAGGACGTCACGCTGCGCCAGTTCGGCACCGGCGTGTCGAACCTGAACGACGTGGCCCAGAAGGTGAAGGAAGACCTTGGCTTCACGCTGGAAATGACCGCGCTCGATTCCGACAGCGTCACCCAGCGCGCGGCCACCCAGCCCGACAGCTTCGACATCGCCGACATCGAGTACTGGATCTGCAAAAAGGTCTGGCCGACCGGCAACCTGCAGGCGATGGACGTGTCGAAGATCGCCAACTACGACAAGATCGTCGGCATCTTCAAAGACGGCAAGCTGACCCCGGACAGCGAGATCGCACAGGGTACCGCGCCGCACACCGTGGGCTTCATCCCCGAGCCGGGCGCGACCGAGTTCGCGGACGAACAGACCAACTGGATGACCCTGATCCCGACGATCTACAACGCCGACACGCTGGGCATCCGCCCCGACCTGATCGGCCGTCCGATCAGCAACTGGTCGGAACTGCTGAACCCCGAGTTCAAGGGCAAAGCCTCGATCCTCGACATCAGCTCGATCGGCATCATGGACATGGCGATGGTCTGTGAATCGATGGGCGAGATCACCTATGGCGACAAGGGCAACATGACCCGCGAAGAGATCGACGCCACCTTCGCGATCTTCACCGAGGCCAAGCAGAACGGCCAGTTCCGCGCCTTCTGGAAGACCTTCGACGAATCCGTGAACCTGATGGCCTCGGGCGAGGTCGTGATCCAGTCGATGTGGTCGCCGGCGATCACCGCCGTGAAGTCGCGCGGCATTCCCTGCGTCTACCAGCCGCTGGAAGAAGGCTATCGTTCGTGGGGCGGCGGCATCGGCCTGTCGAACGCGCTGTCCGGCATCGAGCTGGACGCGGCCTATGAATACATCAACTGGTACCTGTCCGGCTGGGTCGGCGGTTATCTGATGCGTCAGGGCTATTACTCGGCCGTTCCGGAAACCTCGAAAGAGTACATGTCCGAGAACGAGTGGGGCTATTGGTTCGAGGGCAAGGAAGCCACCGACGTCATCACCTCGCCCACCGGCGACGCGCTGGCGCAGGCTGGCGAAGTCCGCGACGGCGGCTCGTTCGAAGAGCGCATGGGCCGCGTGGCTTGCTGGAACGCCGTCATGGACGAGAACCAGTACATGGTCCGCAAGTGGAACGAATTCATCGCTGCATGATGAACCACTGGCGCGGGGGTTTCGGCCTCCGCGTCTTTTTTCCTTTTTCGAAGGCCTGCCGATGACCGAGACGCTGACCGACACGCCGCCTGCCGTGCCGCAGTCGACGCGCCCGCCGAAACCGCCGGGATCGATGGGCCGCAACCTGCTGGGCTGGCTACAGGCCGCGCCGCTGACGCTGGTCTTGCTGGCCTTCCTTGTCGCGCCGATCGTGATGATCGTGATCGTCAGTTTCTGGCGTGCGACCGAATTCTCGATCATCCCGGACTTCTCGTTCGAGAACTACGAATTCCTGTTCGGATCGTCCGTGACGTGGCGGGTGTTTCTGGCGACGTTCAAATACGCGCTGATCACATGGGCCTTCACGCTGTCCATCGGCTTTACCGTCGCGTATTTTCTGGCATTCCACGTGCGCAGCCAGACGATGCAGATCGCGTTGTTCCTGCTGTGCACGATCCCGTTCTGGACCTCGAACATCATCCGCATGATCAGCTGGATTCCGTTCCTTGGCCGCAACGGCATCGCGAACCAGACGCTTCAGGACTGGGGCCTGATCGACCAGCCGCTGGAATGGCTGCTGTATTCCGATTTCTCGGTGATCCTTGCCTTCGTGCACCTGTACACGCTGTTCATGGTCGTGCCGATCTTCAACACGATGATGCGCATCGACAAGTCGCTGATCGAAGCGGCCTATGACAACGGCGCGTCGGGGTTCCAGACGCTGCTGCATGTCATCATCCCGCTGACCAAGCCGGGGATCATGATCGGCACCATCTTCGTCGTCACGCTGGTGATGGGCGACTTCATCACGGTGCGGTTCATGTCGGGCTCGCAGAAGGCGAACGTGGGCCGCCTGATCTCGAACGACATCGCGCTGCTGCAATACCCGTCCGCCGCCGCGACGGCGGTGGTGCTGCTGTGCACGGTGCTGATCGTGATCGGCATCCTGCTGCGGTTCGTGAACATCCGGAAGGAGCTCTGACCGATGGATGCTGAAGAGTTTATCGCGAAGGGCGGCGCCGACCCGCGGGGTGGCGCAATAGCGCCGCCCCGGGGGGGCGGGGTGGCGCTGCCCGGCGTGCCGCCGGGCGGAGCTTCTGATCGCACTCGCAACATCAACCACCGGAGCTGACCGATGGAAAAACGCCCCCGCAGCTTCTACGTCCTCGCCGCCTTTTTCGGCCTGTTCGTGCTGTTCCTCTACGGGCCCACGATCACCATCGGCATCCTGTCCTTTCAGGGCGAGGGCGGTGGCCTGACCTTCCCGATGCGCGGCGTGTCGCTGCACTGGTTCCGCGACCTGTTTCAGGAACAGGCGGTCGGCGACATCTGGGGCGCCTTCCGCCGCAGCCTTGCGCTGGGCCTGCTGGTGATGGTCGTCACCGTGGTCGTTTCGGTGATGGCGGGGCTTGCCTTCCGCAAGCGGTTCGCCGGATCGGCGCTGCTGTTCTACCTTGCCATCGCGTCGCTGGTGATCCCGTCGATCCTGATCTCTCTGGGTGTCGGCCTGATCTTCAACCAGCTGGGTCTTAAGATCCACTGGGCCACTTCGGGTCTGGGGTCCCAACTGACGTGGACGCTGCCCTTCGGCCTGCTGATCATGTTCGCCGTGTTCAACCGCTTCGACAAATCCTACGAGGAAGCCGCCCGCGACCAAGGCGCGACCGCGTGGCAGACGATCCGCTATGTCGTGCTGCCGATCATCGCGCCGTCGCTGCTGGGCGTCGCGCTGTTCGGATTTACTCTCAGCTATGACGAGTTTGCGCGGACGCTGCTGACAGCGGGCAGCTACAACACCCTGCCGCTCGAAATCTTCGGGATGACCACCAACGTGACCACGCCGGTGATCTATGCGCTGGGCACACTGACGACGGTATTCTCATTCCTGATCATCGGGGCGTTCCTGTTCACCGTCTGGGTCATGGCGAAACGCCGGGCCCGCCACGGGTCGGATGCCGGCAAGGGCGTCTGATGCGTCTGCTGTACATCAACCCGAATTCCACCGCCGAGATGACCGACAGCATCGTCGAGGCCGCCCGCGCCGCCGTGCCGGAGGCCGAGGTGATCGGCTGGACCAACACCGACGGCCCCCCCGCGATACAGGGCGCGGCGGACGGCGACGCGGCGGTGCCGGGGCTTTTGGCGCTGCTGCCCAAGGCACGGGCGGCCGACGTGGACGCCATCGTCATCGCCTGCTTCGACGACACCGGGTTGGACGGCGCCCGCGCGATGGCGCATTGCCCGGTGCTGGGCATCGGGCAGGCGGGGTTTCACATGGCGGTGCTGATGGGCGGACGGTTCGGCGTCGTCACCACGCTGCCGATCTCGGTCCCGGTGATCGAGGGCAACATCGCCTCATACGGCTTCGCCGACGCCTGCACCGGGGTGCGTCCCAGCGGCCTGCCGGTTCTGGCGGTGGAAGAAGGCGGCGACGATGTGCTGGCCACGCTCGACCGCGAGATCACCGCCGCCGCCGCCGACGGGGCGCGAAGCGTGGTGCTGGGCTGCGCCGGGATGGCGCGGCATCGTTCGGTGCTGTCGCGACCGGGCGGCCCTTTGCTGATCGACGGCGTTGCGGCCTCGGCGCTGCTGGCCGTCGCGGCGCACGGCTACGTCGGGACGCGCAGCGCGGCCTGACCCCCCGCAAACGTGTAGGGGTGCGGCGGGACGTGCCCTTGCCCGACCCACCCGCCGTGCACTACCTCTGCCACAGGCCGAGGGAGGACCGGACCGGGACAATGCGCCGCCGTTTCAATGCCATGACCGATCCGGACCCGTGCCGATGACCGCGTCTCAGCGCATCGCGCGCGCGATCCTGCGGCACAACCGACTATTCCTGTTGGTGCTGGCGCTGCTGGTCGCGGGGCTGGCCACCGGTATCCCGCGCCTGCAATTCTCGACCGACAACCGCGCCTTCTTCTCGCGCGACAACCCGGAATACCGCGACCTGCTGGCGCTGGACGCCGCCTACAACAGCACGGACGGATTGCTGTTCCTGCTGACCCCGCCCGAGGGCGCGGCCTTCGACCCCGGCATCCTGTCGGCACTGCGCGATTTCACCGATGACGGATGGCAGGTGCCGTATGTCCTGCGCGTCGACAGCCCGGTGAACCTGACCCTGTCGCGGTCCGAGGGCGACGAGATCCTGATCGAGCCGTTGCTGCCCGACACCGGCCCCCTGGCCTTGGCCGATGCCACCCGCTTTCGCGAGGGGCTGGCCGATCTGGACGAGGCCGAGGGCCGGTTCGTGTCGGCGGACGGCGACGCGTTCGGGATGAGCCTGCAGCTAGTCCTGCCGGGGACCGAAGCGGGCCGGGACGAGGCCGCCGCCCATGTCGATGCCATGCTGGGCGGCTGGCGCGCGGCGCATCCGGGCTGGAGCTTCCGGGTCACCGGCGGCTTTCTTGGCGGGCTGGCGCTGGAACGGATCGCGATCCAAGACCTGACGTGGCTGGTGCCGCTGGCGGCGCTGATGGTGGTGGCGGTTCTGCTGTTCATGATGCGCACCATCGTCGGGGCGATCACAACGCTGGTGGTGGCCATCTGCGGCACGGTGGCGACGCTGGGCATCGCGGGCTGGACCGGGATCGTGCTGACCGCCGGCACCGCGATCAGCCCGCTGTCGGTGCTGGTGCTGCTGACCGCGTCCTGCATCCACGTCCTGCTCAGCTGGATGCGGGCGCTGGACAGCGACGGCCCCGACCGCGCCATTGAGACCGCGCTGGAAGAGAACCTTGGCGCCGTCACGGTCACCAACCTGACCACCGCCATCGGCTTTCTGTGCCTGAACTTCAGCCAGGCGCCGCCGCTGCGCGATATGGGCAACATCATCGCCTTCGGGCTGCTGGTCGGGCTGGCCGCGACGCTGGTGGTCGTCCCGGCGGGGCTGCGGTTCGACCGCCGCGCCCACGCCGCGCGCATCCCGATCACGCCCGCGATGATGCAGGGCATCGCCACCGCGATCCTGACGCGCTGGAAACTCTGGCTGTGGCTGTTCCCGGTGGCCGTGCTGGTGGCGATCACCGGCATCCTCAGGATCGGCTACGACGACAGCATTTTCCGTTATTTCGCCCCCCGGACCGAGTTCCGTCAGTCCGCCGACGCGATCCAAGACAAGCTGTCGGGGCTGGACAGCCTGCAATTCTCGTTCAAAGCGCCGGACGGTTCGGTCTTCGATCCGGCGTTCCTTGCCTCGGTCGACCGCTTCGCCGAATGGCTGGCGGCGCAGCCCGGCGTCGTTTCGGTCACGTCCATCGCCGACATCCTGAAACGGATGAACGGCGCGATGACCGGCGAGGACGCCGCGCTGCCCGACAGCCGCGAAGCCGGGGCGCAGCTGATGATGCTGTACGAGTTTTCGCTGCCGCCCGGGCACGATCTGACCTCGACCATCGACGTCAGCCGCACCCAGACCCGTCTGATCGCGGGGCTGCGCGTCGCCAGCTCGAACGAGACCCGCGATCTTGCCGACCGGGCCGAGGCGTGGCTGGCCGCGAACGAGCCCGCCATCGCCTCTCGCGCGTCGGGCGTGTCCATCGCCTTTGCCCGTCTGTCACAGCAGAACAACCGGCAGATGCTGATGGGACTGGCCGTGGTGCTGGCCGCGATCTCGGGGATCATGGTGCTGACCCTGCGCAGTTTCACCTACGGCGCGATCAGCCTTGTGCCCAACCTTGTGCCCGCCGTGCTGGCCTTCGGGCTTTGGGGCTATACCTTTAGGGACGTGAACCTTGGATCGACCGTGGTGACGACCATGACCTTCGGCATCGTCGTGGACGATACGGTGCATTTCCTGATGCACTACCTGCGCCGCCGCCGCGCCGGGCGCGTGGCCGAGGCGGCGCTGCGCGACACGTTTTCTGTCGTGGGCGCGGCCATCGTGATCACCTCGCTGGCGCTGATGGCGGGGTTCGCGGTGATGATGCTGTCGGGCTTCGTCATCAACCGCCACATCGGCGCGCTGACGGTCTTCGTCGTGGGCTTCGCGCTGTTGGCCGACCTTCTGTTCCTGCCCGCCCTGTTGCTTGCCCTGAAAGGACGCCGCTGATGCTGTTCCGTTTCCTGTTGATCGCCCTGCTGACCCTGACCGTGATGCCCGCGTCGGCGCAGCCCGCCGTCGAGAAGGGCACCGCCATCGCGGAAGAGGCCGCGTCCCGCAATTCCGGCTGGGGCGACCTGTCGGTCAGCGGCGAGATGATCCTGACTGCCGGGGGGGCGTCCAGCTCGCGCCGGTTCGACGCGCAGTGGGTCGAGACGGGGCGGGGCGCGTCGCGGTCGCTGATCGTGTTCCGCTGGCCCGGCGACATTCAGGGCACGGCGCTGCTGACCCACGGCTATGCGGGGCGGAACGACGACCAGTGGCTGTGGCTGCCGTCGCTGTCGAAGGTGCGGCGCATCTCGTCCTCGGGGCGCAGCGGGTCCTTCGTTGGCAGCGAATTCGCCTACGAGGACATGACCGATCAGGAAATCGGCAAGTTCACCCACACATGGGTGCAGGACGGCGCCTGTCCCGGCGGCGGCACCTGTCACATCGTCGACCGGCGTCCCCGCACCGCTTCGGGCTACAGCCTGCAACGGGTGTGGTTCGACACGTCGAACCTGACGATCCGGCAGGTGCAGTATTACGACCGGCGCGGGGCGCATGTGAAGACGCTGTCGATCAGCGGCTACCGCCAGTATCAGGGCCGGTTTTGGCGGGCGAGCCGGATGGTGATGCAGAACCACCTGACCGGGAAGGCGACGACGCTGACGTGGTCGGGCTATCGCTTCAATGCGGGGGTGAACCCCAACGCGCTGTCGCCCAACGCGCTTAGCCGCATCCGTTGACCATGGCCCGGAGGATCGCCCAGACTGCGCTGATGTCGATCGGTCATCGCAAGATGCGGCGGACCCGCCTGCGCGGCCTTGCCGTTGCCGGGTGCCTTTTGGCGCCCGTTGCGGTCAGCGCGCAGTCCGACTTGTCGAGCCCGGGGCTGTCCGTGTCCGGGCAGTTCGATTTCGGGCTGCGGTCCTATCTGGACGACGGGCGCTATGCTGGACAGTCGGACGCGGGCGCGCAGGTCTTCTTCGGCACGACGGTGAACGCGACGATGCCGCTGGGAACGGGGCAAGTCGTCCTGCAGTTTTCGGCCAGCGCGGACACCGACGGCGCGCGCGATGCGTTCAACTTGCAACGCGCCTATTACACCCGGTCGTTCGGCGACTGGGATCTGCTGGCGGGGATGAACGTCGACACATGGGGCGTCGCGGAAAGCCGGTCGGTGATGAACGTGCTGAACCCGCAGGACGGGACCGACGTGATCTATGGCGGCGACTTCGTCGGAACGCCGATGATCAACGCCAGCTACTACAGCGATTTCGGGACCTTCAGCGCCTATGCCCTGACCGGCTTTGTCGAGCCTGTCAGCCCCGGCGCCTCGTCGCGCCTGCGCGCGCCGTTTCCTGTGGCCGACGGACAGGCGGTGTACCAAGAGGGCGACGGCCGCCATCTGGATTTCGCGTTCCGCTGGCGCAACAACTTCGCATTGGGCGATGGCGCGCTGGACGTCGCGGCCAGCTATTTCAACGGCACCAGCCGGACGCCGGTCGGGCTGTTGGGCTGCGCCCCCACCGGCGGCGTGACGGACGCGACCTGCGATGCGGTGAACGCGGCCGTGGTCGATGCCTTCCGATCCGGCGACCCCGCCGTGTCCAGTGTCCGCGACCTGTTCGACCAGCTTGCGGATCTGCCCGAAGACGTGGTCGAGCAGGCCGTGCAGCAAGTCTCGGCCATCCCCGGATTGGGGATCGTGCCGTATTACCAGCACATCCAGCAGGGTGGTCTCAGCGCGGTCTATGCGCGCGGCGATCTACAGGTGCGGACCGAACTGGCCTTTACCAAACCCGACAATATGGACGGCTATTGGTCCGGTATCGTGGGTGGGGATTACACTTTTCATGGAATAGGGCCTGCGGACGCCAGCCTGACACTGGTCGCCGAATACCTGTGGGACGACCGCAGCATGCGGGCGCCGTCGGTCCTGTTCGGCAACGACCTGTTTCTCGGCCTCAACCTGTTCCTGAACGACAGCCGCGACACCGCGATCCGGCTGGGCGGGTTCCACGATCTGGACAGCGATGCGCAGCTGTTCCAGCTGTCCGCCTCGACCCGGCTGAACGACGCGGTGCGGCTGGATCTCACCGCGCTGCACGTCCGCGCCGACGGCTGGTCCGACCCGCTGTCCTTTGTCGACCGCGACAGCTTTGTCGAGTTGAAGATCAGCACGTATTTCTGACCCCGACCGTCAGTGGTTGACACACCCCGCGCCGCGCGCCTTTCCTGCGCCAACACAGGAGAGGAGACCGGCCGTGAAGATGACCACCGAGGAAGCTTTCGTCAAAACGCTGCAACGCCACGGGATCGAACATGCCTTCGGCATCATCGGTTCGGCCTTCATGCCGATCTCGGACCTGTTTCCGAAGGCGGGCATCACCTTCTGGGACTGCGCGCACGAAGGGTCTGGCGGGATGATGGCCGACGGCTACACCCGTGCGTCCGGCAAGATGTCGATGATGATCGCGCAGAACGGGCCGGGCATCACCAACTTCGTCACCGCCGTGAAGACCGCGTATTGGAACCACACGCCGTTGTTGCTGGTCACGCCACAGGCGGCCAACAAGACCATCGGGCAGGGCGGCTTCCAAGAGGTCGAACAGATGGCGGCCTTCAAGGACATGGTCGCCTATCAGGAAGAGGTGCGCGACCCGTCCCGCATCGCCGAGGTTCTCAGCCGCGTCATCACCAAGGCCCGCCGCGCCAGTGCGCCGGCGCAGATCAACGTGCCACGGGACGTCTGGACGCAGGTGGTCGACATCATGATCCCCGAGCCGGTGGAGTTCGAGCGCCCGGCGGGCGGCGAGACCGCGCTGGCCGAGGCGGCCAAACTGCTGTCCGACGCGAAGTTCCCGGTGATCCTGAACGGCGCGGGCGTGGTGCTGGCGGGCGCGATCCCCGACACCATCGCGCTGGCGGAACGGCTTTCGGCGCCGGTCTGCGTCGGCTATCAGCACAACGACGCCTTCCCCGGCTCGCACCCGCTGTTCGCGGGGCCGCTGGGCTATAACGGGTCGAAGGCCGCGATGCAGCTGATCCGGCAGGCCGATGTGGTGCTGGCGCTGGGCACCCGGCTGAACCCGTTCTCGACACTGCCGGGCTATGGCATCGACTACTGGCCGCAGGACGCGAAGATCATACAGGTCGACATCAACCCCGACCGCATCGGCCTGACCAAGACGATCTCGGTCGGGATCGTGGGCGACGCGAAGAAGGTGGCCAAGACCCTGCTGGCCGGGCTGTCCGACAGCGCCGGCGACGCGGGGCGCACCGACCGCGAGGCCGCCATCGCGCAGACGAAATCGGCATGGGCGCAAGAGCTTAGCTCGATGGATCACGAAGACGACGATCCCGGCACGACGTGGAACCAGCGCGCCCGCGACGCCAAGCCCGACTGGCTGAGCCCGCGCAAGGCATGGCGCGCGATCCAGGCGGCTCTGCCGCGCGAAGCTATCATCAGTTCCGACATCGGCAACAACTGCGCCATCGGCAACGCCTATCCGTCGTTCGAGGCGGGGCGGAAATACCTTGCCCCGGGCCTGTTCGGCCCCTGCGGCTATGGCCTGCCGTCCATCGTCGGCGCCAAGATCGCCTGTCCGGACACGCCGGTCGTGGGCTTCTCGGGCGACGGCGCCTTCGGCATCGCGGTGACCGAACTGACGGCGATAGGCCGCGAGGAATGGCCCGCGATCACGCAGGTGGTGTTCCGCAACTATCAGTGGGGCGCCGAAAAGCGGAACTCGACCCTGTGGTACGACGACAACTTCGTTGGCACCGAACTGGGCGAGGGCGTGTCCTATGCGAAACTGGCCGAGGCGTGCGGCCTGAAGGGCGTGGTGGCGCGGACGATGGACGAACTGACCGCGGCGCTGGCGCAGGCGATCAAGGATCAGGCGGCGGGGATCACCACGCTGATCGAGGCGATGATCAATCAGGAACTCGGAGAGCCGTTCCGCCGCGACGCGATGAAAAATCCGGTCGAGGTGGCGGGGATCGATCCGTCCGACATGCGGCCGCAGGTGCCTGCCTAGGGTGCAGTGCCTGCTTCGTCTCGTCGCAACCCTGCGAAATCGGCGGAAAAAGGGGTGGGCGCGGCTGGCGCCCGCCGCGGACGCGTGGTGTGATCCGCCCAGATTTGAGCAGACGATTCAGGAGCGCACATGCCCGAGGCCTATCCTTTTCTCAGCAAGACCGAGCCGACGCCGCCGAACCGCCTGATGCAGATGGCAAAGAACCACGACACGCCGCGCGTGGCGCTGGTCAACGCCGGGGCGGTCAACCCGATGGAAGGCATCCGCGAGGCCGCCGAGGCCGGGCTGGCAGAGCCGATCCTGATCGGGGACGAACTGAAGATCCGCGGCGCGGCGGAAGAGATCGGCTATGACATCTCGCAGTTTCGGCTGATCCACGCCCCGCACGCGGCGGCGTCCGACATGGCGGCAGAGCTGGCGCGCACGGGCGAGGCCGACGCGATCATGAAGGGGCAGATCCACACCTCGACCTTTCTCAAGGGGCTGTTGCCGACCCGCGCGGGCCTGCGCGAGCCCGGCGCGCGCTGTGGCCATGTCTTTCACATCACCGCGCCCGGCAGCGACCGCCCGCTGCTTCTGACCGACGCGGCGCTGAACGTGAACCCGTCCGTCGAGACGCGGCGGGCCTGCCTGACCCATGCCGTGCGCTTGTGCCAGATCCTTGGGGTCGAACGCCCCCGCGCGGGCCTTCTGGCGCCGACCGAGGACCCGATCGAGTCGGTGCCCAACACGATGGAAAGCGCAGAGATCGCCGCGTGGGCGAAGCACAAGCTGCCCGAGGCGGACGTGTCCGGCCCGATGGCGATGGACCTGATCCTGTCGCGCGAGGCAGCCGAGGTGAAAAACTATGACAGCCCCGTCGCCGGGAACGCCGACATCATCCTGACCCCGAACATCACCACCGGCAACGCGGTGTTCAAGCTGATGGTGCTGGGCATGGGCTGCTGTGCGGGCGGCATCGTGCTGGGGGCGAAGGTGCCGATCCTGCTGACGTCGCGCAGTCAGGGCGCGGCGGCGCGGCTGGCGTCGGCGGCGCTGGGGGTCATCGCCTCGGGGACGCCCTGATGCTGTTGGTGCTGAACACCGGGTCGTCCTCGATCAAGGCGGCGCTGTTCGACCGGGACCTGACCGAGGTTCTGGGCGGCAAGGTCACCGGCATCGGGCAGGCGCAGGGGGCGCGGTTGCGGCTTGGGGCGACGGACGCCGCCGTCGACGCGCCCGATCATGAAACGGGGCTGGCCGCGATGCTGGACGCGCTGGGCCGGGAAGGGGCCGGGGACATCACAGCCGCCGCGCACCGGATCGTCCACGGCGGCGCGGCGCTGACCCGCCCCGTGCGGCTGACGCCCGAGGTCATCGGCGTGATCAAGGACAACGTGCCGCTGGCGCCGTTGCACAATCCGCCGGGCCTTGCGGGTATCCGCGCGATGGCCACGGCGCGGCCCGATCTGCCGCAATACGCCAGCTTCGACACCGCGTTCCACGCCACCCAGTCCGAGCTTGCCACCACCTACGCCATCCCGCGCAGCTATCGTGACGAGGGGATCCGGCGCTATGGCTTCCACGGGCTCAGCTATGCCGGGATGGTGGACCAGTTCGGCGACGCGCTGCCCAAGCGGCTGCTGGCGATGCATCTTGGCGCCGGGTGCAGCCTTTGCGCGATCCGGGACGGCAAGTCCGTCTGCACCTCGATGGGCTATTCGCCCTTGTCCGGCCCGACGATGGCGACCCGGTCGGGCGACATCGACGGCATGGCGGTGCTCCGGCTGGCGCGCGAGCACGGCATCGACGAGGCGACGCGGCGGCTGAACACCGAATCCGGCCTGCGCGGTCTGGCGGGCACCGCCGACATGAAGACGCTGCTGGACAGCGACAGCGAAGACGCCGCGTTCGCCGTCGATCATTTCGTCTGGTCCGTCCTGCGGGTCGGCGGCGGGCTGATCGCGGTGATGGGCGGGGTCGACGCGTTGGCCTTCACTGGCGGGATCGGAGAGAACTCTGCCGAGATCCGGCAGCGCATCACCGACGGGTTCGCATGGCTGGGCGACATCCCCGTTCACGTGATCCCCGCGAAGGAAGAGCGCCAGATCGCCCGGGACGCGTGGTCGCTGATCAGTGGCGCTGCGGATCGCTAAGGGTCGGGACGGTAGTGGTCCAGTCGCCATAGTCGCCGCTGGTCGCCCGCTCGTGCAGCCGCACAAGGTCGGCCACGGGCGTTTCGCTATAGTCGATCCGAAGGGTCAGCGGCGCGATGTCCGGTCCCACGATCAGCAGCGCCGCCGACATCAGCCCCCGGCTGTCGCCGCCCGCCGCTTCGCCCGCCTGAACGGCGGCCAGCAGGCGCGCGGGCAGGTTGCCCGCCGCCCCGGCAAAGCCATCCGCGATCGCGTCCAGCACGTTCTGCCCCGACAGAAGGTTGCCCGAGACGACGCAGCCGTCGGATTCGCGGCTGCCTTTCACGTCGCTGTTGTCCGCGCCGGTGTGCACACCTGTGCCGCCCTGCGGGTCCAGCGCCGCAAGCTGCCGCGCGGCGCGTCCGGCGTCGGGCTCGGTCACCGCGCGCACCGCCTCTGCCGCCGTCGCGCCGTCCTTCATACGGGTCAGCACGTCCTCGCCCCAGAAGGTGCTGGGCGCCGCCCCCTGCGAGGCCGAAGCGCCGCCGAGGGGATTCGCGCGCAGCACCCAGCCGCCCACGCACAGGCTACCCGTAGCGGCCGCGCCGCCGATCCAGCCTGAAGTTTCATCGCGCGCAAGGATCGAAAATGTCATGGGTTATCCCTCCTGCAGGTATTTATAATGAAAATTTTGATCTGAGGGAATTATCGTGATAAATTTCTTTTCACAGTCCACTGGAGGGAACCAAATGAACATCCGTAACCTGACGCGTCGCGCGGTTCTTGCCGCCACCGGCGCGCTACTGGCGGTGGGGACGCTTGGCGGCGCGCCGGCCGCTGCGCAGACCCCGCCCGGGGTGCTGGTGGTCGGCCAGATCGCCGAGCCCAAGGCGCTCGACCCGGCGGCGGTGACCGCGGTCAACGATTTCCGCATCCTGATGAACATCTACGACGGCCTCGTGCGCTATAAGTCGGGCACGCTGGAAGTCGAACCCGCGCTGGCCACCGATTGGGAGATCAGCGAGGACGGCACCGAGTACACGTTCAACCTGCGCGAAGGCGTCAGCTTCCACGACGGCACGCCGTTCAACGCCGAGGCGGTCGTGTTCAACTTCGAGCGGATGCTGAACGAAGATCACCCCTACGCCGACACCGGGCCGTTCCCGCTGGCGTTCTTCTTCTCGTCCGTCGACACGGTCGAGGCGGTGGATGAGCTGACGGTGAAGTTCACCCTGTCCGCGCCCTACGCGCCGTTCCTGTCGAACCTTGCCTATCCCACGGGCCTGATCGTTTCGCCCGCCGCGGTGGAACAATACGGAGCCGATTTTGGCCGCAACCCGTCGGGTACCGGGCCGTTCACCTTCGCCGAATGGCGGTCGAACGAAGCGGTCGTTGTCGAAGGCAACCCGGACTACTGGGGCGGGGCGCCGTCGCTTCAGGCGGTGATCTACCGTCCGATCACCGACGCCAACACCCGCGTGGCCGAGATGCTGGCCGGGGGCATCGACCTGATGGTCGAGGTGCCGCCCGTCGCGCTGTCGGAATTCGAGGGCGACCAGTACAGCGTGATCGAACAGGCGGGCCCGCACGTCTGGTTCCTGATCCTGAACGCCAAGGAAGGTCCCTTCGCGGACAAGCTGGTGCGTCAGGCCGCCAACTTCGCGGTCAACAAAGAGGCGCTGGTGAACGACGTGCTGGAAGGCACCGCCGATGTCGCCGCCGGCCCGACGCCGCCGGCCTTCGCGTGGGCGTACAACGATGCGCTGGACCCGTACCCCTATGACCCGGAGAAGGCCAAGGAACTGCTGGCCGAAGCCGGTGTCGAGAACCCGTCGGTGACCTTCTATGTCACGGAAGGCGGATCGGGGATGCTGGATCCGATCGCGATGGGCACCGCCATTCAGGCGGACCTGCAGGCCGTTGGCTTCGACGTTACCATCGAGACCTACGAGTGGAACACCTTCCTAGGAGAGGTGAACCCCGGTCTGGAAGGCAAGGCCGACATGGCCGAGATGGCGTGGATGACCAACGACCCGGACACCCTGCCGTATCTTGCGCTGCGCACCGACGCCTTCCCCGAGGCGGGCGGGTTCAACTCGGGCTACTATTCCAACCCCGAGGTGGACGAGCTGCTTGAGAAGGCCCGCGTGTCCACGTCGCAGGACGAACGCGCCGAGCTGTACAAGCAGATGCAAGAGATCGTGCAGGACGATGCGCCGTGGGTGTTCGTCGCGAACTGGAAGCAGAACGCCGTGACCTCTTCGGCGGTCGAGAACTTCGCGCTGGAGCCGTCGTTCTTCCTGCTGCTGAAGGACGTGGTCAAGAACTGACCCTTTATCGGACCGGGCTGGCGCCCGGTCCGACCCGCGCGCCGCCTGACGGCGGCGCGTTTCCGGGACCTTGCGGTCTTCGTCCGTCCTGACCGGGACGCGGCGCGCGCCGGGCCCCGAACCCGAACCGCCATCCGCAACGGAGAGCCTTATGGGTGGATACATCCTGAAACGACTGGTCTCGGCGGTGCCCGTGCTTCTGGGCATCACGGTGATCGTGTTCCTGATCATGGCGATGATCCCCGGAGACCCGGCAACGGCGATCCTTGGAAGCTATGCCACGCCCGAGAATGTCGAACGGATCAACCGCGACCTTGGCTTGGACAAGCCGCTGGTGGCGCGGTATTTCATCTGGCTTGGCAACATGCTGACCGGCGACTTCGGGCGGTCGTTCTCGTTGAACCGGCCGGTGCTGGACGAGGTGCTGGACCGCTTCGGTGCGACGCTGGTGCTGGCGGGGACCTCTTTCATCCTGTGCTCGATCCTTGGGATCGTCGCGGGCGTGATCTCGGCGGCGCGGCAATACGGGCTGGCCGACAAGGCGATCACCTTCGTGGTGCTGATCGGCATTTCGATCCCGTCCTTCTTCCTTGGCATGATGATGATCCTTGCCTTCGCGGTGGAACGGCGCTGGTTCCCGGTGTCGGGCATGTACGCGATCTATGGCGGCGGCGATCTGCCGGACCTGCTGTGGCACCTTGCGATGCCCGCGCTGGCGCTGGCGGTGGTGGCGACCGGCGTCGTGGCGCGGCTATCGCGGTCGGCGATGCTGGAAGTGCTGCGGCAGGATTACATCCGAACCGCGCGCGCCAAGGGCGTGCCGGAACGCCGGGTGATCTGGTGGCACGCGCTGAAGGCGGCGATGGTGTCGATCATTCCGGTGCTGGGCATTCAGGCGGGCTTCGTCCTGTCGGGCGCGGTCTATGTCGAGATCGTGTTTCAGTGGCCCGGCGTCGGGCGGATGCTTGTGAACGCGATCCTGCAGCGCGACATCCTGCTGGTGCAGGGCGGGGTGGTCTTCGTCGCCGCCTGCTACGTGCTGTTCAACATCGCCGTCGATGTGGCGCAAAGCCTGCTGGATCCGAGGATCAAGACATGATGCAGTTCCTCAAGCTTCTTGCCCGCAACCAATTGGCGCTGATGGGCGGCATCGTCCTGTCGCTGGTGGTGATCGTGTCGGTGCTGACGCCGGTGCTGCCGCTGCTGCCGCCGGACGTCACCAACACCGCCGACCGCTTCATGCCGCCGTTCTCGGAGGGGCACCTGCTGGGCACCGACCACCTTGGCCGGGACCTGCTGTCGCGCCTGCTGTGGGGCACGCGGCTAAGCCTTGCGGTCGGTTTCGCCGCCGCCGTCGCCGCCGCCGTGATCGGGTCGGCCATCGGCATCGTCGCGGGGTATTTCGGCGGGCGGACCGACAACGTGATCATGCGGCTTGTCGATATGCTGATGGCGTTTCCCTATATCCTGCTGGCGTTGGCCATCGTCGCGGCGCTGGGGCCGGGCCTGCTGAACGCGCTGATCGCGGTGGCGGCGGTGAACGTGCCGTTCTTCGCGCGCAACATCCGGGGCATCACCGTGGGGATCGCGCACAAGGAATTCGTCGACGCCGCCAAGCTGGCCGGGATGGGCCACGGCCGCATCCTTGTGTCCGAGATCCTGCCGAACGTGGTGCCGGTGATCGTGATCGCCATGTCCACCACCATCGGCTGGATGATCCTTGAAACCGCCGGCCTGTCGTTCCTTGGCCTTGGCTCGCAACCGCCGCAGGCGGACCTTGGTTCGATGCTGGGCGAGGCGCGGTCGGCGCTGATCACCAACCCGCATACCTCGGTGGTGCCGGGGATCATGATCTTCCTGATCGTGATGTCGATCAACCTGCTGGGCGACGGCGTGCGCGACGCTTTAGACCCGCGCCTGCGGTCCGGCGCGCTGACCCGCCCGCGTCCGGCGACGATGGTAGCGCGCAAGGATGCGCCGCCGAAAGGGCCGGGGCGCGGCGTGCTGGATGTCGTCGACCTAGAGACGCAGTTCCATGTCGGCAAGCGGGTGTACCGCGCCGTGAACCAGGTGAACCTGACCATCGCACCGGGCGAATGCCTTGGCGTGATCGGGGAAAGCGGGTCGGGCAAGTCGGTGACGGCGTTGTCGGTGATGGGGCTGGTGGCCTCGCCGCCGGGCGTGATCACCGGCGGCGCGGTGTTCCACGGCGGGCAGGACCTTGTCGGCGCGCGGTACGAGACGCTGCGCAAGCTGCGGGGCGACAAGGTGGCCTATATCTTCCAGGACCCGCTGGCGACGCTGCACCCGCTGATGAAGGTGGGGGACCAGCTGGCCGAGGCGATCAGCGTGCACCACAAGGTTGGCCGCACCGAGTTGCGCAAGCGCGCGATCGAGTTGCTGCGGTCGGTGCGCATTCCCAACCCGGAAAGCCGCGCCGACAGCTACCCGCACGAGATGTCGGGCGGGATGCGGCAGCGCGTGGCCATCGCTATGGCGCTGGCGAACGAGCCCGAGGTGATCATCGCCGACGAACCCACCACCGCGCTGGACGTGACCGTGCAGGCGCAGGTGCTGTCGCTGCTGGACGACCTGCGGCGCGAACGCGGCGTGGCGATCCTGTTCATCACCCACGACTTCGGCGTGGTGGCACAGCTGTGCGACCGCGTGGCGGTGATGTACGCGGGCCGCATCGTCGAAGAGGGGACCACGGACGAGATCCTTGACCGCCCCGCACATCCCTACACCAAGCGGCTGATGGAATGCGTGCCGGAACTGGGCGAGGGGCGGCGCGAGCTGGCGGCGATCCCCGGGCTGCCGCCGGCAGTGGACAAGCTTCCGCCCGGCTGCGCCTTTGCCCCGCGCTGCCATAAGGCGCGCGAGGAATGTCAGGCGGCGCCGGTCGAACTGAAAACCGACGGCACGCGCGGCGTCCGCTGCCTGTTCCCCGAGGCCGACGTGGTAGAGGTGACCGCATGACCCTTGCCCTGCGACTGGAAAACCTGTCCAAGACCTTCGCCGTCGGCAAACCGCTGATCGGCCCGCCCAAGGCGCATGTGCGCGCGGTGCGGCCCCTGTCGCTTGAGGTGGCGCAGGGCGAGACGCTGGGCATCGTCGGAGAGTCCGGCTGTGGCAAGTCCACGCTGGCGCGGATGCTGGTGGGGCTGATCCCGCCTTCGACCGGGTCCATCGAGATCGAGGGCAAGGCGCTGGACAACGCCGACGCCGCCGCCTTCGGCAAGCTGATCCAGTACGTGTTTCAGGACCCGATCAGTTCGCTGAACCCGCGCAAGTCGATCCGCAAGATCCTTGAGGCGCCGCTGAAGCGCCTGCACGGCATGTCGGCGTCCGAGCGCGAGACGCGCATCCGCGAGATTTTCGACAGCGTGAACCTGCGCGAAGAGTTCCTTGACCGCTACCCGCACGAATTCTCGGGCGGGCAGGCGCAGCGGATCGGCATCGCGCGGGGACTGGCCGCCAACGCGCGCATCCTTGTGCTGGACGAACCCGTTTCGGCGCTGGACGTCTCGGTGCAGGCGCAGGTGCTGAACCTGCTGGCCGCGCTGAAGGCGGAATACGGTCTGACCTACCTGTTCATCAGCCACGATCTTGCCGTGGTCGAAGCGGTCAGCGACCGGGTGGCGGTGATGTATTTCGGCGCCGTGGTCGAGGTGGGACGCGCCGACAAGGTGTTCTCGGCACCGCGACATCCGTACACCAACCTTCTTGCCGGTAGCGCTCCGGTTGTGGGGCGGCCCTTGACGCCGCCCGAGGCAAAGGGCACGGAACTTCCCGACCCCCTGAACCCGCCACCGGGGTGCGCCTTTGCAGCACGTTGCCCGCGGGCCAGTGACATCTGTCGGACAGAAGATCCGGCACTGACGAAGATGGGAGAGGATCAGTTTGCCGCCTGCCACCACCCGCTCGACCCGTGACGCCGCCCCGCAACGCCTAAGCCGGCCGGCTCAGGTCGCGGAAGCGATCAAGTCATGGGTGGTCGAAGAGAACATGAAGCCGGGCGACCGTTTGCCGAACGAGCTGGAGATGATCGAGCGGTTCGGCATGGCCAAGGGCACGATCCGCGAGGCGATGCGCATTCTCGAAGCGCAGGGGCTGGTCAAGACGCGGACCGGCCCGGGCGGCGGCAGTTTCGTGCACGAGGTCAGCGAGGCCCGCGCCCGTGCGTTGCTGGGCAATTACTTCTATTTCAAGGATCTGACGGTCACCGACATCTACCAGCTGCGGCTGGTGCTAGAACCCGAACTGGCGGCGGATCTGGCAGGGCAGTTGTCGGCCGATCAGCTTGCCGCGCTAGAGGCGAACGTGGCGCGCTATGTCACGCCGCCGACGGACGCCGAGGAAGAGCGGCAGCAGCACATCGCGTCGCTGGACTTTCACAAGCTTCTGGCCAGCTATGCGGGCAACGAGCTTTTGGGCTTTCTGATCGGGTTCATGGCGCAGATGCTGTCGGACCTGACGGTGATGCGCCGATTGTACGAGCCGCGGAACTATGAGCTGTGGAAGATGGGCACCGATCACCAGATCGAGCTGATCACCGCCTTGCGGCTGGGCGACGGGCCGCGCGCCCGCGCCATCATGCGCGAGCACATGGAAGCCGCTCAGGCGTTCATGGTGCGGCAAGAGGCCGAGATGGAGCGTCGCTTCCTCGCCGGGCGCTAGGGCCAGCGATACTCGACCGGTCCAAAGAGAACGGCCGCCCGGGGGATGATCGGGCGGCCGTCTTTGTTTTCGCGGAAATCCGTTACGCGCCGATCAGGCGGCAGCGGCTTTCTTCTTGCGCATGCGCACGGCACCCAGGCCGCCGACACCGGCCAGCAGCAGAACAGCCGAGGCGGGCAGCGGAACCGGAGCGGCTTCCAGCGTGACTTCCGCGTAGACGGTCTTCGCGGTGCCGAGGATCAGGTCGACGCCCTGATCGAAAACGATCGAGTAAATCCCGCCGTTGCCGAAGTTGAGCGTGAACTCGTTCTCATCCCAGACCAGCGCGCCCAGCGTAATGCTGCCGAAGGCGCTGAGGAACCCGCCGCCGCCGATCGACGAAGCGGCGCCGCCCGGGGTCGCGAATGCCAGCGTGGCGTCAACGCCGAACAGGCCCGCTGCGAAGAACGGGTTGTTGGTGTCGGCGGTGATGTCGAAGAACGCGAGGGTCTTCGATTCACCGACACCCAGCGTGAACATGGAGCCCTCAAGGAGCGGGTTCTGCTCGATGGTTACGTCACAACCGATGCAAGCCGAAACGTCGGCCACATCCGTATCCGCGCCGACGATGAAATCGACCGTCGTCGCATAGGCCGTACTGGCCGTCAGGCCGATCGCGAGAACGGCACCTTTACAAATACTTAACAGCTTCATTGTGTTACCCCTCCGCAAGAATATGCGGTCATAGCCTCATGGAGCTTCTTTTTGCCATAGTTCCGACGAATTCACACCAAGAATAGTACGAAAGGCGGCATAATTTTGACTGTTGTTCCTGACCCGCGAAGAGTTGGCGGCCATCTTCGAAATAGTTCATTTTAGGGAAACTATGCAAATATTCGAAAGTGTTCGGATGCTGCACATGGCAAAGAAAAACAGGTATAATTAACTAATATTGATTAATTTCTTCGGCCGCATCACATTCGCGTGGGGGAATGCTTTTCGCCGTCTTTGGACGGGCCAAGCCCGCACACGAAAACGCCGCCCCGTGACAATCAGGGCGGCGTCAGTCTTGGATCGTCGAATACTTACGAGAACGACTTTTCGATCTTGTCCAGCGTCTGCATCGCCGACAGCACGTCATGCACCGAAGAGTTCGGTTCGCGGCCTTCTTTGATCGCCGAGATAAACTCGCGGTCGATCAATTCGATGCCGTTGTTCGACACCGCGACGTCCGACAGGTCGATCGGGTTCTCGTTGCCGTCGAACAGATCGTCATAGCGGGCGATGTAGGTGCCGTTGTCGCAGATGTAGCGGAAGAACGTGCCAAACGGGCCATCGTTGTTGAACGACAGCGACAGGGTGCAGATCGCGCCGTTCTCGGCCTTCATGCCAATCGCCATGTCCATCGCGATGCCCAGCTCGGGGTGGTGCGGGCCTTCGAGACCGAAGGCGTCCTTCACCTGACCGCCAGTCTGGTACTGGAACAGGTCGACCGTGTGGCAGGCGTGGTGCCACAGCAGGTGATCCGTCCACGACCGCGCTTCGCCCTTTGCGTTGGTGTTGGTGCGGCGGAAGAAATACGTCTGCACGTCCATCTGCTGGACGGTCAGTTCACCGGCCTTGATCTTGTTGTGGATCCATTGGTGCGACGGGTTAAAGCGCCGGACCTGACCGGCCATCGCCAGAACGCCGGTTTCCTTCTGCACCTTGCAGATCTCTTCCGAGTCCGCCAGCGAGTCCGCCATCGGGATCTCGATCAGCACCGGCTTGCCTGCCTTCATGCAGGCGATGGCCTGTTCGGCGTGGATCTGGGTGGGGGTGGCAAGGATGACGGCATCGACATCGTCACGGGCCAGACATTCGGCCAGATCGGTCGAGGCATGGCCGATGCCCTTGTCGGCGGCCAGCTTCTCGATCTTTTCCTTGGTCGGGCCCATGACAGAGGTCACGGTGACCTCGTCGATGGCCGAAAGGGCGTCGAGGTGTTTCAGTCCGAAGGCCCCGTAGGCGCCGGCGACACAGATACGCATGGGGATGGCTCCTTTGCGTTGTTCAGAAAAAGGCCGCCCCTGTCGCGGGGACGGGGCGGCCGGGATTCACGGAAGGGCCGCGGCGATCAGGCCGCGACGTTTTCCAGGATGATGTGGCCGACCGCGGTGTTGGACGCCGGGACGTGGTAGTGCCGGTGCACTTCCTTCACCTCGTCGTTCAGCGCACCGCGCATGACGTGCCACATGACCATCTCGACGCCTTCCGAACCCGCTTCACGCAGGTAGTCGACGTGGGGCATCTTCGACAGCTTGACCGGGTCTTCGGTCAGCATGTCGAGGAACATGGTGTCGAACTCGGCGTTGATCAGGCCAGCGCGCTTGTACTGCAGCTGGTGGCTCATGCCGCCGGTGCCGAAGATCATCACGTCCAGATCTTCCGGGTAGCTTTCGATCGCCTTGCGGATCGCCTTGCCCAGCTGGAAACAGCGGTTGCCGGTCGGGGCAGGGTACTGCACCACGTTGACCGCCAGCGGGATCACAAGACAGGGCCATTCGTCCTCGGGCGCGACCTCGCCGAACATGACCGACAGCGGGACGGTCAGGCCGTGGTCGACCTCCATCTCGTTCATGATGGTCATGTCGAATTCGTCAAGGATCAGCGACTGGGCGATGTGGCTGGCCAGCTTCTGGTGGTTCTTGACGACCGGCACCGGGCGCGGGCCCCAGCCTTCGTCGGCGGGCTGGAATTCCGCCGCCGCGCCAAGCGCGAAGGTCGGAATGCAGGACGCGTCGAAGGCGGTGCAGTGGTCGTTGTAGACAAGGAAGATGACGTCCGGCTTCTTTTCCTTCATCCACTCGCGGCTGTACTGAAAGCCGTCGAAAACGGGTTTCCAGTACGGCTGGTCGGTGATGCCGGTGTCCATCGCCACGCCGATGGCGGGCACGTGGGAGACACCCACGCCTGCAGTGATACGGGCCATTAGTCTTTGTCCTCCCACTCGGATTTATAGCGGTTGCCCTCGGGCGACCGGCCGCCGTTCAGCATCATCTCGCGGTAGGCGTCGACGCCCATACCCGTCATCAGGCCCGCGAGGTTCTGGAAGTTGATGCCGTCGTTCGCGGCCAGCTTCGAGGTGTAGTAGATGTTGCCGCCCAGCTCGAGCAGGCGGTTCCATTCACGCTTGAGCACGGCATCGCGCTGCTCTGGCGTCATCGGATAATTGTCGAGGTACTTTTCTTCGTCGGCATTGAACGCGTCCCGGTTCTTCTGCAGGCGCAGAGAGATGCAGAACTGGTTCAGGTGATAGCCTTCGCGCGAACGGTCCGCGTCGAAGACGAACGTGCCGGGAATGTCCTCGTAGTCCTTTTCAGGCATTCCTTCCTCCCAGGAACATGGTGGCGCCGGAACTGGCGGTATGGTCCGTTATGTGGCCGTCGAACGCCGCAGCGCAAGACGCGGGACCAGCCGCCGGCAGGGGGCGTCGCCGTCGATTGACATTGTCTTCCCTCTATCAGCCGGGGCGCCGGGGCTGTAATTCGAATGCCCGGGGGAATATTGAAAAAAGCTATAATGCGGGGCGGCTGCCTGTGCGGAAATCCGCCCGGCAGGGCCTGTCGCAAGGCGCGGGCGGGGCCGTGGCGGAGGGTCAGCCTTGCGGCGTCTCGGCCGGTGTATCCGTGTGCGGGTCCGGCGCGCGCGACGCGGCGGCCGCAGCGGCGGCGCGGCGCAGAAGGTCCATGAATTCGGCCTGCGCGACGGTCGGACGCCAGTCGGCGCGATAGGTCAGGCCGATGCCGCGCGCGTTGTTCTGGAGCGGGATCGGCAACGGCTTCAGGTGGCCGGACGCCTCTTCGACGCTGATCTGGTGGCGCGAAATGATGGTGACGTAAGGCCCCTGCGCCAGCAGTCCGCGCAGGAACACCAGCGAGGATGACACCACCCGCACGGGTGTGATGTTGCGGTCCTGAAGGCGCAGGGTCTCGTACAGATAGCCGCCCGCAGGCGTTTCGCGCGGGGGGGCGACCCACGGAAAGCGCAGCGTGTCCTCGACCGTGGGGGCCGGTAGGTCGAACAGCGGGTGCGACGGGTGCGCCACCAGCGCCAGCGGATCGTCGAACAGGGGTTCCTGCACGACATCCTCGGCGGGGACCGGATCGCGCAGGGCGCCGATGATGCAGTCCAGTTCGCCCTCGCGCAGGCTGCGCAGAAGCTGCGGGAACCGGCCGTCGACCACGCGGATCTGCATCCGCCCCGACCGCCGCACCATCGCGTCCACGGCGCGCGGCACGATGGACGTCCGCGCCAGCGGCAGCGACCCGATCGAGAAGGTCCCGGCCTGCGTGCCAAGGGCGCGGCCGATCTCTTCGATCCCTTGCCGGATCTCGGCCTGCGCGAGTTTCGCACCCAGAACAAAGGCTTGCGCGGCGGCCGTCAGTTCGACCCCGACGGCGGTGGCGGTAAAGAACGTCAGGCCCGACAGCGCCTCGAGATTGCGGGCGGTGCGGTGGATCGTGGGCTGCGACACGCCAATGTCACGGGCGGCGACGGTGAAGGACCCGGCATTCGCGATCGAGATCAGCGCCCGCAGCTGCGCGGCGGTGACCAGCCGGTCGAAGCCCGCGTTGCGCGCGGTGGCGCCGCCCTCGCTGCGGCCGGATTTCAGCGCCTCGCGCGCGCCGCGTTCCAGATGCGCCAGCGCGGCGCCGACGCGGCGGGCGAAGGCGGCGCCCTCGGGGGTGGGGGTCAGTTCGCGGGTGCGGCGGATCAGCAGCTGGGTGCCAAGGTCCTTTTCCAGCCCCGCGATGGCCTGCGTCGCCGCCGGTTGCGACAGGTGGCACCGCCCCGCCGCTACCGACACCGACCCGGCGCGCACCGCCTCGGCCAGCACGCGCATGTGTCGGATGTTCGGAAAATCGGTGGTCACGGACGGTCCCTCGGACGCGCGGACCGGCAGGCCCGCAAAGAAAAACTGATGAGGGGTATAGACAGAACTTATCCCCGCAGCTTCATTCGAAATAGGCTTTCGAAGGCCGGTCGGCAATAAGGGCCGCGTTCGAACACCGGAGGAGCACCCATGTCCGACAAGAAGACGGCGCTGGTCATCAGCGCGCATTCCGCCGACTTCGTCTGGCGCGCCGGCGGCGCCATCGCGCTGCACCAGTCGAAAGGCTACGACGTTACCGTCGTCTGCCTGTCCTACGGCGAGCGCGGCGAAAGCGCCAAGCTGTGGAAGCAGGAAGGCATGACGCTGGACAAGGTGAAGACCGAGCGCCGCAAGGAGGCCGAGAACGCCGCCGCCGCGCTGGGGATCAACGACATCCGCTTCCTCGACCGCGGCGACTATCCGCTGGATCTTGGCCGCGAGACGGTCGACATGATGGTCGACATCATCCGCGACGTTCAGCCGAAGTTCATGTTCTCGCACTCGAAGTGGGACCCGTACAACACCGACCACATGCGCACGACCGACTTCGCGCTGGAAGCGCGCATGGTCGCGCAGGCATGGGGCCACAACCCCGGCCAGAAGGTCCTTGGCGCGCCGCAGCTGTACCTGTTCGAGCCGCACCAGACCGAACAGATGAACTGGAAGCCGAACGTCTTCCTCGACATCACGCCGGTGTGGGACAAGAAATGGGCCGCGATCCAGTGCATGCAGGGCCAAGAGCACCTGTGGCACTTCTACGAGAACGTGGCCGAGAACCGCGGCAACCACTTCCGCCGCAACTCGGGCGGTCAGTCCGGCGGGCGCGACTGCCGCTATGCCGAGGGCTTCGAGGCGATCTTCCCGCGCACGGTGGACGAACTGGAATGAGCTATCAGCCCGGAACGATGGGCGTCGTCGTCCAGAACGTCGAACGCGCCGACCAGTCGATCATCGACGGCCTTGCCGAATGCGGCGTGGCCACGGTGCATGAAGCGCAGGGCCGCAAGGGCCTGCTGGCGTCCTACCTGCGGCCGATCTATCCCGGTGCGCGCATCGCGGGGTCGGCGGTGACGCTGCTGGCGGCGCCGTGCGACAACTGGATGATCCACGTCTGCATCGAGCAGCTGAAGGAAGGCGACATCATGGTGCTTGGCACCACGTCGCCGTCCGACGCCGGGTATTTCGGCGACCTGCTGGCGACCTCGGCGATGGCGCGGGGCTGCAAGGGCCTGATCATCGACGCGGGCGTGCGCGACGTGCGCGACCTGACCGAGATGGGTTTCCCGGTGTGGTCCAAGGCGGTCTGCGCGCAGGGCACCATCAAGGAAACCGTGGGCTCGGTGAACGTGCCGGTGGTCTGCGCCGACGAGATGGTCAACGCGGGCGACATCATCGTGGCCGACGACGACGGTGTCTGCGTGGTTCGCCGTGAGGAAGCCGCGTCGGTGCTGGAAAAATCCCGCGCCCGCGAGGCCGCCGAGGAAGAGAAGCGCGTGAAGCTTCGCAACGGCGAGCTGGGGCTGGACATCTACAAGATGCGCGAACGGCTGGCCGAGAAGGTCCTGAAGTACGTGTGATCCGGGTTCGCCGCCTTTGGGCGGCGACCGGGGCGGGGGGCTTTGCCCCCCGGACCCCCCAAGGTACTTGGAAAGAGAAGACGCGGGAGGGGGAGCGCCGGTCCGCGACGCGGCGGACCGTCCCGGGGGACGATCCGAGGCGGGACCGGGCGGAGCCCCGGGGGACGAATGGTGCGAGGAGAGACGGATGACTGACGGCGTGCGCTGCATGTGGATGCGGGGCGGGACCTCGAAGGG
Source organism: Maritimibacter sp. (assembly GCA_002701395.1). Classification (GTDB taxonomy): domain Bacteria; phylum Pseudomonadota; class Alphaproteobacteria; order Rhodobacterales; family Rhodobacteraceae; genus Psychromarinibacter; species Psychromarinibacter halotolerans. The sequence continues at coordinate 43,657 of NZVC01000027.1, read as the reverse complement.
CGGGTATTTCCTGGCCGAGGATCTGCCTGCCGACGCGGGGGAGCGCGATGCGTTCCTTTTGCGGATCATGGGGTCGCCGGATGTGCGGCAGATCGACGGGATGGGCGGGTCCGATCCGCTGACGTCGAAGGTCGCCGTGGTGAAGCGGTCCGAGCAGGACGGGGTCGATGTCGACTATCTGTTCCTGCAGGTTTTCGTGGACAAGCCGATCGTCACCGACGCGCAGAACTGCGGCAACATCCTTGCCGGTGTCGGGCCTTTCGCCATCGAGCGGGGGCTGGTCGACGCGCAGGACGGCGAGACGCCTGTCGCCATCTTCATGGAGAACACCGGGCAGGTCGCGGTCGAAGTGGTGAAGACCCCCGGCGGCGTGGTGTCCTATGCCGGTGACGCGAAGATTGACGGCGTGCCGGGAACGGCGGCGCCGGTGCCGTGCGAGTTCAAGGACACCGCCGGGTCGTCCTGCGGCGCGCTGCTGCCCACGGGCAATCCTTGCGATGCCGTCGAGGGTGTCGAGGTCACGATGATCGACAACGGGATGCCCTGCGTGGTGATGCGGGCCTCGGACATGGGGATCTCGGGCGAGGAGACGCCGGAGGAACTGGAGGCGAACGAGGACTTGCGCGCCAAGCTGGAGACGATCCGGCTGGCCTGCGGGCCGATGATGAACCTTGGCGACGTGGCCGAGAAGTCGGTGCCGAAGATGACGATGGTCAGCGCGCCCCGGAACGGCGGGGCGATCGCGACGCGGACGTTCATTCCGCACCGCTGCCACAAGACCATCGGCGTGCTGGGCGCGGTCTCGGTCGCGACGGCCTGCCTGACCGAGGGCTCGCCCGCCTATGACCTTGCCGGGCGCGGCGAGGGGGCCGAGCGGACGCTGTCGGTGGAGCATCCCACCGGCGAGATGAGCGTCGTGGCGAAACTGGATGACAGCGGCGCGGTCGCCTCGGCGGCGATCCTGCGGACCGCACGGAAACTTATGGACGGAGAGGTGTTCGCATGAGCGACGAGGTACAGGTGATGGATCCCGACTGGCTGGTGTTCCATCCGAACCCGAAGAAACCCGATTTCAAGCTGCCCGAAGGCGCGGTGGACGCGCATTGCCATGTCTTCGGCCCGAAGGACGAGTTCCCCTTTGCGCCCGAGCGCAAGTACACGCCCTGCGACGCGGGCAAGGACCAGCTTTACGCACTGCGCGACCATCTCGGGTTTTCGCGCAACGTGATCGTGCAGGCGACCTGCCACGGCAAGGACAACCGCGCGATGGTCGATGCCTGCCGCACCGCGGGCGATCTGGCGCGCGGCATCGCGACCGTCGGGCCGGACATCACGATGGAAGAGCTGGAAGAGATGGACGCGGCCGGTGTGCGCGGCGTGCGGTTCAACTTCGTCAAGCGGCTGGTGGATTCCACGCCGAAAGAGGTCTTTCTGGGCATCGCCGAGAAGATCGCCAAGCTGGACTGGCACATCGTCGTCTATTTCGAGGCGCAGGATCTGGAAGAGCTGATCCCGTTCCTCAAGCAGCTGCCCACCGTCATCGTGGTCGACCACATGGGCCGGCCCGACGTCTCGAAAGGCGTCGATCACCCGGACTTCCAGCGTTTCGTGCAACTGATGGAAGACGTGCCGACGATCTGGTCCAAGGTGACCTGCCCGGAACGGCTGTCCGAGGACGGGCCGGACACCGGCTATGCCGACGTGATCCCCTTCGCCAAGCTGATCGTCGAGACATTCCCCGACCGCGTGCTGTCGGGCACCGATTGGCCGCATCCGAACATGAAATCGCACATGCCCGATGACGGCGTGCTGGTTGATTTCATTCCGAAGATCGCGACCACGCCCGAGTTGCAGCAGAAGCTTCTGGTGGACAACCCGATGCGGCTGTACTGGGCGCGCTGATCTGGCGCGGTCCGGTTCGAAAACAGGTTTGGCGGGGCGTCGTGGCGAAGGCTGCGGCGCCCCGTTCGCGTTCCGGGCGGGTGTGCCCACCTGACGTGTAGGCAGCGCACGGAAAGGTGAGCGCGCGGCGTCCAAGGCGTTGTCGTATTAAGGAAATTCGCTCCTACATGGGTGTTAAGCCAATGGTATCCCATTGCATACAGAAGGAGCATCCCAATGGATTTCAAGGACAAGGTTGTACTGATCACCGGCGCTGCTGGCGGCATCGGACTGGCTGCGGCGCGGAAATACGCGGCTGAAGGCGCGAAGGTCGCGCTGGTCGATCTGAAGCAGGACGCGCTGGAGCAGGCGGCGGGCGACATGGACGGTGCGCTGTTGCTGTCGGCGGACGTGTCGAACGAAGACGACGTGAAGGACTATGTCGCGAAGACGGTCGAGGCATTCGGCCGGATCGACGTGTTCGTGAACAACGCCGGCATCAACGGTGACTTCAAGCCGATCACCGACCAGACCGTCGATAACTATCGCAAGGTGCTGGACATCAACGTGATCGGTGTCGCGCTGGGCTTGAAGCATGTCGTCGCGCAGATGAAAAAGCAGGGCGGCGGCGCCATCGTGAACACCGCGTCCAATGGTGGCCTGCTGGGTGCGCCGGGGATGAGCGCATATGTCGCGTCGAAGCACGCCGTGATCGGGATCAACAAGTCCGTGGCGCTTGAGGTGGCGGGCGACAACATCCGTGTGAATGCCGTCTGTCCGTCCGGGGTCGACACGCAGATGATGCGTTCGATCGAAGAGAACGCCACCGCGAGCGGGTCGGAGAACGCGCGCGAGACCTTCGAATCCAGCGTGCCGCTGGGCCGCTACGCCGAGGCGGACGAGATCGCCGACCTGATGCTGTTCCTGTCCAGCGACAAGGCCAGCTTCATCACCGGCGCTTACTATCGCATCGACGGGGGCGGCGGCGCCGTTTCTGTCTAAGCCACACGGCCATGTCCGGGGGGCGCTGCGGCCGGGGTCGCGGCGCCCTTTTTCTTTGGGGGGCGGTGGGTTGGAAACCCACCCGACGCTGCCGAACAGGCGTTCCGGCCGACGGGGCGGGTGTCAGTTCGCGGCGCGGGTCATCATCATTTCGTGCACCGCCTGCATGCCACGGTCGGCCATGGCAGAGACCTCGGCCGCGTGGGTGTGCATGGCCGCGACCAATTCCGGGTCGTCCGAGGTCTGGACCACGACGATGCCGTCGTCGGTGACCTCGATCTCGGTCTCGATCCGGTCGCCACGTTCGAAGAATATGTCCAGCGTCGGGCTTTGAATGAAGATCTGCGGGTCGTCCGCCGACTCGACCCGCCCAATCATCCCCACGACATGGCTGACCAGAACGTCCATCACCTCTGGATCGGAAGATCGGGTCACGGTGCGGATGCCGTTCGGCAGGTTGGTGACGTCGCGGGTGATGGTGTGGAAGTTGCGGAACATCACTGCCAGCTCGGTGCTCTCCTCCGGCGTCGCGTTCTGGCCCTGCAGGCCCGGCATGTTCACCATGTCGTGCCCCGTGCCGTCCGCGCCGTGGCCGTGGCCCATGCCGCCGCCGTGTCCAAACATCTGCGCGGCAGAGGCAAGCGGAAGCAGGATCAGCAGGGCCGCGAGCGGGGTGCGGAAACGGAGGGTGCGTTGCATGGCGATGGTCCTTCGATGGCTGACGCTACGGTACAGGCCTGGCTGCGGCGGGGCAATTTATATATGCAGTGTCACGAATTTGTTTAGAGGCCCTCGGCCCGGTTCCGGTCCAATCTCGGCTTAGCCCGGCAAACCGGGGTTAGCCGAAGGGGCGCCTTACCTATAAGTTTTGCGAGCCTTTTATTCGATCTGCGACCGACGCGACCCTTGTTTGATCCACATCAAACCTTCCGCTCGGGGCTGTGTGCGACACAGGCGCGACGCCCGGAGTGACACAGGAGGAGATCATGGACCAACCCGGCTACGACTATCACATCGACATCCCCGGAACGACGATCTTCGACGGCAAGCAGGCCATGAAGGGCTATGCGCTGAACAAGATGTGCTACGACTTCAACCGCGCCGAGAACCGCGAGGGGTTCAAGGCGGATGAAGAAGGCTGGATGACGAAATACGGCCTGACCGAGGGTCAGAAAGCCGCCATCCGCAGCCGCAACATCCTGCAGATGATCGAGGAAGGCGGCAACATCTACTACCTCGCCAAGCTGGCCGGGATCTTCAAGCTGTCGGTTCAGGACGTGGGCGGCCTTCAGACCGGGCGCACCACCGAGGAATTTCAAGACTTCCTGCAAAGCCAGGCATAAGGAGAGGCTACAATGGCAAAGGTACTTGGCGGCATCACCACCTCTCATATCCCGGCGGTGGGCAACGCGATCCAGAAGGAAATGTACGACGATCCGTACTGGAAGCCCTTCTTCGACGGCTATCCGAAGGTCCATGCGTGGATCAAAGAGACGAAGCCCGACTATGTGATCAACATCTACAACGACCACGGGCTGGGCTTCTTCCTTGACCGGATGCCGACATTCGCCATCGGCGCGGCACATGAATACCGCAACGAGGACGAAGGCTGGGGCCTGCCCTCGCTGCCGCCGTTCCCCGGCGCGCCCGAGCTTAGCTGGCACATCATCGAAAGCATGGTGGCGGACGAGTTCGACATCACCTCGTGTCAGGAACTGGCGGTGGACCACGGCTTCGTGGTGCCGATGCAGCTGTTCTGGCCGGGGGCGCCGAACAACCCCGACATGCCGCGCGCGGTGCCGATCAGCGCCAACACGGTGCAGCACCCGATCCCGACGCTGAAACGCGCGTTGGATTTCGGCAAGGCGCTGGGCCGTGCGCTGCGGTCGTTCCCCGAGGACGCGAAGATCGTCATCCTTGGCACCGGCGGGTTGTCGCACCAGTTGGACGGCGAGCGTGCGGGTTTCATCAACAAGGAGTTCGACCAATACTGCCTTGAAAACATTGTCTCGAACCCCGAGGAGCTGACCAAGATCACCCGGATGGAACTGGTCGAGAAGGCCGGTGCGCAGGGGACCGAATTCCTGATGTGGATGATGATGCGCGGGGCGCTGGGTGACGACGTGACAGAGATCACGCGGAACTATCACATTCCGATCTCGAACACCGCCGCGGGGACGCTTTTGCTGGAATGCGCGGCCTGATAGATGTCATGTGACGGAAGGGCCCCGGCGGCAGCGCCGGGGCCTTTTTCTTTGCGAGGAGCCCCCCCATGACAACCCTGATCTATGTTCCCGGACTGCTGTCCGATGCCCGCGTCTGGCGCGAGGTGGCCGAAGGGGTGGGGGGCGATTTCGTGATCGCCGACGTGACCACGCAGGACAGCATCACCGCGATGGCTGAAAGCGCGCTTGCGCTGGCCGACGGGCCGGTGATCCCGGTGGGGCACTCGATGGGCGGGCGCGTGTCGATGGAGATGGCGCGGCTGGCGCCCGCGCGGATGGCGGGGCTGGTTCTGGCCGACACGGGACACAACGCGCTGGCCAAGGGCGAGCGGGCGAAGCGCGAAGCGAAGGTGGCCGAGGGCCGCGCCGACATGGCCGCGATGGTCAAGGCATGGCTGCCGCCGATGGTGGGCGCGTCGCATCACGGCAATGCCGACCTGATGGGCGAGCTGACCGACATGGCCGCCGCCTGCGGACCCGAGGTGCACGCCCGCCAGATCGGGGCCCTGATCGGTCGCCCGGACGCGGGCGCTTCGCTGGGCGACGTGACCTGTCCGGTGCTGTTGCTGGTCGGCGACGAAGACGTCTGGAGTCCCGAGCCGCAGCACCGCGAGATCGCCGGGATGGTGTCGGGGCCGTCCGATGTGGTGGTGGTCGAAGGCGCGGGGCATTTCCTGCCGTTCGAGAAGCCCGGCGCGGTGGTGACGGCGATTGCGAACTGGATGGCTGCCCAAGATTTGCGCTGATGTGTGGCGGCGTGGCGCGGGTTTCGAGGTAAGGAACAGGTTGTTAAGTAAAAGGTTGATTCGTGAATTTTATCGGCGCGAATAAGTTTTACCTAACCAATTAACAAGGCAGAGTAGCCCAATGAGCCAAAGCTTCACGACGCTATTCCAAGGTTCCTTTGATGGAACCACATTCACTGTAACCAGTCCCCCAAACACGGCTCCCTTCGAACTGGTCGATAACCAAGACGGGATACCGGACAACGTTACGGGTATCGGTGACGACATGTTTGAGTCAGGGGGCGGCGGTATCTTCGAACTCGTCGGAACGATTGCGAACGTCGGTGTTGTTGGGGACCTTGAGGGTTTCGGAGACTACTACCTCTTCACCAACGACCCGAACGTTGAACTGAACGACAGCTTCACCGTCGACACCACCAGCCCCTACCTCTACGACGTGACCTGCTTTGCCGCTGGCACGCAGATCGCGGCTCCGGGCGGTGAACGCGCGGTCGAGACGCTGGAACCGGGCGACCGGGTGCTGACGCCCGAGGGCGAGGCGACCGTGACTTGGGTCGGTCGCCGCACCTTGCACAAGCTGTTCACCCCGGCCGAAAAGTTCGCGCCGGTGCGGGTGACTGCGGGCGCGCTGGGCAATGGCGCGCCGCACACCGATCTGGTGCTGACGGCGGACCATGCGCTGATCCTTGATGGGATGGCGGTGAACGCGGGCGCGCTGGTCAACGGCACCACGATCCGTTTCGACGCGATGGCGGACCTGCCCGAGCAGGTGACCTACTACCACGTCGAGACCGACCACCACGAGGTCATCCTCGCCAACGGCACGCCGGCCGAGACCTATGTCGACAACGTCGGCCGCCGTGCGTTCGACAACTTCGCCGAGTATCAGGCGCTGTGTGGCGAAGAGCGCACCATCGACGAGATGCCGCTGCCGCGCATCGCGTCGGCCCGTCTGCTTCCGGCGGACCTGCGGGCGCGTCTGGGCCTTGACGCCGAGGATATCGCGGTCGGTTTCTAAGCCGGGCGATCACGATCTTCTGGAAGATCCTGTTCAACAGGGCGTTCTGGAAATTCCTGTCAGTTGCCGTCCTGAAGCCGCGCCCGGAAGGCGCGCGGCGACAGGCCGGTGGCACGCGAAAAGACCCGGCTGAAATAGGCCGGGTCCGAAAACCCAAGCGCATAGGCGACCCTCGACACCGGCAGGTTGGTGTAGACAAGGTTCCGCCGCGCCTCTCGGATCAGCCGTTCTTCGATCAGGCCCGTCGCGGGCCGCCCCGTCGCGGCGCGCGCCACGCGGCTAAGGTGTGTCGTGCTGACCGCCAGCGCATCGGCATAGTCCGCAACCTTCCAGTGATCCGCGTAATGCGCGTCCAGCAGCGCGCTGAACCTGTCCAGCAGGTCACCGCCGCCTGCCGCGTCTTCGGGGCTTTCGTCGGTCAGGGACCGTGCGATCCGTCCAAGTAACTCTCCGGCAAGTGCCCGCAGGATCTGGGCCCGGGCAAACCCCCGTCCCGGATGCTCGGCGGCGATGGCGCGCAGGGTGGCGACGGTCGCCGGATCGGCGTCGATCAGGGCAGGGCGGGCCAGCACGGGGCGCAGGCCCTCGGCCGGGTGCAGGCTTTCGTCCAGAATTTCCGCCGCCAGTGTCACCACCAGCCCCACCGTGCCCGGGGCAAATCGGAACCCGTGCACCAGCCCGGTTGGCACGTTCAACAGGCACATCGGCCGCAGATCCAGCGTCATGCCGTCCAGCGACGCCTGCCCGCCGCCGGTTTCGATGAACAGCGCCTGATGCAGCCGGGCGTGGCGGTGCGGTGCGAATTCCCAGTCGTGCAGGCGCGACCGCGTCTCGATCGTTTCGCAATGCACCACGTCCGGCAGGTCGGTGGATTCGCCGAACAAGTTATAGGTCAGGATCTGCGCGCCTTGGGTCATGTCCGATGCGTACAAGTTTTCCGCAGGCCGGTCCATTCCGTGCCCGCCCTCTGACGCGTAAATTCGCACGATCAACGGAGGAGAGCGCGACATGAAAACGCAAGTCTGCATCATCGGCGGCGGGCCCTCGGGGCTGATGCTCAGCCAGCTTCTGCACCTCAAGGGCATCGACACCGTCGTTCTGGAACGCCAAAGCCGCGAATACGTGCTGGGCCGTATCCGGGCGGGGGTTCTGGAACACGGCTTCGCCGAGCTGATGCGCGAAGCGCAGTGCGGCGAACGGATGGACCGCGAGGGCGAGATCCACGACGGGTTCTACATCGCCCACGACGGCAAGCTGGACCGGGTCGATCTGAAGAAATACTCGGGCGGCTCGTCGGTGGTGGTCTACGGCCAGACCGAACTGACCCGCGACCTGTACGAGGCGCGCGACCGGATGGACGGCAAGGTCATCCACAACGTCGAGGACGTGACCCTGCACGACCTGAAAAGCGACGCGCCGTGGGTCACCTACCGCGACGGCGACGAGATCGTGCGCATCGACTGCGATTTCGTGATCGGGGCCGACGGGTTCCACGGGGTCAGCCGCAAATCGATCCCGAAGGACGTGCTGACCGAGCACGAGAAGGTCTATCCCTTCGGCTGGCTGGGCGTTCTCAGCCGCACCAAGCCGGTGAACCACGAACTGATCTATGCCCGGCACGATCGTGGCTTCGCGCTGTGTTCCCTGCGCAGTCAGGTCCTTAGCCGCTATTATCTTCAGGTCCCGTTGACCGACCGGGTCGAGGACTGGTCGGACGATGCCTTCTGGGCCGAACTGAAAAAGCGGCTGCCCGAAGAGGTCGCGGCAAAGCTGGAAACCGGGCCGTCGATCGAGAAATCCATCGCGCCGCTGCGGTCTTTCGTGGCCGAGCCGATGCGCTTTGGCAACCTGTTCCTTGCGGGCGACGCGGCCCACATCGTGCCGCCGACCGGCGCGCGGGGGCTGAACTCTGCCGCGTCCGATATCTACTATCTGTACCACGGCATGATGGACCACTACCTGAAGGGCGACGACGCGGGGCTGGAGGGCTATTCCGCAAAGGCGCTGGCGCGGGTGTGGAAGGCACAGCGGTTCTCGTGGTGGATGACCACACTGCTGCACACCTTCCCGGACAGCATCACCTATGACCAGCGGTTGCAGGACACGGACATGGAATACCTGTTCTCGTCCGAACGGGCGCTGGGGTCGCTGGCTGAAAACTACGTCGGCCTGCCGTTCTAACCCCCAAGACAGGTCGTTGTACGAGTGCCGCGCGGCCCCGGAGACGGGGTCGCGCTTTTTCGTGCCGGTGGTAAGGGGCGCGCCGGGGCGTGGGGGCGGGGTTCGCACTGGCAGCTTGGGCAGGCCCGCGTTAAGCCTTGGCGGTGCAGCAAGGAGGAGACTGTCGCATGTGGGAACCCGCCGAACGCTATCCCGACCCGTCCATCGAGATTCTGGACGACCGCTTTGCCGATCTGGTGTTGTGGCATGCCGCCGTGGAACGGCTGGCGACAGGATGCCGGTGGTCCGAGGGGCCGGTGTGGTTCGGCGACCAGCGTGCGCTGGTCTGGTCCGACATCCCGAACGACCGGCTGATGCGCTGGGACGAGACTACGGGCGGCGTGTCCGAGTTTCGCAAGGGCGGCCACGCGAACGGCAACACGCGCGACCGGCAGGGGCGGCTGATCTCGTGCCAGCACGGACGCCGCGCGGTGGTCCGCACCGAGATCGACGGCAGCCTGACCGTTCTGGCCGACAGCTTTGACGGCAAGCGCCTGAATTCTCCCAACGATGTGGTGGTGAAGTCGGACGGCAGCGTCTGGTTCACCGATCCGACCTTCGGCATCCTCAGCCATTACGAGGGCGGCGTCGCCGACCCGGAACTGCCCACGAATGTCTACCGCATCGACGGAGACACCGGGGAAATCACCGCCGTCATCAAGGGCATAGACCAGCCGAACGGCCTGTGTTTCTCGCCCGACGAACGCCTGCTGTACCTTGTGCAATCCGGGCTGCCGAAGAAGATCCACGCGTTCGACGTATCGTCCGACGGGCGGTCCGTCGGCGACGGGCGGGTCTTTGTGGAGGCGGGCGAGCAGGGCACGCCGGACGGGTTCCGCTGCGACGTAGAGGGCAACCTTTGGGCTGGCTGGGGTCTGGGCGAGGGTCTGGACGGCGTGCGGGTCTTCGCCCCGGACGGCACCGCCATCGGCCACATCCACCTGCCGGAACGCTGCGCCAACCTGTGCTTCGGCGGGCGTCACCGGACGCGGCTGTTCATGGCGGCCAGCCGGTCGCTGTATGCGCTGCATGTCAAGGTGCAGGGGGTCGCTTACGCCTGATAAATGACTCTGGCATCTTTCTGCCTAGGGGCGGATAAGGGCGCCATGCAACAGGTGAACGTGTTCGATATTGGCGCGCTGCTCGTGCTTGGCGTTCTGGGGGGCACCCTGGCGGCTTTCGCCGGGTTGCCGATGCCCTACATGCTGGGCAGCCTGACGTTCAGCGCGGCCTACACGATGGTCCAGACGCACCGGGACCACATCGTCAAGTTCCCGCGCAACCTGCGGTTCTTCTTCATCGCCACCATCGGCACGATGATCGGCGCGCGGTTCACGCCGGATCTGCTGGGTCTGTTCCCGCAGTACTGGCCGTCGTTCCTTGCGCTTATTCCCTTCGTGCTGGCGGCGTATGGCTTTGGCTATATCGTCCTGCGCCGGGTCGGTGGCTATGACCGGCCGACGGCGACCTATGCCTCGCTTCCCGGTGGGCTGATCGAGGCGATCACCTTGGGGGAACGCGAAGGCGCCGACGTGCGGGTACTGACCGTGCAGCACTTTGCCCGGATCATTGTGGTGGTTGTGGCTGTGCCCATGCTGTTCCTGTTGGTCGGGGGCGAGACGGTGGGCAGCGCGGCGGGGCAGACGATGGCGGACGGCAAGGCCGGGTGGATCGACCTGTTCGTCATCGCGATCCTTGCGCCGCTGGGCCTTGTGCTGGGCCGCCGGTTGCACCTGCCGGCGGGGCAGTTAATGGGACCTTTGGTGCTGTGCGGGCTGGCCCATGTGACCGGCGTGCTGACCCTGCACAGCCCGTTCTGGCTGTTGCCGCTGGCGCAGCTTGTGGTCGGGGCCGGGCTTGGCGCGCAGTTCGCCGGAGCCAGTGCCAAGCTTCTGATCAAGGCCTTCACGCTTGGGGTGGTGAACGTGTCCGGCATCCTTGCGATCGGCGCCTTCGCGGCCTTCGCTTTGCGGGGGGCGGTGCCCGGCGGGTTCGAACCTTTGTTCATCAGCTTCGCTCCCGGCGGCATGACAGAGATGGCGCTGATCGCGCTTAGCCTAGAGGCCAGCCCGGTCATCGTCACGGCGCATCACCTGTTCAGGATCCTGTTGGCGCTGGTCATCGTCGGCTGGGTGGGCAAGCGTCAAAGATCACGTCACCCGGTCGAGTGAGCGACTTTGACGATTGATCGCTGATGTTTGCTATGAACAAGCTGGCGACGTGAATGATCGCAAAATTAGCCGCAAATAGTTCTGTTCGTACTAGTCGCCTGCTTCAGCGCCGCCACAGCCACGCATAGCTTGCAAGCGCGCCCTGCAATTTTGCGACGCCCCGGTTCACGGGCCCCGGCCGCGGCAGGTTGCCGGTTTCCAGCCGCTCTGCGACGACCTCGGCGGGGCAGGGTTCGCCGGTGACCGGATCGAAATAGCGCGGATAGGCGATCAGCGCGGCATGGGCCAGCGCGGCGCAACTGGGGCGTGCCTGTCGGCGGTCCGGCACCGGGCCAAGGTCGCGGGTCAGGCCCCACCCGGCGTAGAACGGCGCCCCAAGGCAGGTGACGGGCAGGCCACGCAGCAGCGCCTCGAACCCCATCAACGAGGTCATGGTCCAGACCTCGTCGCATTCCTCCAAAAGCCGGACCGGATCGCACGGACCCAGCACCAGATCGGCGGCAGCGGTCGCTTCCGTGTCCAGCGCACCGGGGCGCAGGCCCGCCTCTACGTCGGGGTGCGGCTTGTACAGGATCACGGCGCCGGGGTTCTCGGCGCGGGCGCGGTCCAGCAGATCGCGATTGGTCCGCACCTGCCCGCCGCCCTTGAGGATCGAGGCGTCATCCTCGACCTGACCGGGCACAAGAATACGATGACCGGCGGGAAGCTCGGGGACGCCGTTGCGGTGCAGGTTGTACTTGGACAGGCGCGCGCGGGTGATCTGGGCCACCAGCCGTTCGGCGCGCAGCAGCCGCGCGGGGGACAACTCTGCCGCTTTGGCGATCAGGTCTTCCAGACGGCTGGGCCGCGTCGGATCGTAGTAGACCCCAAGGTCGTCGGCGACCAGCGACAGCGGCGGCACCAGCTCGGCGCCCAGCCCGCGCGACCGCAGAAAGCCGTCTTCGATCCGCAGGACCTCGGTCGTTTCGGCTGCGCTGTCAGGATTGGGGCCAGGTTTGGGGCGGGGGGCGGAATGGGCGGGATATTCGCGGCTGGCCCAGACCATCAGCCGCCGACCGTCGCGCCCGGCAATCGTTGCCGCTCGGGCGGGGGCATCCTCGAACCGCAGGCGGCGCTGGGTGCCGAACACCTTTTGCAGCGGCTTGCGCTTCCACAGGCGCATCCCCGACGCGACATAGCCCTGCCGGTCGTCGCGCCACGCCCTTGCCTTTGCTTCCAGCGTGGCAAGCACGTCCTCCAGCTGGCACAGGCTGTCCGAAAACGGGTCGTACCACGTCGGGTAAAGGATCATCGCCGCCGCGAACAACTGCGCGCGGGTCAGGCGGCGCTGGCGGCGGTCGATGGGGAATTCATCCTGCGTCAGGCCCCAGCCAGCATAGAACGGCTGGCCGAACACGCGGGGGCGGTGCCCGGCGAAAATCGCCTCGAACCCCAGACCCGAACTGACCGTGTAGACGCCAAGGGCGCCGTCGAACAGCTTCCACGGGCTGACCGGATCGGTCAGCAGCGTGATGCCGGGGCGTTCGACTTCGGGTCCGAAATGGCCGGGGCGGTGGCCGCCCGCGGTTTCGGGATGCGACTTGATCACGATCTGCGCGCCGGGGTGTTCCTCTTGCGCGAAGACCAGCATCTCGCGGAAGGTCGCCTCTGTCGCGCCAGACCCGGCAATCGAGGCATCCCCGCGCGTCTGGTCGATCACCACCACGTAAGGCGCGGTGGGGACGGGTGCTGCGGGATCGAAGGCGTTGTATTTCGACAGATGCGCCTCGCGGATCCATGCGCTGCAGGCGCGGGCCCGGTCCAGAAGCGCGGTGTCGTCCAGTGGATGGGTGGCCAGCAGGGTTTCAAGGTCCGACGGCTGCGCGCTGTCGAAATGCAGGCCGGTGCGGTCCAATAGAAGGCCCAGCGGCGGTTCGCCGTCGCGACCGGGAGACAGGGACCGCAGAAACGCATCCTCGACCCGCAGCACCGGCGCGCCGGTGCGGTCGGCCACGGTTTCGCCCCGGGGCGAGGTGGGACTTTTGCCCCAGACGCCAACCCAGTCGTCGGGGCCGGGCGTACCGACGCGGATGTCCCAGCCCGCAAGCTGAAGGATGCGCCGGATCCTGCGCTGGGTCAGGAAACCGCCGTTGTAAACGTAAAGCCGCCGGGGTGTTTCCACCCCGGCGGCCATATCTCCGGCCATGTGGGTCACGGTGTCACTCGCCGATGGTGCTGACGGAGTCCGCCGCGTTGGCAAGGCCGCCGACCGCGGACAGCGTTCCCGTCAGGGCACCGATGGTCTTGGACCACTGGGCGAACGGCGCTTCGGTCACATAGACGGTATCGCCGTCGCGGATCACGAAATCGCGCGCCTCGAACAGGCCGTTGGGTTCGGTCAGGTCCAGCACGTAGACCATGCGCTGCGCCCCGATCAGGTCGCCGCGGCCCAGAACCTGACGGGCGATCTCCTCGGGCTCGTTGCGCAGCACGAACACGCCGGTCGGGTCCGCCGACACGGCGCGCAGGCCGCCGACTTGGGCGATGGCCTCGATCGCGGTGATCGTGCGGGTCTCGAACCGGACCTGGCTTTGCTGGCCGGTCGCGCCAAGCGCGGTGAAGGTGCGGGTGTCGGCCTCGACCAGAATCCGGTCGCCGCCGCGCAGGGCGACGTCCGCCGTCGGGTCGAAGAACAGATCCTCGAACCAGATCTCTCCGGTATGGCCGCCGCGAATGATCTTCACCTTCGCGGCTTCGGGTTCCACGGTCACACCGCCCGCGGCGGCGATCATCGCGCTCAGCGTGCGGGTGGGCCGTTCGATGGGGTAAACGCCCTGTCCGGTGATCGCGCCGGTCAGCGAAACCGTGGCGCCGTTACCGGCAAGGCGGCGAACCATGACCTGCGGGTCCGGCGTCTGTTCGGCCAGCTTCTCGGTGATCAGGCGGCGGATGGTCTCGGGCGTATTGCCCGCGGCGCGGATGCGCCCGGCATATGGCACGAAGATAAAGCCCGACCCGTCGACCTGCACCTGTTCCAGCACGGAAGAGTTCAGCCCGGTCGCCGACAGAAGGCCGTCGTCGACGTTTTCGTAAATCGTCAGCCCCAGCGTGTCGCCGGGGCGGATGGTGTCGGACCCGACGATGCCGGCGTTCAGGAACGCGTCGGAAAATCCAAGCGCGGGCACCACGGCGGTGGCGCGCGTCACACGCTCGTTGACGCTGACGATGAACGCATCGCCCTCTTTCTGGACGGATCCGGCGTAGATTTCGCGCTTGTTCGGCCCCGAACGGGGCAGGCCACAGCTTGCGGTAAAGCCCACAAGCGCCACAAGAGCGGCAGCTCGCGCGACTCGCGATGCCTTGATTTTCACTGCCCGGTCTCCTCGACCTGTTTTGTCTGCCTCAATTTTTTGAGGTAACCTATCGGAAACAGGCCCAAAACGCCAGCAGCAAACGGTCGTGGGCGCTATTTGATCACGCGCAACTGTTGCCGAGGTGCCGCTGTCCCCTTGCGCAGTGCGTCGTAGGGATCGTCGCCCACCAGCATCATGTCGACGACCTGCCGCAGCAACTGACGCCGCCCGCGAGAGGAATAGAAACCGCCCGGAACCTGCGAGGTTTCCAGCAGGAAATGGCGGTAATCGCGATAGGCGCGGTTGTCGGGCCGGGTGGGGCGCGAGAAGAATTCAGGCAGCGACTGGGTCGAGACGAATTCCGGTTTGGCGAACACCGCGCTGCCGAACACGCGCAGCGGCAGGCCGCGCCACAGCACCTGCTGCGCCGCCGTGGAATTCACCGTCACGGCGCCGCGCGCGTGATCCAGAAGCGCGGCCAGCTTGCCGCCCCGCACATAATGGACCCGGTCGGCGACCCCGTGTTCCGCCGCCAGCCGCCGGATATCGCGCCGGATCGGGGCGCGGTCGTCTTCCAGGGGGTGCGCCTTGAACACCATGTGATGGTGCGGCGGCGCGCCCTTGGCAAAGCCTGCGATCACGGTTTGCAGAAACTCGGTCATCGACGCAAAGCGGCTGTGGTCGCGGAAGCTGGAGTCATGCGCCAGTTGCAGCAGCGTCAGGTGATAGGGGAACCCGCCGTACTTGATCCGCCACGTCGCCTGCACCCGGTCGGCCCAAATCCACGGCATCAACAGCAGGCGCTTGAGATACAACAGAAATTCCTGCCCCACCGTCAGATCGCGATGCGCTTCGAAGTTGCGGTAGCTGCGGTTCGCCAGCAGCAGAAGCCCGTGGTACGCCGCGCCGTAGAACACATGGTGGCGCATGTCGCCCCAATGGGCCGGTGCCTCGGGGATGTCGAGTTCGGCGCGCGACAGGATCTGCTGCATCTCGGGCACGCCAAGGTCCATCAGCGCGGAATTGCCGTTCGATCCGTTGCGTTCGTAGGTCACCCAGTAGGGGCGCAGATAGCCTTCCTCGAACACATGGATCGTCAGGCCAAGGTCTTTCGCCGCCTCGACCGCCTGCGCATGGATGCGGCGGGTGTCGCCGTACAGCACGATATCGGTCACGCCCTTGTCGGCGACGATGGCGCGGAACGTGTCGGGCCAGTCCTGTGGCGCGCTGCGATACGGGATGTAGGACGCACGGTCGCGCCAGAAGAACTGGTCGCCCGCGTTGAACCCGACCCGCCAGACATCTGCCCCCGCCGCCCGAAGCATCCGCCCCAGCCGGTGGAAATAGGGACCGTGCGGCCCCTGCAGGAACAGGAATGTCCGGTCCTTGCCGGAGATCATCGTCGTCTCCCGTCTGGTGCGGCGCACCGGCGTTCTGCCGGTTCGGGTGATGTGCTGCCGTGGCAATCTGGCATTCTTTGGGCTGCCACAAGGTTAACACGACAAGGCACTGCCCTTCTCTTGCCCTTGGATGCGCTTGACGGCAAGGTCACGCGGACAGGGAATTGGAAAACGGCCATGTTTACCGGGATCATCACCGACGTCGGAAAGGTGCTAGAGGTCGAGCCGCGCGGCGACCTGCGGGCGCGGATCGCGACCGGCTATGACGTCGACGGCATCGACATCGGCGCCTCGATCGCCTGCGACGGGGTCTGTCTGACGGTGATCGCGCTGGGGCGGGATCCGGTGCCTTGGTTTCAGGTCGAAATCAGCGCCGAAACGGTGTCGAAGACCAGCATCGGCGTGACCGGCTGGGCCGAGGGGCGGCAGATCAATCTGGAACGCGCGCTGAAGGTGGGGGACGAGCTGGGCGGGCACATCGTGTCGGGCCATGTCGACGGCGTGGCCGAGGTGCTGTCGGTGACGCCCGAAGGCGACAGCACCCGCGTGACCCTGCGCGCGCCGGACGCTTTGGCGCGGTTCGTCGCGCCCAAGGGGTCGGTGGCGCTGAACGGCACGTCGCTGACCGTGAACGAGGTGGATGGCCGCGACTTTGGCGTGAATATTATCCCCCATACGCAAGAGGTTACGACTTGGGGCGCGGTGTCTGCGGGCGACGCGGTGAACCTAGAGATCGACACGCTCGCGCGCTATGTCGCGCGCCTGCAAGAATGGGCATGACCTGCCTGTTCTGTGGCATCGCGGCGGGGTCGGTTCCGGCGGCGTTGGTGTTCGAGGATGACGAGATCGTCGCGTTTCTGGACACCATGCCGATCCGGCGCGGGCATGTGCAGATCATTCCGCGGGCGCATTATCCGTATTTCGAGGATCTGCCCCCCGATCTGTCCGCCCGGATGCTGGCGCTGGGCCAGCGGCTGGCGCGGGCGATGAAACCGGCTTATCGGGTCAAGCGGGTCGGCTTCGCGTTCACTGGCGGTGACATCGCGCATGCTCATGCGCATGTCGTGCCATTGCACGAGAAGGACGATCTGACCTCGCGCCGGTACATCGCCGAAGACACGGTGACCTTCACCGACTTGCCGGCGCTGACACCGGACGAGGCCGCGGCGGTGGTGGCGGAATTGAAACACGGGCTGGAGACGGGCGCATGACCGCAGGGATCGGACACAACGGCGGGCCGACGATGGAAGCTGGCTATCGCTGGCGCAAGCACGTCTGGACGAAGGCGCGGGCAGAGCTGATCCCGAACACGGTGCCGCTGGAAATCGTGCGCCGCCGGGTGAAACGCGCGGCGGCGCTGGGGATCGACTATCGCACCTATGCCTCGATCCGCGCGGCGTCGGGGCATGACGTGGTGGCGTTCCTGTTTTCTGGCAACGCGCTGGATCTTCGGTCGCGGCGGGTGGCGGTGCCGGACGGGATCGGCCAGCGGCTGCACGACCTGCAGGGCAGAGCGGATCGGCTGGCGGCCGTTTATGCGATGCCGGATGTGGTCGCGGGCGCGAACCCAGGGCTGTTCGAACTGGTGTCGCAGGCGCCGTCCTTTACCGAAAGCTGGTCCGCGACGGCCAGACGGCTGACCGAGCTTCTGGCCGCCAAAGGCGCGCGTCGGGACGAGGTGGTGCTTGTTTCGGCGACGTCGGTGGAAACAGAGTGGTGCGGCGCAGGGCGGCTTGCGGGGGTCATCCCGGCAGAGCGGTTCTTTGGGACCGCGGGCTGAATTACGCGATCTGTTGTATTTATCGGCCCAAACGGGCTATCGACCGGCGATAATTGGCAGACAAGTGACAGCGCGTTAACGCGGCCCACCGGCAGCCATGCTTCCACTGCACAGCGGCTGTTCATCCCCGCGACGTCTCGTTCCGCCACTGGGGGTGGCGGGGGCGCGAAACTTGGTCTAATTGGCGCGCGCAGACTGTACCGAGGACGCCGATGAACAAGGCATACGAGTCGGCCGGACCCGTGGAGCGCGACTGGTCCGACGCGATCTCTTCCATCGAAGAGATCATCGAGGACGCGCGGAACGGCCGGATGTTCATCCTCGTCGACCACGAGGACCGCGAGAACGAGGGCGATCTTGTGATCCCCGCCCAGATGGCGACGCCGGAAGCGATCAACTTCATGGCCACCCACGGGCGTGGCCTGATCTGTCTTGCGCTGCCGACCGAACGGATCGACGCGCTGGGTCTGCCGCTGATGGCGTCGCAGAACTCGTCGCGCCACGAGACCGCGTTCACCGTGTCGATCGAGGCGCGCGAAGGCGTGACCACCGGGATCTCGGCCCACGACCGCGCGCGCACCGTATCGGTCGCCATCGACCCCACGCGCGGCGCCGCCGACATCGCGACGCCGGGCCATGTGTTCCCGCTGCGCGCCCGCGAGGGTGGCGTGCTGGTGCGTGCCGGCCATACCGAAGCGGCGGTCGACATTTCGCGCCTTGCCGGGCTGAACCCTTCGGGCGTGATCTGCGAGATCATGAACGAGGACGGCACGATGGCGCGCCTGCCCGAGCTGATCGCCTTCGCGCAGAAGCACGGGCTGAAGGTCGGCACGATTTCCGACCTGATCGGCTATCGCCATCGCCACGACAACCTTGTGAACGAAAGCGCCGTGAAGCCGGTGACAAGCGCGTTCGGCGGCGAGTGGCTGATGCGCGTGTTCACCGACGAAACCCAAGGCGCCGAGCACATCGTGCTGTCGAAGGGCGACCTGACCACGGACGAGCCAGTGCTGGTGCGGATGCACGCGCTGAACCCGCTGGACGACGCGCTGGGGCTGGGGCCCCACCCGGCGGACGAACTGCGCAACGCGATGCGCGAGATCGCCAACGTCGGGCGCGGTCTGGTGGTGATGCTGCGCGACCCGTCGATGAAGCTGGTGACGGACGGGCAGGTCAGCCCGCAGATCCTGCGGCAGTACGGGCTGGGCGCGCAGATCCTGTCGGCGCTGGGCCTGACGCGACTGATACTGCTGACGAATTCCCCGCTGCCGAAGGTGGTGGGCCTGGAAGGTTACGGGCTGTCCATCGAGGGCACCCGCGCGATACCGGAGAGCTGACATGGCCGGAACCGAAACCCATTATGAACTGCCGCTGCCGTCCTTCGACGCGCCGGTGAAACTGCTGATCGTCGTCGCGCCTTATTACAAGGACATCGCCGACGAGCAGATCGCCGGGGCGAAAGCCGTGGCCGCCGAAGCGGGCGCCGAGGTCGAGCTGGTCGAGGTGCCGGGCGCGCTTGAGATCCCCAGCGCCATCGCCACCGCGCACCGGCTGTCGAACTTCGACGCCTATGTCGCGCTGGGCTGCGTGATCCGGGGCGAGACGACGCATTACGACACCGTGTGCAACGACAGCTCGCGCGGGCTGACGCTGTTGGGGCTGCAGGGCTGCTGCGTCGGCAATGGCATCCTGACCGTCGAGAACCGCGAACAGGCGGTTGTCCGGGCCGAGGCCGCGGGCCAGAACAAGGGCGGCGGTGCCGCCGCCGCCGCGCTGCACCTGCTGGCGCTGCAACGCCGCTGGGGCAAGCCGAAGGGCGGCTTCGGCTTCAAGCCGTCGGGCGAGGACACGCTGATGGCGGGCGACGCGGAAGGACCGGCAACGGCATGACCAAGGCTCCTGACAAGAAGCAGATGCGGTCCGCCTCGCGGCTGTACGCGGTGCAGGCGCTGTTCCAGATGGAAGCCTCGGGCCAGACGGTCGAGGCGGTGCGCGCCGAGTTCGAGGATTTCCGGTTCGGCGCAGAGCTGGACGGCGACGAGATGGTCGAGGGCGACGTCGACCACTTCCGCAAGGTTCTGGACCACGCGGTGAACTATCAGGCGAAGATCGACCAGATGACCGACCGCGCGCTTGTCGCGAAATGGCCGATCGCCCGCATCGACCCGACCCTGCGCGCCCTGTTCCGCGCCGCCGGGGCCGAACTGGTTCAGTCCGACACGCCGCCGAAGGTGGTGATCGTGGAATATGTCGACGTGGCGAAAGCGTTCTTCCCGGAAGGCAAAGAGTCGCGCTTCGTCAACGCGGTGCTGGACCACATGGCCCGCGAGGCGAAGCCCGAAGCCTTCTAAGGCTTTCACGAACTTTGCAATTGCCGGCACTTTTGTCGGCGATTGCCTGCATTTCTTGTCCCCATCCAACATTCTGCGGCTGGACCGCCCCGGCGGGCGTCACGCCCGAAGCGCGCGCGATTCGCGACGTCGTGGCGCGTGCCTCTTGCTGCGGGGCGCGCCCGACACAAATTTACGTTAAAGATACTTAACGTCGGCGGTCGCGGGTTCGCCGGTCCGCCGCACGGCTTGATAGGAGCATTGTCATGTCCGGCCCGCTCAACGATCCCGGCCACCAGCCGGGGCAACCCCCCGAGGAACTGCTGGAAGCGATCCGCGCGCACAAGGGGTGGTTCACCTTCCTTGGCGCGGCGCTTTTGATCGCGGGCGTCGTCGCCCTGCTGTTCCCGCTGGTCGCCAGCATCGCCGCCAAGGTGATGGTCGGGTGGATCATGCTGATCGCGGGCGGCATCAACCTGTGGGCGGCGTTCCAGACCCGGTCTTGGGGCTCGACGATCTGGAACGCGCTGATCGCGGTCCTGTCGCTTGCGGTCGGCGTCTATCTTGCCTTCTTCCCGATGACAGGGCTTGTCGCGCTGACCCTGCTTCTGGGTCTGACCTTCGCGGCGCAGGGCGTGTTCGAAGTCTTGATCGGCCTGCAGAACCGCCAGACGCGCGGCTGGGGCTTTCTGGTGCTGTCGGGCGCGCTGTCGCTGGTACTGGGCATCCTGCTGATGTTCGGCCTGCCCAGCACCGCCGAATGGGCGCTGGGCCTGATGCTGGGCATCCACTTCGTCAGTTCGGGTATTTCGCTGCTGATGCTGGCGCGCTCGGTCTAAGCGGCGAACGACCCCGGCGGCGCGTCCGCCGGGTCAGCCGGTCTCTTGGACGTCCGTGACCATCGCGTAGTCTTCCAGCTCTTCGCGCAGCAGGATGTAGATCTCTTGCGGCGGCGTCACCAGCGCGTGCTGCATCAGCGCCGGGTCGATCCCCATATCGATGAGATAGGCCAGAACCTCGCCCTGACCGCGCTGGATGTCCTCGACCGCAAGAAAGGCGGGCAGCACGGTGCTTTCGTCGAAATAGTGCTGATGGACGCCGACCTGCGCGGTTTCGGCGGCGCTGCGTTCGACACCGGCGGCTAGCAGATAAGGGCAGGCCGACAGGCAGATGCCGTCGTCGCCCACGGTCGTGTCGAACCCGGCGTCGCGGATCGCACGGCCGATGGCCAGCGCGTCGATAACCGATCCGCCCGGGCTGTTCAGGCGGATCGTTTCCGGCGAAAGGCTTGTGGTTTCAAGGAAATCCTCGAACCGGACAAAGTCGCCCTCGGCGATGGCGCCGGTCACGTCCAGCACCGTCGGGTCGTCCGCCGCCTCGGTGAATTGCAGCCGGTTGGGCATATCGCTGGTGTCCGGCATGTCGGTGCCGGGCGACGGACGCCGCAACGGCAGGCGGTCCGGTTGGAACCGGCGCGTCTGGTCGCCGGGGCGGATCGGTTCGTCCATGCCGGGGCTGCGGGGGGTGAAGCCAAGCTGGGGTAGGGTGCGCGCGATGTCCTGCCCGAACAGCACCACGCCGATGCCGATCTGGAACGCCAGCAGCGCGCGGATCGCGCGGGCGGTGGTTAGCCGAGGGCCCCGCATCACTCGTCGCCCGCCGCCTTGAACCTTTGAACCTTCGGATCGGGCGCAGCGTCTGGGGCGGACGGTTCGGGCAACGGCGCGTCAGGGCGCGGGGCCTCGGCGCGCGCGACCGAAGCGGCGGGCGCCGCGCTTTCGGCCCGGTTGGTGCGGTCCAGCGCCAGTTCGACCTCTCGCACGGCCCCCAGCGCGGCGCGGAATTCGGCCAGCGTCAGCGTGTCCTCGACCCCGGCGCGGCCGCGTCCCTGCCGGATCGCCGCCTGCGTGACCATCAGGATGAACACCAGAACGGCGGGCAGCAGGTCGATCGAGATCGCGCCAGCCCAAGAGGGAACGAAGTTGCCGGCGTACAGGATCACCGCGTCGGCGGTCGAGACGGGGGTATAGGTGATGTCGGCGGGGGCGGGCATTGCCAGCACAGCCTCGGCCGCCATCTTCAGCGTCTCGGCCCGCTGCGACAGCACGTTCAGGACCGACGCGATGGTGGTCGACTGTTCGTCGCGGATCTCTTCCACCTCCGGCAGCACCACGGAGGCCGCAAGGTCGTCGGCGGACCGCACCACCAGCGGCGCGACGGACAGTTGGCGCAGCGTGGTGATCACCCCGGCAAGGCGCACGGCCTCTTCCGAGAAGGACACCGACCGCTGTTCCACCGGGCCGGGTTCCACGGTCAGGGCGCGCATCCGGCTGAGGATCGCGTTGCCCTCGGCGAAGGCTTGCTCGACCAGCGGGGCCTGCGCCTGAATTTGCTGTTCAAGGGCGGCCAGTTCCTCGGACTTCTGCCGCAGCACGCGGAACACCGCGCCGCGCCCGGCCAGGCCCGACAACTGGCCCGACGCCTCTTGTTCCGACAGGTCCTGAAAGCTTTGGCGCACCCGCGCCACGTCGCGTTCCAGCCCCTGCGCGGACACGGCGACGGAATGGGCGCGTTCCAGCGAGGTCTGGTATTGCTGGACGGTGTTGGCAAGGTGCTGTTCCACCGCCGCCGCGCCCGCCAGCGCCGCCGCGTTCAGCCATGACGACATCGCGACGATGGCGCAGCAGCCAAGGCCCATCGACACGAACAGCCCGGTTCGCGCCGCCGCCGTGCGCACCGCAGGCAACAGCCGCATCATGTAGGACCAGAACACGAAGATCCCGACCGACACCGCCACCGAGTAGGACATCGCCGCGAAGAACGACAGCGCGCCGCTGTCGTCCAGCAACGACGAGACGCCCAGATAGGTGTAGATCCCCGAAGCCACCGCCAGCACCGCCAGCGCGGCAGATGTGAAGCTGTCCAGCCAACCCAGATGGCCTTCCAGTTCCTGCGCGTATCGCAGGCCATGCGCCTCGGACGGGCTAAGCGGCTTCTGATCGGTCATTGCGGGTCCCCCTGCGGGTCAACATAGACGTGGCCCGGTAAAGTCGAGCCACCATAAAGGGCGATCGGCGCGTCATGCACCAGTCACAGCTGCGTGGGCGCGGCAAATTGCGCCCGGCGCGCGATCTCGTCTTGACGGCACGGTAACAAAGCTCAGGTTAGATGGGAAAGATACGAGAGAGTTTGGAGGGTTTCATGCCGCAACTCGTTCGATTCTATATTCGCCATACGCTGATCGGCTTTGCCATCGCCGCCGCCTTCGTGGCCGCGTTGCTGTGGTTCAACGTCGCGAACCTTTGGCATCTGGTCACCCACTCCGACGTGGGCGTGCTGGCCGTGTTCCTGTTGGTGATGTTCCACGGCATCGTGTTTTCCGGCGTGCAGTTCGGCATTTCGATCATGCGACTGGCCGAGAAGGACGACAGTTCCGGCGGCACCCGTGCGCCGCAGCACGCGGGCCTTCTGATCCCGGTCCGCACCGACGACGATCCGCGTCGGCGTCGCTGAGCGCGGTGCCCCGAACCATCCCCGCCGGAAACGCTCGGACAGGTCCGCGCCCCAGTGTCCGCCAGACCGGCTGGCTGACCCCGCTGCAGCGGACCATCGGGGCGTGACATGGGCGTGACGCGGGTGATCCTGTACGCGCGGGACATCGACCGCATGGTGGCGTTTTACACGACGCATTTCGGCTACGTCCTGTCCCGCGAACCGGACAGCGATGATCGTCTGACAGAGCTGAGCCCCACGGGCGAGGGCGTGATCCTGCTGCTGCATCCGGCCGGTAAGGGGCAGAAACAGGGGCAGGTGCAGGTGAAGCTGGTGTTCGATGCCGACGATGTCGACACAGCCCGCGCGGCGCTGATCGCGGCGGGGCTGGATGTGGGGCCGGTGCATCGGGCGGATGGTTATGGCTTTGCGAACCTCAAGGATCCGGCCGGAAACGCCATCCAGATCTCGGGCCGGGCGGCGCGGGATCGGGACGTCTGAGATGCGGGGAAGTGGCGGGACCACCGCAAACGTGGAGTTTTCTATTCCCGAGGACCTGTATATACAGGTGGGCGCCAGGTGCCAAGACCACGGTCCTGGTAGAGCCAGCTCCCTCGGAATTGCTTAAGGCCACCGGAATATTTCTCGGCACAGGAAGGGCAGTGCCCGCCAATCCCCGACATAGGCCCGCTTGCGGCGCCCGGCAAGGGGGACCTGCGCTTTCCCTCGGGGCTTGCCTTTTGTTCACGTAATGTTCATCATTTCGCCATGCCCGATACATCCCCTGATCCCGTGCCCGCCCCGCAGGACCTGTCCCGCAAGATGCCGGGTCAGTTGCTGGCGCGCGGCGTGTGCCGACACCTGTTAAGCCACGATTTCGTAACGGTGGAAGAACTGACGCCGACGCCGGGCTTGCGCGTGGACGTCATGGCGCTGGGCCCCAAGGGCGAGGTCTGGATCATCGAATGCAAGTCCAGCCGCGCCGATTACCAGTCGGATCACAAGTGGCAGGGCTATCTCGAATGGTGCGACCGGTTCTTCTGGGCGGTCGATGCCGATTTCCCGACAGAGCTTCTGCCGGACGAAACCGGGCTGATCATCGCGGACGCCTATGACGCCGAGATCCTGCGCATGGCGCCGGAAGACAAGCTTCCCGGCGCCCGGCGGAAGGTGATGCTGCAAAAGTTCGCCCGTCACGCGGCGCTGCGGTGGCACGCGGCGCGCGATCCGGACCTGAACCTCGCGGCGTGGTAGCCGGTTACTTCCGCTTCTTGTTTGCCGCGCGGGCGCGGGCAGCGGCGGCGCGGATCTCTTCCGCGATTTCCTCGGCCTCTTCCGGGTCGAAATCCATCGGGATTTCGATTCCCTTGCCCTCGACGTAGATCCGCACCATGCCTTCCGAGGTCGGGCCGATCTGCAGGTTGGCCTCGATGTCGCTTTCGCTGTTGATGCTCATATCCGTGTTCCTTGCGTGGGATGGACGCGGCGGTACCGCAAGGCGCGTCGCGTCGCAAGGGTCTTGACCCACGCAGGCCCCAAGCAGGCCCCCCCCGTCGAACACCGTCGAACACCGTCGCACACCGGCGCGGCGTGCGCGGAAATTGCCGTAACGTCCCGGCCCGGCTTTGGCAGCTTGGCGAGAGACATGCGATTTCCCGGCCAGAAGGGTCTTGCATTTGCGCGCTCTTGGCGATACTTCGCCCGCCAGTGCCGCCTTAGCTCAGTTGGTTAGAGCGCTGGATTGTGGATCCAGAGGTCCCCTGTTCAAGCCAGGGAGGCGGTACCATCTTCCCCCACTTGTTGACCTTCGCTTTCGGATGCGGCCCAGTGCGCCCGGATCAGACCGGAGCAGGGCTTGGATACGCTTTTCTACATCGTCGCGAAGATCGTGTGGTTCGCAATGCGGCCCGACACGGTGATCCTGCTGCTGCTGGTGGCGGGGCTATTCCTGCTGGCGCGGGGGCAGCGGAGGTGGGGGATGCGGCTGGCCGGTGCCGGGGCGGGGCTGCTGGTTCTGCTGGCGGTGCTGCCGCTGGGCGGCCCGTTGCTGCGCCCGCTGGAAACCGCCTATCCGCCCCAGCCCGAGGTCAGCGACATCGCCGGTATCCTTGTGCTGGGCGGGGCCGAGGTCGATGACGTCTCGGCCCATTGGGATCAGCCCAACCTGAACGAGGCAGGCGAACGATTCCTTGCCGGGCTGACGCTGGCGCACCGGTTTCCGGATGCGATCCTTGGGTTCGCGGGGGGCAGCGCCTATCTGGCCGGGCCGGTGGTCGAGGCGGATCTGGCGCGGGCGATCTTTACCTCTGCCGGGGTCGACCCCGCGCGGCTGCGGCTGGAGGGGCGGTCCCGAAACACGGCCGAGAACGCGGCCAACGCCTTGGAATTGCTGGGGGACGAGGCGCAGGGGACATGGCTTCTTGTCACCAGTGCGTTTCACATGCCTCGGGCGGTCGAAAGTTTCTGCGCCGCCGGTTGGACCGGCCTTGTGCCGTGGCCCGTCGATTTCCGCACCCGTGGGGCGGCACGGTCGCCGGGTTGGGATCTGGCGGCGAACCTGAACGATCTGAATATCGGCGCGAAGGAATGGGTAGGCCGCATCGCTTATCGCGCGACGGGCCGGGGCGTGCCACCGGCACAGGCGGCGGGCTGCCTCGCTCAGCGGTGAAGCATGTCGCCAAGGTCGCCTTCGCCGCGCCACCATGCCAGCAGGCGATGCGCCATGCTGCGTTCGGCGGTCCCGAAACAGGACTGCAGCACGAAGCGGATTGGGTCGATCTCGGTCATGTCACTATCCCCGATCGGTCTTGTTTTACAGGTCCTCTAGACGATTACTGTTGGAGTTTTGTGACGACCCGGAATGCCGGGGCAGGACCGTGACGGGGTGTTGCCGAAGGGTCCGTGCCGGTCAGCGGCGCGGCATTCCCGGCTGCGGCATCATCCGCCGCTGGGCCGCCACACGGAACGGCGCGTTGGGGGCGCCATAGCCGCCATAGCCATGTTTGCGCTGCACGATCTCGAAAAAGATCCCGTCCCCGAAGCTGCGCGAATAGATCTGGAAGAACGCGCCGTCGGCGTCCTCGTCATACAGGATGTTGTGGGCCTGAAGCCCGGCCACGAAATCCGGGTCCAGCCCCAGCCGCGCGGCAAGGTCGTCGTAATAGTTCTCCGGCATCGCAAGCGCCTGAAACCCGGTCTTTTCCAGCGCCTCGGCGGTGGCGAAGATGTCGTCGGTCGCGAAGGCGACATGCTGCACCGACGATCCGAAGCTGTCGGCGATGAAACGGCCCGCGAAGGTGCGGTGCGTCTCGGCCCCGTTCAGCGTCACCCGCAGCGCGCCGTCGGGCGACTCGATCGCCTGACTGCGCACCAGCCCGCCGGGGTCGACCACGTCCACCGTCGCCTGCTTTCGCGTGTCGAACAGGGACGTGTAGAACAGCGACCACGTCAGCATTTCTTCATAGTTCATCGTCTGCGCGATGTGGTCGATCCGGGCAAGCCCGGCGTCGGTTTCCGGTTCCTCGGCGGGCTGAAACTCGGTCTTCCACACGTCGGCCAGATCGCTGGTGCCGTCGATGAAATGCAAAAGCCCGCTGCCCACGCCCCGGATCGCCGGGATCTCAAGCTCTCCGGGTCCGACCGGCTGGCGGAACGGGGTGGCGCCAAGCGCGGTGGCGCGTTCCACCGTGGCGGCGGCGCTGTCCACCGCCAGCCCCACGTCGCAGACGTTCAGTCCGTGGGCGATGTGCGAGGTGTGGGCGAACCCCTCGGGGTCGGTGTTCAGGACGATGCGGATCTCGCCCTGCTGCCACAGTTCGACCTGTTTCGCGATGTGACGCCCGGCAAGGCGGAAGCCCAGCGACCGCAACAGCTTGCGCAGGGTGTCGGCCTCGGTCTCGTTCGCGGCGAACTCGACGAAGGCGACGCCTTCGGGGGTGACGCGCGGCGGGATGTCGGGGACGTCGATCGCGATGTCCGGTTCGGCGCGCTTGACCTGATCCATCAGCCACACCAGCGACCGGTGCCCGTCCAGCGCGATGGCGCGCGGGCTGCCGCCCCGGAACTGGTCGTTGAACACCTCAAGGCTGATCGGCCCGTCATAGCCGGTCGCCGCGACGGCGCGCATGAAGCCGGTGACGTCCAGATCGCCTTCGCCGGGCATGTTGCGGAAGTGGCGGGACCAGTACAGCAGGTCCATCTCGATCAGGGGCGCGTCGGCCAGTTGGACGAAGAAGATCTTGTCGCCGGGGATGCGGCGGATCGATTCCGGGTCCAGCTTGCGCCCCAGCGTATGGAAGCTGTCGACGATCAGGCCGATATTCGGATGGTCGGCGCGGCGCACGACCTCCCACGCGTCGCGGTGGTCCCAGACGTGCTTGCCCCACGCCAGCGCCTCGAACCCGACGCGCAGACCACGGGCGGCGGCGCGCGCGCCCAGCTCTGCAAAGTCGGCAGCCATGCGGTCGATGCCGCCAAGCGCCTTGGGGTGGACCGAGGAACACACCAGCACAAGATCGGTGCCCAGTTCCTGCATCAGGTCGAACTTGCGTTCCATCCGGTCGAAGGCGCGGGCGCGTTCAGGTTCCGGCAGGCCTTCGAAATCACGGAACGGCTGGAACAGCGAGATTTCCAGCCCGTGGTCGCGCACCATCGCCCCGACCTCTGAGGGGGAGGCGTCGAAGGTGATGAAATCCTGCTCGAAGATCTCGATCCCGTCGAAACCGGCGGCCGCGATGGCGGCCAGTTTTTCGCGCAGGTCACCGGCGATGCAGACGGTAGCGATAGAGGTCTTCATGGAGGCAATCCCTTGTTGCGGAAACCGTTTCGGCGACGAGGTCCTGCGTCTGTGTATCGAAGCCCGGCGTCCCGTACCAGCGGGAAGGCGCGGCAATCGGCGGTGCAACGGCCCATGGCGCACGGCGCCGCCCGGCCTGCCCGGATGACGGGCACCTGCCGGATTTTCGATCCCCTCGTGCTTGACGAACGGCGAAGCGTCGTCGAACCATCGCGTGTCGACCGGGACGGCGCGTTGGGGGGACGACATGGCGGGCAGGGGAACAGCGGATCGTGGGGGCCAAGCGGGCCATCCATCGCGGCTGTTTGGTCCGGGTGCAGGTCCGTGACCGTGGCAGAGCGCGCCCGAACGCTGTTTCCCGGCCTGATGGTGTCGGCGCTGGTCGCGCTGGCGGCGCAGTTCGTGGCGGAACACTATGGCGCGCCCGCGATGCTGATGGCGCTGTTGTTCGGGATCGCGCTGAATTTCCTTGGTGAACCGGGGCCGACGTCGCCCGGCATCGACTTTACCGCCCGCCACGTGCTGCGGCTGGGCGTCGCCGTGCTGGGCGCGCGGGTCAGTACCGAGATGCTGCTGTCGCTGGGGTGGGGCATGATCGCGCTGCTGGTGGCCGGGGTTGTCCTGACCATCGGCTTCGGCCTTTTGCTGGCGCGGCTGACCGGCCAAAGCGCGCGGTTCGCCGTTCTCACTGGCGGCGCGGTCGCGATCTGCGGCGCCTCGGCCGCGATGGCGCTGGCGGCGGTCCTGCCGAAATCCGAACGGTCCGAACGCGACCTGCTGTTCACCGTGCTGGGCGTGACCGTCCTGTCGACTCTTGCGATGGTGCTGTACCCCATCCTGACCCGCGCGCTGGGCTTCGATGACCGCACCGCGGGGGCGTTCATCGGGGCCACGGTGCACGACGTGGCGCAGGTCGTCGGGGCGGGGTTCTCGATCTCGGAAGAGGCGGGCGAGACGTCGACGCTGGTCAAGCTGATCCGGGTGTCGTTCCTTGCGCCCATCGTGATGGTGCTGCCGCTGGTCTTCGCCCGGTCCGCCCCCGAGACCGAGGGCGACCGCCCGCCGTTGGTGCCGGGCTTCGTGCTGGGATTTCTTGTGCTGGCGGCGCTGAACTCATTGGGGTTGATCCCTGCCGCCGTGGCCGAGGTGCTGGCGCGGCTGTCGTCTTGGGCGCTTCTTGCGGCCATCGCGGCGGTCGGGATGAAGACCGACCTGCGCAACATCCTGCGGGTGGGCGGCGGCGCGATCACCCTGATCGTGGCAGAGACGCTGTTTCTGGCCGGGCTGGCGCTGTGGGGCATCGTGGGGCTGGGGCTGTATTCCTGACTGGCGGGTGCGGGGGGCTTGGGCCGAACGCTTAGGGGTGCGGCGCGATCCGCGACCATGCCCGAAGGTTGGCCGGGATGCGGCCAAGGGGGACGGCGGTGTCGCTTGCGCCGAGGGCCAGCGCCGCTTTCGGCATCCCGAAGACGACGCAGGTTGCCGCGTCCTGAACGAAGGTGCGTGCGCCGGCGTCCTTCATCTTGCGCAGCCCGCGCGCGCCGTCCTTGCCCATCCCGGTCATCAGCACGCCAAGCGCGTTCGCCCCCGCCACCTGCGCCACGGACCCGAACAGCACATCGACCGAGGGGCGATGCCCCGACACAAGCGGGGCGTCGACGGTTTCGACGCAAGTGCCGGCCCCATCGCGCCGCAGGATCATGTGCCGGTCGCCCGGCGCGATCAGGACCCGGCCATGCGCGAGATGGTCGCCGGTGCGGGCCTCTTCCACGGACAGCGGGCACAGCTTGTCCAGACGCCGCGCGAAGGATGCGGTAAAGCCTTTCGGCATGTGCTGGACCACGACGATGGGCGGCATGTCGTCGGGCAGGGCGCGCAGAACCTCGGCCAAGGCTTCGGTCCCGCCGGTGGACGCGCCGATGGCGATGACGGGCGGGCAGGGCGATCGTGCTGTTCCCGGCATCCTTGCGGCCGGCTGTCCGGTGGCTGGCGTGTCCGACGCGTCCTTCATCCCGGCGGTGTAGCCGATCCGGTCTAACGGTTGGTAAGCGCGCGACGCCCAAAGGCCGGTTCGCTTCGGCGGTCAGCCCAACGCGTCGCCCGTTTCAAGCCTGTTCACCAGACGGCCAAGAAACGCGTCGCAGTCGCCTAGTTCCGCGACCGCGATGTATTCGTCGGCCCGGTGCGCCCGCGCGATGTCGCCGGGGCCGCAGACAAGGACGGGCACGCCGTGCGCGGCGATGACGCCCCCGTCCGTGCCGTAATCCACCTTGCCGGGGGGCAGGTGGCCGCCAAGGCTTTCGACGAAGCCGATGGCGTCCTGCGCGGCCTGATCGAAGCCGGGATAGGTGTTGAACGTGGTCATCTCGATCCGCGCCTCGGGGCGGGTCTTCTGCGCCTCGGCTTCGATCCCGGCGGCGGCATCGCGCACCCGGTCCAGGAGGGCGGGCACGTCCTCGCCCGACAGGTGGCGGATCTCGAATTCCAGAACGGCTGTTTCGGGGATCATGTTCAGCGCGGTTCCGCCCGACAGGCTGCCGACGTGGACGGTCGAATGGGGCACGGCATAGCCGTCGACGTGCAGCCCGGTCTGGGCGATCTCGTCCTGCAACCGCCGCAGCGCCTGCATGAGGTCGGCGGCAAGATGCAGGGCGTTGACGTGGTGCGGCGCTTGCGCCGAATGCCCGGCCGAGCCGGTGACCGTCACCCGCACCGACGTCTTGCCCTTGTGGCCGGACACGATCTGCATCCGCGTCGGTTCGCCCACGATGCACAGGTCGGGGCGGCCGATGGTCCGGTCGAGCGCGCCGATCATGTCGGTGATCCCGATGCAGCCGGCCTCTTCGTCGTAGGACAGTGCCAGCTTCAGAGGCTGGGCCAGCGGGCGCCGCGCCGCGTCGATCATGGCGTGCAAGGCGGCGGCGGCGAAGCCCTTCATGTCCGAGGTGCCGCGCCCGTAGATAAGCCCGGCGCGTTCGGTGGCGGTGAAGGGGGCGGTTTGCCACGCCTGTCCGATGACCGGCACCACGTCGAGATGAGCCGACAGCATCACCCCGCCCGGACCGGACGGGCCCGTGACGGCGAACAACCCGGCGCGGCCTCCGTCCGGCGCGTCCAGCCGGTGGCACGCCACGCCCAGCGGTTCCAGCAGGTCGATGGCGAAGTCGGTGATGTCGGAATAGTCGTCGGCGGTGAAGACAGACGGAAAGGCGATCAGGCGGTCGAGTATGTCGCGGGTGTTCAAGGGTTCAATCGGCCTTTGCAAAGGGGATGCGGACCTCGTCCTGACCGCTCAGGCGGCGGATGCGCCCGTCCTCGACCAGCACGTTGGGTTCCATGACGGTGCGCCCCAGCGGCACGTCATCCTGCACCACCAGCGCGCCAAGGTAGATCGCGGCGCAGGCGTGACGGCCGGTCATCAGACGGGGGTCGGTCGTCTCGATCAGGGTGGCGACGCCGTCGGCGCCAAGCGTCACGCGGTGCGCGTCGGCCAGTGCCACGGGCGTTCCGGCCCGCACGGTGGCGTGCCCCGCAACCGTGTGGGGCGGCACGAGGATGTCGAGCGCGACGGCAGCGACCATCGGCGCCAGCGTGGCATCGGGGCGGATCGCGTTGTGCAGGACGGCCACGGAACAGTCGCCCGCCGTCAGCGTGGCGCCGCCAAGGTCGGGCCGGGTCGCGACAAGGCGGCTGTTGCGGGCGGCAAGGCCGCGGCCCGGTCCCAGCGCGATCATCCCGGCATCGACCGTCGGATCGGCGTCAAGGACATCCGTCAGCGCGTCCTGCGCCTTGCGGCCCGCAGCCATCTCGGCCAGCACCGTCTCGTTCACCGGGCGCCCGTCGGGGCCGGGGGTGTTCGGCAGGCGGTGGCCGGTGACAAGGCCCGCCCCCGACGCGGCAAGGAACTGCGACAGCGGCGCGGGCCGGTCCGGGCCGCTGGACATCAGCGCGGCGAACGGGGCGGCGGCGACCTCGGGCGGCGGGGCTGTGCCCGTCGTTTCGCCGTCGGTGAACAGCGTCTTGGTGCCGCCGCGCTGCGTCTCGGCCCGGTATAGGCGCCCGTCGGCGCCGATGGCCGCGAACACGGCGAAGCCGCCGATGGCGCCGGTGCCGACCGCCTCTGCCGCGGCAAGCGCGCGGACCACGGCCAGCCCGGCGTTCGGGCCGATGGCGCCGATGCCGATGGTCATGCGGCCAGCCCGCGTGCGCGGACGTGGCAGGCGACCCCGTGGCCGTCCGAGACCGTCGTCGTCTTCGGCATGGCGGTGGCGCAGACGTCCTCGGCGATCGGGCAGCGGGTGCGGAACGGGCAGCCAGAGGGCGGGTCGATGGGGCTGGGCACGTCGCCCTTCAGCACGATCCGCTCGCGGCCGCGCAGCGACGGGTCCGCCACCGGAACCGCCGACAACAGCGCCTGCGTATAGGGGTGTTGCGGGTTGCGGTAGATCTCGGCCCGCGGGCCGCTTTCGACCAGCCGGCCAAGGTACATCACCGCGACGCGGTGGCTGATGTGTTCCACCACGCTCATGTCGTGCGAGATGAACAGCATCGCCAGCCCCATCTCTTTTTGCAGCCGGATCAGCAGGTTGATGACCGAGGCCTGGATCGAGACGTCAAGCGCCGACACGGGTTCGTCCGCGACGATCAGGTCCGGTCCCGTCACCAGCGCGCGGGCAATCGACAGGCGCTGGCGCTGGCCGCCCGAGAATTCATGCGCGAACCGGGCCATCTGGTCGGGGCGCAGGCCCACCTTGCGGAAGGTTTCCGCGACGATGCGGTCCTTCTCGGCGCCCTTGGCCAGCCCGTGGATCGTCAGCGGTTCGCCGACGATCGCGCCCGCCGTCATGCGCGGGTTGAGAGAGGCGAAGGGATCCTGAAAGATCGTCTGCACCTTGCGCCAGACCGGTTTCATGCCGGCGCGGGACAGGGGGGCGATGTCGCGTCCGTTGATCAGGATGCGTCCCTCGGACGGGTCGTGCAGCTTCATGATCGTCTTGCCGACGGTCGATTTCCCGCAGCCGGACTCGCCCACAAGCGCCAGCGTCTCGCCGGGCCTGATCTCTAGCGAGACGCCGTTGACGGCGGCCAATGTCTTCTTGGGGCCGAACAGGCGGCCCTTGACCGGGAAGCGTTTGATCAGGCTGTCGAGTTCAAGGATCGGTGCCGCGGTCATGTGTGGGCCTCCAGCTTGTCGGTGTGCCAGCAGGCGGAAAAGTGATCGGGGTCGGATTCCACGAACGGCGGATCCTCGGCCCGGCACTTGTCGGTGGCGAAACGGCAGCGGTCCGAGAACCGGCAGCCGGACGGAAGCGCGTCCAGCGCGGGGACCACGCCGGGGATCTCGGCCAGTTCGGTGTCGCCGACCGATCCCGCTTGGCCAAGCACCGGAAGCGCGCCCAGAAGGCCGATGGTATACGGGTGCTTGGGCCCCGCGAAGACCTTGTCCACTGGTCCTTCCTCTACCTTGCGGCCGCAGTACATCACGATCACCCGGTCCGCCATTTCCGCAACCACGCCCATGTCGTGGGTGATCAGCACGATAGACGCGCCGGTCCGGTCGCGGAGGTCCTTCATCAGTTCAAGGATCTGCGCCTGGATCGTCACGTCAAGGGCCGTCGTCGGTTCGTCGGCGATCAGGACGCGCGGGTCGCAAGACATCGCGATCGCGATCATGATGCGCTGCAACATCCCGCCCGAGTACTGGTGCGGATAGTCCTTCAGCCGGTCTTCGGGGGCGGGGATGCTGACCCGCCGCATCATCTCGACCGCGCGCTTGCGGGCCTCGGGCTTGGACAGGCCGAGGTGCTGCATGATGCCTTCGGTCATCTGCCGTCCGATGGACAGGACCGGGTTCAGCGAGGTCAGCGGTTCCTGAAAGATCATCGACAGGCCCGCACCGCGCAGCTTGCGCATCTCGCGGTCCGACAAAGAGGCCAGATCGCGGTTTTCGAACAGGATACGGCCCCCGGCGATGTGTCCGGCGGGGTAGGGCAGAAGCCCCATGATCGACAGCGAGGTGACGCTTTTGCCCGATCCGGATTCGCCGACGATGGACAGGATTTCCCCCTTCTTCAGGTCGAAGGACACGCCATCGACGGCGCGCACGCTGCCTTTGCCGCTTCGGAACTCGGTGGTGAGGTCCTGCACGGACAGCACGGTCTCGCGGGTGTCGGGGGTCGGCGCGGTGATCGCCTGTGTTGCTGTGTCGGTCATCGCTTTGCCTTCTGTTTCGGGTCAAGCGCCTCGCGGATACCGTCGCCCAGCAGGTTGAACGCCAGCACGGTGATCATGATGGCAAGACCGGGATAGATCATGATCCACGAGGCTTGCGTGAAGTAGTCGCGGCCCGCCGACAGCATCGCGCCCCATTCCGGCGACGGCGGCTGCGCCCCGAGGCCGAGAAAGCTAAGCCCGGCGGCGGCCAGCACGGCCGAGGACACGCCAAGCGTCGCGACCACGATCAGGGGCGGCACGATGTTGGGCAGCAGGTGCACGAACACCAGCCGAAAGTGCCCGGCCCCCGCGACATAGGCGGCGCTGAAATAGGCCTTGTTCCGTTCGACCAGCGTCACCGAATAGGCGATGCGCGCATAGAACGGGATCGCGGCGATACCGACCGCGATCATCGCGTTGGTCAGGCTTGGGCCCAGCACGGCGACCGCCGCCAAGGCGATCAGCGTCTCGGTGAAGGAAAACACCACGTCGACAAGGCGCATCAGGATCCGTTCGGTCCAGCCGCGCGCGTAACCGGCGACAAGCCCCATCAGCGTGCCAATGGTCAGCGAGATGCCGACGGCGATCACCCCGACCTGGATCGTCAGGCGCGCGCCATAGACGACGCGGCTGAACATGTCGCGGCCGAACTCGTCGGTGCCGAACCAGTGATCCCACGAGGGGGGCATCAGGCTCATGCCGGCGCCCATCTGGTCGGCGCCATAGGGCGCGATCCACGGGGCGAAAATCGCGGTGACGATCAGGATAAGGACAAGACCAAGGCCGATGCGCGCGCCCCGGTTCGCGGTCGCCGCCTGCAGGACGCCGATCATGCGCCGTCCGATGCTGCTGCGGGCGGGGGCGGCGTCGATGGCTGCGGTGGCCAGATCTACGGCGCGGGTTACTCTCTGGTTCATCGTCGTCGCCTCCTAGTGCCGTATCCGGGGATCGAGCAGGGCATAGATCACGTCCATCAGGATCGAGACCAGCACCACCACGATGGCGAACATCAGGATGAAGCCTTGGATCAGGGGATAGTCCCGCTGGAAAATCGCCTGAATCGCCATGCGTCCGACGCCGTTCCAGCCGAAGACGTTCTCGACCACGATGGCGCCGCCCATCATGTAGGTGAACTGCAGGCCCATCATCGTGACGATGGGGACAAGCCCGGCCCGCAGCGCGTGGCGGTACAGGACCATCGCGCGGGGCAGGCCCTTGGCGTGGGCGGTGCGGATGAAATCCTGGTCGAAGATGTCGATCATCGACGACCGGGTCAGGCGGGCGATGATCGCGGCGTTGGTCAGCCCCAGCGTCAGCGCGGGCAGCACGAGGTTCGGGAACCCGCTTCCGGCGACGGGGAACCATCCAAGGTGCACCGCGAAATAGAACAGCAGGATCAGGCCAAGCCAGAAGTGCGGCATCGACACGCCCAAGATCGCGGTGGTCATCAGGAAGGTGTCCAGCCAGCTGCCCCGCTTGTAGGCCGCGATGAAGCCGAAGGTCAGACCGATCACAGACGCGATCAGCAGTGCCGAGGCGGCAAGGATCAGCGTGTTCGGAAGCCGCAGCAGCAACAGTTGCAGCACCGGCTGTTCGCCCCGGATCGTGACCCCAAGATCGCCCTGCAGCAGCCGACCGAGATAGGCGATGTACTGTTTCACCAGCGGCTGGTCGAGGCCAAGGCGCTGGCGCACCTCTTCCAGTTGCTCGGGCGTGGTGCCCTGGCTTTGGGCGAACATGATCTGAACGGGATCGCCGGGAACAAGGTGGATCAGCATCGAGACGGCGATGGTCGTGACGAAGATCGTCAGGACGGCCGCAAGAAGGCGTTGCACAAGGAATTGGGCCACGGGCGTTTCTGCTCCTCTGGCTGGGGGTGGTGACGGGCGGGGAAGATCCCCGCCCGCCAAGTGGTGCCTAGGACGCTTCCATCGCGCCGAACTGAGCCCGGTTGAACGGGCCGATCTTGAAGCCCGGCGTGTCGGCGGACACGGCGTACAGCCACAGCCAGCCCGGGGTGTAGATCGGCACCTGTCCGGCTTCTTCGAGCAGGATCTTGAACGCCTCTTTCACGACTTCCTCGCGCTCGGCGGGGTCAACGGTGGTGCGCGTCGCTTCAAGGATCGTATCCAGCTCGGGGGTGTGGAACCCTTCGTAGGCGCCGGGCGAGTGCCACAGAAGGTACAGCAGGTCGGGGTCGAACCACGTCCAGCCCATCAGGTCGACATAGCCGGGGCCTTCGGTCTTGTTGTTTTCCTGCGTGTCGCGGGCGTTCAGGGTGCCGATGTCCATCACTTCGATCGAGGCGATGATGTTCACCTGCTTGAGCTGGTTCTGCAGCATTTGCAGCATCCGCTCGCGGTTGTCGCCGGTCCAGGTGGCCAGGATGATTTCCATCGGATTGTCCGGGCCATAGCCGAGTTCGGCCAGCAACTCGGTCGCCTTCTCGGGATCATAGTCCTGATCGAACTGCTTGCAGAATTCGGGATCGTTGCCGAACACCCCGCGCGAGATCGGGCAGTACTGGCGTTCCACGAGGTCGCCATAGACGACCTGAATCGCCATGTCCTTGTCGATGGCGTGGCTGACGGCGCGGCGCGCGCGCGGGTCGTCGAACGGCGGGCGCGTCACGGCGAACTGCAGGAACATGTTCTGGCCGGTGCCCTCGGCGACGTGGACCTCGACCGCCTCGTCGTCCTGAAGCGATTTCACTTCCTGGATCGGCGGGACGATGACGTTCAACTCGCCCGTGCGCAGGCCGGCCACGCGGGTCTGGCCCTCGGGCATGGTGCGCACGATCAGCCGGTCGGCCAGCGGCGCGCCGGGGTTATCGACGGGCCGGCCACGGTTCACGTAGTCGGCGTTCGCTTCCAGAACGATCTCGGACCCCTTGGTCCACGACCCGAATTTCCACGGTCCGGTGCCGATGGCCGAACCCGTGCCGAAATCGGCGGCCTCGGCGTTGCTGTCGCACAGCATCGAGGTGAACTGGTCGGCCATGAACGGAACGAAGGCGCCGAACGGCGTGTCCAGCGTGAACATCACCGTCAGGCTGTCGATCTTGTCGACCGCGCTGACGTTGCCCCAGCTTGCCTTGGTCAGGCTCGGGTTGTCGCCGAACAAGGCGCGTTCCGCCGTCCACATGACGTCGTCGGCGTCGAACGGGGTGCCGTCGTGGCACATGATGTCATCGTGAAGCGTGAAGGTGATCTCGGTGCCGTCCTCGGACACGTCCCAGCTTTCGGCGAGGTTCGACACGACCGAACCGTCGTCATCGAATTCCAGCAGCGAGTCGTAGATCTGATACCAGACCTGCCGCGACAGGGTGGACGTCGCGCGGTGCGGGTCGAGCGAGTCGATGTCGCCGTCGCGGGCCCAGACGATGTCCCCTGCGAAGGCCTGCGTGCCCAGCGATATGGCCAGTGCGCTGACCGCCAAATGTTTCAATCGCGATCTCATTCTCGTTCTCTCCTGTCGTTGGTTGTATCAGGGAACCGGCCTCCCGACCGGCGCCTCGGGTGATGACAGGGATAAGACTGAAACGAAAATTTTAACCTGTCAATAATGTGAAATTTGTGTTTTAACCGGATCAGAGTAAGAGACGCGCAATGCCCGAAAAACAGTCAGATGCTCCGCAACCGCGGGCGATCGAAAAACTGATCCGCTCGAAATACGACGAGATGCCGGGCAGCGAGCGCGCGCTGGCGGACCACGTTCTGGAGTATCCGAACGAGGTGCTTTTGTACTCTGCCACCGAGCTTGCGGACCGTGCGGGCGCGTCGAAAGCGGCGGTGTCCCGTTTCGTCAAGCGCATCGGCTATGGCGATTTCCGCGAGATGCAGCGCGAGATCCGGCACGCGCAGATGACCGGCGACCCGATCTTCCTGTCCGCCAAGCCAGAGCGCGGGCAAAGCAGCCTTGCGCTGCACCTTGAACAGGACCTCGCGACGCTGCGAGACACGATCGAACAGATCGACGCCACCCTGCTGACAGAGGTGGCGCAGAAGATCCTGTCGGCCCGGCGCGTGGTCTGTCTTGGGTTCCGCAACAGCTATATTTTCGCGAACTACCTGCGCCGCCAACTGACCCTGATCCGGCCGGGCGTGATACTGGCCCCGTCGGCGGGGCAGATGCTGATGGAGGATATCGGCGACCTTGGGCCGGACGATCTGTTGATCGCCGTCGGGTTGCGCCGCCGGTCTGCCCAGTCCGCCCGCGCGATGGAACTGTTCCGCGACCGTGGCGTGCCGATTGCCTATATCACCGACCGGCGCGCCGTGCGGACCCGCGAATACGCTAAATGGGTCTTCGCCTGTCAGGTCCGCGGCACGTCGCTATTCGATTCCTACGTCGGC
Organism: Maritimibacter sp.; assembly: GCA_002701395.1. GTDB lineage: Bacteria > Pseudomonadota > Alphaproteobacteria > Rhodobacterales > Rhodobacteraceae > Psychromarinibacter > Psychromarinibacter halotolerans. The sequence continues at coordinate 4,697 of NZVC01000027.1, read as the reverse complement.
GTCATAAGCCTGCTGAACTATCTTGCCACGCACACCTATCACGCCTCGGGCCAGACGGGGCGCGCGCGCCTGAGCGGGATCGAGACGATGCTTGACGAGCTTGGCGAACTCGACCCCGGAACATGACAGGAGCCCCCCACCATGCGGATTGACGAGGTGTCCGTCTTCCATGTCTCGATGCCGCTGAAGGCACCGTGGAAGACGTCGTTCAGCGTTGAAACGGCTATCGACACCGTGCTGGTCCGCCTGAGATCCGGCGACGTGGTGGGGTGGGGGGAAACGGCGCCCTATGCCGTGCCGCAGTTCTGTCCGGAATGGGCCGCCGGGGTCTTCCTTTTGATCCGCGATGTCTTTGCGCCGCTGGTCACTGGCCGCGAGATCGACAGCGGCGCCGCGCTTCAGGACCTGCTGGGCAGCTTCAAGGGCAACTGGTTCGCCAAGGCCGCGCTGGACACCGCGTGGTGGGACCTTGCGGCGCGGATCGAAGGCCGCCCGCTGTGGCAGATGATCGGCGGCACCGCACCGGACGTGGCGGTGGGGGCGGACATCCCGGTGCAGGACAGCATGGCGGCGCTGCACGACGGGGTGCGGGCGGCGGTGGACGGCGGGTTCAGCCGGACCAAGTTGAAATTCCGGCCCGACAGCGGGGTGGGGATGGTCGCCTCGGTCCGCGAGGCGTTCCCGGACATGCCGCTGCACATCGACTGCAACTCGGGGTTCACGCTGGACGACATGGACCTGTTCCGCGAGCTGGATACGCTTGGGCTGGTGATGATCGAGCAGCCGCTGGGCTGGCAGGACCTGATCGACCACGCGAAGCTGCAAGCCGAACTGGAGACGCCGATCTGTCTGGACGAGACGATCACCTCGGTCGATATCGCGAAGCAGGCGGTAGAGACGGGCGCGTCCCGGTGGATCAACATCAAGCACGGGCGCGTGGGCGGCCTGACGAACGCCATCGCGATCCAGCGCTACTGTGCCGGGGCGGGTGTCCCGTGCTGGGTCGGCGGGATGCTGGAATCGAACGTGGGGCAGGGGGTGTCGCTGGCCTTGGCGACGCTGCCGGGCATGGCCTATGCCGCCGACATCTTCCCGCGCGGTCGCCTGTACGAGACGGATCTTGCGGCGCCCGATATTCTTCTGAACGGTCCCGGCACGATCACCGCGCCCGACCGGCCGGGCCACGGCTTCGCGCCCGATCCTGACCGGCTGACCCTGCGTACCGTCGGCCGGGGCTAAACCTGCGCCAGTCCGTTTACCCGAATACGGTGATCCAGCGGGTCGGCCGAAAGAAATTTCGGACCGACCGTTTTTTCTGCAAATAGACGCGGTTCAGGCCCCGCCGGGCGCGTTTCGCGACGGCGCGGGCGGCTTTTTGTTGATTCCGACGGCCCGCTGGGGCTAGCTGATCCCGACGGCAACGGCGTCGTCGATTCCCCACAATGGGTCAATGGGCAAGGCTGCTCGGCAATGCGTGACACGCGTCACGTTGGTGTCGGCGGCCTTTTTCGTGTTTGACGGAGCTGCAAGATGAAGAACTTTCCGATGTTCCTGCGGATGGACGGACGCCGTGTCGTGCTGTGTGGCGGCGGGGAAGAGGTCGCCCGCAAGGCGCGCCTGATCCTGAAAACCGAGGCGCAGATCACCCTTCTTGCGCCCACGCTGGAGCCCGAGCTGGCGTCTCTTGTTGCGTCCGCGCGGGCAGAGCACCACGCCGAGATCCGCGCCGAGACCTTCGAAAACGCCGCGCTTGCGTTCATCGGCACCGGCGATGACGACCTTGACCTGCGCCTTGCGGGGATCGCCCGCGCGGCGGGGGCCGTGGTGAACGTCATCGACCGGCCCGAGCTGTGCGACGCCTTCACCCCGTCGATCGTCGACCGCGATCCCGTCGTGGTGGCCATCGGGACCGAGGGGGCTGCGCCGGTTTTGGGACGCGCGATCAAAACCCGGATCGAGACCATGCTGTCGCCGCGCCTTGGGTCTTTCGTGGCGCTTGCCGGACGCCTGCGCGGCGCCGTGGCAGAGGCGTTCCCCCACGCCGCGCGGCGCGGGTTCTGGGAATGGGCATTCAGCGGAGAGGCATGGCGCGCGCATCTGGACGGACGCGAACGGCAGGCGGCCCTGCTTCTCAAGCGGGCGATCGCGGACCGGCGGGCGCCAAAGATGACGGGACATATCGCGCTTGTCGGCGCGGGCCCGGGCGCCCGGGATCTTCTGACGATGCGGGCGGTGCAGCGGTTGCAGGCCGCCGATGTGATCTTCTACGACCGCCTCGTCGATCCCGAGGTTCTGGAACTGGCGCGCCGCGATGCCGACCGCGTCTACGTCGGCAAAGAGGTCGGCGCCTGCGCATGGCCGCAGGACCGGATCGACCGGCTGATCGTGGCCGAGGCGGCACAGGGCAGGCGGGTCGTGCGCCTGAAATCCGGCGACCCCTCGGTCTTCGGCCGCGCCTGCGAAGAGATCGCCGCCGCCACCGCCGCCGGAATAGAGGTCGAGATCGTGCCGGGCATCACCGCCGCCTCTGCCGCCGCCGCGGCCCTTGGCCGCCCGCTGACCGAGCGCGGCGAAACCGACACCTTCGTGATCACGACGGGAACCTGCCGCCCCGAGGATGCCGAGCCGGATCGCGCCCTTCTGGCCCGGCCGGGGACATCGGTGGCGTTCTACATGGCGGTGGAAAAAGCGGCGCTGGTGCAGGCCGACCTCATCGCCGCCGGTGCCCCGGTGGCCTGTCCGGTCGACATCGTCGCCTCGGTCAGCACGGGAAGCCAGCGCCACGTCTCCACCACCCTTGGCGCACTGGCCGACACGGTCGCCCATCACGGCATCGAAAGCCCAGCGCTTCTGATGGTCCGGTACCCCAAGTCGATGGCGGCCTCGGTCAGCCAGCCGGTGTCCTCGGCGGCCTGATCCCGCGACGTGCGCGGTGACATGGATCGGTCCCGAAGCGGCGTCCGCTTCGGGGCAAGGGGGACCGGGTCTGCGCGTGGTTATTTGAGGAAGATGTAGAGGTCTGCCGCTGGACCGGCCCCAAGAAATTCGGCTGCCGAACCCGCTGCGCTGAGCAGGGCCGATGGTGGCGTCGCGGGGTCTGGTGGCGGAGACGAAGTCTTACGCAGTTACGCGATAAGCATATGATAAGAAATAAAAACATTCAGTCACAACTTCATCATACCACACTTTCTACCATGCCACTACTCCGGGGGCGCTAGAATCCGTATTTCTCACGACGCAGATTAAACGCCGCCTCGCCGCCTTCCATGATGCGCTTGATTGCGTCTCGCACGACAGGCACATCTATCGCTCCTTCTCCAGCAACCTTGCCACCCGATTGGTCTCCGGCTTTACGATAATCGCACCAAGCCACCAATTCCGCGTCACCATTGACCACCAAGTTGGCGTTGTGACTGACGAAGATGATCTGACGGCGCTTCTTGGCCGCCCAAACCTGTTCGACGATCTCCTGCATGACTGGGTTATCGAGGTCTTCCTCCGGCTGGTCGATGAGCAATGGGGGACCGGCCTGGTTGAGCAGAGTTCGCAGAAGCGCAGTCGCTTGCTGCCCGGAAGAAGCATTTGAAAAATCGATATACTCGCCTTCGCGAGAACGATATTCAAAATGCGGTTTACTCTCAATCTCGGTCAGAGAGAGCGACAGCCAGTCTTCCGGTGCAATCTTCCTTGCTAGCTTTTCGCGATCACCAGGTGTGGTTCCCGCACTGTCCAAAAAGGCGCATTCCGGCATTTGATCAGCCGCTTCCGCGTCTGGGTCAAAGCTGGCAAGATTCTCGAGGTCTTCGAGAACCCCGGTCCAGGCTCGATAGGGATCGTCGGCCTGAAGAATAAAGCTTTCAATCTGCTCTATCTTGGCAGCCCTGAATCCTGATCCTGCCGTCTTCGATTTGAGCATAGATGTGAATTGCCCAGCGTCAGCGTATCGACGCACGACCGCTCTTATCATTCCACCTGAACTGTCTGTCAGCGCGTCACACCGCTGTTGAACCAAGGCATCTCGCTGTGCTCTGAAACCGTGAAGTTTCTCTTGGTCCTTTTGATACGCTTCGGCCGCTTTGGTATAACTTTGAATTTCATCTTTGAGACTCGATTGTTCTCGTTGCAGCCCATTGACTCTTGCGTCTAGTGATTTGAGTTGATCCATCCGATCCTTATGGGCAGAAGAACGTTCAAGTGCTTCGCCGTAGGAACCCCGGTAGGCCTGAAGCTTCGCATCCCATTCTGACCGCTTGTTCCCTTCGTCGTCTGATAGAAACTTTTCAATGCGACCGGCTACTTGCCCTAGGGCAGACTCCACCTCTTTGATCAGAGCATCATATTCGGACAAGAGTGCCGCGACGATCCCTTTCTCTGGAAATTCGCCTGGGGGCTTCAGCGCACCATCATCGTCAGCCAAGCCGCTCGTGCTAGCGATGGTCTCAATCTGGTCCTTCAATGACTATAGGCGTCCTTCGCGGGCCTCGACTGCCTGCTCGGCCCGATCAAAGAATGGACCAAGCTCCAATAGCCGCCTATCGTCATCTGACAAGCCCGCAAGAGACGACCGGATTTGATTGGCTTGTTCGCGGTAAGATGTCCGTCGTCAGATGATTTGGGACGCTTGAGCGCTTTGCAGACTGGAGGCTCTGGCTCACCGCTGATTGATGTTACGCGTTTTCAGTTTCGTGACGCAAGCG
>NZVC01000026.1 GCA_002701395.1 Maritimibacter sp. | reverse complement strand
CCCATCATCGCCAATTCTCCTACCCTATGCAGGAATTGAATCAGCCGAGGGCCCTTCGATCAAGCACGAGTTTTTCAACAAAATACGCCCAGACTTACCGATGCTGCACCATCTACGAACGTCCTTTTCCGCGGCGGCGAGAAAAGCCGTTCTGAAATTGGGAAACCAATGGCTTTGGGATTGCTGAGGTTAATTGGCTGTAAACCCCTCCAATCTACCGTGTCGCGCATCCCTACGGCCTGGTGTGTAGCTGGGGCGCTTGGTCAACCATCCTCAATACAGAAGCAGATCGTCGAGTGACATTTGCGATCATGCCTTTCCGTAAATAGGCCTCTGACGAGAGTTCCTCCATCTCTCGGAAGAGAGTGCAATCCGAGCGTGGGACATAAATGATCTTTTCCTCTGGCACCCCGACAACGCCGAGAGTTTCGCCAGCGACTATGAACGCTGAAACCTTTTCGGGGTCAGCTGAATAACGCCACAAAACGGGCTCGCGAGACATAACCAGGAACGGGGTGGGCGCGCCCAACCTGAATGACGGAACTTCGACTTCGGGATCTTCATTCTCGACAGTCACACCAGTTCCAACGCCCAGAACAATCATGCTCATGTTCGGGTCGTACTCGAGATCGGGCAGGACGCAGGATGGATCGCGAACAGCGGCTGCGACAGTAGAAGAGATTTTTCGCAACTCGGTTTCTGTTACGGTCCCGCTCTGATCCATGTCGAACGCGAACATGTTGTCGCAATGAGCCAGCAAATCTTCCATGTCCTGAACTTGTCTATGTGCCAGATCAATGAGGTCATCTGCTGCGACGACCCCATCACCATTTCGATCCAGTCTAGCTAAACGCCCTCTCTGCGCCGGGTCGGCTGCCAGCATTTCGTGATGGTTGATCTCGGCATCGCCATCGATGTCAAATTCAGTCAAAGACTTCATCAGCCGCTGAACCGTTTCGGATATCATGCGTCTTTCAAGGTTTGCCCGCCAAGTCGCGGCGCCATTTCGCGTCAGCTGATCGTCTGGGCCGCGGCAGGCAGCCAAGTCTGCCATGCGTTGATCAAGCCAACCTTCGGGGGCGTGCACGACCTTGTCCCGATCGCTGTTTGACATGCCTGCCATAACATCGCTCGCGCTTTGCGCCGACGCGCAACTTCCTAGGACAATGAAGAAAAGTGCGAAAATTCTCGTTCTGCGCATGAAACCTCTCCAGCCGCAGGGTTTGACAAATCCTGACGGGTTTGAGCGATATCCGCCCAGGACAAGGATTATGGCCTTGCAATGGACAATTCGGCGGCACCCAAGTGGTCAAACGTGGCCAAAGTTCGGGCGTTTGCTTGACCAAGGAAAGTTGACCGAATTCGTTTTACCTGCCTGAAAGCAGGCATTGGTGCAGGCGCAGCGAACTTACCCTTTGTCCGCACCGCTGACCTCCGCCCGCAGGTCCATGCTGCACGATGCCTCCAATAAGCGCTGTGAGGAAGCTGCACGGCAGCGAAGCGACGCTCAGTGAGAGGCTGCTCTGGGCCGTCTCTGCCGGACAGGCAAACTCACCTCGGCGGCCAGCACATTGCACCGCTGCAGCTCCGCTCAGAACCCATCTTGTAAGTTTCTTAGAAGCCATCCAATGTCTGATGGAGGATTGGGAAGAATAGAGAGAAAAGCATGATTGGGATACTCTCTATAGGGCTGGTTCTGCTGGGGAGTGTTTCGGTGGTTCGAGCAGATGATATGAACGCACCAGTTATTCAGATCACGGCGAACAACGGTAACCACCTTGCTTTCGGAAGCAACGCGATCTCGGACGTGCGACTTGGTGAAAATGCCGAATTCAATCAGATTTCTTTTCGAGTTGACGGGCCAACCTCAACAGCATTGACAAAGCTGACTTCAGAAAACGTTGGAGGCCAAGTTGTCATAAGTGTCTGTGGAGAAGTTGTTAGTCGTCCAAGAATTTTATCTCCGATCACTAGTGGTTTAGCCCTCGCGGGGTTTGAGTGGGACCGTGCCAGAGAAATCGCCGATATTATCGCTGGGTCTCGTTCGTGTCATTGAGCCTGTGTCGGCTCTGTCCGCCAAGCCGACCTCTGGCGCCATACCTTCATACCCATAAGCAGCTCGGTCACGAGGTACGCCTTGAAACGGTAAAGGCGTCCCGTGGGACGCCTTTTCTCTTTCCACAGATCGCGCCCCTACCAGCGCAGGAACCGCCGCCCCGCCAGCGCGCCGATGCCGGTCGCGACGCCGATGGCGACGCTGTACCAGACCGCATAGAACAGCGGGGAATCCTCGGTGCAGAACAGCGAATAGACCGCCGTCGACAGCCCCGCCGCCGCCAGACCGGCCAGCGCACCGCTGCGGGTTGGGTGCACCGGGGCGCCGCGTTTCAGGGCGTTGATCAGCCCCGCGAGGATCGGCAGCGACAGTACGGTGATCGCCGGGATGCAGACTTGCGTCGAATGGCCCAGGAACAGGATCAGCCGCTGCCCCGCCTCGGTGGCGCCCAGCGCCCAGAAGAACAGCGCGCCCACCGCCGCAGGCACCAGCCACACGGCGCGCCCCGTCTTGCCCGAGGGCACCGCCGGGCGCGCCGACCGCACCGCCAACACCCACGCGAAGGCCGCAAGCAGCAACGGCAGCGCGGTCTTCGCCAAGACCACCGGGTCCATCAGCGCCGTTCCCAGCCCGGCGCGCGGGCCAAGCACAAGGAAGAACAGCACAACGGTCACGGCCAGACCCGCCACGCTGCCCAAGCCCGCCCGCCCCTCGATCGAGGCGGCGGGGGCCGGGGCGGGCTGAGCCGCCAGCGTGGCGATGAGGTCGTCGGTCTTCATTCTCTCCGTCTCTTCCGTCATTCGTTGGCACCGGCCAGCTTCTTCAGCCGGGTCAGCGCGCGGTGATAGGCCACCCGGACCGCGCCTTCGCTCATTCCCATGCGCGCACCGACTTCGCCGGCGCTTTCGCCTTCCACGCCCACGGCGCGGACGATCCCGGCAGAGCGGTCGTCCAGCCCGTCCATCAGCCGGGCAAGGTCGCGGGCCGCCGTCGGGTCGCCCGGCGCCTCGTCGGCCAGCCGGTCGGCCAGATCGTCGATGGGCACCTGCATCGTCCCCTTGCGGCGGCGGAACGCGTCCGCCGTCTTGTAGCGGGCTATGGCATACAGCCACGGCGCCACCGGGTCGCCCTCGCGCCATGTATGACGCTTCGCGTGGATCGCAAGCAGGACCTCCTGCACGATATCCTCGTTCTCGGCCTCGGCCGATGACCGGCCGCGCACGATGGTCCGGATGACCGGGGTCACGTCTTGCAGGAACGCGGCATAGGCCACAGCCTCGCCGCGGTTCGCCCTGCTTAAAAGCGCGCCCCATCGATCATTCCGATCCGTCATTACCCCTCCATTCGCGCGGTGCCGGGAAACGTTACAGGCAGCAGCCCATTTCAGGCAAATTATTCACTCGTCCGTGATCGGCGTAACATTCCCCGCGCCTTCCCCGAATGGCTTTGCATGGACGCCACGAACGGCGATCCGCTTCATCGGAGGATAGACATGACCACGACCACCAACAAAGCCCTTCTCGCCACCGCAGTTGCAACCGCCCTGATGGGTGTCAGCGTCGCCGGCACCGCCAGCGCCCAAGCGCAAGAGAAATGCTTCGGCGTTTCGATGGCGGGCGCGAACGACTGCGCCGCCGGCCCGGGCACCACCTGCGCCGGGACGTCCAAGGTGGACTATCAGGGCAACGCGTGGACGCTTGTCGACGCGGGCACCTGCGCCGAGATCGAGCTTCCCGCGATGGCCGACGGCACGCCCCGCATGGGGTCGCTGGAAGCGCTGGAGCGTGACCTTCCCATGTCCTGACCGGACCCGGGCCTTCCCCGGGCCCGACCCAGACTGGGCGCGGCATATCAGCCGCGCCCGGTCCACCGACGATCACCGGACAGAAAGGCAGACCGATGCTTGACGCGACCCCCCAGACGTTCGACCGCCTCCCCCATGCGCCCGGCATCGGCTATAAACCGCAGCACTATGCAGACATCCTGCGCGATCCCGCCCCGGTACGGTGGCTGGAGATCCACGCCGAAAATTACATGGGCGACGGCGGCCGCCCGCTGGCGCAGCTGCGCCACCTGTCCGAACGGTTCCCGATCTCTGTCCACGGTGTCGGCCTGTCGATCGGCGGCGAGGGACGGCTGGACCCCGACCACCTTGCCCGGCTGAGGCGCCTTGTCGACTGGCTGAACCCGGCCAGCTTCTCGGAGCACCTTGCGTGGTCCACCCATGACAGCCACTTTCCGAACGACCTGCTGCCCCTGCCCTACACCGCGCAGACGCTGACCCGCGTCGCGGCGCATATCGATCAGGTGCAGGACACGCTGGGCCGCCGGATGCTGCTGGAAAACCCGTCCACCTACCTCGCCTTCGAGGAAAGCGACTGGTCCGAGGTCGATTTTCTGGCCGAGATCGCCCGGCGCACCGGCTGCGGCCTGCTGCTGGACGTGAACAACGTCTTCGTTTCGGCCACCAACCAGCAGACCGACCCGGTGTCCTATATCGATGCCTTCCCCCATGCCGCCGTGGGCGAGATACACCTTGGCGGCCATGACGAGGATGAGGACGAAGCCGGTGCGCCGCTGCTGATCGACAGCCACGGGGCCGAGGTCGTCGATCCGGTCTGGTCTCTGTATGCCCATACCATTGCCGTGGGCGGCGCGAAGCCGACGCTGATCGAATGGGACACCGATGTCCCCGACTGGCCGGTGCTAGCTGCCGAAGCCGACCGCGCCGCGCGGGTGCTGCAGCCCGTTTCGGAGCCGGTCGGATGACCGTGACACAGGATCAGTTCACCCGCGCCATGCTGGACCCCGCCGCCGCCGTGCCGCCGGGGCTGGCCAACCCCGATGGCCGCCCCGCCGCACGCCGGTTCGACGTGTATCGCAACAACGTCGCCGTCAGCCTGACCGAGGCGCTGGAACAGGCGTTCCCGGTGATCCGCAAGTTGATCGGCGACGCCAATTTCCGGGTGCTGGCCGGGATCTACCTGCGCAAGCACCCGCCCGCCTCGGCACTGATGATGCGCTACGGGCAAGAGATGCCCGGCTTTCTCGAAACCTTCGAGCCGGTGCAGACCCTTGGCTATCTGCCCGACGTGGCGCGACTGGAACTGGCGTTGCGCGCGTCCTACCACGCCGCCGACAGCTGCGGCGTTGCGCCCGAGACGTTGCAGGCGCTGCCGCCCGACCGGCTGATGGGGTCCGCCCTTCGGTTGGCCCCGTCGCTGCGGCTGCTGCGGTCGGACTGGCCGGTGCACGGGATCTGGCGGTTCAACACTGCCCCCGACGCGCCCAAGCCCGAGCCGCGCGCCGAGGACGTCCTGATCCTGCGACCCGACTACGACCCGGCGCCCGTGCTGCTGCCGTCGGGCGGCGGAACCTTCATGGCCCGCCTGCTGGCCCATGCCACCCTTGCCGAAGCCCACGACGCCGCGCTGGACGCAGCCCCGGGCTTCGATCTTGCCCCGTTGCTTGGGCAACTCATCACCGCCGGTGCGATCACCGGCCTGACGGAAGGACCCACAGGATGACCCGGCTTGTCGCGCTGCACACCGCCCTTTTCACCCGGATCGAGTCCATCGCTTTCGCCGTGCTTCCCACCTTGGCCCGCTTCGTCTTTGCGGCGGTGCTGTTGGGGTATTACTGGAACTCTGCGCTGACCAAGCTGGGCGACGGCGTGTTCGGCTTCCTCCGTCTAAGCTCGGGCGCCTATGTCCAAATGTTCCCGAAACAGATGGAGGCGGCAGGCTATGATCCGTCGATGCTGGGCCTTGGCTACAAGCTGGTGGCGCTGGCCGGAACGTGGGCCGAGTTCATCCTGCCGCTGCTGTTGGTGATCGGGTTGTTCACCCGGCTTGCGGCGCTGGGTATGATCGGCTTTGTCGCGGTGCAGTCGCTGACCGACGTCTACGGCCACAACGCCGATGCCGACACCATCGGCCACTGGTTCGACCGGATCGCGGACGCGCATATCCTCGACCAGCGGGCGTTCTGGGTCTTCGTGCTGGTCTACCTTGTGTTCCGGGGCGCCGGGCCGGTCTCTGTCGACCGGCTGGTGCTGGAACGGCCCGCGCCCCGGGTTCAGGCGGCGTCGGGCTGACGCGCCACCAGCGCAAGCACAGCGCCAAGGCCGCACATGCCGATCGGGAACATCGTGGCGGGGTTGAAGCCGAAGGCGTAGTACATCCCGCCCGCCGACAGCGCCATCAGCACCGCCGCGGCAGTGGCCTGCGACCGGGCCATCGCCCCGCCCGCGACGGCAAGGATCGGCGACAGGAAGCCCGCCACCCGGATGATGTCCGCGTTCTCGACCTGAAGCGCGACCTCGTCGACGCCGCCCAGCCACTCTACGACCCACAGATAGCCGGTGCTGAACAACCCGACGATCATTCCGACGATCCCGCCGATGACACCCAGCATAAGCGCGGCGTTGCGCATGTTCGTTCTCCTTCGTGCGTTCAGCAGATAGGTACCCGGCGGGACTTATCCAAGAAGTGCCGCCTGCACGTCCTTGCCCCAGCCCAAGTACAGGCGCCCCTCGTGGTCGATCACCGGGCGTTTCATCAACGTCGGATGATTCGCCAACAATTCCACCGGGTTGCCTTCCTGTTCAGCGGCCGTGAGCCCGCGCCACGTCGTCGAACGGCGGTTCAGCACCGCGTCGCCAAGCGTCTCGACAAAGCGCGAAAGCTCTGGTTCGGGCACGCCGTCCGACCTTACGTCAATGACGTTCAGGTCATAACCATGCGACCGCAAAGCCTTTTCCGCTTTCCGGCATGTGTCGCATGTCTTAAGGCCATAGAAATCCATCTCTTCTTCCACTCGCGCTCGACTTCATCTCCGTTACGCGACACCAATAATTCACTTGCTTCTGTACGTGAATGGGCGATGCTTGATTCCGTGACGACAGACTTTCTTCGAAGACCGCTCCTGTCCGGAGCAGCCTCTGAGACTTGGAAGACCCTGGCTGCATCACACCCACCGCAATCCCGTGGGTGGGGAACTAGACAAGGAGAGACGGAATGCCGACTGGCACCGTGAAATGGTTTAATACCACCAAGGGCTACGGCTTCATCGCGCCCGACGAGGGCGGCAAGGACGTTTTCGTGCACATCTCTGCCGTTGAACGCGCGGGCATGACGGGCCTCGCGGACAACCAGAAGATCGAGTACGAACTGCGCGAAGGCCGCGACGGCCGTGCGTCGGCGTCCGAACTGAAGGCCATCTGAACAGATCCCGCCTGCACCCGTGAGAGGCGGCCCCACGCCGGGCCGCGCTATCACGCACGACCCGCGGCCGCAGTGTGCCGCGCTTCGGTGAGTCGACCGACGTCACCGAATAGCCCCCCCCTTTCAGCCAAATACAATCGATGCCGCGCGCCCCACGGCACCGCTGACGACGTGCTGGCGCGTCAGCTTTCGGTTCGGTCGTCGCTGTACCAGTCCTGCCCCATCGCGACGATGCAGGACCGCCCGCTGGCGTAGGTCATCAGCAGCGTCCATTCCTTCGAGGACGGCGCCTCCCAGATTTCCATGATCTGATCCGGCGCCCGCATCCCGGTGCCGCGCCGCTCTGCAAGGTATTCCCGCGTCAGGCGATTATACATCTGGTCGGTCGGCGCACAGATGATGTCCGGCAACGGGTTCGCGGCAAGGGGTGTCGCCTGTAGCGAAACAGCGAAAATGGCCGCGACGGCCACTCGGATGCTCATGGGTCGTCTCCCGGAGTCGTTGGCTCTGGAAGAAAGTGTAACGGCTTTATGACAGTCTGTATATACGTTTGTTATACAAAATTGTCGTCAAACCGGAAACCCTTTGGAAAGGGTTTCGCGCGGGCCGGGGCATGGAAGGTGGGTTGGAAACCCACCCTACGCCGTATCAGGCGATGGCCGCCTGAAACTCGCGCCATTCGCCTTTGGACATGCCGGACGTCTCTTGCGTCACGTCTTCGCCCTTCAGCATCCGCTTCAGGCAGTCCACCGCCTTGGACGACAGGGTGACGCCGCCCATGCGGTAATCTTCGAACGCGGCATAGGCGAACGGGACCCAGTCCTTGACCATCTCGCAGATGGCGTCGGCATAGACGCGGATCTCGTACTGGGCGTGGGCGTCGGCCCGCAGGCGCAGGAAGTGGAACAGGTTGTGCAGGTCCACCTTCCAGTACCACTGGGTGTAGATGTTCGCCGGCAGGTTCATCCGCGCCAGTTCCCGCGCAAGGCCCTGCTGGCCGTCCTGCGACAGCATCTCTTCGTAGTGGTCATAGGACCGGCCCGCGTCGGATTTCAGGATTTCCAGAACCCGCTCGGCCTCGGCGCCGGTCAGAACCTCGCCCCGGCCTTGGTTGTTCACCGTCGACTGCGCCGCAAGCGCATCGGGCTGCGGGATATAGAATTCACGGTCGAGGATCGAATAGCGCGCGGAATACTCGTTCACGTTGGCGGTGCGGTGGCGGATCCACTGGCGCGCGACGAAGACCGGCAGTTTCACATGCAGCTTGATCTCGCACATCTCGAACGGGGTCGAGTGCCAGTGCCGCATCAGGTAGCGGATCAGCCCTTCGTCGTTCGACACGTGCTTGGTGCCCGCGCCGTAGGACACCCGCGCCGCCTGCACGATGGCGTTGTCGTCGCCCATGTAGTCGATCACGCGGACGAAACCGTGGTCCAGCACCTCGCTCGCCTTGTACAGGTGCGCCTCCATCCCGTCGGACACGGCCCGCAGCGTAGGGCGCGGCGTAGCGCGCTGGGCGTCGATCTCGGCTTGCTGTTCAGGCGTCAGAGGCATGTCGGGGGCTCCTGTGGGTCGGTCGCGCGCTATACTACATCTATGCCGCCGAAATGGAATATCCTCGACATGCTGTAAAGCTGAAGCCGCACTCAGCCGCCGGGCGCGGTTTTCGTGCATCACTCGCCCCTGATGAAAGTCACGCTTCGTTGACTTGACGCAGGGGCTTCGGCACCTTCGGTGCAACGAGGCAACAAGAACGAGCAGACCAATGCGTAAACCCGTGGCGGCGCTGGCCGTCCTGTGCCTTTTGGCCGCCTGCGAAGGCAACCCCCTCGCCGTGGACGAAACCGAAGACGTCATCGACGACGGTGAGGTCGAGGAAGAAGAAACCAACGGCGCGGGCATTCCGATTGCCCTGTCGAACAATCTGGACGGCGTGATCTACGACCCCTCTGCACGCACGCTAATGGTCTCGATCCGAGGCCTGGACGGCACGCCGGAGGAGGTCGAGTTCGAATACAACTCTGCCGCCACCGCAGGTCTCCCCTCTGGCCACTTCGCCTTCACCAAGCAGGAAGACGCGCTGGATCGCTTCTTCACCGGCGTGGCGAAAGAGGCCAACGACGGCGACACCCGCGCGGCTGTCGTGTCGGACGGGGGCCAGTTCAACCGCTTCTTCTGGGGCGGCCACTATGAACGCGACGGCGACTTCGACCCGCCCTCGGTCGGCGACGGCCCGGGCGAGGGGCAGGTCAGCTATGCCGGCGATTATGTCGGCCTCGACAACTACACCGGCCCGATTCCCCCGCAGTCCACCGACCCCGTGCTGCAACCGCAGGCGCCGGGACGAGTGGTCGGCGATGCGTTCATCAACGTGAACTTCCAGGACATGCTGGTGAACGGCGCGATCTTCAATCGCTACGCCATCGACAACCCGACCCTGCCGGAACTGCGCGACGTGATCATGATCGTGACAGACATCGAAGCCGACGGCACCTTCCTCGGCGAACTCGAGAATACCGCGGGCGAAACGATCACCGGCAACTATGGCGGGATCTTCGGCGGCAACAACTCCAGCTCGGTCGCCGGTCTCATCGGTTTCATCCCCGATCCCGACCGTCCGCGCAGCTGGGAAACCGGCATGTTCGTGCTGACCCAGTGCGGCATATCCGGCGAGGACGCCGCGCTCTGCGCCGAAACGGCACCGAACTGACATGCTGCGCCGTCTTCTGACGGCTTTCCTGACCGCGACCGCGTTCCTGGGCCTTCCGACCGGGCCGGTCGCGGCGCAGGACACCGTTGCCGTGCCGGTGGACGACGCGCGCCGCGTCGCGGTCGAGGCCGCGCTGGCGGGCGATCCCGCCACGGCCGCGATCCTGGCCGGTCATCTGCTGCAGATCGACCCCAACGACGCGCAGGCGTTGTTCGCCCTGTCGACGGCCTATCTTGCCACCCGGCGCTACGATGCGGCGTATGAGACCGGGCGCAAGGCGTTCCGCCTGTCCGGCGACAGCACCACCCGGTATCACGCGGCCCGCGTCGCGGCGATTGCGGCGATGGGGGCGGAACGCCCCATGCAGTCGCAATTCTGGCTGCGCCGCGCGGGCGACAACGCCCCAACCGAGGCCGAGCGCGACAAGATCCGCCGCCAGTTCAGCTATCTGCGCTACGAAACCCCGTTCCGCTTCCAGTTCGACGCGTCGATCAGCCCGTCCAGCAACGTCAACAGCGGCGCGGACAGCGCCTATAACGTGATCGAAGGCGTGCCGCTGATCGGCATCCTGTCCCCCGACGCGATGGCCCTGTCCGGCTTTATCGCCCAGTCCAACCTGCGGCTCAGCTACCGGCTGCGGCGCTCGGAAAGCTCCGAGACGACGCTGAACGGCAGCTATTTCGTCAAGCGCGTCTGGCTGGACGAAGACGGCAAGGACACCGCGCCCGACTTCGACGCGTCGCGGCTGGGCGTCACCTCGGCCACGCTGGGCGTCAGCCACCTGATGAAGGTCGGTCGGAAACCGGGCACCGCGCTGCGCTTCGACGCGGGGCTGCGCGATTACTGGCAGGGCGGCGACCGGATCTACACCGCGCTGACCGGCGGCGCGTATTACACCCGCCCGCTGACCGACCGCCTGCGTTTTGTCGGCCAGTTCAGCATCGAGCAGCGCGACTATGCCGACGACTACGGCGACGAGGGGCTACTGGGCGGGATCAGCACCGCGCTCAGCTATCGCTTTGACAACGGCTCGGTCGTGACGGCAGTCGCGGGGTACAGCGTCAGCGACGTGCCCGGCGACATCTTCGACAGCACCGGCTGGAACGGCCGGATCAGCTATTCGCCCGGCAAGCCGGTGTTCGGCGTCGACCTCACCGCCGCGGTGGGCGTCAGCATGACCGATTACGCCGACTACTCTATGCTGATCTTCCCGGTGCCCGGCGGGCGGCAGGACGAGACGGTGTATTTCGACCTGGAGGGCGTGTTCACGCAGGTCGAATACGCGGGCTTCTCACCCAGTGTCCGCCTGCGCCGCACCATCACCGAGTCCAACGTGTCGCGCTACGAGATGTCGGAATGGTCGCTGGCGGTGGGCATCCGGTCGAACTTCTGACGCCCTGCCCTATTCGCCGCAGATCCCCTGCAGGCTGACCCACTCGGAATCGCGCAGCACGGGCGCGGCGTACAGCTGGCTGACCGGGTCCGCCTCGATCAGGCCCAGCACCGTCTCGCCCGAGGGATCGACGGCATAGGCATAGGGTGTCGCGGGCACGTCCGCCGCCTCGAACCGGGTCAGAAGCGGCGCGTCGGGCACGGCGGCGGGTTCGGCGGACAGAAGCGTTTCCGCATAGTCCGCAAGCACCGACTGCGACACGTCGCCCGTGGTCAACAGGCGGAACGCGGTCACGGCGCCAGAGTTGTCCAGCAGCAGTTCCACCGGATCGTGCCGTGCCGCACGCTCGACCTCGGCCAGTACATAGCCCGCCGTCACGGTCGGATCGTCCTGATCCTCGACCAGGCTGCGGTTCAGAAGCACGATGCCGCCCGGCAGGTGCGCCGCATCCTGAACCGCACCGGGCAGCACCACGATACGACCGCCCGGCGGCATCAGCCGCGATTGCAGGCGGTCCAGCGACCGCTGGCCCAATTCGTTATCGCAGGGCTGTCCGGCGATCTGGCGGATCTCGGCCAGCAACCGCTGCCCAAGGTCGGCGCGCTTGGCGGCGGGCACCACGCTGGCGGCGTGATGCACCATCGCCCCCGGCAGCCAGAACACCCCGCCCAGCAGCACGGCGGCCAGCGCCCCACCCAGAAGAAAGTACCTCAGACGCCCTTGATGCGGCCCGCGCCGGTGGATCGCATCTCGGATGCGCTCGATGGCGGCGACCATCTCGGGATCGGTAATTTCAAGGTTTTCGGGGCCGCCCGGGCCGGGGCTGTACACCGCCGGTTCCTCGCCGGGGTTGATGCGGGTGATGGCCGCCAGCGACCAATGCCCCATCGGGCGGCCCGCCCCGTCGTAGATGACCAGCGTGGCGTCCCCCAGCGACAGGATCACGTCACGCCGCTGATCCTCGGGCCCGGCTCGCCAGACCGCTGGAGCCTCCAGCCGCTCGTATTGCGTCAGCGCCGTCATGCCTGCCCGATCGTTACCCGATTACCCCTGTTGGCGAAGCACAATAGCGCAGGCTTGCACCGCTGCCAATCAGCGTCCGGCATCCACGGCACCAAGTTCCGACACGGCAAAGAACTGAAGCTCTTTCAGCAGCTTCCGCGCCATCGCGGCCTCGAAGTCGGCAAAACCCATCGCCACCTCGACAAAGGCCTGCGGGCCATAGATCACCTCGGCGGCGTAATAGCCCTGCAATTCGCCAACCAGCGCCGAACGCGCGTCGCCCGCGCTGCGCGGGTCCGACCCGACGACCAGCCCGTTCACCGTGATGTCGCCCAGCATCGGGCGCACGTCGCGTGGGCGCGGGCCGGTGTTCGACCGCCCGTCCCCCGACAGGTCCAGCACACGCCGCCCGCAGGCGGTTTGCCCCGCCAGCGCGTCCAGCCCGGTCAGCATCGCCTCGCCCACTGCGGTGGACGGCGGCATCGCGACCCGCCCCGTCCCGCGCAGCCGCGCCGCGACCCCGGCAAGGTCTGCGGCGGACCCGATTTCCTGCCAGTTCAGCACCTCGCGCTTGGGGCCGCTGCCGGCCCACTCGAACACGTACAGCCGCACCGGCGCGTCCGGCAGCGCAAGGAAGGCGGCGCGGACCTCTGGCTTCAGAAGGGCGGCGGCAAGGCCATCCAGTTGCAGGCGATACTCGGTGTCGTCGACGGAACTGGACACGTCCAGCCCCAGCGCCAGCGCCTGACGGCACGCGGCGTCCGCCGGTGCGGCCAGCAGGGTCAAGACCAAGGCAAGCCAGCGCATCCTAGCCGCCCCCGACATGCCCGTCGCGCATCAGCGACCCGACGGCGCGCACTTCCAATTCGCGCAGCAGCTTCTTGCGCATCGCGCGTTCGAAATCGTCGAAATCCAGCGCCTGTTCCACGAAGGCCCCCGGCCCCTTGATCACGTTGTCGCGGTAGTAGTCCGGCAGCCCGTCCTTCTCGCCGCCGATGGTCAGGCCGTTCACCGTCACCTCGGCCAGCGGGAAGTTGGCATAGGCCAGCTGCGGCCCGAAGCCTTCGTTGTTCCGCCCGTCCCCGGACACGTCGAGCGTGCTGTACAGGCACTTCGGCCCGCGTTCGAACAGACCGGCGGCATAGCCCAGCGAATAGCCGATGGCGGTGGGATAGTCGGCATAGCTGCGGATCGAGCGGGCGACGCGGCCCGCCACCCCAACGACGTCGTCGCGGGTGTTCAGCATGGTCCAGTCCACCAGAAGGTCCTGCTGATACCGGCCAGACCATTCGTAGACGGCAATCGCCACGGGCTGCTGCGGCAGCGCAAGGATCGCCTCGACGATTTCGGGAGAGGTCAGCGCGGCGGCAAGGCCGTCCCGCTGCAGGCGGTCCTCGGCGCCATCGACAGAGGACGAGATGTCCAGCGCAAGAACCAGGGCGAGCCGGCACTCGGCGCTGGCGGTCGGAGCGGCGACAAGCGCCGCCCCGAAGGTCAGGGCAAGGGCGTTACGCCTTACCAATGACCCGTATTTTCCATGCTGGCCCACGGCTCTTGCGGCGCAAGCGCCTCGCCTTCCTGCAACAGCTCGATCGACACGTTGTCGGGCGAGCGCACGAAGGCCATATGGCCGTCGCGCGGCGGGCGGTTGATCACCACGCCCGCGTCCTGAAGCTTGGCGCACATGTCGTAGATGTTGTCGACCGTATAGGCGAGGTGGCCAAAGTGGCGGCTGTCCGACGGAAGCCCGTCGTCGCCGTCCCAGTTGTAGGTCATTTCAACGTCGGCGGTGCCGTCCGCCTGATCCGGCGGGCACATGAACACCAGCGAGAAGCGGCCCTTGTCGTTGTCGATCCGGCGCCGTTCGACAAGGCCCAGAAGCTCGTAGAACGCCTTGGATTTCTCCAGGTCCTTCACGCGCACCATCGTGTGCAGATACTTGATACCCATTATTCCCTCCGGGCTTTCTGTTCGTTTTGCGCCAAGCCTATCACGAATGTGCGCCGCGGCCAGTGGCGAGGCGACGACGCGGCCGTGCGGCTGTTACAGCTTGCGCAGCATCAGGTAGGTCATCATGCCCATCGGCGGCAGTTGCTTCTGCTCGACAAGCTCTAGACCGGACTGGTCCAGCACGACGTCCATCTCGAAATCCGAATGCCAGCCCAGCACGTTCGCCATCGGCGCGGCCATCTTCTCGACCCGGGCCAGCAGGCCGGTGTCGCGGGCGAAGTGGTTCACCACCACCAGATGCCCGCCCGGCTGCAGCACCCGCGCGGCCTCGGCCATCACCTGTTCCGGGTCCGGCACCACCGAGATGACGTGCATCAGTGCCACGGCGTCAAAGCTTGCATCCGGGAAATCCAGCGTGCGCGCATCCATCTGCCGCAGCTCTTTCACGGCGGTCAGGTTCATCTCGGACACCTTCGCGCGGGCCTTGGCCAGCATCTCGTGCGAGAAGTCGATCCCTGTCACTTGCCGGTCGGGGGCATAGTTCGGCAGCGCAAGCCCGGTGCCGACACCGATTTCCAGAACCTCTTTGCCGGACATTTCGTTGATATGTCCGACCGCGGTGCGGCGGCCAACCTGCGTCACCGCACCGAACGTGCGGTCGTAAACAGGCGCCCAGCGCGCGTAAGAGTTCTTAACGACATCAAGTTCCAAGTTATTCTTCCCTAGTGGTCCTTTTGCTCGCGGCCCGGTCCCTTCCGAAGCGCGACAAGCAATGTTGTCAGATAGGCCACCATCGCGAGAAGCAACGTGGCCCAAGTATAAATGAACAGAAGCGCGGCGGCGAGCACGGCGCCCAGCAGCACGAACCGCGCGCTGCGGCGCGGGATTCTCACGTTCTTGAACGAGAAGGTCCGGATCCGGCTGATCATCAACAGCCCGATCACAAGAACATAGGCCGTCGACACCCACGCCGGGATGCGCGGCAGTTCGGGGAAGGCGAAGGACGCGACCAGCGGCATCATCACCAGCAGCGCCCCCGCCGGGGACGGCACACCTTCGAAAAAGTCGGACGACGCGCTGCCGTCCTTCTGGCCGACGTTGAACCGGGCCAGTCGAAGCAGACAGCACAGGGTGAAGCACAGCGCCGCGATCCAGCCGATGCCGCCGACCTCGTTCAGCGTCCACAGGTACAGGATCAGCGCCGGCGCCACGCCGAAGTTCAGGAAATCGGCAAGCGAATCCAGCTCTGCCCCCAACAGCGACTGGCTGCGCAACAGGCGCGCAAGCCGTCCGTCCAGCCCGTCGAGGATGGTGGCGATCAGCACCAGCCGCACCGCCCAGTGGTATTCGCCCAACAGCGCGAACCGTACCCCGGTCAGCCCCGCGCAGGCGGCGGTCAGCGTCAGCAGGTTCGGCAGCAGCTTGACCAGAGGCAGGTCGCGCTCGCGCTTGGGGTCGGTCTCGTCATCCATCATGCTGCGGGTCCGCCCTTAGTCCGTCCGCGCAGGCCGGGTGGCCTCGTCCGACGCAAGGTCCGCGATCACCGTCTCGCCCGCGATCATCGTCTGGCCCAGCGCCACCAACGGCACCGAGCCTTCGGGCAGGTAGACATCCAGCCGCGAGCCGAAACGGATCAGGCCGAACCGCTCGCCCGCCGACAGCCGACGGTCGGGCGCGGTGAAGCAGACGATGCGGCGCGCCACCAGCCCGGCGATCTGCACCACCGCCAGCGTGCGCCCGTCGGCCATCTCGATGGCAAGGCCGTTGCGCTCGTTGTCGGTGCTGGCCTTGTCCAGCGACGCGTTGAAGAACTTGCCCGGCCGGTACGCCACCGCCGTCACCCGCCCCGCCACTGGCGCGCGGTTCACGTGGCAGTTGAACACCGACATGAAGACGCTGACCCGCGTCAGAGGCACGTCGGGCATCCCAAGCTCGACCGGCGGCACGGCAGGTTCGATCAGCGACACGACCCCGTCGGCGGGCGACACCACCAGCCCGTCGCGGACCGGCGTTATCCGTTTCGGGTCGCGGAAGAAGTAATAGCACCAGACCGTTGCGCCGACGCCCAGCCAGCCCAGCGGCTGCCAGATCAGGAACAGGACCACCGTGATGGCCGCGAAGATGGCGACGAACCTGCGTCCCTCGGGGTGCATCGGTTTCAGGAAGGTGTCGCGCATGCGCATCGAAGTGTCGCCTTTCGTCCGTTGTTGCCCCCGGTGGTACGTGGCACCGGCGTCAGGAGCAAGGGAGCATCATCACCACCGCCACAACGCGCGGAAGAGTGATCACGCCGCGCCCCTCGCGACGCCGGGCACTTCGTCAGGTGCTACGCTTGGCCCCGGCGCGTCCCCTCCCCCTTCCCTTACCCTTCCCCCCTTCCCTTACCCTTCCCCTTATCCCCGCCATCTGACAGTCTGCCGCCAGAGGGAGCCCGAGGATGACCATCACCACCTGCGTCTTCGACGCCTACGGCACGCTGTTCGACGTTGCTGCCGCCGCCCGCGAGGCGGCAGGCAAGCCCGAGAACACGGCGCTGGCGCCGGTCTGGCAGGCGCTGGCCCGCGACTGGCGGCAAAAGCAGTTGCAATACAGCTGGCTGCGCGCGGTGTCGGGCGATCACACGGATTTCTGGCAGGTCACCGGCGACGCGCTGGATTGGGCGATGGAGGCATCGGGGCTGGACGACCCTTCCCTGCGCGACCGCCTGATGGACCTGTACTTCCACCTGTCCGCCTACCCCGAGGTGCCCGCCATGCTGGCGCGGCTGAAGGCGGACGGGCGGACCACCGCGATCCTGTCGAACGGCGAGCCGAAGATGCTGGCCGGCGCCGTCGACAGCGCCGGTATCGGCGCGCATCTCGACGCGGTGCTGTCGGTCGAGGGCGTCGGCGTCTACAAACCGCACCGCACCGTCTACGACATGGTCGGCGCGCGGTTCGGCTGTGCCCCGTCCGAGGTGCTGTTCGTGTCGTCGAACGGCTGGGACGCGGCGCACGCAAAGGGCTATGGCTTCGTCACCGCGTGGGTGAACCGCGCAGGCGACCCCGTGGACCGGCTGGACTGGCGGCCCGATCATTTACTTGCCGACCTAAGCGGCATACCGACACTGGCGAAAGAGGCATGATGCAGTATTTCGACGCCCCCGACGGCACCCGGCTGGCCTATACCGACGAGGGCGAGGGCCTGCCCGTGCTGTGCCTCTCTGGCCTGACCCGCAACGGCACCGACTTCGACTATGTCGCGCCGCATCTGGGCGACGTGCGGATGATCCGGCTGGACTATCGCGGGCGCGGCGGGTCGGACTGGGCAGATCCGGCCACCTACACCATTCAGGTCGAGGGCGGCGATGCTCTGGCGCTGCTCGATCACCTCGGGATCGGTCGTGCGGCCATCCTCGGCACCTCGCGCGGGGGGCTGATCGCGATGCTGCTGGCCTATGTCGCGAAAGACCGGCTGATCGGGGCCTGCCTGAACGACATCGGCCCGGTGGTCGACCCCAAGGGCTTGGACGTGATTCAGGGCTATGTGGGCAAACAGCCCAGCGCCAAGACATACGAAGAGGCCGCGAAGACCCGCGCCCGCCTGATGGTCGGGTTCGAGAACGTGCCCGAAGACCGCTGGATGGAAGAGGTGCAGCGCCACTATCTTCAGGCCGACGCGGGGCTGCGGATCAACTACGACCCCGACCTTGCCCGCATCTTCGACGCCGCCGATCCCGACGCGAACCCGGCGCCCG
Source organism: Maritimibacter sp. (assembly GCA_002701395.1). GTDB lineage: Bacteria > Pseudomonadota > Alphaproteobacteria > Rhodobacterales > Rhodobacteraceae > Psychromarinibacter > Psychromarinibacter halotolerans. The sequence goes on along the minus strand of NZVC01000026.1, from coordinate 160,262 downwards.
CCGATTTCTGGCCGGTGTTCGACGCGTTCGAGGGCCTGCCGATCGCCGCCATCCGCGGCGCGAACTCGGACCTTCTCAGCCCCGAAACCTTCGCCGAGATGCAGCGCCGCCGCCCCGACATGATCGCCGCCGAGGTTCCCGGCCGCGCCCACGTTCCGTTTCTTGACGAGCCTGAAGCCGTCGCCGCCATTCGCAAATGGATAGACCTGTGCCAGACACGCTGACCCCCTTCCCCGCCTCGATCGACGACATCCGCGCCGCCGACGCGCGGCTGGACCCCGTGGTGCGCCGCACGCCGCTTCTGTCGTCGCCCTTCCTCGACGAGATCGCGGGCCGCCGGGTACTGGTGAAGCCCGAGTGCCTGCAGCACACCGGCTCGTTCAAGTTCCGCGGCGCGTGGTCCGCGATTTCGGCGCTTGATCCGGATGTGCGGGCGAAGGGCATCATCGCCTTTTCCTCCGGCAACCACGCGCAGGGCATCGCCCATGCCGCGACCCGGCACGGCGTGCCGTCGGTCATCGTCATGCCCGGCAACGCCCCCGCCGTGAAGATCGCCAACACCCGCGCGCTTGGGGCCGAGGTGGTGCTGTACGACCGCGAGACCGAGGACCGCGACGAGATCGGCGCAAAGATCGCCGAAGACCGTGGGCTGACGCTGATCAAGCCGTTCGACGATCCGCTTGTGATCGCTGGACAAGCCACCTGCGGGTTGGAGATCGCCGCGCAGGCCGCCGAGGCCGGGGTGACGTCGGCGGACGTTCTGGTCTGCTGTGGTGGCGGCGGTCTGACGTCGGGCATCGCAATCGCGCTTGAGGCCGAAGCACCGGGCCTGCGCGTGCGCCCGGTCGAACCCGTGGGCTTCGACGACGTGGCCCGTTCGCTGCTGTCGGGCCGGATCGAGCGCAACGACCGGGTGTCCGGCTCGATCTGCGACGCGATCATCACGCCCACGCCGGGCGAGCTGACCTTCCCGGTGATGCAACGCCTGTGCGGCCCCGGCGTCGTGGTGCCGGAAGAGCTGTGCCTCAAGGCGATGGCCGCGGCCTTCAACCGGCTGAAGATCGTGCTGGAACCCGGCGGCGCCATCGCGCTGGCCGCCGCGCTGTACATGCCGGAAACGGTCGAAGGCGACACTGTGATCGCCGTCGCCTCGGGCGGCAATGTCGATGTGCCGATGTTCACGAAGGCGCTGGCGGAACCGTAGGATGGGTTTCAAACCCATCCTGCCTAGGCCTTGCAGTTTCCCGACATTAAGCGACCGAATACCGAAATTCGGTAACTTGAAGGATCACGTTTCGAACAATTGCGATCAAGCGGCCGCCGGGCCGCGTTGACACCTCTGCCGGCACATGCACGATCTTTGTGTGACGTTGGACGGGAAGCGCCATACAACAGTCTGGTCCCCGCCGCGTCGCGTGGACATGGCACATAACAGGGATGAAGCGCCTTATGCGTACACAGGTCTGTATCATCGGCGGCGGCCCCTCGGGACTGTTGCTTAGCCAGCTTCTGCACCTTGCGGGTATCGACAGCGTGGTGCTGGAACGGCGCACCCGAGACTACGTGCTGGGCCGCATCCGGGCCGGCGTGCTGGAATCCGGCACCGTGGAGCTTCTGCGCAAAGCAAAGGTCGGCGACCGGATGGACCGGCAGGGGATCGTCGACGACGGCATCGTCGTGGGCGGCGAGACGCACGGCTTTCGCATCGACATCAAGGCGCTGACCGGCAAGTCGATGATGGTCTGGGGCCAGACCGAGATCACGCAAGATCTGTACGACGCGCGCGACGCGATGGGCGGAACCGTGATCCACGAGGCGGAAGCGGTGAAACCGCACGGTCTGGACAGCGACGCGCCCTACGTGACCTATCACAAGGACGGCACCGAACACCGGATCGACTGCGACTGGATCGCGGGCTGTGACGGCTTTCACGGCGTGTCGCGCCAGTCGATCCCGCGCACCGTGCTGAAGGAATACGAACGGGTCTATCCCTTCGGCTGGCTGGGCGTTCTGTCCGAAACGCCGCCCGTCACCCACGAGATCCTGTATGCCTCGCACTCGCGCGGGTTCGCGCTGGCGTCGCTGCGCAACGAGAACCTCAGCCGCTACTACGTGCAGGTCCCGCAGGGCGAGCCGGTCGAGAACTGGTCCGACGACCGCTTCTGGGACGAGTTCAAGGCCCGCATCCCCGGCGACCTTGCCGACAAGCTGGTGACCGGCCCGACAATCGAGAAGTCCATCGCGCCGCTGCGGTCCTACGCGGCAGAGCCAATGCGCTGGGGGCGGCTGTTCCTGGTCGGCGACGCCGCCCATATCGTGCCGCCCACCGGCGCGAAGGGGCTGAACCTTGCCGCGTCGGACGTGCATTACCTGTTCGAGGCGCTGAAGGCGCATTACCTCGACCGCGACGACGCCGGGATCGAGGGCTATGCGCAAAAGGCGGCGGCCCGCGTCTGGCAGGCGATGCGGTTCTCGTGGTGGTTCACCACCGTGATGCACCAATTCCCCGACCAGTCGGGCTTTGACCGGCGGATGCAGGAAAGCGAGATCCGTCTGCTGGAGACGTCGAAGACCGCGCAGGCGGCGATGGCCGAACTGTACGTGGGCGCGCCCTACTGATGCCCCTGACCGAGTTGAAGGGAACCGGCATCTACTGGCGCGAGGACGGCGACCCCGATGGCGCGCCCATCGTCTTCGCCAACGCGCTGGGCACCGATCACCGGCTGTGGGACGGCGTGCTGTCGTACCTTCCGGCGGGACTGCGCGTCATCCGCTACGACAAGCGCGGCCACGGCCTGTCCGACTGCCCGCCCCGGCCCTATTCGATGGGCACGCTGGTGTCCGACGCGGAGCGGCTGCTGGACCACTTGCAGCTTCGCGACTGCCTGTTCGTCGGCATCTCGATCGGCGGCATGATCGCACAGGGGCTGGCTGTGAAACGGCTGGACCTTGTGCGCGCGGTGGTCCTGTCGAACACCGCCGCCAAGATCGGCACGCACGGCACATGGGACGACCGCATCGCCACGGTCGAGTCCGGCGGGATCGAGGCGCTGGCCGACGGCACGATGGAACGCTGGTTCTCGAAACCGTTCCGCGCCACGCCGGACATGCGCACATGGCGCCACATGCTGACCCGCACCCCGGTCGAAGGATATCTTGGCTGCATGGCGGCGATCCGGGGCACCGATTTCTATACCCCCACCAGCGGCCTGACCCTTCCGACGATGGTCATCGCGGGCACCGAGGACGGATCGACCCCGCCCGATCTGGTGCGCGAAACGGCAGAGCTGATCAAAGGCGCCCGGTTCGAACTGATGCGCGGTGCGGGCCACCTCCCCTGTGTCGAACAGCCAAAGGCTTACGCGGCGCTGCTGGCCGATTTCGCCCGAAGCACCGGCCACATCTAGCCCACTCGGACGCCCCGCTCAGGCCCCCTGCACCGCCGCGCGCCGCCCGAACGCCGCGCGCGCAAGGTCGACGTTATATAGCAGCCCGAACAGCAGGTAGAACGAGATGCAGACCGGCTCTGTGCTGACGTAGACGAGGTACACGAACGGCTCCCACGCGCCCAGATCCAGCCCCTTCGCGATGAACAGGCCAAGATAGCCCAGCGACAGCAGCACGCTTGTCGTTCCGACCCAAAGACGGACGCGGTTGGCGCCGGGGGCGTAGACGCCCGCCTCGGCCATGGTCGAGGCCATCGCGGGGTCGCGCGCCGTCGCGATGCTGAACAGCAGCCCGGCCAGCACCATGCCCGCCTGACTGATGAAGAACAGGTAGCTGCCGAACATATGCTCGTCGTTGTAGTCCGGGAATGTGTACTGCGACAGCATCACCATCCCGATGCACGAACCCAATTGCAGCAGCGGCAGGAAGATGGAAACCGCCACCAGCCGACGCGCCCCGCCGGGCGACGCCGCGCGCACGGCGGGCAGCGCCGATGCGAAGGTGGCGATGACGCCGCTGACCGCCGGGAACAGCAGCAAGGCGGACAGCCCGATCCAGAACGCGAAGCCGTCGCCGATCGCGGGGTCGGACAAGGCACGGCTGATCGTCGGCGGCTGTTTCGCCACGTACTCTGGATGCGCCGCGATGAACGCGGCCCGCGCGCTGTAGATCTGAAGGTTCACCGTGACGAACGCGAAGGTCATCGCCAGCAGCGACAGCAGCGACACCCAGCCAAGCCAGCCGGGTCTCGGATCATAGGCGATGGGTCTGGACATGCTCACGCGACTGCCGGGCTCGGGACTGTGCCTGACGTGTAGCCCACCGTGCGACGACCGCGCAAGACCGCCGCCCGAAAGGCTGTTCGTTCAGGCTGTTCGGTCAAGGCTGGGCGGTCAGGCACCGGCCTTGGGGTACAGGTAGACACGGGTTTCCATCGGCACCTGATCGTACAGGTGGATCATGTGCGGGTTCAGCAGCCCGACGCAGCCGTTGGACACCGCCCTACCGATGCTTTCGGGCTGGTTGGTGCCGTGAATGCGCAGGAAAGTGTCGCCCCGGTGCGGCTGGAACAGGTACAGCGCACGGGCGCCCAGCGGGTTGTTCGGCCCGCCCGGCATCCCGTCGGCATACTGGCCCCAGCGTTCCGGTTCGCGCGCGATCATGTCCGGCGTGGGCGTCCAGGCCGGCCACTCTTTCTTGGCGCCGATGGTGTATTCGCCCGGTTCGTACAGATCACCGCGGCCGACCCGCACCGCGTAGCGGATCGCCTTGCCGTCGGGCAGCGTCCAGAACAGCGAGAAGCGGTCGGGATACACAAGGATCACCCCCGGACGATAGCGTTCCGGCATGTCGACCACCTGCGGCTGCCAGCTGTCCGGCACGACAAAGGTCTGCTGGGCGGCGGCGGGCACGGCGGTGGTCGCGGCGGCGGCAAGCGCCCCGGAAAGGAACGTACGGCGGTTTGTCATGAGCGGATCCATTGGCAGCTGGAACAGGGGGGCAGCACCCCGCGCAAGACACGGGACACAAATTAACGACGTTACGGTAGCGCCCGCCCCCGGGGTTGGCAATGCGCTTTACATCAAACCCCTGAGAACAAAGCCGCAATCCGCGCTGCAACGCGGCAATCCAAACTTGTGGTACCCGCGGCCGGACTCGAACCGGCACGGCCTTTCGGCCTAAGGATTTTAAGTCCTCTGTGTCTACCATTCCACCACGCGGGCACGGGCGGCACCTTAGTGGCGTCGGCGCGGGGCTGGAACCGGAAAATGCGCAGGTCCACCCGCCGAGACCGGCCGCGTCAAAGCCCGTCTTCCTTCACCGCCTGCATCGCCACGAAGGTCGAGGTCTGCGCAACATGCGGCAGGGTCGAGATGTCTTCGGCCAAGACCCGGCGATAGGTATTCATGTCCTCGGTCCGGACCTTCAGCAGATAGTCGAACGAGGCCGCGACCATGTGGCATTGCTCGATCTCGGGGACCTTGCGGACACCGGCGTTGAACGCCGACAGCGCCGCCTCGCGGGTGTCGGTCAGCTTCACCTCGACGAATGCGACGTGGTCGCGACCGATGCGGATCGGGTCCAGCATCGCGCGATAGCCGGTGATCACCCCGTCCGCCTCTAGCCGCCGCAGCCGCGCTTGGGTCGGGGTTTTCGACAGACCGATGCGGGCGGCGAGTTCGGTCACGCTGATCCGCCCCTCGGTGGTCAGGATGTCGAGAATCGCATGGTCGAAGCGATCAAGCTTCGGTTGGTCTGATTGCACTGCGGATACCCTCGGATTTGGACGGTTCGACCAACAATCTCTGGTTTTCAGGAGAAAATCAAAGCCCAACCTGCGGTACAACGGGACAAACGGAGGTTCCGCATGACTCTCGACACTGCCCAGAACACCCCCAAGACCGACACCATCCGCGCCCGGATCGCCGACGCGACCTATGCCGACGAAACCGCGACGCTGGCCGAACTCGCGGCGCTGGCCGACCTGTCCGCCGAGGATCGCGCCCGCATCTCGACCCGCGCCGCCGGGCTGGTGCGCGACATCCGCAGCTCGGCCCGCCCCGGCCTGATGGAGGTGTTTCTGGCCGAGTACGGCCTGTCCACCGACGAGGGCATCGCGCTGATGTGCCTTGCCGAGGCGCTGCTGCGCGTGCCGGACGCCGAGACCATCGACGCGCTGATCGAGGACAAGATCGCGCCGTCGGACTGGGGCCGTCACCTTGGGCATTCGTCCTCGTCGCTGGTCAACGCCTCGACGTGGGCGCTGATGCTGACGGGGCGCGTGCTGGACGACCAGAAGCCCGGCGTGACGCGCGCCCTGCGCGGCGCGGTGAAACGGTTGGGCGAGCCGGTGATCCGCACCGCCGTGGGCCGCGCCATGCGCGAGATGGGCCGCCAGTTCGTGCTGGGTGAAACCATCAATTCCGCCATGTCCCGCGCCGCCGGGATGGAGGCGAAGGGTTATACCTATTCCTACGACATGCTGGGCGAAGCCGCCCGCACCGGCGCCGATGCGGAACGGTATTTCCACGCCTATGCCCAAGCGATCGGGTCGATCGGCAAGGCCGCGACCCACGAGAAAAGCGTGAACAATCCCGGAATTTCCGTCAAATTGTCCGCACTTCATCCACGGTACGAGGAAGCCCAGCGCGACCGCGTGATGACGGAACTGGTCCCCCGCCTTCAGGCGCTGGCCAAGCAGGCGGCGGCCGCGGGCATGGGCCTGAACATCGACGCCGAGGAAGCCGACCGGCTGGATCTGTCGCTGGACGTGATCGAAGCGGCGCTGGCCGACGAGGCGCTGCACGGCTGGGACGGCTTCGGCCTTGTGGTGCAGGCCTATGGCCCGCGCGCCCGCCACGTCATCGACTGGTTCTACGCGCTGGCCAAACGGCTGGACCGCCGCTTTACCCTGCGGCTGGTGAAGGGCGCCTATTGGGACACCGAAATCAAACACGCGCAAGTCATCGGCGCGCCCGGCTTCACGGTGTTCAGCCGCAAGCCCGCGACCGACGTGTCCTACATCGCCTGCGCGCGCAAGCTGCTGGGGCTGCGCGACCGTATCTACCCGCAGTTCGCGACCCATAACGCCCACACCACCGCCGCCGTTCTGGAAATGGCCGACAGCCGCGACGGCTGGGAATTTCAGCGCCTGCACGGGATGGGCGAACGCCTGCACGACATCCTGATGAAGGAACCCGGCGCGCGCTGCCGGATCTACGCGCCGGTGGGCGCGCACCGGGATCTGCTGGCCTACCTTGTCCGGCGCCTGCTGGAGAACGGCGCGAACTCGTCCTTCGTGAACCAGATCGTGGACGAGGCCGTGCCCCCCGAAACCGTCGCCGCCGATCCGTTCGACGCGGTCGAGGCCGCCAAGGTCCGCGTCCGCCGTCCGACCGAGATCTTCCGCCCCGAGCGCGAGAACTCGCGCGGGTGGGACCTTGCGCACCGGCCGGAACTGGACGCGCTGGAGACCGCCCGCGACGGCTATCGCGACACGGTGTTCACCGCCGCGCCGCTGATCGCCGGGGACACCGCCCCGGGCCCCGAGGTGCAGACGACGAACCCCGCCCTGCCCGCGGACACCGTGGGCCGCGTGCGCAACGCCTCGGCGGACGGCGTGCAGACCGCCCTTGCCGCCGCGACCGCGTGGACCGCCAGCCCGTCCGAACGCGCCGCCGTCCTGAAACGTGCCGCCGCGCTGTACGAGGATCACCACGCCCGCCTGTTCGCCATCCTGGCCCGCGAGGCGGGCAAGTCGCTGCCCGACGCCGTGGGCGAACTGCGCGAGGCAGCGGACTTTCTGCTGTACTACGCCGAACAGGCCGAGGGCCTGACCCGCCCGCCGCGCGGGATCTTCACCTGCATTTCGCCGTGGAATTTCCCGCTGGCCATCTTCACCGGTCAGATCGCGGGCGCACTGGCCGCCGGGAACGGCGTGCTGGCGAAACCCGCCGAGCAGACCCCGCTGATCGGCCATGCCGCCATCGAGCTTCTGCATGAGGCGGGCGTCCCGCGCGAGGTGCTTCAGTTCCTGCCCGGCGACGGGCCGACCGTGGGCGCGGCGCTGACCTCGGATCCGCGGGTGGACGGCGTGGCCTTCACCGGCTCGACCGAGACCGCGCAGGCAATCCGCCGCGCGATGGCCGATCACCTGTCGCCCGACGCCCCGCTGATCGCGGAAACCGGCGGGATCAACGCGATGATCGTCGATTCAACCGCGCTGCCGGAACAGGCGGTGCGCGACATCGTCGCCTCGGCGTTCCAGTCGGCTGGCCAACGGTGTTCGGCGCTGCGGTGCCTGTACGTGCAGGAAGACATTGCCCCCGCCTTCCGCAAGATGCTGTTCGGCGCGATGGACGAACTGCGGATGGGCGATCCGTGGCACCTGTCCACCGACGTCGGCCCGGTCATCGACGCCGAAGCGCGAGACGGGATCGCAGACTATCTTAACGCTGCGGGGGGCCGCGTGCTGCACGGGCTGACCGCCCCGCAGGACGGCCTGTTCATCGCGCCCTCGGTGGTCGAGGTCGGCGGCATCCGCGACATCGAACGCGAGGTGTTCGGCCCCGTGCTGCACCTTGCCACCTTCCGTCCGAACCAGCTGGACCAAGTGCTGGCCGACATCCGCGAAACAGGCTTCGGCCTGACCTTCGGGCTGCACACGCGGATCGACGACCGGGTGCAATACGTGACCGAGCGGCTGGCGGTCGGCAATGCCTACGTCAACCGCAACCAGATCGGCGCCATCGTGGCCAGCCAGCCGTTCGGCGGCGAAGGTCTGTCGGGCACCGGACCGAAGGCGGGCGGCCCCGAGTACGTCGCGCGCTTCACCCAGCCAGAGCCGGTGGACCCGGCCAGCGGTCCGGCGGGCAAGGTGCAGTTGAAAGACCTGCAGGCGCGGATCGACGCGGTGAAGGTGTCCGACACCCCGCTAGCGGTGCGTGACATGCCCGGACCCACAGGTGAATCGAACCGGCTGGCCCAAGTCGCCCGCCCGCCGCTTCTGTGTCTTGGACCGGGGGCCAAGGCCGCAGCGGCGCAGGCCGAGGCGGTGCGCGCCCTTGGCGGCGTCGCGGTCGAACTGCCCGAGGGCGCGACCTCGGCTGCGCTGACGGGGGCCGCGGGCTTTGGCGGGGTGCTGTTCTGGGGCGACACCGACGCGGCGCGCCGGCTGGCCCGGGCGCTTGCGGCGCGCGACGGGGCGATCCTGCCGCTGGTCACCGCACGCCCCACCGCGCCGGACGTCCTGCTGGAACGGCACCTGTGCATCGACACCACCGCATCAGGAGGCAACGCCGAATTGCTGGCCGAGGTATCGGACGCTTGACCTTGCCCCCGCGAGGGCCAAGGTAAGCGCCATGTTTCCGATCCGCGATCACAACCCGTCGAACAAGACACCCTACGTCACCTATGCGCTGATCGCGGTGAACGTGCTGGTGTATATCGCCACCCTTGCCGCGATGCAGGACCCCGTGGGCCAGCGCGAGCTGCTGTTCGAATGGGCGCTGATCCCTGCGCGGATCTCGGACGGCGGCGGTTATCACACGCTGTTCACCACCATGTTCATGCATGGCGGCTTCATGCACCTTGCGGGCAACATGCTGTTTCTTTGGATCTTCGGCGACAACCTCGAAGAGGATTTCGGGCACCTGGGCTTTCTTGGCTTCTACCTTGCCAGCGGGCTTGGCGCGGCGCTGGTGCACGTTCTGGCCGCGCCCTATTCGATGGTGCCGACCGTCGGGGCGTCGGGGGCCATCGCGGGCGTCATGGGGGGCTATCTGCTGATGTACCCCAAGGCGAAGGTCGACATCCTGTTCATCTTCGTCGTGATCTTCAAGATCATCCCGGTGCCCGCGTGGCTGATGCTGGGGATCTGGTTCGCTCTGCAGCTGTTCAACGGCGTCGGCGCCGATCCGGACATGGGCGGCGTGGCCTACTGGGCGCACGCGGGCGGCTTCATCGTCGGCTTCATTCTGGTGATCCCGCTGTTCCTGAAGCGCGGCGGCCCCGCATACTGGAGCCGCACCCACGGCCACCCCGACCATCCTGAAGCGAAGTACAAGCTGCAACGCAGTGACATCCCGTCGGTCCCCCGACGACGGCGCTGACCGATGGCGGACACCCATCGGCTTGCCTGTCATTGCGGCGCGGTCGAATTGCGGGTGACGCCCTCGCAACCGCTGGCCGACGCGCGGCGGTGCGACTGTTCCTATTGCAGCCGCAGGGGTGCACCGATGCTGGCTGTGCCGCTGGACAAGCTAAAGGTGGAGAAGGGCGAGGACGTTCTGTCCCTGTACCAGTTCGGCACGCAAACGGCGCGGCACTGGTTTTGCTCTGTCTGCGGGATCTACACGCATCACCGCCGCCGGTCGAACCCGAACGAATACGGGGTGAACCTTGGCGCGCTGGAGGGCGTGAACCCAAGCGACTTTCCTGGCTTTGATTGGATCGACGAGGTCAATCACCCGTCGGACCGCTGACCGGACCGCGCCGGGTCCGGCGCGTATCCCCCGCGTATCCCCTGTGTTCGATGCGTGGCGCCGAGCCAAGATCAGTAGGTCGTCTTGACCCCTTGGCTCGACATGTGGCCACCAATGCGCTCGCCATAGTCGTGGGTGTCGTTACCGATCCATCCGAAAGCCGAAATGCAAAGGCCGACGATAGCTGCGGTGATAACGACCCAGTCGACAGTCACGGCGCCGTCTTCGTCGCGGATAAATTCAAGGATCTGAGTCATGGGCACACTCACTTGGAAGGTCTGCCGATGTTTTGATGCCAGAATGTGTCCTGATTGGGGAACGCGACGTCAATTTATGCGGCCCGAAAGGTCCGTCACCCGTTGCGGATCGTGTCCGAGAACGCGTCGAAAATCCGCTCGTTCGCGCAGATGACTTCGCCGTCTTCCAGCATGTTTCCGTCCTTGGCGATCGCCTGAACGAATCCCCCCGCCTCGCGCACGATGACCACACCGGCGGCCATGTCCCACGCGTTGATGCCGCGTTCCCAGTAGCCGTCAAGCCGGCCTGCGGCGACATAGGCCATGTCCAGCGCGGCAGCGCCCCAGCGGCGCACCCCGGCACAGACCGGCAGCAGACGGCCAAGATCGCGCATCACGGAAGGCAGTTCGCCGCGGCCGCCGAACGGCAGGCCGGTGGCGAAGATCGACTCGATCATGCGGTGGCGTCCGGACACCCGCAGGCGGCTTTCGTTCATCCACGCACCGGCGCCTTTTTCGGCCCAGTACAGTTCGTCCTTGGCCGCGTCGAAGATCACGCCAGCGACGATTTCTCCCTTGTGTTCCAAGGCGATGGACACGGCCCAGTGGGGCAGCCCGTGCAGGAAGTTCGTGGTGCCGTCCAGCGGGTCGACGATCCAGCGGCGGGTCGGGTCGGCGCCCTCCTCCGGCTTGCTCTCTTCGCCCAGCCAGCCATAGTTCGGACGGGCCGACATAAGCTCGTCGCGGATGATCTTCTCAGCGGCGATGTCGGCGCGGCTCACGAAGTCTCCCGCACCCTTCATCGAGACCTGCAGGTTCTCGACTTCGCGGAAGTCCTTCACCAGGCTGCGTCCCGCCTTGCGCGCGGCCTTGATCATCAGGTTGATATTGGCGCTGCCCTGCATGTTGTCCGGCTCCTTGAAGGTCAGGCCGCGACATAGGCCAGCGGCGCGGCGATGTGAAGGGCGCACGCACACAGGATGCGGCAGGAATGTGGCAAAGCGGGCGGTTAGTGGCGTTTACTTAACATTGGAACGGTACACCTGATGCACGCGGATCGCGGCGTCCAAGGCCAAAAGCCCCCGGATCGGGCCGCGAATCCAAGCATCTCGCCCCCGTTCAGATACCACGGACGCGCGACGCAGCGGCCAAAGGCCACCACACCGCCGGATTGTTTCAGGTCTGCGGGACCGGGATCGCCGCCGGGTCCCCGCGTTGCAGCCGAACCGGCACCGTGCGGGCCAGTTTCAGCAGGTGCGCCATGAACGGACGCGCCGTATCCTCGGCCCGCGTCGCCGCGTACAGGCGACGGGTCAGCCCCGTCTCGGTGATCGGCCGGGTGACATAGTCGCAATGGTAGCGCACCTCGCGCACCACCCAGTCCGGCAGCACCGCGACGCCGCGGTTCGATGCGACCAGCAGCAGGATCACCGCCGTCAGTTCCACCTGCCGCACGGCGCGGGGTTCCACCTTGGCCGGCGTCAGAAGCTGGCTGAACACGTCCAGACGCGGCCGGTCCACCGGATAGGTGATCAGCGTCTCGCCCCGGAAATCCTCGGCCTCGACGAAGGTCTTCTGCGCCAGCGGGTGCTGCGCCGATGCGACGAACACCGGCTCGTAGTCGAACAGAGGCGTGAAATCGACGTCGCTGATGGTTTCCGGGTCGGAAGACACGACAAGGTCGACCTCTTCGCGCTTCAGCGCCGGCAGGGCGTCGAAGGCCAGCCCCGGACGAATGTCGACATCCACATCGGGCCAAGCCTGCCGGAACTGCTCCAGCACCGGAAACAGCCATTCGAAACAGGCGTGGCATTCGATGGCGATATGCAAACGGCCCGCGCGCCCGGTCTCCAGCGCGTGGAACTCGTCTTCCAGCGCCTCGACCTCGGGCAGGATGCGCTCGGCCAGCCGCAACAGCTTGATCCCGGCGGGAGAAAGCCGCAGCGGCTTGGTGCGGCGCACGAACAACTCGACCCCCGCCTGCTCCTCCAGCCCCTTCACCTGATGCGACAGGGCGGATTGCGTGATGTTCATCAACTCGGCCGCGCGGGCCAGTCCGCCCGCCTCGTGGATCGCCTTGATGGTGCGCAGGTGCCGGAATTCGAGATGCAAACTATCGCTCCGCTCATAACCTTCTTGAGGATTATGAATTTGTCTCACATCCGCCGAACTCATACAACTGTGCTTGTACCGATCACAGGATTTCACCATGTCTGCGCCGCGTCTCTCTTTCGAATTCTTCCCGCCCCAGTCGCTTGAGGCGTCTTTCCGCCTTTGGGACACCGTCCGCACGCTGGCACCGCTGGGGCCGGAATTCGTGTCCGTGACCTACGGCGCCGGGGGCACCACCCGTGACCTCACCCATGACGCCGTGAAGACGATCCACGCCAATTACGGCCTGAACGTCGCCGCCCACCTGACCTGCGTGGAAGCGACGAAGGCCGAAACGCTGGAGATCTGCGACCGCTACGCCGAAGCCGGCGTGACCGAGATCGTGGCGCTTCGGGGCGACCCGCCGAAGGGCGCCGGCGCCTTCACGCCGCACCCGGACGGCTTTGCCGACAGCTGCGAGCTGATCTCGGCGCTGGCCGACACCGGCAAGTTCAAGATCCGCGTGGGCGCCTACCCGGACCCGCATCCCGAGGCCGCCTCGGACACCGCCGACATCGACTGGCTGAAGCGCAAGATCGACGCGGGCGCGACCTCTGCCATCACGCAGTTTTTCTTCGAGGCGGACACCTTCTTCCGCTTCCGCGACCGCTGCGCCGCCGCCGGGATCGACGCCCAGATCATCCCGGGCATCCTGCCGGTCGAGAACTGGAAAGGCATCAAGCGGTTCGCCGACCGGTGCGGCGCGAACGTCCCCCAGTGGGTGATCGAAGCCTTCGAAAAGGCCCAGCGCGACGACCGCCACGACCTGCTGGCCGTGTCGCTGTGCAGCGAACTGTGCACTGACCTGATCGAGGGCGGCGTCGAAGACCTGCACTTCTACACGCTGAACAAGCCGCACCTGACGCGCGAAGTGGCCCATGCCCTTGGCGTGGTGCAGCCGGCGTCGCTGCGCGACGTAGCGTAAGAACGCGATCCCGGCGTTGCCGGGGTTTCCGGATAAGACCTAGGCTTCGGTCGTCATCGACCGGAGCCTTTTCATGTCCGCCTTTCCCGCCATGTCCCCCGACCAACTGCCCGACCTGTCGCTCGTCACCTCGATGTCGGGGCTCGCCTACATGCAGGCCGTCGCCCGGGGCGAGATCGCGGGCGCCCCCATCGCGGGTACGCTCAATTTCACCATCGACCTTGTCGAGGACGGCCGCGTCGTGTTCAGCGGCACGCCCGAGTTCGGCGGACTGAACCTGATGGGAACGGTGCACGGTGGCTGGTACGGCACCCTGCTGGACAGTTGCATGGCCTGCGCGGTGATGACCAAGGTGCCGCAAGGCCGGGTGCAGACGACGATGGAGTTCAAGGTGAACATCATCCGCCCCCTGCCATTGGGCGTCGCGGTCCTGGCCGAGGGGCGGGTTCAGCACGTTGGCCGGTCCACCGGCATCGCCACCGGCGAGCTGCGTGGCGAACAGGACGGACGCCTGTACGCGACCGGCTCGACCACCTGCATGATCATGGCCCCGCCCCCGGCCTGACCGGCCAAATATTACAGTTTTATGAAGAAATCCCGGGATTCGCCTGTGGCTTCCGCGCCGTAACGGCGTGTTTTCGCGCAGCCGTGAAGGGAAAAGAGCTTCCCTTTTCGGGCCCCGCTTTATAGTCTTCCCGAAGGTAGTTTTCGGAAAAGGTGAAAACATGACGCCCGCCCCCAACGTCTACGACGCCGAGCCAATTCCCGATTCCGCCCGCGCCGAGATCGAGCGGCTGCTGCAAAGCGGTGACCTGTTTCGCTATACCGATCCCGGCGACAGCCCGGTGTCGCTGCTGGAACGCGAATTCGCCGATGCCGTCGGCGCCAAGTACGCGCTGGCCGTCGCGTCCTGCTCGGCGGCGCTGTTCCTGTCGCTGAAGGCACTGGACCTGCCGCGCGGCGCCAAGGTACTCATTCCGGCGTTCACCTTCGGGGCCGTCCCCTCGTCCATCGTGCACGCCGACTGCGTGCCGGTGCTGTGCGAGGTGAAGGACAACTACCGCATCGACATTTCCGACTTCGAGTCGAAGCTCGACAGCGTCGACGCCGTGATGATCAGCCACATGCGCGGTCACACCAGCGACATGGACGCGATCATGGCGCTCGCCGAACAGCGCGGTCTGCCGGTGATCGAGGACGCGGCCCACTCGCTGGGCACGACGTGGCACGGCAAGACCATCGGCACCCTCGGCAAGATCGGTTGCTTCTCTTTCCAAAGCTACAAGCTGCTGAACTCGGGCGAAGGCGGCATCCTGATCACCGACGACCCCGAACTGATCGCCCGCGCCGTGATCATGTCCGGCGCCTACGAACATAACTGGAAAAAGCACAAAGGCCCGCGCGGCGAGAACTCGCCCGAGCTGGAGCAGGCCTTTGCCCGCTGGCAGAACAAGCTGCCGCTGTACAACACCCGCCTTGGCAACGTGTCGGCCGCCATCGTGCGCCCGCAGATCGCCGAGATCCCGCGCCGCGTCCGCGATGGCCGCCGCAACCACGATTATGTCGCCGCCGCGCTGGACAAAAGCGCGTGGCTGACCGTGCCGGACAAGCTGGGCCCGGAAGAACGCGCGCCGGATTCGATCCAGTTCAACCTTGTCGACATGACCGACGCCGAGGCCCGCGCCTTTCAGGACGCCGCCGCCGCGCGGGGCGTGAAGGTGCAGATCTTCGGCATGTCCACCGACAACGCCCGCGCGTTCTGGAACTGGCAGTTCCTGGGCGAGGTGCCGGACCTGCCGCAGACCCGCGCGATGCTGATGCGCGCCTGCGACGCACGCCTTCCCGCGCGCCTGACCCGCTCTGACTGCGACTTCGTGATCGCGGCGCTGACCGGAGCGGTCGAGGACGTGAAAAGCCCGGAACTGGCCTACGGAACCTGACCCCGCTCGGGTCACGGTCAAAGCCACTGAAAGCCGGGGCCACCACCCCGGCTTCTTCTTTTTCCAAGTACCTCGGGGGGCTGTGCGCAGCACAGCGGGGGCAGCGCCCCCTCCTGCCTTTACGGGCCGCGCCACCATCATGGGGTGAAACCCCATCCTACGACGGGCCAGCGGACGACGTGGCCACAGCCTACCGCGAATGCGCCAGCCTAATCGCCTTCGACCCGCAGCGCGCCGTCCAGCCACGGCATCCGCTCGATCGCCGGCGTGACGATCAGGTCTTGCAGGTAGCCGCGCAGCGTGTCGGCGGTGCGGGCCGGGATGTCCTCCATCACGCCGCGCCGCGCGGTCAGCGAGATCCGGCGGGACAAGGGCGCGAACGGCAGCGGCATCACCTCGGCCTGATCGCGGAACCGGGCCGCGTGCAGGAACCCCAGCGGCGTCAGGATCGTCCATCCCTCTCCGGCCGCGACCATCGCCATGATGGCGTGGTAGCTGTCCAGTTCGAACCGGTGCGACAGGCGGAAGTTCTGCTGCGCAAGGTGCGACCGGATCACCCGGCCCATGTGGTGCCGTTCCGTGTACAGGATCAGCGGCATTTGCCGCAGCACCGCCATCAGGTCCGCGCCCTCGGCCACGGCGCCTTTGGGCACGGCGGCGACGAAGGGCTCGGTCAGCACCGGGTGCACTTCCATCCACGCGGCTTCGGCCCCCATCTCGGCGGCGATGATCATGTCCAGCGCGCGGGTTTCCAGCTTGTCGATCAGCCGGTGCGAGGCGCCGGTCTCCAGCAGGAACTGGCACCCCGTCATCTCTTGCGACAGATCGCGCAGCAGGCGGGGCGTGACCTCGGCGTCGAAATCCTCGATCACCCCGATCCGCAGCCGGGTCAGCATCCGGGGATCGCGGCGGGCCAGCTCGGCCTTGGCGCGCGCCGCCTCGTTCAGGATCGCCTGCGCCCGCCGCAGGAACAGGTTCCCCGCAGGCGTCAGGCTCATCGGTCTCTCGTTGCGGTTGAGAAGCGCGGTGCCCAGCGCCGCTTCGAGGTTGGTCAACTGCTGGCTGACCGACGACGGGCTGGCCCCCAACCGCTGCGCCGCGGCAGAGATCGAGGCCTCTTCCGCCGTCGCGACGAAGACCTCGATATGCCAAAGCGTTATCCGTCCAGCCGTTTCAGCCATCGCGTTCCGTCCGCCCGTGTCCGCTGCAGACGCTAAGGCCATTGCCCCCGTTTCGCAACGCGGACATTCTGGCGGCAACGCAACTTGGGGACGCAGAAGGGAACGCCCGCGATGCTGGAAGGGAAAGGCCGCTGCCTGTGCGGGCACATCACCTACAAGTTCGACCCCGACGCGGTCCTGTGGCAGTCCCATTGCCACTGCGAAAGCTGCCGCCGCGCCTGTTCCGCACCGATGACGACCTTCTTCGGCGTGCGCGACACCGCGTGGCGCTGGTCCGGCGGGCGGCCCTCGGTCTTTGCCAGCTCTGCCGGGGTCGAACGGTTTTTCTGCCCCCGCTGCGGCAGCCAGATGGCCTATCGGTCGGATCAAAGCCCCGGAGAGATCCACGGCTATGCCGCAAGCCTCGACCGGCCCGAGCTTGCGGAGCCGACCAGCCACGATCACTGGGACGAGCGGCTGCCGTGGCTGCCGCTGTCCGACAGCCTGCCCCACACCTGACGGGCGCCCTACCGACCGACCGCGTAAGCCTGCATCAGCCGCGCCGTGGCGGCCCCGTGCAACAGCCCGTCCGCATCGCGCGCGGCGGCGGTCAGGCGGCCAACGTCCCACGGTCCCGACACCTCGACCCGATGCCCCCTGTCGCGCAGCGCCGCGATGGTGTCCGGCGCAAAGCGGTCCTCTAGCTTCAGGTGTCCGGGGCGCGCGTTGCGCGGATAGAAGCTGGCCTGCAGGTGGTCGGTGTAAAACAGCGGCGCGTCGATGGCCTGTTGCAGGGACATGCCGTGGTGGACGTGGCGCAGGAAGAACATCAATTGCCATTGGTCCTGCTGGTCGCCGCCGGGGGTGCCGTAGGACAGCCAGCGGCCATCCGCATCACGCGCCAGCGACGGCGACAGCGTGGTGCGCGGGCGGCGGCCCGGCGCCAGCGAGGTTGGCAGCCCCGGCTCCAGCCAGAACATCTGCGCCCGCGTGCCCAGCGGCACGCCCAGACCCGGGATCACCGGGTTCGACTGCAGCCATCCGCCCGACGGCGTGGCCGACACGACGTTGCCCCAGCGGTCGATGACATCAAGGTGCACGGTATCGCCCCGGCGTTCCGACAGGTGCGCCATCGTTGGCTCGCCCGCGCCGGTGCCCGGCCCCGCCGCATAGGGCGTTTCGGCGCGGCGCAGGAAGGCATCGGCAAGCCGGTCGTAGCCCGGGATCGCGCCGGGGCGGTGATCAAGGCTGGCCGCGTCCGTGATGTCGGCGCGGCGCGTGGCGGCATAGGCCTTGGACAGCAGCCTGTCCGCCGGGATGTCGCCGTCGCCGTAATAGGCCTCGCGGTCGGCGAAGGCGCGTTTCAGGGCTTCGGTGGTCAGGTGGACAAAGGCGGGCCCCAGCGGATCGAGACCGGAAAGATCATCCCTTTCCAGCATGTTAAGCGCCTGAAGCTGAACCGGCCCCTGCGACCAGAAGCCGGGCTTGTGGATCTCCCAGCCGTGGTGCGTGGTGCTGACCGTCGGCTCGTAGCTGGCGCGCCAGCCCGCCATGTCGTCAGCGGTCAGCACGCCGGGTCGCCGGTCGCCCTCGGCGTCCATCACGCGGGCGTCGCGCAGATAGCTGTCGATCGCCTCGGCCACGAAGCCTTCGGCGAACACGCGGCGGGCGGTTTCGATCTGGGCGTCCCGGCCGGTGGCGGTTTCGGCCTCGTCCAGCAGACGCGTCCAGAACGCCGCAAGCGCCGGGTTGCGGAACATCTGCCCCGGTTGGGGCACGGCGCCGCCGGGAAGCCACGTCTCGGCAGAGGTTGGCCATTCGGCGCGGAAGAACTCTGCCAGCCCGGCGATGGCGTCGCACATGCGGGCAAGCGCCGGGTGTCCGTGTTCGGCATAGTGGATCGCGGGTTCCAGCACCGCGCGCAGCGGCAGACGCCCGTGGTCGCGCAACAGCAGCATCCACGCGTCGAACGCGCCGGGCACGCAGGCGGCCAGCAGGCCCGAGCCGGGAATGCGGTTCAGGCCTTCGTCCCGGTAGCGGTCTATCGTGGCGGCGGCGGGGGCCGGACCCTGCCCGCAGATCACGGTCGGCACGTCAGCCCCGGCGGGGCGCAGCAGAAGCGGCATGTCACCTAACGGGCCGTTCAAATGCGGCTCGACCACGTTCAACGTGAAGCCAGCAGCGGCAGCGGCGTCGGCGGCGGTGCCGCCCTGCTCCAACAGCCGCATCCCGACGGCCGAGGCGATCCAGTGCGTCGTCGCCACCATGCCGAAGGTGCCGGTCAGATCAGGACGGGTGGTAAACATGAACGCCCTTACACTTTTCGAATATTCTAACGGTCAAGCGGCGGGGAAACTGCGTCATCTCTTACGAATTTCCGACAACAGGCTGTCCGCCACCGCGACGGCGCCAACCTGCCTCGGGTCCGCTGGCGGGGGCACGTCGGCGGCGGCCAGACGCCGTTGCCAGCCCACCGTCGCCTCTGCCATCGCCGAGGGCAGGCCGAGGTCCGCAAGCGTCTTCGCGACCTCTTCCATCTCGGCGGCGCGGCGGTCGCCGTGGACCATCGCGCGTTCCATGTTGTAGGCCATCTGAGCCGCCCAGTCGACGCCGGGATAGTTGTTCGACAACGAGGGCACCACCTCGTCCGCCACCCCCGCCGCCACGGCGGCAAGCGCGCATTCGGCGGACAGCGCCTCGATCCCTTTGATCATCACGGACCGGATCATCTTGATGGACGAGGCACGGCCCACCGCCCCCTCGACCACCCGCAACGCCATCGGCAGGGCTTCAAGCCGCGGGGCGACGTCGGCGGCATGGGGGCCCGAGATCAGCAGCGGCACCATGTTCAGCTTCGGATGCACCGGCGACATCACCGCGACATCCACATAGCGCCCGCCTGCCGCCTCGATCACCTTGGCCGAGGTTTCCTTCGAAGACGGCGCGCAGGAATTCAGGTCCAGCCAATACGCCCCCTGCGGCAGGTGCGGTGCGGCGGCGCGCGCGGCCTCGACCGCGCGGTCGGCGGTGACGGTGCAGAACACAAGATCCGCCTCGCCCACCGCATCCGCCGGGCTGTCGCACGCGGTGACGCCCAGATCCGAGCACCGCGCGCGCATGGCGTCCGCAGTGGCCGGATCGTCAAGCTTCACGTCATAGGCGCGGATGCCCGGATGCGCTCCGGCCCACCCGGCGACAAGCGCGCCGCCGGCCTCCCCCATGCCGATGAATGCGATCCGGGTCATGATGTCCTCTCTTTCAAACGGGCGGTTCGCGGGCCTGATGGCCAAGATCTTCCAGAAGATTCTGCCACTAGGGATTGTCCACAAAACCCTTTCGCGCTCAGCCTCTTAGCCGTTGCAGAATGGCCAGCGTCGCCTCGCCCGTCACCGGCAGACCCATCGCCGCCTCGTAGGCGCGGATCGCGTCGCGGGTGCCGCTGCCGACCACGCCGTCCGGCGTTCCGGCGTCATAGCCCGCCGCCGTCAGCCGCCGCTGAAGCTCTTGCCGGTCGGCCAGCGTCAGCCCCTGCGCGTCGGGCGGGAAGCTGCCCCGCAGCGGGCCACCGCCCGCGATCCGGTCGGACAGGTGCCCGACGGCGATCACGTATTTCTCAGAGTTGTTGTACCGCGCGATGGCGCCAAAGTTGCGGAAGATCACGAAGGCCGGGCCGGTGGTGCCCGACGGCAGGATCACCGAGGCGGGCCCGTGATCCGGGATCGTACCGCCGCCCGCAAGGCGCACGCCCTGCGCCGTCCATTCCGACACCGACCGATTGCGCCCGCGCCCGGCCTGCCCGGCGTTGAACCCCGATGGCAGCGACACCTCCAGCCCCCAAGGCCGACCACGCTGCCAGCCTGCGTTCGCAAGGTAGGACCCGGTCGAGGCAAGCCCGTCGGTCGGGTCCTCGCTCCAGATGTCGCGGCGGCCGTCGCCGCGAAAGTCGACTGCATAAGCTTCGTAGGACGTCGGGATGAACTGCGTGTGCCCCATCGCCCCGGCCCAGCTTCCGGTCATGCGATCTACGGTGATGTCGCCGTTCTGCAGAATGCGCAGCGCCGCCACCAGCTGCTGTTCGAAGAACTGCCCGCGCCGCCCGTCGAAGGCCAGCGTCGCCAGCGCCGAGATGACGGGAATGTCCCCCATCCGCGCGCCGAACCGGCTTTCGACGCCCCAGATCGCGACCACGACCTGTTTCTCGACGCCGAAACGCGCCTCGATCTCGGCCAGCACCCCGGCATGGCGGCGCAGCATCTCGCGCCCCGTGGTCACGCGGGCGTCGTCCACCGTCAGCGCAAGATAGTCCTGCAGCGACCGGTCCACCTCGGCCTGATTGCGGTCGCGCTCGATCACGTCGGGCAGGAACCCCGCGCGGCCCAGCGCCGAATCCAGCGTTGCGGCGGAAATGCCCGCCGCCGCCGCGCGGCCCCGGAAACCCGCCAGCCACGCGTCGAAGGCGGGGTTGTCGACGGGGCGGTAATCGGTGCTGGTCACCGCCGGGCCGGTCGACAGGCGACCGCCGCCACAGGCGGTCAGCGCCCCGGCGCCCAGCATGAGAAGAAGCGCGCGGCGGGACGGAGGAAGTGCGGGAAGTTGCATGGGGTGCCCTGTTCTGGTGCTGATTTGCGACTGCTCTGCCGCCACCATAACGCGAGACACCCCGGTCGGTCGAGCCGCCCCGGCACGGGTCGCGGGTTGCCGCCGGGGCGATCAGCCCGCGGCCAGTTCCCGCGCCAAAAGCACCGCGCCGTCCATCGACGTGCCACGCGGTTCCAGCAGGTTTTGCGTCAGCGCGTCCGGTAGGTAATCGGCATAGTACGGCCCGATGCCGCCAATCAGGCACACCGCCTCGCCATCCGTCGCGCCCATCGCGCGCAGGCCCTCGGCGACCCAGTCGGCGCCCTCCTGCATCAGCCGCCGCGCCACCGCGTCGCCCTCCGACGCCGCCGCGATGATGCGCGGCGCATAGCGGGCGAATTCCGTCGGTGTCGCGCGCAACGAGAAGAACACCGCCTCTGCCACGCTGCCGAACTCGGCCACGATCCCGCGCAAAAGCTCTGAATCCGGCCCCATGTTGTCGTGGTGATCGACCACCGCCCGCAGCATGTTCCGCGCCAGCCACGCGCCCGAGGCCTGATCCGACACCTGAAGGCCCCAGCCGCCCACGAAGACCCTTTGGTCCCCCGCCTGCCGACCAAGGAAAGATCCGGTTCCCGTCGCCACAAGACAGCCGTCGCGGCCATCCAGCGCGCCGGTCATGCCGGTCGGGCGGTCGTCGCTGACCCGCACCGATCCGAAGGGCAGCGCCGCCTCGACCCGGGCGCAGGTGTCCGCGTCGATGGCACCGGCAAGCCCCAGCCACGCCGGTGTCGCGGCCAGCGTCGCGGCATCCAGCCCGGCCTGATCCGCGGCCCGGCCAATGGCGTCGGTCAGGTGCCGCAGCGCCTTGTCGAAATCCGAGGCGACGTTCGCCTCGGCCCCTTCGGCGCGCGCCACCGGCGTTCCATCCACCCCGGCGATCGCCACCCGGCATCCCGTGGCGCCACCGTCGACGCCCAGCACATATCTTGTGTCACTGCTCATGTCGGCTGAATAGAACAGCCGCGCCGCCTTGGGAACTGCCCCTTGCGCATTCCGCGGCGCGGCCCCGATCAGTAGGTCGCCCGCCCCCCCGACAGGTCGAACACCGCGCCGGTGGTGAACCCGTTCTCGCGGCTGGCGACCCAGACGATCATTGCCGCCGCCTCGTGCACTTCAAGGAAGCGTCCGCGCGGGATCTTGGACAGCATGAACTCGATGAACTCGGGCTTCATCTGGTCGAAGATCCGGGTCCGCGCCGCCGCCGGAGTGACGCAGTTGACCGAGATATCCTCGGACGCCAGTTCCTTGCCCAGCGACTTGGTCAGGCCGATCACCCCCGCCTTCGACGCGGAATAAGCCGAAGCGCCCGGGTTGCCTTCCTTCCCGGCGATCGAGGCGATGTTGACGATCCGGCCATAGCCCTGCGCCCGCATCGCGGGCACCACGGCCTTGTTGGTGTGGAAGGTGCCCAGCAGGTTGATATCGATGATCCGGGCGAATTCCTCGGGCGGGTAATTTTCGACCGTGTCGTTCAGCCCCGCGATCCCGGCCGAGTTCACCAGCACGTCGATCCGGCCCTCTGCCGCCAGCGTCGCGTCGCGCGCGGCGGCGACGGCGGCCCAGTCGGTGATGTCGACCTGATCGATCCGCGCCCCGTCCAACGCGCGCGAGGCCTCGGCGGCGGCGGCCATGTCCATGTCCCAGATCACGATCCGGGCGCCGTGGGCGTGCAAAAGCTCTGCCACCGCGCGGCCAATGCCCTGCGCGCCGCCGGTCACCACGGCCACCTGTCCTTTGAAATCCATTGTATATATCCTCCCGCCGCGGACTGTTCCGTGTCGCGGCGGGATGGTCAAGCGCCCTTGGCGGTCACGACCGTTCGAAGCCGCGGGCCACTTCCCAGTCGGTCACGCGGCGGTCGTATTCGGCCACTTCCCACTCGGCGGCATGGACATAATGGTCGATCACCGCGTCGCCCATCGCGGCCCGCAGCATCTTGGACCGCTTCAGCAGCTTTGCCGCGTCGCGCAGCGTGCCGGGGATCTCGCGCGCCTTCTTGGCGCCATAGGCGTCGCCGGTGAATTCGGGCTCAAGCTCCAGCCCCTCTTCGATCCCGGCGATCCCGGCGGCCAGCATCGCGGCGAAGGCAAGGTAGGGGTTCAGGTCGGCGCCTCCGACCCGGTTCTCGATCCGGATGCCCTTGCCACCCTCGCCCACCAGCCGGAACCCGGCGGTGCGGTTGTCGCGCGACCAGATCGTCTTGGTCGGCGCGAAGGTGCCCGCCAAGTACCGCTTGTAGCTGTTGATGTTGGGCGCAAGGAACACGGTCATGTCCGGCGCATAGGTCAAAAGCCCGGCGACATACTGCTCCATCAGCTTCGACATGCCATAGGTGCCGTCCGGATCAAGGAAGGCGGGCTTGCCGTCCAGCGTCCACAGCGACTGGTGGACATGGCACGAAGACCCGGCGGGCGCGTCCGCGTACTTGGCCATGAAGGTCACCGCGTGCCCGGCCTGCAGCGCGATCTCTTTCGTCGCTTCCTTGGTCAGAACGTGGTTGTCCGCCGCCGTCAGAGCGTGGGCGTATTTCACGTTGATCTCTTCCTGCCCGGCCCATGCCTCGCCCTTGGAATTCTCCACGGGGATGCCCGCGCCGTACAACCCGTTGCGCAGCGCCCGCATCACCACCTCGTCGCGCTGGGTGGTGAAGATGTGGTAATCCTCGTTATAGGGGCTGACCGGATCCAGCTGGCGATAGCCGGTGGCGTGCGCCTCTTCGAAGCTTTGGCGGAACATGTAGAATTCCAGCTCCGACGCCATCATCGCGGTCAGGCCCATCGACTCCAGCCGCGCCAGCTGCGCCTTCAGGATCGCACGCGGGCTGACCTCGATCGGCCCCTCGCCAAGGTGGTCCAACGTATCGCACAGCACCAGCGCGCAGCCGTCCTGCCACGGCAGCCGCCGCAGCGTCGACAGGTCGGGCTTCATCATATAGTCGCCATAGCCCTGCGCCCACGAGGCCGACTTGAAGCCCGGCACCGGCTCCATGTCCATGTCGACGGTCAGCAGGTAGTTGCACGAATGGGTCTCGTGCACTCCGGCCTCAAGAAAGTTCGACACGTGGAACCGCTTGCCCATCAGCCGCCCCTGCATGTCGATCTGCGCCATGATCACGGTGTCGATCTCGCCGCTGGCGGCGGCCGCCTTCAACTCGTCAAGGCTCAGCGGGGCGTCGGTCATGTCTCTCTCCTGTCGGTCTGGTCTTGTGTGTTACGGCGAACATGAGCGGATGCGCGCCGGGTTGTCGAGCCTCGGGGCCTGCATCCCGGCGCAACTCTCCTTCTTCGGACGAAAAATATCCTCCGGGGTGAATGCGCCGCAGGCGCAGAGGGGGCGGACAGCCCCCTTATTCGGCGTCCGCCGAACATCGACACGGCTGGACCCCTGCCCCGGATGGCGTTAATCCGCGCCCAGCCAAACCGGAGGTGCCCCCATGTCGTTCGACCGCTCGATCAAGATCGCCCCGTCGATCCTGTCCGCCGACTTCGCCGATTTCGGCCGCGAGATCCGCGCCGTCGAGGATCAGGGCGCCGACTGGGTGCATGTCGACGTGATGGACGGGCATTTCGTGCCCAACCTCACCTTCGGCCCGCCCGCGGTGAAGGCGTTCCGCCCGCACGTGAACACGGTGATGGACGTGCATCTGATGATCGCGCCGGTCGATCCCTATATCGACGCCTTCGCCGAGGCGGGCGCCGATATCCTGACCGCCCATGTCGAGGCCGGACCCCACATCCACCGCACCCTGCAAGCGATCCGCGGCGCGGGGATGAAGGCCGGCGTCGCGTTGAACCCCGGCACCCCGGCGGACGCGGTGGCGCATCTTCTGGACCTGACCGACCTTGTCTGCGTGATGACGGTGAACCCCGGATTCGGCGGGCAGAAGTTCATCGACCTGACCGACAAGATCCGCAGCCTGCGCGCGATGATCGGCGACCGCCCGGTGCATATCGAGATCGACGGCGGCGTGACGCCCGACACCGCGCCGCTTGTGGCGCGCGCGGGCGCCGACGTGCTGGTCGCGGGCTCGGGCGTGTTCAAGGGCGGGTCCGTGGCCGACCCCGCGCCCTATGGCGAGAACATCCGCGCGATCCGGGATTCGGCAGAGCTGGCGACCGGGCAGTTCGCGTAACGTTCCGGCAAACGGTCCTTCTGTCGCGGGAAACTGGGCGAAGGTCGGTTAATAAAAGCTTGATTTCGCCTCCGGATTTGGCAACCTTCTTGGCGCAGATCCGAAAAGGATCGGGGGCGGACAACGACCGGCCGAGGGACACATGACGACCGACCACGTTTTCAAGCCGTCACGGCTTCGATTCCCGGCGCTTTGCGCGCTTCTTCTGATGACCGCCGCCTGCGGGCAGGTAAAGCGGGAAGACATCCCCGGATTGAACAGCGATCTTGTCGGCCGCGCGGTCAGCATCGCCACCGATATGCGCGCCGCCGGACAGCGGGTCTGGTGCGTGCCCTTCGCGCGCAACGCCAGCGGCATCGAGATTCGCGGCAACGCCGATACGTGGTGGGGTCAGGCCGAGGGCAAGTTCGCCCGTGGCCACACCCCGGCCATCGGCGCGGTCATGGCGTTCTCGGGCACCAGCAAGCTGCCGATGGGGCACATCGCCGTCGTGTCCAAGGTCGTGTCCGAGCGCGAGATCCTGATCCACCACGCCAACTGGCACCGCAATCAGGTGTCGCTGGATATGTCGGTCATCGACGTGTCCGCCGCAAACGACTGGTCCGAGGTCCGGGTGATGACCAACCCCGGCTCGTACGGCAGCGTCTATCAGGTCGACGGCTTCATCTGGGCCCCGCAGGTCTAGGCTCCGCGACACCGCGCGGCTGGCGCGTGCGCGTGCCGGCCCTATAGTGCTCCTTCAGAACCGGAAGGAGATCCCGATGGCCACCACCCCGCCCGTCTGCGACTTTGGCGCCATGGCGCCCGACTTCACGTTGCCCGCAACCGACGGCACGACCCGTTCCCTGTCCGACATCGCCGGACCGAAGGGCACGCTGGTTATGTTCATCTGCAACCACTGCCCCTATGTGAAAGGCATCCTCGACCGCCTGATCGTAACCGCGCAGGACCTGCAGACGATGGGAATCGGGGTCGCCGCGATCTGCGCCAACGATGCCACCTCGCATCCCGCCGACAGCTTCGACAACATGAAGGCGCTGGCCGAGCGGCACGCCTTCCCCTTCCCCTACCTGCACGATGAAAGCCAGCAGGTCGCCAAGGCCTACGGCGCCGTCTGCACCCCGGATTTCTTCGGCTATAACGCGGGTCTCGAACTGCAGTACCGGGGCCGGCTGGACGATGCCGGCAGGAACGCCGCCGGGCCCGACACCTCGACCGACCTTCTGGACGCGATGCACGCCATCGCAGAAACCGGCAAGGGCCCCGAGACGCAGGTGCCGTCGATGGGCTGCTCGATCAAGTGGAGGACACCGGCATGAGCGCCGTGATCTTCGACCTCGACGGTACGCTGATCGACGCCACCAAGGACATCCACCTGTGCGCCACCCGGATGCTCGAAGCCGAGGGGCTGCCGCCCCTGCCCGAAGAGACGGTGAAAAGCTTCGTCGGCAACGGGCTGGCGCAGCTGATCGACCATTGCATCGCCGCGCAGGGGCTGGAGCCCACGCGCGAACGGCACGACCGCATGTATGCCGAGTTCCACCGGCATTATGAAACCGCCGTCCACAACACCACGGTCTACCCCGGCGTGTTCGAGGCGCTGGACCGGCTGAAGGCGGACGGCTATCGCCTTGCGCTGTGCACCAACAAACCCGAGACCCCGGCCCGCGCGGTGACGGCGCATCTGGGTCTGGACCGCTACTTCGACGCATGGGCCTTCGGTGACGGCCCCTACCCCCGCAAGCCCGACGCCGCCGCCGCACGCCATGTCATCGACCAGCTGCCCGCCCGCCGGTTCCTGTTCGTCGGCGACAGCGCGGTGGACGCGGGCACCGCCCGCAACGCCAAGCTGCCCTTCGCGCTGTATTCCGAGGGGTTCCGCAAAGAGCCGATCGAGCAACTGACCCACGCGGCGGTGTTCTCGGACTATGCGGACCTGCCGGGCATCGCCGCGAAATTCGCGCCCCGACCCGAGTGACACGACGTCGCTGCCTCGGCCCGCACAGGCAAGCGCGCGGCCGGGGAAGGAATAGAATTATTCCTTAATTTCCCACAGTTGCGGACAGCCCCTCTTGCCGTCTCGGCCGCAGACCGTCCCAAAGCGGACGTTACGTCGCCACCTGCCAACCTTGCCGGACGCGCCCGAATGCCTTAAATCCATTGTCATGATAAATACGAAAAGTGACCTGACCCCGACGACCGGCCTTACCGCCGTCGCTCATAAAATCTGGACTGCCCTGAACCCTGCCGAGCCCTCGCCGTACTTCCTGGTCGGCTTCATGGCATGCTCGATCATGATCTTCGCAGCCGGACTCGCCATCGGCGGTCACATCTAAAGCCCCCACGCGGTTTTACAGCTTCTAACCACCGCCGGACTGCAACGTCCGGTGATAGCGGTCGTGCGGCTCTGACATCGCTTCGGCAGGCGCAGAATGCAAAAGGGGCCAGCCCGCTTCGGACCAGCCCCTTTGTTAGATCAGTATTGATCAGGCACGCTTGCGGCGGCGCAGCGCCAGCGAGCCAAGCCCGCCTAGCAGCAGGAACGCGCTGGCCGGAAGCGGCACCGGAACCGGCGCATCGATGTCGCCACCGTCGTTCATCAGCGAGGTGCCGGGCAACTCACCCGACGCGCTGTAGACGATGCCGCCAGACGTATTGGTGAACGAGAACGTCGAGGTCGACATGAAGTCCGCACCGCGCGTACCTCCGCCGCTCAGATAAAGCGAATTGCCGATCCTGAGCGCGTACGTTTTCCCGGCCTCAGCCAGGAAGCTGCCGACCAGTGTGTAGAAGATCGGAATGTCTTCGCCGCTGGAGTCGACGACTTCCGAGCAGTACTGATAATCCGTCAGATAGGCACAGTTGTCGGTGGCATAATCCCCGACATTGCTCCAGCCTCGGGCGGACGCAACAGTGTCCGCAATCGCGAATGTCCTCTCGGGTGTACCGTACTCGTCAGCGGGCGTAACAACGATTTCATCGGAGTTCGCATTCAACAAGGTCAGTCTGGGTGTTTGGTCAGCCCCGGTCAGGAAGAAGCTGGAGTCCAACCCGGTCACGTCATCGAACTGCACCCGGGAGCCGAAGGTTGATGCGCCGTAGTAGTTGATGCCGCCATCGCCGTCGGTATTGCTAAGGAAGCCCTCGACATCCAATTTGAATTCGACAAGCCCGGACAGTGCGCCGCCGAAATCGAAGCTGACGGTGTCGAAAAGCGACGCTTCCAACGAAACGTTCTCGACATCCGCGCTATTGACCGTCGACCCTCCGACGCCAAGTTCGCCGGTAGAGTGGTTGGTGCGGTAGCTCAAGGACGAGTCACCACTGGTCACCGTGCCAACTTGCGGACCCGCTTGGACAACGCCGTCCTCGACTTGGGTCTCGAACGATTCCGACATAATCGTTCGAACAAACGTGCCCGACAAAAGGTCGATCGGACCGGCATTGGATTCGCTAAGAGTTGCGGCGCCAGCTGCACCCGGCGCGCACAGCGCCAATACAAGAAACGGATACTTCATCAACTTCCCCCACATATGAATCGGTTCGGCATGCGCGCCAACGGGATGGGCAAAATCGCCCGGAAGCAGGATTTTGGTCTCTTTACCTATCGTCAATAGGAAACGTGTTTCGGACTTATTCAGGACACTATTCCGACACAATCATCCAAAGACAGAAAATCCGTCGCGCGTTAATAATCAACGAGCACTCGCCAAAGCAGAAGGACAAGCCGCGCAAGTAAACCTGAAGCGAAGTGCATGAAGACGGCCGGTCACGCGCACCTTGAAGGCGCCCGCGATTCGAGGAGCGAGCCTTCAGGTTTCGGCATGGGCTTGGTCCGGTGGCGCAGGATTTTCTAGAAAATCCTTTGCGGCACGATCTTCTAGAAGATCGTGCTCCGCCAACCGGGGGCCTAGTGCGCTTCGGCCCAGTTGGCGCCCTGCCCGGCGTCGACGACCAGCGGCACCGCCAGCTTCACCGCCGGGTCCGCCGCGCCTTCCATGACCTCGCGGACGCGGTCGATAACCTTGTCCTCGGCGCCTTCGTCCACCTCGAAGATCAGTTCGTCGTGGACCTGCAACAGCATCCGCGCCGGCAGCCCTTCGATCGCCGGGTCCATGCGCGCCATCGCGCGGCGGATCACGTCGGCAGCGGTGCCTTGGATCGGGGCGTTGATCGCCGCGCGCTTGGCGAAACCGGCGTGCGGGCCCTTGGCGTTGATCTCGGGTGTGTGGATGCGGCGGCCGAACAGGGTCGAGACATAGCCGTGTTCCTTCGCGAATTTCACCGTCGCGTCCATATAGTCGCGGATGCCGGGGAAGCGTTCGAAGTACCGGTCGATGAAGCCCTGCGCCTCGGCGCGCGGGATGCGCAGGTTGCGCGCCAGCCCGAAGCCCGAGATGCCATAGATGACGCCGAAGTTGATCGCCTTGGCCTGTCGCCGGATCTCTGGCGTCATCTCGTCCAGCGGCACGTTGAACATCTCGGACGCGGTGGCGGCGTGAATGTCCTGCCCTGCCGCGAAGGCCTCTTTCAACGCCTCGATGTCGGCGATGTGGGCAAGGATGCGCAGCTCGATCTGGGAATAGTCCAGCGACAGCAGGGTCTTGCCCTCGGACGCGACGAAGGCCTCGCGGATGCGGCGGCCTTCCTCGGACCGCACCGGGATGTTCTGCAGGTTCGGATCGGTCGAGGCGAGACGCCCGGTGTTCGCCCCCGCGATGGAATAGGACGTGTGCACCCGCCCGGTGTCGGGGTTGATATGTTCCTGCAGCGCGTCGGTGTAGGTCGACTTCAGCTTCGACATCTGCCGCCAGTCCAGCACCCGCGCGGGCAGGTCGTGTTCGGTCGCAAGGTCTTCCAGCACGTCGGCGGGCGTCGACCATGCGCCGGTCTTGCCCTTCTTGCCGCCGGGAAGGCTCATCTTGTCGAACAGGATCTCGCCCAACTGCTTGGGCGAGCCCACGTTGAATTTCTCGCCGGCCAGTTCGTGAATCTCATCCTCGAGCTGCGCCATCTTCTGGCTGAACGCGTTGGACATGCGCGACAGGGTATCGCGGTTCACCTTGATCCCCGCCATCTCCATCCGCTTCAGCACCGGCACCATCGGGCGTTCCAGCGTCTCGTAGACGGTGGTGACGCGGGCGCGGTGCAACTGCGGCTTGAACAGCTGCCACAGCCGCAGGGTGATGTCGGCGTCCTCGGCGGCGTATTTCACCGCCTCTTCGATGGGAACCTGCGCGAAGGTGATCTGCGACTTGCCCGAGCCGATCAGGTCCTTGATCGGGATCGGGTTGTGGCCAAGGTATTTCTCGGACAGCAGGTCCATGCCGTGGCCGTGCTCGCCCCCGTGCATCGCGTAGGACATCAGCATGGTGTCGTCGATCGGCGCGATCTCGACCCCGTAGCGGCTGAAGATCTTGGCGTCGTATTTCATGTTCTGGCCGATCTTCAGGACCGCCGCGTCCTCCAGCACCGGTTTCAGCATCTCCAGCGCGCGGTTCAGGTCCATCTGCCCCTCTGCCAGCGCACCGTCGTCGAACAGCCCACCGTCGCCGGACGCCTTGTGGAACAGCGGGATGTAGCACGCCTGCCCCGGCTCGACCGACAAGGAGATACCGACAAGGTCGGCGCGCATCTCGTTCAGGCCGGTCGTCTCGGTGTCGACAGCGACCCAGCCGCATTGAAGGATGCGGTCGATCCAGACCTGCAACGCGGCCTCGTCCTTCACCCACTCGTACGCCTCGGGCTTGAAAGGCACCGCCTCGGGCGCAGGGCCCGCGTCTTCGTCGGGCGATGTGGCGGCGGGCCTATCCTCGATCACCGGGGCCTCGGCCCCCAGCGCCTCGGCCACGCGGCGGGTCACGGTGCGGAACTCCATCTCGGCCAGCCAGTTCAGCAGCACCTCGGCGTCGGGTTCTTTGACTTCCAGCTCGTCCAGCGTCACCTCGACCGGCATCTCGCAATCCAGCGTCACCAGCTTCTTCGACAGCTCGATCTGTTCGCGGTTCTCGATCAGCGTCTGCCGGCGCTTGGGCTGCTTGATCTCTTCCGCGCGGTCCAGAAGCGTTTCCAGATCACCGTATTCGTTGATCAGCAGGGCCGCCGTCTTGATGCCGATGCCGGGCGCGCCGGGCACGTTGTCGACCGAGTCGCCCGCCAGCGCCTGCACGTCGATCACCCGTTCCGGGCCCACCCCGAACTTCGCTTCGACTTCTTCGACGCCGATGCGGGTGTTCTTCATGGCGTCGAACATCTCGACCCCGCCGCCGACCAGCTGCATCAGGTCCTTGTCGGACGAGATAATGGTGACGCGCCCGCCCGCCTCGCGTGCCTGACAGGACAGCGTGGCGATGATGTCGTCGGCCTCGTAGCCTTCCTGTTCGAGACAGGCGATGTTGAAGGCACGGGTCGCGTCGCGGGTCAGCGGGATCTGCGGGCGCAGATCCTCGGGCATCTCATCCCGGTTCGCCTTGTACAGGTCGTACATGTCGTTCCGGAAGGTGTGCGACCCCTTGTCGAACACCACGGCGACGTGAGTCGGCGCGTCGGGGCCTTTGTTGTCCTCGACCATCTTCCAGATCATGTTCACGAACCCGCTCACCGCGCCGATGGGCAGCCCGTCGGACTTGCGCGTCAGCGGCGGCAGCGCGTGGAACGCCCGGAAGATGAAGGCAGAGCCGTCGATCAGATGAAGGTGACAACCTTTGCCGAATGCCATGAACGGGTCCCCTGTTCGCGTTGGCCTTCTAGGTAGCCGTCCGCGCCCCGAGGGTCCAGCCGTCGCAGCCGTCTCATGGGGCGCCCCAGTGGCGGTGATGGTCGTCGATCACGTAATCATGGCTGTGCGTCCGGTGGCCGCGCAGGTGTGGGTGATCCAAAGGCAGGTTGTCGTGTGTGTGTTCCAGAACGTCCGGGTCCTCGGCAGGCCACAGGCGCACGGCAAGTAGGATGCCCACGACGGCAAGCCCGGCCAGCGTCACGAAGGCCGTCGGCCCGCCGTAAGCCGTCATCAGCCAGCCCGAAAGGGGATAGGTCACCAGCCAGCACGCGTGCGACAGCGCGAACTGTGCCGCGAACAGCGCGGGTCGGTCGCCTGCGTGGGCAGACCGCCGCAGAAGACGG
This sequence comes from Maritimibacter sp., assembly GCA_002701395.1. GTDB lineage: Bacteria > Pseudomonadota > Alphaproteobacteria > Rhodobacterales > Rhodobacteraceae > Psychromarinibacter > Psychromarinibacter halotolerans. The sequence continues at coordinate 127,525 of NZVC01000026.1, read as the reverse complement.
CCCGAAGGCGTCAAGACCGCGGAATAGCCAAGACCGACCACAAGCCACACCGCCAGCAGCAGCACCCAAGACAGCGCAGCCACCCCCATCGCGACGGCAGCGAACAAAAGCGCCGCCACCATCGTTGCGGCCCCTGCCAGCATCACCGCACGATCATGGGCGCGCTCTAGCAGTTTTGGCAGCGCCAGCGCCGCGATCATGCTACCAAGCCCGAAGACGCCCATTGTCCACGCCAAGGCGCTTTCCCCCAGCCCGAGATCGGCGCGCACCAGCACCACCGAATTCACCAGTACCATCGCGCCAGCCGCAGAGGCCGCAAGGTTCAGGCCAAGAAGGCCCCTCAGGCGCGGCGTGGCGAGGTAGATGCGTATCCCACGCGTGGTGCGGTCGTAGATGCCCCGACGCGGCGCTGGCGTCGGGCTTGGCAGCAGCACCGAGAGGACAAGCAGCGCCGACGCTGCGAACCCGGCCGCCGTTCCAACAAAGAGCGCATTGTAACTCGTCACCGCAAGCAACAGGGCCGCCAAGGTCGGAGACACGATGTTCTCTAGGTCATACGCCAGCCGCGATAACGATAGCGCGCGCGTATATCGGCCCTCGTCTGGAAGGACGTCGGGGATCGTGGCCTGAAAGGTCGGGGTGAACGCGGCAGAGGCCGATTGCAGCAGCGCGATCAGCAGGTACACCTGCCAGAGTTCGGTGACGAACGGCAGGCATAGGGCCGTGCCCACCCGCACAAGGTCCAGCGCAACCAGCAGCGCGCGCCGGTTCACCCGGTCGGCGAAGGCGCCCGCGAGCGGAGCGATACCGACGTAGGCGACCATCTTGATCGTGAAAACTGCGGCCAGAACCGCCGCAGCGCCGCCCCCTGCAAGATCGTAGGCCAGAAGCCCCAGCGCAACGGTGGCAAGCCCGGTGCCGACGAGCGCGACCACCTGCGCGAGGAACAGGTGGCGGTAGGTACGATCGGTCAGGATCTGAAGCATCGGCGGCCTTTCCAGCGGTTCGTGCCTTGTGGATACAGCTTCGCGGCATGGTCGCCAAAGTCTTCAGAAAATTTGGTCCGCACGATCTTCTAGAAAACCGTGCCGGCTCACCCGCGGTCCAGCACCTCGACCGACAGGATCGTCGGAAGGTGGCGGGCGATTTCGGTCCAGGTGTCGCCCTCGTCGAGGCTGGCGAAGACGCTGCCCGAGTTGGTGCCGAAATAGACCCCCGCCGGATCGCTCCGGTCGCCCGCCATCGCCTGCCGCAGCACGGTGAAAAAGCATGCCTCTTGCGGCAGCCCGTCCCGGCACGGGTGCCAGCTGTCGCCGCCATCGCGCGAGCGCCAGACCGCGCAGGCGGCGTCGGGCGGGAACCGTCCCGCCATGTCGCCGTTCAGCGGCAGGGTCCAGATCGTCTGGGGGTCGCGCGGATGCACCCGGATCGGAAAGCCGAAGGTCGACGGCAGCCCCGCCGTCACGTCGTCCCAGCTGCGCCCGCCGTCCGAGGACCGCCAGACGCCGTGGTGGTTCTGCTGGTACAGCAGGTCGCCCTGTCCCGGTGCGCGCATCATGTTGTGGACGCAATGCCCGACCTCGCCGTCGGACGGCGCCGCCGGGTGGTGGTGCCCTTCGCAGGCCTCGGCGTTCGACAGGCGGTTGCGGCGCTCGAAGCTGTCGCCGCCGTCCTCGGTGGCGAACACCCCGGCAGCAGATATGCCGACCCACAGTTTGCCCGGATCGTCGGGGTGAGAGACCAGCGTGTGCAGCACCAGCCCCGCCGCGCCGGGGTTCCAGTCCCTGGCCGAGGGGTGCCCGGCCAGCGCCTCGACCTCGGCGAACTGGGCACCGCCATCGGTGCTGGCCAGCAACTTCGCGGGCTTGGTTCCGGCGTACAGCGTGCCGTGGGCGTGGTGCAGGCTCCAGACCTGCTGAAAGGCATCGCCGAACGGCAGCGGCGTGTCCGTCCAGCCGATCATCTCGGCAAAGCCCGGATCGTTCGCGGCCCAGTCGTCCATCATGCCCTTGGTCAACCGGGTCTTGGACCAGCTTTCGCCGCCGTCGGGCGACATCCACACCCCGGCCCCGGTAAAGTCGCCCCCGCCGCCAGCCCAGATCGTGCCGGTCTCGGGGTCGCCGATCACGTGGTTGATCGGCCAGCCGTCGCAATGGGGGCCGGACACCGTCCAGCCTGCCCTTTCAGCGCCGCCAAGCAGCAGGAAAACACCCTTGGTCGTGCCGATCAGCACGGTGACGGAACCGCTGGTCATGAACCCCTCCAATATAGGTTGTGTTCAACGTATCAGAATCATCGGCAGCATATCACGCAACGTCACGCTGCCTAGCCAGCCCGTCGCAGGCGGTCGGAATTCCGCGCAACCCGTCAGGTTTTGCGGGCCTGCGGGGCAGCGCTGCACCGTCCATGGCGGCCCCCGGCCCTGGCCTTGCCCCGGGCGCGCGGGTTGCAATTCGGGCGCTGGCTTGCCATATCATCCCCATCGGTGTCGCCGTGCCCCTGCGTGGTGTGGCGACCGACCCGGGGCCCGCGCGTCATCCTGCGCCACATATCCGCCCCCGTCGCTATCCCGTCAGGACGTCGTGTCCGCGTCTGGCTCTTGCAGGGCCGGTCCCGCGTTTCGGCGTTTTGGGTCGCGGCGCCGCACAAAAGAAGGAGAACGAGAGATGAGCATGACCAACGAAGAACTGATCCAGCGTATCGAAGATCTGCAGAAATCGGGTATGCACCTTGCTGCAAAATCGCTTCAGCGCGAGCTGAACTACCGGCAGAAGCAGGCCGCCTGATCGCGGCACATCTGCCCGCCCCCGGACCTGATGCGGTCCGGGCGGCAGGACCGAAGGGGCGGGTTTCCGCCCCTTTTTCTTTGCGCGGATGGTGCATCAGCCTAGCGCGGCGCAGCGCCCCGACCGCGCCAGTCCGAACACGAAAAAAGGCGGCGGCCCGGTTCGGGGCCACCGCCTTTCCAGAGGACTGTCTAACCGAAGGACGCTAGTGCGCGGCCTTGATGAAGGTGCCGTTGTTCAGCTCTTTCATCGCCTGCATCAGTTCGGCCCGCGTGTTCATCACGATGGGGCCGTGCCACGCGACCGGCTCTTTGATCGGCTGGCCCGAGACCAGCAGGAAGCGAACACCCTCGGGTCCGGCGGTCACGCAGATCTCGTCCCCGGTGCCGAAGCGGACCAGCGTGCGGTTGCCGGACATGTCGCGGATGTTCAGTTCCTGCCCGTTGAATTCCTTTTCGACCCGCACACCTTCAGGCGCGCTGGCGTCGCGGAAGCTGCCGGCGCCCGCAAAGACATACGCAAACGTGTTGGCATAGGTATCTACCGGCAGCACCTTGCGGGTGTTGGGCGGCACGCTGACGTCAAGATACAGCGGATCGGCGGCGATGCCGTCGACAGGGCCTTTCTTGCCCCAGAACCCGCCGGTGATGACGCGCACGGCGGTGCCGTCGTCGTCCACCTCGACCGGGATGTCGGATTTCTGGATGTCCTGATAGCGCGGCGCGGTCATCTTCAGGCTGGACGGCAGGTTGGCCCACAGCTGAAAGCCGTGCATCTGCCCCTTCACGTTTCCCTGCGGCATCTCTTGATGCAGGATGCCCGACCCGGCGGTCATCCACTGCACCGTGCCCGGCCCAAGCCGGCCCGAGTTGCCAAGGCTGTCGGAATGCTCGACCGTGCCTTCCAGCACGTAGGTGATCGTCTCGATCCCCCGGTGCGGGTGCCACGGGAAACCTTGCGCGTACATCGCGGGGTCGTCGTTGCGGAAATCGTCCATCATCAGGAATGGATCCGCTTCGGTCGGATCGCCGAAGCCGAACACGCGGTGAAGGTGGACGCCGGCGCCTTCCATCGTAGGCTGCGCCATCCGGGTCGAGGTCACGGGACGAAAGGTCATGGCATGGCTCCTGTCATGGGTGCCCCCAATATCGTCGGGCGCAAAGCACTTGCATAGCCCCTGCCCTGTGCGCCGCCGCACAGCCTCCCTGTGCCGCCGCCCAAGGACGGCTGGCGGTCAGGGGTGACCGATCAGGCGCTGGGTGACGTCGGCCAGATCTTCATAACCATGCAACAGCGCCTCGGGCTCCAGCTCGGACACGCCGTGCCCGTCGGGTCCGAAGGTCACAAGTGCGCAGGGCACGCCCACCGCGCGCGCCGTCTTGCGGTCGGTCACCGTGTCGCCCAGCAGATAGGACGTGGCCACCACGCCCCCTGCCCGTTCCACGGCGGCGACATAGGGGGCCGGTTCGGGCTTGCGCACCGGCAGCGTGTCCGCCCCGACCAGCGCATCGAACAGATCGCGCACGCCCAGCCGTTGCAGCAGCGTTTCCGCCAGCCCTTCCGGCTTGTTGGTACAGACCGAAACCTTGTAACCGGCGCTGCGCAGCGCATCGACCGCGTCGACCGCACCCGGGTACATTGTTGTAAACACGTCGATATTTTCGCCGTACCAGTCCAGAAGGTCGGGATAGGCCGCGTCCACCGTCGCCTCGTCCAAGGCGCCTGCGCGTTCCAGTCCCAGGCGCAGCATCGCCCGACCGCCGCGAAAGGCGGTGCCCGCATCCGCGACAGGGTCCAGCAATGCCCCGTGGCCCAACCGTTCGAAGCTGGCGTTGGCGGCGGCGATCAGGTCGCCGCTGGTGTCGGCCAGCGTTCCATCAAGGTCGAATACCACGGTCTTCATGCGTCTGCTCCGGCTTGTTCTTGCCGGTGTCTGTAACGCCGCGAAACGCCATTTGATAGCCCCGCCCCTTGCGGCATGCCATACATCCGGTAGAAACCAATAAAACAACGAGCAAAGAACAAAACACATGGCAACTGCCCTGATCGTTCTGGCCGCTGGCCAGGGGACCCGCATGAATTCGGACATGCCGAAAGTGCTGCACGAGTTGGGGGGCGTTCCACTGTTCGCCCACGCGCTTTCCTCGGGCCAGACGCTGGAACCCGAGCGGACCGTCCTTGTCGTCGGGCACGGCGCGGAAGCCGTCGCCAAGGCCGCGCACGAGATCGACCCCCACATCGCCATCGCCGACCAGACCGAACAGCTTGGCACCGGCCACGCGGTCGCGCAGGCCAAGCTGGCGCTGAAGGACTTCGAAGGCGACGTGTTCGTCCTGTACGGTGACACGCCCTTCATCCGGGCCGAAACGCTGGACGCAATGGAAATCGCGCGCGAGGAAGGCAATGCCGTCGTCGTGCTGGGCTTCGAAGCGGAAGATCCCGGCCGCTATGGCCGCCTTGTGATGAAGGGGCACGAACTGACCCGCATCGTCGAGTTCAAGGACGCGACCGACGACGAGCTGGACATCACCCTGTGCAACTCCGGCGTCATCTGCGCCGATGCGTCGGTCCTGTTCGACCTTCTGGACGCGGTGTCCAACGACAACGCCAGCGGCGAATACTACCTGACCGACATCGTCGAGATCGCCCGCGGCCGGGGGCTGTCGGCCACCGTCGTCACCTGTCCCGAGGACGAGACGCTGGGCATCAACTCGCGCCCGGAACTGGCCGACGCAGAGTCGCTGTTTCAGGACATGTGCCGGGGCGAGGCGCTGGAGAACGGCGTGACGATGGTCGCGCCGGAAACGGTGTTCTTCTCGGCCGACACGGTGATCGGCCGCGACGTCGTGATCGAACCCAACGTGGTGTTCGGCCCCGGCGTGACGGTCGAGACCGGCGCGCGCATCCGGGCGTTCAGCCACCTTGAAGGCGCGCATGTCGGCGGCGATGCGGTCGTCGGCCCCTATGCCCGCCTGCGCCCCGGCGCGGAACTGGACGCGGGCGCGAAGGTCGGCAACTTCGTCGAGATCAAGAACGCGCAGGTCGGCATCGGCGCGAAGGTGAACCACCTGACCTATATCGGCGACGCCACCATCGGCGAAGGCGCGAACATCGGCGCGGGCACCGTCACCTGCAACTACAACGGGTTCGAGAAATTCCACACCGAGATTGGCGCGCGCGCCTTCATCGGGTCCGACACCATGCTGGTCGCCCCGGTGACCGTGGGCGCCGGCGCGATCACGGGGTCCGGGTCGGTCATCACCCAGGATGTGCCCGCCGACGCGCTGGCCCTTGGCCGTTCGCAGCAGGTCGTCAAGGAAGGCGCTGCGCCGCGATTGTTTGAATTGTATAAGAGAAACAAGAAAAACAGGCAGCAGGAGACCTAAAATGTGCGGAATCGTTGGTGTTCTGGGAAAGCACGAAGCGGCCCCCCTGTTGGTCGAGGCGCTGAAGCGGCTGGAATATCGCGGCTATGACAGCGCCGGGATCGCCACCGTCGATGCCGCCGCACAGCTGGACCGCCGCCGCGCCGTCGGCAAGCTGGTGAACCTGTCCGACCTGCTGGTGCACGAGCCGCTGACCGGCAAGGCGGGCATCGGTCACACCCGCTGGGCCACCCACGGCGCGCCCACCGTCACCAACGCCCACCCCCACCGCGCCGGGTCCGTCGCCGTAGTTCACAACGGCATCATCGAGAACTTCCGCGAGCTGCGCGAGGAACTGCGCGCCAACGGGCAGGAGTTCGAGACCGAAACCGACACCGAGACCGTCGTCGCGCTGACCCGCTCGTTCCTTGACCAAGGCCTTGCCCCGCGCGATGCCGCCGAACAGGCCATCGCCCGGCTGGAAGGCGCCTTTGCGCTGTGCTTCCTGTTCGACGGCGAGGACAACCTGCTGATCGCGGCCCGCAAGGGGTCGCCGCTGGCCATCGGGCATGGCGAGGGCGAGGTCTTCGTCGGCTCTGACGCGATCGCGCTGGCGCCGATGACGGACCAGATCACCTATCTGGAGGAAGGCGACCGCGCCGTTCTGACCCGCGACAGCGTCGAGATCTTCGACGCGCGCGGCACCCGCGCCAACCGTCCCGTGCGCACGATCCAGATCGATTCCGCCCATATCGACAAGGGCGGGCACAAGCACTTCATGGCGAAAGAGATCGCCGAACAGCCCACCGTCATCGGCGAGGCGCTGGCGCATTACATCAAGGGCGGCGAAATCGTGCTGCCAACGCAGCTGGATTTCGCGCGACTGGACCGGATCGTGATGGTCGCCTGCGGCACGGCGTTCTATGCCTGCCTGACCGCGAAATACTGGTTCGAACAGATCGCCGGCATCCCCGTCGAGGTCGATATCGCGTCGGAATTCCGCTATCGCGAGCCGCCGATCGGGCCGAATACGCTGGCTGTCTTCGTCAGCCAGTCGGGCGAGACCGCCGACACGCTCGCCGCGCTGCGCTATTGCGCGGACAAGGCGCAGATCGCCGCCGTCACCAATGTCGACACCAGTTCCATCGCGCGCGAAGCGGACGTGAACCTGCCGATCCGCGCCGGGGCAGAGATCGGCGTCGCCTCGACCAAGGCCTTCACCTGTCAGTTGACCGTGCTTGTCCTGACGGCGCTGAAAGCCGCTCACTCGCGCGGCCGGATGGATGACGACACGCTGGCCGACCATCTGGCGGAACTTCAGTCGCTGCCGGGCCGGCTGAACCACGCGCTGGGACAGGCGGACGAGATCGCCGCCGCCGCCCGCGCCGTGGCCGAGGCGCAGGACGTGCTGTTTCTGGGTCGCGGGCGGATGTACCCGCTGGCGCTGGAAGGCGCGCTGAAACTGAAGGAAATCAGCTATATCCACGCCGAGGGCTATGCCTCGGGCGAGTTGAAACACGGGCCTATCGCGCTGATCGACAAGACGGTGCCGGTTATCGTGATGGCCCCCCGCGACGCCCTGTTCGACAAGACGGTTTCGAACATGCAGGAGGTCATGGCGCGCGGCGGCAAGGTGCTGCTGATCACCGACCGCGAGGGCGCGGCGGCAGCCGAGGAAGGCACATGGCGCACGCTGGTGATGCCCGAGTGCCCTGCCCTGTTCGAGCCGATCCTGTATGCCCTGCCCGCGCAGCTGCTGGCCTATCACGCGGCGGTCGCCAAGGGCACGGACGTGGACCAGCCCCGCAACCTTGCGAAATCCGTGACGGTGGAATGACGCCCGACGACGCCCTGGCCGCGCTGCGCGACCGGGCCCAGCCCGGCAAGGCGGCAGAGATGGCGGCCTATCACAAGGTGCCGCGCGTGTATCTGGGAACCGCCAACCCCGACATCGACGCGATGGCGAAAACGTGGCGCGCGGACCTGTCCTTGGACGACCGGCTGGCGCTGGCGTCGGGGCTTTGGGACACCGACATCCACGAGGCGCGGATCGCGGCGGCGAAGCTTTTGACGCAGGCGCGCATCCTCCCGTCGGACGCGGCCGCGTGGCGCCTGATCGCGTCATGGGTGCCCGCGTTCGACGCGTGGGCGGTGGCGGACCATGCCTCGATCGCCGGGCAGAAGCGGCTGGTGGCGGATCCCGCGCGGCTGGACGAGGTCGAGGGCTGGACCCGGTCGGATCACCTGTGGACCCGCCGCGCGGCGCTGGTGATGACGCTGCCGTGGACCAAGCAGAACAATCCTAAGCCCACCGAGCTTGAAACACGCGACCGGGTATTGGGCTGGGCCGCCGGGTACGTGGACGACCCGGAATGGTTCATCCAGAAAGCGGTGGCGTGGTGGCTGCGGGACCTGTCGAAGCACGACCCGGAGCGGGTGCGCGCGTTTCTTGACGCGCATGGCGACCGGATGAAGCCCTTTGCCCGGAAGGAAGCGGCGCGTCTGCTGGCGTAAGGGGGGGCTCTGCCCCCGCCGCTGCGCGGCTCCCCCGAGGTATTTCGAAAGAGAAGAAGACGCGAAAAGGGCCGGCGTTTTTGCGCCGGCCCTTGCGGTGGATTTGCGATGGTTTTGCGCGATCAGATGTGGATCACGCGGTCGTAGGCGTCGAGCACCGACTCGTGCATCATNTCNGACAGGGTCGGGTGCGGGAAGACGGTTTCCATCAGGTCTTCTTCGGTGGTCTCAAGCTGGCGGCCCACCACGTAGCCCTGGATCAGTTCGGTCACTTCCGCGCCGACCATGTGGGCGCCCAGCAGTTCGCCGGTCTTCTCGTCGAAGATGGTTTTGACCATGCCCTCGGGCTCGCCCAGCGCGATGGCCTTACCGTTGCCGATGAAGGGGAAGCGGCCGACCTTGACCTTGTAGCCCAGTTCCTTGGCCTTCGCCTCGGTATAGCCGACCGACGCGACCTGCGGCTGGCAGTAGGTGCAGCCCGCGATACTTTCGGGGCGGACCGGGTGCACGTCGTTCTTACCCGCGATCAGTTCGGCCACCATGACGCCTTCGTGGCTGGCCTTGTGCGCCAGCCAGGGCGCGCCCGCGATGTCGCCGATGGCGTACAGCCCGTCGACCCCGGTGCGGCAGTAGGCGTCGACGACCACATGGGTGCGGTCGATCTTTACGCCGAGTTCTTCAAGGCCCAGACCTTCGACGTTTCCGACGATCCCGACGGCGGAAATGACGGTATCGAAGTCGATCTTCTCGGTCTTGCCGCCGGTTTCGATATGCGCGGTGACCTTGCCCTTGGCGCGGTCAAGCTGTTTGACCGTCGCCTTTTCCATGATCTTCATGCCCTGCTTCTCGAACTGCTTCTTGGCGAATTTCGAGATCTCGGCGTCTTCGACGGGCAGGATGCGATCCATCACCTCGACCACCGTCGTGTCGGCGCCGAGCGTGTTGTAGAAGCTGGCGAATTCGATGCCGATGGCGCCGGAGCCGATGACCAGCAGCTTCTTGGGCATCCGCGCGGGCTGCAGCGCGTGCTTGTAGGTCCAGACGTTTTCGCCGTCCGCCTCGAGCCCGGGAAGTTCGCGGGCGCGGGCGCCGGTGGCCAGCACGATGTTCTTCGCGGTCAGCTCTTCGGTGCCCTTGTCGGTTTCAACGGACACCTTGCCCTTGCCGGTCAGCTTCGCGGCGCCCATCACCACGTCGACCTTGTTCTTCTTCATCAGGCCTTTGACGCCGCCCGACAGCTGGCCCGCGACTTTGCGCGACCGCTTGACGACGGCGTCGAGGTCGTAGCTGATGCTGTCGGCCTTCAGCCCGAAATCGACCGCGCGTTCCATCAGGTGAAAGACCTCTGCCGAACGCAGCATCGCCTTGGTCGGGATACAGCCCCAGTTCAGGCAGATGCCGCCCAGATGCTCGCGCTCGACGATGGCGACCTTCTGGCCCAGCTGAGCGCCGCGGATCGCGGCGACGTAGCCACCCGGCCCGGCACCGATTACGATCATGTCATAGGATTTGGCGGCCATATGCTCCTCCACCCGCGTGTTTGTTTAACGTTGAACAATCTTCACATATCGCAAGCGGCGCAACATTCCAACGGCCTGCCCCTCAGGTCCGGGTTTCCCGCAGTGCATGGCTACCATAACAAAAGAGCCCGCGAACGCAGGCCCTTTTTATTCGTCTCGATCTGGAAGCGATTGCGCGGCGCCAGCGTGTTCCGCGGCGGTTACTGCGGACCCTGCTGCAGGCACCACGTCATGAACAGCCCGATGGCGCCCGCCATCGCGGTCAGGAAGCCGAAAGGCACCAGCAGTTTCGCGGCGGCGACCGCCGAGCCGTCGCCGGCCTCTGCCAAGGAGGGATAGGCGATCAGGGCGCCCAGCCCCAGGACCAACACCATCGACCAGGTGAACACGTTCTTCATATTGGCAACCTTCTGCTCGGGCACGTGTGGCTTCGCCGGCCCTCGTACCTTGTTCTCGTTTAGTTAAGTTTAACACCGCGTTTGCGAACCCAGGCAAGGACTAATCCCGCCGCCCCCAGGCCGGACAGGAAATATCCGATCGGGATGAGATATTCCGGGAACACTCCGCTTCCCAAGCCCACGGCGTCCGCCGGAACGATGGGATATATTGCAACGATTGCGATACCGGCCAGCAGTGCGACCGTCCACGGTGTCATGCGTGACATAACCAAACCTCCTGCTCACTTAACAGTGAACAGGGGGAAAGGTTCCCGACGAATTTCGGCGGTGTCAGGCGGTGACGCTGTCCAGCGCGGCGCGGTACCCGCCCTCGTCCACGAAGGCGGCCTCGGGCGCCGTGGTGGAGCGGGACAAAGCGTCGTTGCGATAGGGGAAGCGGCCGAAGCGGCGGATCACCTCGCGGTGGGCCTTGGCGTGGCGCAGGTTCTCGGCGCCGGTCTCCGGCATCCGCGTCTTCATCAGACGGACGCAGCGGTCCTGATCGGACAGGCATTCGGAATGCATCAGCGGCAGATAGAAGAACTGCCGCGCCGGTTCGTCGATCTTCATGTCGAAGCCATGCGCGATCGACAGCTTCGCCGCGGCAAGGCCGATGGCGTCGCTGGCGAAGGCCTTGCCGCTGTTGCGGAACATGTTGCGAGGAAACTGGTCGACGAGGATGATGTAGGCCAGCGCGCCGCTGGCATAGGTCAGCCACAGGGCGTTCGAGCCATCCATCGTGCGGGACCACTCGGCCTCAAACCGGTCGCGGATCTCTTCGTCCAGATCCTCGCCGCCGGCGTACCAGCCTTTCGGCCCGATCTCGTCCAGCCAGTAGGCCAGAATGTCTTCAGGGGTTGCCATAGGCATCTCCTCACCAGGTATTTCCCACCAGACAATCAGACGGTTACAAATTCTTCACAGGCTGACAAGTGGGCAAGTCCCGCACCGTCACTCGTGTTCCTCGGTCGCCTCACTCTGCTCGATCGCCCATTCTTGAGCCGCTTCAACCGCAACGGGAGACGCGGTCGGCATAACGCTGACGTAGGCGGCCGTCTCGTCGACCGGGGTCGCGGCGCGTTGCGTCATCCGGTACAGCGAATATCCGGTCAGGATCAGCATCAGCGTGGCGACGAACAGCCAGAAGGCGTGGCTGCCGAAGCTGCCCATCAGCCAACCCGTCACCAGCGGGCCAGCGATGGCGCCGACGCCGTTGACGAACATCAGCCCGCCGCTCGCGGCGGCCATATCCTCGGGCTGGAGATAGTCGTTCAGGTATGCAATCAGAAGCGAATACAACGGGTTGGCCGTGCCGCCGATCACGAAGGCCGCGATCAGCAGGGCCACGAAGCTGCCCGCAAGGAAATAGCCGACGATAGCGGACAGCCCACCGATCAGGGCGACGGCCATGATCAACTGGCGGCGGTCCATGCGGTCCGAGATATAGCCGATGGGGTACTGCATCACCAATGGGCCGACGAAGAACGCGGCGATGAACAACGAGATCTGCTGCACGCTCAGCCCGATCTCGGCGGCATAGACCGAGGACATGCCGTAGGTTGCCGAGAAGACCGCGCCCATGATCGTCATACCGATGAAACTAAGCGGGGAAGTCCGAAACAATTCCGTGAGTTTCATGGATTTGGACGAATCGAAAGCGGGCGTGGGCGAGATCGACAGCAAAATCGGCGCGAACGAGATCGACACCAGCACCGACGGGATGATGAAGATCACGAAGCCCGAGGGGTCGCCGAAGGCAAGGATCGACTGCGCCGCGACGATGCCCGCCATCTGCACGATCATGTACAGCGACAGGGTCTGGCCGCGCGTTTCGTTCGTGGCCGTGTTGTTCAGCCAGCTTTCCGCCGTCACGTACACGCCCGAGAAGCAGAACCCGATGACGAACCGAAGCACGGTCCAGGCCCAGGGTTCCGTCACCACCGGGAACAGCACCAGCACCGCCGACACGAAAGACCCCAGCGCCGCGAAGACCCGGACGTGACCGACGCGGCGGATCAGTTCGGGCGTGGTGCGGGACCCGCCTAGAAACCCGGCGAAGTAAGCAGACGTCAGCAGCGACAGCTCGAAGGTCGAAAACCCCTCAAGCGACCCACGAACACCCATCAGCGTGGACTGCAGACCGTTGCCGATCATCAGAAGCCCGATTCCGAGCATCAGCGCCCACGAGCCGCTTAGTACCTGTCTCATCGCTGCCCTATCCTTCCACTCGTTACACGGCCTAGGTGTTGTCCCCATACAGGGTCGGGCCCAAGACCGACTTAATCGTGTCGTTTTCCGCCCTTCGGCAGCAACAGCGACGCATCGCCATAGGAAAAGAACCGATACCCGCCTCGCACGGCGTGATCGTAGATGTCCAGTATCCGGTCCCGACCCATCAGGGCGGACACCAGCATCAGCAGCGTGGACTTCGGCAAATGGAAGTTCGTCATCAGCGCGTCGGCCACATGGAAGTCAAAGCCGGGGCGGATGAAAATATCGGTGTCGCCGGTCCACGGCGCGATGGCGCCGCTGTCGCGGGCCGCCGTTTCGATCAGCCGAAGCGCGGTGGTGCCCACCGGGATCACCCGGCCGCCCGCCGCCTTGGTCCCCGCGATCTCTGCCGCCGCCGTGGCCGAGACCTCGCCCCATTCAGCGTGCATCTTGTGCTGGCTGACGTCGTCGACCTTCACCGGCAGGAAAGTGCCCGCGCCGACGTGAAGGGTGACATGNGTGAAGCCCACGCCGCGCTCGGCCAGCGCCGCCAGCAGCGGCTGGTCAAAGTGCAACGACGCGGTGGGGGCGGCAACCGCGCCCGAGCGTTCGGCCCAGACGGTCTGGTAATCCTCGCGGTCGGCCTCGTCGGCGGGGCGCTTGGCGGCGATGTAGGGCGGCAGCGGCATCGCGCCCGCCTGTGCCAGCGCGGCGTCGAAATCGTCGCCGGTCAGGTTGAACGCCAGTTCTCCCATGCCGTCGCCCCGCGTCACCAGCCGGGCGGTCAGCGCGTCCGAAAAGACGATCTCTTCGCCTTCGGCGACCTTCCGCAGCGGCTTGATCAGCGCCTGCCATGTGCCGGATGCCGTCGGCTCGACCAGCGTCGCCTCGATCCGGGCGGTGGCCGGGCCCTGCCCCGTCTGCCGGGTGCGCGTGCCGAACAGGCGCGCCGGAATGACCTTTGTGTCGTTCAGCACAAGGCGGTCGCCGGGCTGCAGCCAGTTCACAAGGTCGAAGACGTGGGCGTCCTCGGTCCAGTCCGGGCCGGCGACCAGCAAACGCGCCGAGGAACGCGGCCGCGCGGGGCGCGTCGCGATCAGGTCGTCTGGCAGATCAAAGTCGAAATCCGATAGCTTCATGGGCGGGGCACTTAGTCGTCGCGGTCCGCCGCCGCAACGGGTGATCGACATGGAACGACGGAAAGGCGCGCGCCGCTGCGTCAGGCTATTGCGTGGGGGGCGGCCTGCGGAAGATGTCGCGGAACATCCCGGGGGTCAGGATCGACAGCGGATTGACGGAAACGCTGGGGCTGGTCGCCTCGCCGCGCATCCGGAACGAAAAGCCGAACAGCCCTTCGCCCCGGCGCGACACCACCTGCCCGATCCCGTTCAGGAAATAGACCGGAGAGACGACGCCCTGCATGTCCAGCCGCCCGCTGGCAAGGTCGAAGATCCCGTCCAGCGACAGGCCCAGCGACGGGCCGACGCCGCTGGACCGCAGCAGGGTCAGGCGCGACGGGGTCAGGCGGAACTCGGCATCGACCTCGTTGAAGGTGATGCCGCCGGTGTTGAACTGGTCGATCAGCCCGACGATCGAAATCGCGGACAGCAGGTCGGTCATCGCAGGCGCGTCGACGATGCGGGTGTCGCGGACGCGCAGATAGCCGTCATAGACGCCGTCCTGCCCGGTCGGGTTCAGCGTCAGGTCCAACCGGCCGCCCCGGGCCGTCTTGAGAACCCCGGCAGAGGCCAGCGCCCCGCCCGCGTCTTCGGAAATCAGCCGGATCGCGGCGCCCGACGGTGTCGGGATCACGTCGCCCGACACCCCTGCGCCGCCGTTGATGCGGGCGGCAAAGCGGCCTTCCAGCCCGCCCCGATTGCGGAACTGGCCGACGAAACTGGTGAAGGCGATGCCCTCGGACACGATGAGCCGATCAAGCTGCAACGACAGCGGAGACCCCTCGCGCCCGCCCTGCCCGCCGCCGCCGCCACCGCTGCCGCCAAGGTTGGCCTGCCGCAGATCGACGGTGCCGCGCGTCATGGTCACACCCGGCGGGCGTCCGGGACCGCGCCCGGTCAGGATCACCGGGCCGTCCAGCCAGTTGCCGACCCTGACCCGGTCGAAGCTGGCTGTCTGCAACGCGCCGTCGGGGCCAAGGTCGATGACGCCGCTCAGCGACAGACCGGGCGCTTCCAGCACAAGCTGGTCGATGCCCGGCTCTTCGCCGAGCGTTCCCGCGACCTCTAGCCGGCCGGTGCGGTTGACCGCCTTGCTCCAGCCCAATGCGTCGATCCGCATTCCCATCCGGTTCAGGTCCGACACCAGCCGGAAGGTGGGCGGTTCGTCCTTCTTCAGGTTCACGGTGATCGTCCCAAGGCCATCGCCCGTGATCGCGTTCGGGGGCAGCCCGATGCCGAATTCGCTTAGGAACGCCTCGCCCAGCTGGACCGTGCCCTCGACGGTGCTTTCGCCCGCGTGTTCGGGGCCAAACTGCTGCGACCAGACCACGTTCGCGGGCAGCTCGCCCAGAAAGCCCGTGCCCGAGACCGCCACACCGCCGGGGTTCGCCCGCAGTTCCAGCCGGTCCGACCGCAGTTCGCGCCCGGGGATCAGCGTGGCCGAGAACACGTTCGTCAATGTGGCGGCGGCGTTGTAGTCGACATCCTCGACCTGCACCCGTTTGACCAGATCAAAGCCGATCTCGGTGGTGGTTTCCGCGCGCCCCGTGAACAGGTCGGGCGGACGGCCCGCCTTGGTCATCAGCTCGAACGGTGGCAGGTCCAGCAGCGACAGCGCCGCCTCGATGCTGCTGTCGGTCTGCAACGTCACTTCGCCCCGGCCCGGCTTTCGTTTGATGTTGGGCACCTTGAACGAGGTGCCGGTGACGTCGATCATCCCGCCCTGCGGCGCCGCGACCTGCCCCGATTCCAGCGTGGCGGTGAAGGTCTGACCGACAAGACTGGCATATCCCGACGCGCCGGTGATCGGCGGCAGCGTCTTCATTGGCTTAAGGTCGGCGTCCAGAAAGCTGAAACTGAGGGAAAAATCGCCATCCGGCCTTTCAGGGCTGACGCGCAATGCGGCCGCCATGTCGGCGACGGTGCCCTTGAACACGTTCTTCTCCAGCCACTCGCGCGGCTTGGGGGCGACGGACACCGGCCAGATCGCAAGCAGCCGGTCCAGCCCGATCGGTTCCAGCGCAAGGTCCAGCGCCGCGTCCCAGCCGCCGCGCGTGGCCCGCACGTTGCCATAGCCGTGAATCCGGCGGTCCTCGTCCACCAGCGAGATCTGCCCGATCTCGACAGAGAACGGGTCCAGCCGCACCCGGAAGTCGATCGCGCCCTCGGCAAACCCGACCGGTTCGGGGAACAGACCCTCTGGCTGCACCACGACATCCGTCAGCCGGTACTGGCCGACCATCGTGGCAGGCCACCCGTTCTCGAAATCCCGCAGAAAGGCCTGCCCTTCGGCCCGGCCCTGCGCGGCGCCGGTCTGGATCTGAAGGTCCTCGACGCTGATCTGCTGCCGCGCCGCGTCATAGGCCATCCGCCCCGAGGCACCGTCGAACCGGATCGGCTCGGTCTCCGGCGTCGGCTGCAGCACCCCTGCGCCGATATCAAGCGCGCCCTCCAGCCCGGTCATCTGCCCGTCCGGCCCGATCTGCGCGCTAAGCGCCCCGGCGATGGGCGCGTCCAGCACCTCTAGAAATGCCAGCGCCGGGGCCTGTGCGGCGATGTCTGCGGTCGCCGCATTCTGGAACACGGCATCCAGACTGGCCTGCGAGGTGCCCTTCTCTGTCTGCATCGTCAGGACCAACGTGGCAAGGTCCTCGGTCCCGTTGAACACGTCCGCGGTGACGGTCAGGCCAAGGGTGTTGGCCCCGGGTTCCAGCACGATGCGGCCCTCGGTCACCTGCCACAGCCGCCCCGACCGGGCGTCTTCCAGCGTGATCGTCAGTTGGTTCGCCTCGATCCGCCGCATCCCCGCCAAGGGTGGCTTCTCGAACGCGGCGTCGATGCTGTCCAGCACGCCCGCCAGCGTGCCCGACGCGCCAAGCCCTTCGCCGAAGCTTAGGTCGAAGGTTCCGTCCGACAGCCGCCGCACGGTGATCTGCGCGCCCGACACCTGCACCGAAGACATCTGCACCGTGCCCTGCAGCAGCGCGGGCGCGGTCAAAGCGGCGCTGACCTCGTTCAGGCGCGCGACTTCCAGCCCCCGGCCGTCGATCAGACCGACGTTGCGCAGCCGCACCCGCGGCACCATCCCGCTGTCGACGCCCACCGAAATACCGCCCAGCGACACCCGCCCGGTCTCGATCTCGGCATTCAGCCGCTGTTCCATCTCGCGCGTGACCCAGTCCGGCGCGGTCAGCGGGATGCCGGTCACGGCAAGGAACCCAAGCCCCCCGAACACGGACAGCAAGGCCACGCTGAACAGCACCAGCAACCCGGCACGCCTGCGGCGGCCGCGTCCCCGACGTGGCTTCTCTTCTGCCGTGTCGCTCATTTGCCTCCGGTCACCGGCAATACGATTTGCCTGTCTTTATCTTGGCCTGAACCTAGCTAGAACTGAACCAAAACCCACGCTTCCGCATTACACCCAGAGAAGGAGCGACAAAATGATTGAAAAAGGTCAGACCGCCCCCGACTTCACACTTCCTCGCGATGGCGGCGGAACCGTGACCCTGTCCGAGCTGCAGGGCGCGCCGATTGTTCTGTATTTCTATCCAAAGGACGACACGTCGGGCTGCACCCGCGAGGCGCAGGACTTCACCGAAGCTGCCAATGCCTTCAAAGCCGCCGGATGCACCATTTTGGGGGTAAGCAAGGACACTGTAGCAAAGCACGACAAGTTCCGGGAAAAGCACGATCTTGGCATCACGCTGCTGTCCGACGCCGAGGGAAACGTGTGCGAAACCTACGGCACCTGGGTCGAGAAAAGCATGTATGGCCGCAAGTTCATGGGCATCGAGCGCACCACCTTCCTGATCGACGCGAAGGGCACCGTGCAGCACGTTTGGAACAAGGTGAAGGTCGCCGGTCACGTGTCCGAAGTGCTTGCAGCGGCGAAGGCGATCTGACCTAGGGGAACCGAAAAATCGGCGGTTTCTTGCCGGTTCCCGGCAGATTCACCCCATGTTCTTAGCGTGTTGTGAACAGTTGTTGCCCTAAAATCCCGTAGCGGCTAGGCACGATCCTGTGCGGCAGACTGGGGATTGTGCCGTGCTAAGAAACGGGGAAACGGGACAGTGCAATCGATTTATGGGATCGGGCATAAGCTGCGCGCGGGTTTGGAACGTACGTTTCCGGAACAGCGCATCTTCCTTCGGTCCGAGACCGACACAAAGTTCATCCGTCTCAGCGCACCGACGCAGGCCATCGCCTGGTCCGGGTGTGCGATCTTCGTCGGATGGGCCATCGTCGCCACCGCGATCATCTTGATGGACAGCGTCGGCTCGGGCTCGCTTCGCGACCAGGCCGAACGGGAACGCACCCTTTACGAAACACGCCTTGCCGCGCTGTCGGAAGAACGCGACCGCCGCGCCGAGGAAGCCGCAGCCGCGCAAGAACGCTTTACCGCTGCGCTGGAACAGATCTCGGTCATGCAGTCCGCGCTTCTGGACTCCGAAGATCGCCGCAAAGAGCTGGAAACCGGCATCGACGTGATCCAGACCACCCTGCGCCGCACCATGAAGGAACGCGACGCCGCGCGCGAAGACACCATCGCCGCGCTGGACCGCCTGAACGGCGTGGTCGCAGAGAACCGCGGCCATAGCAGCGAAGACGACGAAACCACGCTCGACTTCCTGACCGCCGCGCTTAACGACGCCGCCGTCGAACGCGACACGATGGCGATGATCGCCGCCGAAGCGAAGTCGACTGTTTCCGAAATGGAATTCGAACGTCGCCTTGCCGAGGAACGCAACGACCGGATCTTCACTCAGCTTGAGGACGCCGTATCGATCTCGCTGGAACCGCTGGACGGCATCTTCTCGTCCGCCGGCCTGTCTGCGGATTCGATCCTCGACACCGTTCGCCGCGGCTATTCGGGCCAGGGCGGCCCGCTGACGCCGCTGACCTTCTCGACCAAGGATGAAGTGCCGGACGCCGACAGCATTCGCGCCAATTCCATCCTGACCCAGCTGGACCGGATGAACCTGTACCGGATCGCACTGGAAAAGACCCCGTTCGCGATTCCGATCAAGAACTCGTTCCGCTTTACCTCTGGCTTCGGCCAGCGTTGGGGCCGGATGCACGAAGGCACCGACTTCGCGGCAGCGCACGGCACGCCGATCTACGCCACCGCCGACGGTGTCGTGATCCACGCCAGCGCGCAGTCGGGCTATGGCCTGCTGGTCAAGATCCAGCACGAGTTCGGGATCGAGACGCGTTATGCCCACATGAGCAAGATTCGCGTGAACGTCGGGGATAGGGTCTCGCGCGGGGACCGGATCGGTGATATGGGAAACACCGGCCGGTCGACAGGCACTCACCTCCACTACGAAGTGCGGATCGGCGGCAAGGCCGTCAACCCGATGACGTATATCAAGGCAGCGAGAGATGTTTTCTAAGAGCCGAATCAACGAGCCCGGATCAAAGCCGGCCGAAGACCAGGCGGCGAAATCCGCCTCCTCCGACGCCCCGGCACCGTCCCGCCCCACCTCTGGCGACTTCTCTGCGCCGCCCGCGCCCAAGGCCAAGCCTCCGGCGTCGACGCTGTCGCAGGACCTGACCATCGTCGGGAACATCAAGACGACCGGCGACGTGCAGATCGAGGGCAATGTCGAGGGCGACATTCGCGCCCACCTGCTGACCGTTGGCGAAGGCGCCACCGTCAAGGGCGAGGTTGTCGCCGATGACGTGGTGGTCAACGGCCGCATCATCGGTCGCGTGCGCGGTCTGAAGGTGCGCCTGACGTCGACCGCCCGGGTCGAGGGTGACATCATCCACAAGACCATCGCGATCGAATCCGGTGCCCATTTCGAAGGCTCGGTTCAGCGCCGCGACGATCCGCTGGCGAAGGAAAACGCCAAGGGTCAGGCTGCGCCGCAGAAGCAACAGCCCGCCAACGGCTGATCCCTTCGCAGGGCCACACGAGCCCGCAAGGCCCTGACAGAATTCAACGGGCGACGCAGACNCCTGCGTCGCCCGATTGCGTTTCGGATTGGGGGCCGGCCTAGGGCAGCGGGTCGTACAGCGCCCGGCGGTACAGATGCCATGTCGCGTGGCCTAGCACCGGCAGCACCACGAACAGGCCCAGAAACCACGGCAGCATCCCGACAAACAGCAACAGCGCGATGATCGCCGCCCACGCCAGCATCACCGGCAGGTTCGCAAGCGTGCAGCGGAAGCTCAGCAGCATCGCCGAGACGAAGTCGATTTCCTTCTCCAGCAACAGGGGCAAGCTGACCACGGTCAGTGCGAACAGGATGAAGGCCGCGACGCCGCCCACCGCGAATTCGACCCCGATCATGGTCAGGCCGGTTGGCGTCAGGAAGCTGTCCCACGAAGTCGACACGTTCATCAACGCCGATGGCCCCATGAACAGGGCGAACAGCATATGCGCGAGGAAGGACCAGAACAGGAAGTAGATCACGATGATCGCCCCTGCCCACGGGATCTGCCGGTTCCGTTCCCGCGCGACCACGCCCAGCACGGCGGGCCATGTCAGGGGTTCGCCGTCCTCCAGCCGCCGCGACACCTCGTACAGGCCCACCGCCGCGAAGGGGGCGACCAGCGGGAAGCCCAGCGACAGCACCAGCGTCCACGTCCAGTTCCCCGCCCCCAGCAGCGTCAGCACCAGCCCGGCCAGCGCATAGACGCCACCGAAGAACAGGCCGAACCCCGGCGCGGCCAGAAAGTCGCGCCAGCCGCAGCCCAGCGAAACGACGATCTCTGCAAACGTCACCCGGCCGATCTGCGGCAGCGGGGACGGTTCGAATGTCTCGGCCATCGGCACCTCCCATGGCGGGAACCAGAGCATGACCGATGCGCGCCGAAAAGATGTATTCGCGGGTCAGAATACGGGCTTAAAGCTTCGGGGGCCGCGTCTCGGGCCAGCGGGTAGCATCGTGATAGGCGGCGGCCAGCTGCAACAGCGCCCCATCCGATCCGCGCGGACCCGCCAGTTGCACGCCCATCGGCAGGCCGCCTGCCCCGAACCCGGCGGGCATCGCGGNACAGGGCAGCCCGATCAGGCTGACCGGCACCACGCATTCCATCCAACGGTGATAGGTGTCCATCGCCGTGCCTTCGATGTCTTTCGGCCAATCCCAGTCCGCCGGGAACGGCCAGACCTGCGCGGTGGGCATCGCCACCGCGTCCACCGACGCGAACATCCTTGCGGCGGCGCGGAACCAGTCGGACCGCACCGCGCTGGCCTGACGGATCTGTTCGTTGCTCAGCGCCATGCCGCGCTCGATCTCCCAGACCATCGCGGGCTTCATCATCTCGCGCTTCGCGGGATCGGCCCAAGCGGCCGCCTGCCCGCCCGCCACGGCCCAGCTGCGCAGGGTCGTCCAGCTGTCCCACAGCTTGTCCGACGGGAAAGGCGGGGCAAGGTCCACCACGGTGCAGCCGAGGTCCTCGTAGACCGCCAGCGCCTTGCGGCACAGATCCAGGATGCCCGGCTCGGTCGGCCACGCGCCGCCCCAATCGCCCAGCCAGCCGATCCGCTTGCCCGCGATGTCGCCGGACAGTTTGCCCGCCACGAAGGGGGCTCCGCCGGGCTGTCCCGGTTCCGCTCCCGCCAGCACCTCTAGCAACGCCGCAAGGTCGCGGGGGTTGCGGGCCATCGGGCCCAGCGTGGACAGCGGGTGCAGGAACAGGTCGCCCTGACCGTCGCCGGGCACCAGCCCCACGGTGGGCCGGTGCCCGTAGACGTTGTTCCAGCCCGCCGGGTTGCGCAGGCTGCCCATCATGTCCGATCCGTCCGCGACCCAGCCCATACCGCAGGCCAGCGCCGCCCCCGCGCCGCCGGACGAGCCCCCCGCCGTGCGCGACAGGTCGTAGGGGTTCCGGGTCACGCCGAAGATCGGGTTGTAGGAATGCGAGCCAAGACCGAATTCCGGCACGTTGGTCTTGCCGATCAGGATCGCCCCCGCCGCCCGCAACCGGGCTGCCAGAACCTCGTCGGCGGCAGGCACGTAATCGGCGAACATGGGCGATCCCCACGTCGACCGGATGCCTTTGACCGCGACAAGATCCTTCACCGCCATCGGCACGCCGTGCAGCGGCCCGCGCCACGGGCCGGCGTCGACCTCTGCGGCCTCGGCCATCAGCGCATCGCGGTCGCGCAAGGAAACGATGGCGTTCACCTGACCGTTCACCGCCGCGATCCGATCCAGCACCGCCGCCATGACCTCAGAGGCGGACAGCGCCCGCGCCGCCAGCCGCTCGGTCAGTTCCGCCAGCGTCAGCCCAAGAACCTCGTCCATCCCGCGCACTCCCGTTGCTTTCGCTTCAACGGCTAACGCCCCGGCGCGCTTTGCGAAAGTCGCAGGCGNCGTCCTGCGCCGGAAAAACTGCGGCGTGGCACGAAAANAGGCGCCCGGTNTCCCGCGGCGCCTCTGGTCNTTCCAAATNNNTCAGGTGGCGATCAGTCTTCCGCCGTCGCCTCGGCCCGGCTTTTNCCCGACACGTCCATCGCCAGCGTCGCGGCCATGAAGTCATCAAGGTCACCATCCAGCACGCCGGACGTGTCTGACGTCTCGTGGCTGGTCCGCAGGTCCTTCACCATCTGGTACGGTTGCAGGACGTAGGACCGGATCTGGTTGCCCCAGCCTGCCGAGCCCTTGTTGTCGTGCGCTTCGTTGATGGCGGCGTTCCGGCGGTCCAGCTCCATCTGGTACAGGCGCGACTTCAGGGCCTTCATGGCGATGTCGCGGTTCTGGTGCTGCGACTTCTCGGACGAGGTCACGACGATGCCGGTCGGGTGGTGCGTGATCCGCACCGCCGAGTCGGTGGTGTTGACGTGCTGACCGCCAGCACCGGACGACCGGTAGGTGTCGATCCGGATATCGGCGGGGTTCACCTCGATCTCGATGTTGTCGTCGACCACCGGATAGACCCAGACCGACGCGAACGAGGTCTCGCGCGTGCCCTTGCCGAAGGGCGAGATCCGCACCAGCCGGTGCACGCCGCTTTCGGACTTCAGCCAGCCATAGGCGTTGTGGCCGGAAATCTTGTACGAGCACGACTTGATNCCCGCCTCGCCGCCCGGTTCCTCGGACTGCAGTTCCACCTTGAAGCCGCGCTTCTCGGCCCAACGGACATACATCCGCTGCAACATCTGCGCCCAGTCGCAGGCTTCGGTGCCGCCTGCGCCCGCGTTAATTTCAAGGAAGGTGTCGTTGGCGTCCGCCTCGCCGTTCAGCAGGGCTTCCAGCTCTTTCTGGGCGGCCCGGTCGCGCAGCGTCTTCAGCGCGGCCTCGGCGTCGGCGACGACCTCGGCATCGTCCTCCATCTCGCCCAGTTCGATCAGTTCGATGTTGTCGCTCAGGTCGGTGTCGATGCTTTCGAACGTCTGCATCTGGTCCACCAGCGCCTGACGTTCGCGCATCAGCTTCTGGGCGTTGTCGGGATCGTCCCACAGCGTCGGGTCCTCGACGCGCGCGTTGANCTCCTCCAGCCGGTGGCTGGCGGTGTCGTAATCCATCCGCTGCCGCAACAAGGTCAGCGACTTGCGGATTTCCTCGACAATGTTCTGCGTTTCGGCGCGCATGGGTCCACCTCTTGTTCAGGCGCCGGTGATATCAACGGCTTTGGTCGGCGGCAAGACCACGGGGCAACCCGCCTGTATATCTGCCGCAAACATCTGCGTCAGGCGCGGCGCGGGCTAGTCCGACAGGTAGCGTTCCAGCACGATCGCGGGCATCGCGCCCCGGACAAGGCTGTCGGGCAACACGTAGGACGGCAGCAGATCCAGCGTCAGGCGGCGCATCAGGTCGGCGTTCGCGGCCTCTGACACGTCGATCACAGTGGCGCGCACGCCCAGACGTTCGGCCAGCGCGGCAAGCGCGTCCACGGCGGGGCCGCAGTCGGTGCAGTCGGGCGCGGTGAACACGGCGGCGCGCACCGGGCCGTCCGGTGCCCCGACGGTCGGGCGGGACGCATCGAACAGCGTGTCGGCCTCGACCGCGATCAGGTCGCGGTCTGCTTCCGCCTCGACCGCATAGGCGTCCTCCAGCGTCGGGCCGTCGGTATCCAGCGATTTCAGGCGGTCCAGGACGTCCTGTGCCGGGGCCGCCGTGGCGGACAGCACCAGCACCGCCACAAACGCCGCCCTGCCCCGCGCCGCACGGGTCATGCGGGCACCGGCAGCGGGTTCTCCAGCCGTTGCCAGACCCGGTCCAGCAAGTCGGGCGCGGCCTGCAATCCGATGCGGTCGAACACGCGGCCCAGCGCGGCAGCATCCGCGATGTCGTGCCGCGACAGCGCGTCGGGCGTCTCTTCGGTCAGGTTGCGGTTGAACACGCCAATGCGGGTGTCCCCGTCGAAGCCCGCCACCATCAGGTTCCACGGAAAGACGCTGTTGCGCCACGTCGCGGCGACATGATTGGCGGCTTCGACCTCGGCATCGGTGACCGAGGCGCCGTCGAAGCTGTACAGCTTCTGCCAGCCGTCGGACGTCAGACGTTCCAGGACATCCTCGCCCAGCGTCTCGTTGCGGGTCATGCGGTAGGTGCCGTTCGCGGCGGCCTGCTCGCCCGGCCGGATCTCGATCGGGGTGCGCGCGCCGGGGCCGCCAAAGCCGGTGTCGGCCAGCCAGCGGCTGTCGCCGATGCGCACGATCCACGCAAGATGGCTGCGCGCGCCCGGTTCTGGATTGCGCTGCAGCACGCGGGCCAAGGCGCGGCGGGCGTCGAACCCGGCGGCGGTCATGGCCGCGCCGAACAGCGTGTTGAGTTCATAGCAATACCCGCCCCGTCCCCGGTGCAGGATCTTGGCGGCGATGTCAGAGGGGGCAAGCGACGGGGTGTGGCCCAGAAAGGGCTCGATCCCCTCGAACGGGAGGCTGCCCAACTGCGCGGACTGCAGGCGCGCCAGACCCTCGGGCGTGGCGGGCGGCAGCGTATCGAGCCCAAGACGGGCGCAATACCGGGCAAGGTCGGTGTCGGTCAGCATCTTCAAAGCGCGGGCGCCGCGCATCCCGGCGCCCGCAGAAGGCCGGGCGATCAGCCCTCGGCCCGGACCTCGGCGAGGATCTCGCGCATGCCGTCCAGCGGGACATAGCCGCGCACCATCTCGGATTCGAAGATGAACGAGGGCGTGCCGCTGATCGCCATGCGCTGCGCCAGCGCGCGGTTCTGGGCGATGATCGTCTCGGTCTCGGCGCTGTTCATCGCGTCGAACACGGCGGGGGNGTCGAAGCCCTGCTCCTCGGACATCGCCGACAGGCCTTCCTCGGTGACTTCGCCCCGCATCGTCATCAGCAGGTCGTGCACGGTGCCGTAGGCTTCGTCGCCCTCGACCGCCTTCACGGCGATCGCGAAGCGCGACGCCAGAACCGACTGTTCACCGAGGATCGGGAATTCCTTGACGATGTAGCGGATGTTGCCGTCGCTTTCGATCAGCTCAGACACCTCGGGGTGCGCCTTGCGGCAGTAGCCGCAGCGGTAGTCCATGAACTCGACGATGGTGATGTCGCCGTCCGGGTTGCCGCCGACCCACGAATAGCCGTCGTCGAACAGCTCGTCNCTGTTGGTCTCGACCAGCGTCACGTCGTTGGCGGCCTGCACTTCGGCCTGACGCTGTTCCAGCACGTTGATCGCCTCGAGCAGAACCTCGGGGTTGTCCATCAGGTAGTTGCGGACCTCGGACCGGAAGATCATCCGCTCTTCCTCGGTCATCTGGGACAGGTCGAAAGCGGCCAGAGGCGTGGCGGTCATCGCGACCATCGCGGCGACCAGCGGAAGACGGGTTTTCATATGGTTTTTCCTCACTGAATTCCGGCGGCGTGCGCCGCTGATAACATATCCCGGGACCGGATCCATCCTGCGGCTCCGCGCGACGGGTGCGGGCCAACAGCCGCACGACCGGCGTCGCGCGCATCTGCGCGCGGTCGCGTGGGTAGGTGGGGCGCCATTGACTGTCCGTCTCTCCGGGTGCAGGTCCTGCGTTGCGGCAGAGCATAGAGAGGGCGGGATGCGGAACTCAAGGCGCAGCGAAGTCGATCCCTTCATTGTGATGGATGTAATGGAAGCGGCGCGGCAGGCCGAGGCTTCCGGGCAACACGTTATCCATATGGAGGTGGGCCAGCCGGGCACCCCGGCCCCCGCCGGCGCGCGGGCCGCGCTGACCCGGGCGATGGACGCGGACCCGCTGGGCTATACGGTATCGCTGGGGCTGCCCGCGCTGCGCGAGCGGATCGCGGGGCTGTACCAAGACTGGTACGGCGTCGATCTGGACCCGGCCCGCGTGGTTGTCACATCGGGGTCGTCGGGCGCGTTCCTGCTGGCGTTCTCGGCGCTGTTCGACAGCGGCGACAAGGTGGGCATCGGCGCGCCGGGCTATCCGTCGTATCGCCACATCCTGACCGCACTGGGGCTGACCCCGGTGATGATCGAAACCGCGCCGGAAAACCGGCTTCAGCCGGTGCCGGGCGGCCTGCCGCCGGATCTTGCCGGGCTGATGGTCGCCTCGCCCGCGAACCCCACCGGCACGATGCTGGACCGCGACGCGCTGGCGGCGCTGATCGGGGCGGCGCAGGCGAACGGCACGGCCTTCATCTCGGACGAGATCTATCACGGCATCGAATACGAGCGGAAAGCGGTGACGGCGCTGGAAATCTCGGACGACGTCTATGTGATCAACTCGTTCTCGAAGTACTTCAGCATGACCGGCTGGCGGGTCGGCTGGATGGTGGTGCCCGAGAACCACGTCCGCGCCGTCGAGCGGCTGGCGCAGAACATGTTCATCTGTGCGCCCCACGTCAGCCAGGTCGCGGCGCTGGCGGCGATGGACTGCACCGACGAGTTGCAGGCGAACATGGCGGTCTATGCCGAGAACCGTCGCCTGATGCTGGAGGGCCTGCCGGACGCGGGCTTTACCGAGATCGCGCCGCCGGACGGGGCGTTCTACGTCTATGCGGACGTGTCGGCGCTGACCTCGGACAGCCGCGCCTTCGCGGCGGAGATCCTGCGCGAGGCTGGGGTGGCGGTGACTCCGGGGCTGGATTTCGACGCCGCACGCGGTGCCGGAACGCTGCGGTTTTCCTACGCGCGGTCCACCGAGGACATCCGCGAGGGGCTGGCACGGCTGAAGGCGTTCATGGCCGCACGGTAGCGCGCGGTCGCGGGGGCGGCATGGGGGCTCTGCCCCCGTCGCACCGAAGGTGCGCCAAAGTCAGGCGCGATGGGGGCTCTGCCCCCGTCGCACCGAAGGTGCGCTCGTATCCAGCGCGATGGGGGCTCTGCCCCCGTCNCTGCGCGACTCCCCCGAGGTATTTGGAAAGAGAAGAAGCAGGCCGAGGGCGTTCGCAGGTCGGTGCTTTTCGTGCGCCGGGAAAGCCGGTATGGTTCGGCGCACATCGGCGCAGACCGGCGAAGGCGACATGAGCAGGCTTTTCATCATATTTTGCGCGCTCTTCTGGGGCGTGGCGGTTCAGGCGCAGGACCTTGCGGGACTGGCGCGCGTAGACGCGGCCGCGTCCTCGGTCAGCGACAGCGCGGAGGGTGCGGAACTGGTCCTGACCCTGAGCCAGCCGGTGCCTTACCGCGTCTTCACGCTGGACGCGCCGCGTCGGCTGGTGCTGGATTTCTCGACCGTCGACTGGACCGGGTTGGACCCCGAGGGGTTCGACCGATCGGAGGCTGTGACGTCGGTGTCGGTCGGCCCGTTCCGTCCTGGCTGGTCGCGGATGGTGGTCGAGCTGGCGGCGCCGATGGCGGTGTCCGAGGCCTGGATGGACACCGGCGCGGGAGTCGCCGTCACCGTGCGTCTGGCCCCTGTGGCGCCCGAGGCGTTCGCCGAAGCCGCCGGCGCGCCGTCCAGCGCCCTGTTCGCTCTGCCCGAGCCCGCCGCCGCGGCAGAGCCTGCGCATCGGAGGCAGGACGGGACGCGCCCGGTGGTGGTGGTGCTGGACCCCGGCCACGGCGGCATCGACCCNGGTGCAGAGCGCGACGGCGTCGTCGAGGCGGCCCTGATGTTGCAGTTCGCCCGCGACCTGCGCGACGTGTTGCGCCGGACCGGCGGGTTCGAGGTTTATATGACCCGCGACGACGATATCTTCGTGCCGTTGGAGATGCGCGTCTCGATCGCGCGGATGGCGGGGGCGGATGTGTTCATCTCGCTTCATGCCGACGCCCTGGCCGAGGGGCGCGCGCGGGGGGCCACGATCTATACCCTGAGCGAGATCGCGTCGGATGTCGCGTCCGAGAAGCTGGCGGAGCGGCACGACCGGGGCGATCTGCTGGCAGGCGTCGACCTGACCGAGCATGACGACCGGATCGCGCGGGTTCTGATGGAACTGGCGCGGAACGAGACGCAGCCACGGTCGGACCGTTTGGCGGACGCGCTTGTCGCAGGGCTGCACGACACCATCGGCCCGCTGTACAAGCGTCCCCGGCTGGAGGCGTCGTTTTCCGTTCTGAAGGCGGCGGACATCCCGTCGGTGCTGATCGAACTGGGNTTCCTGTCGTCCGAAACCGACCGCGAGAACCTGACGTCGGAAGACTGGCGCGCCGCCGCCGCGCTTGGCATTCGCGACGCGCTGCTGGCGTGGGCCGCGGCGGATGCCGCCGAGGCAGAGCTGCTGCGGCAGTGACGCGGGCGCGTCAGGCGTCTTCGTCGCGGCGCTTGCGGGCCAGCCAGACCGAGTGACCGGCGCAGGTCGGATCCTCGGGCTTGAAATCCACCACGTCGAACCCGGCCGCATCGAGGCAGGCGCGGTACTCGTCCGGCGACAGGCTGGCATGATAGACGGGCTCGCCCTCGACCCGGCCAATCGGCTCTCCGGCGTCGGGGCCCGAGGTGAACATCAGCACCGCGCGCGGCGCGGCATGGGCGGCGAAGGTCGGGAACATCTCGCGCTGGTCGCCGGGCGACAGGTGAAAGAAGCTGTCCCACGCCAGCAGCGCGTCGAACCGGCGGCCAAGGTTCAGGCCGCGCATGTCGGACCGGATGCAGTCGGCCCCGGGCAGGTTCTGCCGGAACAGCGCCACCATCGCGGGGGCGCCGTCGACCCCGGTCACCACGCAGCGGCGGTCCAGCAGGTATTCGGCAATCGGCCGGCCGGGGCCGCAGCCGATGTCCAGCACGCGGCGCCCCGGCGCGAAGTTCAGCATCCGGTCCAGCCAGCGCCGTTCGAACAGGGTCTTGTCGCGGCTGGCGGCGTAACCGCGCGCAACGCGTTCGTATGTGGGCAGAATATCCTCGGGTCTCATCCCGGAAGCGTTATGGACGGGGCGCGCCCTGCGCAACCCCCCGGCAACGACGCGGCCTTGGGCCGCACCATCACATGGGCGCGATGCCGCCGATCCTTCTTTTGACGTGAACCCAAAGCTTCTATAGTCCCGGTCTGATCCGGGAAAGGCAGGAATTGTCCATGCTGCGCATCATCGCATCGTTCTTCGGCGCCATCTTCAGCTGGATCACGATCGGCATCGTCATGGCCGCGCTGACCATCGGCGCGGTGTTCTACATGTACGGCCGCGACCTTCCGAATCACGAACAGCTGGCGCTGTACGCGCCCCCCACCATCAGCCGCATCTACAGCGGCGAGGGGCGGCTGATCGACGAGTTCGCCAAGGAACGCCGCCTGTTTACCCCGATCGAGGACATTCCCGACATCGTGAAGCAGGCCTTCATCTCGGCCGAGGACAAGAACTTCTACCAGCACCGCGGCTATGACCCGCGCGGCATGGTGGCGGCGGCGCTGGACGCNNTGCGCGGCGGACGGCTGCGGGGCGCCTCGACCATTCCGCAGCAGGTGGTGAAGAACTTCCTGCTGTCGTCGGACCGGTCGGCGGAACGGAAGATCAAGGAACTGATCCTGTCGGTGCGGCTGGAGAACACGCTGACCAAGGACCAGATCCTGGAACTGTACCTAAACGAAATCTATCTGGGCCAGAACTCGTACGGCGTGACCGCCGCCGCGCAGGTGTATTTCAACAAGACGCTCGAGGAACTGACCGTGGCCGAGGCCGCCTATCTGGGCGCCCTGCCGCAACAGCCCGCGCGGACGCACCCGGTGCGCGACCGCGACTTCGCGCTGTCCCGGCGCGACTATGTGCTGCGCGAGATGCGCGAGAACGGCTATATCACCCCGGCCCAGTACGACATCGCCTCGGAAGACCCGCTGCGGACGGTGCAGGCCGGCGACTTCGACAGCTTCCGGTCGGTGCTGCCGCCGCGCGATTACTTCACCGACGAGATCCGCCGCCAGCTGTCGCGCGATTTCGGGACCGAGGAATTCTTCGGCGGCGGCCTGACGATCCGGGCCACCATCGACCCCGAACTGCAAGAGGTCGCGGCGACCGCGCTGCAGAACGGGCTGGAAACCTACGACCGGGGCCTTGGCGTGTGGCATGGCACGGTCACCACGCTCGACCCGTCGCTGCTGACGACCGAGGACGACTGGCGCGCGGCGCTGGCCGACGTCGACATCGCGCGCGACATCGCGGGCTGGCATCCCGCCGTGGTGCTGGAGGTCGGCAACAACGACGCCCGGATCGGCATCGAGGGGGTGGACGAGGACGACGACGGCCACTGGATTCCCGCCAAGGACGTGACATGGGCCCGCCCGCGCCGGGAAGACGGATCGCTTGGCAACCGCGCCAACGTCGCGGGCGACCTGCTGAAGGTGGGCGACGTCGTGCACATCCGCGCCATGACTTCGGACAGCGACGGAAGCTTCATTCGCTGGACGCTGCGGCAGGTCCCCGAGGTGCAGGGCGGCTTCATGGCGATGGACGTCGAGAACGGCCGCGTGCTGGCGATGCAGGGCGGCTTCAGCTACGACGATTCCGTGTTCAACCGCGCGACACAGGCGACGCGGCAGCCCGGGTCCAGCTTCAAGCCTTTCGTCTATGCCTCGGCGCTGGACAGCGGCTTCACCCCCGCCACCATCCTGATCGACGCCCCGATCGAGGTCGACACCGGCGCCGGTGTGTGGCGGCCCACCAATGCCTCGCAACAGTTCTACGGGCCGACGCCGCTGCGGACCGGCATCGAACGGTCGCGGAACCTGATGACCGTGCGCCTTGCGCAAGAGATCGGGATGGATCTTGTGGCCAGCTACGCGGAACGCTTTGGCGTCTATGACCGGCTGGAACCCTTCCTTGCCAACAGCCTTGGCGCGCAGGAGACGACGCTGTTCAAGATGGTCGCCGCCTATGCGATGTTCGCCAACGGCGGGCGGCGGGTCGAACCGACGCTGGTCGACCGTGTGCAGAACCGCCGGGGCGAGACGATCTATCGCCACGACCAGCGCGAATGCGTCGACTGCGAGGTGGCGTCGCTGGAAAACGGGCTGGCCCCCGAGATCGTGTCGCACAACGAACGGGTGATGAACGCGATCACCGCCTACCAGCTGACGTCGATGATGCAGGGCGTGGTGCAGCGCGGCACCGCCGCGGGCCGCGTCAACGTCGGCGTGCCGGTGGCCGGCAAGACCGGGACCACCAACGACGCCAAGGACGTCTGGTTCGTGGGCTTCACCTCGAACATCGTGGCGGGCTGCTACATCGGCTATGACCGGCCGCGCCGGATGCCGGGCGCTTCGGGCGGCGGCATGTGCGCCCCGGTCTGGAACGAGTTCATGAAGGTCGCCACCGAGAAATACGGCGGCGGTCCGTTCGACGTGCCTCCGGGCGGGCGGTTCATCAAGATCGACCGCTTCACCGGCGCCCGCCTGCCCGATGACGCGCAGGGCGAAAACGTGGTGGCCGAGTATTTCCGCAGCGGCGAAGAGCCGGTGTTCGGCGTCATGTTCGACGGCGGCTGGGCGATGGGATCGAACCTGCCGATGTTCGCGCCGGGCGAAGGCGAAGGCGTGATAGATCAAGGCGTTACCGTCGAAACCTCGGACGGTCAGGTCACGATCATTCCCGACAAGGCGGACTTCGGAACGCTTAGTACCGGCGGGCTGTACTAGGCCCGCCACCACCGCCTTTAGCCGGTCAAACGATCCTTTCCCCTCCCCGCCGCCTCGCCCGCGGAACGCAGACCATATGCGCGGGACCGCCGGAAAGGGTGGTGCCGGGAAAACATGCTTGCGACATGCACGGATTCACGATTGATCCTTAGGCAAACCCGATCTGTATATCGGGCACGTTGGTAATAAGACGCGAGTAACGATGCGACGATCTCTGGCCCGGTTTCTGACCGCTGTTCTGCTTTCCCTTTCCCTTCTCCCGATCCTGCCAGCCATGGCTCAGGAGGCCGCCCCCACCGCCGAGGCGGACGAGGCCGCGCCGTCAAGCGTCGACCTGCTGATCGAGGTGCTGGAAGACGACACCCAGCGGGCCGAGTTGCTGGAGAAGCTCAAGGCCGCCGGTGCTGGCTCTGACACCACGCCCGACGCCATCGTCGAAACGCTGGAAACCGCCACCGCCGAGGAACCGGACGACCTGTCGTTCGGGCGGCGCATCGCGCTGGTCACGCAAGAGGTCGCCGAAGGGGTCGCAGGGCAATTGGGGGCGGTCTGGACGCAGGTGACCGGCGCGTCCGCCGTGTTCGACGGCTTGTCGGGGAACGAGACATCGGTCCTTCTGGACGCGCTGAGAGAGCTTGCGCTGGTGATCATCGGGACGGTGCTGGTGTTCATCGTGCTGCGCCGGATCGCCAAGGGCATCTACGCCCGCATGGGTGGCCGGGCGCGGGACAGCGGCTGGATCCGCACCGTGGGGCTGTTCGCGGTCTCGTCGATCATGGACGCGCTGATCGTGATCGTCGCGTGGGCTGCGGGCTATGCGCTGGCGGTGCTGGCGCTTGGCGATTTCGGCACCATCGGCATCCGGCAGACCCTGTACCTGAACGCCTTCCTGCTGGTCGAACTGGCCAAGGTCGGCGCACGGATGATCCTGTCGCCCTCGTCCGGGGCCCTGCGGATTCTGCCGGTCACCGACCGCGCCGCCCGCTACATGTCGCGCCGCCTTGGGCTTATCATCGGGGTCATCGGCTACGGCATGCTGCTGGCCGTGCCGATCATCAACGTGAACGTCTCGTTCGCAGCGGGCCGCGCGGTGTCGGCGCTGATCGCCTTCGCGGTGCTGGCTTTCGCCGTGTTCCTTGTGATCCGCAACCGCCGCGCCGTGGCGGACTGGATCCTTGGCGACAAAACCCGGCTGGCCAAGGCGCCGGACGCGGAACCGGCCGAGGTCCACCCCGAAATCGACGCGGAACTTCAGGCCGACGCCGAAGCCGCCGCGCCGCACCGCAGGCATGGCCCGCTGGCTTATCTGGCCCGCAACTGGCACTGGCCCGCGCTGCTGTACCTGCTGGTCCTGTTCTTCGTCGTCCTGGCCCGCCCCGGCGACGCGGCGTTCCAGACGCTGCTTGGCTCTGGGCAGGTGGCTGTGATCGCGCTGCTGGGTCTGCTGCTGTCGGGTGTGCTGACCCGTGCGATGGTGCGCGGCGTGCAGGTCCCCGAGGGGCTGTCCGCGCGTCTGCCGCTGCTGGAACGGCGGCTGAACCGCTTCGTGCCCAAGGTTCTGTACATCCTGCGGCTGGTGATCTTCGCGGCGGTCGTGCTGCTGGCGCTGAACGCGATCAGCCTGATCGACCTGCGCGGCTGGATGGTCAGCCAGTTCGGCATCCGCGCGACGGGGGCGATCTTCTCGGTCGCGCTGGTGCTGCTGGCGTCGTTCCTTGTGTGGCTGGCGCTGACGTCGTGGGTCGACTACCGCCTGAACCCCGAGTTCGGACAGGTCGCCACCGCGCGCGAACGCACCCTGCTGACGCTGCTGCGCAACGCGGCGACGATCGCGCTGATCATCATCACGCTGATGTTCGTCCTGTCGGAACTGGGACTGGATATCGCGCCGCTGCTGGCCTCGGCCGGGGTGCTGGGTCTGGCCATCGGCTTCGGCGCGCAGAAGATGGTGCAGGACATCATCACCGGCGTGTTCATCCAGCTTGAGAACGCGATGAACGTGGGCGACGTGGTGACCGTCGGCGGCACGACCGGGTCGGTCGAGCGGCTGACGATCCGGTCCGCTTCGCTGCGCGACGTGCAGGGTGTCTACCACATCATCCCCTTCTCGTCGGTGGACATGGTGTCGAACTACGTGAAGGACTTCGGCTATTACGTCTGCGACATGGGCATCGCCTATCGCGAGGACACCGAAGAGGCGAAGCAGGCGATGATCGACGCGTTCGAGATCCTGCGGTCCGACCCGGAACAGGCAGAGGCCATCATCGGCGACTTCGAGTATTTCGGGGTCAACAGCCTTGGCGACAGCGCGGTCGTGCTGCGTGCGCGGATCAAGTGCGCGCCGGGCAAACAGTGGGGTGTGGGCCGCGAGTACAACGGCATCGTCAAGCGCGTCTTCGACGAACGCGGCATCGAGATCCCGTTCCCGCAGCAGACCATCTGGCTGGGCGAGGCGAAGGACGGCTCGACCCAGACGCTGAAGGTGGCCAACCCCGAGCGGTCGGCGAAATCGCTTCCGCCCGCCGACGACACGGCCGCAACGCCGACTTCGGCGACCGGGGCGACCGGGGCGGTCGAACCGACCCGCGACATGCCGATGGACGACGACGACAACACCTGACGGCAGGTCCGCCAAAACTGCCGGCGCCGTCATGGCGCCGGCCCCTCTTTCCCCCAACCGGCCCGCGCGCGATCACGTCATGTGTCGCAATCTTTACCGTGCTGCAAAAAAGTGCATTCTGCCGACGATGACGACACCACGCTACACCCCGCTTGCCGCCTCGCTGCCCTCGACCGTGCCCTTCGTGGGGCCCGAAACACAGGAGCGTGGCCGCGGCGCCCTGTTCCGGGCCCGGCTGGGCGCGAACGAGTCGGTCTTCGGCCCCTCGCCGCTGGCCGTCGCCGCGATGCAGGCCGCCGCGGCTGACACATGGATGTACGGCGACCCCGAGAACCACGATCTGCGCCACGCGCTGGCCGAGGTGGAACAGGTCCAGCCCGAGAACATTATCGTCGGCGAAGGGATCGACGGCCTGCTGGGCTATATCGTCCGGCTGATCGCCGGACCTGGCGACGCGGTCGTAACCTCGGACGGGGCCTATCCGACGTTCAACTACCACGTCGCGGGCTATGGCGCCGAGCTGCACAAGGTGCCCTATCGCGACGACCGTGAAGACCCGCAGGCGCTGGTGGCGAAGGCCGCCGAGACCGGCGCCAAGCTGATCTACCTTGCGAACCCCGACAACCCAATGGGGACGTGGCACGACGGCACGGTGATCGAACGCATGGTCGCGGACCTGCCGGACGGCTGCCTGCTGGTGCTGGACGAGGCCTATCACCATTTCCTGCCCAACGAGGCGCTGCCGCGGATCGCGGCGGACGACCCCCGCGTGATCCGCTTCCGCACGTTCTCGAAGGCTTACGGCATGGCTGGCGCGCGCGTCGGCTATGGCATCGCGGCGCCTGACCTGATCCAGTCCTTCGACAAGGTCCGCAACCATTTCGGCATGAGCCGGATCAGCCAGGCCGGTGCGCTGGCCGCGCTGAACGACCCGGATTACATGATCTCGGTCGTGGCGCAGGTCGGCTGGGCCCGCGAACGCATCAGCGCCATCTCCACAGCGAACGGGCTGACGCCCCTGCCCTCGGCCACGAATTTCGTCACGCTGGACTGCGGCGAAGACGGCGTCTTTGCCCGCAAGGTTCTGACAGAGCTGCTGTCGCGGGACATCTTCGTGCGGATGCCCTTCGTCGCGCCGCAGGACCGCTGCATCCGCATCTCGGCGGGCACCGGCGCCGATCTCGACCTGCTGGCCGAGGTGCTGCCGCAGGCGCTGGAGGCCGCGCGCGCGGGATCGTGACGCAACGAGTCTATGGCCGGCGCGGTTCGGCGTGCTAGATTGCGGGATCTAGGCATCGGGCGGAGCGGGAGGACGACCGCCCCCGATCACGGAGTAGCGCATGTCGTACCAGCACGAGCGCAGTCAAAGGCATCCCCTTCCCAACGCGGGCCGGGTTGAAGATTTCACCGCACCTTTTCTCTGGACGGCAGGTCTTTTGCTGTTCGTCGTGCTGTTCGCGATCTGGGCGGCCTACGGCATGGCGACCGTGCTGATCCTGTCGGCCCTTGCCGACGTGCTGCTGAAACGCAGGCGCTGACGCCCGTTTCCCTTGGCAGGTGACGGGGCGCGGTATTGAACCGCACCCCGCCGTATTCGTTAGCGCCCGGCGCAGACCGCCGCGGCTGCTTCCAGCGCGCCGGTTCCGTGCGGGATGTCCAGCGCGGTCAGCGCGGCTTCCAGCGATCCCAGCGCGCCCAGCACCATGTGCGTGTTGACGTGGCCCATGTGGGCGATGCGGAAGAAGCCGTGCGACGACGGGTTCGAGCGGTCGACCATGCCGATCCCCAGCCCCAGCGTGACGCCCGCGTTCGCCTCGACCCACTTGCGCACGTCGTTGCCCCACGGCGCACCGATCGACAGCGCCGTGACCGCGTTCGACCGCTTCGACGGGTCGGCGATGTTCATCTTCAGCGGCCCTTCGGTGCCCCACGCATCGAACGCGGCCCAGACGGCGCGGGCCAGCGTGGCGTGGCGGGTGAAGACCTCGTCGAGCCCTTCCTCGAAGATCATGTCCAGCGCGGCGCGCAGGCCGAACAGGTGGTGCGTCGGNGCGGTGCCGCCGAAGTACTGGTAAAACTCCTGCGGCCACGCGCGCGGGCGCCAGTCCCAATAGGTCGTCACGCAGTTGGCGCTGTCGCGCAGGCGGTCGGCCTTGTCGTTGAAGAACACGAAGGACAGGCCCGGAGGCGTCATCAGCCCCTTCTGGCAGGCCGCGACCATCAGGTCGACGCCCCACTCGTCCATCGGGAAGTCGTCGCAGGCCAGCGACGCGATGCAGTCCACCATGAACAGCGCGGGGTGCCCGGCCTCGTCCAGCACGCGGCGGATGCCGGGGATGTCGTTGCGGACCGAGCTTGCGGTGTCGACATGCACCACGATCACCGACTTGATCCGATGCTCGGTGTCGGCAGCGATGCGTTCGGCCACCTGCCCTAGGTCGACGTCCGACGACTTGCCGAAGTCCATCACGTCCAGTTCGATCCCAAGCCCCTGCGCGTGCATCGACCAGCCAAGCGCGAAGCGGCCGGTGGCCAGCACAAGGCACAGGTCCCCGCGCGAATGGGTGTTGGCCATCGCCGCCTCCCANGCGCCGTGACCGTTGGCGATATAGATCGCAAGGTTGCTTTCCGTCTTCGCGACCCGCTTCAGGTCCGCCGCGATGCCCGCGACCTCGTCTACGATGGCGCCCTCGTAGATATTGGGCGCCGCGCGGTGCATGGCGCGCAGCACGCGGTCGGGCATGACCGACGGTCCGGGGATGGCAAGGTATTCGCGGCCGTTGGCAAGCGACATGGGCTTAACTCCGATCAAGTACTCCATTCCGTTAGTCCCGCCCGCATGCCGCGTCAATCGGCGCCCGGCTTGTCCTGAAGCCCGATTGCCATTACATCCCCGCCCTGCAGTTCCACCGTTCGGACCCTACATGCTCGGCAAGCTCTTCCAGCGTATCCACGAGGCCGAACGGCGCTTTTCCAAGTCGTTCGGACAGGACATTTCGACCCCCGCCGCCCGGCGGCGGGCAAAGTGGCATTTCTACCTGTCGGATCACGGCCTGCTGCGCACCGTCTGGACCAACATGGACCAGATCGCGCCGGGCGTTTGGCGGTCGAACCAGCCGTCCCCGGCCCGGCTGCGCAAGATCCACGCGATGGGCATCCGCACGATCCTGAACCTGCGCGGGCAGGACAGCTATGCGCATTACCTGTTCGAGAAGGAAACCTGCGACGCGCTGGGGATCGAGCTGATCGATCACAAGATCTACGCCCGTTCGCTTGTCGCGCGTGAGAAGTTCCTGAAACTGTTCGATATCTTCGACGAGCTTGAGGCCAAGAAACCCTTCCTGTTCCACTGCAAGTCGGGCGCCGACCGCGCCGGGCTGGTCGCCGCGATGTGGCTGATGGACAAGGAAGGCGCCAGCGTGGACGATGCCCGCAGGATGCTCGGACTTCGCTATGCCCACCTCAAGCACACCCGTACCGGCCTGATGGACCACGTCCTTGACGTGTACGAGGCCGACGCCGCGCAAACGCCGATGAGCCTGCGCCAGTGGTTCCACGACCGCTATGACCCGAAGGCGATCACCGCGTCCTTCGAACGCAAGCAGGCCCGCGCATGACCGACAGCCGCGCCCTGACGCGCTGGCTGTGGCGCAGCTATCTGCGGCGGCACATCTGGGTGATCCTGCTGGCCGTCCTGCTGATGGCGATCGAGGGCGGGATGCTGGGCGCGCTGTCCTACCTGATCAAGCCGATGTTCGATCAGGTGTTCGTCGCGGGCGACCGTGGCGCGATCAAGTGGGTCGCGGGCGCGGTGTTCGGGGTGTTCCTGCTGCGCGCGCTGTCGGGGTTCGGCCAGCGGGTCCTGATGATGGCGGTGGGGCAATGGGTGTCGGCGGCGCTGCAGTCCGACATGGTGGCCCACATGCTGAAGCTTGACAGCGGCTTCTTCCAGCGCAATTCGCCCGGGCTGCTGATCGAACGGGTCCGGGGCGACACGCTGGCGGCGGGTCGGATCTGGTCCACCGTCTTTTCGGCCCTGGGCCGCGACGCGGTGGCGCTAATTTCGCTGCTGGGCGTCGCGCTGTCGATCGACTGGCTGTGGACCCTGATCGCGGTCGCGGGCGCGCCGGTGCTGATGGGGCCGATGGTGCTGTTGCAACGCTGGGTCCGGCGCACGACGCGCACCGCCCGCAACGCCGCCGCCGTGCTGTCCACCCGGCTGGACGAGACGTTCCACGGCATCGACACCATCAAGCTGAACACCATCGAACAGCGCGAGGCGGACCGCTATTCCGCCCAGCTTGGCGGCTTCGTGCGGGCTCAGATCAAGTCCGAGGCCGGACAGGCGGGCATCCCGGCGATGATGGACATCGTGGCGGGCATCGGCTTTCTCGGCGTGCTGACCTACGGCGGGCTGCAGATCATCGACGGCACCAAGACCGTGGGCGAGTTCATGTCGTTCTTCACCGCGATGGCGCTGGTGTTCGAACCGATGCGCCGGATCGGCAATGTGTCCGGCGCATGGCAGGCGGCGCTGGCCAGCCTTGAACGGCTGCACGCCGTGTTCGAGGAACGGCCGACCATCAGCTCTCCGGCCACCCCGCGCGCCCTGCCCGGCCCCGCCGCGCAAGCCGACGTGCGGCTAAAGGACGTCGGGCTGACCTATGGCGACCTGCCGGTTCTGCGCGGCGCGAACTTCGTCGCCGAAGCGGGCAAGACCACGGCGCTGGTCGGCGCGTCCGGGGCGGGGAAAAGCACCGTGTTCCGCGTGCTGACACGGCTGGTCGACCCGCAATCCGGCAGCGTCACCGTCGGCGGCGTGCCGGTGTCCGACCTGCCGCTTGAGGACCTGCGCCAGATGTTTTCCGTCGTGACGCAGGACGCGCAGCTGTTCGACGAGACGATCCGCGACAACGTCCTGCTGGGCCGCGACGACGCCCGCCTGACCGAGGCGCTGGACGCCGCTTTCGTGTCCGACTTCCTGCCGCGCCTGTCCGACGGCGTCGACACACCCGCCGGTCCGCGCGGCTCGTCCCTGTCGGGCGGCCAGCGTCAGCGCGTTGCCATCGCCCGCGCCCTGCTGCGCGACGCCCCCATCCTGCTGCTGGACGAGGCGACATCGGCCCTGGACGCCGCCAGCGAGGCGGCGGTGCAGCAAGCGCTCGACAAGCTGTCGCAGGGCCGCACCACGCTGGTAATCGCACACCGGCTGGCGACGATCCGGCAGGCGGACAAGATCGTGGTGATGGACGCGGGCCGCGTCGTCGACGAAGGCACGCATGAAGACCTGATCGCGCGGGGCGGGATCTATGCCGACCTGTACCGCCTGCAGTTCAGCGAGGACTAGGCCGCCCGTCTAGCGCCCGCCTAGCCGCCGCCACCGCCTCGTTCGTACCCGCGCCGCAGCCGGGCGGGGTCCGCGCCCAGCAGGTAGCGCGTCAGNGTNACAAGGTTCCGCCCGCCCCGCCGCAGCCAGCCGTCGCGCTGATACCTCTCGGCGCTGGTCCACGCGCGGGCATCCAGCGCGACCAGACGCCCGCCCAGCTTCTGCGCCAGCGCGACGTCCTCCATCAGCGGGATATCCGAGAAGCCGCCGACGCTGTCGTACAGGCTGCGCGAGATCAGAAGCCCCTGATCGCCATAGGGCAGCCCGAACGCACGCGAGCGCCAGTTCGCCCAACCCGCAACGATCCGGGGCGCCAGCCCGGACGCGCGGAACCCCAGCCGGAAATAGCCCGCCTGCCCGTCCCGGTCCCGCAGATGCGCCAGCAGCGCGGCGGTCCAGCCGTCTCCAAGGCAGGTGTCGGCGTGCAGGAACAGCAGCCAGTCGCCCTCTGCCTGTTCGGCGCCACGCCGAAGCTGGCCACCGCGCCCGGCGGGGCCAGTGACCACCAGCGCACCCGCCGCGTCGCCAAGCCGAGTCGTCCCGTCCGAGGACCCCCCGTCGCTAAGGATCAACTCGCGGATCAGCCCGGCCTCCAGCCCCTCGCCAAGGCAGCCCAGCGTCGCGGGCAGGCTTTCGGCGGCGTTCAATGTCGGGATCACGATGGAAACGGGGGCGCGCATGGGTCCTTTCGCTCGGCCGCTCAGGACATATATTACCAGTTCGAACAGAAGGGGGCACTGACAAAT
The DNA here is from genome assembly GCA_002701395.1 of Maritimibacter sp. Taxonomy (GTDB): domain Bacteria; phylum Pseudomonadota; class Alphaproteobacteria; order Rhodobacterales; family Rhodobacteraceae; genus Psychromarinibacter; species Psychromarinibacter halotolerans. Next base: position 86,845 of record NZVC01000026.1, on the reverse strand, counting down.
GCAGGCCGACAGAATCGCAGACCGCCGCATCATCGCCGTCAGCGGCGCAGACCGCGAAGCGTTCCTGCAGGGGCTGATCACCAACGACGTCAAGCGCCTGTCGCAGGGGCTGGTCTATGCCGCCCTGCTGACGCCGCAGGGCAAGTACCTTGCGGATTTCATGCTGGTGCCGGTGGGCGACGAGATCCTGATCGACGTGCAGGCCGACCTTGCCGATGGCCTGATGAAACGCCTGACGCTGTACAAGATGCGGTCCAAGGTGGTGCTGGAAGAGCGCGACACGCCGGTCTGGCGGGGTCTTGGCGACGCGCCCGACGGCGCCTTCGCCGATCCGCGCGATGCCAGCCTTGGCTGGCGCTATTACGGCGCGCTCGACGCCGAACCGCTGGGGGCCGACTGGGACGCGCTGCGCGTCGCCTCCTGCGTCCCCGAAAGCGGGATCGAGCTGATCCCCGACGACAGCTATATCCTCGAGTCCGGGTTCGAACGACTGTCCGGCGTGGATTTCCGCAAGGGCTGCTTCGTCGGTCAGGAAGTGACCGCGCGGATGAAGCACAAGACCGAGCTGCGCAAGGGTCTGGTCCGCGTCCCGGTTCAGGGCTCTGCCCCCGCCGGCACCGCGATCGACGCGGGCGGCAAGCCCGCCGGTACGCTGTTCACGCAGGCGGATGGCCACGGCCTTGCCTACCTGCGCTTCGACCGCGCCGTGCCCGGCATGACCGCGGGCGACGCGACCGTCCAGCCGCCGGAACAGTGACCGTTTCGACCGGGGACGCCATTACCCGCCTTGCCAGGGCGCCGGTGGTCCGGTTGCAGCCGTTGCAGGGCGGCGACCTGTCCTCGGTCTTTCGGGCCACGCTGGCTGACGACCGCACACTGATCGCCAAGTCCGGCCCCGAGGCGCAGGCCGAGGCCGCCATGCTGCGCGCCATCCATGCCACCGGATGCCCCTGCCCGACGGTCGTCGCAGACGCCCCCGGCCTGCTGCTGATGACCGAGCTTCCCGACGGCGGCATCCCGTCGCCACAGGCCTGGGCGGCCTGTGGCGCGGCGCTGGCCCGGCTTCATGCGGCGCAGGGGGACAGCTATGGCTGGCCCGCCGACCACGCCTTTGGCCCGGTTCCGATCTACAATCAGCCGATGGCGGACTGGCCCTCCTTTTGGGCCGAGCGCCGGCTGCTGGCCGACGTGGACACCCTGCCCCCTGACCTTGCACGGCGGCTGGAAACGCTGGCGGCCCGCCTGCCCGACCTGCTGCCCGCCGCACCGCCCGCCGCGCTGCTGCACGGCGACCTGTGGTCCGGCAATGTCCTGTGGGGGCCTAATGGCTTCGCGGGCGTGATCGACCCGGCCTGCTATCACGGGCACGCCGAGGTGGATCTGGCGATGCTGGCGCTGTTCGGGCGCATCGGGGACAGTTTCTTCGACGGCTACGGCGCCCCCGACCCCGGAATGCGAAAACGCCGGCCGCTGTATCAGCTTTGGCCGGCGCTTGTGCATCTTCGATTGTTCGGAAGCGGCTATGCCGGTCTTGTCGACCGGCTGCTGTCCGAAGCGGGCGCTTAGGCGCGTTCCGAGTATTCCATCGTCTCGGTGTTGACGATGATATCCTCGTCCTGCCCGACGAACGGCGGCACCATCACCTTGACGCCACAGTCCAGGATCGCCGGCTTGAAAGAGTTCGCGGCGGTCTGACCCTTCACCACCGGCTCGGTCTCGACGACCTTGCAGGTGACCTTCTGGGGCAGCGTCGCGTTCAGCGCCTCGGCGTCGTAATATTCGATTTGGACAACCATGCCATCCTGCAGGAACGGGCGGCGTTCCCCGAGAATTTCTGCCGGAAGCTCGATCTGTTCGTAGGTCTCGTTGTCCATAAAGACCAGCATCCCGTCGGATTCGTACAGGAATTGCTGATCCTTCTGTTCAAGCCGGACGCGCTCGACCTTGTCGGCGGACCGAAAACGCTCGTTCAGTTTCGAGCCGTTGCGCAGGTTGCGAAGTTCGACCTGTGCGAACGCGCCACCCTTGCCGGGTTTCACGTGGTCTACTTTCACCGCCGACCACAGGCCGCCGTCATGTTCAAGCACGTTACCGGGCCGAATTTCGTTTCCGTTGATCTTGGGCATGGTCAAAACCTTGGCAGAAGGTTGATCAGAATTGGTCGCACCCTATATCTGCGCGGTATGCCTATGGCAAGACGACTATATACGGTAAGCGTAGTTACCGGGATATGCACCAGACGCATAGGTGCCATTCCAAATGGGAAATACCGAATCGCGTGGAAAAAGCGATAGTGCGNTTCACGCCAGAAAACGCAAGAGCAATAAAAAGGACGTCGAATGACTGATTTCGTTGACGGCACTGCATTCAACTACGAACAGGGTCAACGCGCGCGCAAGCTCTTTGCGGCCGTGGTCCTTGCTGCGCTGGACGATGCGATTGCCGACGACAAGAAGTACGGCAACGGCCCCGATCAGATCGCGCGGTGGGCGCGGTCCCGTGACGGCCGCGAAGTGCTGAGCTGCGCAGGTATCGACCCGAACGAACGTGTCGTTCAGGGCCTGATGACCTTCGTGGAAAAAGGTGTCCGGACCTCGGTCGCGCTCAGCCGCGAAGAGTCCGAGCGNCGGAATGCCGCTCTGCTCGCAGAGCAAGCCGAAGCCGCCTGATCCCTTACATCAGACGCTGCCAATAGAAAGACGCGCCCCGTCGGGGCGCGTTTTTCTGTTTCAGGTTGGGGTTCTGCCCGGTTCGCGCTAACCCGGTCGCAGCAACGCGGAGAGCCGCATGACCAAGGCGATCATGATCCAGGGGGCGGGGTCCAATGTCGGCAAGTCGCTTGTCGTCGCGGGGCTTGCACGCGCCCTGATGCGCCGGGGCCTGTCCGTCGCCCCCTTCAAGCCGCAGAACATGTCCAACAACGCCGCCGTCACCGTCGATGGCGGCGAAATCGGCCGCGCACAGGCCCTGCAGGCGCGCGCAGCGGGCCGTGACGCGGTGGTGGACATGAACCCGGTCCTGCTGAAGCCCGAGACCGACACCGGCGCGCAGGTGATCTTACAGGGCCGCCGTGTCGCCACGTTGAAGGCGCGCGACTACGGCAGCATGAAAGCGCAGCTGCTGCCCTCGGTGCTGGACAGCTTCCATCGTCTGGCGCAGGGCGCGGACATCGTGCTGGTCGAGGGTGCCGGAAGCCCGGCCGAGGTGAACCTGCGCCGGGGCGACATCGCGAACATGGGCTTCGCCGAGGCCGCTGGCGTTCCGGTTATCCTTGTCGGCGACATCGAACGCGGCGGCGTCATCGCCCAGATGGTCGGCACGCACGCGGTCCTGCCCGACGCGGATCGAAACCGCATCAAAGGCTTCATGATCAACAAGTTCCGAGGCGACGTTACACTTTTTGATGAAGGCGTGAAGGTGATCGCCGATCACACCGGATGGGCGCCGCTGGGGGTGCTTCCGTGGTTCCCAGGGGCGTGGCGCCTGCCCGCCGAGGACGTGATGGACATCCAGTCGCGCAGTGGCGGCGCGCTGAAGATCGCGGTGCCCCGCCTGAACCGGATCGCCAACTTCGACGACCTCGACCCGCTGAAGGCAGAACCCGGCGTCAGCGTCGAAATCGTCCCCCCCGGCCGCCCCCTGCCCGGCGACGCCGCACTGGTGCTGATCCCCGGGTCCAAGTCGACCATCGCCGACCTTGCCGATTTCCGGGCGCAGGGCTGGGACATCGACCTTCGGGCGCATGTCCGGCGCGGCGGGCATGTCGTCGGCCTGTGCGGCGGCTATCAGATGCTGGGACGCGAGATCGCCGACCCCGAAGGGCTGGAAGGCCCGCCCACGCGTGTGCCGGGTCTGGGTCTGCTGGATGTCACGACCGTGATGCAGCCGCACAAGCGCCTGTCGCTGACCCGCGCCCGCGCCGTCCCCGGCGGCGAACAGGTCGAAGGCTATGAGATCCACTTGGGGCAGACCGAAGGCCCCGACCGCGACCGTCCCTGGATCACCATCGATGGCCGCCCGGAAGGCGCACAAAGCGCCGATGGCCGGGTGCGCGGCTGTTATCTGCATGGCCTGTTCGCCGCTGACGCGTTTCGCGCCGCGTATCTTCGCGAACTGGCTGGAACGGCTGGCGATACGAGGTTCGAGGCCGGCGTGGACGACGCACTGGACGCCCTCGCCGCCCACATCGAAGCGTCAGCGGACGTCGGGCGCCTGCTGTCTCTGGCAGAGCCGGTGGCCTAGCTGGACAGGTCCCGCAGCGCCAGCGCCCGCTCGATCTCGCGCCGGACAAGGCGGCGGACGTTGCGCGTGATCCGCTCGCCCAACACCCCCTGAAGTTCCTCGCGGACCAGTTCGGCGACCATCTCGCGCAGGGCTTCTTCGTCAAGCACCGCCTCTTCGCTGGCAAAGACCGACTCGTCCTGCGCGTCGGGGATGTCGTCGTCTAGGCTGTCGTCGGCTAGGGTGCCGTCCAGATCATCGGTTTCTTCCGCGAAAGCATCGACGGTCTCGTCGACGCCGGAATAGTCGTCGAAGCTGGCGACATCCTCGAAATCTTCCCAATCCGCCGCAGGCTGTTCTTCCACAGGCTGCGGCGCCGGACGCCGCGCCGTGAAGAACGCGATCTCTGCCTCCGGTGCGGGCGCGTCAGATGTGTCCGGCTCGGACTCTGCGGACGTCTCGGCCTTTGCGTCGGTAGCGCCTTCCGGTTCCGCCGACGCTTCGGCCTCCAAGTCGGTTTCCGCAGCCGCCTCGGGCTCGGGTTCGGGCACTGACTTGGACTCGGGCGCGTCTTCAACCTCCGGTTCGGCGTCGACCTCGTTCATCAGCGCGAAGACCTCGTCCTCCCCGTCCTCGGCAACCGTCTCGGCGGGTGCCTCCTGAACGGTCGTGTCCTCGGCGGCCTCTTTCTCTTCGGCCTGGGCAAGGAAGCGGTCGATAGAGGCGACGATATCGATCTGATCGTCCGCCTCGGAAACCTCGTCGGTTTCATCCTGTGCCACCGGCTCTGCCGGTTCGTCCGACAGCGCGACAAGCTCGTCGTCGGTCTCTGCCGCCGCGGCGTCCTCTGCCGGTTGGTCCGCCTCATCGGCGAACAGCGACGTCTCGGCGTCTTCGGCCTCGGCGTCAGCTTTGACCTCGGCACGTTCGGTCGGATCGTCCGCGACGTCGGGCACCTCGATCAAGGCGTGCTCTTCCGTCAGCAACAGCGCGGTATCCGGCGCCTCGACCGCAGCCGTTTCCGGCGTGGTATCGGCGGCCTCGGCCTCCGCCGTATCAGCCTCGTCTTCCGCTTCGGCTAGCGCGGCGGCGGCGGCCTCCCGCTCCCAGTCGGCCAGAAAATCGTAATTCGCGTCCGCACTCAGCGGCCGGGTCTCATCGCTGGTCCCGTCTTCGCTGCCGTCGGGTTCCCACGTCCCGCCAGAGCGGACCAGCGCAGCCTCCAACCCGGCGATCCGGGCTTCGAGGCTTAGCTTCGGGGTCACGTCGGCGGCGCCGGCATCGTTCGCAGGCGCGTACGCCACGGTGTCCGCGTCCGGTTCCGGTTCGGCGACAGTGACGGGATTCGTCAGGCGAATGACCGAAGATGTATCCGCCGGCTCCGACTCACCCTCCGGCTGAGAAGCAGGCTCGGCATCGGTAACGGCCTCTGCCTCGGTGCCGGTGTCGACGTCGGTTTCGTCCTCGAACGCGGGGGCGGCATCGGTGACATCGGCGTCGTCATCCGAATCGCCCACACGCTGAGCGGGTGTCAAAACAAGCCGATCCTTCGCCTCCGCCATCGCGGCGCGGCGGCGCGAAGGCAGCGGTTCCTCAGAAACCAGGCGCCTTATCGACGACAGGACATCTTCGATTTCGACCTTGGAAACCGGATCGGGCATTCGCATTCCCTTTGTATACTGCTCTGGCCCAGTCTACCCAAGCGGGCGATACCAGACAACTCTTGCCGCTTTATTGATTATTTGCCGAGGCTTCTCAAAACACGGTCAAGCTTTTCGCCCTGCGGACTGACCATCCGCGTCGGGGCGTTCTTGACCGCATCGTAATAGGCTTCGGGGTCGTACGTCAGGATACCTAGATCGAGGTGGTCGACTGTCAGCAGGCCCATCGTCGCCAGCAGGGAATAAACCGCGACAAATTGATTGATCTCGGCCTGAATCAGCGAGGCCCGCGCGTCCAGCAGATCCTGTTCGGCATCCAGCACATCAAGCGTCGTGCGCGCGCCAAGTGAGGCTTCCTCGCGCACGCCCTCGAACGCGACGGTGCTTGCGCTGACCTGCCTCTGGCTGGCATCCGTGCTGGCGATTGCGACGCGCAGCGCGGTCCACGCGTTGGCCACGTCCTGCTTGACCGTCACGACGGACTGCAACAGCTCGGCCCGGTCGGCTTCGGCGGCGGCAATCGCCTGCCGCATCGCCGACGCAAGCGCGCCGCCCGAATAGATCGTCTGGTTCAGCGACAGCGTGGCGGTGACGCTGTCGTTCCAGTCGTGATCGACCGCGGCCGTCACGCCGCCCGTCAGGCTGGGCCGCATCGCGGCGCGGGCGCGGGCGATGTTCAACTCGGCCACCCGAACCTCGCGCTGGCGCTGGTGGATCAACGGGTGCGTCCGCACCGCGATGGCGATGGCCTCGTCCAGCGTCGAGGCGGTCATCGGCGGCACGTTGGGGCGCACAAGGTTGGCCGGATAATCGCCGACGGCGGCCTTATAGGCCTCGCGCGCGACGTTATAGTCNCCTTCCGCCGCCGCAAGCGCCGCGCGGGCTGCCGCAAGCGCGGCCTCGGCCTGCGACACGTCGGTCCGCGTGTCTTCCCCGACCTCGAACCGCTGGCGGGCGGCGCGCATCTCCGAGGTGATGACGCGCACGTTGTTGCGGCGCAGATCGACGAAACGGGCGGCGCGGATGACCTCCATGTAGGCCCGGACCGCTCCAAGCAGCACCTGCTGTTCGATCTGCACAAGCACGTCGCGGGTCAGCAGCACCGTTTCCTTGGCGACGTCGATAGCCAGCGGGGTGCGGCCGAAGTCATAGATCGTCATCTGCGTGGTCAGCGACATCGACGCGGTATAGTTGTCGGTGAACGGGCGCGGCTGCGCGTATCCCGCGGTCAGCGCCCATTGCAGGACCGGGCGCAGGGTGGCGACGGCCTGCGCGACATCCTCGTCGGCGGCGCGCAGCAGGGCACGGTTCTGTTCCAGCAGGTTCGAGCTGTTGTAGGCCGAGATCAGCGCATCGGTCAGCGACTCGGCCCGTGCGGTGGTGGTCGACGCGGCAATCACGCACCCGGTGACGGCAGCCGAGACCAGGCGCCGCAATCGGGAGGGGCCGCGCCGGACCGTCACAGGACGAATTCCGGCGCGCGGGCAAAGCCGGGCAGCACCGGCGCGCTTGCGTCGAAGACCCAGCGCCAGCTCAGCACACCATCGGCCTTCACGCCGATGCGGGCCTGGCACAGCGCGCCATCCGCGAACAGCGTGCCGATGCGGCCGCCGTCTTTCAGCTGGTCCGCCAGTGCGGCGGGCAGCGTTTCGATCGCGCCCTCGACAAGGATCACGTCATAGGGGCCGTGCTTCGGGGCGCCCTCGGCCAGTGATCCGGCGACCACGGCCGCGTTGTCGGCCGAGATTTCCGACAGCAGCGTCTCTGCCTCGGCGGCGCGCGTCTCGTCCTCTTCGACGGCGACGACGGCTTCGGCCAGCCGGGAGACCACGGCAGTCGCATAGCCAAGCCCGGCCCCAAGGTCGAGCACAAGGTCGCCGGTGCCGATGTCCAGCGCGTCCAGCAGCTTGGCCAGCGTGCGCGGTGCAAGCACGGTACGGCCGGGACCAAGGTCGATGTTGTCGTCGACATAGGCGGTCGGGCGCGCGTCGTCCGGCACGAAACGCTCGCGCGGGACCTCAAGCATGGCGTCGATGATCGGATACTTGGTGACGTCGGAGGGCCGGACCTGCGTATCCACCATCATCCTGCGGCGCGTTGCGTTATCGGTCATGGAAGTGAACTCTCCGGTCTGGATTGCCCAAGTCTGATGCCACATCCTGCCGCCGTGAACAATATATCTGCTGCGGCCCATGCGCCCGGCGTGCGGACACTGTTACGGGTCCGGGCGGTTTCGACTTCCTCACGACGCGGGCGACGCCGCACTGATCGCACCCGTTTGACCGTTGCAAACGGACCGCATGGGTCCTCGCGGGGGGGACGAGCCCGGCCCGGACGGACCCGATACGTCATCCTGCGGCGCCATCCGCACGGGCCCCGCCGCCCAACCCCGCGCCGTTCCCGCGGAACGCGAGACCCGCACCCGGTGCGCACAGGGTTGGCCCGATTCGCCCGAACGTAACCTGCCGGGGCGAGGCGCGACGTCGCTGTCACGACTTCAGAAATCGGCCCAGCCCGCATCGTCCTCGAACACGTCCGGGGCCGCATCGGTCGCAAGCGCGGTCGCGCCGTCCGTAACCGGTTGCGTCGGCGCCGGCGGACGGGTCTTGCGGGCGGGTTTCGATGCCGCCGCATGGCTGCCCGATGCCGCCGACCGGGCGGACGCCGCGCGTTCCGCAGGCTCGCTGGTGCTGGCCGCGCGCGCCGGGTCCGACGCACCGGCAGCAGGACGCCCCTGCCCTTCGAGCACGGGATGCGCCACGACGTTCGATGTGCCGGTGCGGAACTTGGCCATTGCGCTGGACAGCAGATCCGCCTCGCGCGTGAGGGCATGGCCAGCTGCCGTGGCTTCCTCGAACATGGCCGCGTTCTGCTGGGTGACCTGGTCCAGATCGCTGACCGCCGCGTTGATCTGCGCCAGCCCCGTGCTTTGCGACTGCGAGGAATTCGCGATCTCGGCAACATGGCGGGATATTTCGACCACGCCGGTCACGATGCTTTTCAACGCGTCCCCGGCCTGCCCCACAAGGTCGACACCCCGCTTGACCTGCCGCCCCGAGCTGGAGATCAGCTCGTTGATCTCACGCGCCGCGTCGGAGGACCGTTGCGCCAATGCGCGCACCTCGGATGCGACCACGGCAAAGCCGCGCCCGGCCTCTCCGGCGCGCGCCGCCTCGACGCCGGCGTTCAGGGCCAGCAGATTGGTCTGGTAAGAGATGTCGTCGATGACCTCGGTAATGCGCGAGATCTGCTTGGACGAGGACGAAATCTCGTCCATCGCGCCCACGGCTTCGCGCACGATCTCGCCGGATGTTTCCGCGTTCTCGCGGGCGGAATTGACGATGCGGTTCGCTTCCGCCGCGCCCTCCGCCGCTGTCTTCACGGAGTGTGTCAGCTGATCGAGCGCCGCCGCCGTCTCTTCCAGGGTTGCGGCCTGGCGTTCGGTGCGCTGCGACATGTCGTCGGCCGCCGAGGAAATCTCGGCCGCACCGCCGCGGATGCCTTCGGAGTTTGCAGCAACGCCTTCGATGGTGGTCGCAAGCTGGGTAGCCGCCGCGTTGAAATCGGCGCGCAGGCTTTCGTAAGCCTCGGCGAAGATCTCTTCGATGCGGACCGACAGGTCCCCGTGCGCAAGCGAGCCCAGCGCCGCGCGCAGCCGTTCGACGACCTGCGCCTGTGCGGCCTCGTGCTCTGCGCGCCGACGTTCCTCGGCTTCTGCCGCGCGCCGCGCCTCGGTCACGTCGCTGGCGATCAGGATAAAGCGCAGCAGGTCGCCGTCGTCGTCGGTGACCGGGGTGATTCCACCCTCGATCAAGACGTCCGCCCCGTCCGGGCCGGTCAGCCGGAAGCGGCCGAAGACCGGCTTGCCCTCGCGCAGGCGCGCCGACAGGGAGTCGTCGCTTTCGCCTTCGGCCTTCAGCCAGTCCTGCACGTTGCGGCCGATAAAGGCGGCTTCGGACTGCCCCATCACCTTGCAGAACGTCCCGTTCACCGACTTCAACTGGCCGCCGGGCACGAATTCCGCCCGAAGCTGATAGCCGTCGATCGATTCCAAGACCGCCTTGCTGAGATACCCGTCCGTTACGTCCTTCAGTTCGATGACGTAACCCATTCCGCCCCCGGCGCCGTCCCGCACAAGGCCGATCGACAGGACCAGCCGCATGTCGCCCAGCGCCATGCCGACGGATGCCGGCAGGCCCGACGGTTCGGCCATCAGACCCGCAATTTTGCTTGCCAGATCCGTGGGCAGGACATCGGCCACGGGCCGCCCCCTGACCTCGCCGCCTTCAAACCGGGGGTTCAGGGACGCCAGCGCGTCGGTCTGCTGTTCGAACAGATGACGGATCGCGCGGTTGGCATGCAGGATTGTGCCGTCGAGGCCCAACATCATGATCGGGGCGGTACTGGACGAGAAGGCGGCACCGCGGAAACGGCTGTCGACCCGGTCCGCTTCGGCTGCCTTGAGCTGTTCGCGAAACCGCTCCAGTCGGCGGGCGATGCGCCCGATCTCGTCGCCGCGCCCGGCGTCGGCGACTTCGGCGTCCAGCTTGCCATCCGCGATCTGCGCGATGGCTTCGGTCACACGGTTCAGGGGACGCGACAGCGAACTGGATACCAGCGTCGCCACGACCGCGCCCAGCACCAGCGTGCCGAGGCTGACCAAAAGCAGCATCGTCCGCAGGTCCGACAGGGCGGCCAGCGCCTCTGTCTCGTGCACGGTGATCAGGCCGGCCCACGTCGTGCCGAACACGTCGACAGGGCCGTAGGCCCGCAGAACATCGACGCCCTCTGCCGTTACCGCGCGGTCGGTTCCGGTTTCGCCCGACAGGGCCGCCTGAACCGCCGGGTTCAGCGAGAACTCGGTCATCATCGTCGGCTCTTCGACAAACCGTCGGTCGGTCCGCAGAAGGCCGTCGCGTCCGACCAACAGGAACTCGCCGGTTTCGCCCAGCCCCACGACATCGGAGACGAGCCCGCGCAGGTAGTCTTCCGGCAACTGGTAGGCGATCACGCCGACGCGTTCGCCGTTGGAAAAGACCGGCTGGGCCAGAAACGCCGCCGGCTGACCGCCGCTGGGCGCATAGCTTGCGAAATCCTCGAACGCCTGCTCGCCTTCGGCAAGCTCGATCCCGCGCCGATAGGCCCGCGCCAGCCCGGTTTCGCTGTAGGGGCCGTCCAGCATGTTGGTGCCGAAATCGTCCTCTTTCACAACGCTGTAGATCAGGTTGCCGGCGGTATCGAACAGGAAGACGTCGTAATAGCCGAACTCGCGCTGGTGGGCGACGAACACGGGATGCGACGTGGCGTGGATCGCGGAATACTGAGACTTGTCATCCGCGTGGGCGAAATCCGCGCGCGCGGCCCCCTCGTACGGATTGTTCTCGACATAGGCTTCACGCAGCTGGCTTGCCGCGTCGCCGTCGTAGCCCTGCCACGCCATCGCCAGACCACGAAGCGTGCGGATCGTGATCGAATCCTCGGCCGAACGCGTCAGTTCGTCGGCGAGTTGATCCAGCGAGGACGCCATCGCGCCAACCTCAGACTCCAGCACGTTGGCAAGCCTGTTCGTAATCTCATCGGTCAGCGCGTCTTCTTCCAGCCGCTCGGCGAAGTTGCCGAACACGGTAAGGACAAGCACCATAAGGAACAGCATGATCGCGGGAAGCTTGTACCTGATGCGGATGTTGGCAAATAGGTTCACGGTCGGCATCTCCTTCACGGGCGGGTGCCCGAGCCTGAATCGCGCCGTGTCTACGACCGCCGAATGAACATGACCTTAAGCTGTGCCGGACCTCCGCGGCCCTGATGCCGCCGCCCTATCGCACTTTGGGCGGNGCNCCGGCGCTTGACCGGGGGATGAATTCGACCTCGATGATCTCGGACGGGACGTCGCTGGCGCCCCTCTCGATCATGCCCAGCAGCAGCTCGGCCGCGCGCGCGCCGATGTCGGTGCGGGGCTGGCGGATCGTGGTCAACCCGGGGCTAAGATGCTGTGCGATCTCGATATTGTCGAACCCGACAATGGACACGTCACGCGGCACCTGAAGCCCGGCGCGCTGGACCTCGCCCATGAAGCCCACCGCCATTTCGTCCGACGACAGGAACAACCCGGTCGGCCGGTCCTGCATCGCAAGCCAGGCGCGGGCGGCGGCGGCGCCAGAGTCCATCGTGAAGTCGCCCTCCAGCACCCAGTCCGCCCGCATCGGCAGGCCCAGACGGTCCAGCGCGGCGCGAAAGCCGTGCAGCCGCGTCTGGGTCAGCACGTTGTCCCCCGGCCCGGTGACGTGCCCGATGTGGCGATGCCCCAGCCGCGCAAGGTGGCCGACCGCCAGCGCCGCGCCGCGTTCGTTCTCGACCCGCACGCTGGGCACCGCGTCGCCCATCCACTCGCAGGCGCAGACCACGGGCGGACGGCCCGGCACCGACAGCGCGGCGGGCGACAGGGCGCCGTCCAGAACGACAAGGCCGTCGGCCTGACCGGAAGACAGATAATGCGCCAGCCGCTGGTCGGGGTCGGGGCCGGACTGGGTGTCGGCGATCAGCATTCCGTAGCCCGCCGGCGTCAGCACCGATGCAAGCCCGGACAGGATCTGCGCGAAGAACGAGTTGGCAAGGTTCGGCAGCAGAACGATGACCGACCCGGTCCGCTGCCGGCGCAGGTTCGACGCGGTGGCGTTCACCCGGTATCCGGTCTGCGCCACGGCTTCCAGAACCGCGTCGCGAGTCGTTCGGGCGACGACCGCGGGCTTGGACAGCGTCCGGCTGACCGTGGCCGTCGACACGCCAGCGACGCGGGCAACATCCTGAATCGTAGCGACTTTCCGGTCCATCGACGTCCTTTCCAGATGCGCCACGATGCCCCGAAAAATTTCTCTTGTAAACGTTTGCAACCTTTGCGACGCTGAATGTGAAAACGATTACAGTTCGATTTCAGAAAGCGCAGGGAGGGAGCCCCGCGCAGGGAGGAAGCCGTGAAAACCATCAAGGGGCCTGCGCTGTTCTTGGCGCAGTTCGCGGGCGATAGTGCGCCTTTCGACAGCTGGAACGGGATCACCCGCTGGGCCGCAGACTGTGGCTATGCCGGGGTGCAGGTGCCCAGTTGGGACAGCCGGTTCATCGACTTGGACAAGGCGGCCGACAGCAAGACCTATTGTGACGACTGGGCCGGTCAGGCCCGCGAGAACGGCGTCGAGGTGACAGAGTTGTCGACACACCTTCAGGGCCAGCTTGTCGCGGTTCATCCGGCCTATGACGCGGCCTTCGAAGGCTTTGCCGACCCGTCCGTGCGCGGCAACCCCGCCGCCCGGCAGGCGTGGGCGGTGGAGCAGGTGAAAAAGGCGATCCGCGCGTCGAAGAACTTGGGCCTGACCGCCCTGCCGACCTTTTCCGGCGCGCTGGCGTGGCCCTATGTCTATCCGTGGCCGCAGCGCCCCGCCGGACTGGTCGAGATGGCATTCGACGAGCTGGCCGCGCGCTGGCGCCCGCTGCTGGACATGGCGGACGAGCACGGNGTGAACCTGTGCTACGAGATCCACCCCGGCGAGGATCTGCACGACGGCGCGACGTTCGAGATGTTCCTTGAACGCGTGGACGACCACCCGCGCGCGATGATGCTGTACGATCCCAGCCACTATGTCCTGCAGTGCCTCGATTATCTCGACAATCTGGACATCTACGCCGACCGGATCGGCGCGTTCCACGTCAAGGATGCCGAATTCAACCCGACCGGGCGGCAAGGCGTCTACGGCGGCTATCAGTCGTGGGTGGACCGCGCCGGACGGTTCCGGTCGCTTGGCGACGGACAGGTGGATTTCGGCGCGATCTTCTCGAAATTCGCCGCGATGGACTTCGACGGCTGGGCAGTGGTCGAGTGGGAATGCGCGCTGAAGCATCCCGAGGACGGCGCGCGCGAGGGCGCGGCCTTCGTCCGCGACCACATCATCCGCGTCACCCCGCATGCCTTCGACGATTTCGCCGACGGCGGCGCGGACGACGACGCCAACCGCAAGATGCTGGGGCTATCATGACCAAGTTTTCCGAACGCACGGGGCCGATCCGGCTTGGCATGGTCGGCGGCGGACAGGGCGCGATGATCGGCGCCGTTCACCGCATCGCCGCCCGTCTTGATGGCGCCTACACGCTGGTCGCGGGTGCGCTGTCCTCGACCGAGGACAAGGCGCGCGCCTCGGCGGCAGAGATCGGGCTGGCCGAGGACCGGACCTATACCGATTTCACCGAGATGGCGAAGCGCGAGGCGCGGCTGAAGGACGGGATCGAGGCGGTCGCCATCGTCACCCCGAACCACATGCACATGCCGGTCGCGCGCGAGTTCCTGAAGCGCGGCATCCACGTGATCTGCGACAAGCCTTTGGCGGGCACGCTGGCCGACGCGAAAAAGCTGAAAGCCGCCGCCGACAAGGCGGATGCGCTTTTCGTGCTGACCCACAACTACACCGGCTATCCGCTGGTGCGCGAGGCGCAGGCGCGTGTGGCGGCGGGCGAGCTGGGCGAGATCCGGCTGGTGCAGGTCGAATACGCGCAGGACTGGCTGGCCGAGGAACCGGACCCCGACAACAAGCAGGCCGCGTGGCGCACCGACCCGGCGCGCAGCGGTGCGGGCGGCGCCACCGGCGACATCGGCACCCATGCATGGAACCTTGCGCGCTTCGTCACCGGGCTGAAGCCCGAAGCGATCGCCGCCGACCTTCAGGCCTTCGTGCCGGGGCGGCAGCTGGACGACAACGGCCACGTTCTTTTGCGGTTCGAGGGCGGTGCGCGCGGGATGCTGTGGTGCAGTCAGGTCGCCGCCGGCAAGGAAAACGACCTGCGTCTGCGGGTCTACGGCACCAAGGCCGGGCTGGAATGGCATCAGGAGAACCCGAACCAGCTGTTCGTGACGCCTCTGGGCGGGGCCACGCAGATCGTCACGCGGGCGTCGGGTGCGACGGGCGAGGACTCTCGCCGCCTGACCCGTGTGCCGCCGGGCCACCCCGAGGGCTATCTTGAAGGCTTCGCGAACATCTACGCCGAGGCGGCGCAGGCGATCCGCGCCGCCCGCACCGGCGCATCGCTGCCCGAGGGCGTGACATTCCCCTCGATCGACGACGGGGTCGAGGGCGTCGCCTTCGTCGATGCCTGCGTCCGGTCGTCCAAGCGCAACGCGGCATGGGTGTCGATATGACGGCGATCCTCGAAGCCCGCGGCATTACCCGCAGCTTCGGACCGATCGAGGTTCTGCACGGCGTCGACTTCGACCTTGTCCCCGGCGAGATCCACGCGCTGATCGGCGAGAACGGCGCGGGCAAGTCGACCACGATGAAGATCCTTGGCGGCTATCTTCAGCCGACGAAGGGCGAGCTGTTGCTGGACGGTCGTCCCGTGACCTTCGCCGACCAGCGCGAGGCGGAAGCGGCAGGCATCCTGATGATCCATCAGGAGTTCAACCTTGCCCTGCAACTGACGGTCGAAGAGAACCTGTTCCTTGGCCGGGAAAAGCGGCGCGGCCCGTTTCTGGACACCCGTGCCATGCGCGCCGAGGCGCGCGAGTGGCTGTCCCGGCTGGACTGCCATGTCGATCCGCAGACCCGCGTCAGCGACCTGTCGGTGCCGAACCGGCAGATGGTCGAGATCGCCCGCGCCCTTGGCCGCAACGCCCGCGTGCTGATCATGGACGAGCCGACCGCCGTGCTGACCGGGCGCGAAACGGACGTGCTGCTGGACCAGATCGCGCGGCTGAAGGCGCAGGGTGCCGCGATCCTGTACACCAGCCACAAGCTGGACGAGATCGCCCGCATCGCCGACCGCGTGACCGTGCTGCGCGACGGCAGCCACATCACCACCCGCCCCGCCGCCGGCTTTACCGAGCACGCGATAGCCGAGGCGATGGTGGGCCGCGAACTGTCCGACCTGTTCCCCGACCGCCCCGCCCCCGGTGACGACGTGGTGCTGGAGGTCGAGAACCTGACGGTGCCGGGCCATGTCCGCGACGCCTCGTTCAAGCTGCGGCGGGGCGAGGTGCTGGGCTTTGCCGGGCTGGTGGGCGCGGGCCGCACCGAATTGATGGAAGGCATCGTCGGCCTCCGCCCCGCGACCGGGCGCGTGACCGTCAACGGCGCGCCGCTGCGGTCGGGATCGGTTCGGGCCGCGCGCGAGGCGGGGCTGGTCTATCTGACCGAGGACCGCAAGGAAAAGGGTCTGCTGCTGGGCAAGTCGCTGACCGAGAACCTGACCCTGCTGGCGCTGGACCGCTTCGGGCGGCTGTTCATCGACAAGTCCGCCGAAGAAAAGGCGCTGACCACCGCGTTCTCGGAATTCGACATCCGCGCCAAGGACCGCACCATGACCGCCGGCAGCCTGTCGGGCGGCAACCAGCAAAAGCTTTTGCTGGCCAAGACCATGCTGGCCGAGCCGCAGATCGTCATCATCGACGAGCCCACGCGTGGCATCGACATCGGCACCAAGCAGCAGATCTACGATTTCATCGCCGCCCTCGCGGCCCAAGGCAAAAGCGTCATCGTCGTGTCCTCGGAACTGCCCGAGGTGATCGGCCTGTCCTCGCGCGTGGTCGTGATGGGACGCGGCCACCTCGCCGGGGAACTCGCGGGCGCCGAGATCACCGAAGACGCGATCCTGCGCCGCGCGATGGGCGTGGGCGAACTGACCGGAGCTTCCGCATGACCGACACCACGGCCTCGGCCGCCGCCCCCCATTTTCGCCTGTCGTTCCAGACGCTTGGCCCGGTGCTGGCGCTGATCGCGCTGATCATCCTTGGCGCCTCGCTGAACTCGAACTTCCTAAGCTATGGCAACGTGACCAACGTGCTGGCCCGCTCGGCCTTCATCGGCATCATCGCCGTCGGCATGACCTTCGTGATCACCGGCGGCGGGATCGACCTGTCGGTGGGCTCGATGGCGGCCTTCGTCGCGGGGGTCATGATCATGGCGATGAACGCGATGGTCCCCTCGCTTGGCATCGGCGTGCCGCTGGTGCTGGCGGGGATGGCGGTGGCCCTGCTGACCGGGCTGGCGGCGGGGCTGTTGAACGGCATCCTGATCGCCAAGGCCGGGATCGAGGCGTTCATCGTCACGCTGGGCGCGATGGGGATCTATCGGTCGCTGACCACATGGCTGGCGGACGGCGGCACCCTGTCGCTGGATTTCGAGGCGCGCACCTTCTACCGCCCGGTCTATTACGACGGGCTGCTGGGCGTCGCATGGCCCATCATCGTCTTCGCCGTCGTCGCCATTCTGGGCGAGATCGCGATGCGCAAAACGCCGTTTGGCCGCCACTGCGCCTCGCTTGGCGCGAACGAGCAGGTCGCCCGCTATTCGGCGGTGAAGGTCGATCTGGTGCGCATGGCCACCTACGTGATCCTTGGCGGTCTCGTGGGGCTTGCGACCATCATGTACGTGCCGCGCCTTGGCTCGGCCTCTGGCTCGACCGGCGTGCTGTGGGAACTGGAAGCCATCGCCGCCGTGATCATCGGCGGCACCGTGCTCAAGGGCGGCTTCGGCCGCGTCTGGGGCACCGTCGTCGGGGTGCTGATCCTTAGCCTGATCGACAACATCCTGAACCTCGCCTCGATCGTGTCGCCGTACCTGAACGGCGCGATCCAAGGCGTGATCGTCATTCTTGCCGTCGTATTGCAGCGGCAAGGCAAGTCCGCCGACTGAGCGGCAAACACTGGGAGGAAAGATATGAAACGCAGGACATTGCTTAAGGGGGCCGCCGTCGGCCTGGCACTTGCATCCGGACCGGCGCTGGCACAGGACGACAGCTACACTATCGGTGTCGCCATCCCGTCCGCCACGCACGGCTTCATGGGCGGGCTAAACTATCACGCGCAGGCGTCGATCGAGCGGCTGGAAGCGACCTATCCGCAGCTTGAGTTCGTGCTGGCGACCGCCGGTGACGCGGGCAAGATGGTCAACGACATCGAAGACATGGTCGCCACGCGTGGCATCGATGCGCTGGTCGTGCTGCCCTTCGAATCCGAGCCGCTGACCTCGCCCGTGCAGGCGGTCAAGGAACAGGGCATCTGGGTNACCGTGGTCGACCGCGGCCTGTCGGTGCCGGGGATCGAGGACCTGTACGTCGCGGGCGACAACCCCGGCTTTGGCCGTGTCGCGGGCGAATACTTTGCCGAGAACCTGAACGAGGGCGACAACATCGTCGTTCTGCGCGGCATCCCGACGACGCTGGACAACGAGCGCGTGGACGCCTTCACCGCCGCCATCGACGGGTCCGGCATCAACGTGCTGGACATGCAGCACGGCAACTGGAACCGCGACGACGCGTTCAACGTGATGCAGGACTTCCTGTCCAAGTACGACGACATCGACGCCGTCTGGGCGGCGGACGACGACATGGCCGTGGGCGTTCTGGAAGCCATCGACCAGGCGGGCCGCAACGAAGAGATGTGGGTCGTCGGTGGCGCCGGGATGAAAGAGATCATCAAGCGCATCATGGACGAAGACCCGATGCTGCCGGTCAACGTGACCTATCCGCCCGCGCAGATCGCCACCGCGATCGAACTGACGGCGCTGGGTCTGGTGTCGTCGACACCCGTATCGGGCCGGTTCATCATCGGCAGCCAGATGATCACGCCGGAAAACGCGGAATCCTTCTACTTCCCGGACAGCCCGTTCTGATCTTCTGCTGAGCATTGCCAACAGGCCCGGACGGAAACGTCCGGGCCTTTTTCGTGCGGCGACACGACGGCCCTAACCCCAGAACATCCGCTCCGCCGTCCGCCGGAACACCTTTTCGCGGGCGGCGTCGTCGGGCAGGCTCTGGGCGGCAAGGGTCAGAAGCGGGCCATAGTCCANCCGCTCGGGCACCCGCAGGAACGGCCAGTCGGACCCCCAGACGCAGCGATCGGGCGTATAGGCCGCCAGCAGGTCCGCAACGAAGGGCGCCGCCGTCTCGAACGGCCACGGGAACGGCGCGAACTTGTGGTGGCCCGACAGTTTGATTACCGTATCCGGGGCGCGATCCGCCAGCGCCAGCAGCGCCCGGAATGCCGCGCTGTCGCGGCCCGCCGACAGGTCGGGGCGCCCGCAGTGGTCGATGGCAAGCCGCACCGGGGCGTTCCCCAGCAATTCCAGCGCCTCGAAGATGCCGTCGCCCTCGAACTGGATGTCCAGCACAAGGTCAAGATCGACCAGCATCTCGGTCACGTGGGCGAACGCCTTGTAGTACCCGGCCGGATGAAACGGCAGGTTATAGGCGACCCCGGCCACGCCCCCCGCCTTCAACGCCGCAAGCTGGTCGTGCGTCACGTCCGGCCCGACCACCGCGATGCCGCGCCAGTCCATGCCCGACCTTTGGATCGCGTCCAGCATCGCGCTGTTGTCGGTGCCATAGCCCGACGACGGCTGCACCAGCAGCGCGCGGGTCACGCCGTTTGCGTCGAACACCGCGCGCATCTGGTGAAGCGTCCCGATCTCCTGCCCCTCGGGGCGGTAGGGCGTGCCCTCGCCATAGGGAAACCGCTGTGGATCCAGCAGGTGCAGGTGGCAGTCGATCTTGGGCTCGAGAAGCGGATGCGGCATCGGGCGGTCCTTTCGGCGGGCGGGGGCAGAGGTTTCACCGGACGCACCGGAGCAGAACCAGGTTTCGGTCACAAGACCCCGGCGCGTTTCACGTCCGCCACCGCGAAGTCGATCAGCGCCCGCACCTTGCGCGGCAGAGCGTTGCCCGACAGGTACACCGCGTTCAGCGGGTGCGTGGCCGTCCGGTAGTCCGCCAGCAGCCGCACCAGCCGCCCGTCCTGCAACGCGCTGCCAAGCACGAACTCGGGACAAAAGGCGATACCCTGCCCGTCCAGTGCCAGATCGCACGCGGCGCGCGCGCTGTTGACCATGAACCGGGCCGCGACGGGGACGCTGATCTCATCGTCTGCCGCCTCGAACGTCCACCGCCGCCCGTCGCGCCGGTTGGTGTCGCCAATGCAGGCGTGGTCGGGCAGATCGCGCGGATGCTCCGGCGTCCCCGCCCCGGCAAGATAGTCGGGCGATGCCACGACAAGGCTGCGGATCTCGCCCAGCCGACGGGCCTTCAGCGACGAGACAGCGGGATCGCCGATGCGGAACGCAAGGTCGATACCGTCGGTGGCAAGGTCGCTGTACCCGTCGCTCAGCCGCAGGTCGACGACCAGATCGGGATGCGGGTCGGCGAACCGGCTGAGCATCCCGGCGACGTAGACCTCTCCGAAGGTCACGGGCGCGGACACGCGGATCGTCCCGGCCAGTCCACGGGAATCCTCGCGCACCGCGGACAGCATGTCGTCCAGATCCTCCAGCAGCGACGGCGCCCGTTGCAGCAGATCCTCGCCCGCCGGGGTCAGACCCACGCGCCGCGTGGTGCGCTGCAACAGGCGCAGGCCAAGACGTGTTTCAAGCTCGGCCACGTATTTCGACGTCAGCCGGTTCGACACGCCCAGCCGTTCCGCCGCGCCGGTGAACGACCCGGTCTGCGCCGTGGCCACGAAGGCGCGAAGCCCGTCGATCAGGTCCATGCCGCCCCCATTAGGAATGAAACGTTGTAGGTCATTCCACATCATTACCATTTCATTGACAAACGACAATCCGCATATTCCGGACAACGCACCCGGACAGACCGGAAGAAAGGACACGCCATGAGCATCGCGCACGATCTGCAATCGCTGAAGGACAGCCTGAAGGCGTCCGACCGTTTGCCGGTGGTCTTCCTCGGCCACGGCTCTCCGATGAACGCTATCGAGGACAACGACTATTCCCGCAGCTGGGCCGAGCTGGGCCGCACCCTGCCCCGCCCGCAGGCGATCCTTGTCGTCTCGGCGCACTGGATGACGCGGGGCACCACGCTGGTGAACGTCTCGCGGATGCCGAAGACGATCCACGACTTCTACGGCTTCCCGCAGGAACTGTTCGCACAGCAGTACCCCGCCCCCGGCGCGCCCGACACGGCGCAAGAGGTGGTGTCGCTGCTGGCCAGCCACCATGCAGAAGGCGACGAGACCTGGGGTCTCGACCACGGCGCGTGGTCGGTGCTGAAATGGCTGTACCCCGACGCCGACGTGCCGGTGTTCCAGCTGTCGATCGACATGACCAAGGATCTGGCGCATCACCTTGAAATCGGCCGCGCCATCGCGGACCTGCGCAACCGGGGCGTCCTGATCCTTGGGTCGGGCAACGTGGTGCACAACCTTGGCGCCCTGCGCTGGGGCGGCAAGCCGCACGACTGGGCGATCGAGTTCGACCGCCACTTCGCCGACATGCTGGGCAACCGCAACCTTGCCGCCGTGGCCGACCGGACCGCACTTGGGCCGCTGCTGCATGTCGCGCACCCCTCGCTGGACCACTACCTGCCGTCGCTGACGGTGGCCGGGGCGTCCGACGACAAGGACCAGCTGACCTTCATGAACGAAAGCATCGACATCGGGTCCGTCTCGATGCGCAGCTTCGTCTTCCACTGATTTCCGCAAGAAAGGACATCCCATGCTCGTCGATGGAGTTTGGACAAAGGACTGGGACCCGGTCCAGAAATCGGACGACAAGGGCCGGTTCGTGCGGCAGGTCTCGTCCTTCCGCAACTGGATCACCCCGGACGGCAGCCCCGGCCCGACCGGCGAAGGCGGCTTTCCGGCCGAGGCCGGGCGCTATCGCCTGTACGTCGCCTATATCTGCCCGTGGGCATCGCGCACCCTGATGGTCCGCGCCCTGAAGGGGCTAGAGGACATCATCCCCGTCACCGTGGTGAACCCCGCGCTGACCGGACAGGGCTGGCGTTTCGGCGGATACGACAAGGCGGACGAGGACCCGCTGCACGGCGCGACCTACATGCACGAGCTGTACACCCGCGCCGATCCGCAATTCACGGGCCGCGCCACGGTTCCGGTGCTGTGGGACATGAAGCGCGACGTGATGGTGAACAACGAAAGCGCCGACATCGTGCGGATGCTGGACACCGCGTTCGAGGGCCTCGTGCCGTCGGACCTGCGCCTGTACCCGGCGGATCTGGCCGAAGAGATCGACGCGCTGAACCCCCGGATCTACGACGCGCTGAACAACGGCGTCTACAAAGCTGGCTTCGCCACCTCGCAGGCCGCGTATGACGAGGCCGTCGATGGCGTGTTCGCGATGCTGGATGAACTGGAGGACCGGCTGACCGGCGACTACCTGTTCGGGAACCGGCTGACCGAGACGGACATCCGCACCTTCGTGACGCTGATCCGCTTCGACGCGGCCTATCACGGCGTGTTCAAGTGCAACCGCCGTCAGATCGCCGACTATCCGCGGCTGTGGGCCTACACCAAGCGCATCCTTGCCCTGCCCGGCATTCGCGCGACGGTGAACATGGATCACATCACGCGCGGATATTACTCGATCAAGGCGCTGAACCCGAACGGCATCCGCCCCACCGGCCCGAAGCACGTTCTGGAGCTTCTGTAGAAGCCTCTGGCCTGCCCCGGCAGGACCAACATCTATACCGAGCACGACATAGTTCCCTCCCCCTTCAAGGGGGAGGGTTAGGGAGGGGGCAACCCCCCGAAGGGTCAGGCAGGGGTCGTCCCCCCCCACCCCGAGCCATCCAATCACAATCTCGCATCACCGTGATCCGGCCCTCGCCGACACGGCCATTGACTTATCCGACACTTTCACTCAGTTTCTGCCGCAAGACCCAGAAAGACGCGCCGGGAGACGTCCGTTGATCATCTGCCACTGCCAGAACATTTCCGATGATGACATCCACTCGGCAATCGACTGGATGCGCGCATCGGACCCCGATACGCTGATCACGCCCGGCAAGATCTATCGCGCGCTTGGAAAGGCTGCGGATTGCGGCGGGTGCCTGCCGCTGTTCATGAACACGATGGCCGGAAACGAAAATCTCGAGGTGCCGGCCAACCTGCGCGGCCTGCGTTTCAAAGCCAAATCGGTACGCCAAGGCTGATCGGGCTGGGGCCGCTGCCCCCTCGCCCCTTCCGGTGGGCTGAATTTTTCCAAGCTGCGCCCAAGTCAAACTTGGAATCCTTCTAAGCCGGGACTACTCTTGGTGGATAGCATTCACCAAGGGGTCCGTTCCATGAAGGGCGACGCAAAAGTCATCGAATATCTCAACCGGGCGCTGCGGGCCGAGCTGACCGCCGTCAGCCAGTATTGGCTGCACTTCCGCCTGCAGGCCGATTGGGGCCTTGCCCACATGGCCAAGAAAAGCCGCGAGGAAAGCATCGAAGAGATGCACCACGCCGACAAGCTGATCGACCGGATCATCTTCCTTGAGGGCCACCCGAACCTTCAGAAACTCGACCCCCTGCGCATCGGCCAGACGCCGAAGGAAACGCTGGAAGCCGACCTTGCCGCCGAACTCGAAGCCGTGGCCCTGTATAAAGAAGCCCGCGCCTACTGCGAAAGCGTCGGCGACTACGTGTCGAAAAACATGTTCGAGGCGCTGCTGACCGACGAGGAAGGCCACGTCGACTTCCTTGAGACGCAGCTTGACCTGTTCGAGCGCGTGGGCCCCGAGCAATATGCCCAGCTGAACGCGGGCAAGATGGACGACGGCGAGGAATAATCCTTCTCGCCACGCACCACCCGAACCCGGCGCCCGGACAGGCCGCCGGGTTTTTCTTTGCCCGCCCGCGCCCGCGTGGCATAGCGCGATGATGCCGATGCTTCTGTACCGCTGCCTGCTGACCCTGCTGTCCCCCGTCCTTTTGGGCGGTGCGCTGCTGCGCGTCCTGCGCGGACGCGAAACATGGGCCGACCTGTCGCAGCGGCTGGGTGGCGGCGCCCCCGCGAAGCCCGGCGCGATCTGGCTGCACGGCGCGTCGAATGGCGAACTCGCCTCGGCCCGGGGGCTGGTGGGTGCGCTGCGCGCGGCACGGCCCGACCTGCCGATCGTCGTGACCGCGAACACCGTGACGGGGCGCGCGCTGGCGCGGGGGTGGGACTTTCCCGGCGTGACCGCCCGCCTTGCACCGCTGGATTTCCGCTGGGCGCTTGCCCGCTTTCGCCGCCGCACCCGCCCCGCCCTGCTGATCGTGATGGAGAACGAGCTTTGGCCGAACCGGATCGTCACCGCGCCGATGCCCGTCGCCTGCATCGGCGGGCGCATGTCCGCGCGCAGCTTCTCGACATGGCAGCGCGCACCGCGCCTTGCCGCGACGCTGATGCGCCGCCTGTCGTTCCTGAGCGCGCAGGATGACCAATCGGCCCGCCATTTCGCGGCGCTGGGTCTGCCCGCCAGCGCGCAAGGTCCGACCGGCACGCTGAAATCCGGCGTGGACCTACCGCAGCCGGACGCCGACACGCTGGCCGCGCTGACGCCCCTGTTCCCCCGGCCCGACACGCTGCTGGTCGCCTCGACCCACGAGGGCGAGGAACGCGCCGTGCTGGACGGCTTCACCGCCGCGCGTGCCGACCGGCCGGGCCTGAAGATGATCCTTGCGCCGCGCCATCCCGCCCGTGGCGACGAGGTCGCGCAGATCGCCCGCGCCACGGGCCTGACCGTCGCGCGCCGAAGCGCCGGGGAACAGCCGACGCTGGACACCGCCATCTACCTTGCCGACACGCTGGGAGAGATGCCGCTATGGTACCGCCTTGCCGGGATGACCTTCGTGGCGGGCTCTTTCGCGCCCAAGGGCGGGCACACGCCGTTCGAGCCCGCCGCCGCCGGGTCGGCCATCCTGCACGGCCCAGACATCGCGAACTTTCGCGATGTCTATACGGCGCTGGACACGGGCGGCGGGGCTGTCGCGGTCAGCGGCGCCGACGACCTGCGCGATGCGCTGGTGCGGCTTGCGGGCGATGCCACGGCGCAGGACGCGCTGGCCGCCCGGGCGACGGACATTCTGGCCGGGCTTGGGGACAGTGCCGCACTGGTCGAAACGCTGGTGGCGCGGCTGGTTTCGCTAACCAAAGCCTGACGGACCCGGCCGCACGCAAAGCGGTCCCGACAAACAAAGACGCCCGGAACAGGCGTCCGGGCGTCGTGAATATCAGGTTGGAACGTGCGGATCAGGCCGGCTGGCCGCCCATCACACCCTTCTCACGGGCAAGATCCTTCATCCGCTTTTGCAGCTTCTCGAAGGCGCGCACCTCGATCTGGCGGATACGCTCGCGGCTGACGCCGTACTGGCCCGACAGGTCTTCCAGCGTCACGGCCTGATCCTGCAGGCGGCGCTGGGTCAGGATGTCCTGCTCGCGTTCGTTCAGAACCTCTAGGGCTTCGGCCATCAGCTCGCGCCGGACCTCCAGCTCGTTCTTTTCCTCGTAGCTGCCGGCTTGGTCGGCGTCTTCGTCTTCCAGCCAGTCCTGCCACTCGGTCGCGCTGTCGCCTTCCGAGCCGACCATCGCGTTCAGGCTTGCATCGCCACCGGACATCCGGCGGTTCATCGAGATCACCTCGTCCTCGGTCACGCCAAGGTCAGTCGCGATCCGCGCCACCTTGTCGGGATGCAGGTCGCCATCCTCAAGCGCGCCGATGCGGGCCTTCGCCTTGCGCAGGTTGAAGAACAGCTTCTTCTGCGCCGACGTCGTGCCAAGCTTCACAAGGCTCCACGAGCGCAGGATGTATTCCTGAATCGCGGCACGAATCCACCACATGGCATAGGTCGCAAGGCGGAAGCCCTTTTCAGGGTCGAACCGTTTCACGGCCTGCATCAGGCCAACGTTGGCTTCCGAGATCACCTCGGCCTGCGGAAGACCGTAGCCACGGTATCCCATCGCGATCTTCGCGGCGAGCCGCAGGTGAGACGTCACCAGCTTGTGGGCGGCGCCGGTATCCTCGCGCTCGACCCAGGCTTTCGCCAGCATGTATTCCTCTTCCGGTTCCAGCATCGGGAACTTGC
Organism: Maritimibacter sp.; assembly: GCA_002701395.1. Taxonomy (GTDB): domain Bacteria; phylum Pseudomonadota; class Alphaproteobacteria; order Rhodobacterales; family Rhodobacteraceae; genus Psychromarinibacter; species Psychromarinibacter halotolerans. Next base: position 61,129 of record NZVC01000026.1, on the reverse strand, counting down.
GGATTTCCTGCAAATACCGGTTCAGCCCCTGTTCCGGGGACGGCGCTGGAAGAGACGTGTAATTGCTCATTTGCATCCCTCTTGGCGCCCGAATGTTTCGGGCCTTAACATCTATCTAGGCATCGTCACGTCACCGTTCAAGATGACGCGGTACTCGACAGGTGGTACGCAAGATGTGCAGATTTCCGTCGCGCATCCAGCGATGTCATCAAATCTCACGCCTTCGTGTCACGGGAAGAAGCCCCGAGCGCGCGCAGCAGTTCCATCAAATCGGCGGGAAGATCCGCCTCAAACCTTAAGAAATCGTTCGTTTCGGGGTGAATAAACCCCAATGTCGCAGCGTGAAGCGCCTGCCGCGGGAAGGCCGCCGCGGCCTCGGCGGCGCCCTCGGGCACCATGCGTCCGGGCAGCTTGCGGCGGCCGCCATAGACGGGATCGCCGATCAGCGCATGACCGGCATGTGCCATGTGCACGCGGATCTGGTGGGTCCGCCCGGTTTCCAGCCAGCATTCCATCAGCGCGGCGGCCGGGGGCTGACCCAGCCGTTCGACGACCCGTGCCCGCGTCACCGCGTGCTTGCCATTCTGGAACACCACCGCCTGCTTCTGGCGGTCGGTGCGGTGGCGCGCCACCTGCGTGGTCAGTTTCAGAACGCCGCCGTCCTCGAAACTGACGCCCCGGATGCCGCGCAGGCGCGGGTCGGCCTTGTCGGGCACGCCGTAGACAACCGCCAGATAGTGACGTTCGACCGAATGCTTTTCGAACTGTGCCGCAAGCGAATGATGCGCGCGGTCGGTCTTGGCGGCGACCAGCAGGCCGCTGGTGTCCTTGTCGATCCGGTGCACGATACCCGGCCGCGCGACACCGCCGACGCCGGACAGGCTGTCGCCGCAATGGGCCAGCAGCGCGTTCACCAGCGTCCCCGCCGGGCTGCCGGGCGCGGGGTGGACGACCATGCCCGCAGGCTTGTTGACCACGATCAGGCTGTCGTCCTCATAGACGACGTCCAGCGCGATATCTTCGGGGGTCATGTCGGTCTCGGCCGCGGCCTCGATCACCAACTCATAGACCTGCCCCTCGGACGGTTTCGCCTTGGCGTCGGTCACCGCCGCGCCCTCTAGCAAAACAGCGCCGTCCGCCAGCATCTTCGCAAGACGCGACCGGCTGAGGGCGGCGGCCTCTGGCACGTCGCGGGCCAGTGCCTTATCAAGGCGCGGCGGCGGATCGGAGGCGATCGTCACCAGCAGACGAGAGGCGGACATGGAAGAAACTCCGGAACAGGCGATCATGGACTCGCGGTCGCTCAAGCTTCTGCGGACGCTCGTGACCGTGCTGATGGTGGTAATGATCTGCGGGTTCATAGTGCTGATCGCGTTCCTTGTCACCCGCTTCCCCGAACGCAACGGCCCGGTGCTGCCCGAGGCGGTTGTCCTGCCCGACGGCACCCGTGCCGAGGCGGTCACGCTGGGGCGCGGCTGGGCGGCGATCGTGACCGATGACGACCGCATCCTGATCTTCGACCCCGCCACCGGCGCCCTGCGCCAAGAGGTGGCCATCGAAACCGGCGCCGAGTGATCCTGCCCCGCGCGGATCGGCGACGCCGGGCTCAGGCGCCGACCGCGCGCCGCACCATGTTCCAGTAGATCCGTTCCACACGCTCGCGGCTTAGACGTCCGCCATCGCGATACCAGCCGCTGACACCGGTCAGCATCGCCAGCACCGCCTTCGCGGCAAGGTTGGCATCCGGCACCCGCATCTTGTCCGCGGCGCTGCCGTCCTGAAGGATCGCGACCAGTTCCGCCTCGTACTGGTCGCGCAGGCCGGCGATCACCCTGAAGTTCTCGGGCGTGAGGTTGCGCAGCTCCATATTGGACAAGAACACGCTTTCAGGACAGTCGAGATGGGTGCGGATGTGGAACCGGACAAAGCTTTCCAGTCGGCCCACCGGCCCCTCGCCTCGTGGTTCGGCGTCCCACGCCACCAGCAGACTTTCCATGTTCTCGTGCAGCAAATCGAACAGCAGCGATTGTTTATCGGGGATGTGCAGGTACAACGCCCCGGCCTGAACCCCGACCTCGGCCGCGAGTTGCCGCATGGAAACAGCGGCATAGCCGTCCCGGGCGAAAAGGAACCGGGCCGCATCCCTGATGCGCGCAGCGGTATTGCTTGCGCCATTGGCGACAGTTCTTGTCATGACAAAATATTTATTCCAAAAATAACCTCTCACAACGTCATATGAGATTTCATCTGATACAGATACGCCAAATTGCTGCAAAACGGCCTGCCGGGGCATCAAATAGCGCCCGGATCATGGTTCAAAGGGCGCCGACACGGCCCCTGCAGCACGGTTCCACCACGGCCTAAGCGAGGGGAGTCTGCCCGCCATGCGCCCTGTCGTCCTGATCCTGCCGTTGTGCGTTGCGCTATCGGCCTGCGCCGACTGGCCCGATCTGGACCATGCCGTGTCGCCCGAGGCGCGGCGGTCGGACTATCCGGTGCTGGTGCCTCTCAACGAGGTGCTGGACCGGCGCGGACTGGCCCGCAGCGATGCCACCGACGGAGAGATCCTTGCGGCCCGCGCCGCGAACCTGCGCGCCCGCGCGGCCTTGCTGCGGGGCGTGGCGGTGGATGACGACACCCGCCTGCGGCTGACCCCCAGACTGCGGCGGCTGGGCGGCTGACGCCGGCGCGGTCCTAGTCGTCCCCGACAAAGACCGCCTGCGCGGCGGCGCGGATGTCGTCGGGAACCGGCTCTGATTTCCGCGTCACAAGGTTCATCAAGGCACACCGAAACCGCGTCTCGAAACAGATCTGCCGCCCGTCGGCCCGGAACAGGCGGTGACGGAAGGTCATCGACTTGCCGCCGATCGCGGCGATGCCGCTTTCCATGAAGATCGTCTCGCCCGCGTGAACCTCGGACCGGAAATCGCTGTCGGCATGGACNACCGCGAAGGACATCCGGCGCCCCTCGCGCATGTCGCGGGCGGTGAGGCCGAATTCGCCCTGCAGCGCGAAGCCCGCGTCCGAACAGGCCGCGAAGTAGCGCGACACGTTCATGTGGCCCAGCGCGTCGCAATGCGACGGGTCGACCGCTGCCTTGTAGGAAATGAACCATCCCATGTCCGCGTCCTCCTGCATCCGCGCTTCCCATTTCCGCGCAATCCTAGACGAGCCAAGCCGGAAGGGCAGCCCCGATTGCCGTCCGATTGGCCCTTGTCACGCGGGGCTGCGTGGCGTTTCTGCACGACAGGGGCGCGTCCGCGCCCCGGCTTTCGGTCCGGCACGGGAGAAACCGACGTGGCGCTGCGCCTTCTGAACCTGTCGCTTCTGGTATTGTTCCCCATCGCATGGTTCGCGCCGCTGATGCGCGCGGGCCTGCTGCCGCTGTTCGGACTGTCCGAGATCTCGGTGATCTCGGGATTGCAGTCGCTGTGGGGGTCGGACGTGTTTCTGGCGCTGCTGGTCACCCTTTTCGCGCTGGTCGCGCCCTATGTGAAGACCGTCGGGCTGGCGTTGGTGCAGTTCGACCTTGCCTCGCCCCGCCTGTTGCCCGCGCTGACGCTGGCGGGAAAGCTGGCGATGGCGGACGTATTCCTGATCGCCCTGTACATCGTCGTCGTGAAGGGCGTCGGGATGGCCACGGTGGAAACGGCCTGGGGCCTGTACCTGTTCACCGCCTGCATCCTCGGCTCGCTGGCGCTGTCTGTCCTTACGGCGCGGGGCCTGCGCGGCTGAGGCGTTGAGGGGGCTCTGCCCCCAGGCCGCCTACGGCGCCCTCCCCCGAGGTATTTCGCAAGAGGAGAAGCGGGTGGCGTTTTTGCCGGGTCCGGGGTACCGCACGCGGATGCTGGTGCTGGAGAACATCATCTCGGACCGCGGGTCGAAATACGCCGTTTCCGGCGGGCCCTGCGCATCCGAAGACGACGCGAAAGCCTTCGTGAAAGAGCTGCTGCGCCGCAAGAAGTTCGCCAAGGCGACGCATCATTCGTGGGGCCTGCTGACAGCGGACGGGCCGGTGAAGAACGACGACGGCGAGTCCGGCGCCGGAATGGTCATTCTGCGAATGCTGGAGCGCGAGGGGCTGACCGACCACGTGATCGTGGTGACGCGCTGGTATGGCGGCAAGCATCTGGGCGGCGACCGGTTCCGCCATGTGCAGGACGCGGTGCGGATCTATCTTGCGGAACGTTAGCCCGTCGTGACGTCGTGTCCGTACAGCCAGTCGAACCGGCGCAGCGGCATCGCCGGGGCCAGCGCGCCGCCCAGCCGCAGCACCGTATGGGCCGCGAGGCGCACCGCCGGGTTGCTCAGGTGGAAGTTGCGGGCGTTGCCGTTGGCCGCCGCGATGGCGCGGCTCACGCGCGGGCGGCGACGCGCCTGATACAGCGCCAGCGCCTCGTCCGGCGGCAGGGCGTTCAGGCAGTCGGCCAGCACCCACGCGTCTTCCAGCGCCATGTTGGCGCCCTGCGCGAGGAAGGGCAGCGTCGGGTGGGCCGCATCGCCCAGAAGCGCCCAAGCGTCGGAATGCCATGTCGCGGCGACGGGGTGGCGGAACAGGCCCCAGACGTGGGTTTCCGACACCTTGTCCAGCCAGCCGCGCACCTCTGGTGCGAAGCCTGCGAAGGCGCGGCGCAGGGTGTCGGGATCGTCGGGGTGCGACCAGCCTTCCCGGGTCCAGTCCTGCCGTTCCTCGACCGCGACGATGTTCCGCAAACCGTTGCCCAGCGGATAGGTCACCAGGTGCCGCCCCGGCCCCATGTAGACGCAGGATTNCGGCGGCGCCTCGTCCGCGATTACCGCCCGCCACGCGGCCTGGCCGGTGAAGAACGGCGTTTCGGGGCCGTTCAGCGTGGCGCGCATCTGCGAATGGATGCCCTCGGCGCCGATGCGCAGCATCTCGCCCGGCAGCGGTTCGTCAGAGGGCTGCACCTCGGCGCCGAGCTGGATCTCGACGCCTGCGTCCCGCGCGGCATCGGCCAGAAGCTCGATCAGCCGGGCGCGGTGGATCAGCACGAAGGGGTGGCCGGCGGCGTTGTACGAGGAGAGGTCCATCCGCAGGACCGGCGCGCCGCGGCGGTAATCGCGAAGCTGCACGGCGCGGCTGACCACGCCGGCGGCGCGCAACGCGTCGCCCAGCCCCAGCCCGGCCAGCACGGCGGCGCCGTTGGGCGAGACCTGCAGGCCCGCCCCGACCTCGCGGATCGCGGGGGCGCGTTCCAGAACGGTGACCTGCGCCCCGCGCCGGGCCAAGGCGACCGCTGCGGCAAGGCCGCCGATACCGGCACCGATCACGGTGATCCGCTGTCCGATCAGCATGCCGGGTTCTCCTTTGCTGGTCCGCCCTGCCCCGAAACGAAAAACACCGGGGACAGGCCCCGGTGTCGTTCAGCCCGCGCTGTCGCGCAAGGGATCAATCGTCGCGGTGGACCTTCTCACGACGTTCGTGACGCTCTTGCGCCTCGAGGCTCATGGTCGCGATCGGGCGGGCGTCGAGCCGCTTGAGCGAGATCGGTTCGCCCGTCACTTCGCAGTAGCCGTATTCGCCATTCTCGATCCGCCGCAGCGCGGCGTCGATCTTCGCGACCAGTTTGCGCTGGCGATCGCGGGTGCGAAGTTCCAGCGCGCGGTCGGTTTCCTCACTGGCCCGGTCGGCGATGTCCGGAACAGCACGGGCGCTGTCCTGCAGCCCCTCGATGGTGTTTTTGCTGTCACCCATAAGGTCCGCTTTCCAGGTAAACAGCTTTCGTCTGAAATATTCGAGCTGCCGCTCGTTCATGAAAGGTTCGTCTTCGGCTGGCGTATAATCGTCCGACAGAAAGGTCTCGGCCTTCATTCGATTTTTCCCTGCTTGGCCGGACAGGTCGATGTCGCGCATCATCGGCATCCGGCACCCTCCTTATGGCGCCCGTCTATAACATGCCGTTAGTGATGTCACGCACGAATGCGCCAGCTTGCACGAACCGTTGCCGGACGGTAAGGAAACGTGAACAACCGGCTTCAGCGGATTGAAATCCGATATGAAATTCACTGGCACCGAGACTTACGTAGCGACAGCTGATCTGACGGTCGCCGTGAACGCGGCCGTGACGCTGGAGCGTCCGCTGCTGGTGAAGGGAGAGCCCGGAACCGGCAAAACGGAACTGGCCCGGCAGGTGGCCGCGTCGCTGGGTCTGCCGATCATCGAATGGCACGTCAAATCGACGACCCGGGCACAGCAGGGCTTGTACGAGTACGATGCCGTTTCCCGCTTGCGTGACAGCCAGTTGGGCGATGAACGCGTGTACGATGTGCGCAATTACATCCGCCGCGGCAAGCTGTGGGACGCCTTCGTATCAGAGGGCCGCAGCGTCCTGCTGATCGACGAGATCGACAAGGCCGACATCGAGTTTCCGAACGACCTGCTGCAGGAACTCGACCGGATGGAATTCCACGTCTACGAGACGGGCGAGACCGTGCGGGCGCAGCGACGTCCGATCGTGATCATCACCTCGAACAACGAAAAGGAATTGCCCGACGCCTTCCTGCGGCGGTGCTTTTTCCACTACATCAGCTTTCCCGACATGGAAACGATGCGCCGGATCGTCGACGTTCATTTTCCGGACATCCGGGAGTCGCTTCTGACCGCCGCGCTGACCCGATTCTACGAGATTCGGGACATGAGCGGCCTGAAGAAGAAACCGTCAACCTCGGAAGTGCTCGATTGGCTCAAGCTGCTGCTGGCCGAGGACCTGTCGGCAGAGGACCTGCGCGCGCCGGGTAAGGACGCCCTGCCCCGCTTGCACGGGGCGCTTTTGAAGAACGAACAGGACGTCCACCTGTTCGAGCGGCTGGCATTCATGGCGCGCGGCGGGCGCTGAGGGCTGCTCTGCAATCGTCCGCTCACGGACACGTCCTGCCGTTGCGTCTCGTTGATCTGCCGACCCCTAACACGTTATGACTGTTAAGGTTCTGCACCAATCCGCGATGCCCGGAGGCCCCATCCATGACGACCGCCAGCACCCTCGCGTCCCTGACCATCCGCCCGGTCGAGGCCCGCGACCGCGACGACTGGCAGCGTCTTTGGACCGCCTACCTGACGTTCTACGAATCCAGCGTTCCGGCCGAGGTGTACGACGTTTCCTTCACGCGGCTATTGGGCAACGATCCACACGATTTCCACGGCCTGCTTGCCGAGGTTGATGGAAAGCCATGCGGGCTGGTGCACTATCTTTACCATCGCCACATGTGGAAAACCGAGAACGTGTGCTACCTGCAGGACCTATACGCCGACCCCGACATGCGCGGGCGCGGTGTCGGACGGGCGCTGATCGAAGCGGTCTATGCCGCTGCCGACGCCGCCGGGGCGCCGACGGTCTATTGGCTGACGCAGGAGTTCAACACCGAAGCGCGTCGGCTGTACGACCGCATCGGTACGCTCACGCCGTTCATCAAGTACAACAGGGCCTAGGCTGATGCGCATTCTTCTTTTGATCCTTGCGGCGCTGACGCTTGCCGCCTGCGGCGCNCCGCCGCCGCCGGATACGCCGACCCGGCGGATCACCCTGCCCACCGCGCAACCGCTGCCGCCGATGAAGACTTTCGCGGTGCCCAAGGTCAGCCCGCCGGGCCGGTCGAACACCGCGATCGCGCGCGACTTTCTGGACCTGTCCTTCGCCCTTGAAAGCGGACGGCAGCTGCCGGTTCTGACGCGGTTCGAGGGGCCGATCTCGGTTCGCATCACCGGGAACGCTCCGGCCAGCGTTGGGCCGGATCTGGCCCGACTGCTCAGCCGCCTGCGCCGCGAGGCCGGGATCTCGATCACGCAGGTGCCGCCGGATCAGCCCGCCTCGATCACGATCGAGGTGATGGCGCGCAGCGAACTGCAAAGATACGTGCCGCAGGCCGCCTGCTTCGTGGTGCCGCGTCTGTCCAGCTGGGAAGAGTTCAAGCGCCTGCGCCGCACCGATGCTGTCGACTGGACCACGCTGCAGACCCGCGAGCGCATGTCGATCTTCCTGCCCGGCGACGTCAGCCCGCAAGAGGCCCGCGACTGCCTGCACGAGGAACTGGCGCAGGCGCTGGGGCCGCTGAACGACCTGTACCGGCTGGGCGACAGCGTGTTCAACGACGACAACTTTCACGCCGTCCTGACCGGCTTCGACATGCTGATCCTGCGGGCTTACTACCACCCGTCGCTGCAGTCCGGCATGACGCGCGAACAGGTCGCGGCGCGGCTGCCCGCGATCCTTGCCCAGCTGAACCCGCGCGGACAGGGCATTGCCGACACCCTGCCCTCGCGCACGCCGCGTGCGTGGATCGAGGCCATCGAAGAGGCGCTTGGCCCGCGGACCAGCGACGCGCGGCGTCAGGCCGCCGCCAAGCGCGCGGTCTCAATCGCCCGCCAGCAGGGCTGGACCGACAACCGCATGGCCTTCTCGCTGTTCGCGCTGGGGCGGCTGGCCCTGTCCGGCGAATCCGACATCGCGCTGGCCTCGTTCCTGCAGGCNGGGNTGCTGTACAAGTCGCGCCCCGAGACCCAGCTTCAGGCGGCGCATGTCTCGATGCAGCTGGCGGCGTTCGCGCTTAGCTCGGGTCAAGCGGACACGGCGATCCAGATGGTCGACGAAAGCCTGGGCATCGTCGTACAGGCCGAGAACGCCGCACTTTTGTCGACGTTGCTGATGATCAAGGCCGAGGCGCTGGAGGTGCAGGGACGCGTCGTCGAAGCGCAGGCGGTACGTCGTGACAGTCTGGGCTGGGCACGGTATGGCTTCGGCTCGGACGACTCTGTCCGGGCGCGGCTTTCGGAAATTGCCGCGCTGAGTTCACGGGTGAAAGCAGCAGGTTAGCCATGATCGTTCTTGCAAGCGCGGTGTTCGGAGCATTGCTCGGTATTCTCACGGCGCGGAAGAATGGCGGCAACAAGAAGGACATGGCGCAGTACGCGGCCGGTTTCGGCATTGCCATGACCGTGGTCGGCGTCGTGATCACCATCGTCGTCGCCCGCACCGTGAGCTGATGTTCCTGCCCTTCTTCGACAGGCTGAGATCCGTGGGCGTCCCGGTCAGCCTGCGCGAATACCTTGCCTTTCTCGAAGGAATGCAGGCCGGGCTGGTCACATACGACATCGACGGTTTCTATTATCTCGCCCGCGCCGCGATGGTGAAGGACGAGCGCAACCTCGACAGGTTCGACCGCGCCTTTTCCGAGGTCTTCGCCGGACTGGAAACGATGCCGGTCGAGGCCCTTATCGAGGCGATGGATCTTCCCGCCGACTGGCTGACCAAGATGGCCGAGAAGCACCTGACGCCCGAGGAACGCGCCGAGATCGAGGCAATGGGCGGCTTCGAAAAGCTGATGGAAACCCTGCGCGAGCGGCTGGCCGAACAAGAGGGCCGCCATCAGGGCGGGTCGAAATGGATCGGGACCGCCGGGACGTCGCCCTATGGCGCACAGGGCTACAACCCCGAAGGCGTGCGCATCGGGCAAGAGAAAAGCCGCCACGGCCGCGCGGTGAAGGTCTGGGACAAGCGCGCGTTCCGCGACTTCGACGATCAGGTCGAGATCGGCACGCGCAACATCAAGGTGGCCCTGAAGCGGCTGCGCAAGTGGGCGCGCGACGGGGCGGCGGAAGAGCTGGATCTGAACGGCACGATCCGCGCCACGGCAGAGCATGGCTATCTTGACGTGAAGACCCGGCCCGAACGCCGCAACGCGGTGAAAGTGCTTCTGTTTCTTGACGTTGGCGGGTCGATGGACCCGCATATCAAGGTGGTCGAGGAACTATTCAGCGCCGCGCGGGCAGAGTTCAAGCACCTTGAACATTACTACTTCCACAACTGCCTGTACGAAGGCGTCTGGCGCGACAACCGCCGCCGCTGGAACGCGCAGATCCCGACGCAAGAGGTGCTGAACACCTACGGGTCGGACTACAAATGCATCTTCGTCGGCGATGCGACCATGTCGCCCTATGAGATCCTGCATCCCGGCGGCGCCAACGAACACTGGAACCCCGAGGCCGGTCAGGTCTGGCTGGAACGCGCTTTGGCGCAGTGGCCCTCGCTGTTATGGATCAATCCGGTTCGCGAAGACGCGTGGGACTATGTGCAGTCGATCCAGCTGATGCACCGCATCCTAGGCCCCGAGCGCATGGTGCCGATGACGCTGGAAGGCATCGAGCGCGGGATGAAGGCGCTTAGCCGCTAACCTGTCCGCCGCGCGGGCCCCGCGTCGCGACCCGACGCCTCATTGCCCCGACGGCCTGCGGTGCGGCATGATCCCCCCCCATGACCGACCGCCCGTCTCCCCTTCGCCGTCTTGGCACCGCGATCCGCCGCCACCCCTTGCTGGTCGGCGCCTTCGGGCTGGCGCTGGTCGTCTGCATCGTCTTCTCTGTCCGGTCGGTGATGTTCGCTGTCTACTGGTCCGACCCCGCCCACCGCGACCAGCGCGTCGAAGAGTGGATGACCCCGGCCTATGTCGCGCATTCGTGGGACGTCCCGCGCGACGTGATGGAAGCCGCGGTCGGCGGCGCCGCCGCGACGCTTTCGGACGGGCGGCCGACGCTAAAGCGCATCGCAGCGGCCGAAGGCATTCCGACGGCCGACCTGATCGCCCGGATCGAGACGGCCATTGCCACCCACCGCGCCGGATCGGCGTCGGAATGATCGACGCGATCCTGTCCGCGGTTCCGGTCTATGGCCTTTGGATCGTGGCCGGGGCGACGTTTCTCAGCTGTCTGGCCGTGCCGATCCCGTCCTCGCTGGTCATGCTGACCGCCGGGGCCTTCGTCGCCGCCGGGGACCTTGCGGCTGTCCCGGTCGTTGCTTTGGCTTGGGTCGGGGCGGTGCTGGGCGATCAGACGGGGNACCTGCTGGGCCGCGAGGGTGGCCGCGCCGCCGGGCGCCTGACACGCGGACGCAAGGCCACTCAGTTGCTGGATCGCGCGCGACGCTTCTCGGACCGGCACGGCGGCCCGGGGATCTTCCTCAGCCGCTGGCTGGTGTCGCCGCTGGGGCCGTACATGAACCTCGTGTCCGGCGCGGCGCACATGTCGTGGCCGCGCTTCGTGCTGTGGGGTGCCGCGGGCGAGGCTGTTTGGGTGCTGGGCTATGTCGGGCTGGGCTATGGNTTTTCCGGCTCGATCGCCGCCGTCGCGCAGGTGGCGGGCAACCTGTCGGGGGCGCTGGCGGCGGGGGCGGTGGCCATCGGGCTGGGCCTGTGGCTGCGGTCCGTCCTGCGCCACGAAAAGCACGGCCACGCCCACGGATCACGTCACCGCGGTGACCGCTTGCCGTAGCAGCGGCCCCGGCCCATATTCCGGGCATGTTGAAGTTCACGCCCCTGCTGCTTGCCCTGATCTACGGCTTCGTGCTGTACCGGTTCTCGGCGTGGCGCACCGCGAAACAGCTGGAAGCGAAGTCGACCGAACTGGCCGATCCGCTGCTTCGGAACCTGTGCGACCGGATGGCCGCATCGCTGGATCTGCCGCGCATCCGCGTCCACATCTACGAGGTCGACCCGGTCAACGGGTTGGCGGCGCCGGACGGTCGGATCTACATCACACGCGGGTTCTTCCAGAAGTACCGCCAAGGACTGGTAAACGCCGACGAGATGGCGTCGGTCATCGCGCATGAGCTCGGCCACGTCGCGCTGGGGCATTCGCGGCGGCGCATGATCGACTTTTCCGGCCAGAACGCGCTTCGGATGGGGCTTGCGATGGTGCTGGGGCGGCTTCTTCCGGGGATCGGCGTGATGATCGCCAACCTGATCACCCGCGTGGTCGCCGCCGGCCTGTCGCGCAAGGACGAGTACGAGGCGGACGCCTATGCCTCGGCCCTTCTGGTGAAAGCCGGGATCGGCACCGCGCCGCAGAAATCGCTGTTCGGCAAGCTTGACCGGCTGACGGCCTCGAACGCGGGCGCGATGCCCGCATGGTTCATGAGCCACCCGAAAACCGCCGACCGCGTCGCCGCCATCGAACGGAACGAGGCGCGGTGGGCCAAGGTCGACCGGGGTTAAGACCGCACGGGGTTAAGATCGGGGGCTGACGCCCGCCTGTCAGGCCCAGCCCGCGCCCAGATCCTCGTCCGCGCGGGTGATCCAGTGTTCTTCCAGCCAGTCGCAGGGCAGCGACCAGCGCAAAAGCGAACCGCGATAGCCCGCCACCGCCTCGGGCATCTTGGGCCGGCCGTGGAAGCACACGACGCGGGCGTCCTTCGGCAGCTTCGGCTCGCGCAGCCAGTTGACCGGCGGCAGACCGATGCAGTCGTGCTTGAAGCTGACCACCCATTCATCCGGGATGTAGGAGAACGCGTCCATCTCCTGCGCCAGCGTCGAGGTGTATCGCTGTTCGCTGCCGCGCGCCTTTTCGACCTCGGCGGTCGGGTCCGCCGCCAGCCGTTCGTACAGCCACGGATGCCGCGCGGGGTCATAGCGGAAGACCGACCCATGCCCGGTGGCACGACCCCGCCGCGCCTCAACCCAGTCGGCGCGCATAGCGACGGTGCCCGGCTCGTAATGCAGGATGTCGTCCAGCGGCCCGGTGATCACCACGTCAAGGTCGAAGCCAAGGATCGGCCCCTGAAGGTCCGGGATCAGCCCGGGCCGGAACAGCGACACCTTGCGCATCGCGCCCTGCCGGTTCGCCACCGCAAGCGCGGCGTTCATCTCGTCGTGGAAGGGTTCGACCGGCAGGTCCAGAACCTCGACATCCGGGTGCAGGCCGTCAGCGTGCTCGGTCATGCACAGGAACCGGACCGGCGCCTTCAGGTTGCGACGCACGCCGGAATACAGCCGGTTCACGTATTCGGGGCCGAAGGCCGTGCCCCATTTGATGCAGACNACTGTCGCAGCTTTCATCGCTCACCTCTCCGCTGGCCCCGCCATAGGCGAGGCCGCGCGGACGGTAAAGGCATCAGGCCGCAGGCATCCGCGATTCGACGATTCCCGCGTACCACGAACAGCCTGCCGGGATCGCCTCGTCGTTGAAGTTGTATTCCGGGTGGTGCACCGGCGCGGTGTCGCCGTTGCCGACAAGGATATAGGCCCCCGGACGTTCCTGAAGCATATAGGCGAAGTCCTCGCCCCCCATCACCAGCGGCGCGTCGGCGCAGTCCCCGGCGACCGAGCGCGCGACATCGGCGGCAAAGGTCGTTTCGGTGTCGGTGTTTGCCATCACCGGATAGCCCTCGATCCAGTGCACGTCGGCCTTGGCGCCGAACACCTCGGGCGTGGTCGCCGCGATATGCTTCAGCCGCTCTTCCGCCTGCTTGCGGACGCCTTCGTCCAGCGTGCGGATCGTGCCGCGCAGCGTCACCCGCTGCGGGATGACGTTGAAGGCGGTCGACGAGGTTTCGAACGAGGTCACCGACACCACCACCTGTTGCGTGGGGTCGACGTTGCGGCTGGCGATGGTCTGCAACGCCAGCACAAGGTGGCTGGCGACGACTGTGCTGTCGACGGTTTCATGCGGCTTGGCAGCGTGGCCGCCCTTGCCTTCCACGGTGATCTCGAACTGATCGGTCGCCGCGAAGAACGCGCCGGGACGGATCGCGAAGGTCCCGGCGGGGACGCCCGGCCAGTTGTGCATCCCGTAGACCTCGTCGATCTTCCAGCGATCCATCATGCCGTCGTCGCACATCTCGCGACCGCCTGCCCCGCCTTCCTCGGCGGGCTGGAAGATCACCACGCAGGTGCCGTCGAAATTGCGGGTCTCGGCAAGGTACTTCGCCGCGCCCAGCAGCATCGCCGTGTGACCGTCGTGGCCGCAGGCGTGCATCGCGCCCGGTGTCTCGGACGCATAGTCCAGCCCGGTCTGTTCCATGATCGGCAGCGCGTCCATGTCGGCGCGCAGGCCGATGGTCTTGCCCGAGGTGTTGGTCTTGCCCTTGATCACCGCCACGACGCCGGTGCGGCCGATTCCCTCGATCACCTCGTCGCAGCCGAAGGCTTCGAGCTTCTCTTTCACCAGCGCCGAGGTCCGGTGCGTGTCGAACAGGATCTCGGGGTGGCGGTGAATGTCGCGGCGCCACTCGGTGATTTCGGGCAGCAGTTCTGCGAAACGATTCTTGACGGGCATCGGACCTCCTAGCGTCTGGTTGGCCCAAGCGTGCGGCAGAACGGACGCAGGCTCAAGCCCTGCAACGCGCCCCCGCCAACAGCTTGCTTTCCGAAACGTAACGGCACTTTCGCCGGTGCCGATATTTGCTGCGTTTCAGCTTTGGAATTGCATGTTGCGGCAGCGCGAAGCGACGCGAAGGAAAGGCCCGCGCGCCCTTGGCCCGCGCATCCCGGAACTAAGGGTTGCGAGGTGCCCTTTTCATGCTAACGTCCGCTCTTAACAAACACCGGGCGCAACGACCCGGGCGGCGAAAGCCGACATGACAGGGGAGTTCTGCATGCCCGACGGGCAGCTGCCGGTACTTGATGTACGGGACCTGAAAACTGTATTCCGCACCCGCCGTGGCGAGGTGCATGCGGTCAACTCGGTAAGCTTCGACCTGAAACCTGGCGAACTGCTGGGCGTGGTCGGAGAAAGCGGATCGGGCAAGTCGGTGACGATGATGTCGCTGATCGGTCTGCTGCCGTCTCCGCCGGCCGAAGTCCGCGACGGGCAGGTCCTGTTCGGCGACAAGGATCTGCTGAAGGCCGACGACGACACGCTGCGGTCGATCCGCGGCGCGCGGATCGGCTTTGTGTTCCAAGACCCGATGACGTCGCTCAATCCCGTGTTCACCGTCGGCTACCAGCTGATGGAGCCGCTGCGAAAGCACATGGGGCTGGGCAAGAAGGCGGCGCGCGCCCGGGCGCAGGAACTGCTGGAACTGGTCGGCATTCCGGACGCGGGGCGGCGGCTGAAGGACTATCCGCACCAGTTTTCCGGCGGGATGCGGCAGCGCGTGATGATCGCCATCGCCCTTGCCTGCGACCCCGAGGTGTTGATCGCGGACGAACCCACCACGGCGCTGGACGTGACGATTCAGGCGCAGATCCTCGAACTGGTGAAAGAGCTGCGGCAGAAGCTGGGCATGGCGATTGTCTGGATCACCCACGATCTTGGCGTGATCGCCGGCATCGCGGACCGGGTCATGGTGATGTACGGCGGCCAGATCGTCGAACACGCGCCGGTGAAAGAGCTGTTCGGCAACCCGCAGCACCCCTACACCCGCGCGCTTTTGGGCACGGTCCCCGCAATGCACGGCGCCCGCGAGACGCGGCTGCGCGTGATCGAGGGGCAGCCGCCGGTGCTGGACGCGCCGCCCGCCGCCTGCCCGTTCCGCGCCCGCTGCACCCACAGCTTCGACCGCTGCGAACGCGAGAACCCGCAGCGCGTGCCGGTCGGTCCGCTGCACGATGCCGCCTGTTTCTGGACCCCCGAGACCGGAGGACCCCGCGATGCCTGACGGGACACCGCCGCGCAAGCTGGTCGAGGTTCAGGACCTGAAGATGCACTTCCCGATCTACGGCGGCGTGCTGCGCCGCCGGGTCGGAGAGGTGAAGGCCGTCGACGGCGTCAGCTTCGACATACACGAGGGCGAGACGCTTGGCCTTGTCGGGGAATCCGGCTGCGGCAAGTCGACCTGCGGCCGCGCGGTCCTGCGCCTGTACGAGGTGACCGACGGCGCCGTCCGCATCGAGGGCGAGAACATCGCCGACTGGTCCCCCGAGCATCTGCGCAAGGTGCGCCCCAAGATGCAGATGGTGTTTCAGGACCCGCAGGCCTCGCTGAACCCGCGCATGACCGTGGCCTCGATCATCGGGGAGCCGCTGGACGAGCACACGAAGCAGTCGAAGAAGGCAAAGCTGGACCGCGTCTATCACCTGATGGATGCCGTCGGTCTGAACCGCGACTTCGCCAACCGCTACCCGCACGAATTCTCGGGCGGCCAGCGGCAGCGGATCGGCATCGCCCGCGCGCTTGCGCTGAACCCGCGCTTTATCGTNTGCGACGAACCNATCGCCGCGCTGGACGTGTCGATCCAGGCGCAGGTGGTGAACCTGCTGGAAGACCTGCAGGAAGAGTTCGGCCTGACCTATCTGTTCATCAGCCACGACCTGTCGATGGTCCGCCACATCGCGGACCGGGTGGCGGTGATGTACCTTGGCAAGATCGTCGAACTCGCGCCGCGCGACGCGCTGTATGACGCACCGCTTCACCCCTACACGCAGGCGCTTTTGTCGGCGGTGCCGGAACCGGACCCCTCGCTAGAGGCGCGGACCGAACGGATCATCCTGAAAGGCGACGTGCCGTCGCCCGCCAAGCCCCCCAAGGGCTGCAATTTCTGCACCCGCTGCCCGCAGGTGATGGACATCTGCCGCCAGACGGCACCCGTCTACCGCGAGGTTTCGCCGGGACGGTTCACCGCCTGCCACCTGCAGGACGGGCACACGCCACAGACGCAACAACAACAAGCCCCGGACGCGGGCCAACCCGCGCCAGCTCGGAGGCACGAGCAAAACCAACAAGGAGAGGATAAATGAAACTCAGAACCCTATTGCTGGGCGCGGCCGCTGCGACGGCCCTCGCACCAGTCTCGGCGCTGGCCGAGCGTGGCAGCGACGGCCAGCTTAACATCATCTACTGGCAGGCGCCGTCGACGCTGAACCCGTTCCTGTCCGGCGGCACCAAAGAGGTGGAATCCGCCTCGATGATCATCGAGCCGCTGGTGCGCTTCGATTCCGAAGGCAACATGGTGCCGTGGCTGGCAGCCGAGATCCCGACGCTGGAAAACGGCGGCGTGGCCGAGGACCTGAAGTCGATCACGTGGACCCTTAAGGAAGGCGTCGTCTGGTCCGACGGCACCCCCCTGACCGCCGCCGACGCGGTGTTCACCTGGGAATACTGCACCCACCCCGAAGGCGGCTGTGCGCAAAGCTCGTATTTCGACGGCGTGTCGTCGGTCGAAGCGGTGGACGACCTGACCATCAAGGTCAGCTTCACCGAAGCCAAGCCCTTCCCCTACACCGCCTTCGTCGGGTCCGAGAGCCCGATCATTCAGGCCGCCCAGTTCGCCGACTGTCTCGGCGCCAAGGCGCCCGAGTGCACCGAGGCGAACTTCAACCCGATCGGCACCGGCCCGTTTATGGTCACCGAGTTCAAGCCGAACGACGTGATCACGCTGGAAATGAACCCCAACTTCCGCGAAGCCGACAAGCCGGCCTTCTCGACGGTGGTGTTCAAGGGCGGCGGCGACGCGGCGGCTGCGGCCCGCTCGGTCATGGAAACCGGCGAATACGACTATGCGTGGAACCTGCAGCTTGACCCGATGCTGCTGGACGAGATGCAGTCCAAGGGCCTTGGCACCGTCGTGTCCGCCTTCGCCACCTCGGTGGAACGAATCCACGTCAACCAGACCAACCCCGACCCGTCGCTGGGCGAAGGCCGCGCGACGCTTGAAAACCCGCACCCGTTCCTGACCGATCCCGCGATCGGCAAGGCGATGTCGATGGCCATCGATCGCGAACTGCTGGTCGAAATCGGATACGGCGCCGGCGGCCAGCCCACCTGCAACGTGCTTCCGGCCCCTGCGGTCTATGCCTCGACCGCCAACGACGACTGCCTTGTGCAGGACATCGAGGGCGCCAAGGCGGTTCTGGAAGAAGCCGGCTGGACCGACACCGACGGTGACGGCATCCGCGACAAGGACGGCATCAAGCTGTCGGTTCTCTACCAGACCTCGACCAACGCCGTCCGTCAGGACACCCAGGCGCTGGTCAAGCAGTGGTGGGAAGAAATCGGCATCGAGACCGAGCTGCGCAACATCGACGCGTCGGTGTTCTTCGGCGGTGATCCCGGNTCGCCCGACACCTTCCAGAAGTTCTTCGCGGACATCGAGATGTACACGAACAACTTCGCGGGCGTCGACCCCGAGGCCTACATGGCCAACTGGCGCTGCTCGGAAATCCCCAGCCCGGCGACCCAGTGGCAGGGTTCGAACATGCAGCGTTTCTGCTCGGAAGAGTACGACGCGCTGGTCGACCAGCTATCGCAGACCGCAGGCATCGAGGCCCGCGCCGAGATCGTCAAGCAGATGAACGACATGCTCATGCAGAGCTACACGATCATCCCGCTGATCTGGCGCGGCAACCCGTCGGCCCACGCCAATACGCTGGGCGGCGTGATGATGAACGACTGGGACTCCGAGATCTGGAACATCAAGGACTGGCACCGGATCGACGGCTGATCCCTGTGATCTGACATGACACCGGGATGCCCGTGCGCCGCGCGGGCATCCCCACCAACGAACCGAGCGCAGGAGCCCGCACCATGCTTCGCCAGCCCGCCCCGCCAGGGATCGCCAACCGATGCTGACCTTCACGATCCGCCGCCTGCTGCTTGCGATTCCGACGCTGCTGCTGATCTCGCTGGTGATCTTCCTGCTGCTGGAATTGGCGCCGGGCGACCCGATGGCGCAGGTCCCGCTGACCGTGCCGCCGGAAGTGAAGGAAAAGATGCGCCAGGCGCTTGGCCTGGGCGAGCCGGTGCACATCCGATACCTGAAATGGATCTGGCAGTTCTTCATCATCGAGCCGATGAACCTGATCGACGCGATGTTCGGCACCACGCTGGCCGAGGGGCAGCTGCGCGTGATCTCGTGGCAGACCCGGTCCCCGGTGATGGACATCGTCGCCCAGCGCCTGCCGCAGACCCTGTGGGTCGTCGGCGTAGCCTATGTGGTTGCGGTGCTGATCGCGATCCCGATCGGCGTGTATTCGGCCTATCGTCAGTATTCGTGGTTCGATCAGGCCGGGACCTTCGTCACGATGGTCGGCTTTTCCGTTCCGCCGTTCTTCTCGGGCGTGCTGGTGATCGTGATCTTCTCGGTGAACCTTGGATGGTTCCCGTCGATCTACGACACCACCCACCNGGTCACCGACTGGGACAGCTTCGTNGTNCAGCTGCNNCAGATGATCATGCCGGTNATGGTGCTGGCGCTNCAGATCACNNCNCAGATCAGCGCGNTTCATGCGNGCNTCNANGCTGGACAACCTCNNACAGGACTACGTCCGCACCGCCCGCGCCAAGGGGATGACCGAGAACGTGGTGGTGCTGATGCACGTCCTGCGCAACTCGATGATCCCGGTGGTGACGGTGATCGCGCTGGGGATCCCGTCGATCTTCGGCGGCGCCATCATCACCGAGCAGGTGTTCAAGGTGAACGGGATCGGCCAGTTGCTGATCACCGCGATCCAGGCGAACGACATGCCGATGGTGCAGACGCTGACCTTCATCTTCGCGGTGCTGATCGTGCTGTTCAACCTGATCGCCGACGTCCTTTACGGCATCCTCGACCCGAGAATCCGCTATGACTGAGACCGACCGCACCCCCGCCGCCCCGGCTGGGACTCCGGCCGAACCGGCCGCGAACCCCGCAGGCGCAGGCGCCGCCGCCGCGCCCGACCCGGCCACCACGTACCGGGCGCCGCGCAACCAGTGGCTGGACGTCTGGGACCAGTTCAAAAGCCACCGTGGCGCGCTGATCGGCGCCGCCGTGTTCATCCTGATCCTGCTGGCTGTGACGGTCGGCCCCTACATCTGGACCATCGACCCCACCTACATCGACATCCGCGCCAAGAACCAAGGGCCGACCCTTGCGCACCCGCTGGGCACCGACCAGCTGGGCCGCGATACGCTGGCCCGGATGCTGGCGGGGGGCCGCGTCTCGATCGCGGTGGGCCTGACGGCGATGGCCCTGTCGATCGTGATCGGCACGGTGATCGGGGTCATCGCGGGCTATTTCAAACGCCTCGACGGCCCGCTGATGCGGTTCACCGACCTGTTCCTCGCCCTGCCCCTTCTGCCGCTTCTGCTGGTGGCGGTGCTTTTGTTCCGCGACATGCTGTCCAAAGCCTTCGGCCCCGAGGGTGGCGTGTTCGTCCTGATCGTCTCGCTCATCGGCATCACCTCGTGGATGCAGACCGCGCGGATCGTGCGGGGCGACGTGCTGGCGCTGAAAGAACGCGAGTTCGTTCTGGCCGGGCGTTCCATCGGAACCCCGTCGCGCCGGATGATCACGCGCCACATCCTGCCCAACGTGCTGTCGCCGATCATGGTGTCGGCCACGCTGGGCATCGCCACCGCGATCATCACGGAAAGCGCGCTGTCCTTCCTTGGCTTTGGCTTCCCGCCCGACTTCCCGACCTGGGGCCGCCTGCTGTTCGACAGCGTCGACCGGATGCAGCTGTACCCGGAACGCGTGATCTGGCCCGGCCTTGCGATCTCGCTGACCGTGCTCAGCGTGAACTACATCGGCGACGGCCTGCGCGACGCGCTCGACCCCCGCATCCGGGGCCGCTGACGCCGGCAAGCGAGGGGCCAGCCCCTCGCGCTCCCCGGGATATTTACGGCCAGAAGAAAGGGATCGGGCATTCTTGCTTCTTCTGTCTAAAAATATCCTGGGGGAGACGCGCGGCACGCGCGTCGGGGGCGAAGCCCCGCTCTTGCGGCGAAGGGTCTCAAGCAACGGAGTTTCAAGGTCCCCTCTGTTTGCTTGAGGAAAGTTACGTGGCGCTATATCACCATCCGACGAGGCCCGGGCCACCGGGCGGGAAAAAGCCGCGACAAGGGGAAGCGAGTTGAAGATAGGCACGCCGAGAGAGATCTTCGAAGGCGAAGCGCGGGTGGCGATGACGCCCGACAGCGCCGCCCAGCTGCAGAAACTGGGATACGAGTGCGTCATCGAAAGCGGCGCCGGAACGAAGGCCGGGTTCACCGACGAGGCCTACAAAGCCGCCGGTGTCGACGTGGTCGACGGTGCAGAGGCGCTTTGGTCCGGCTGCGACATCGTCGCCAAGGTCCGCCCGCCCAGCGAGGACGAACTGGACCGGGTCAAACCCGGGCAGCTTCTGATCTCGTTCTTCTATCCCGGCAGCAACGAGGCGCTGCTGGAGCAGGCCAAGGGCCGGAACGCCAGCGTCATCGCGATGGACATGGTGCCGCGCATCAGCCGGGCCCAGAAGATGGACGCCCTGTCGTCGATGGCCAACATCGCGGGCTACCGCGCCGTGATCGAGGCCGGCAACAACTTTGGCCGTTTCTTCACGGGCCAAGTCACCGCCGCGGGCAAGGTTCCGCCCGCCAAGGTGCTGATCGTCGGCGCCGGTGTCGCCGGGCTTGCCGCCATCGGCACCGCCACGTCGCTGGGTGCGATCACCTATGCTTTCGACGTGCGGCCCGAGGTTGCCGAGCAGATCGAATCGATGGGCGCCGAGTTCGTTTATCTCGACTTCGAGGAATCGCAGCAGGACGGCAGCGCCTCGGGCGGCTATGCCGCGCCGTCGTCGCCCGAGTTCCGCGAGAAGCAGCTTGAAAAGTTCCGCGAACTGGCCCCCGAGGTCGACATCGTCATCACCACCGCCCTGATCCCGAACCGCGATGCGCCGGTTCTGTGGACCAAGGACATGGTCGAGGCGATGAAGCCCGGATCCGTCATCGTGGACCTTGCGGCCGAGCGTGGCGGCAACTGCGAACTGACGGTGCCGGACGAGAAATTCGTGACCGACAACGGTGTGACCATCGTCGGCTACACCGATTTCCCCAGCCGGATGGCGACCCAGTCCTCGACGCTGTACGCCACCAACATCCGTCACATGATGACCGACCTGACGCCCGAGAAGGACGGCACGGTCGTGCACGACATGGAAGACGACGTGATCCGGGGCGCCACGGTGACCCACGAGGGCGAGATCACTTTCCCGCCGCCACCGCCCAAGGTGAAGGCCATCGCGGCCCAGCCGAAGAAGGAAGCCGCGAAGGAACTGACCCCGGAAGAAAAGCGCGCCGCCGAGATGGCCGCGTTCAAGAAGGCGACCAAGACGCAGGTGACCTATCTTGCGGTCGGCACGCTGGTGCTGATGCTGATCGGGTCCTTCGCGCCCGCCAGCTTCATGGCGCACTTCATCGTCTTCGCGCTGGCCTGCTTCGTCGGGTTCCAGGTGATCTGGAACGTCAGCCACGCGCTGCACACGCCGCTGATGGCGATCACCAACGCGATCTCGGGCATCATCGTGGTCGGCGCCCTGCTGCAGATCGGTGCATCGAGTTGGCTGGTGGTGCTTCTCAGTTTCATCGCGGTGCTGATCGCTTCGATCAACATCGTCGGCGGCTTCCTGGTCACGCGCCGGATGCTCGCAATGTTCCAGAAATCGTAAGGGGGTAGCGAGAACATGTCTGCCGGTTTCGTTTCGGCCGTGTACATCGCGGCCTCCATTCTCTTCATCCTGGCCCTCGGGGGCCTCTCCAACCAGGAAAGCGCCAAGCGGGCGATCTGGTACGGCATCGCGGGGATGTTCCTTGCGATGGTCGCCACGATCTTCGGCCCCGGCGTGTCGAACGTCTTCCTGATCCTCGTGGCCGTCGCCGCGGGCGCCGTTGCGGGCGCCGTGGTCGCGGGCCGCGTGCAGATGACCGAAATGCCGCAGCTGGTGGCGGCGTTGCACTCGTTCGTCGGCCTTGCCGCCGTGTTCATCGGCCTGAACGCCGACGTGATGCTGAACACCGTGAACGACCTGAAGGCGGCCGGTGCAGATCTGTCAGCGCTGGTCGCGGCCAAGGATATCACCGGCTTCGGTGAGACCCTGTGGCACAAGGATGCGACCGAGATCGCGATCCTGAAGGTCGAGGTGTTCCTCGGTATCTTCATCGGCGCGGTGACCTTCACCGGCTCGGTCGTGGCCTTCGGCAAGCTGGCCGGCAAGATCGACGGCAAGCCCGAGAAGCTTCCCGGCGGTCACATGCTGAACGCGGGCGCGGCACTGCTGTGCCTGATCCTAGGCCTGATGTACTGGAGCGGCGCAGGCGCGTGGACGATGGTCCTGATGGCGATCATCGCGGGCTTCATCGGCTGGCACCTGATCATGGGCATCGGCGGCGCCGACATGCCGGTGGTCGTGTCGATGCTGAACAGCTACTCGGGCTGGGCCGCCGCCGCCATCGGCTTTACGCTGGGCAACGACCTGCTGATCGTCACCGGCGCGCTGGTGGGCTCTTCGGGCGCGATCCTGTCCTACATCATGTGCAAGGCGATGAACCGGCATTTCGTCTCGGTGATCCTTGGCGGGTTCGGCGGCACGTCCGGCCCGGCGCAGGAGATCGAGGGCGAGCAGATCGCGATTGACGCCGACGGCGTGGCCAACGCGCTGAACGATGCCGACAGCGTGGTCATCGTGCCGGGCTACGGCATGGCGGTGGCGCAGGCGCAGCAGTCGGTCAGCGAACTGACCCGCAAGCTGCGGGCGGCGGGCAAGACCGTGCGGTTCGCCATCCACCCCGTCGCGGGCCGTCTGCCCGGCCACATGAACGTTCTGCTGGCCGAGGCCAAGGTGCCCTACGACATCGTGCTGGAGATGGAGGAGATCAACGACGACTTCCCCGACACGGACGTGGTGATCGTGATCGGCTCGAACGACATCGTGAACCCGGCGGCGCAGGACGACCCCAACAGCCCCATCGCCGGGATGCCGGTTCTGGAGGTCTGGAAGGCGAAGCAGGTCTTCGTGTCCAAGCGCGGTCAGGGCACGGGCTACTCGGGCATCGAGAACCCGCTGTTCTTCAAGGACAACACGCGGATGTTCTACGGGGATGCCAAGGCGTCCATCGACAGCCTGCTGCCGAAGGTCGACTGAGCCTGCGCCACGCACGAAATCGGGGGCCCTGCCGGAAACGGCGGGGCCCTTCGCATTTCGGGGGCCGGGTTGCGAAAACCGTAGACGTCGCGCAACGCCGCGACCACGGGCCCGGTCCGACAGGTTGACGCGGCGATGCCGCCCGACCCAGACAGTGTGAACACAGCAGACGGGCCGGACCGGGGGCCGGCAGCCAAGTACAGGGGAAGACAGGACATGTTTCGGAATATCGTGATCGGCGCGGCGGCGGTTTGGGCACTTGGCGGCGGGGCGGCGCTGGCCGACAGGCTGTCCGAGCACTGGCAAACGCCGCGGACCTATTACATCGAACTGTCCCACCGCGCCTGCGACGGCGACGAGATGGCCCTCGGGATCCTGACGCGCGACGCGTGGGACGACGCCAACCCCGTGGCGATGAGCAACCTCGCGTGGCTGATCCGGCCCGACACCCCCTGCATCGGGGTCTTCCACGACCGCCGCGAATGGCTGACGCTGCAGAAGGAATCGGCCGAGATGGGCTATCCCGTGTCGATGTTCAACTGGGGCGAGATCCTGTTGACCGGCAGCTTCGGCCCCGAGGATTTCCTCTCGGGGATGCTCTACCTTGAAGAGGCCTCGGCCCAGGGCTACGCCGGTGCCGCCGAACTGCTTGCCAAGATCTACGCCCAAGGCCGCCACGGCGTCGAACCCGACCAGTCGGCCGCCTACATGTTCTTCGAACGCGCCCAGTCGCTGGGGCTGGACGAAGGGCGGCTGACCCGGCTGATCGACCTGATCCGCAACGCGGAAACCGGCATGCGCCCCAAGCTCGACTGACCGACACGCCGCCGCCGGAACGGCGCTGTTGCACCGCTGCGACAGCCCCCGGGACACCTGTCGCGAACGCATGTCAAACCAATGGCTTGCGCGGAAACCTGCGCGGGCCATGCGGATTTTTCGCCCGAGGGAAAATTATCCCTTGCGTGAATCAGCTATCGGCCTCATATGCGCGCTCAAGACGCCAACGCACGCGCCTCTGGCCGGCACGCAGCATCGCACGCCCGCGTTTACGTAGCGACGGTAACGTCTCCCTTGGAACTGAGCGGTCATATATGGCCGGGTCTATTGGAGATGACCATGACGATGCTGTTCGACGGCGCCTTGCCGTCCGTACCCGTTTCCCTGCCCACCCGTGTCGAGCGTTTCATCGCCGAAAACCGGTTCGATCACCCGACCCTCGTTCTGGACACCGACGCGGTGGTCGAGCGCTTCCACGCGCTGAAATCCGGCCTGGGCCAGACCCACATCCACTATGCCGTCAAAGCGAACCCGGCACGCGAGATCATCGCGCGCCTCGTCGCCGAAGGCTCGAACTTCGACGCCGCCTCGCGTGGCGAGATCGAGCTTTGCCTCAGCCAGGGCGCCCGCCCCGAGCAGATCTCGTTCGGCAACACCGTGAAACGCGCCTCGGACATCGCCTTCGCGCATTCCGCCGGCATCCGCCTGTTCGCCGCCGACGCCGCCGAAGAGCTTGAGAAAATCGCCGAGCACGCGCCGGGCGCGATGGTCTACCTGCGCCTGCTGGTCGACAACCCGCAGGCCGACTGGCCGCTGTCGCGCAAGTTCGGCAGCGACCGCGACATGGCGATCGAGCTGTGCGCGCTTGCCAAAGAGCTTGGCCTGCAGCCGGTGGGCCTGTCGTTCCACGTCGGCTCGCAGACCCGCCGCGCGTCGATGTGGACGGGCGTGCTGGACTACGTCGCCGGCGTCTGGGCCGATGCGAAATCCGCCGGTCATGACCTGACGCTGATCAACATCGGCGGCGGTTTCCCCGCGTTCTACGGCGAACCGGTCGAGGCGCCCGCCGCCTATGCCGCAGAGGTGCGCCGCATGGTCGTGGCCCGGTTCCCCGGTGCCCGCATCATGGCGGAACCCGGTCGTGGCCTCGTCGCCGAATGCGGCGCCATCGCTTGCGAAGTCATGCTGGTGTCGCGCAAGTCGGGCGACGACCTGCACCGCTGGGTCTACCTGGACATCGGCAAGTTCTCGGGTCTGGCGGAAACCATCGACGAAGCGATCCGCTACCAGTTCGCGACCCCGCACGACGGAGAAGCGACCGGCCCCTGCATTCTTGCCGGACCGTCCTGCGACTCGGCCGATGTTCTGTACGAAAAGCGCCCCGTGGCGCTGCCGATGAGCCTGCGCTCGGGCGACCGGATCGTGATCCGCAACACCGGCGCCTACACGTCGAGCTACTCGTCGGTCGGCTTCAACGGCTTCCCGCCGCTGGACGTCATCGTTCTCTGACGCATCGCAAAGCACACGGCCCGGCAGACGCCCGGGCCAAGGGGCCTGCCCTTGGAGGAGGGAGCAGGCCCCTTTCCTTTCAGGCGGAACGAAACGCCGCAGGGGCGCGGAAAGGCTTTTGCGACCGGCCGCACAGGCCGTAGGGTCCGACGGAACCGCACGGACTTGATCGACATGAGCCCCATCCAGGACCACCCGCTTCGCTACCCGCTGGCCAACGAGCTGCACGCCCGGCCCTTTCCCACGCTGAACGCCCCGGCGCATGCGGTGTATCTTGCCATCAAACAATCGCAGGACGCCGCCAACCGCGACCGCGCGCAGGACCTTGCGCATCTCGTGGATCTGCTGGACCGGTTCGGCGCGCCGCACCCACAGCCGGGCGCCACCCACTATTTCGCGGACCTCGGCCCGTTCCGGCTGAAGTGGGAAAGCCATACCGAGTTCGTCACCTACACCGCCATCGTCGACGGGGTCGAGGATCGCCCCTTCGACCGCGCTGCCTTCGACGTGTTTCCGGACGACTGGCTGGAATCCGCGCCGGGCGCGCGGATGACCTCGGCGCTGTTGCGGTTCCAGCCGTTCGACACGGCGCAACAGGTGGTCGACCGGCTGGCCGACTGGTTCGTCCCTGAAAGCCTTGCCGCCAGCGAGATCCTCGACGGCGCGGCGATCATGGCGGGCGACTTCCGGATCGACAGCGCCGGCCACATGCGGTTCGCGGTGTTCCCCAAGCCCGACACCGGCCCCGCCCGCTGCGGCCGGATCCTGCAGCGCCTGTGCGAGATCGAAACCTACAAGTCGATGTCGATGCTGGGCCTGTCCCGCGCCCGCAGCCTGTCGCCGCAACTCGGTACGTTGGATGGGCGCCTGAACGCCCTGACCGAGGTGATGGCCACCCAGGCGCAACCAGCGGAAGAGACGCTGTCCGAGCTTTTGCAGATCACCGCCGAACTGGAACGCCTCGCGTCACAGTCCGCCTTCCGCTTCTCGGCCACCGACGCCTATGGGTCGCTGGTGGTCGATCGCATCCGGGTGCTGCGCGAAGAGCGGTTCGAGAACCGGCAGACCTTCAACGAATTCATGGCCCGCCGGTTCGATCCCGCACAGCGAACCGTGCGCGCCACCGAGGCGCAGGTGCGATCCATGGCCGAACGCGCCGCCCGCGCCGCCGAACTGTTGCGCACCCGGGTCGATGTGGAACGCTCGGCGCAGAACCAGAAGCTGCTGGAATCGATGGACAGCCGCGCGCAGGTGCAGCTGCGTCTGCAGGAAACGGTCGAAGGGCTGTCCGTGGTGGCGATCAGCTATTACGCCGTCAGCCTCGCGGCCTATGCGCTTTACCCGCTCGCCGACCCGCTCGGGCTGTCGAAGGGCATGCTGACCGCGCTTCTGGTGCCGGTGGTGGTGGGCGCCGTGTTCCTGATGGTCCGGCGGATCCGCAAGCGCCTGCACTGACCGGCTTGCGCCCGCGCGGCGCCGGCTTAGGATCGGGTGACAGGGAGGACAGGCGATGGATCTTAAGGGCAGGCACGCGCTGATCACGGGGGGCGGCACCGGGATCGGGCTGGGGATCGCGCGGGAACTCGCGGCAGAGGGCGCGCAGGTCACGATCTGCGGCCGCCGTCCCGGCCCGCTGGAGGATGCCGCCGCCTCTGCCACGGGTCTGTTTGCGCAGGTGATGGATGTCAGCGACGAGGCGTCCGTCCGCGACGGGTTCGCCGCAGCGGTGAACGCGCGGGGGCCGGTGGCGATCCATGTCGCCAACGCCGGCATCGCCGAGGGCCGGTCGCTGCGGAAAACCGATCTGGCGTTCTGGCGCCGGATGATGGGCATCAACCTCGACGGCGCTTTCCTGACCATCCGCGAGTCGCTGGAAACCATGTCGGACCTCGACTGGGGCCGGGTCATCGCGGTGTCGTCCATCGCCGGGCTGAAAGGCCTGCGCGGCGCACCGGCCTACAGCGCGTCCAAACACGCGATGGTCGGATTGATCCGTGCGCTCGCCGCCGACTACACGGGGCGGCCCTTGACCTTCAACGCGCTCTGCCCCGGCTATGTCGAGACCGAGATTGTCGACCGCAACGTCGTGTCGATCCGCGCCCGCACCGGCATGTCCGAAGACGAGGCGCTGGCGGTCATGGTCGGCGCCAACCCGCACGGGCGGCTGGTGACCGTGGAAGAAGTGGCAGAGGCCGCGATGTTCCTGTGCGGCCCGCACTCGGGCAGCGTGAATGGCCAGACGATCACCGTCGCGGGCGGTGAACCGTGACCGCTTGCATCCGCGTCCCGGTCGGGGCACGCCCTGCGGCATGACCGATTTCACCGCCACCCGCGCCCGCTTCGACCTGCCTGAAGGGATCGTCTATCTTGACGGCAACTCGCTGGGGCCCCTGCCCCGCGACGCCGCCCATCGCATCTCGCGCACCGTCACCGACGAATGGGGCGGCCAGCTGATCACCGCGTGGAACCGCGCGGGGTGGATGGATCAGCCCGCGCGGCTCGGCGACCGGATCGCCCGGCTGGTCGGCGCGGCGCCCGGCACGGTGGTGGTCGGCGACACCCTGTCGCTGAAGGTGACGCAATGCCTTGCGGCGGCGCTGCAACTGCGCCCCGACCGCCGGGTCGTTCTGTCGGACAGCGGCAACTTCCCGTCCGATCTGTACATGGCGCAGGGCCTGCTTGCGGCCCTTGGACAGGGGCACGAGCTGCGCGTCGTCGCCCCCGAGGATGTCGAGGCCGCGATCGGCCCGGAGGTCGCCGCGCTGATGCTGACCGAGGTCGACTATCGCACCGGCCGCAAGCACGACATGGCGGCGCTGACGGCAAAGGCCCACGACGTCGGCGCGCTGGCGGTCTGGGATCTCGCCCATTCCGCCGGTGCCCTGCCCGTGGACCTGACCGGCGCGGGCGCGGACTTCGCGGCGGGCTGCACCTACAAGTTCCTGAACGGCGGCCCCGGTGCTCCCGCTTTCGTCTACGTCGCGCCCGACCACCAGCATGTCGCGCCGCTGCTGTCCGGCTGGCTGGGGCACGAAGCGCCCTTCGCCTTCGACCCGGATTATCGCCCCGGCCCCGGCATTTCCCGGATGCGCGTGGGCACCCCGCCGGTGCTGCAGATGGCGGCGCTGGAGGCGGCGCTCGACATCTTCGATACCGTCGACATGCACGCCCTGCGCGCCCGCTCGCAGCACCTCGGCGACCGGCTGATCGCGGCGGTCGAGGCGCGCTGCGCGAACGTGGCCCTCGCCAGCCCGCGCGACCCCGACGCGCGCGGCAGCCAGATCTCGTTCCGCCACCCCGAAGGCTATGCGGTGATGCAGGCGCTGATCGCGCGCGGCGTGGTCGGCGACTTCCGCGCGCCGGACATCCTGCGGTTCGGGATCACGCCGCTGTACATCGGAGAGGCCGAGATCGACCGCGCCGCCGAAACGCTGGCCGACATCCTCGACACCGCCGCGTGGGACCGCCCCGAGTACAAGCACCGCGCCGCGGTGACCTGATCCCCGGCTTCTTCTGACCATAAATATCCCCGCCGGAGGCTCCCGCACTCGGCCACGGGCGCGACGGCTACCAGCTGCCGCTTGCCCCGCCGCCCGAGGACGACCCGCCCCCGAACGACGACCGGCTGGACCCCGATCCGCCGGACGATTTGACCTTGGGGATCGTCCGGACCTCGCTGTCGTGATAGCCGCAATTCTGGCAGTCGTAGTCCAGCCGCTTCCGGCCGGTGCTGGACTTGGTCGCCGCCTGCAGCACCTCGGCGGTGGTGCTGAGGGTGCGATAGCTGCATTGCGGGCAGGCGCTGTAGCCCGAGAACCATGACCGGTAGCGCTGGATCAGCATGTGCGCGCAGGACGGGCAGTGCCAGACGTCGTAGTCCACGGACCGCAGGTATTCCTCCAGCCGCTGGCCGCCATCGAGATGCGCGTCGTCGGCCTCTTCCCCGGCGCGCAGCATCGTCGTGCCGCAGACGTCGCAGAGGCGCGGGCGGTTGCGAAGATGGCGGCGCACCGCGAAGACCACCGCGAAGACCGGCGCGGCGATCAGGCCCCACGCAAACTGGCCCAGCGCCTGTATCCAGTGCCAGATGCGGCCGAACCCGCGTTCCAGCGTGGTCGCTTCGAACTCGTCGGGATAGTTGCCGGTCAACTCGAAGATCGTCTCGTCCACGCCGGTCAGGATGCCCGCTTGGTACGCCTCGTCGCGGAAGTCGGGCAGGAACCCCTCGTCCACGACCCGCTGCATCCGCTCGTCCCAGGCGCGGGAATACCCTGCCCCGATCTCGATCCGCATCCGGCGGTCACCGACCGAGACCAGCACCAGCACCCCGTCGTTGCTGTCCGCGTTGCCGATGCCCCATGTGTTGAACAGCGCCGTCGCGAAGGTTTCCAGCGTCCCCCTGTGCCCATAGGTGGCAAGGTCCGGGATCGTCAGCACGGTCATCTCGATGCCGGTCTGGTCGTACAGCAGGATCAGGTCGTCGCGAACGTCACCTTCCGCCGTATCGTCCAGAACGTCGGCGTAGTCGTTCACGTAGACATCGGAATAGCCGGGGATCGTGCCGACGGCGCGCTCGGCATCACCTTGTACGGCGTCGGGGCTGAAGCTGACCGGACCGGCAGGACGCTCGGCCAGCGGGGCGGCGGGACGCGTCAGCGTTCCCACAAGAAACCCTGCGCCCAGCCCGATGACGACCACGGCAAAGGCGATCGCCAGTGCGAAATTCATATCGTGTTTCGTCATCCGCCTGCCCTGCCCGCGCCTTTCCTGTCTGGCGAGACCCTAGGCGGCGGGACGGAATGCGCCAATGGCGGAATTCCGGTATCGGAAACGGACCGCCCGGACCCAGCCCGGACGGCCCGCAAGACCTTGGCTTAGAACGGGTTCGGATGCATCCGGTTTGCCTCGTCGATCTGTTCGAGAACCTCGTCGGACAGCGTCAGTTCGCCACCCTGAAGCGCGATCTCGACATGTTCGACCGACGACGCGCCGAAGATCGGCGACGCGACCGAATGCCGGGTCAGCGCCCATGCCAGCGCCATCGCCGACGGGTCCATCCCGTGCCGTTTGGCGATGGCGATATACGCCTCGATCGCCGGCCAGACCTTGGGATTGATCCGCCCGTTCAATGTGCTTTCCTGCGCGCGGCGGGTTTTCTCGGGCGTCAACTCGGGCCCGTACTTGCCCGAGATCAGTCCCATCCCCAGCGGCGAGAACGGGATCTGCGGCACGTCTTCCGCCAGACAGGCCTCGGCAAGGTCGGTGTCGGCGATCCGGTGCAGGATCGAGTACTCGTTCTGGATCGTCAGCGGACGCGGCAGGCCGTTCTCTTCGGCGACGCGGACCCATGTGGTCAGGCCCCACGCCGTCTCGTTCGACAGGCCCCAGTGGCGGATCTTGCCCGCCTCGATCAGGCGCTGCATTCCGCCCATCAGGTCGATCATGTGCGCTTCGATGGCGGCGCGGTCGATGCGCTCGGGGTTGTATTTCCACTGGGCGCGCATGTGGTACTGCGGGCGCAGCGGGAAATGCGTCTGGTACAGGTCGATCACGTCCGTCTGCAGCCGCTTCAACGAGCCGTCGACGGTGCGCTGCACGATGTCGCCGGAATAGCCCTCGCCGTCGCGCACCGCGCCCTGGTTCGGGGCTGCAACCTTGGTGGCCAGCACGATGTCGTCCCGCCGACCGGTCTTGGCGATCCAGCTGCCGACGATCTCTTCGGTGCGGCCAACGGTCTCTGCCTTGACCGGGTAGGTCGGGTAAACCTCTGCGGTGTCGACGAAATTGATGCCGCCGGCAAGGGCTGCATCCATCTGCGCGTGGCCCTCGGCCTCGGTGTTGCGGCTGCCCCACCCCATCGTGCCAAGGCACAGGCGCGAGACCTGAAGGTCACTGCGGCCCAGCTTGATCCTGTCCATATTCGTTCTCCTGTTCGGGTGCTGGGCGCAAGCTAACCGCTGGTCGCTCAGGGGCAAGCGGGTTTGCCCGGGACGGGCGCTGTTTGCGCGGGGCGGACGCTGTTTGCGCTTGAGAACAAAATGGGAACATGTAGGATGGGAACCATGACCGCTCATCTTCTGTCCCGCACCACGTCGTCGCGCGACCGCGACCGCCCCGCCCTGTCCTTTCTGGACGGGATGGCGCTGCCGCTGGCCCGCGCGCACGAGTTCTGCGGCGACGCCCGGCGCACGCTGGCGGCGCTGGTGGCGGCCCGGACCGAGGGGCCGGTGTTCTGGATCTCGCCCTCGTGGCAGCCCGAACGGCTGAACCCCGAGGCGGCCGCGCACCTGTTCGACCCCGGCCGCGTGGTGTTTCTGGAACCGCAGCGCGCCGAGGATCTGCTGTGGTGCCTCGAAGAGGTGCTGCGCGCGGGCGTGGTGCCGCTGGCGGTGGCCGACCTGCCGGGCCCGCCGGGAATGACGGCGGTGCGACGGCTGCACCTTGCCGCCGAAACCGGCGCGGCCGAGGGCGAAGTGGCGCCGCTGGGCCTGATCCTGACCCCCGGAGACGGCGGCGCGCCGGGGATCGAGTCGCGCTGGCGGATGCGCTCGGCGCACGGGATGCAGGCGGACGCGTCCGGCAAGCTGCGGCAGGGCTGGCACCTGCACCGCCTGCGCGCCCGCACCGCGCCGGTGCAGGGCTGGCAGGTGAACCTTTCGCCACAGGGGCTTCGCGCGGCCCCGCTGTCGGAAGCGGCTTAAGCCGCGCGCGCCAGTCCCCGCGCCCCCGTCCACAGACCTGTGGCCCGCATCCCGCGTCCCGCCTGCCTCTGGCCCATTCCCTGCGAATAGGCTAAGGCGCGCGGGACACCAAAAGGACGCGAACATGGCCCGGATTCTCATCACCTCCGCCATTCCCTACATCAACGGGATCAAGCACCTGGGCAACCTTGTCGGCTCCCAGCTGCCCGCCGACCTCTACGCCCGGTTCTGCCGTGCGCGGGGCGACGAGGTCATGTTCATCTGCGCCACCGACGAACACGGCACCCCTGCCGAGCTTGCCGCCGCCAAGGCTGGCAAACCGGTGGCCGAGTACTGCGCCGAAATGCACGAGGTCCAGAAAGGCCTGAGCGACGGCTTCCGCCTGTCCTTCGACAAGTTCGGCCGGTCCTCCAGCCCGCAGAACCGCGCGCTGACGCAGTATTTCGCAGGCCGGCTGGCCGACAACGGCTACATCGAGGAAGTCAGCGAAAAGCAGGTTTATTCCAACGCCGACGGCCGCTTCCTGCCCGACCGCTATATCGAGGGCACCTGCCCCAACTGCGGCTACGACAAGGCGCGCGGCGACCAGTGCGAGAACTGCACCAAGCAGCTGGACCCGACCGACCTGATCGACCCGCGCTCGGCGATCTCGGGGTCCACCGATCTGGAAGTGCGCGAGACCAAGCACCTGTACCTGCGCCAGTCGGCTCTGAAGGACCGGCTGGACGCATGGATCGACGAAAAGACCGACTGGCCCGTGCTGACCACCTCGATCGCGAAGAAATGGCTGCACGACGGCGACGGGCTGCAGGACCGTGGCATCACCCGTGACCTTGACTGGGGCGTGCCGGTGAAACGCGGCGACGCGGACTGGCCGGGGATGGAAGGCAAGGTCTTCTACGTATGGTTCGACGCCCCGATCGAATACATCGCCGCGACCAAGGAATGGGCCGACGAAAAAGGTCTGGACGACGACGCGTGGCAAAGCTGGTGGCGCACCGACAAGGGCGCGGACGACGTCCGCTATGTCCAGTTCATGGGCAAGGACAACGTGCCGTTCCACACCCTGTCCTTCCCCGCCACGATCATCGGCTCGGGCGACCCGTGGAAGCTGGTCGATTACATCAAGTCGTTCAACTACCTGAACTACGATGGCGGCCAGTTCAGCACCTCGCAGGGGCGCGGCGTGTTCATGGATCAGGCGCTGGACATCCTGCCCGCCGACTACTGGCGCTGGTGGCTGCTAAGCCACGCGCCCGAGAACTCGGACAGCGAATTCACGTGGGAGAACTTCCAAGCCTCAGTGAACAAGGACCTTGCCGACGTGCTGGGCAACTTCGCCAGCCGCGTCACCAAGTTCTGCCGCTCGAAATTCGGCGAGGTCGTTCCCGAGGGCGGCGAGACCGGCCCGCGTGAACAGGCGCTGATCGCCGACCTGTCGAAACGGCTTGATGCCTATCAGACCCACATGGAGGCGATCGACGTCCGCAAGGCATCGTCCGAGCTGCGCGCGATGTGGGCCGCCGGGAACGAGTACCTGCAAGAAGCCGCGCCGTGGTCCGTGTTCAAAGAAGACGAGGCCGCCGCCGCCGCGATCATCCGCCTGTCGCTGAACCTGATCCGGTTGTACGGCGTGCTGTCGGCCCCGTTCATCCCCGATGCCTCGGCCGAGATGCTGAAGGCGATGAACGCGGAAGACGCCGCGTGGCCGAAGGACATCGCCAGCGCGCTGTCCGCCCTGCCCGCCGGGCAGGCGTTCACAGTGCCAGAGAACCTGTTCCGCAAAATCACGGACGACGAGCGCGCGGACTGGCAGTCGCGCTTCTCCGGCGTGCGCAGCTAAGGCGTGATCCACGTCTGCCGTCGCGGCAGGCGTGGTGGCCCGGTGGAAAGCCGGGCCGCAAACCCCTAGATCAGGTCGGTCCGCCAGTTCAGGAGTGACCGATGGTTCCGTATTCCGTTCTCGACCTTTCGCCCGTGCCCGCCGGCAAGACCCCGGCCGACGCGCTGGCGAATTCCGTCGACCTTGCCCAGAACGCCGAGACCTGGGGCTATAATCGCTACTGGCTGGCCGAGCATCACAACATGACCGGTATCGCCTCGGCGGCGACGTCGCTGGTGATCAGCCATGTCGCGGCGAACACCAAGACGATCCGCGTGGGTGCTGGCGGCATCATGCTGCCCAACCACTCGCCGCTGGTGATCGCCGAACAGTTCGGCACGCTGGCGACGCTGTACCCCGGCCGGATCGACCTTGGGCTTGGACGGGCGCCCGGCACCGACATGGGCACCGCCCGCGCCCTGCGCCGCGGCATGGGGAACAACGACGACTTCCCCAACGACGTGGTCGAACTGATGTCCTACCTCGGCCCGGAACAGCCCGACGCCCGCGTGCGCGCGGTTCCCGGCACCGGGACCGAGGTTCCGGTCTGGATGCTGGGGTCCAGCCTGTACGGCGCGCAACTGGCGGCGCATCTTGGCCTGCCCTATGCCTTCGCGTCGCATTTCGCGCCCGGCTACCTGCAGCCCGCGCTTGAAACCTACCGGTCCAGCTATCGTCCGTCCGAAGCTTGGCCCGAGCCGCATTTCATGCTTGCGATCAACGTGTTCGCCGCCGACACCGATGAAGAAGGCGCGCGCCTTCGGACCTCGATGCAGCAGACCTTCCTTAACCTGCGCCGCGGCCGTCCCGGCCCGCTTCCGGCGCCGGTCGACACGCTGGACGCGACCGCCGACGAACTGGCGGGCGTGAACGAGGCGCTGATGGTCAGCGCGGTCGGCAGCAAGGACTCGGTCCGCGCCCGGCTGGACGAACTGATCGGCATGTTCAAACCCGACGAGGTCATCCTGACCGGACAGATCCACGACCACGACGCACGGGTGAAATCCTTCGGCATGGCGGCGGACATCCTCGGCTGATGCGGCGCGTCCGCGTTTACGAGGAATAAACCCGGGGCCTTTAGTCCTCTGGCATCCGGTTGTGGCCCGGTCATCCCGGCCGACGCCCACCGGCGCCGGAGGGTTGCCATGCGCCGACGTCTGTTTCTTTGCCTGTGTGCCGCGCTGCTTGCGCCGCCCGCCGCCCACGCGCAGCAGGCGACCCCGGATCACGTCTTCCAGCGCACGGAAGAGATCTTGCTGCATCTCGACCTGCTGAACTCGGCGAATTTCTCTGAATCCGCCGGGGTCGAGGTGCCGTCAGACCCGACCCGCCCGCGCCACGTCCTGCAATCGGCGCGGGACGTGTGGCGCAAGCTGCAACTGCTGCGCTATATGAACGGCCTGCCGACCGCGTCACTCGATCCCGTCCCCGCGCGCGAGGTGACGCCCGCCGACGTCAAGGACGTGATGGACCGCGTTTTGTCGGGTGTCGTCGACCTGCGCGGCGCGTATGGCGTCGACGATCCGGTGACCGCCCCCGCCGTGCCGCAAGGCAAAACGCCCGTCGACGTCTATGCCAACCTGATGCGCATCGACGCGCAGCTTGATGCGCTGGGGGTCCCCGCCACGGTGCCGAACGACGTGTTCCAGTTGGCATCCAGCGTCCTGATGGCGCTTGAGGATATCGCCACCCACACCGGGATCGAGGCGGACACAGCCTCGCTATGGCCCGAAACCGGGCGCACGCCTGAAAACGTGTACAAGGCGGTGCACCAACTGATCGCCGATCTGAAGACCCTGTCAGACGCCGACGCGCGCTTTGCGGTGGACGGCATCGTGGACCCGTCCCTTGTGTCTGGCGAGATCACCCCGTCCGAGGTGATGAAGATCCTGTCGCGCGCCATGGCAGACGTACAGGCGATGCGCGCCGCCGCCGGCGTGCCCGACCCGGCCGAAACCGCGCCCTACGTCGGCGGCAAGACCCCGTCCGACGTGTATTTCGCCGTCAAACGCGCCCGCGCCGTGGTCGCCGCCCTGTCGGGCGCCAGCGGCAGCCTGTTCTAAGCCCTTGGCAGGAGGATCGCGCATGACCGCGGACGACCCCGTCACCGAAGCAGAACCGCGCCGGACGGTCTTTGGCCTTGCCGCCCGCATCATGGCATGGGTCGTCGGCCCGATCTTCTTTCTGGCCGTCCTGAACGCCGTCACCATCGACCTGTCGTCGCGCCGCGCCGCCGCCTCCTTCGAACGGCAGGACGCCACGATGCGCACGGCAGAGACGGTGTCGCAGATCAGCGCGCAGATGACCGGCGCGCTGTTGGACATCAACACCAGCCTTGCCGCCCTGCTGGACCTGCGCGCCGCCAACATCGCCGCCAAGCGGTTCGAGCCGCAGGCGGAAATCGCCCTCCGCACCCGTTTGCGCAGCGCGATCCGCGCCTATTTCGGCGCGGTCATGCGCCTCTCCTCTGCGCTTGAACAGGCCGATCTTGCCGATGACCGGCTTGACGCCGCGCTGAACCTCTTGTCCCGCAAAGCGGCCGAGATGGAGCGGATCATGTCGCTGTACATCGTGTCCAACAGCCGCACGCTGCGCCTGTCCCGCGATGGGAACTTCGACAACGCGTCGAACAACTTCCGTTTCGAAGAACAAATCCACGTCGCGGCGATCCGGCGCAGCCTCGAAGCGGCAAGCCTCAAGTTCACAGAGGTGACGGAAACGACCGGGATGCTGCTGGGCGCCGCCAGCCGTGCGGCCGCCGCCGACGACCAACGCGCCGAAGCGCGCGGCCGCCTTGTCGCCTTCGCGATGCTGGCCGCCATCGCCTTGATCGCCACGCTTGGCGCCGTGGTGTCCGTGCGCCGCTCGATCCTGCGGCCCCTCAAGCGGCTGAACGGCCAAATGGTCGCCATCGCTGGCGGGACACTGGACACCGCCCTGCCCGACACGGACCGCCGCGACGAGCTTGGGGCAATGGCCCGCTCGGTCGAGGTGTTCCGCGAGAACGCGATCGAAAAGCTGCGCCTTCAGGAGGAGGAGCGCCGCGCACAGGCCGCCGCGCGAGAGGCCGAACGCGAACGACTGGCCGAGGACGCCGCGCGGCAGGAAGAGGAACGCCGCCGCGAAGAGGCCGAGGCTGAACGCGCGCGTCAGGATCAGGCCGAACGCGACGCGGCCCGCCGCATCGCCGAGCAAGAGCGTCAGGCCCGGCTGGCCGAGCAGGGCCGCGTGGTCACGGAACTGGCCGACGCCCTTGGCCGCCTGGCGGCCGGCGACCTGTCGCACGGCATCGACGCCGAACTGGCCGAGGGCTACGACACCCTGCGCGTCGACTTCAACGCCGCCGTCGCGCAGCTGACCGACACGATGGGGCACATCCTTCTGTCGACGGAAACGATCCGGAACGAGGTCGACCAGATCTCCGGCGCCTCGGATTCACTGGCGCAGCGCACCGAAAGCCAGGCCGCGTCGCTTCAGGAAACCTCTGCCGCGCTCGAGGTGCTGACCGCCGCCATGAAGTCCGCCGCCGACAGTTCTGCCGAGGTCGACACGTTCGTGCGCGAGGCGCGGGATACGGCCGAGAACAGCAAAGAGGCCGTGACCCGGATGGTCGGCGCGATGGAGGGCATCAGCCGCTCGTCGCAAGAGACAGGCCGCATCGTGAACCTGATCGACGACATCGCTTTCCAGACCAACCTTCTGGCGCTGAACGCCGGGGTCGAGGCCGCCCGCGCCGGCGAGGCCGGGCGCGGCTTCGCCGTCGTCGCCTCCGAGGTTCGCGCCCTTGCCCAGCGCGCATCGGAAGCGGCGCAGGACATCACCGCCCTGATCGCCCGAAGCGACGAACAGGTTCGCGCCGGAACCGGCTTTGTCGACGAGGTTCAGACCGCGCTTGTCGGCATCGTGACCACGGTCGGCTCGGTCGCCGAAAGGGTGTCGGGCATCACCGTCAAGATGAGCGGCCAGTCAGAGACGCTGGGCGGCATCAACGCCGCCGTCGCGCAGCTGGACCAGCTGACCCAGAAGAACGCCGCCATGTTCGAAGAAACCACGGCGGCCACGCGGCTTCTTGTCTCTGAATGCGAAACGCTTGGCCATGCGGTCGGCCGGTTCACCCTGCCCGACGACCCCGAGGACCTGCGCGGCGCCGCCTGACGCGGCTGGCGCAGGGCCGCTGTCGGACCGGCGACACCTGCCCGCGGACCGTCGACTTCGCAGGGCAAACCCGCTATCCCGGCGCCGAACATCCCCGGCGGCGAGGAGCAGCAAATGGCGGACGCGTACCCAACCTATGGCCGGATCGACGGCCCGATCGTGATCATCGGCTTCGGCTCTATCGGCAAGGGCACCCTGCCCCTGATCGAGCGTCACTTCGACTACGACGCCTCCAAGCTGACCGTGATCGACCCCGACCCGTCCAAGGCCGTGTTCCTGCGCCAGCACCAGATCAACCACATGCAGACCCGCCTGACCCCCGAAAACTACCGCGAGGTTCTGGGCGATCTGTTCGAAGGCGGGGGCGGCTTCTGCGTGAACCTGTCCGTCGATACCTCGTCGCTCGACATCATGAAGTTCATGCGCGAACTCGGCGTGCTGTACATCGACACCGTGGCAGAGCCTTGGGCAGGCTACTATTTCAACACCCCCGACAACGCGGACCGCACCAACTATGCGCTGCGTCAGGCCGTCCGCGACGAAAAGGCCCGCAGCCCCGGCGGCACCACCGCCGTCAGCTGTTGCGGGGCCAACCCCGGCATGGTCAGCTGGTTCGTGAAGGACGCTTTGCTGACGCTCGCCCGCGACCTCGGCCGGGAAACCGCCCCGCCCGAAGACCGGGCCGGCTGGGCCGCGCTGATGCAAAGCCTCGGCGTCAAAGGCGTCCACATCGCCGAGCGCGACACTCAGGCGCGCCGCGTCCCCCGCCCCCGCGGCACCTTCGTCAACACGTGGTCGGTCGAGGGCTTCATCGCCGAAGGGTTCCAGCCCGCCGAACTCGGCTGGGGCACGCACGAGACGTGGTTCCCCGAGAACGCCCACCGCCATGACACCGGCTGCCAAGCAGCGATCTGGCTGGAGCGCCCGGGCGCCATCACCCGTGTCCACACGTGGTGCCCGACCCCGGGCCCGCAGTTCGGTTTCATCGTCACCCACAACGAGGCGATCTCGATCTCGGATTACTACACCGTCGGCGAAGGCGCCGCGCCAGAGTATCGCCCGACCTGCCACTATGCCTACCACCCCTGCGACGACGCGGTTCTCAGCCTGCACGAGATGTTCGGCTCGGGTCGCCAGCAGACCCGGCATCACATCCTGACCGAGGATGAGATCGTCGAGGGTATCGACGAACTCGGCGTGCTTCTATACGGCCACGACAAGAACGCCCTCTGGTACGGNTCGCGNCTGAGCAACGAAGAGGCCCGCGACCTTGCCCCCTACCAGAACGCGACCGGCCTGCAGGTCACGTCCGCCGTGCTGGCCGGCATGGTCTGGGCGCTGGAAAACCCGAACGCGGGGATCGTCGAAACCGACGAGATGGATTTCGCCCGCTGCCTCGAGGTGCAACGCCCCTACCTCGGCCCGGTCGAAGCGCACTACACCGACTGGACCCCGCTGCAGGACCGCTGGGCACAGTTCCCCGAGGACATCGACGAATCCGACCCGTGGCAATTCCGGAACGTGCTGGCCACCTGACGCGCCGATCCCCGCCCCGCGCGGCTTTTTCAAACCCCGGCAAGTTTCGCCTTGTACTCCCTCCGCCGGCTTCGCTATACGCGTCGGCGGAGACGTGGCCGAGTGGTCGAAGGCGCTCCCCTGCTAAGGGAGTAGGCGGGAAACCGTCTCGAGGGTTCGAATCCCTTCGTCTCCGCCACCTACCAATTTCGTTCGATCTAAATGGGCCGCCGCGAGCGGCCTTTTTCATTGGTTTTGTAGGATTTTCTTCCCAATTTGCTTGTCGTTCGGTTTCTTTCGGTTCAGCCTGATGACGTTCCTTGTGTGGTATGAAATGTGGTACGAGTACGATGGCGCTTTCCGGAAAGCTGACCAAGAAGCTGGTGGAGAACCTCGGCGCTGGGCGTCATGGCGATGGCAACGGCCTTTATCTTGTGGTCGATCCCACAGGCGCACGGCGCTGGATCGTGCGCGTGGTGGTCAAGGGGCAGAAAAACAGAAACGGTGGCCCGCTCCGAACGGATTTCGGCTTGGGCAGCGCGGAGCTGGTGTCTCTGCCCCAAGCCCGAGAACGCGCGCTGGAATATCGGCGGATGGCGAAACAAGGACTGAACCCGCGATTCAATGCGCAGCAGGAGGTGCCCAGCTTCGAGCAGGTGTCGCAGCAAGTGCATATCGACCGCATGCCCACGTGGAAGAACGTAAAACACGGGCAGCAATGGATCAACACGCTGCGCGATTATGCTTTTCCCAAGATCGGACGCATACCGGTCGACAGCATTGGTCAGCCCGAGGTCATGATGTGCCTTGCGCCGATCTGGACAGAGAAACACGAAACCGCCAGGCGTTTGGCCCAGCGGATCAAGGTCGTGCTGGACGTGGCACGCTCCAAGGGCTTCCGCACCGGGGAAAACCCAGTCACAGCCATCAAGGAGGCCTACGTCCTACCCAAGGTCAAGGCCCGGCCCAAGCATCATAAGGCGATGCGCTGGCAGGACGTACCCGCCTTCTATGCGGGGCTGCGCGCGCGTCGGGCAATGGCGGCAAAAGCGTTGATGTTTACCTGCCTGTCCGGGTCCCGCACCGGCGAAGTTTTGGGCATGCGCTGGGAAGAGATTGATTTTGACAACCGGCTATGGGTCTGCCCCGCTGAGCGCATGAAGACCGGGGGGGAGCACCGGGTG
Source organism: Maritimibacter sp. (assembly GCA_002701395.1). GTDB lineage: Bacteria > Pseudomonadota > Alphaproteobacteria > Rhodobacterales > Rhodobacteraceae > Psychromarinibacter > Psychromarinibacter halotolerans. Next base: position 19,802 of record NZVC01000026.1, on the reverse strand, counting down.
CCGCTGACTGAGGAGATGCTCTCGATCATCGCGCCGTTGGAGGCGATGCGCTCGGACTATGTGTTCGAAGGCCAGAAGCGACATCGGCCGCTGTCAAATATGTCGATGTTGATGTTGATGCGCCGAATGAATGCCGAAGGTCTGACCGTGCATGGGTTTCGCTCTACCTTTCGGGACTGGGCCGCAGAGGTTGCCAACGTGCCGCGTGAGGTCGCCGAGAAAAGCCTTGCTCATGCGGTAGGGAATGACGTGGAGCGCGCCTATGCTCGTTCTGACCTGCTAGAAAAGCGCCGCGCACTGATGCGCGATTGGTCACAATATGTCGCATCCGGTACCATTGCGGAGAGCGAATAATGCAGGTTGTGTCTATCAACGAGCCTGAGCTTACTTTCATAGAGCTCTTCCGCATCGCGCTCAGCGCAGAGACCCTTGCGGCCAGGTTGGCAGCCATTCGACTGGTCAAACATGAGGTGATCGCGGCGCGGCTGCAGACCCTAGCAAGAAACCCCGGCCCTAGCTGGACGCGTGACCCAAGCAATGAAGACCTGGTGGATTGGGTTGCACTGACGGCGGCGGAACGCGACGAAGCCATCTATGAGCTTTCCCGCGTTTTCCGGGTCTATGAAGAGCAGAACGAACGCCGCTTGAACGTCGCGGAGCACGCCGGAAAGCTGCTTTATCTTTCGATTTTGGACGGCAAGCGAGAGGGCGTTCAGACCCCGGCCGGCATTCTCTACCAGGTCACAGCGGCCGGGAAGGCACATGGGATAAGAGGTGCTAAAGACAAGGACGTCGTCCGTAAGAGCTGGGGCACCTATCGCGGCATCGTCCATTTGGGGATGGCGATGGACCTCTGTGAAGACCGAAAGGCCCCGCTTGAAGCCGTACTGACCTTGGCGGAGAAGATTCGCCGCTTGCTGTCCGAGACCTGCCCGAAAGGCACTCAGCAGCCCTACGTTCCGTGCGAGGAGCAGATTTCTTTTGTCTATAGATCAAATATTTACGGTCCCCGATTTCAAAATCGGGGACTGCCGTACGGCCTAGGAGATTGAGCACCCTCCGTTGAAATTCAATTCAGCGGAAGCGATCCAATGTTACCCCAACTCTTCGAAGATGATCGTACTTATCTACTCGGCGATCCTGAGCTTGAGCTCATCGGTGACCGTGAGAAACTTGCTCAATGGCGTCACAAGATGAAAGGCCCGGCGTTCTACCGGCTGGGTCGCAAGATCATCTACCGCGGCTCTGACCTGAACGCTTGGATGGCGGCAAACCGCTGCGATCCGTCGCGCAAAGCATAGGAGGCCGTAATGTCGGACAAAACAGACGACCCCCGCGAGGACCTTGACCTCTTCGCTTTTGCAGGGCTGCCGGAGCACTCCTCGGTCGAGCACGGCACAGCAAATCCCGCTCCTCCTGCGACTAAGCCGGACCGCAACACGCGAAAGCAAGCGCCGCCTCGCATTTTTGCAGAGGAGATGGCGAACGAGCGCTATCTTCAGGACGTGGCGGTGGCAGAGCGTTACAGCATTACTCGCCAGACAGTATGGCGCTGGGCTGCCGAAGAGGCGCTGCCGGAGCCAATCAGGCTTTCGCAAGGCGTCACACGTTGGCGCATGTCAGATCTGATCGCCCATGAGCGCAGCCGGCCGAGAGGGCCAAAGGCAAATGTGGTCCGCCGAAACCGTGCGAAACCCGCCAAGGCGGGGAAACCGCTATGAGCCGGTCATACCGCAATGTCCGACCGCACGAGACGAGGGTTTATTCGGTTGCAGAGGTGCAGGCGCTTTTTAATGTTCATCGCAACACCGTGGCGAACTGGGTGGGGTCCGGCCTCCGACCGTCGGACGAGACGCTCCCCCAACTCTTTCGAGGCGCCGAGCTCAAGCGTTTCCACACAGAGCGGAAAGCGCGCCACCGTCGCAACTTGCGGCTCGGTGAATTCATGTGTCTGGCTTGCGACGGCGCGGTCTTTCCCGACATCAGCACTCTTTCGCTTCAACGCCGAGATGGCCAGGCGACCTTCGCTCGTGCGACGTGCTGCGACTGTGGGGCGTCTCTTCACAAGCTACTCAGCGCGACGGAGTACGACAGAATTCACGAATGCGTTGACACCAACACGCCCTTGGCGCTCATAGACGAAAGCAAAATGACGCTTCCAGCTGGTATTGGGAAGGATGCGGGGTCTCGTGGCGCGACATGGTTCACCATCAACGACCGCGTGATCTTTGAATGGCAAGCCTATGCGGGCAGGTACAACCCGAAAACCGTGCAGGCGCATCTCGTCAGCCTCCGCGGTTTCGAGGCGTTTTGGGAAGGCATGCCCTTCGCTAAGGTGAAGCCCAAACATGCCGGGCAATATCGAGATCACCTGGTGCGTTTGCTGGCCCTCCCGAAGGAACAGGGTGGTCTGAGTGGCTCCACGGTTCGCCACCGAGCGTCCCACCTCAAAGCCTTCTTTGCCTGGCTGCGTGGACAGGAGGGCTACCGACGCTTGAGCCCCACGCTCCCGGATTATCTCGCCCTGCCGCGCAGCGCCTCAGCGCCGCAATCCAAGCAGCGCCCCAAGGAATATCCGACACTGGAAGAGGCCTGGTACATGGTCGATGCGATGCCCCAGACGCATATCCTGCAACGCCGGGATCGAGCGATGGTTGCCTTCGCCTTCATCTCAGGGTTTCGGGCCGCCACGCTTACCGCGCTCCGCTTCAAGCACCCTGACCTCGATCGCCTGTCAGTCCTGCAGGACGCGCGCGATGTGCCTGCCAAGAAAGGCAAGACCTATCGCGCCAAATGGTTCCCGCGGACGGAACGCTTCCAAGAGGTCTTCCTGAACTGGGGTCGGGAATTGAAAGACTTCGGCTTTAGGCCGCAAGACGCCTTGTTCCCCGATGGCAGGTCCCTCCATACGCGCGCCCCAGCCGTGGCCCCGGTGGCGCCATTGGCTTCGAGCAAGCCATTGCAGAACGCCTTTGCCAAGGCCTCGGCGCGGCTCGGTAAGGCCTACACGCCGCACGCGGCGAGACACACGCTGAAAGCGCTCGGCGCCACGATGTGCCGCTCGCAGGAGCATCGAAAGGCTTGGTCGATGAACCTTGGTCACTCGAATGAGCAAATCACGGAGAAACACTACGCGAAAATGTCCCAAGCTCGCAGCGGCGAGCTGATCGAGACCCTTTGCGCAGATCAGGTCTTCACCGAGGAAGAAAACGAGATGATCATTGATTTCTTTCAGCACCGCTTCCCGCGGGGCACCTCCGAATACGTCGCGGCAAAGCGCCTTGCCGAGAAGCGCGACAAGGCGCGAGGAGACTGTGATGTGCTTGAATAAACAGTAGGCGGGCCACGGATTGCACGCGGCGGTTCGTTTGCCTTGGGTCGCAGGGACGCCCCAACCCGCTGCAGCCCCCCGCTTGCAGCTCAGCGGCAATCGCCGAACCACTTGATGAGATCCGAAGCCATGACCCGCCTAGAGCCGATCTCCTAGGCCCTGTTACACAAATCGAGATCGGAACGCACCTCCCCTTACCCCGGACGGACTTGCCCCACAGCCTCTGTGACAGGAATGCCAAGAACGGTGTAGCGGTTGAGCACGGGGATGCGGACTTTGATTTTCGCGACCTCCCGGTCGAAGCCCCGCGCCATGAGGCGCTGTCCCATGAGTTTCACGCAATGCATCTTGGTTTCGACGCGGCTTTATCGCCGGTATCCGCTCCATCGCCGCCCCAGGGCACGGCCCAGGTATCGCGCGCGTTGACCGCTTAATTTCTGGCGATGGCCCTAGGGCTCGTCGGTTTCCATGACTTGGCATTTTTGCAGGGTGGGATGATGGCGTGAGCGCCGCTAGCGACGATTGCGTCATGGCATTTTCGGGTATCATAGGCGCCATCGGCTGTGAGCAAACCGATACTCTGGTGTGGATCTTGCGCCAAATGCGCCGCTTAGGGCCGCCATGCTTGCGGGCGTTCCATCCGTCTTCACCCTCAGATTTGATGCCGGTTCTAGGCGAGGATCCAGAGCCAGGGCTTATTGCCACGGCCAAAAGACTAAATGCATCGGGGACTGAATTTCTGGTAATGCCGTGCAACACCACGCATCTGCTTGCGGATCAGATCGTTGCGGCCTCTGCCGTGCCATTCCTGAATGCTGTCGAAGCCGCTTCAGCAGAAGTCACGAAAAACGGTGCAAAGGTTGTGGGCATTATTGGCTCTGCGGTGCTCGAGCGCAGAACGCAATACGAAACGCCCTTAGAGCGGTGTGGTGCCAAGGTTATCTATCCTTCGGACCAAGCCCGCTTGCCCGCCGGAATCAAGGAAGCCAAGTCTATCGGCCCGACCGATCTTACCAGGGCAGTCGTGGGGGGTGCTGCGGCCGAACTTGCCGTCAAAAACGCCGATTGTCTGCTGGTCGCCTGCACAGAGTTTTCCCTGATGCAGAACGAAGCCGAGCTGCGTTCAAACGTTCAGGTTGCCAATGCGATGGATGTGCTTGTGTCCGCAACCCATGACTGCGCCAAGCGGTGGACTCCTTGGGATAAGTGTTCGGACTGAATCTTTAACCTGGACGGACCTGCTGGGCGCTCGTGAGGATGCTGCAGGAACGGCACCCCGAAGATCGGGCGCGCCGAAGGCGTCGTCCGCTACCCGTAATGAAACGCCGGTGCATGGCCTCATGCTCCGGTTCACTCGCAGACCCGCGACGATCATCTGCTTCCACCACGAGGTTTCACTTGGTGAAACGCCGCTTCGACGCCTCCCTCAAGCAACCCTTAATATTGGGCGAAGCTACGGCCGTCACAACGCCGGCAGCACAGCTTGAGGAGACGCACGATGAACGCCCCTGATAGATCCGGCCTGATTCAGGCCGAGGGCATCACCACCACCCCCGGCTACATGCCGGGCTTTGGTAATGACTTCGAGACCGAGGCGCTGCCCGGTGCGCTGCCGCAAGGCATGAACTCGCCGCAGAAATGCAACTATGGGCTCTACGGCGAACAGCTTTCCGGCACTGCCTTTACCGATGTGCGACCGGAGCGCACCTGGTGCTATCGCATCCGGCCCTCGGTCAAGCACTCACACCGCTACGAAAAGATCGACCTGCCGTATTTCCGCTCAGCCCCCGATATTCACCCCGAAGTGACAAGCCTTGGGCAGTATCGCTGGGACCCGGTGCCGCACACCGACGAGCCGCTGACCTGGCTCACCGGCATGCGCACCATGACGACGGCAGGCGATGTGCATACCCAAGTCGGCATGGCGAGCCACATCTACCTGGTCACCGAGTCGATGGTCGACGACTACTTCTTCTCCGCCGATAGCGAGATGCTCGTTGTGCCGCAGGAGGGCCGCCTGCGGTTTGCCACCGAGCTGGGGATCATCGACCTTGAACCCAAGGAAATCGCCATCCTCCCGCGCGGGCTGGTCTACCGCGTCGAACTGCTGGACGGTCCGGCGCGAGGTTTCGTCTGCGAGAATTACGGCCAGAAGTTCGAGTTGCCGGGCCGTGGCCCAATCGGCGCCAACTGCATGGCCAACCCGCGCGACTTCAAGGCGCCAGTGGCGGCCTTCGAGGATCGCGAGGTGCCCTCAACCGTCACCGTGAAATGGTGCGGCCAGTTCCACACCACCAAGATCGCGCAAAGCCCGCTCGACATCGTCGCCTGGCACGGCAACTACGCGCCCTATAAATACGACCTGCGCAATTACTGTCCGGTCGGCGCGATCCTTTTCGACCATCCCGATCCATCGATCTTTACCGTGCTGACCGCGCCCTCGGGGCAGGAAGGCACCGCCAATATCGACTTCGTGCTGTTCCGTGAACGCTGGATGGTGATGGAAGATACCTTTCGTCCGCCGTGGTATCACAAGAACATCATGTCCGAGATGATGGGCAATATCTATGGCCAGTACGATGCCAAGCCCCAAGGATTTGTGCCGGGCGGCATCAGCCTGCATAACATGATGCTGCCGCACGGGCCGGACCGCAACGCCTTCGAGGGCGCCTCGAACGCCGACCTGAAGCCCGAGAAGCTCGACAACACCATGTCCTTCATGTTCGAGACCCGCTTCCCGCAGCAATTGACGCAGTTCGCCGGCAAGGAAGCGCCGCTGCAGGACGACTACATCGACTGCTGGAAGGACATCGAGAAGAAGTTCGACGGCACGCCGGGCAAGAAATGAAGCTTTATACCTATTGGCGGTCGACCACCTCCTACCGGGTCCGGATCGCCTTGAACCTCAAGGGGCTGGCTTACGCGCCGGTCCCAGTCGACCTGGTGGCGGGAACGCACAAGGCGCGCGATTACGTAGCGCTGAACCCGGGGCAAAGCGTGCCGACGCTGGTGCTGGAGGATGGCACGGTGCTAACCCAGTCCATGGCCATTCTCGACTGGTTGGAGGACACCCACCCCGATCCGGCGCTTTTGCCCTCGGATGCTCTTCAGCGGGCCAGGGTGCGCGCGGCGGCGCTGACCATTGCCGCCGATGTGCATCCGGTGAACAACCTGCGGGTGGTGGCGCGGCTCAAAGCGATGGGCCACAGCCAGGATGACACCGTGGCCTGGATGAACCACTGGATGCGGCAGGGCTTTACCGCCTTTACGCAATTGATCGACCCGGAGACGGAGTTCTGCTTCGGCGATACGCCTGGGCTGACCGATCTCTGCCTCGTGCCGCAACTTTACAATGCCCACCGCTGGGGCTGCGACCTCACGGGCCTGTCGCGGCTGACCGAGATCGAGGCGCGCTGCCTGGCGCTGCCCGCATTCGACGCGGCTCGCCCCGAAAATCAACCCGACGCACACTGACGAAGGATATTCCTATGACTGATCTTGTCCGATCCTGGATCGAGACCGCGAATGACCCCGAAAGCCCGTTTCCCCTGAACAACCTGCCGTTTGGCGTCTTCTCGGCAGGCGACGCGCCCCGCTGTGCGACGGCCATCGGCGACAAGGTGCTGGACCTTGCCGCGCTGCAAAAGGCGGGTCTTCTGCCTAATCATGGCTTCGATGAACCGGCGCTCAATACCTTCATGGGCGAGGGTAAACAGGCATGGAGCGAGGTCCGCGAAAAGCTGACCGATCTGCTGCGCGACGGCGCCGAGACCGACGCGGTGCGGGACGCGCTCCACGACATGGCCGATGTCACCCTGCACCTGCCCTTTACCGTGACCGAGTACACCGATTTCTACGCTGGCCGTCAGCACGCCTTCAACGTGGGTTCCCTGTTCCGCGACCCGGCCAATGCGCTGCCGCCCAACTGGCTGCATATTCCCATTGGCTACAATGGCCGTGCCTCGACGGTGGTGGTCTCGGGGACCGAGTTCCACCGGCCAATGGGTCAATTGAAAGGCCCGCAGGATGACCAGCCACGCTTTGGCCCCAGCCAACGCCTCGACATCGAGTTGGAGATGGGCGCGGTCGTGGGCATGCCCACCGAGATGGGCCAGCGCATCAGCGTCGATCAGGCCGACGACATGATCTTCGGCTACGTGCTGCTCAACGACTGGTCGGCGCGCGATATTCAGGCTTGGGAGTATCAGCCGCTGGGGCCGTTCCAGGCCAAGGCCTTCGCCACTACGATCAGCCCCTGGGTGGTCACCAAGGCCGCGCTCGAACCGTTCCGGTGCGACACACCCCCGCGTGAGAAGGAACTGCTGCCGCATATCAAGGACACCGGACCGATGCTCTATGACATCGACCTGTCAGTCACCATGACCGCGCCCGGTGCGGAACCGACCGAGATCTGCCGCACAAACTACAACGCCCTGTACTACTCGGCCGCGCAGCAACTTGCGCACCACGCCTCGTCCGGTTGCGCGATGCGGACTGGCGATCTGCTGGGGTCGGGCACGATCTCGGGACCCGAACAGGGCACGTTCGGTTCGCTCTTGGAGATGACCTGGGGCGGCAAGAACCCGATCACGCTCGAGGGGGGAGCGACCCGCACCTTCATCGAGGACGGCGATACCCTGGCATTGCATGGTCACGCACAGGGAGATGGCTATCGTGTCGGTTTCGGTCCCTGCGTCGGGACCGTGTTGCCTGAGCGGGCTGATCGGTCGTAACGACCGAAGTCGCCTTGCCGTCGTCGACGGTGCGCATTGCGAGGTCGAAAATCACCGGCTTCGCGGCATCTATCGCTGCTCTGTAGATTGGCAAGCCGTGGCGTCAGCCACGGCCTGCGTATCGCTGACCGATGGTATCCGCTGTCGCCTGAAGACGTGAAAGGTGGTTATTCGCGACCACGTCGACCGTTTGATCGCCGGCATTCCAGACCAGGTTGATTGCGCCAATCACTTCCGCGCCAGCCAGGATCGGCACAGCAATAGCCGCCGGAAGCTCGCCATAATCCACCGCCCGGCCCCAATGTCCGTGGGCGCGGGCGGCATAGCCCTTTTCCGAGATCGATTTCAGGGTTGCCGGCAATTGGGCCAAGGCCGCGGCGTCTTCCCGCGGCAGTCGTCGGATCAGTTCTCTCAATGCCTCGGCTCGTCCGCCCTCCGAGAGGCCCGAGAGATACGCGGCCCCAAGCGCCGAAAAGATCGGCGAGGGACGAAACCCGACCGAATCCGGGTAAACCCCATGCTTCTTGAACACCCGGGTGTTATCGACAATTTCGGTCCGGCCGGCTCCGATCGCAGCAGCAAGATCGACGCCCAACCCGGTCGCCTCGGAGAGCCGGACAATTTCCTCTTTGCTGACGGCCACGAGCCTGTCGACCAGGTCCGGCATGCCGCCAGCCTGCGGGAAGGCAGATCCAAGTTGATAGTACCCGTCACTGCTTCTGCGCGTTAGCCAGCGTCGGCGTTCGAGCGTCGCACAGATCCGCAGCAACGTCGGCTTTGACAACCCTGTGCGGGCTGCAAGAGATGCAAGCGAAGTGGCGCCCGACGTGTAAATGACTTCAAGCACCGTCAGTCCTCGTTCGATGGATCTGTTCAGTTTCACCCTAGCTCTCCGTTTCACCTGGTGTAACGAACTTTCGCAAAATATGCCGCGACGCGATAGCGATTTGTGATGCACCCCGCGCTTCGACCAGGGAATCGGAGGCTGAGCGACGGGCGTTACATCGGGGAGGATGCTGTGTCGGAATACAAAAGAAATGCCTTTCTAGTTCATGCCGTTACCGGCCTGTCACTCGTGGTCGTCGGGGTTGTGTTCTACGTGTCGGTCTTCGGGGTGTTCTCAGATTCCTACCTGCGGGTCGGCATGTTGTTGGTTGGCGGGTTACTGCTCATCCTGTATGCGGCCGGCCGTTCGGGCAGCCTTCTTGACCGGGGGCTTCTGGCGGGCGTTGCCATCTGCCTGTCGCTGAGCGTTTATCAATACTTCCGTGCCGCCGAGGAGATCGAGACGGGGCTCTACTTCCTGACCTCGACCGACATCTGGATGGGATTTCTCGGCCTTATCGCGGTGATCGAACTGACCCGTCGCTCGGTCGGTCTGGTTATGGCGGTGGTCGCCGGTCTGCTGTTAGCCTACGGCGCCTTTGGTCATCTGGCACCGGGTTTTCTAAGACATGCCGGAATCTCGACCGAAGAGTTGATGACCGTGCTGTGGTATTCCTTTGACGGTGTCTTTGGGCGCCCGTTGGCGACGGTGGTCTCGACCATTCTGATCTTCATCGTGTTCGGCGCATTGCTTGAGTTGCTGGCAATCGACCTCGTGCTGGTGCGGCTTGCCATGGCCGCCACCGGGCGGATGCGGTCCGGCCCCGCCGCTGCGGCAACGGTGGCCAGCGGATTGTTCGGGACGATTTCGGGCTCAGCGGTGGCCAACGTCGTGGGCACCGGGGTTATCACCATTCCGCTGATCAAGAAACGCGGGTTCTCGCCCCGGTTTGCGGCTGCGGTGGAATCCGCAGCCTCCAGCGGCGGCCAGATCACGCCGCCGATCATGGGGGCCGTGGCCTTCATCATGGCAGACGTGACCAGCGTTCCGTATCTGACCATCTGCGCCGCCGCTGCTGTGCCCGCGCTGCTCTATTATGGTGGCCTCTTCGTCGCCATCTCCAGCGCGGCCCGCAATATGGATCTGGCCGACGAGCCGCGCCCGAAGATCGCCTTCAACTGGCGAGAATTGGTTCAGATGGGCATCTTTGTCCTCGCCCTCGCGGGCATCGTGGTGACCATGGTTGGCGGTTCTTCGCCCGCCTATGCCGGCTTTGTCGGTGTCACGCTGGCCGCGCTGCTGGGCTTTGCCGTGCGTCCCGACCTGCTGTTCAACGGCACCGCCTGGATAAAATTCGTCCGTTCGGCGGGGCTGATCTCGGCACAGCTTGTGGTCATCGTCGGCGCCGTGGGCATCGTCATCGGCGTGCTGAACCTGACTGGCGTTGGGCTGCGTTTCGCCTCGCTGCTGTCGAGGCTTGCCGAAGACCAACTGATCATATCGCTGATTTTGATGGCCATTGCCTGTCTGCTGCTCGGCATGGGGATGCCCACGGTGCCGGCCTATTTGATCATCGTGCTCGTGATGGGTCCGTCGCTGCAGAAACTCGGCGTCCCGATCGTCCACACGCACATGTTTGTGCTCTATTTTGGCGTGCTCTCTGCAATTACGCCGCCAGTTGCGCTCGCCGCCTTTGCGGCTGCACCAATCGCGGGCTCGAACCCCATGGCCACGGCCCTCGAAGCCTCGCGGCTGGCGGTGCCCGGCTTCGTGATCCCGTTTGCCTTCATCTACCAGCCCGCGCTGTTGCTGGGGACAGGGTTCCCGTTGGCAGACTCGGCGCAGGCGATCCTTTTCGTCCTGCTCGCCACGATCCTGATCTCGCGCGCCTGCTATCCCCGTCGCGGCAAGACTTACATGACGCCGGTGGGGTTAGCACTGGCCGGTGCGCTGATCTTCTTCGGGCCGCTGGTCTCGTGGATCGCCGCCGCTGCTGCAGTTGGGGTGATGTACGTCGACCGATTGGAAATAACCGCCAAGAACCAAGTTTCATGATCGCAATGGAGGAGAAAACATCATGAAGACCACGACTCTTAACCGCCGGAGCCTCTTGGCCGGCACCGCTGCCGCCGCGACGCTGGCCATGCTGCCCCGCGCCGCGCTGGCCAAGGAACTACTGCGCATGTCGACGCTGGGGCCGGGCAGCAGCCCGAACCTGGTGATGACCACCTTCGCCAATATCATCAACCGCGACCTGCGGGACTACGAGATCCAGATCAACGCCACCGGCGCCGCTACCCGACACGTGCTGGAAGTGGCGATGGGCAAAACCGCGTTCTGCATGTCCTCGCCCGCGCTGCATGCACTGATGGCGAACCAGAGTGCGATGTTCGAGAAGATGGACCAGGCGCCAGAACTGTCCAAGAAGCTCCGCGCCGTGCTGAACTTCCCGATGGGCGTCTATCACATTGCGGTCTACGCCTCTTCGGGCATCACCTCGCTGGATCAGGTCAAGGGCAAGCGGGTCTTCCTTGGACCTCCGGGCAGTGCTGCCTTTTCGACGATGGTGCGCCTGTTCGAGGCTGTCACCGGCTTGAAGGCCGACGAGGATTACGAAGCAGTCAAGCTCGGCTGGGACGCCGCCGCTGCTTCGTTCCAGGATGGCAACCTCGATGTGTATTGCAATCCGACGAACGCGCCCAGCCCGGTGCTGACCCAAATCGCCGTGACCAACCCGATCCGCTTCCTCGGCATTCCGGCAGATCAACTGGAAAGCGACGCGGTCAAGGCACTGGTCAGCCGCCCGGGCTTCGGCCTCGGCACGCTGCCGGCGGGGGTCTATGGCGCCAACCAAGTCAACGACGAGGACGCGACCACCCTGCGCGTCACCGTCGGCATCGTCACGAACGAGTCCGCTGACGAAGCGATGATCTACGGCATGACCAAGACCTTCTTCGAAGGCGTGGCCGAGATGCGCGACGGCGCACCCTGGCTCAAGGCGATCACGCCGGAAGCGGCAGTGGCAGACCTCAACATGCCGCTGCACCCCGGCGCGCTGCGCGCGCTCGAAGAGCTTGGCGCAACGATCCCCGACGTCGCACGCGGGTAAACAGGCAAATGGCCGGGGCGGCAGCGCCCCGGTCCGACTAACAGGTGGGCCCCGATCATGACCAAGAACGTTCTATTCATCATGTGCGACCAATTGCGCTGGGACTACCTGTCCTGCACCGGGCATCCGCATCTGCATACGCCGAATATCGACGCTCTTGCGGCACGCGGGGTGCTGTTCGACCGCGCCTACGTGCAATCGCCGATCTGTGGTCCGTCGCGGATGTCCTTCTACACCGGGCGCTACGTCGCCTCGCATGGCTCCACCTGGAACAACATCCCGCTCAAGGTGGGAGAGATGACGCTTGGCGACCATCTGCGCCCGCTGGGCGTGCGTACGGCGCTTTGTGGCAAGACCCATATGTCGACCGATGTCGAGGGGATGAAGCGCCTCGGCCTTGCGCCGGACAGCGAAATCGGCGTGCGGGTCGCGGAATGCGGCTTCGAGCCCTATGAGCGTGAGGACGGCTTGCACCCCGACGGTCCGCGCTATCCGCGCAACGAGGCCTACGATCAGTTCATGGAGAAGCGCGGCTGGCCCGATGAAAACCCCTGGCAAACGGTGGCCAACAGCGCCGAGGATGAGGACGGCAACATCCTAAGCGGCTGGTTCATGGACAACGCAGACAAGCCCGCCCGCGCCGCCGACGAAGAAAGCGAGACCCCCTACATCACCTCCCGTGCGATGGATTTCATCCGCGAAGCTGGCGACACGCCCTGGTGCTTGCATCTGAGCTACATCAAGCCGCACTGGCCCTATATTGTGCCAGCGCCCTATCACGACATGTACGGCCCCGAGACGCATCTCGACCCGGTGCGCAGCGCGGCGGAGCGCGAAAAACCCCATCCCGTCTATGGCGCCTTCATGGAGGAACGCGTGAGCCGCGCCTTCTGCGACGATGGCACCCGTACCCGCGTGCTGACCGCCTACATGGGCCTGATCAAACAGATCGACGACCAGATGGGCCGGTTGATGGCCTTCCTTGACGCGCAGGGTCTGACCGAGGAGACGATGATCATCTTCACCTCCGACCACGGCGATTACCTCGGCGATCACTGGATGGGCGAAAAGGAACTGTTTCACGACGCTTCCGCCCGCATTCCAATGATCGTGGTCGACCCGCGCGCCGAGGCGGATGCCACCCGAGGGCAGACATCTTCCGCGCTGGTCGAGGCGATCGACGTGGTGCCGACGATCCTAGACTATTTCGGCGGCGAGGCGGTGCCGCATATCATCGAAGGCCACTCGTTGGTGCCACTGCTGCACGGACAGACCGACAGCCTGCGTGACGTTGCGGTCTCGGAATACGACTATTCCATGCGTGGAGTCCGCCAGCGCCTCGGAGTCGCGGTCAAGGACGCCAAGCTGACCATGCTGTTCGACGGGCGCTGGAAATACATCTTCGCCGAAGGGTTCCGCCCGATGCTCTTCGACCTCCAAAACAACCCTGACGAACTGACCGACCTCGGCGCCGATCCTGCGCATCAGGCGGAATGTGCCCGCATGGAGAAGCTGCTCTTCGCTTGGGCGCGCCGCACGTCGCAGCGCACCACGCGATCTGACGCTTGGATCGCAGCCCGTGACCCAAGCCTGGGCGAAGCCAAGGCGGGTATCCTAATCGGTTATCGTAACGAGGCCGAGCTGCGCGAGGTTCTCGGGCCGGTCGCGGTGCGCGCCGGGAAAACCCACAAGGCCGGATGATCCGATGGCCCGGACCAGCACGGTCTTCAAACGCCTGTCACCGATCCGCCCGTGGTTCCTTGAGCAGACGCCAGCGTCGTGAAAAGCCGGCGCGCTTGCCGGGCTGACGGGCGCCGCCATCGTGCTACCGCAGGGTGTGGCCTTTGCCATCATCGCCGGGTTGCCGCCGGAATACGGGCTGTTCACCGCGATCATCGTGACCGCGTTGCCGCGCTCTGGGGGTCATCGCGCGTCATGGTCTCGGCGGTGACGCTGCCCAGCCTGATCGCGTCCTTTCGCATCAGCCGCCGCCTACCGGCCTATATCATCGCGCTGGTAGCCGGCTCGCTCGCCGCCGTCTTGCTGGGCGCCGAAACCTCCGGGGGGCAATGTTCGCGCCGCTCGACGCGAAACGGCCCTGCGCTAGGCGCGTGGCAAGGTGCTAGCAGGCACCACCTTTTGGGAGGTTACCGAAACCAGCTGTTCACCACCGCCGCGGCGCCCTGCTCGTTCAGGTGATTGTCGTCATAGTATAGCGGCATGCCATCCGCGACTGCGCGGCAGGTCGCACTCGGACAAAGCGCCGGACCCGGATCGAGAATATGGACATTTGGGCGGTCGGCGATCCCATCGATCATCTGCTGGAACAGACCGCGCTGCGCGTCATAGGCCGCACGGCTTAGCGCATCATTCAGCGGCACCTTCCAGCTGTCGGGGCGATACCATGTGTTAAGCGCTTTTTGCTCCGGCAGGCTCTGGGCGTGGATCGGAACGGGCGCCACGATATAGACCGACAGGCCCCGATCAGCGATCGCCGACACTGTCGTCCGGAATTGAGCCATGAAGTCCCGCTGGTAGACAGCGAGAGTGGCCGCGTCCGGCGTGCCAATCGGCCCGCGTTGCAAATGGCGCGGCATGTCGCCCGTGCCATATCCCAAATACCACGGCCAAAGCGCGGCATAGACCACCGCATCGACGCCGGGCATCGCCAGCAACTGTTCATGCGCCTCAAAGCTTAGCCGCTCGCAGGTCCGCGAAAACATGGAAAGCCGGTGCAATTGCGTGCCAATCGGGGGGCATTCCCACGACCAGTAATGCACTGTCATATAGCCGCGCGCGCGGAACGCCTCGCTGAGCGGACGGGCCAGCGCATCGGAATGGCTGTCGCCGATCAGCACGACCTTGCGTTCGGTCACCGGCCCGTAGGCGCAGGAATAGCCGTCGCGGGTCAGTTCGCCTTCCATGCAGCGCGCGCGCTCGGGATTGACGAGGAACTTGCCCAGATAGGCGCGCTGTGCGGCCTCGGGCATCCGCTCGGGCGCGCCGCCGGTTTGCCAGATCACGCCCGCCAGCCCAAGGATCGCCGCCACCAGAACCGCATCCAGCGCGACAATCGTGCGAAAGCGTGGCTGCCGCCAGCGCCGGAACGGCAGTTCCGTCGCCGCACCTAGCGCCACGGCCAGCACATAGGCCACCACAAACGCGATGGGTCCCGTCCACGCACCCCATGGCGGCTCAGCATAGGTCAGGTAGACGATGACGGGGAAATGGAACAGGTAGATGCCGTAGACATTACGCCCGGCATAGAGCATCGGCTTCCATTGCATCGCGCGGCTGAGCCAAGCCCCCCGAGGCTCGGCCAGAATAATCAGGCAGACGCCGAACATCGCGGGCACCGATATCAAGCCCGGCGAGGGAGAGGCCGGCGTCAGCAGGAGCACCGAGGCGATCACCAGCCCCCAGCCGAGGATCATTGCCCCATCCCCGGTCAGCACCCGCCCCAGACGTCCGGCGGGCCAACCGCGCGCCATGAGCGGGGCCAACCCAACGCCGATCAGGAACTCCCAAACGCGCGTGACGAACAGATAGTAGCTCGCCCCGCTCAGATCGGGATCGGTGGAATAGATCTGTGCAGTGGTCAGCGACGCCACGGTCCCGCCCAAAACCACCAGCCAGAACGCCCATCGGACCGGCACCAGCACCAATACCGCCATGATGAGCATCGACAACAGGTAGAACTGCTCCTCAAGCGCAAGGCTCCACGTATGCAGCAAGGGTTCCGCCAGCACCGCGACTTCGAAATAGTCGCCGGTCGCCGCCGCATGCATGTTGCCTGACAACAGCACTGACATCAGCGCCGCATCCGCCAGATCGTTCAAATCGCCGGGCAGCAACAACAGCCACCCCACCGCTAATGTCAGCAGGATGGTCACGAATAACGGCAGCAAAATGCGCCGGACGCGGGCGTCGAGAAATTTCAGGCCCGCGACACGATAGAGCGTGAGAGGAGACCGATCTGATCCATCCGCGCCAAGCTTGTCCAGCAGCCCCAGAAACGAACGGGTCACAAGGTAGCCGCTGATCAGGAAAAACCCGTCAATGGTGATATAGGCGCCCGGCGCCCAAGGCAGGCCCGCATGGGTCCAGATGACCAGAGATACCCCAAGCCCGCGATAGGTGTCGATGGAATAGGACCGGTTCACAAAAGCCTGCTCAGCGCGCCGCTTTCAATGCGTCGCCAGCGGCCTTGTGCCCTTGCGCGGCGCTAGCTTCCAGATACTCAAGCGCGGCCTCGCGCCGTCCCTGTGCCAACGCGACCTGCGCCAGGTTGTATAGAGCGTTGGCATCGCCCTTATCAGCCGCAATCTGCCAGTGCTCCAGCGCGCGTTGCCGCCCGGCTTCCACATCGGCCCCAGCGCGCTGCGGCTGCTGCCAGTAAAGCGCCCCAAGTCGGGTATGAGACGGAGCAAAGCCGGTCGCCGCCGACGCCAGCAGCAGCTTTTCCGCGGCATCGGCATTTGCGTCAATCCGGGGCGCGGCATCAGCCGGGGCCGCGTCAAGCAGTGCCAGAGCATGGTTATACTGCGCCACCGGGTCGCCATGTGCCGCGGCTTTCTCGACCCACGCGGCCGCATCTGCGCCACCGATTTCGCCCTTGTCGGGATTGGACAGCAGATACTGCGCCAAATATCCTGCGGCAAAACGATTGCCGAGTTCGTCCGCGCGCAACAGCACTTCGGAATACGCCAGTTCACTACCGATCAGGCCTGCCTGCATCAGCTTTGCGAGTTCGAAATATGCGTCTCCCGCCGTCACCGGCGGCGATTGCGCGATCAGCTTTGCGAAAGTCTGGCTAAGCGGTGCCTGCGCCGCCGGATCCTTGGTCGCATCATGCAGCTGATAAACCGCCATCAGATACTGCCCGCGTGGATCGCCGTGATCGGCGGCGCGGCGAAGATAGGCGACCACCGCCTCCACCTGTAGGGCTTCGGGACGGGACAGCGCCTCATAGCGCGCCATGTCGAAATGCGCGCGTGTGTCGCCAGCCGCCAATCTGCGGGTCAGCACCTGTTCCAGCGCGCCCCATTCACGGGCCATAAAAGCCACGTCGCTTAGCTGTTCAAGCCGAGTCATCGGGGTCACTTTCGCATCCGTATCGCAGCCATCCTGCCGAGCAGCGCCGCGCGGGTCGTCAAGGCTCGGCTCGCCAAGAATATCGCAGACCACCGCCACGGCGGGGGCGTAATCGGCCAGCATGAGCGGTTCAAACAGCGCAAAGGCAGCGGTCGCGTCGCCTGCCCGATACCGACGCAGGGCAAGGGCAAGCTGCGCCTCATCCTGACCGAGGGCCGCGCGCAGGCGCAGCCCCCGATCCGTGTTGTAGGTTCCTGCACCCAATGCCGCGAGACCCAGAGCCACGGCAGCGCCACCCAACAGCCAGTCCCGTGTCCTAGCCATGCTTCACCCCGTCAGATCGCGGCGGGCGCAGATCAAAACTGGACACTCAGCCCCAGCGATGCGCCGGAGTTGGTGTCGCCGCCGAACGCGCCACCGGCATACCCGGTGAGGTTCAGGTTGACCCCCGGTGCGGCTTCAAAGCCAAGCCCCACCGACAGCATGCCCTGCGTCGCGTCGATGCCCGGCACCTCCGTCTCGAAGGTGACATCCTCGCCGCCCGAACGGCCCCGCACGGTATAGTCATTCAGCCCGGAGACGTGATCCACCTCGACACCGCCCGACAAGACCAGTTGCGGCGCAAGCTGATAGCCATAGGTCACGCCCAGCGACAGGCCGGTCACCGACTGCTCTGGCACCTCGACCGTCAGACGATCAGGCAGCGACCCACCAGTTTCCGAGAAGGACAGCTTCCCGACACGGCCCGCCATGGCAGATGCGTCGATTTCCAAAACGCCGCCGCCCAGGTCCGCAGCATAGCTTGCGCCGATCCGCACCAGTTGCGCCTCACTGTCCACATCATCGAAGTTGGTGGTCGAGGTCAGCGCGTTCCGCGACCCGTCGAGGTCATGGCTGCCGCTCTCGAAGGTGATGTAGGGCGTGAGACCGCCTTCCAACCCGGTGAAGCGTGCGCCCAGTTGGAATTGGGTCCCGCTGCCATCACCAGACAGGCCCGAGTCGACATCGAAATCACCCGACACCGTCTGCACGCCAAAGCCCAAGGTGACCATATCGGTGCGATAGCCGCCGCGAACCCCGGTGATGACGTAGGACAGGTCGTAATCCGACATGGTGGTCGAACTGTCGGAGCCGAGGCTGCGGCCATCGGCCTGCAACGTCGCCCATGCGCCCGCTTCGCCCGTGTCCGGCACGCCCTCAAACAGCGGCGTCGTGGCCAGCAGGGACCGCATCGCGTATTCAAACGCACCACCATACCCCTCGGGTGTGAAGCGCGAGAAGATCGCGACCCGCTCCGACGCATCCGCCGCTGCCAGCATCGGGATCAGGTTGCCCCCGCCGGCCGCGATCACGCCATTGCCGGTATCGCCGCCATCGGCCAGTTGCTCGACCACGCTGGCAATCTCGTCATGACGCCCGTGGTCGGTTTCGCTCACCATCGTCAGCAATTGCTCATCCGCATCGCCCAGCGACGACCCGAGCGAGGTCAGAACCCCGGTGGTGTTCACGTAGACGAAGTTCGAGTCCGACGTATTGGTGATCGTGCTGAACATTCCGGTCCGCAGTTCCGGATCGAAGCGCAGCAGCTGATAGGCATCGCCCTGAACCGGCACATAGCCGTCGATCGTTTCGATGTTCAGAACCGAAGTGCCGCCCAGCGTCAGACGTCCACCGATAATGATCTGGTCATGCTCGGTGCCCGGTGTGGTGCCCGCGATCTCCATATCGGCTTCGCCACCGTTGGAGAAATCGACATCCCCCGAGAACTGCAACGTGCCCGGCGAGTAGCCCGGCGCGACCGTCGCACCGTTCTGCACCGTGGTGGTGCCAGCATCGACATAGCCCTGCCCTGCAAGAACCACATCCGTGCCGTCGAGCAGGACCGAAGCCGCGCTCAGCGTCGGCAGCGCAGCATCCAGCGCGCCGTAGAGGACCAGTTGGCTGTCGCCCGTAACCGTCAGGTCTTCACCCAGTTGCAGACCGCCCGCGGTTATAGAGTCGGTGGGGCCAAAGATCGTGATGACGCCGTCCGTCACCGCCGCTTCGCGGAAGATCGCTGCGCTGCCGGTCTCAATCACGAAATTCGCGTCAAGCGCCAGCATGTCGCCGCTCATCACCCCGGTATAGTCAAGCGTGCCGTCCAGCGTCAGGGTGCCTGCGCCGGAAATCGCACCGGTGAAGCTGCCCCCCTCGGTCAGTGTCAGGTCGGAGCCGTTCAGCACCATCTGGCCATCGCCTTGGACGCTATCGAGCGTTTGCGCGCCAGTCAGGATGGTAAAGACCGTGTCGTCCAGCACCAGATCGGTCTGCGACGACAGAACCCCGCCCTGCGCCAACGTCAGCCCGCCACCGATCGCGGTGATGTCGGTGACGGTAATCGCCCCGATGCTGCCGCCGAAGGTCAGCGTGCCGCTGCCTACCTTGGTGAAGGACCCGAGCCCGGTGATCGACCCCGCATATGTGGTGTCGCCCAGCTGATCGACGGTCAGCCCGTCCGTGGCGGCCGCGACGGTGGTGCCGCCCGCGCCGGTGAAGCCTGCGCTCGCCCCGGTCGTCTCGATCCGGCGGTCGCCGGTGACGGTCAGGGTGCCATTATTGGTGACACTGCCCGCGGAGGTGATGTCGGCGTTCTGCTCCAGCGTCGCGCCAGAGGCATTGTCCACGCCGCCCGCACCTGCGGTCAGCGCCGCGTCCAGATCGGTCAGCCCA
>NZVC01000025.1 GCA_002701395.1 Maritimibacter sp. | reverse complement strand
TGATCGCGATCTCGTATTCCTGCCCCGCCGAGATGCCCGGCACGTTCACGAAGCTTTCCGACGTCCCGTCCTGGAACCGCGCCCGCAGCGTCGTGCCTTCAAGGTACAGCGCAAAGTGGTTGCCGCCGCCCACGTAGCCGGAGGCGTCCTTGACGAACAGGCCCTGTGCCCCGTTGGTGTCCGCCGCGATGAACGAGAACGCGATGGTGCCCTCGGACAGTTCGTAGATCGCGTCGTGCGGGATCTCCTGCACGTCGCCCGCGCCGCCGTTGAACGTCGCTGGCCCCGTGGCCGAATAGACCGGGACCGGCAGCCCCGTCACGGTCACCGTCACGGTCGCCTGGCTGGTCGCGCCGGTGCCGTCGTCCACGTCGTAGGTGAACGTGTCGGTCCCGAAGAAGCCCGCGTCGGGCGTGTAGGTGATCGTGCCGTCCGGGTTCACCACCGCCGTGCCGTTCGACGCGGGCGAACCGATGCCGGTGACGCTGAGCGCGTCGCCGTCCGCGTCGCTGTCGTTCGCCAGCACGTCGATCACCACCGGCACGTCGCGCGCCGTCGTCGCCGCATCGTCCAGCGCCACCGGATCGTCCGCCGCCGGCTCGACCGTCAGCGTCACCGTCGTCGTGTCCGTGCCGCCAAGCCCGTCGCTGACCTCGTAGACGAAGCTGTCGGTGCCGTTGAAATCCGCGTCCGGCGTGTAGGTGAACGAGCCGTCGGCGTTCAGCTCCAGCGTCCCGTCCGTCACGTCGCTGACAAGGCTTGCCGTCAGCGGGTCGCCGTTCGCGTCGGTGTCGTTCAGCAGAACGCCCGCCGCCGCAACCGTCAGCACGCCGTCCTCGGCCACCGTGTAGCTGTCCGCCGTCGCCTCGGGCGCGGCGTTCGGCTCGGTCAGCACGTCCAGCTCGACCGTCGCCGACGCCGTCAGGTCGCCGTCGCTGATCGTGTAGCTGAAGCTGTCCGGCCCCGCGCCGGAGGTCGAGGTGTAGGTCACGGTGCCGTCGCCGTTGTCCACCACCGTGCCCAGCGTGCCGTCCGTCACCACCGTGATCGTCAGCGGGCCGGGGCCGTCGATATCGCTGTCGTTGGCCAGCAGGTCGATCACGACGGACTGGCCCATCACCACCGAGGTGCCAAGGTCGTCCACCGCCACCGGCGCGTCGTTCACCGGCGCGACCGTCACGTCCACGACCGAGGTCGCGGTGCCGCCCACCCCGTCCTCCACCGTGATGACGAAGCTGTCCGCGCCGCTGAAGTCCGCGTCCGGCGTATAGGTCACCGTGCCCGCGACCGCGTCGTAGACGGCGGTGCCGTTGGCCGGCTGGGTCGCGATGCCGGTCACCGACAGCGGGTCGCCGTCGGGGTCGGTGTCGTTCGCCAGAAGGTCGGCCACGTCGATCACNAGCGGCGTGTCCTCGTCCGTCGTCACCGCGTCGTCGGCGGGCGTCGGCGCGTCGTTCGTNGCACCCGAGGTCGAGGCCAGCGTCGCGATCTCTTCCGGCGACAGCTCGGCGTCATAGATCTGACGGTCCGAGATTACCCCCTCGAACGGCGCGTCGAACCCGGCCTGACCGCTCGCGCTGGCCCAGCCGCGGCCGCCCCACTGGATCACCTCGACGTTCTGCGTCCAGTCCATCGCCAGNGGCGTGGTCCCCATCAGCGCGCCATCGACCCACACCGACGCGCCGCCCGGGCCGAAGGTGATCGCGATCTCGTATTCCTGCCCCGCCGAGATGCCCGGCACGTTCACGAAGCTTTCCGAAGACCCGTCCTGGAACCGCGCCCGCAGCGTCGTGCCCTCGAGGTACAGCGCAAAATGGTTGCCGCCGCCCACGTAGCCAGAGGCGTCCTTCGCCATCAGACCCTGCGTTCCGTTGGTGTCGGACGCGATGAAGGAGAAGGCGATAGAGCCTGATGAAATCTCGTAGATCGAATCGTGGGCGATCTCTTGCACGTCACCTGCGCTGCCGTTGAACGTGGCGACGCCGGCCGCGGAATATACCAAATCAGTCATTCAAGACCCCCAAGATCCATAGCCAGTCGAAGTCCGGGACGGCGCAGGCAGACGCCCAAGCCCCGGCTTCCGGCGCGGGCCCACCGTCCCGACACCACCATTACGAAGGATGCCACGCCAAATAGCGCCGCGCGCACTGCGCGGCGCCTCATTCGACACACCCAAACTAAAAACAGACAAATCCAACCCACACCGAACAATGAAGCCAAAAAAACTGGCCGCCCCCGGACGTATTTCGCTTCACGCGGGTCATTTTCCGGCAAGATTTACGGTTAATCAATCCCACCTCGCGACACCGTTACGGGCCAGTCGCGAACCAAAATTCCACCATAGATTGCGTTTTCGGCGCGCTTTCACACCATCACGAGACACACGTCCAACAACCTTAAGGTGAACATCGTGCCTTTTCCGAAAGGTGCATTACCGAAGTGCGTTAGCCCCGACTGCATATATCGGCGTTTGGCCTGAAGCGCCTGCCCGACGGCGGATCGGACAAAAATTGCCGATGTGACTTTGTGTCGAGATCCGGTGGAAACAATGGCGTTTCTGAGGCCAAATTGGACAAGAATAAGGCACACCGCGTCGGGCAATGCCCGGACCCGCACCAGACGGCGGGTCCGAGGGCCGGATCAGCGTTCGTTGTCCATGTCGTGCAGCATCGACACCCGGCGGCGGAAATCCTCGTCGGTCGAGAACTCGGCCGTCAGGTAGGCATCGATCAAGTCGAAGGCCAGCCACGGCCCGACGATCTGGGCGCCGATGCACAGGACGTTCACGTCGTCATGTTCCACGCACTGGTGCGCGGAATGCACGTCGTGGCCCACGGCGGCGCGGATGCCCTTGACCTTGTTCGCCGCGATCGAGGCGCCGACGCCGGTGCCGCAGACCAGCAGGCCACGCTCGGCAGAGCCGTCGTTCACGGCGGTGGTCACCTTCTTGGCGATCTCGGGGAAGTCGACCGGCTTCTCGTCGAACGACCCGACGTCGGTGACCTCGTGCCCGAGGCTCTTGATGTGGTCGACCACGGCGGCCTTGAGCGGGAAACCCGCGTGATCGGAGCCTATGACAAGACGCATGGATGAAACCTTTCCGGTATGGGTTAGCGGATGAGTTGCGGCAGGGCCAAAACCAGCCCGTCCGCGAAGGTGATGATCGCGAGGGTCACAAGCAGCGGCACGTAGAACGGCATCAGCGCCCACAGAAGCTGCCGAAGAGAGACCTTGGCGATGGACGAGACCACGAACAGCGACAGCCCCATCGGCGGCGTCAGCAGGCCCAGCATCAGGTTGAAGATCACCACGATGCCAAGGTGGACCGGGTCGATCCCGGCCATCACCATCGGCGGCGCGATCACCGGCACCACCAGCAGCGTCGCGGTGGTGGAATCGAGGAACATGCCGGCGATGAAGAAGATCAGGTTCGCGATCAGCAGCAGGATCATCGGGTCGCTGGAGATCGTGAGGATCAGCTTCGAGAAGTCCTGCGGGATCTGTTCCACCGCGAGAATCCAGCCGAACAGCGATGCGGCGGCGACGATGATCAGGATCGCCGAGGTGCTGCGCAGGGTGGTCAGCATGGCGTTCCACAGATGCGCGACGGTCAGTTCGCGATAGACCAGACCGCTGATCAGCACCACGTAGACGGCGGTGACGGCGGCGGCCTCGGTCGGGGTGAACAGGCCCAGCAGCATGCCGGCGATCATCAGGACGGGCGCCAGCAGCGCGGGAAGCGCGGGCAACAGGGCGCTGCCGATCTCGCGCGGGGTGGACCAGCGGTCGGCGCGGGGCATGCCGCGGACCATCGCGATGATCGCGGCGGTCAGCATCAGCAGCGCGATGCAGATCAGCGCCGGGATGATGCCCGCCAGCAGCAGCTGGATGATGGAAACGCTGGTGACCGACCCGTAGACGATCAGCGGAATGCTGGGCGGGAAGATCGGGCCGACCACGGCGGAACTGGCGGTCACGGCGGCGGCGAAAGGCGCGTCGAAGCCGCGGCGCTTCATCGCCTCGATCTCGATCTTGCCCAGCCCGCCTACGTCGGCCAGCGCCGCGCCGGACATGCCCGAGAAGATCAGGCTGGAGAAGATGTTCACCTGCGCCAGACCGCCGGGGATGCGGCCCACCAGCGTGTCGGCGAAGCGGAAGATGCGGTCGGTCACGCCTGCAAGGTTCATCAGGTTGCCCACGAAGATGAACAGCGGAACCGCGACCAGCGGGAAGCTGTCCAGCGCGTAGGTGATGCGCTGGGTCAGCAGGCCCAGCGGCAGCCCTTCCAGCACCACGTACAGGATCGCGGGCAGCAGGATCGAATAGACAACGGGGAAGCCCAGCACGAACAGGGCAAGGAACAGGACGATCAGGATCAGGCCCATGTCAGAGGCTCACGGAATGGGTATCACTGTCCTCGGGCGTTTCGGGCCGGAACAGCTGGATGGCATGGAACACCGCGCCGCCGGCGAAGCCGATGAAACAGGCGCCGAGGAAGATCCAGAACGGGATTTTCAGTGTCGGGGTGGCGTTGCGCAGGTTGTCGGAGATGTTCATCGCGGTCACCACGGCGATCATCACGCAGGCCCCCAGCGACAGAAGCGTGATCAAAAGGCCCAGCCAGTGCCGCCACCGGGCGGGCAAGGCGGCGCGCAACTCGCCCATCACGATGTTCTCGCCCGACCGCACGACCAGCGGGTAGGCCACGAAAACGGTGCAGATCAGCAGGAACCGCGTCAGTTCCTCGGCCCCCACGATGGCGGAACCGAACACGTCGCGCATGATGACCTGCAAGAACGGCAGCAGGATAAGCGCGGCAAGCAAGGCGGCACAGATGAAACGAAGCGTCTTTACCATGAGCGGGACAATTCTTGTGACGTGACAGGCGGTGACTTGGGCCGGAAACAGGGGGCGCAACGCGCGCCCCCCGCAAAAGGATTACTGCATCGACATGATCTGTTCGATGTACGGCCCGAAGTCCGGGAAATCCTGATCGATCTGGGCCAGCACGTTCTCGCGGAACGCATCAAGGTCCAGCCCGTTCTCGGCCGTGGTGAAGGTCATGCCTTTGCCTTTCAGTTCCTCGACCAGCGCGGCTTCGGACTCTTGCGCCCATTGCAGCGATTCCGCCGCCTTGGCGTCCAGCACCTCGGTGATCGCGGCCTGCTGTTCCTCGGTTAGCGACTGCCAGGTGTCCTCGTTGACGAACACCGCCAGCACCGACTGCATGTGGCCGGTCATCGCGACGTGGCTTTGCACCTCGTTCAGCTTGTTGGCCGAGATCATGGTCAGCGGGTTTTCCTGCCCCACGACCATGCCGGTCATCAGCGCGGTCGGCAGTTCCGACACCTCGACCGGGGTCGGCGTCGCGCCGAAGCCCGTCACCATCGACACCCACAGGTCCAGCGGCACCGCGCGGAACGGCTTGCCGGCCATGTCGTCGGGCGACTTGATCTCGAAGTTGGACGAGATGTGGCGCGCGCCGCGATAGATGCGGCCGATGATGCGCACGCCGCCTTCCTCGATCAGGCGCTCGTTGATTTCCTGCAGCGCAGGCGAGGTCGCCGGGTCGGTGGCGCGCATCGCGTGCTCGGCGTCGGAATAGACGAAGGGCGCGTTGAACACGGCCACTTCCGGGACGATCCGGGCCAGCGACGCGAAGTCGTGGTGCCCCATCTGGATCGTACCCATGCGCACGCCGTCGACCATCTCGGCCACGTTGCCAAGCTGGCTGGCCGGGAACACCTGAACGGTCACATCGCCGCCGGTGGCCTCTTCGATTTCCGTTGCGGCCTCGGCCGCGAAACGGGTCTGGAAGTCTCCTTCGGCCCCCACGTGGGCATAGCGCAGTTCAGCCGCGGTGGCCGGAATGGCGCACAGGCCGATCGTTGCGGCAGCCATGAGCTGCCGGGCAGAATAAGCGAACATGATTTCCTCCCTTCGCTAGTCGTCTAAGCGGTCTTGGCGCCTTTTCGATAGGTGTCGATCAGGCTTCTGCGACGCAGTTCGTCGCCGATCGCGAAGTGTTCCCGCAGCCGCCGGTCGGCGACCTCGGGGTCCTTCGCGACAATCGAGAGGAAGACCTCTCGATGTGCTTCCACGAGGTCTCCGACAACGGAACGCTCGTGGTAGACAGTCTTTCGCCTTTGCACGTGGCTGCGCTGAAGCAGCTCGGACAGGGCGCCGTAAAGCGTGATCAGCGAGCTGGAATGGCTCGCTGCCACGATGGAACGGTGAAACATGAAATCCGCACGCCCGCCGGCGTCAGGGTCGTCCAGCGTCTCGGTCAGCGAGGCGAACCACTGGCCGATGCGGGCAAGGTCGACCTCGTTGGCGCGGGTGCAGGCAAGACGGATGGCTTGGCATTCGATGCCGATGCGGGCCTCCATGACGTCGTCCAGCATGTCCTGCTGCTGGGCGAGACAGAAGGTGAAGAAATCGGCGATGGTGCTGAGGTTGGCCTGCCGCACGTAGGTGCCGCTGCCATGACGCACGTCCAGCATTCCCAGCATCGACAGGGACCGGATGACCTCGCGCAGCAACGGGCGGCCGACATCAAGCTCGCGGCTCAGGTCCCGNTCGGACTTAAGCTTGTCTCCGATCTTAAGCTCGCCGCTCATCAGCGCATCATTGAAATACGCGATCACACGGTCGGCTCCCTTGTCGGACAGGACTGTCTCGACGTCGCTCACTCTGGCGCCTCCTCCTTGGCTGACCAGATACAAACTCTTGCCGAACCTTTTTCCAATCGGTTTTCGGTTTCCCATTGGAAAGCGGAGATAGGCTTTTGATAGATCAGTTTAGGATAGAGCCCCAAATATCTGTATAGGTTCTATTTTTAAAGCTCACGCTTCAGCGAAAACACACACAAAACTGGTCAGACCACTTCCGCATTTTTCCATCCATTCGTTCGCACGATCAACGACCGCCTCGCAGATCGAGTCGTCCGACGCGCCCGCCATAAAGCCCTTTTGGCGCCGCCGCTCAGGCCCTGCCGATCGGCCAGTCGCGCGCCCGAAGTTCAGCGCCCAGCGCCGGCGTGCCGGTGGCGATAATCCACCCTTCCCGGCACGTCGGCGCATAGGGGCTGCCATCCGCCAGCGTGACATGACCGCCCGCTTCCTGCAGCAGAAGGACGCCCGCCGCGTGGTCCCAGACCTTGACCGCGGCATTCACGCTGAAGTCGGCCTGCCCCGTCGCCAGCATCCGGTACTCGTGGCACGAGCAGCGCAGCGAACGCGCCGCGCGGGCGTCCGCCACGGCTTGCAGCGCCTCGACGCGACGTGTGCCGCGTGCAAGATCCAGCGGCACCGTGCCTTCCGCCTCGGCCAGCGCGGTACAGGCCCGCGACGCCAGTTTGCGGCGGCGGCCGTGGGCGTCAACCAGTTCGGCGCCCTGCCCGCGCCGCGCGATGGCCCAGTCGTCCATCACCGGATCGTACAGAAGGCCCATCACGGTCTGCCCGTGCCGCAGCACGGCAAGGATGATGCCAAAGACGGCAATGCCGCGCGCGAAGTTGAAGGTGCCGTCGACCGGATCGATCACCACGCAGGTCTCTGCCGTGCCTATGGCGTCCAGCAGGTCGGGGTTCTCGGAAACCGCCTCTTCGCCCACCACCGCGCAGCCCGGCAGGATCGCGCGCGCGCCCTCGGCCAGTGCGAGTTCCGCCTCGCGGTCCGCGACGGTGACAAGGTCCGAGGCGTCGGCCTTGGCCTCGATCTCGGCGGCGTCGAGGTTGCGGAACCGCGGCATCACGATGTCGCGCCCCACCCGCCGCACAAGTGCGACGAAGGCTTCGGCCTCTACATCGGACAATTGGTCTTCCAGTGCGGTCATCTCGGTCTCCGGTCACGGCATCAACAGGGTTTGTTGTGATGCATACGCCGGAACAGGCGGAACTCAAGCCTGCCCCGAAGGATGGCACATGGCGGAACGCGACCGCGGCCCGCGTGCAGCGCCAACGCCGACCGGCCGCCCGGATCGGACGGCCGGCAGCTACGTTTCAGGTCTTGCGGTTCAGCAGTCTTTCGCGCGGTCGATCATGGTGGCCAGCACCTCGTCCGCGTCGCGCGTCCACCAGTTGTCGCCCGAGAAGATCTCGACCTCGACATAGCCGTCGAAGCCCTGCGCCTCGACAAGGCCACGGACATGGGCGATGTCGATTACCCCGTCGCCCATCATGCCCCGGTCCAGCAGCAGGTCCTTGGTCGGGACCAGCCAGTCGCAAATGTGAAACGCCAACAACCGCTCGCGGCCCGCGCGTTCGATCTGCTTGGCCAGATCGAAGTCCCACCAGACATGGTAAACGTCCAGCGCCACGCCGATGCCGTCGCCCAGCCGGTCGCAGATATCCAGCGCCTGCCGCGTGGTGCTGACGCAGGCGCGATCACCCGCGTACATTGGGTGCAGCGGTTCGATCGCCACGGGCACGCCCACGGTGCGGGCATAGTCCAGCGTGTCGGCCAGCCCTTCCTCGACCAGCGCCTGCGCGGCGGGAAGATCCTTGGACCCCTTGGGCAGACCGCCNACGACCATGACAAGACAGGCGGCGCCGATCTCTGCCGCCTCGTCCACCGCGCGGCGGTTGTCATCCTTGACCTTCTGCGTGAGGGACCCGTCCTCGGTGTACCAGCCGCCCCGGCACAGGCCGCTGACGCCCAGCCCCGCATCACGGATGGCGCGGGCGGCGGCGGTGGTGCCCATCTCGTGCAGCTTGTCACGCCACGGCGACACAGCGCCGATGCCGTGCCGCGCACAGCCTTCGATGCACTCGGCCAGCGACCACTGCTCGCGCACGGTGGCGGTGTTCAGCGACAGGCGGGATGCGTCTACGCCAGCCATGTCAGACCTCCACGCCACGGGCGGCGAACACGGGCCGCGCACGGGCGGCGGCAAGGTCGGCGTCGGGGAACAGGCCCGCATCGTTCGCCAGCCGCACCAGTTCGGCCAGATGGCGGGTCGAACGGGTGCTTTCCTGCCCGCCGATCATAGTGAAATGGTCCTGATGCCCGTTGAGATAGGCCATGAACACGACACCCGTCTTGTAGAACCGCGTGGGCGCCTTGAAGATGTGCCGCGACAAGGGAACCGTCGGGCCGAAGGCATCGCCATACTGGTTCATGTCGCCCTGCCCCAGCGCGGTCAGCGCGCGGGCGGCGGCCCCGGCGATGGGATCGAAGATGCCAAGCAGCGCATGGGAATAGCCTTGGTCATCCCCCGCGATCAGGTCGGGGTAGTTGAAGTCGTCCCCGGTGTACATGCGCACGCCCTCGGGCAGACGGCGCCGCATGTCGATCTCTTTCTCGGCGGACAGAAGCGAGATCTTGATGCCGTCGACCTTGGACGCGTTCGCCTTGATGATCTCAAGACAGGTGTCCATCGCCGCCATGTGGTCGCCCGAGCCCCAGTAGCCTTCCAGCGCGGGATCGAACATTTCGCCAAGCCAGTGCAGGATCGCCGGTTTCTGCAGGCCGGACAGCACGCGGTCGTAGACCTTGGCATAGTCTTCCGGTCCCTTTGCGGCCTTCACCAGCGCCCGGGACGCCATCAGGATGACCTGACTGCCGGTCGCCTCGACCGCTTCGCACTGCTCCTCGTAGGCGGCGATGACCGCGTCGATGGTCGCACCTTCGGGCGAGATGTGGTCGGTCCCCGCGCCCGAGGCGATCAGGTGGCCGCCGGATTTCGCCAGCGCGACGCTGCGCTGGATCAGCTCCAGCGAGGTCGGCCAGTCCAGCCCCATGCCGCGCTGTGCGGTGTCCATCGCCTCGGCCACGCCGAAGCCCAGCGACCACAGGTGTTCGCGGAAGGCCAGCGTGCGGTCCCAGTCGATCGGACAGTCCAGCCACGGATCGGCCTCGGCCAGCGGGTCGGCCACGACATGCGCGGCGGCGAAGGCGGTGCGGGTCCAGCCATCGGACGCCACCGGCGCCGGGCCGTCCTTCAGCGTGACCGCACCGCCGGGAAGGTTGAGTGTCGTGCTCACAGCCCCAGATCCTCCAGATCGATCCAGCGCCGTTCGCGCCAGCTTTGGTATCCGGCCTCGGCCAGCTGCACGCCCTTGGCGCCCTCGGCCAGCGTGTAGGCGAACGGCGCGTCCTCGACGACGTGGCGCAGGAACTGTTCCCACTGCACCTTGAAGCCGTTGTCGAACACGGTGTTGTCGGGCACTTCCTCCCATCCGCCGAACAGGTCCAGCGGCTGCGGCTCGTCCGGGTTCCAGACGGGTTTCGGCGTGTTCACGCGGTGCTGCGAATAGCACTTGTGCAGCCCCGCGACGGCAGAGCCGTGGGTGCCGTCGATCTGGAAGGTCACAAGGTCGTCGCGGCGCACGCGGGTGCACCAGCTTGAATTGATGTGGGCCACGATCCCGCCTTCCAGCATGAACGAGGCATAGGCCGCGTCATCCGCCGTGGCGATGTATTCCTTGCCCTCTTCGTCCCAGCGGGTCGGGATATGCGTGGCGCCAAGGCAGCTGACCGACTGGACCGGCGCGACCACGTTGTCGAGCACATAGCGCCAGTGGCACAGCATGTCGGAAATCATGCCGCCGCCGTCCTCGGAGCGGTAGTTCCACGACGGGCGCTGCGCGGGCATGAAGTCGCCTTCGAACACCCAGTAGCCGAACTCGCCCTTCACGCTGAGCATCCGGCCAAAGAAGCCACTGTCGCGCAGGCGCTTCAGCTTCAGCAGGCCCGGCAGGTCCAGCTTGTCGTGGACGATGCCGTTCTTGACGCCTTTCTCCTTGGCATAGCGCGCGATGTCGACCGCCTCGGCCAGCCCTTCGGACACCGGCTTTTCGCTGTAGACGTGCTTGCCCGCGTCGATCGCCTTCTTCAGAAGCTCGGGCCGCAGCTGGGTCGAGGCAGCGTCGAAGAACAGCGTGTCGTCCGGGTTGGCCAGCGCCGCGTCAAGATCGGTCGTCCAGCGTTCCACGTTATGCCGTTTCGCCAGCGCCTCGATCCGGTCGGCGTTGCGGCCGACGATGATCACGTCGGGCACAAGGTACGAGCCGTCCTTCAGCGCCAACCCGCCCTGATCGCGGATCGCAAGGACCGAGCGGATCAGGTGCTGGTTCATTCCCATCCGCCCGGTCACACCGTGCATGATGATGCCGATCCGTTGTTGTCTCATAGTCGTCGGTCCTTTCGAAGATATGTCCGAGTGGTATGGCGCGCCTTGCCGCGCCGGGGTGTCATGACGCAGGAGGGGTCCGGCGCAGGTAGCAGGTGAGCATGTCCGAGATCATCGCCGCGCGCTGGTCCAGCCAGTCGTCGTCGATCGGCACCTTGAACACGGCGCGCAGCGTGTGCTTGTTCGAAACCGGGAAATAGCAAAGCGACGCGATGGTGATGTACAGCTCGACCGGGTCGACATCGTCGCGGATCTCGCCCGCCGCCGCGCCGCGTTTCAGGAACTGGCGGATCGACTCGATCAGCGGCGACTGGATCTCTGCCACGTCCCCGATCTGCCGGATGGCGTCGCCGCCCAGCAGGTTCTCGGTGTTCAGCATCGACACGAACCACGGCTTCGAAACGAAGTGGCGCAGCGTGAAGCCGACCAGTTCGCGCACCGCTTCCTCGGGGCTCAGGTCCTCTAGCTTCAGTTTCCGCTCGCCCTGCCGGATCTGCACGTAGCTTTCGCGCAGCGCCGCCTTGTACAGCTCTTCCTTGTCGCCGAAGTAGCTGTAGATCATCGGCTTCGACACGCTGGCCTTCTCGGCGATGGTGTCGATGCGCGCGCCCGCGTGCCCGTGGGCGGCGAACTCGGCCAGCGCGGCCTTCAGGATACGGCGTTTCGAGGCGGCGGCGTCCCGCTTGACGGGCTTCGCGGCAGATTTGGGTGCGGATTTCGGTGCGGTCTGGTTCATGGCTTCCTGCCCTCCGGTGCTTCGGTCGGGCCGCGTTTCCTGCCGATCACCCCGCCAACGGCGCGCCGGGTGGCGGGCATCGACAGGATGATGCTGAGCACGATGATCACCACGAACCCAAGCGAGATCGGGCGGGTGAAGAACGGCTCGAGCGACCCGTTCGAAAGGGTGAGCCCGCGCCGCAGCGATTTGTCCAGCAGATCGCCAAGGATGATGCCCAGCACCAGCGGTGCCATCGGGTAATTCATCTGCCGCAGCACGAAGCCGATCAATCCGAAGGCGACCATGACCCAGATGTCGAAGACCCGCTGCGTCAGCGCGTAGGGGCCGATGACACACAGGGTGAACACCACCGGCATCAGCAGTTCCCGCGGAATGCGCAGCACCAGGATGAACAACCGGGTCAGCGACAGCCCGTAGATCGCGATCGCGATGGTCGCGAGGATCAGCATCGCCGCGACCGAATAGATGAAGGTCGGCTGTTCCAGCATGATCATCGGCCCGGGACGGACGCCGTGGATGAACAGCGCCGCGATCAGCACCGCCGCCGGGGCCGAGCCGGGCACCGCCAGCGTCAGCGCCGGGATCAGCGCGCCCGGCACCACCGCCGAGTTACCGGTTTCCGCCGCCGTCAGCCCCTCGTGCGAGCCCTTGCCGAACTGGTCCTTTTCCTTGCTGCTGCGTTTGGCGGCGGCATAGGACGCCCACGCCCCGATGTCCTCGCCCACGCCGGGGATGATCCCCACCAGCGTGCCGATGACGCCCGACCGCCCGATGGTGAACTTATAGCGCCACAGGTCCGACAGCCGGGGCAGGACACGGTCCTCTTTCAGCTCTTCGGTCGACAGCTCGGCCTTGCGGCGCCACATGACCGTCAGCACCTCGGCGAACCCGAAGGCGCCCACCATCGCCGGGATCAGACCGATGCCGCCGTTCAACTGGTCGAAGCCCATGTTGAACCGGACATGGGCGTGGATGCCCTCGGACCCGATCATCGCGACCATCAGGCCCAGCAGACCGGCCATGTAGCCTTTCAGCGGGCTGACACCGCCGGTCAGCTGGCCCGAGATGACGATCCCGAACACGGCCAGCCAGAAGAACTCGAACGATCCGAAGTCCAGCGCGATGGCGGCCAGCGCCGGGGCCAGCAGCACCAGAAGCAGGATACCGACCATCGTGCCCATCGCCGACCCGGCGGTGGCCAGCGCCATCGCGTAGCCCGCCTGCCCCCGCTGCGCCAGCGGGAAGCCGTCCAGCGAGGTCGCGGCCGAGGCCGGGGTGCCGGGGATGTTCAGCAGGATAGCGGACCGCGACCCGCCATAGATCGCCCCGACATACATGCAGATCAGCACAAGGATCGCGCTGTCGCGGTCCAGCGTGTAGGTCAGCGTGGTCAGCAGCGCGACGCCCATCGTCGCGGTCAGGCCCGGAAGACTGCCGACAAGGATGCCCAGCAGCGTGGCCCAGGCGACGTGGAACAGGCCCATCGGGGTCATGAACTGCCCCAGCCCGTGCATGAGAGCGGCCAAAGCGTCCATCAGGGCAGCCTCACCAGGAAACCATAGCGGAACAGCGCGGCAACGCCCACGCCCACGGCGACGGCATAGACGGCGATCAGGATCAGCCGCTTCGCGTTACGGCCCTGCCCGTCCTCTGCCTGCCATGCGTACCAGCCCGAAAACACCATGATGTAGATCGCGGCGGCGGCGGCGAACGGCAGCGTGCCGACCAGCAGCAGAGCGAAGATACAGCTCCATGCGGCAGCGAAGCCGAAGTCGTGCCAGTTGCCCTGCGCGTCCCCCTCGTCCGGGGTGCCGTCAGGCGCGGACAGGCCGCGCGTGGACAGCGCCAGCAAGGTGGCGCACAGCATCATAGCGGCGCCAAGGAT
This sequence comes from Maritimibacter sp., assembly GCA_002701395.1. Lineage (GTDB taxonomy): Bacteria > Pseudomonadota > Alphaproteobacteria > Rhodobacterales > Rhodobacteraceae > Psychromarinibacter > Psychromarinibacter halotolerans. The sequence goes on along the minus strand of NZVC01000025.1, from coordinate 18,002 downwards.
CATCGGGACAAGGCCGGGAATGCTGGCCGGATGGATCTGCCGGATTTCGAGCCGGTCCATCACGAAGCCCCCCCAAGTCATGGCCGCGCCCAGCGCGAAGAGAGTGGCCGCAGTGATGCGGTCAGCGGCGGGTGTGTCGAAACGCATGGTATTGCCTTCTGGAAACGCCGGCCGGGACGGGTTTGCCCCGGGCCGGGTGTCCGCGCGCGGCGCACCGCGCGCGAAGAAGATGTGCTTATTCGCCGGCCGGGCAGTCGATGCCGATCTCGGACGGATCGACAACGGCCTCGCCGCGGGTGACGCGGGCGCAAGCCTCGGCCACGACGACCGGCATCGCGCGGTCCATCGCTTCTTCGCCGAAGCTGGGGGCGAAGACGGCCCCGCGCTCGGTGGCGTAAGACATCAGCGTTTCCGAGTTCATCACCTGCTCGGCCCAGATCTTGTCGACCGTGTCGTAGACCTCTTGCGGGGCCCCGACAGGGATGAACACGCCGAAGTAGTCCGGCGCGACATGCATGTCGCTCAGCCAGTTGGTGATCGGCGGGATCGGGTCCAGCCCTTCGATGATCAGCTCGCCGTCGGACAGAACCGCCAGCGGACGGATCTTGCCGGCGCGGATCATCTCGGTCTGTTCCACGGCAAGCTGCGTGGTGACCATCGTCTCGCCCGCCGCGGTGGCCAGAACCGCGGGGTTGCCGCCGTCGTAGGTCACCATGCGGGCCTTGACGTCGTCGCCCGCCGCCTCGTTGATCGCCGCCAGCGCCATGCCGCCGGACGAGTTCACGCCAGCGGTGCCGACGGTGACCGAGTCGTCCGCCTTCATCGCTTCCAGCAGTTCACCGAAGTCTTGATACGGCGCGTCNGCGTTGACCGAGATCACCGGCACGTTCGCGACGTGCAGGTAGATATGGTAATCCTCGATCGAGGTGTCCTCGACCAGCCCCGTCACCGCGTAGGTGGCGTTGTTGGCGATGGCGTTCGCGGTCCAGGTATAGCCGTCGCGCGGTGCGTCCAGCGCGGCCTTGGTCCCGATGGACCCAGAGGCCCCGGGCTGGTTGACCACGACGACCGGCGTGCCGAGTGCCTCCTCCAGGATCGGCGCGACGACCCGCGTGACCTGGTCGGTCGAGCCGCCAGCGGACCACGGAACGATGATGTTGATGGGCTTGTCGGGCTGCCATTGCGCCATCGCGGGCCCCGCTACGGCACATACGGCCACAGCGGCGGCCCCGGCGCAGCGCGCCAGAGTCTTGGTAAGCATGATTCTCCTCCCATATGCTACCTACTGGTAGGTAACTAAATCTTAAGAAATCCGTCAACGGTTTCTCGGCGCATCGGAGGGATGCCGCCTTTCCGCGCCGCTCGGGCCACCGTCTAAAGGCAGGTCGAACAACCTGCGCCTTGATCCTCCCATCTGCTTCGGTTCGTGCGGCACGTCTCCGTTTTGCAGATCGCACGGCGCGCACCAAGACTTTAGAAATGCAGCGTTTTAGGCGTCACGATCCCTCCCCCCAGCAATCCCAGTCACGCGGGGGATTGCACTCGGATTTGCGTCGGACAATGCATCAGGACCACCGCATGAAACATCCATTTGCCAAACTGATGCATCAGTTGTAGCGTCAAGGTTGTCCACCCCCGGTCACCCTGCCGCACACGATGCGCAGGATCCGCTGCGGCGGCACGCACAGCCAATCAGGCGAAAGAGGAGTTTCGCGTATGACTGCACCTACCCGACGTCACCTTCTGGGAACCGCAGTCGCGGCAACCCTGGCCGCTTCTTTCGCCCTGCCCGGACAGGCGCAGGACCTGCCGCAAATCGAGTTTCTGTATTCGCCCTTCGCGGATTACGCNCCCTTCTTCGTGGCCGAGGANCTGGGNTACTTCGACGACTTCGGNGTCGANGTGCAGCTTGCCCCCAAGGCCAACACCGCCGAGACGATCCAGCTTCTNGCCTCGGGCAACATCGAGGCNGGCGCCGCGACCTGGGGNGCCAGCCTGTTCAACGCGCTGGACCGGGGCGCCACCGTCGCGATCATCGCCACGATGGCCCGCATCCCCGATACCGTACCCTCTCCGTCGCCGTTCATGGTGTCGCAGCAGGCCTGGGACGAAGGCATTCAAAGCGTCGAGGAACTGAGGGGCAAGCGCGTCGGCATCCCCGGCCCCGGCGGGTTCGGCATCTATTCGGTCGCCAAGGCGCTTGAAACCGGCGGCCTTACCCTGGACGACATCGAGGCGGTCTACCTGCCGCCCCCCGCGACTGCTGCGGCCTTCGCCAACGGCGCGCTCGAAGCAGGATGGAGCATCGAGCCCTTCGCCAAGCAGCTTGAGAACGAGGGACTGGGCAAGCGACTGGTCGAAGACCACATTTTCGGCACGGAACTGGGGTTCATCGCCTTCAACCAGGACTACGTGGCCGAGAACGAGGATACCGTCGTCGCCTTCATGGCCGGTTACATCAAGGCGGCGCGCCTTCTGGACAACGGCGGATGGGACGATGACGAAGTCGTTGCCATCGTCGCCGAGTACACCGGCACCGACCCCGACTTCCTGCGCGGCATTCCCTATACCGTCCGCTCCGAGGACGGCGGCATCGACATGGCGTCGGTGCGCGAGCAGGAAGAGTTCTTCCGCGCCGAGGGTGACCTTAGCTACGAGGGCGAGGCGGACATCGAGGCGGTCTACCGCACCGACCTGCTGGAACGCGCCAACGCGCTGGTCGCAGAAAACCCCTGATGGCTGCGAAGCTTGAAATGGTACGTCCGGCCCCCGCTGACAGCGCGGGGCCGGCCATCGAAGTCGACCGGCTTACCAAGGCGTTCTACGACGCCGAGGCGGACCGGACGACCGTGGCGGTTTCCGACTTCAGCTTTTCGGTCCCGCGAGGCGAATTCGTCTGCATCGTCGGCCCCAGCGGCTGCGGCAAGACCACTGTTCTGCGCATCATGGCCGACCTCGAGTCGAAACTCAGCGGAACCGTCGATCTGCACAGCGACAGGCCGCCGGCGATGGTCTTTCAGGAAGCCTCGGTGCTGCCTTGGCTTACGGTGTCCGAGAACATCGCCCTGCCGCTAAGCCTGAAGGGCGTGAAACGGTCGAAGATCGACGCCCGCGTCAGCGAGTTGCTGGCATTGACCGGACTGACGGATTTTGCCCGCGCCCGACCGCAACAACTGTCTGGCGGGATGAAACAGCGCGTCTCGGTGGCGCGCGCTTTGGCCGACGACCGCGAGATCCTGCTGATGGATGAACCCTTCGGCGCACTGGATGAACAGACCCGGCTGGTGTTGCAGCAGGAATTGCTGCGCATTTGGGAAGCCACCCGCAAGACCGTGGTCTTCATCACCCACAGCGTCGACGAGGCGCTGACCCTCGCCGACCGGGTGCTGGTGATGTCGCCGCGCCCCGGCACGCTTGTGGCCGACCTCGACGTGCCGTTCGAACGGCCGCGCGACGTGGTCGAGATGCGCCGCGACAAGCGGTTCTGGGACCTGACCTACGAGGTCTGGAACCTTCTGGCCGACAAACCTGCAGGAGCCTGACATGAGCGCGACGGCAAGGTCCCTTACCGAAGACGAACTGCGCCGCCTCAAGGCGCCCGCACGGCGCGAGCGGATCTATCGCTTCGCGTCCTACTTCAGCCCGCTTCTACTGCTGCTGCTGTGGGAACTGTCCAGCAGGACAAACATGATCGACCAACGGTTCTTCCCCGCGCCCAGCGCGATCGCGGGCACCGCGTGGGAGATGATCGTCAGCCTAGAGCTTTTCCAGCACATCGGCGCGACGCTGCGCCGGGTCGGCATAGGGTACGCAATGGGCGCCATCCCGGGCGTGCTGCTTGGCCTGCTGCTGGGCCTGTCCCGCCCGGTCCGTCGCCTGTTGGGTCCGATCTTCGCAGCCCTCTATCCGGTGCCCAAGATCGCCATCCTGCCGCTGATCCTGCTGATCTTCGGTGTGGGTGATGCGTCCAAGTTCGTGCTGATCGCCATCGGCGTCTTCTTCCTGATGTTCTACAACACGATGGGCGGCGTGATGCAGACGCCGCAGATCTACATGGACGTCGCGAAGAACGCGGGTGCGACCCCGTTCCAGACCTTCCGCCGCATCGCCTTTCCCGCCGCTCTGCCCAGCATCTTCACCGGGCTGAAGCTGGCCGCCGGGTCGTCCTACATCATCATCGCCGCAGCCGAGTTCCTTGGCGCGCGCAGCGGTGTGGGCTTCTTCATCTGGGCGTCGTGGCAGACCTTCGCGGTCTCGCGCATGTTTGTGGGCATCGTCGTGATCTCTGTCATGGGCTATCTCACGATCATGGCGATCGAGGCACTGGAACGCCGCTTCGTGCCTTGGGCCAAGCACTGAACCGACGCGAGGATCCGAAGGCATGAGCCCCGAAACAAGCACCGCAACCCCAACCAGCGCCCCCGCGCCGGTGTCCGAGCGTATCCACGTTGCGCTTCGGCAGGCGATCATGCGGTGCGAGATCGCGCCCGGCACGACGCTGGACGCCGCCGCAATCGCGCGGGACTACGGCGTCTCGAAGACACCGGTGCGCGACGCGATGCAGAAGCTGGCGGCAGAGGGGCTGGTCGCGATCATGCCCCGCAGCGGCTATCGCGTGGCCGCGATCACCTTTCAGGCCGTGCATGAAATTCTCGACATGCGCGCCGCCATCGGCCCCCATGCAGCACGGCAGGCCGCGCGCTATGCCACCCGCGAAGACATCGCCGGGCTCAGGCGCATCGTCCGGGAATACGCAGCCCCCATGGACATCGGCGAGATGCAGCAGGTCGCCCGGCGGTTCCACGTCGCCATCGCCCGTTGCAGCCGGAACCGGCGGCTGGTCGCTCTTTCGGAATCGCTGTTCGACGAACTGGAACGCCTGCTGCGCTTTGCCATCGACTTCACCGTCAAGGCGGACGAACACTCGGACGAGCACACGCTTCTGGTCGACGCCATCGAGGCCGGGGACGGCGACCGCGCCGCGCAGATCGAAACCGACCACATCCGCCACAGCCGCGCGTTTCTGATCGAGCGGCTGATGACGCTGGGCTACCTGTCCGAGGGCGAGATCGCACGCGGCGCGACCGACGGGGCCACCCGATGATCCCGGCACAGGATGCCATAGCCAAGCTGTCGCGGGCTCTGGGCGGCTCTGACGCGGCCGCGCTGGCCGCCGCCGCACTGGTCGAGGCCGACGCGATGGGTCAACCGCGCTTCGGCATCTCGATGCTGGACGAATGGACATCCGACGCCAGCCCGCCCCCCGTGGCGAACGGCAGCCGCGCGGTGGCGTGGCTGGACTGCACGGGCAGCTTTGCCCCCCTTGCCGTCGCCTCTGCCACGCTGGACCTTGCCCAGACGGCCAAGCAGCTCGGCATCGGCGCCGTGTTCCTGCGCGGCGTTCGCGGGTTCGGCCGGTTCGCGCCGTTCCTGCGTCCTCTGGCAGACAGCGGGCTGATTGCTCTTGCCGGGGCCGAGGGCCCGCCCTTCGTCGCCCCCCACGGCGGCACACGGCCGGTGGTCGGGACCAACCCGCTGGCCTTCGCGATGGGGCGTGGCGACGACCGCGTGATCATCGACGCCGCCAGCAGCAGCATGACAATGGCCGACATCCGCTCTGCCCGGGCCCAGGACAGGCCCCTGCCCGCAGGGTCGGCCGTCGACGCGGCAGGCGCTCCGACCAATGTCGCCGCAGACGTGGCCGCGCTGTTGCCGCGCGGCGGCCAGATCGGGTCACTGCTGGGGCTGGTCGTGGAATTGATGGCCGGCGTTGCAGCGGGCGGTCGGGGCGATCCGAAGGGCCGTGGCGTGTTTCTGGTGGCAATCGACCCCACGGTCGCGGGCGAGGAAACCGGCTGGCAGGACAAGCTGGCGGCGCTTCGGAACGACTGGACCGGGGCGGGCGGCCACTGGCCGCGTGGCGGCGGGCTGGCACCGGATGCGACGCTGGACGATGACTTCCGGGACCGGCTGGATGCCTATCTCGGGAAAATGCCCTCCGAAGCAGGCGGTGCGCAATGACGTTCCTTGTTCTGACCGTCACCCCCGAAGACGGCCCCGTCGATCTGCCGCGCCGCATCACCGTCACCGGGCTGGAGCCCGACGCACTGGTGGCGATCACGGCCCGCACGCGGCGGAGCGGCGGCGCGGACTGGGACAGTCAGGCGACGTTCCTGGCGGATGCCGATGGCACCGTCGACCTGACCCGCGACGCCCCGGTGGGCGGCGACTATGCCGAGATCGCCGCGATGGGGCTGATCTGGGGCCAGCATCCCTCAGACAGGGCAGGCCCGGACCTGTTCGCGGATGACGTCATGGCCCCCCTGCCAACCGACCTGACCGCCGAGACGGCGGACGGCCAACGTGCCGCCGCGCAGCTGATCCAACGGTTCGCCGCGCCCGGCGTGAGCCGCCGCGAGATCCGCGAGGACGGGATGGTTGGCACGCTGTTCACGCCGCCCGGCCCCGGTCCGCATCCGGCGGTGCTGGTGCTCAGCGGCTCGACCGGCGGCATCATGGAAGCGCGCGGCGCACTGTTCGCGTCGCACGGGTATCAGGCGCTTGCGCTGGGGTACTTCAAGGCGCCCGGCCTGCCCGCGCATATCACCGAAACCCCGCTGGAATACTTCCGCGACGCGCTGGACTGGATGCGTGCCACGCTTTCCCCGCAGGGCGACTTCGTGGCCGTCAGCGGCCAGTCACGCGGCGGCGAGCTGGCGCTGCTGCTTGGCGCAACCTGGCCAAAGCGCGTGTCCGCCGTCATCGCCTATGTCCCCGGCGCGGTGGTTCACGGCGCGCAGGGCGCGGGCGATCCCGACCGGGACGGCTGGCACGGCGACACCTGGACGCTGGATGGCACCCCGCTGCCGCACCTGTGGCAGGACAACGCCCACGTCCACTGGCACCCGTGGGACGGCGCGGCGCCGCCCGATCGCCACCACTCGGTGTTCTTCGAAGGTCTCAAGGACCGCGCGCTCGCCGACCGCGCCAGAATCCCTGTGGAACGGATCGCAGCACCGGTGCTGCTGATCTCGGGCCGCGACGACCGGGCTTGGCCGTCCAGCCTGTACGCGCGGATGGTCGTCTCGACCCTGCGCCGGCACGACCATGGCCATACCGTGCGCCACCTCGATTTCGACGACGCAGGCCACTCGATCAACCTGCCCTTCGTCCCCGCGACCCAGATCAGCCGCCCGCACCCGGTGTCGGGCGTCCCCTTCACCACCGGCGGAACGCCGTCCGGCAACGCCCGCGCCGATGACGCCTCGTGGCGCCGCGTGCTGGCATTCCTGGACGAGGCCACCGCCACGCACGCATCCCCCCAAGAGGAAGCCCCATATGCCCACGCACGAACATCTTGAAGGCCAGTGGCGCGAATGGCGTCACGCCCATGTCGCCACCATGTTCCGCCCCTATGGCTGGACCGCGCTGGTCGCCCAGTACTGGCTGGAAGAGACCGACAGCGACGTCCGGTTCGACAGGCTGCCCGGCACATGGTCGGTCGACGACGGTCGCATCATGTTCACGCCGCCGGCGTCGGGTCCCACGTTGTCCGTGAACGGCGCCTACCCCGAGGGCCCGGTCGAGATCATCCCCGGCCGGAACCAGACCTACGGCCACGGCGCAAGCCAGCCGGTGTACTACGGCGTCTGCGAGGTCGAGACGCTGCTGCGCACCAAGCACGACGGCGAACGGCTGTACGGCATCCGCGTCCGCGACCCGCGCGAGGCGACGAAGGCCGAGGACTCGGGCGTAGGCCACTTCGACTATGACATCGCTTGGCGCATACCGGGGTACTACACCCCGACCGAGCGCACATCCTACGAGGCGGAAACGGTTGAACCGGGCGTGCGCGAAGATACCCCCCGCATCGGCACCTTCACCTTCGAGCACGATGGTAAGACCTACGAACTGCAATTGATCGGCAAGGACACCGCGCACGGCGTGCAGCCCGTCGCCCACGTCCGGGACAAGACGAACGGCCCCGTGACCTATGGCGCCGGTCGCGTGGTCGAGCTTCATTTCGCGGATGACAGCGGAGAACGGATCGACTGGATCGACTTCAACTACGCGGTGGCGCTGCCCTGCGCCTTCACCGATTTCGTCACCTGCCCGATTTGCCCGCCCGAAAACCATCTCGACTTCGAGGTGCTGGCTGGCGAAAAGCGTCCGACCCGGACGATCGCGCGCACCGTGACCTACCAGACGGAAGGCGCCGCCTGACCGGGTGACCGCAATACGTCGCCCCCGCCGCGACCGGCGGGGGTTTCTTCCATCTGCCGAAAAGCCACCCCGGCTTTAAACCGGCGGCCACATGCGGCTGAAGATGCCGTCGCGTTTCACCAGACCGTGCATCGCGGCGGCGCCCGCGTGCATCAGGATCAGCACGATCAGGACGGATTTCGCGATCTCGTGGAATTCGCTGGCCGCGTCGGCAAGATCCTTGTTGCGGTCCAGCAGCCCGCCGATCAGCGGGTCCCAGATCTCCATCGGGAAGCCTCCGGCCTGTACCCGCACCATGCCCGACACGACCAGTGCGATCAGCGCGGCGTACAGCAGCCAGTGCACCGCAGACGCGACAAGGGCCTGCACGCGCGACAGGCTTTCGGGATGCGGCGGCGGCGGCGAGACGACGCGGACCACCAATCGCAGCACGACCAGCAACAGGATCACCGGACCGATGTTCTTGTGGTACAGGTACAGGGTGTCCTGAACCGGCCTCGACAGCCCCTCTTCCACCATGATCAGCCCAGCCGGGATCGTCGTCAGCACAAGCACGACGGTCAGCCAGTGCAGAATGCGGGCGGCGCGGGAATATCGGGGCGGATAGGCGGCAGTTCGCACGTTTGCCATTGCGAGGACCTCCGGCTTGGCATTCATATTATTTTCACAGACGGTTGAAGTGGACGCTTAGTCAAGGGTCTTCGCTTGACGTCGGAGCAAGGGGCGGCATGTCGTTTCCTATGAGTATTTTGTTACAACAGGCGCACAACGCCCCAGCGCAGGCCGGATCGCGGGCGGCTGCGGTGTCGATGTTCCTGCTTTCGTTGTCCTTTGCCGTGGTGCTGTTCGGCCTGTCGTGGTGGCTGGCAGGCACGCGAACCCTTTTGCCGGTCGTGTGCTTCGGGCTTGGCGCGGCGGTCTCCGGGGTATTCCTGATCCGGTACTGGCCCGCGCGGCGGCTGGGCTATGCCAACGCGCTGACCTTGGCGCGGCTGGCGCTGGCGGCGCTGATGCTGGTGCCGCTGGCCGATCCGCGCCTGACCGAGGGCGCGACGGGCTGGATGGTGTTCTGCCTTGCTCTGGTGACGCTGTCGCTGGACGGGCTCGACGGCCCGTTGGCCCGGCGCAGCGGTCTTGCCGGGCCGTGGGGCGCGCGGTTCGACATGGAGGTCGACAGCATCTTCGCCCTGCTGCTGGCCGGCGTGGTCTGGCGCAGCGGTGCCGCCGGAAGCTGGGTGCTTCTGCTGGGCAGCCTGCGGTACGTCTTCGTCGCCGCAAGCTGGGCCTTGCCGTGGCTGGACCGCCCCCTGCCCCAGCGGTTCCGGCGTAAGCTGGTCTGCGTGGTCCAGATCGGAACGCTGGTCGCGCTGATCGCGCCGGTTGTGCAACCGCCCTACAGCTGGATCGCGGCGGCGGTGGCGCTGGCCTTGCTGGCGTGGTCCTTCGCGGTCGACGTGATCTGGCTGGCGAGGCGGCGTTGATCTTGTCCCTCCGCCGCTGGCTTCTGCTGATCCTGTCCGCTGCGTTCCTGCACCTGCTGCTGATCATGCCCAACCATCCCCGCGCCCTGACGTGGCAGGCGCTGCAATTGGTGCCGCTGGAGCTGCCGGTCCTGCTTTTGGGCATGCTCGCCCTGGCCACGCGGTCTCGGCTGGCGGGTTGGGTCTGCGCCGGGCTGCTGCTGGCTGTCACCCTGCTGAAGCTGGCGGACCTGTCCGTCTACACCGCGTATGGCCGTGGCTTCGACCCGCTGGCCGACATGCACCTTCTGCCCGCCGCCGGGATGCTGTTGACCGGCAGCATCGGCATCCTCGGCACCGTCGCGGTGGTGGCGGTCGTGGGGCTTGCGCTGGCCGGGATGCTGTTTCTGACCTACGGCGCGCTGCGCCTGTGGGGCCGCGTCGGTCAGCGCCTGCCCCGCGTGGTCCGCATCGGCGCCGGGACCGTCGCGCTGGTGTTCGCCGCCCTCTGCGCGACCGAGATCCGCACCGCCCTGAACGGCTGGAAGGGCTGGCAGCCGCCGGGCAGCGCCTTTACCGCAAGGCTCGCCGCCGAGAACATCCGCGACTTCGAACGCTCTCGCGCCGCGCAGGCCGAGTTCCGGCGCGCCGCAGCCGAGGACCCGTGGCGCGACCGCGACGGGCTGTTCGCACGCCTTGACGGGCGGTCGGTGGTGATCGTGTTCGTCGAAAGCTACGGCCGCACCGCGTTCGTGAACCCGCTGTACGCCGAGCGCCACGAACGGACGCTTTCGGCGGGACAGGACACGCTGGCCGATGCCGGGCTTGCGGCCCGGTCGGGCTGGCTGCGGTCCCCGGTGCAGGGCGGGCAAAGCTGGCTGGCCCATGCCACGCTGGCCTCGGGCGTCGAGGTCAGCGACCAGCGCCGGTATCGCGCCCTGCTGGCCAGCGAGCGGCAGACGCTGTTCATGATGGCGATCCGCGCGGGATACGAGACCGCCACCGTGGCCCCCGCCATCGTGCTGGACTGGCCCGAGGGTCCGGCAATGGGGTTTCAAAGGATCTGGGCCGCCGCCGACCTTGGCTACGCCGGGCTGCCGTTCAACTGGGTGACCATGCCGGACCAGTACACACTGGCCGCCTATGACCGCGAGGTGACGTCGGACGGCCCGCTTTTGGCCGAGATCGCCCTGATCTCCAGCCACGCGCCGTGGACGCCGGTGCCCGAGATGCTGCCGTGGGACGCGGTCGGCGACGGCAGCGTGTTCAACGATCAGGCCAGCGCCGGCCCCACCCCGCGCGAGGTCTGGTCGAACCGCGACAGCATCCGGGATCATTTCGGCCGGACCATCGACTATGCCATGCAGGCGGTGCTGTCGTGGGCCGCGCTGCCGCGCGACGAGGCGCCGCTGATCATCCTTCTGGGCGACCATCAGCCGGTCGAGTTCGTGGCACAGGGCGGCGGCAAGGACGTGCCGGTGCACCTGATCGGCCCGCCCGAGGCGCTGCGGCTGTTCGACAACTGGGACTGGACCGAGGGGATGATCCCCGATCCCGACCTTCCGACATGGCCGATGAGCGCGTTCCGCGACAGGTTCCTTGACGCCACCAGCACGACCGGAGACGCCGCGACACAGGCGGACGGATCATGAGATGGCTGCGCCTGCTTCTGCCGCTGGTCCTGATCGGGATCTGCCTTGCGCTGGCCGATGGGCAGGGCGCGCTGGACCGGCTGGCCGCCCTGTCGCCGGGGTGGATGCTGGCGACGGTCGTGCTGCTGAACGCGGTCACGCTGCTGTCGGCCCTACGCTGGCGGGTGACGGCGGGCGCTTTGGGGCTGCACATGCCGTGGTGGGGCACGGCGCGCGAATACTACCTTGCCCAATTCGTGAACCAGACCCTGCCCGGTGGCGTGCTGGGCGATGCGGCCCGTGCCGCCCGGAACCGACAAGGCGGCACGCTGGGCCGCGCGGCGCAGGCGGTGGTGCTGGAACGGGCCTCGGGTCAGGCGGGCATGGCCGCGATGCTGGCGCTTGGCCTGATCGGCGTGGCGCTGCCGTCCGGGCCCGGCACAACGGGCACGGCGTACGCGGCGGGCGCAACTGGCCCGCAGGTGCCGCTGGTGGTGCTTCTGCCCGCCGGGGTGCTTGCGCTGATGCTAACAGCGACCGGCGTCCTGATCTTCACCCGCGCCGGGCGCCCCGACGGCTGGCGCGCCGCCGCCCGCAGCGCGCTTTTGGGCCGGTTTCCAGCGCAGGCCGCGCTGTCTTTGGCGATCTCGGCCCTGATCGTCGCGGGGTTCGTCACCGCCGCCCGTGCCAGCGGCAGCACCCTGCCCTCCGGAACCGCGATGCTGATCGTGCCGTTGATCCTGACCGCCATGCTGCTGCCCGCCTCTGTCGCGGGTTGGGGCTGGCGCGAGGGCGCGGCGGCCGCCCTTTTCCCGCTGGCGGGCCTTGGCGCGGATGCCGGGCTGGCGGCCAGCATCGCCTTTGGCCTTGCCGCCCTGATCTCGGCCCTGCCCGGCGCCTTCTTCCTTCAGCGCCGCACCTCCAACGCTGCCCCCGCCGGGGACGGCATTGCCACCACGCATGATTAACCTACTCTTTTCCAAAACCCAGAGGATGATGCCATGACCTTCCTGACGCCCTCTCGCCGCCTGTTCATCGGAGGCGCCCTGACCACCGCCGGTGCCGCCCTTCTGTCGCCAAGCCGCGCGCGGGCGCAAAGCGCCGTGAACTTCCAGCTGTCGTGGCTGCACTCGGTACAGTTCGGCGGCAGCTACATCGCCAGCGACAAGGGCTATTGGTCTGACGCGGGGCTAGAGGTCTCGTTGCTGCCCGGCGGCCCCAACGCGCCGGTCGAACCGCCGGTCGTGGCGGGCACCGCGCTGGTCGGCATCTCTGCCGCGGACTACACCGCCGCCGCAGTGAACCAGGGCGCGCCGTTCAAGATCATCGGTGTCGCGATGCAGAAGAACCCCTTCGCCATCGCCTCGCTGGCCGAGAACCCGGTGAACACGCCCGCCGACCTTGTGGGCAAGAAGATCGGCATGGCGCTGGCCAACATGCCGGTGCTGGAAGCCCTGTGCACGATCAACGACGTCGATGTCTCGCAGATCGAGGTGGTGCCGACCCAGTACGATCCCGCGCCGCTGGTGCAGGGTCAGGTCGACTGCCTGCTGTGCTGGGAAACCGACCTGCCCGTCGCGATGGAGATCCAGGGCGTCGACAACGTGACCATGCTGCTGGCCGACCACGGCTATTCGGTCCACTCGCAGACCTACATCGCGACCGAGGACAGCCTTGCCAACCGCCGCGACGAACTGGTCGCCCTGATGACCGGCGAAATTCGCGGCTGGGAGGACTACAAGGCCGACCCCGCCGCCGCCGCCGCGCTGACGGTCGAGATGTTCCCCGACGCCGGGCTCGACCTGCCGACGCAAGAGCTGCAGGCCGAACGGCAGGTGCCGCTGATGTTCTCGGACCTGACCGACGCCGAGGGCTTTGGCTGGTTCACCGACGATACCGTCGCCGCCAACGTGGAAACGCTGGACCTGCTGGGCACCCCGGTGTCGCCGGACCTGTGGGACCGGTCCATTCTGGAAGAGGTTCATGGCTAGACACCCGGGCCGAGGACCGGCTTGCGAATGACAGCCCGGCCCGACATCCGGCTGACCGGCGTGTCCAAAAGCTTCGGCGCGGCAGGACGCCGCGTCGATGCGGTGGACACCGTGGACCTGACGCTTGCGGGCGGCCAGATGACCGCGCTTGTCGGGCCGTCGGGCTGTGGAAAGTCGACCCTCCTGCGGCTGATCGCGGGGCTGGACCGGCCGTCTACCGGCACGATCTCCATCGGCGGCGAAAGCCCGGACGACCTGCGCCGCCGCGCCGGTCTGGCGGTGGCGTTTCAGGACGCCGCGCTGCTGCCGTGGCGCACCGTCGAGAGCAACATCGCGCTTGGCCGCGCGCTGGCCCGTCGCCCGCGTGATCCCGACGGCATCCGCGACCTGATCGCCCGCGTCGGCCTGTCGGGCTTTGAACGCCGCCGCCCGGCAGAGCTGTCGGGCGGGATGCGCCAGCGCGCCGCCATCGCCCGCGCCCTTGCCGGAGAGCCCGAGCTTTTGCTGCTGGACGAACCCTTCGCCGCCGTCGATGCCCTGACCCGCGACCGCCTGAACGCCGAGCTGCCGCCCCTGTGGGAAGCCCGCGGCGCGACCTCGGTGCTTGTCACCCATTCGGTGGCCGAGGCGGTGCGCCTGTCGGACCGCGTGCTTGTCCTGACCCCGCGCCCCGCTAGCGTCGCCGCAGACATCGCCATCCCGCTTGCGCATCCGCGCGACGCCAAGGTCTTGGCCTCGGACGCGTATCGCGACCTGTGCGCCCAAGTCACCGAGGCATTGCGCGACCACCAGTTCCCCGAAAACCTCGCGGCGCAATGACAGCCGCGGACGGCTCCGTGCCCGACAGCCGCCTTGCACCGGCCACGGCCCGCCTGTTGAAACGCGGCGTCGGGGTCGTGCTGTTGCTGGCGGTATGGGAAACGCTGGCCCGCGCCACGGCTAGCTCTTTCGTGATCGCCGCGCCCAGCCAGATCGCCATGCACATGGCACAGAACGCGGGCCTGCTGTCCCGCGCGCTTGGCACCACGCTGTGGTCGGCGCTGCAGGGGTTCGTCTGGGGGAACCTTGCGGGCATGCTGCTGGCGCTGGTTGCCGTACTGGCCCCGCGCAGCGAACGATTGCTGGCGACGCTGGCGCTTTTGGTCTTCTGCCTGCCGCTGGTCGCCACCGGCCCGATCCTTCGGGTGCTGTACGGCCCCGGCACAGGCCCGCAGGTCACGCTGGCCGCGCTGGCGGTCTACTACACCACCTTCCTGCCGGTGCTGGTTGGCCTGCGCGCCGCGCCGCGCGGCTGGTTCGACCTTGTGCACAGCTATGGCCGGGGGCGGCTGACCACGCTTTTGCAGGTGCGCCTGCCCGCTGCGCTGCCCTACGTCGTCGCGGGCCTTCAGATCGCCGCCCCCGCCGCCTTTCTGGGTGCCATGGTGGGCGAGTTCACCGGCGCCGAGCGCGGGCTGGGTGTGTTGACGGTGCGCGCGCTGCGGGCGCTGGACCTGCCCGCGACATGGTCCATCGCGGTGCTGGCCGCCGGGGTGTCGATGCTGGCCTTCGCGGGCGTCGGCGCGCTGGGGCGGCGGCTGGACCTTGCCCCGCCCGAGGTGCTGTTGGCACCGCCGACCGAAAGCCGCCGGTCCCCGCTTGCAGGCCTTGGGCAGGCGCTGCTGGCCTTCGGCGTGACGGTCGCCATCTGGAAGGGCAGCATGGAGCTGTTCCAACTGCCCCGTTTCTTCGCCAAACGACCCGAGGACGTCTGGGCCTATCTTGTGACCGCTCCGTCCTCGGCGGCGCAGCGGTCGCGGCTGTTCGACGCGATGGCCGAGACGCTGGCGCTGGCGGCGCCCGGATATGCCGCCGGGCTGGTGCTGGGCGCCGGGCTGGCGATGGCGCTGACGCTGCTGCCGCGCCTTGCCGGGGCCGTCATCCCGGTTTCCGTCGCGTTGCGGTCGATCCCCATCGTCGCCACCGCACCGCTGATCGTCTGGGCGCTTGGCCGGGGCGCGACCGGGACCATCGCCGTGGTCGCCACGATGATCTTCTTCCCCACGCTGATCGCCTGCCAGCACGGGCTGGCCCGCACCCCGCGCGCCGTGCTCGACCTGTTCGACGTCTACGCCACCGGCCCGGTGCGAACGCTCACCGGCGCGCGGTTGCCCGCGATGCTGCCCGCGTTCTTCGCCTCTGCCCGCATGGCGATCCCCGCCGCGATCCTTGCCGTCACCACCGCCGAATGGCTGGCCACGGGCCGGGGCGTCGGGGCGCTGATGGCAACCGTCGCCTCGACCTCGGACTACGGGATGCTCTGGAGCGCGATCGCCCTGATCGGGCTTGCCGCCGTGCTGGCCCATGCCCTTGTCGCGACGCTGGAACGGATCGTGCTGTCGCGCACCAGTGCCGAGCAGATGGCCCGATGAGACCCTGTGCCTTCGCGATCCCCGGCGATCATCGCCAGAAAACGGGCGGCTACATCTATGAGCGCCGCCTGCTGGAAGAGCTTCAGGCCTCGGGGCGCGACACGCGGCACATCGCCCTGCCCGCCGCCGCCGCGTCGCCGGACCAGCCCGACGCGCTGCGCGCCGAGGTCGCCAAGACGCTGGCCGACCTGCCCGACGACCGGCCCCTGATCCTTGACGGGCTGGTGTTCGGGGCGATGCGCACCGTAGACCTTGCCCGGCTGCGCAGTCCCGTGGTGGCGATGCTGCATCATCCGATGGGGCTGGAAGACGGGCTGACCGCCGACACCGCACGTCGCCTGCTGGCGCAAGAGACCGCGAACCTTGCCCACGCCACCCGGATCGTGGTGACCAGCCCGCACACCCGCGACACCTATGTCCGCCTTGGCGCCGCCCCGGACCGCATCACCGTCGCGTTGCCCGGCTACGACGGTCCCCGCGACCTGCCGCGCACCGATGCCGGGCCGCGCATCCTGTCGGTCGGACTACTCGCCCGCCGCAAGGGACACGACGTGCTGATCCGCGCGCTGGCGCAACTGGCCGAACTTGACTGGACCGCCCGCATCGTGGGCAAGACCTTCGATCCGGCGGTGCAAGACGACCTGGCCGCGCTGATCGACACGCTGGGTCTGTCAGACCGGATCGAACTGGCCGGGGAACTGTCGGACGCGGCGCTGGACGAGGCCTATCGCACCGCCCGGATCTTCGCGCTGGCCACCCGCTACGAAGGCTACGGCATGGCACTGGCCGAGGCGCTGACCCACGGCTTGCCGATCGTCACCTGCGCCACCGGCGCGGTGCCCGGCACGGTGGGCGACGCCGCCCTTCTGGCGCCGGTCGACGACCCCGACGCCTTCGCCCGCCACCTGCGGTCGCTGCTGGTGTCGCACACGGAACGCGACGCCCTGTCGGCCCGGTCCCGCGCCTTGGGCCGTGCATTGCCGCGCTGGCGCGACACGGCCAGTGTGATGGGCAAGGTGCTGGACGGGCTGTGAAAGCGATATATTACGTATCGCTGGCAGAAGACTGATAATACTTCATATTCCGGCCATTCAGTCCACCCCTAGACGGCCATCCCCGATATCCCAGAACAGCCCCGCCATCATCTGCGTCCCCTCGCGGGCCACGTCCAGCATCATGTGTTCGTTGGGCGCGTGCTGGCCACAGGCCGGGTGCGAATGCGGAATGCAGATCGTCGGCAGACACAGCGTTTCGGCAAAAACCTCGTTGGGCAGCGCGCCCCCGAAGTTCGGCGACAGGGCCGGCGGCGTGCCCATCGTCTGGGTGATCGAGGCAACCGCCAGCCGCACCCACGCATTGTCGGGGTCGGTGCGGGTCGCGTGGAAGAAATGGCGCGAGCCCTCCACAATCTCGACATCGGCAAAGCCGTGGCGGTCGAGATGCTCGCGCAGCGCCGTGACAATCCGCGTGTGGTCGATCTCGGCGACATATCGCAGCTGACAGGTCGCGCGGGCCTGCCCCGGGATCGCGTTCACCGGCGCCTGCGGATTGCCGCACACGAAGCTGGTGACCTCGAAGTTGCACCACCCCAGAAGCTGCGTGGCGCCCGTCAGCCCCGGCTCGCCCCAGTCGTCGTCCGTCAGCGGGTCGTCGGGGCCGAATTCCAGCGCGATGCCTTGCAACGCCGCCAGCACGTTTGCGGGGATCTCATCGGGCCGCCACTCGGGCACCGCGATCTTCCCCTTCGCGTCGGTGATCACCGAGATCGCCTGCGCCAGCCGGATGCCCGCGTTGGGCAGGATACCGCCCCAGTTGCCAGAGTGATGCCCGCCCTCGCGCAGGTCGCACCGCAAGGAAAACCCGTGACTGCCCCGCGCGCCAAGGAACACCGTAGGCGTCCGGGTCGAGACCCGCGGCCCGTCCGATGCGATCAGCACATCCGCCGCCAGCAGGTCGCTGTGCGCCTCGGCGATCCCGCCCAGCCCCGGCGACCCGCATTCCTCGCCCATCTCGATCAGGATCTTCGCGTTGAACCCAAGCCGCCCCCGCGTCTCGATCACGATGCGCAGCGCCTCTAGGTTGATCGTGTGCTGCCCCTTGTTGTCCACCGCACCCCGGCCATACAGCCGGTCACCGACGACCGTCGCCTCCCACGGGGACAGGCCATCGGCCCACTCGCCCTCCATGCCCCACAGGACATCGCCGTGCCCGTAGACTGTCCGTCGTCAGATGATTTGGGACGCTTGAGCGCTTTGCAGACTGGAGGCTCTGGCTCACCGCTGATTG
>NZVC01000024.1 GCA_002701395.1 Maritimibacter sp. | reverse complement strand
CAATCGCCGCCCTGTGCCTCGCGGTCTTCCGCAAACGCCTGTGGACCCCTGCGGCAGGCCTTTCGGCCGCGCGGACCACCACCTGAGCCAGCGGCGGCGGCCAGGGCCGATCCCCTGCCGCCGCCCCATTAAGGAGTTCCGACCATGTCCCCGTTTCTGTTCTATTTCGCCCATATCGCCGTGCTTGCCTATGCGCTGGTCGGCGGCGTGTTTCTTGCCTTTTCAGACTTCATCATGCGCGCCTTGTCGGTGACCAGCGGCCACGGCGGCGCCGAGGCGATGCAGGCCATCAACCGCGAGGTGTTCCGCTGGGTGTTCATGACCCTGTTCCTTGGCCTTGCCGCGGTGTCGCTGGCGCTGGCCGTTTACGCCGGCTTCTGGATGACCGGGCCGGTCGCGACGCTCGTCGCCGCTGCGGGGCTGGTCTATCTGGTCGGCTGTTTCGGCGTCACCGTGGTCTTCAACGTCCCGATGAACGAGGCGTTGGCGGGCATGGACCTGTCGCAAGAGGCGACCCGCACCTATTGGTCGGGCACCTATGTCCCGCGCTGGACGTTCTGGAACACGGTTCGCACAGTCGCCTGCGGCGTGGCGGCGGCGTTGCTACTGGTGGCGCTGACGTCGCTGTCACCGGCCCGGCCCGCCTAGCGGGAGGCGACGATAGCGAAGCGGGCGCCCGGTGATCCGGGCGCCCCGCGATGCCTGTAGGGGCGCAAAAATTTTTTCGTAAGGCATTCAATGAAATTAGATGGTTAGCCGCAGGAGCGCGACCACATTTTTTCGTCGTGTTCGCGCATATTTTTTCGCATCGCGGGAACCCGACCGCACATTGCTGTCGACCGATGTCGCGCATCGGCAAGCCCATTGCCTATCAGTGATCCTATGTACGAAGTCTGGGCGTATTTTGTTGAAAAACTCGTGCTTGATCGAAGGGCCCTCGGCTGATTCAATTCCTGCATAGGGTAGGAGAATTGGCGATGATGGGACCACGTCAGGAGGCGCAGCCATCGCTGTTTTACGAGTTCTCGCTCGAGGGTCATGTCCCGCAGAACCACCTGCTTCGCTCCATCGACCGGTACGTAGACCTCTCCGGCATCCGCGCCTACCTTGCCGATTTCTATAGCCACACGGGCCGCCCCTCCGTCGACCCGGAACTCCTCATCCGGATGCTGCTGGTCGGCTATTGCTTTGGCATCCGATCGGAGCGGCGGCTCTGCGAGGAGGTGCATCTGAACCTGGCGTATCGCTGGTTTTGCCGTCTGGACCTCAGCGATCGGGTTCCGGATCACTCGACCTTTTCCAAGAACCGGCATGGCCGCTTCCGCGACAGCGAACTGCTGCGCCACCTGTTCGAGACGACGGTGGCCCGCTGTATCGAAGAGGGCCTGGTAAGCGGGCAAAGGATGGCGATTGACGCCAGCCTGATCGAAGCCGATGCCAACAAGCAGAACTCGACGCCGAAGGAGGAATGGGACCCCGCACAGATCGATCCCGTTGACGCGCCCCGGGCCGTTCGCGAGTATCTGAACACCTTGGACGAGGCCGCGTTTGGTGCAGCCAGCGAGGTGCAGCCCAAGTTCACCTCCCATTCCGACCCGGCGAGCCAATGGACTGCTGCCCGTAAGGGACCGGCATTCTTCAGTTATTCCGACAATTATCTGATCGATACGGACCACGGCGTCATCGTGGACGTGGAGACCACCAGATCGATCCGGCAGGCGGAGGTGGGCTCGACGAAGACCATGCTCAAGCGCGTGAAGGCCAGGTTCGACCTCCATCCCGAGCGTCTGATTGCCGACACCGCCTATGGCACGGCCCCGATGCTGGGCTGGCTGGTCGATCAGAAGATCGCCCCGCATATTCCCGTATTCGACAAGTCCGGGCGCAGTGACGGGACCTGGACCCGCGCCGACTTTGAGTGGGACGCCGAGAACAACCAGTACATCTGCCCTGAGGGGCACGAGCTGAAGCAATTCCGTCGGAACTACTCCGATCCCAATCGCGGGCCGACCGGCAAGGGCGTCGCCAAATACCGGTGTCTGAAGCACACCTGTCAGGCCTGTCCCTCGAAGGCGCGCTGCTGCCCGAACATGGACTTCCGCTCTATCACCCGCGAGGAACATGAGGACGCCCGACAGGTCGCCCGCGATATCGCCAAAACCGAGCAATACGTCATCTCGATGAAGCTGCGGAAGAAGGTCGAGATGCTCTTTGCCCACCTCAAACGAATCCTTGGCCTGAACCGGCTACGATTACGGGGGCCATGTGGCGCAAATGACGAATTTCTCCTTGCCGCAACCGCCCAGAACCTCCGGAAACTGGCTAAGATCCTTCCCGCACCGCAGCAACCACGAAAAGCCTGACAAGAAAGGCGCTCGCGCCCCTTTCTGCCCGCGATATTCTGCGGCAGCGAATGGGTGTTTTTCCACGGAATCGGCGGGAAGCGGCCGTTCGCTGCATCTGCGAGCCAAGAATGCGTCATCAGTGGGAGCCGACATTCATACCGACGTTTTTTCGGGATTTTCTTTGCACCGCCGCATGGCGGCTTGGAGCCCTCTTTGCCAGATGCCGTCCCGCAGCATCTGGCAAACGCAGAAAAGACAGCGTGTCACTCAGGGCCTAAATCGAACATTCTTCTTCATGAGGATTGCTGGAGCGCTTTGTAAAAAACGTTCATCTGCCTTCGTAAGTGGGGTGTGTGCATAGCGCTTTAATTTTGGTATACGCAGCTCGCTATTCGCCCGATCCCTCCACGTATGCCCGCCATAGATCATTTCCCGAAAAGTCGGGGCGCCGAGCAAAAAAAATCGAAGAGGTTTGATTTCACGCTTCGCCAAAAGCCGAATGGGCATTCGCGGCGAAATTCCTAGGGTCAGGATTCATAACCAGTAGATGACGAGAGCTGCGAGTGCGATGGCTGAGAGGAAGTCCTTTGGGCATCGGTCATAGCCGGTCGCTACACGCCTCCAGTCCTTGAGTCTGCCGAACATGATCTCGATCCGATTGCGCCGCTTGTATCTGCGCATGTCGTATTTGACCGGCGTCTTGCGTTTCTTTTGTCCTGGGATACGGGCTCGTATCCCTTTGTCCTGCAACGCTTCTCTGAACCAGTCGGCATCATAGCCTCGATCCCCGAGCAACCATTTGACGTTAGGCAGGCCGCTGAGCAGGGCCCGTGCGCCGATGTAATCGCTCACCTGTCCTGCGGNGACGAACAAATCGATCGGTCGTCCCTGACTGTCGCAGATGGCGTGCAGCTTGATGTTCATGCCGCCCTTGGTGCGACCGATCAGGCCACCGCGCCCCCCTTTTTTGGCGGCCATACTGGTCGCCGTTCGATGGGCCTTCAGGTATGTCGCGTCGATCATCACAGTCTTCGCTTCGCCGTGTTTCGACGCCAGCCCGACCATCATCCGCGCGAAGATGCCTTTTCGCTCCCACGCTTCCGCCGGCTATAAATTGTCTTGTGCGGACCTTAGGCGGAAGGGGCATCGCGCCAGCGCAAGCCATTGCGATTGATGAAGATAATCCCGCTCAACACCCGCTTGTCGTCAACGCGGGGCTTACCGTGTGACTTGGGAAAAAAGGGGGCCAAACGGGCCATCTGCGCGTCGCCCAGCCAAAAGAGATCGCTCATGTCACCGCTCCTTTTCGGAGCCCTGAATCACGCAGCGCAACAGAAATCAGTGCATCCTGACCTTAACTACCACGCTAGATTCGGCAGTCGAACCCCTTTCGCGATTTACGCAAGACAGCCCTTAGAGGATCAAAGCGTTAATATTTGAAAGTTTCACAGGTTATTTTCAATTCCTAGAACTTCCTGTGTAATACAATTCGAA
Source organism: Maritimibacter sp. (assembly GCA_002701395.1). Taxonomy (GTDB): domain Bacteria; phylum Pseudomonadota; class Alphaproteobacteria; order Rhodobacterales; family Rhodobacteraceae; genus Psychromarinibacter; species Psychromarinibacter halotolerans. The sequence continues at coordinate 9,373 of NZVC01000024.1, read as the reverse complement.
GTTGAAGTTGACAGCATTTCTAGAAGAATTTTAGTCACCTGTTCGCGGAAAGGCGCATCAAATTTCAACGCTTTTGGCACGAAGCCTGGGAGGTCGAAAAGGGCCTGCGCAATAGCGGATGCTTCGGTCAAATCTGCAATCCGGTTTGCAATCTCATCCTCGCGTGGGTCGCGTAGCGCGTGGTCGTCGCCATTATCACGATAGCCGTTACAGTAACGCATCCAGGCGGCGGTCGCAAAGGCGAAGGCATCCATGTTCTGACCCGCGCTTAATGCATCTATAGCGGGGGTGAAGATACGCTGGGGTAGCTTCTCAGTACCGTCCATAGCGATCTGGTAGGTTTCGTGGCCGAGGCTGGGGTTCTCGAACCGGCGGATCAGATCGGCGGCATAGACGTCAAAGTCTATCCCGTTCAGCGGTGGCAAGGTTTTCGCCGCAGAAGCCAGATGCCTTCGCACCAGCGCCGCCAAGCCAGGGTCTTGCATGACGTCTCGCACGTAACGATGTCCGGACAGGAAGCCGGCATAGGCCAGCATAGAGTGCGTGCCGTTCAGCATCCGCAGCTTCATCAATTCGTAGGGAGCGACATTATCCACGAACAGCGCGCCACCCGCTTCCCAAGCGGGGCGACCGGTGGGGAAGTGATCCTCGATTACCCATTGGGAAAACGTTTCAGTTTCGATTGCAGCGTGATCGTCGCGGCCAAGGATACTGCGGACCTTTACCGGCAGATCAGCGGCTGCTGCCGGTGTGATGCGATCGACCATGGAAGAAGGGAAGGCGACATTTTCGGCGATCCAATCCCGCAGTTCCAGATCGAAGCGCGCGGCAAAATCGAGGATCAGGCCGCGCGTCAGTTCCCCGTTGTTAGGCAGATTATCGCAGCTCAGGATCGTGAAGGGCTTATTGTCAGCGGCACGACGTGTAGCCAAAGCTTGAACCAGAAGGCCTGCAACCCCGACCGGTGCGTTTGGGTGTTCCAAGTCGTGGGTGATGGCCGGATGCGCCGGATCGATGCCGCCCGTGGCTCGGTCGAGGCCATAGCCCTTCTCTGTTACCGTGACCGTTACGATCCGTGTCGCGGGGCTGGCCAGGGCGGCGCGAACGCGGTCGGCGTCGCCATGAGCGTGAGCCAACGTCTCCGCAACGGACCCGATCACACGCGCTGACGTGCCGTCTGCACCTGCCGCTATAACGGTGAAGAGGCCGTTCTGAGGACGCAGCTCCTCAACTGCATCGGCCGAGCGCAGGCTAACGCCCGTGATGCGCCAGTCGCCGCCTTCGGCTGCAAGTGCGTCGTCGGTATAGACTGCTTGATGCGCCTTGTGGAACGCGCCAAGGCCAAGATGAACGATGCCTGTACCGTGGGCATCGCGGTCGTAAGCGGGAATCTGCACGCCGCTCGGGACGTCGCCGATGGTTTTCAGTCTGCTCACAACGATACACTTTCATGGCTCAGAGCCGCGATGACGCCGCGCAGTTCCGCCAGCCCCTTGAGACGTCCAATGGCTGGATAGCCCGGCTGCGCCTTTCGGGACTTGTCATCCAAAATGTCCTGCCCGTGGTCAGGTCTAAACGGGATCGAGGAGTCGGTGCGTCCGGCGTTGCGGCGCCGTCGCTCTTCGCGCAGGACGGCGGCGATGACGGCCACCATGTCGGTGTCTCCGCCCAGATGCTCGGCCTCATGGAACGATCCGCGGATGTCGTTGCTTTCACGCTTCACGTTGCGCAGGTGCAGGAAGTGGATGCGGTCGCCTAGCCGGTCGATCATGCCGGGCAGGTCGTTGTCGCCGCGCGCGCCCAGCGATCCGGTGCAAATGGTAATACCGGAAGCCGGGCTGGGTGCCGCCTTCATAAGATCCGCGTAGTCGGCCTCGGTCGACATGATGCGCGGCAAGCCCAGAAGCGGAAAGGGCGGATCGTCGGGGTGGCAGCAAAGGCGCATCCCCAGCTCTTCGGCGACCGGCGCGACTTCGTTGAGGAAGTCGGTCAGGTTGCTTCGCAGACTGTCGGGGCCGATCTGGGCGTAGTCGCCTAACAAGGCCCGCACGTCATCCAAAGAGAAAGACTCGGCCGCACCGGGCAGTCCGAAGACGACGTTGCGTGCCATTTCCTCGTGATCGCCGGGCGTCATGGCGTCGAACCGTCGCTGCGCTTTCGCGGTCAATGCGGCGTCGAAGTCGGATGCAGCCCCGTCGCGTTCCAAGATGAACAGATCGAAGGCTGCGAAATCGATCAGATCGAAGCGCATGCAGGTCGCGCCGCTTTCGACCTCATGGGCAAGGTTCGTACGGGTCCAGTCCAGTACGGGCATGAAATTGTAGCAAATCGTCTCGATGCCCTCGGCGGCGAGGTTGCGCATACTCTCGATGTAGGCGTCGACATGTGCGCGACATGCGCCGGATCGCATCTTGATGTCTTCGGACACCGGTAGGCTTTCGACCACATCCCAGTGCAAACCCGAGGGACTCCCATCGCGGCGCTTGGCTACTTCGGCCCTGCGCGCAGCAACTTCTTCCCGCGACCAAACCTGACCTGTCGGGATATGATGCAGGGCCGTTACGATACCTTTGGCACCGGCCTCTCTGATATCGTTCGTGGATACCCGATCTTTCGGTCCAAACCATCTCCATGTTTCTCGCATGTCTTCCTCCAACTATCCGCGCCGCACCGCTGGGGAAATACCAACAAGATCGGGTGATTCCCAGTAGGTCCTTGCATACTGGTATGGCAGTATGGTAGCAAGCCCATGGGGAGGACGAATCGATGATCGAGCACGCGGAAGATTCGATTCAGGCGTTAGATCTCGCTCGGCCAATCGCGCCGCAGGTTCGCCACATTCTGCGCGACCGCATCATTCGCAACGTCCTTATTCCTAACCAAAAAATTTCGGAGTCGGAAATCGCTGCACAGTTCGGTGTCAGTCGCCAGCCGGTGCGCGAGGCCTTCATTCGGCTGGCCAGCGACGGTTTACTGTCAATACTGCCACAGCGCGCGACCCGTATCCGCCGGATCGACCTTGCCGAAGTAAGAGAAGCGCGCTTTATCCGAGAAGCCGTCGAGGCGGATATCGTAACAATTCTGTCCCAAGCCTCGAATGCGACCCTAATCGCTAGACTTCGGCGGATGGTAGATCAGCAGCGACGCATTGGGGAAGGCGATCCCATCGCGTTCATCGAGGCGGATGAAGCTTTTCACCGCGAGTTGGCAACAGCCGCCGGCAAGGCCGACATTTGGCGGCGTCTACAGGATCTGAAAGCGCAAATGGATCGGGTCCGTTTCCTGTCGCTGGCGCAGTTTCCGATTAGAAAGCTAATCGAGCAGCATTCGGCAATCGTTGATGGAATAGCGAACGGTGCCGCATACGCTGCCGAACGCGCTCTTCGCGAACATCTGCGGGAGGTTCTGATGGACCTTCCCCTGATCGCTTACCGAAATCCCGACTTCTTCACCGCCATCCCCGATGGTGTCGAAGAGCGGGTAGTCATCATTCAAGGAGGAGAACCAGAATGACTATGATGAAGAAACTCGCAACCGTGGCGACACTGGCCCTTTTGGCCGGACCGTTGTCCGCCCAAGAGCGTACGCTGCAGCTTGGCCACTTGGCGAACGAAGATAACTCCTGGCACCAGGCGTCGCTACGCTTCGCCGAAGAGGTTGATCGTCTGACCGAAGGTCGGATCGCCGTCGAGGTCTTCCCGAACGAATCCCTCGGTAAAGAGATCGATTTGATCAACGGCATGCAGCTTGGCACCGTGGACATGACGATCACCGGCGAAAGCCTGCAGAACTGGTCGCCTATGGCTGCCCTTCTGGCCGTTCCCTACGCTTATGGTTCGTTGGAGCAAATGGATGAAGTTGCCAGCGGCGAGATCGGCGACGAAATCGAGCAGCAGATCATCGAACGTGCGCAGATCCGTCCGCTTGCCTACTTCGCACGCGGTCCCCGTGAGCTGACCGCCAGCCGCGCCATCGAGTCGGTCGAGGATCTCCAGGGGCTGAAGATGCGCGTTCCCAACGTGCCGCTCTTCGTCGACACCTGGTCCGCTCTTGGCGCACAGCCGACGCCGATGGCGTTCTCGGAAGTCTTCACCTCTCTGCAGAACGGCACCATCGACGCGCAGGAAAACCCGCTTGCGCTGATCCGTTCGGCCAGCTTCTCGGAAGTGCAGTCCTACGTGAACCTGACTGACCACGTCCGCTCCTGGATCTACCTGACGATCTCCGAGCAGACCTGGAATCAGCTGTCGGACGAGGACAAGCAGGCGATTCAGGAAGCCGCCGACATCGCGCAGGAGTATGAGCGCGGCCTGTTCGAGGAGAGCCTTGCCGCGGACCGTTCCTACCTCGAAGAGCAGGGCATGACCTTCGTTGAGGTCGACAATGCAGCTTTCGCGGCAGCGGCCAAGGAAGCGGTTCTGTCGAACGTCAGCGACGAGATCCGCCCGACAGTGGAAGAGCTGTTCGCCGAACAGGCAGAATAGCTTGATTTAGTTTAATGGGTCGCCGACAATTGACGATTGTCGGCGACCCATCTTGTTCGGGCACCTTGGGAGGGGATATGCCATGCGACTGCTTTCTTTGATCGAGTCATATGTCGTCATGGTGTTTCGCGCTCTCGTCGGTATTGCCTTCCTCGTTCTGATCGTAGCCGTGCTGGTGCAGGTCACCGGGCGACTCTCGGGTTCTTCGCCGGTCTGGTCGGAAGAACTGACGCGCTTTGCACTTCTTTACCTTGCGGCAATCGGGGCTGGCCTGTCGATCCGGACGGGCGATCTGGTCAACGTGGACATCGTATCCGAAGCGATGCCCGAGCATATATCGTGGTGGATGCGGCTGGTGTCCGCCATTCTGGTCGCGGGCTTGGGTCTGTATCTGCTACCCATGGCTTGGCGGTACACCGAGATTGGATTCTTCCAGACCTCTCCAGCGCTTGGCTGGAAGATGGCATACGTACATTTTACAATCTTCTTGATGCTGGCGCTGCTGGCTTTCTTCGCGATCCTCAGGGTGGTCGGCATGATTGTCGGCACGAATAACGGACGTCCCGACAACCTCAATATCCTCGAAGAGGACTGATCCGATGGACGTTACGATTCTGTTCTCTGTCTTTATCCTGGGCCTCGTCATCGGCGTACCTGTCGCTGTCACATTGGGCCTGTCCTCTTTGGCTTATATCCTTTTCACCGGTCTGAACCCGGTGGCGATCCCACAGAAGATGTATGCCGGCATGGACGTCTTCGTATTGCTATCCATTCCGGGCTTCATCCTTGCGGGCAACCTGATGAACCGTGGCGGCATCACAAACCGCATCATCCGTTTCGCAACAGCGCTTGTCGGCTGGATCCGCGGCGGGTTGGGGTTGACCAATATTGCGGCTTCCATGCTCTTTGGTGGCGTGACCGGGACGGCGGTCGCCGATGCTGCCTCGATCGGCAGCGTCATGATCCCCGGCATGAAGAAAGCAGGGTATCCGGGCGACTTCTCGGCTGCGGTTACGGCCGCGTCGTCCACCGTAGGCCCCATCATTCCTCCGTCTGTTCCCATGATCATCGTGGGGTCTCTGGCGGGTATTTCGGTGGGTCAGATGTTCATGGCAGGTGCGGTCCCCGGTATCCTGATGGGTTTGGCCATGATGATCACGGCCTACATCATCGCGCGCCGCAAGAACTTCCCGCGCCAAAGCTGGCAGGGCTGGGGAGAAGTCGCGCGCTCGTTCGCATCGGCGTCTTGGGCGTTGGCGATGACAGGCTTGATCATTTACGGGCTCCTATCGGGTCTGGCCACGCCCACCGAAACCGCCATTGTTGCGTCCGTCTACGCCCTGCTGGTCGGGGGGCTGATCTACCGTGAGCTGCCATGGCGCGCGGTGCCCGGCATCGTGATCGACAGCGCCATTGCCTCTGCCGGTATCCTGGCGTTGGTTGGGTTTGCCAACGTCTTTGGCTGGATTCTCGTGTCCGAACGTATCCCGCAGGCAATCGCCGATGGTGTGTTGTCGATCTCGTCAAATCCGTTCTTCGTGATCCTGATCATCAACCTGCTACTTTTGTTCGTCGGTATGTTCATGGAGACGATCGCCGCCCTGATCATCTTGTTCGTCCCGCTTTCGCAGCTGGCGTTCTCGGTCGGGATCGACCCGATCCACTTCGCGACCTTTGCGGTGCTGAACCTGATGATCGGCCTAACTACGCCGCCGGTGGGGGTCTGTCTCTTCGTCTGCGCAGGCATCGCGCAGTTGCCATTGACACCCGTGGTGCGGGCCATCCTGCCGTTCCTAGCGACCAACATCCTTGTGCTGCTCGCCGTCAGCTACATCCCAGCACTTTCCACGTGGCTGCCGCGCCTTGTGGCCAACTGATACGAGAAAAGACTTACTGATGACCGATGAAATTCGCATCTGCCGCCTGCACGCCAAAGGCGACCTTAGAGTCGAGACCGAGACCCCAACCGATCCCGGCCCCGGCGAAGTTTCCATCGCCATCGGGGCCGGCGGCATCTGCGGATCGGATATGCACTACTGGCACGATGGCGGGATCGGTACGATCCGCGTACAGGAGCCAATAATCTTGGGTCATGAAGCCGCCGGGCGCGTCGTCGCCCTGGGAGAGGGCGTCGGCACTTTGTCCGCCGGCGATCTGGTTTCGATCAATCCAAGTCACCCATGTGGAGATTGCACCTTCTGCAACCGGGGTTTGGCCAACCAATGTTCAAACATGCGTTTTTTTGGGTCGGCCATGTACTTGCCCCATGCACAGGGCCTGTTTCGGGACCGGGTTACCTTGGGGGCCAAGCAGTGCCACAAGTTGCATGGCGATGTGACGGTCGCCGAAGCTGCCTGTGCCGAACCTCTCGCCGTCTGCCTGCACGCCGCGGGCGTGGCGGGCGACATAGAGGGCAAACGTGTTCTGGTAACCGGCGCGGGGCCAATCGGCGTTCTGATGACGGCCGTCGCCGCCGCCAACGGCGCATCGGAGATCGTGACGACCGACTTGCAGGATCTGCCGCTGGAGGTCGCTCGCAGGATGGGTGCGCATTCCGTGGTGAACGCGATGTCGGACCAAAACGGCCTACAGCCATGGAAGGTCGATAAGGGTCAATTCGACATGGTGTTCGAGTGCTCCGCCGCTGCGCCGGCCATCGCGCAGGCGGTCGAATGTCTGCGCCCGCGCGGACGCTTCATCCAGGTCGGCTCTGCCGGCCCGACCGCCGTTCCGCTGAACCTTCTGGTGGGTAAGGAGATCGTAGTCCTTGGCTCGTTCCGCTTCGACGAGGCGGAATTTGCTGAGGCCGTCGAAGCCATCGGCGCGCGCCGCATCGACGTGCGGCCTGTCATTACCGGATCCTGGCCTGTGTCCGAGGCAGAGGACGCCTTCGCCATCGCCTCCGACCGCACGCAATCCGTCAAGGTTCATCTTACTTTTGACTAGGGCGGCGTCACTGAAAAGTGGATTGAAATGGCAGCATGCCTGAAAGGATCATCATGAGCGGTCGTTTCTTGTGCCTGGGCGAATGCATGCTTGAACTGTCCGAAACCCAGGATGGTACTTACCGTCGTGGCTTCGCGGGGGACACATTCAACACCGCTTGGTACGCCCGCCGCGCGCTTGGACAGGGATGGAGCGTTGCCTTCGGTACCTGTACGGGAACCGATGCGGTCTCAGACGACATGATGGCTTTCATGGCCGCAGAAGGGATCGACACCTCTACGATCCGTCGCGTCCCGGATCGGACGCTGGGGCTTTACATGATCTCTCTCGCGAACGGAGAACGCAGCTTTTCCTACTGGCGCAGCCAATCTGCCGCGCGTCTGCTAACGGACGACGACGCGTGGCTTCGGAATATCACGTTGTACGCCCGGCATATCCACTTTTCGGGGATCACCCTGGCGATCCTGTCGCCCTACGGACGGAAGCGGCTTCTTTCGGCGCTGGCGGATGCCCGGGTAAACGGTACGACAATTTCATTCGATACGAACATCAGGACGAAATTGTGGGAAGATGAAGCGGCGATGCGAGCGGGATTGATGCAGGGCGCGGTGCATAGCAACATCGTCTTTCCCAGTTTCGATGAAGAGAAGGCGACATTCGGCGATGTCCGTCCTTCTGCAACCGCCGATAGATATCTCTCCGCGGGATCACGTCTTGTTATCGTCAAGAACGGACCGGGATCGGTGCTGCTCAAAACAGGGGATGGCGAAGAGGCCATGGTCAGGGTGACTCCGTCCAAATCCGTTATTGATACGACGGCCGCGGGGGACAGTTTTGCAGGAACATTCCTGGCCCACTTGCTTGATGGTGCTGACCCAAAGACGGCTGCTGAAAAGGCGACTGCTGTCGCGTCCAACGTGATCACGCACAGAGGTGCCTTGATCCGGTAGTGACGCAATACTTATGGAGTTTCCGATCCCTGCATCGAACCGGCTTTGATGGTGTAACTGCCCCTCCCGACGGCATCTGATGTGCCACGGTGGATCTATATCGATCCACGGAGGGAGACGGTCATGTTGAGATTACCACGATTGGGCTCGATCTCGCGAAGAATGTGTTTCGGCTGCATGGGGCTGACGCGACAGAGCGAGCGCTCCTTCGCAGGAAGTTTCAATGTGTTCAGGTGTCGGAGTTTTCGCCGGAGTGTCGTCCTGCGCCGTTGCAGTGGAAGCGTGCGGCGGCGCCCATTATTGGGGTCGGGAGATCGGCAAGCTAGTTCACACGGCCAGGCTGATCCCTCCGGCCTACGTGAAGCCGTTCGTAAGCAGGCAGAAAAACGACGCGGCGGACGCCGAGGTCATATGCGGGGCGGCGCAGCGTCCAAACATGCGCTTCGTTCCTATGAAGAGGTCGAGTGCCCCTCCTCCTAAGTGACCGCGCGGGTGCAGCATAGATTGAGCACGTGCGGTGAACGACCGGAAGGTCCCGCATAGTGTGAGTTCGGCCCCGCCTCGATCTTGCGGCTACGGCGAATGTCGGGTTTGGCGGGCCGCGCCGCGGCATCAAGAGCAACGGTGAACGGCAGGTTTGGGCCGAAAGTGGCGTCTTCTCCGGTGCGGCCCAGATACTATTTCTTCCGTTTCGGCACGCCACATTTTCCACCAAGGCTAGATGGCCAGATCCAATTTGGGCCAGAGGATGAGATCTGAACAGGTTGTGACCAATCACCCCCATGGCATTGATAGCATTGAGCGCAGCGCCTATTCTTGACACTCAGATATCCCGAAAGCGTCTGATTCCACACACCGCCGTTTCGGATGGCTATTGAAGCCTCAAACAGGCCGGGCAACCAATCAGCAAGAACTGTCTAACGTCAGCGCCTGTGGGACAGTTTTGAGGTTTTCGTAACGGAGGATTTTTGGTTCATCGCAGCCATCAAGGAG